>JBFLYG010000013.1:0-556755 GCA_040756765.1 Pseudomonadota bacterium | reverse complement strand
GCCGAAGAACACCCCGAGGCCGCCGCGGCCACCGGCGAGCAGCGGCGCGCCGAGCGCCACCACGAAGATCAGCAGCAGCACCGCGAGCGCGCCATGGCGCGGGCCGAGCACGATGCCGGCGAGCATCACGCCGAGCGTCTGCGCCGTGATCGGCACGCCGCCGGCAAGCGGCAGCTGGAAGGTCGGCAGCAGCCCGAGCACCGCGATCATCGCGGCGAGCAGGGCGATACGGACGATGGCACGGGACTCCATGCGAGCCTCCTCAGAGTCTGACTTGAAAAGCAACTATAGACCTAAATGCTTGTCGTCGCCGGGCAGCGCGATCCGACTTCCACGGATCGCTAGGACTAAGGTCTCCCGGCGACCCCGGCAAGGAAGGCACTGCGCCCCTAAGCGGGGTGGCCGGGACAAGCCCGGCCACGACAGAGAAGTATGGAACGCGCCGCCTCTTCACGAAGGCCGAACGCCTTTTCCAGTCAGACATCAGGACGGACGATGCGGCCGGCCATAGCCGCGCGCATCGAGGGCTTCAGCGACATGATCGGCGAGACGCAGCGTCTCGGCGAGGAACAGCACGACGATGCGCAGCGGCGTCCGCCGTGACGAGCGGGCGCGCCAGGCTTCCTCGCGCGCGCGCCAGTTGGCGAGCAGCACGGGAATGAAGCGCAGCACCAGCGCCACCGCGAGCGCGATCTTGCGCGCATTGACGCCGAACGGCCGCAGCACGCGGAACAGCGGCTCGACCGCGTCCATCAGCGCCGTCATGGTGGTGGTCATGGTGACGACGTCGGCGGCGAGCACCATGACCAGGAGGCGCAGCACCACCACGGCGCCGTCCTGCCACTGGTTGAACACTCCCTGCAGGCCGCCGACGATCACGAGCAGCGGCAGCAGCGGCCGGAACAGGCCGAGCCGCCGCAACGCCTCGCGCCCGAGCGCCGCGTAGAGCCCGACGAGCGCCGCGAGGCACAGCGCCAGCAGCCGCCAGTCGTGCACCGGCAATAGCGCGAGGCTGATCGCGGCGAGCGCGAGCAGTTTCACTCCCGCCGGCAGGCGGTGCAGAAAGGTCGAGCGCGCGAGATAGCCGCCCATCATGCCGCGCCGCTCGTCAGCAGCGCCGCGCCACGCGCGGCGGCATGGGCGCGGTAGAGCGGCAGCACCTCGGCGGGCGCATTGTCGGCGCGCACGGTGCCGCGATCGAGCCAGATCACGCGGTCGAAGTTCTGCAGCAGGTCGAGGTCGTGGCTCGCCATCACGATCTGCTGCGGCAACTGCGCGAGCCGCGCCGACAGCGACAGGCGGGTCGGCAGGTCGAGGCTGGAGAACGGCTCATCGAGCAGCAGGATCGCCGGCGCAGGCGCGATCACCGCGAGAATGCAGACGAGCTGCTTCTGGCCTTCGGACAGCTCATGGATGGCCCGCTCCGCCCAACCGGCGCAGCCATGCTGCATCAGCAGATCATCGACGGCGCGGCGCGCGTCGGCGGCGCTGGCGCCGCGCTCGGTGAGGCCGAAGGCGATCTCCTCGCCCACGGTCGGAAAAATGATCTGGTGATCGGGATTCTGGAACACGAAGCCGACGCCATCGGCGAGGGCGCGGCCTTGCAGGCGGCGGCCATTGGCCACGACATCGCCCGCATCGGCGCGCAGCAGGCCGTTGGCAAGGCGCAGCAGCGTGCTCTTGCCCGAGCCGTTGTCGCCGACGAGGCCGATGCGTCGCTGCGTCAGGTCGAGCGAGAGATCGTCGAACACCCGCCGGCCGTCGCGACTTAACGCAACGGCGTCGAACCTGACCCCATGCGACGACGGCAGCTCCGCTGCGCCCGGAGCGGAAACGGGCTGGACAGCGTCGGAGCGCTTTGCTCGTATGGCGTCGAACAGTTTCAACGGGTCCTCGAAGGCTGCATCAGCGGCCGGGCGGCGCAATCTAGGCGATCGGATCGCCGCCGTCATGCGTCAACAGGTCATAACCGCCGCGCGCGGGAACCCGATCGAGGATACCCGCACGACGCGTACGGACATGACGGAAGCAAAACCTTATCGGCTGAATGTCGGCGCGGCGTTGTTCAACGCCCGCGGCGAGGTGCTGATCGCGCACCGGTTCCGCGACGACGGCCCGGAGGTGATCTACCCCGGCCTCGAATGGCAGATGCCCCAGGGCGGCATCGACCCGAACGAGGATCCGCGCGAGGCCGTGAAGCGCGAGCTGTGGGAAGAGACCGGTGTCACCGACGCCGACATCCTCGGCGAGACCGACTGGATGGCCTACGACTTCCCGCCCTATGACGGCCCGCCGCATCGCCTCTCCGTGTTCCGCGGCCAGCGCCAGAAATGGTTCGCGCTGCGCTTCACCGGCGACGAGCGCGCCATCGATCCGCTGTCGCCGCGCAACGGCCAGCCACCCGAGTTCGATGCCTGGCGCTGGGAGCGCCTCGACCGCGTCGCCGCACTGGTGGTGCCGTTCCGGCGCGCCATCTACACCGCCGTCGCCGCACAGTTCGCCCCGTTCGCCACGTCCGCCTGAGCCAGAAGCCGGCCCAGGGAAAACGTGAATAGCCGAACGCACCCCACGGCTGTCCGTCTCAATTGCGAAGTGCATGATTCCCGCTACGTCGTTGCCGGGCTTGACCCGGCAACCCAGCTTGATCGCCGAGGGATGTTGGACCTCCGAAGCTGGATCCATAGCAACTCGGCTACCCGAGTTGCGTCCTTTAGCAGCCCAAGCCGGAAGTATCCGGCTTGGGGCGTCTCGACGCTTCGCGTCGGCCCGGTGATGACGCGGAGGGAGCGCAAGGGCCTCTATTTCTGGTGTCGCGGCGACGAACAGCAAAAAACCCGACCTCTTGCGAGGCCGGGTTCTTTGAGACGGACCGTCGATCCAACGATCAGTGCATCGCGGTAGACGTGACCTGCTGCTGGATCGTCTTGTAGTGGTCGAGGCGGGAGATGGCGCGGTCGAGCTCGTCGCCCGGCTCCTCCTCCTTGAGATTCTCTTCCATCTCGACAATCTGCTGCGCGAAAGCGATGCGATCGAGCTCCTCGACAGAGGTAGCGGTGTCGGCGAGCACGGTGAGACCCTTCGCGTTGACCTCGGCGAGGCCGCCGAGCACGATGATCTTCTGCTGCTTGCCGTTCACGGTGACGGTGAGGATGCCCGGGCGCACGCTCGCCACCAGCGGCGAGTGTCCGGCCAGCACCCCGAAGTCGCCCTCGAGGCCGGGGACGTCGACCTGGTCGACCTCACCCGAGAAGGCGATCTTTTCCGGAGAAACGAGATCGAAGTGGAACGTGGCCATGGCTGATTACGCCGCTTCCGCGAGCTTCTTGCCCTTCTCGACTGCCTCTTCGATGGTGCCGACCATGTAGAAGGCAGCTTCCGGCAGGTGATCGTACTTGCCTTCACAGAGGCCCTTGAAGCCCTTGATGGTGTCGGCGAGCTCGACGAACTTGCCGGGCGAGCCGGTGAAGACTTCAGCGACGTGGAACGGCTGCGACAGGAAGCGCTCGATCTTGCGGGCGCGGGCCACCGTCAGCTTGTCCTCTTCGGACAGCTCGTCCATGCCGAGAATGGCGATGATGTCCTGCAGCGACTTGTACTTCTGCAGGATCTGCTGGACCTGACGGGCGGTGTTGTAGTGCTCGTCGCCGACGATCATCGCGGACAGCATGCGCGAGGTCGAGTCGAGCGGATCCACCGCCGGGTAGATGCCCTTTTCCGAGATCGCGCGGTTCAGCACGGTCGTGGCGTCGAGGTGGGCGAACGAGGTCGCCGGCGCCGGGTCGGTGAGGTCGTCGGCCGGCACGTAAATCGCCTGCACCGAGGTGATCGAGCCCTTGGTGGTGGTGGTGATGCGCTCCTGCAGCGCGCCCATGTCGGTGGCCAGCGTCGGCTGATAACCCACCGCCGACGGGATGCGGCCGAGCAGCGCCGACACTTCCGAGCCCGCCTGGGTGAAGCGGAAGATGTTGTCGACGAAGAACAGCACGTCCTGGCCCTGGTCGCGGAAGTGCTCGGCGACGGTCAGGCCGGTGAGGCCGACGCGGGCGCGGGCGCCCGGGGGCTCGTTCATCTGGCCGTACACCAGCGCGCACTTGGAGCCCTGGCCGCCGCCCTTCTTGTTGACGCCCGATTCGATGAACTCGTGATAGAGGTCGTTGCCCTCGCGGGTACGCTCACCCACGCCGGCGAACACCGAGTAACCACCGTGCGCCTTGGCGACGTTGTTGATCAGCTCCTGGATCAGCACGGTCTTGCCGACGCCGGCGCCGCCGAACAGGCCGATCTTGCCGCCCTTGGCGTAGGGCGCCAGCAGGTCGACGACCTTGATGCCGGTGACGAGAATTTCCGCTTCCGTCGACTGCTCGGTGTAGGCCGGAGCCGGCTGGTGGATGGCGCGGACGCCGTCAGCGGCGATCGGACCGCCTTCGTCGACCGGGTCGCCGACGACGTTGATGATGCGGCCGAGGGTCGCTTCGCCGACCGGCACCGAGATCGGCTGGCCGGTGTCGGTGACGTCCTGGCCGCGCACCAGACCTTCGGTGGTGTCCATCGCGATCGCGCGCACCGTCGATTCGCCGAGATGCTGGGCGACCTCGAGCACGAGGCGCGAGCCGGCGTTTTTGGTTTCGAGCGCATTCAGAATGGCCGGCAGGTGGCCTTCGAACTGCACGTCCACGACGGCGCCGATGACCTGGGTGATGCGTCCGACCTGATTGGCTGGCTGGGCCATGGGAACTTTCTCCTCGAAATCTTGAATTCAACGACCGTCAGTGTGACGGATAATGTCCTGTTCGATTACGTTAGACCGCCTCGGCGCCGGAGATGATCTCGATCAGCTCCTTGGTGATCATGGCCTGACGGGTCCGGTTGTAGACCAGCGTCTGCTTGCGGATCATCTCGCCGGCGTTGCGGGTGGCGTTGTCCATCGCGCTCATCTGCGCGCCGTAGAACGACGCGTTGTTCTCCAGCAGCGCGCGGAAGATCTGCACCGCGAGGTTGCGCGGCAGCAGGCTGGTGAGGATCTCGTCCTCGGCCGGCTCGTAGTCGTAGACCGCCGACGCCGCGCCATCCTTGGCCTGCTCGATGACCAGCGGAATGATCTGCTGGTCGGTCGGGATCTGCGCGATCACCGACTTGAAGCGGGCGTAGAACAGCGTGCAGACGTCGAACTCACCACCCTCGAAACGGGCGATGACCTTCTTGGCGATGTCTTCCGCATTCTTGAAGCCGAGCTGGCGCACCGAGCGCAGCTCGATGTGCTCGACGATCTGCTTCTCGAAGGTGCGGCGCAGCTGCTCATAGCCCTTGCGGCCGACGCAGAAGAACTTGACCGTCTTGCCCTGGGCGATCAGCGCGTTGGCGCGCTCACGCGCCAGACGCACGATCGAGGCATTGAACGCGCCCGACAGGCCGCGCTCGCCGGTGCACACCAGGAGCAGGTGCACATCGTCCTTGCCGGTGCCGGCAAGGAGCGCCGGGGCGTTGCCAGCTCCGGAGGCAGCGCCCGCGATGTTGGTGATCACTGCGTCCATCCGCTCGGCGTAGGGCCGGGCGGCTTCGGCGGCGGTCTGCGCGCGGCGCAGCTTGGACGCCGCGACCATCTGCATCGCCTTGGTGATCTTCTGCGTCGCCTTGGTCGAGGCGATGCGGACGCGCATGTCTTTCAAGCTGGCCATTGCGGCTTAGTCCTCTCGGCGCCTTGCCTGCCTTACGCGAACGTCTTCGCGAAGCCTTCGACGACGGCCTTCAGCTTGCTCGCGACATCGTCCGAGAGGTCGCGGCTGGTGCGGATGGCATCGAGAATCTCGACATGCTTGCCGCGCAGCAGCGACAGCAGGCCGTCCTCGAACGCCTTCACCTTGTTGAGCGGCAGCGGATCGAGATAGCCGTTGGTGCCGGCCCAGATCACGCACACCTGCTCTTCCATCTTCAGCGGCGAGAACTGCGGCTGCTTGAGGAGCTCGGTGAGGCGCGAACCGCGGTTCAAGAGGCGCTGGGTCGCGGCGTCGAGGTCGGAGCCGAACTGCGCGAACGCCGCCATTTCGCGGTACTGCGCGAGCTCGCCCTTGATCTTGCCGGCGACCTTCTTCATCGCCTTGGTCTGCGCCGAGGAGCCGACGCGCGACACCGACAGTCCGACGTTCACCGCCGGACGGATGCCCTGATAGAACAGGTCGGTCTCGAGGAAGATCTGGCCGTCGGTGATCGAGATCACGTTGGTCGGGATGTAGGCCGACACGTCGTTGGCCTGGGTCTCGATGACCGGCAGCGCGGTCAGCGAGCCGGCGCCGAGATCGTCGTTCATCTTCGCGGCGCGCTCGAGCAGGCGGGAGTGCAGGTAGAACACGTCGCCCGGATACGCTTCGCGGCCCGGCGGACGGCGCAGCAGCAGCGACATCTGGCGGTAGGCGACGGCCTGCTTGGACAAGTCGTCATAGATGATCACGGCGTGCATGCCGTTGTCGCGGAAGTACTCGCCCATGGTGCAGCCGGTGAACGGCGCGAGGTACTGCATCGGCGCCGGATCCGACGCGGTCGCGGCGACCACGACGGAGTATTCCAGCGCGCCCTGCTCCTCGAGCACCTTCACGAACTGCGCGACGGTCGAACGCTTCTGGCCGATCGCGACGTAGACGCAATACAGCTTGATCTTCTCGTCCGGCTGCGCGTTGAGCGGCTTCTGGTTGAGAATGGTGTCGAGCGCGATCGCGGTCTTGCCGGTCTGGCGGTCGCCGATGATCAGCTCGCGCTGGCCGCGGCCGACCGGAATCAGCGCATCGATCGCCTTGAGGCCGGTGGCCATCGGCTCGTGCACCGACTTGCGCGGAATGATGCCCGGCGCCTTGACGTCGACGCGTTTGCGCTCGGCGCCCTGGATCGGGCCCTTGCCGTCGATCGGGTTGCCGAGAGCGTCGACGACGCGGCCGAGCAGGCCCTTGCCGACCGGGGTGTCGACGATGGCGCGGGTGCGCTTGACGGTCTGGCCTTCCTTGATCTCGCGGTCGGCGCCGAAGATCACGATGCCGACGTTGTCGGTTTCGAGGTTCAGCGCCATGCCGCGCGTACCGTTCTCGAACTCGACCATTTCACCGGCCTGGACATTATCCAGACCATAGACGCGGGCGATACCGTCACCGACGGAGAGCACCTGACCGACTTCCGAGACCTCGGCTTCCTGGCCGAAATTCTTGATCTGGTCCTTGAGAATTGCGGAGATTTCCGCGGCGCGGATGTCCATCAGCCTGCCTCTTTCATCGCGTGCTTGATCGAATTGAGTTTGGTGCGAAGCGAACTGTCGACCATGCGGCTGCCGAGCTTGACGACAAGCCCGCCGATGATCGAGGGATCCACTTTCACGTTGAGAGCAACGTCCTTGCCGGTCACCGAATTGAGGGCCGTCTTGAGGGCGTCGAGGTTCTTGTCGCTGAGCGGTTCGGCGACGGTGACGTCGGCCGAGACCTCGCCCTTGTAACGGGCGACCAGCTTGTTGAAGGCGCGGATCACGTCACCCACGGCGAACAGCCGGCGGTTGGCGGTGAGCACACCGAGGAACTTGGCGGAGAGACCACCGATGCCCGCCTTGGCGAGGACCGCCGAGAGCGCCTTGGCCTGCTCATCGGCGGTAAAGACCGGGCTGCGGATCAGCCGCGCCAGGTCGGCGCTTTCGGTGATCAGCGCGTTGAACTTGTCCAGATCGGCCTTGATGGCGTCGACGGACTTTTCATCGCGCGCGAGGTCGAACAGCGCCGTCGCATAGCGACCGGACACTCCAGAAACCGACGGATCTTCTGTTGCCACGAATAAGCTCTATCTGGCTGTCGAAAAGCCAAGCACAGGGATCGTCGTCTCACGAAGTGACCGGCGATCAAAGTCCTTGGAATTCAAGCGGGACTTCTATTTCCGGGCGACAGGCAAGCGCCGCCGCCGCTAAAAATCGCGGTTTGCTAACATACGCGGCGCGCAGGTGCAACATGACGCCGCGCGCCTCGTGATGGTTTGTCGCAGCGCCCTGGCCCCATCGAACTCCTTTGCGCACCGCACGAATTTCGCGTGCCGCAATGTGTCGATCGGCCCCTTGCGCCTTTTGGACGGGCGGCCACCGCCGTGATGTTTTTGCGGCAGGCGACCTTGTCGCGCCGCGACGCGCCGCCATCCCCGCCTTATCCGCCGTGACCACCGCCCCGTGGCGTGCCCCGAGCGACCGGCTCGCGCCAACGCCGCTCGCTGTCCGGGGCAGGCTCTGGTTGCCGCCCCTCGAGGCCCATCCCGCCCGAACTCCTGCCCTCCATGACGGGCCGAGATTGCCGGGAAGCCGCCACAGCCCGTCACAGCCGCCCGCGGACGCGGTGACGCCGGCGCGGAAATCCCCACAGCTACCCGCTGAGCTCATGATGCATTGCATCCAGCGCATAACGAGAGGGATCAGGCTTTACCCCGCCTCTTCTTGTGAACCTTTAATGAAGTCTTTCTTCTTCAGTATTCGCGACTCACTACCGGTTAATGAATTATTAAAATCAAGAATAGCTCAAGTTAAAGAGATTAGTCTCAGTTTTAGTGCGAAAACATCATCGTTTAGGGAACAATTTCGAGCGCCGCGTTTACGCCCCATTGTCGGGTGAACCGTTCTTATGCCTATGGGGTCGCGGGTTATAGCCAGCCATCCTGACGTAATACGCTGCAATACGATCCGAGGGGTAACTTGATGATTCGAAATCTTAACTTCCCGCCGTGGCGGCTTCGCTCAGTCATGACCGCCGCGATGGCCGCGTCCGTGCTGGCCGGCGGGATGTCCGTCGCCGACGCCAAGTCGCGCCGCGACTGGCGCGAATCCCATGCTTCGATCAGCTCGGGCCACAGCTTCTCCGGCATGGCCTCCTACTATGGCAACGAAGCCGGCCGGCGCACCGCCTCGGGCCAGCGCTTCAACCAGAACGCCATGACCGCAGCCCACCGCACCCTGCCGTTCGGCACCCGTCTTAAGGTGACCCACGCCGGCCGCAGTGTCGTCGTCACCGTCAACGACCGTGGCCCGTTCATCCGTGGCCGGGTCCTGGACCTGTCGACCGGCGCAGCACGCGCGGTTGGCCTGACCGGCCGCGGCGTCGGCCGCGTCGTCGCCGAAGTCCAGTAAGCGCAAGCAGCACATTTTCAGTTGAGTTCAGTAGCGTAGCGTACAGGGTACGGGCCTCCCGCAGAGTCCCGAGCGCCTGCCATCGTGGGAGCGATGGCAGGCGTTGTCATTTGTTATGGCGCGATGTCCTCGCCCGTGGCGGCGCAGCGCCGTCCACTGGTCAGACCGGCGCCTGACCGGCATCACCCCGGCGGCGCGGCTCAAGTTCGCCAAATAGCTTGAGCGTGGCCCAGAACGCCAGTGCGCCGAGAACCCCGGACGCGCCTCCGACGGCGGCGATCAGCGCGAGCTCGCGCGATGTTAGCAGCGCGGATTGCAGCAGCCATATGATCATCAGGGCACCGATCAGGCCGATCAGAACGCCGACGACGACCGCGACGCTCCAGTGCGTCCATCGCTTCCGCCGGCAGAACAGTGCGACCGGCAGCCCCAAAACAACGGCAAACCCGAGCGTGATGGGAAACATAGCTCCCAGATAGGGCAAGAACTCCCTGATAAAGGCGGATACGGATACTGCCCTCGCCGTCATGACATGAAAGAACGCCGCCAGGATTGGAACGGGCACCAACGCCCCCAGAATCGTTGCGCCGATCCAGGTCAGGATGATGTTGATCTTCACGCCTGCTCCTCGGCTCACTCGAATGCCAAATGCGCCGATCGACCGGCTTCGCGCAACCACGGGTTGATCAGATCACACAAAGCTCTGGGGGGCGACATCGACCTCAGGCGCTTTCTTTTGCTCTAGTCTCGCGGAGGTCCCAGTCCGCGAGGCCGCTGAACCGATGATCCGCCCCGCCACGTCTGCCGACGCCGCAGCGATCGCGCAGATTCATGTCACCGCGTGGCGGCAGAGCTATGGCGGCCTGTTGCCGGACGCGATGATTGCCGCCCACACGATCGCAAGCCGCACCGCGCTGTGGCAACAGATTCTCGCCGCCCCGGCCACCGCCGGCGGCGCGGTCTTCGTCGCCGAAGAGGACCGCGGCATCGTCGGCTTCGGCGCCTGCGGCCCGCAGCGCACGCCCGAACTGCAGTGGAGCGGCTACGGGGCGGAGATCGGCGCACTCTACGTGCTGGCCGACGCACACGGGCGCGGCCTTGGAACGGCGCTGCTGGCCGCGCTCGCGCAGGCCCTGCGCCACCAGGGGCATGACGCCGTCAGCCTGTGGGTGCTGCGCACCAACACACTCGCCCGGCGCTTTACGCGCGGCGCGGCGGCGAGATCATCGCTGAGACCGACGACGGATCGGCCCGCCCCGAAGTCGCCTATGGCTGGCGCGACCTCGACATCCTCGCCCGTGGCGGCACCTCGCCCTCGGCCGGTCAGACCGGCGCCTGACCGGCCGCGCCTTTGCGGACGGGCTCGAGTTCGCCGAACGGCTTGAGTGTGCCCCAGAACGCGAGCGCGCCGCACATGCCAAGCAAGCCGCCGAAGACGTACTCATTCATGGGATCGCCCGTCGCCGGGCCGAAGAACCCTGACACCGCGAACGTCGCGATCACGCCCATCGGAAAGCCACCAAGAATCGCAACGCCCCAGTGCGTCCAGCGCCTTGCCCGGCAGAGCAACGCGACCGGCACGCCAGCGATCACGGCAAAGGTCAGGGCGGCTGGAAACGCGACGGCGGCACAAAAGCTGACGATCGTCAGCGGATCATAGGGGGACAACCTGAGAGCAGTGAGCGTGAGGATCAGGACTGGCGCCAGCGCGGCGAGAAGCAACGCGATCCCCCAGATCAGGATAGTGTCGAATCTGACCTTCACGCTCCCTCTCCCGACGCCACCGCGGCACCCGGGCGTCCCGGCTCGAGTTCGCCTAACAGCTTGAGCGTACCCCAGAACACCAGGGCGCTGAGCACACTGAAGCCGATGACGGCCGCCCCGAACGTCGCGTAGCCGCGCCACGTTTCAAGTCTGAGGATGCCCGAATAGAACCAGACCGTCGGGAACGCCGCGACTGCGCCGATGAGAGCGCCGCCGATGACCGCAGCGATCCAATGTGTCCACCGCCTCGCAAGACAAAAGCGCGCGGCCGGCAGCCCAAGAACAACGGCAGACGACAATGTGAAGGGAAGCACCACGCCCACATAGAAGATGAACCTGGTCAAGAACGCCAGCGCAGACAGCCTGGGCAGCCCCACCATGAAGTCGAGCGTTGCCGAAAGGACCAGAACCGGTGCCAGCGCCGCGAGAAACGTCGCGCCCGTCCAGCGCAGGATGGACCTGGTTGTGATCTTCAAGAGCCCCTCCCGGGTTCGCGCGCAAATCTCGATCCGCCAAGCTTCGCGCAACCACGGGTTGATCAGATCACAAAAAACTCTGAGGGTCGACATCGACCTCGAGCTTGAGGTTGCCGGTGGTCTTGGGCGCCGCCGCCAGCCAGTCGCGCAGATAGCTGGAGAGGTCGTAGTTGCGCGCCGACTTCACCAGCAGGCGGAAGCGGTAGCGCCCCTTGATGACTGCGAGCGGCGCCTCGGCGGGGCCCAGCACCTGGACCTGGTCGTCGACCGGCGCCAGCGCCGCGAGGCGGCGGGCGAAGCCCTCCGCGGTCGGCCGGTCGCCGGCGGAGATGATCAGGCTGGCGAGGCGGCCGAACGGCGGATAGCCGGTGCGTTCGCGCGATTCGATCTCGTTGTCGTAGAACGCCTCGCGATCGTTCGCGATCAGCGCCTTGATCACCGGATGCTCCGGCTGGTGGGTCTGCAGGTAGCCGATGCCACGGCCCTGCTCGCGGCCGGCACGGCCGATGACCTGGTTGAGCAATTGAAAGGTGCGCTCGGCGGCGCGCGGATCGCCGTTGCCGAGGCCGAGATCGGCATCGATGACGCCGACGAGGTTGAGCCGCGGGAAATGATGACCCTTGGCGACGAGCTGGGTGCCGATGATGAGATCGACGCGGCCTTCGGCGATCTCGGTGAGCTCGGCGCGCATGGTCTCGATCGAGGTGATGAGGTCGCTCGACAGCACCATGCTGCGCGCCTCGGGAAACAGCGCCGCCGCCTCCTCCTGCAGCCGCTCGACGCCGGGGCCGATGGCGGCGAGCGATTCTTCGGCGTTGCAGCTCGGGCAGACATGGGGCCGCGGCAGCGAGAAGCCGCAGTGATGGCAGACGAGGCGCTGGCGGAAGCGGTGATCGACCAGCCAGGCGTCGCAGATGTTGCAGGAGAAGCGGTGGCCGCAGGCGCGGCACAGCGTCAGTGGCGCGTAGCCGCGGCGGTTGAGGAACAAGAGCGCCTGCTCGCGCCGTTCGATGGTGTTGCGTACGGCCTCGGCGAGCGGCGGCGAGATGAAGCGGCCGCGCGGCGGCCCGGCGCGCCGCAGATCGATGGCCTGGATGTGCGGCATGTGCTGGCCGCCGAACCGCGACGGCAGCGCGACGCGCTGGTAGCGGCCCTTGCGGGCATTGACCTCGCTCTCGACCGACGGCGTCGCCGACGCCAGCACCACCGGGATCTTGGCGATGTGGCCGCGCACCACCGCCATGTCGCGGGCGTGATAGTGCGCGCCGTCGTCCTGCTTGTAGGCCTGGTCGTGCTCCTCGTCGATGATGATGAGGCCGAGATCGGCATAGGGCAGGAACAGCGCCGAGCGCGCGCCGATCACCACATGGGCCTCGCCCGACGCGATCGCCGCCCAGTTGCGGGCGCGGGTGCGCGGCGTCAATTCCGAATGCCACTCCAGCGGCCGCACGCCGAAACGCGCCGCGAAACGGTCGAGAAACTGCCCGGTCAGCGCGATCTCCGGCATCAGCAGCAGCGCCTGGCGGCCGCGGCGCACGGCCTCGGCCACCGCCTCGAAATACACCTCGGTCTTGCCCGAGCCCGTGACGCCGTCGAGCAGCGCCACCTGGAATGCGCCGTTCGCGACCATGGCCCGCAGCGCGTCGGCCCCGGCCTGCTGCTCCGGCGAGAACTCCGGCTGCGCGAACGCCGGGTCCGGCGCCGGGGGCGGCGGCGGCTTCGGCAGCACCTCGACGGCCAGCGTGCCCTCGTCGACGAGGCCATCGACCACGCCGACGCTGACACCCGCCTCCTTCGCCGCCTCGGACTTGGCATGCAGCAGGCCGTCGTCGAGCACCGACAACAGCCGCCGGCGCGCCGGGGTCAGGCGCTGCGGCGGGGCCCCGACGAGGCGAACGCCGAGCCGCACCCGCTCCGGGCCCAGGTTCTCGCCCATGCGCAGCGCCATGCGCATCACCATGCCGCGCGCCGACAGGGTGTAGGTCGAGACCCAGTCGATGAAGGAGCGCAGCTCGCCGCGCAGCGGCGGCACGTCGATCTTCTCGGCGACGTCCTTGAGGCGGTTGTGGAGGCGGGGATCGGGGTTGGCGTTGTCCGCCCAGACCACCGCCATGACCTCGCGCGCCCCGAGCGGCACGCCGACCACGTCGCCCGGCGCCAGCGCCATGCCGGCGGGCACGCGATAGGAATAGGTCTGGTTCAGCGCGACCGGCACCAGGACGTCGACGATGCGGGTGGAACTGACGGGGGAAGCCATGAAGGGCGAATCGGGAGGCTGGGAGGGCGTGAAGGCCCAATCTAGAATCCCGCGCCGGGCTCGGCCAGCGCGGCGCGGTTAACCTGGACTGAACCAACCGCTCCGATGATGGCCCGAACATGACACGCCCGCCGCGGGGCAGGAGACCAGCCACGTGACGACGACCACCGCTTCGACCGCAGCCGCCCCCCTCATCTGCGCGGCGCCGGACCTGCTCGGCGAGATGACGCGCTGGCTGGCACACCTGCGGGCCGAGCGGCGGCTGTCGCCCAAGACCCTCGAGGCCTACGCGCGCGACCTGCGCCAGTTCCTGGTCTTCCTCAACGAGCACTGGGGTGACGCGCTCACCCTGACGCGCTTCGCCGAGCTCGAAGCCACTGACGTGCGCGCGTTCATGGCGGCGCGCCGCGCCGACGACATCGCCGGGCGCTCGCTGATGCGGGCGCTGGCAGGGCTGCGCTCGTTCGCGCGCTTCCTGGAGCGCGAGGGCAAGGGCAAGGTCGGGGCGCTGTCGGCGATCAGGGCGCCGAAGATCAGCAAAAGCCTGCCGAAGCCGCTGCAGATGTCGACCGCGCGCCGCATCGTCGACGTCGACCTGCGCGCCGGCGAGGACCGCGAGCCGTGGATTCTCGCCCGCGACGCCGCGGTGCTCGGCCTGTTGTACGGCTCGGGCCTGCGCATCTCCGAGGCGCTGGGGCTCAAGCGGCGCGACGTGCCGGCACCCGGCGCCGGTGACGTGCTGGTGGTGACCGGCAAGGGCAACAAGACGCGCATGGTGCCGGTGCTGCAGAACGTGCTGACCATGATCGCCGACTATGTCGCGGTGTGTCCGTACACGTTGGCGCCGGCGGGACCGCTGTTCGTCGGCGCCAAGGGCGGGCCGCTCAGCCCGCGCATCATCCAGCTGGCGATGGCGAGCCTGCGCGGCGCGCTCGGCCTGCCCGACAGCGCGACCCCGCATGCGCTGCGCCATTCCTTCGCCACTCATCTCCTCAGCCGCGGCGGCGATCTGCGCGCCATCCAGGAATTGCTGGGGCACGCCTCGCTGTCGACCACCCAGGTCTACACCGGCATCGACGCCGAGCGGCTGATGGACGTCTACAAGACCGCGCATCCCCGCGCATGACAGGTCGATGAACGGCCGCCGCCGCGGCGACCGCGCAGCCTGCCACTTGCCCCTTGCGAAGGCCTGCCCGTTCAGTCAAACGTGAGGCGCGGGATAGCACTTGGCAGGAGGGGATTTCGATGAGTGCACATGAGAGCATGGAGCACGCGGAGCATGCCGAGCATGCCTCCGGCGAGAACAAGAAGATTGCACTGCTGATCGCGGTGATCGCGCTGTGCCTGGCGCTATCGGAAACGCTCGGCAAGGGCGCACAGACCGAATCGATCAGCAAGAACGTCGAGGCCGCGAACCTGTGGTCGTTCTTCCAGGCCAAGACCATCCGCCGCACCGCGGTGCAGACCGCCGCCGAAGGGCTCAAGGTCACCGCCCCGGGGCTGACCGACGAGGCCCAGAAGGCCGCTGCGCTGAAGCAGATCGACGACTGGCAGAAGACCGCGGCGCGCTACCGCTCGGAGCCGGAGACCAACGAAGGCACCGAGCAGCTCGCCGAGCGCGCCAAGCATGCCGAGCACGAGCGCGACACCTCGCTCGCGAAGTATCACCACTTCGAGGTGGCCTCGGCCGCCTTCCAGATCGCCATCGTGCTGGCGTCGGCCACCATCATCACCGGCATGATGGCGCTGGCCTGGATCTCCGGCCTGCTCATGCTCGGCGGCATCGGCTTCACCCTGATCGGCCTGCTCGCACCGCACGCGGTGCACCTGCTCTGACGACGAGCCGCCGTCGGCCGGGCCTCACGAGACCCGGGCCGGCGTCACGTGATCCGTGATCCCTGTAATTCAGGGATGACGGGATCGGCGTAGCGCCGTAGCCCGGATGAGCGCAGCGACATCCGGGAATAACGCGGTGAGATTGTCCCGCATGTCGCTGCGCTCATGCGGGCTACGAACTCCGTTGAAATGCCAAACGACAACGCGCGGCGTGATCTTGAGGCGACCGCTGGTCGTCGCAGCTATTTGGAAACGGTGGCCTGAGCGCGGCGGCGCAGCCGCTGCACAAAGCGGGCGAGCCGGGATCGTGCGGCCGGGCGCAGCTCGGCGAGCCAGGCGCGGATGTCCCGCAGGTGCGGATCCGCAAGGCGATGCGCGGCATCGCGCCAGCGGATGACCGTGTCATAGCCGCGCCGGAACCAGGTCATCTGCAGCAGCTTGTCCCGCGTCACATCGAAGGCGAACGCGGTGATGGCGGCGCCGATCACCTTGGCCACCGCCAGCACAATCAGCGCCAGCAGCCAGCGGCCGTAGGCCAGCGGCCACAGCGCAATCAGCTCCATCCCGAAATAGATCGCCGCCGGGATCAGGAACACCACCAGGGTGGCCTGCGGCGACAAGTGGTCGATTGCGTGCGCAAGACGCGCCCTGAGCGCGCGCCACGGAACGGCGTCGATGATCCAGCGGATCAGCGGGACCAGGTGGTCCCACAGCCACGCCTCAACCAGAAACAGCAGGGCCAGCACGAACCAGAGCGGCTTCGACAGGCGGCGCATGACACTTTCCCCGGCATCATCCCGGACCGCTTTAGCCGTCGCCGCGGTGCAAAACCCGCGACAGCCGGCACGGCCGCGTCCGGACAGCCCAACCTCACTGCGACACTGCGGCGCAATGGAGGCAGACCGGCCCGCGGCGCGGGCCGTGACGTTTAGCCGCTACATGTGGATGCTGCGCTTGGCGACCCCCAAGGCGGCTTCCTTGACGGCTTCCGAGCGGGTCGGATGGGCGTGGCAGGTCCGCGCCAGGTCCTCCGCCGAGCCGCCGAACTCCATCAGCACCGCCGCCTCGTGGATCATCTCGCCCGCTTCGCGGCCGACGATGTGGACCCCGAGCACGCGGTCGGTCTTGGCGTCGGCCAGCACCTTCACCAGGCCCTCGGTGGTCTGGTTAACCTTGGAGCGGCCGTTGGCGGTGAACGGAAACTTGCCGACGTTGTAGGCGACGCCGGCCTCCTTCAGCTCTTCCTCGGTCTTGCCGACGGCGGCGACCTCCGGCGTGGTGTAGACCACGCCCGGGATGACGTCATAGTTCACGTGGCCGGCCTGGCCGGCGATGATCTCGGCGACCGCGACGCCTTCGTCCTCGGCCTTGTGCGCCAGCATCGGCCCGGCGATGACGTCGCCGATGGCGTAGATGCCGGGGACATTGGTCGCCAGATGCGCGTTGGTCTGCACCCGGCCGCGGTTGTCGAGCGCGATGCCGGCCTCCTGCAGGCCGAGCCCGTTGGTGTAGGGCACGCGGCCGACCGCGACCAGCACCACGTCGGTCTCGATGGTCTCCGGGCTGCCGCCGGCGGCGGCCTCGACCTGCGCCTTCAGCGTCTTGCCTGAGGCATCGACGCCGGTGACCTTGGCGCCGAGCTTGAAGCTGACGCCCTGCTTCTCGAGGATGCGCTGGAACTGCTTGGCGATCTCACCGTCCATGCCGGGCAGGATGCGGTCGAGGAATTCGACCACCGTCACCTGCGCGCCGAGCCGGCGCCACACCGAGCCGAGCTCGAGGCCGATGACGCCGGCGCCGATCACCAGCATCCGCTCAGGCACCTTGTCGAGCGACAGCGCGCCGGTCGACGACACGATGCGCTTCTCGTCGATCTCGATGCCCTTGAGGCGGGTAACGTCGGAGCCGCTGGCGATGACGATGTTCCTGGTGTCGTGGGCTTCGGCCTTGCCGTCGGCCGCCTTGACCTCGACTTTGCCGGCGCCGAGGATCCGCCCGGTGCCGCGCAGCACGTCGATCTTGTTCTTCTTCATCAGGAAGTCGACGCCCTTGACGTTACCGTCGATGCCTTCCTGCTTGAAGTTCATCATCGCCGGCAGGTCGAGCTTCGGCTTGCTGACGGCGATGCCCATCTTGGCGAAGGAGTGCTCGGTCTCCTCGAACAGCTCGGAGGCGTGCAGCAGCGCCTTGGAGGGCATGCAGCCGACATTGAGGCAGGTGCCGCCCAGCGTCGGGTTCTTCTCGACGACTGCGACCTTCAGGCCGAGCTGCGCCGCGCGGATTGCGCAGACATATCCGCCGGGGCCGGTGCCGATGACAATGAGGTCGTAGCTCGCCATGAGTTCTCCTGTAGCAAGTGATGACGCCGCGGACGCCTAGCGCCCGCCGGACACGTCGAGAATTGAACCGGTGACATAGGACGCCTCGTCGGACATCAGCCAGACGATGGCGTTGGCAATCTCGTCGGCGGTGCCGACCCGCCGCATCGGCACGATGCTGCTGAGCCGGTGGGCGCGCTCCGGGTCGCCGCCGCTGCCGTGAATGTCGGTATCGATCAGGCCCGGGCGCACGCCGGTGACGCGGATGCCCTCGGCCGCCACCTCGTCGGCAAGGCCGCGGGTAAAGGTGTCGATGGCGCCTTTCGACGCCGCATAGTCGACATAGGTGTTGGCGGAGCCGAGCCGCGCCGCGGCCGACGACAGGTTGACGATGACGCCGCCCTGGCCGCCGTGCCGGGTCGACATGCGCCGCACCGCCTCGCGGGCGCACAGCAGGCTGCCGATCACATTGATGGTCATCATGCGCTGCAGGCGCGCCGCGCTCATGTCCTCGAGACGCGACGTCGCATCGACCACGCCGGCATTGTTGACCAGCGCGCCGAGCGGGCCGAAGCCGTCGGCCGCCTTGAACAAGGCGAGGATGTCGGCCTCGCTGGCGACGTCGCAACGCACCGCCATCGCGGCGCCGTGGCCGGCCTCGATCTCGCCGACCACCGCGCGGGCGGCCGCTTCATTCGACGCATAGCCGAGGCAGACCCGCCAGCCGCGCCGCGCCGCGGCGAGCGCAGTGGCGCGGCCGATGCCGCGGCTGCCTCCGGTGATGACGGCGACGCGCTCCATCAGCCGGCCGCCTTGGGGAGCGGCGCGTTGAACGCCCAGACATGGCCGAACGGATCGCGGATCCGGGCGTAGCGCGAGCCCCAGAACGCGTCCTGCGCCGCCATGGTCACGACAGCGCCTGCGGCTTGCGCGCGCGTCACGACGGCATCGACGTCGCCCGCCGACGGCAGGTTGATGTTGATGGCGACGCTGGCGCCGCCCTGGCTCTGCGGCGACAGCACGTCGCCGCCATATTCCGGAAACTCGTCGTGCAGCATCACTTCGCCGCCGAACAACTCGATATTGGCGTGCAGCACCCGGCGGCCGTCATCGGCCAGCTGGTGGAACGGGCATTCGGCGCCGAACGCCGCCTTGTAGAAGGCGATGGCGTCGACGCCGCCTTTCACACAGATGTGGGCCTGGATGGGCGGAGGATTGGGTCCGAAGGCCATTGCCGTCTCTCCTAGCTCGCGCGCTGCAGCGCAATCCGCACCCCGAGCCCGATCAGCACGAGGCCGGTGACGCGGTCGATCCAGTGTCCCATCCGCTCGAACGCCGCACGCATGCCGCGCGTGGTCAGGAAGACCGCGACGAAGCTGAACCACAGCGCCAGGAAGGCGGCGAGCGCCGCGCCATAGACGAGCTGGGCCGCGATCGGCGTCTGATGGGAGACGATGGTGGCGAACAGCGACACGAAGAACAGCGTCGCCTTGGGATTGAGCAGGTTGGTGAGGAAGCCGACGCCGTAGGACGTCGCCGCAGGCCGCGGCCCGCGCACGGCTGCGGATGCCGGCTGCGCCCCGCCGCCGCCCGCCTGGCGGCGGCGCGACAGCAGCGAGCGCGACCCGAGATAGATCAGGTAGGCCGCGCCGCACCACTTCACGATGGTGAAGAGCACGATCGACTGGGCGATGACGAGGCCCACGCCCGCCACCGTGTAGGCGACGTGGACCATGATCGCCGAGCCGACCCCCAGCGCCGACAAGATCCCGGCCCGCCGCCCGTAGCTGACGCTCTCGCGCAGCACGCAGGCGAAGTCCGCGCCCGGCGCGATCGCGGCCAGCACGAACACGCCGAACAGGGTCAGGAACTCCGGCGACAGGAGCATCAGCTCACAGATCCATCACGAGGCGCGCCGGATCCTCCAGGCTCTCCTTGATGCGGACCAGGAAGGTCACCGCTTCCTTGCCGTCGATCACCCGGTGATCGTAGGACAGCGCGAGGTACATCATCGGCCGCACCTCGATCTTGCCGCCGATCACGACCGGCCGCTCCTGGATCTTGTGCATGCCGAGAATGCCCGACTGCGGCGCGTTCAGGATCGGCGTCGACATCAGCGAGCCGTAGACGCCGCCGTTGGAGATGGTGAAGGTGCCGCCCTGCATCTCCTCGATCTTGAGCTGGCCGTCACGCGCGCGGCGGCCGAACTCGGCGATCGTCTTCTCGATGTCGGCGAGCGACTTGTGATCGCAGTCGCGCACCACCGGCACCACCAGACCCTTGTCGGTGCCGACCGCGACGCCGATGTGGTAGTAGTTCTTGTAGATCAGGTCGGTGCCGTCGATCTCGGCGTTGACGGCGGGCACGTCCTTGAGCGCCTGCACCACGGCACGGGTGAAGAAGCCCATGAAGCCGAGCTTGGTGCCGTGCTTCTTCTCGAACAGGTCCTTGTACTGCGAGCGCAGCTTCATCAATTCGCTCATGTCGACCTCGTTGAAGGTCGTCAGCATGGCGGCGGTGTTCTGCACGTCCTTGAGCCGGCGCGCGATGGTCTGGCGCAGGCGGGTCATCTTGACGCGCTCCTCGCGCGCGGCGTCATCCGCCGGCGACGGCGCGCGCACCTGGACGGCGGCGGCCGGCTGGCTGACCGGGGTCGGCGCGGACGCAGCGCGCTCGATCGCGGCCAGCATGTCGCCCTTGGTGACGCGGCCGTCCTTGCCCGAGCCCGGGACGGTGGAGGCATCGACGCCGCTCTCGGCCGACAGCTTGCGCACCGAGGGAGCGAGCGGCGCGTCGGCCGGCGGGGCCTTCGCAGCCGCCGGGGCCGCAGCCGCCGGCGCGGGAGCCGCCTTGGCGGGCGCGGCGGCAGGCGCCGCGGCCGGCTTCGCAGCGCCGGCGCCGTCAGAGATCTGGCCGAGCAGCGCGCCGACGGCGACGGTCTCGCCGTCCTTGGCGACGATCTCGCCGAGCGTGCCGGCGGCCGGCGCCGGCACCTCGATGGTCACCTTGTCGGTTTCCAGTTCCACCAACGGCTCGTCGACGGCGACGGCCTCGCCCGGCTTCTTGAACCAGCGGCCAATGGTCGCCTCGGTGACGGATTCGCCGAGCGTCGGAACACGGATTTCAGTCATGGTGTTTTCCCTTTTGCGCGGCGTCCGGACAGGCCCGGGCCGGCGTCTCAAATCTGAAGGAGGGCGAAACCCCGGCAGCCAGGGCCTCGAATTCCAGGAAGTGAACGTTGCAGTGCCGTGACACGGCGGCCGCGCGGCGGGAGGGTGCTTCCGCCGCGCGGGCTGTCACGAAACCCTTCGGCTCAGCCCAGCGCGTCGTCGAGGAACGCCTTGAGCTGCGCGAGATGCTTCGACATCAGACCGGTGGCGGTCGCAGCCGAGGCGGCGCGGCCGACGTAGCGCGGCCGGCGGTTCGGCGCGTTGATCTGGTTCAGCACCCACTCGAGATAGGACTCGATGAAGTGCCAGCCGCCCATGTTGCGCGGCTCTTCCTGGCACCACACCACTTCCGCCTTCTTGAAGCGGCCGAGCTCCTGCACCAGCGTCTTCACCGGCACCGGATAGAGCTGCTCGACACGCAGCAGGTAGACGTCGTTGACGCCGCGCTTCTCGCGCTCCTCATAGAGGTCGTAATAGACCTTGCCGGTGCACAGGATCACGCGGCGGATCTGATCGTCGGCGACCAGCTTGAGGTCGGCGCCCTTCTCGGCGTCGTCGTGCAGCACGCGGTGGAACGAGGTGCCGGCGGCCAGCTCGGCGAGCGTCGACACCGCCCGCTTGTGGCGCAGCAGCGACTTCGGCGTCATCAGGATCAGCGGCTTGCGGATCTCGCGCTTGAGCTGGCGGCGCAGGATGTGGAAGTAGTTCGCCGGCGTGGTGCAGTTGGCGACCTGCATGTTGTCCTCGGCGCACATCTGCAGGTAGCGCTCGAGGCGAGCGGAGGAGTGCTCCGGACCCTGGCCTTCATAGCCGTGCGGCAGCAGGCAGACGAGGCCCGACATGCGCAGCCACTTGCGTTCGCCCGACGAGATGAACTGGTCGAACACCACCTGCGCGCCATTGGCGAAGTCGCCGAACTGCGCTTCCCACATGGTCAGGGCGTTCGGCTCGGCCAGCGTATAGCCGTACTCGAAGCCGAGCACCGCCTCTTCCGACAGCAGCGAGTTGATCACCTCGTAGTGACCCTGCTTCTCGGAGAGATGGTTGAACGGGGTGTAGCGGCTCTCGTCCTCCTGGTCGAACAGCACCGAGTGACGCTGCGAGAAGGTGCCGCGCTCGCTGTCCTGGCCGGACAGGCGGACGCGATGGCCCTCTTCCATGAGCGTGCAGAACGCCAGCGCCTCGGCAGTCGCCCAGTCGATGCCCTGGCCGCTCTCGATCGCCTTGACGCGGTTCTCGAGGAAGCGCTGCACCGTGCGGTGGACGCGGAAGCCGTCCGGCACCTTGGTGATCTTGCGGCCGATCTCCTTGAGTTCGTCGGCATCGACGCCGGTGACGCCGCGGCGCGGATCCTCGTCGAGATCGGCGACCTTGAAGCCCGCCCACTTGCCGTCGAGCCAGTCGGCCTTGTTCGGCTTGTAGCCGGAGCCGGCCTCGAGCTCGGCGTCGAGCCGGGCGCGCCAGTCGGCCTTGGCCTTGTCGACCTCGCCCTCGGTGATGACGCCGTCGGCGACCAGGCGCTTGGCGTAGATCTCGAGCGTGCTCGGGTGCGAGCCGATCTTCTTGTACATCACCGGCTGGGTGAACGCCGGCTCGTCGCCCTCGTTGTGGCCGTGCCGGCGGTAGCAGAACATGTCGATCACGACCGGCTTGTGGAACTTCTGCCGGAATTCGATCGCGACCTTGGCGGCGAACACCACCGCTTCCGGATCGTCGCCGTTCACATGGAAGATCGGCGCATCGATCATCTTCGCCACGTCAGACGGATACGGCGAGGAGCGCGAGTAGCGCGGATAGGTCGTGAAGCCGATCTGGTTGTTGACGATGAAGTGCAGCGAGCCGCCGGTGCGGTAGCCCTTGAGGTCGGACAGGCCGAAGCACTCGGCGACCACGCCCTGGCCGGCGAACGCGGCGTCGCCATGCATCAGCAGCGGCAGCACCGAGGTGCGCTGATCAGGCGGATCGCCCTGCTGGTCCTGCTTGGCGCGCACCTTGCCGAGCACCACCGGATCGACGATCTCGAGATGCGACGGGTTGGCGGTCAGCGACAGGTGGACCTTGTTGTTGTCGAACTCGCGGTCGGACGAGGCGCCGAGGTGATACTTGACGTCGCCCGAGCCTTCGACCTCGTCGGGGTTGGCCGAGCCGCCCTTGAATTCATGGAACAGGGCGCGGTGCGGCTTGCCCATCACCTGGGTCAGCACGTTGAGGCGGCCGCGATGCGGCATGCCGACGACGATCTCCTTCACGCCGAGATTGCCGCCGCGCTTGATGATCTGCTCGAGCGCCGGGATCAGCGATTCGCCGCCGTCGAGACCGAAGCGCTTGGTGCCGGTGAACTTGAGGTCGCAGAACTTCTCGAAGCCCTCGGCCTCGATGAGCTTCATCAGGATGGCGCGACGGCCTTCGCGGGTGAAGCTGATCTCCTTGTCCGGCCCCTCGATCCGCTCCTGGATCCAGGCCTTCTGCTGCGGATTGGAGATGTGCATGAACTCGACGCCGAGCGTCTGGCAGTAGGTGCGCTCGCAGATCGCAACGATCTGGCGCAGCGTGCCGAACTCGAGGCCGAGAACGTGGTCGAGGAAGATCTTGCGGTCGTAGTCGGCGTCGGTGAAGCCGTAGGAGCGCGGATCGAGCTCCTCATGGTCCTTCGGGGCTTCGATGCCGAGCGGGTCGAGGTTGGCGTAGAAGTGGCCGCGCATGCGGTAGGCGCGAATCAGCATCAGGGCACGGATCGAATCGCGCGTCGCCTGCTGGACGTCGGCGGCGCTGAGTTCAGCCCCCTTGGCCTGCGCCTTCGCCTGCAGCTTGCCGCCGATCGCCTTCTCGCTCTGGGCCCAGTTGCCGTCGAGCGCCGAGGTCAGGTCGTCCGCCGGGGACACCGGCCAGTTGGCCTTCTCCCAGGACGGGCCCTGGGCATTCCTGGCGACATCCGCCGGCTGATCCTTCAGGCTCTTGAAGAACTCCTGCCACTCGACATCGACGGACGCGGGGTCCTTCTCGTAGCGGCCGTAGATTTCGTCGATGTAGGCGGCGTTGCCGCCGTAGAGGAAGGAGGTAAGAGCGAAAGCGGCATTCGCGTCCTGGCGAGACATGAGGCGTCCTGATTTTATTGTATCGCGCGGAAAAATAGTCGGATGAGCCCGGCGGGACCGCGCAGGCTGATTGGCATCCTTTACCCTATTTGGGGCGAATGTACGCGCCTAAAAGAACAAAGAATTGATTTGAAATTCAGCTCTTTGTGTCGCGCATGCCAGATCCCAAGCGCCTGACATGGTGCACTTTTTCCAGGTGGTTGCAGCCGAGCGACTTGATGACATGCCCAACAAAAAGGCCCCGGGCGGTTGCCGGGGCCTCATGTCTTCCTGGCGCGCCTTTTGCCGCAGCTTACTTGCGCAGCAGCTCCGCGAGGGTGTGGCCGAGGCGGGCCGGCGACGGCGACACCACGACCCCGGCCTCTTCCATGGCCGCGATCTTGGACTCCGCGTCGCCCTTACCACCCGAGATGATCGCGCCGGCATGGCCCATGCGGCGGCCAGGAGGGGCGGTGCGGCCGGCGATGAAGCCGACCATCGGCTTCTTGCGGCCGCGCTTGGCCTCGTCCTTGAGGAACTGGGCCGCATCCTCCTCGGCCGAGCCGCCGATCTCGCCGATCATGACGATCGACGTGGTCTTCGGGTCGGCCAGGAACATCTCCAGCACGTCGATGAACTCGGTGCCCTTGACCGGGTCGCCGCCGATGCCGACCGCCGTGGTCTGGCCGAGGCCTTCCTGGGAGGTCTGGAACACCGCTTCATAGGTCAGCGTGCCGGAGCGCGACACGATGCCGACGCTGCCCGGCTTGAAGATGTTGGCCGGCATGATGCCGATCTTGCTCTCGCCGGCGGTGACGACGCCCGGGCAGTTCGGCCCGATCAGGCGCGACTTCGAGCCCGACAGCGACCGCTTGACCCGCACCATGTCGAGCACCGGAATGCCCTCGGTGATGCAGACGATGAGCGGGATCTCGGCCTGGATCGCCTCGCAGATCGCGTCCGCCGCACCCGGCGGCGGCACGTAGATCACGCTGGCTTCGGCGCCGGTCTTCTCACGGGCTTCGGCGACGGTGTCGAACACCGGCAGGCCGAGATGGACCGTGCCACCCTTGCCCGGCGAGGTGCCGCCGACCAGCTTGGTGCCGTAAGCCAGCGCGCCTTCGGAGTGGAAGGTACCGTTCTTGCCGGTGAAGCCCTGGGTGATGACCTTGGTGTTCTTGTCGATCAGGACGGACATCGGCTCACTTCCCCTTCACGGCGTTCACGATCTTCTGCGCGGCATCGTCGAGGTTGTCCGCCGGCAGCACGTTGAGGCCGGACTCGCGGATGATCTTCTTGCCTTCCTCGACATTGGTGCCTTCGAGGCGCACCACCAGCGGCACCGTCAGGCCGACCGACTTCACCGCGGTCAGCACGCCGCGCGCGATGACGTCGCACTTCATGATGCCGCCGAAGATGTTGACCAGGATGCCCTTCACGTTCGGATCGGCGGTGATGATCTTGAACGCCGCGGTGACCTTCTCCTCCGAGGCGCCGCCGCCGACGTCGAGGAAGTTGGCCGGGCTTTCGCCGTACAGCTTGATGATGTCGAGGGTGGCCATCGCCAGGCCCGCGCCGTTGACCATGCAGCCGATGGTGCCTTCGAGCGCGATGTAGGCGAGGTCGTACTTCGACGCCTCGATCTCCTTGGCGTCCTCCTCCGTGGTGTCGCGCAGCGCGACGACGTCGGCATGACGGTAGAGCGCGTTGGAGTCGAACGACACCTTGGCGTCGAGGCAGCGCAGCTGCCCCTGCTTGGTGATGATCAGCGGGTTGATCTCGAGCATCGCCATGTCCTTGGCGACGAACGCGGTGTAGAGCTGCGCGATCAGCTGCTCGGCCTGCTTGGCGAGAGTGCCGGTCAGTCCCAGCGCCTGCGCGGCGGTGCGGCCGTGATGCGGCATGACGCCGGTGGCCGGATCGACCGAGAAGGTGATGATCTTCTCAGGCGTCTTGTGCGCGACTTCCTCGATGTCCATGCCGCCTTCGGTCGACACCACGAACGCGATCCGCGAGGTCTCGCGGTCGACCAGTGCCGAGAGATACAGCTCCTTCTCGATGTCGGAGCCTTCCTCGATGTAGAGGCGGTTGACCTGCTTGCCGTGCGGGCCGGTCTGGATCGTGACCAGCGTGTTGCCCAGCATCTGCTGCGCGAAGGTCTTGACCTCGTCGACCGACTTGGCGAGGCGAACGCCGCCCTTGTCGCCGGCGTTCGCTTCCTTGAACTTGCCCTTGCCGCGGCCGCCGGCGTGGATCTGGCTCTTCACCACCCAGAGCGGACCGCCGAGCTCCCTGGCGGCGGCTTCCGCCTCGGACGCCTTGAAGATCGGCACGCCACGCGACACCGGCACACCGAACTCCTTCAGCAGTGCCTTGGCCTGATACTCATGAATATTCATCGATTGCCCCTGAAGACATCACATCGCAAGTAGAACGAACCGGCCCGGCTTACTTGCCGAGCAGATCCGGCGCGATCTTCTTGCAGGCGTCGACGAGGCCCTGCACCGCACCGACCGACTTGTCGAACGCCTCGCGGTCCTTGCCGGCGAGCTCGATCTCGACGACGCGCTCGACGCCCTTGGAACCGATCACCACCGGCACGCCGACATACATGTCCTTGACGCCGTACTCGCCGTTGAGGTGGGCGGCGCAGGGCAGCACGCGCTTCTTGTCGCGCAGGTAGCTCTCGGCCATCGCGATCGCCGACGACGCCGGCGCGTAGAACGCCGAGCCGGTCTTCAAGAGGTTGACGATCTCGGCGCCGCCGTTGCGGGTGCGGTCGACGATCTCGTCGAGGCGGGCCTGCGAGGTCCAGCCCATCTTCACGAGGTCGGGCAGCGGGATGCCGGCGACGGTGGAGTAGCGCACCAGCGGCACCATGGTGTCGCCATGGCCACCGAGCACGAACGCGGTGACGTCCTCGACCGACACGTCGAACTCATCGGCGAGGAAGTGGCGGAAGCGCGCCGAGTCGAGCACGCCGGCCATGCCGACCACCTTCTTCGCCGGCAGGCCGGAGGCCTTCTGCAGCGCCCACACCATGGCGTCGAGCGGGTTGGTGATGCAGATCACGAACGCCTCGGGGGCATACTTCTTGATGCCGGCGCCGACCTGTTCCATCACCTTGAGGTTGATGCTCAGGAGGTCGTCGCGGCTCATGCCCGGCTTGCGCGGCACGCCGGCGGTGACGATCACCACGTCGGCGCCGGCGATCGCTTCATAGGAGTTGGCGCCGGAGAACGAGGCGTCGAAACCGTCGACCGGTGCCGACTGCGCGATGTCCAGCGCCTTGCCCTGCGGCACGCCTTCCGCGATGTCGAACAGCACCACGTCGCCCAGCTCCTTCAGCCCGACGAGGTGAGCGAGCGTTCCACCGATCTGACCGGAGCCAATCAAAGCAATCTTGTTGCGTGCCATGGGAGTCTGTCCTTTGAACCCAGTGGGAGGAGAAGGGAGGAAAATCCTGGAAGGCTGTTAGCTCTTTCGCCGCACCCGTTCAAGTCGGTGGCGGCCCAATAATGCGGCTTGGCGGCGTCCTGCCTGGAAATTGGACAAGCGACACGGCCCCGCCCTGCCGGCATGTCAGGTCTCGACCAGCCCGGTGCTGGCGCCGCTGGCGGTTGAATCCTTCCGCCCGTGCGCCAGCGCCAGGTAGGATTCCGA
Organism: Pseudomonadota bacterium; assembly: GCA_040756765.1. GTDB lineage: Bacteria > Pseudomonadota > Alphaproteobacteria > Rhizobiales > Xanthobacteraceae > Bradyrhizobium_A. The sequence continues at coordinate 529,067 of JBFLYG010000013.1, read as the reverse complement.
GCCCATTTCGATCAGCCGCGACGACGTGCGCTTGAACTCGTTGGCCTCGACGCCTTCGCTGGCGAGGTAGAGCGACACCGGATCGGCTTCGGCCGAAGCAACGAGCTTCACCGCATTGTCATAGAGCGTGTCGATCAGGGTGATGAAGCGCTTGGCAGCATTGCGCTGCGCGAAGTCCATCACCGGCACGTGATCGAGCACGATGGTGTGATAGTCGTGCGCGAGCCGCAGATAGTCGGACGCCGCCAGCGGCTGCTCGCACAGCTGCTTGAACGAGAAGCGCGCGACGCCGTGCGCGGCGCAGGGCACGTGCAGCACGCGGCCCTTGATCATGAGATCCTTCGGCGCGCCCTTCGCGCCGCCGGTGAGCCTGAGGAACGCCTTGTCGAGCGCCGCATCGGCGGCGGTATCGGCGGGCACCAGCCACATCTTGGCGCCGGCGAGCTTTTCGAGGCGGAAGTCCGTGCGCGCATCGAGCCGCAGCACCGTCATGTGCTGCTGGATCTGCGCGATGAACGGCAGGAACAGCGCGCGGTTGAGGCCGCCCTTGTAGAGATCGTCCGGCGCGACGTTGGAGGTCGCAACCACCACGGTGCCGAGCGCAAACAGCCGTTCGAACAGCCGGCCGAGGATCATCGCATCGGCGATGTCGGTGACATGAAATTCGTCGAAGCACAAAAGCCACGCTTCGTCGAAGATGGTCTGCGCCGTCAGCTTCACCGGGTCGGCGTCGGCGATGTCGCCGCGCGCGAGCTTCTGGCGAAAGCCATAGATGCGCTCATGCACGTCGGCCATGAATTCATGGAAGTGCGCACGCCGCTTGTGGGCCACCGGGCTCGCATGAAAGAACAGGTCCATCAGCATGGTCTTGCCGCGGCCGACCTCGCCATGGACGTAGAGGCCGCTTGGCGCGTCGCCGTTCTTGCCGTTCTTCTTGTCGCCGAACAGCCGGCCGAGGAAGCCGTTCTTCTGGCCCGGCCTGTAGCCGTCGAGCCGCCCGTCGAGCGCGGTATACGCCGCGACCGCGTCGGCCTGCGCGGGGTCCGGCTCGATTTCGCCGGCGGCGATCAGCGCTTGGTACTGGTCGCGAAAGGGAAGGGAGGTAGCAGAAGCCATCAGAAGGCACGATCCGAAACGAGGCGAGGGGTCTCCGAATGGTCATGCCCAAACCCGAGAGCACGCTGGTTGCAGCCGGAGGAAGCGGCCTCTTACCGCCAAACAATTGAAGAAAATGCAAGAGGCCGCCGCGCACGGCAGCGTTCCGGCAACGGAACCGGCCTCATGGCGCAGTCAAAAGCCTCGTTGGAACAAGCGGATAGCCTGCCCGGACAGGAAGACGCGGGGACTGCCGCGCGCTCTATGCGCTCAGCGCATAGGAATCCTCGACCACGTACGGCCCGCCGCCGACCGAGGAGCGCGACGAGAACAGCACGAAGCGCGACGCGGTGAAGACACGGCTGGGGAAGTAGCCCCGGATCGAGAGGTAGTCGGCGACGTCCTGGTTGGAGGCATCGCGCAGCCTTGCCAGCGTGACATGCGGCGTGAACTTGCGCCCTTCCGGATCGAGGCCCATGCGCTGCATCAGCCGCTCGAGCTCGGCCTGCAGCTCCATCAGCGGTCGGCACGGCACCACGGACGCGACGACCGCGCGCGGTTTCTTGCCGCCGAAGCTCGACAATCCCTGCACCGTCACGTCGAACGGCTTGCGATTGACGCGAAACAGCGTCAAGGCGATCTCGTTGGCGGCGAGGCCATCGATATCGCCGATGAAGCGCAGGGTGACGTGATAGTTTTCGGGATCAATCCAGCGGGCACCAGGCAAGCCGCCACGCAGGTTGGAGAGGGATTGGCCAATGTCGGGGGGAATTTCCAGTCCGGCGAAAAGACGCGGCATCTCTGAAGCCCTCGATGCTGAGGCCGACAGCGAATCACTGACCACCAATTAGTACCGCAGCCGGATGACAGTGCGAAGAGGAGGCTTTTTCGCACGCGATCACAGCGGTCGCGGGGCCTCTACAACTGCGCGCGAGTGCCCGCTTCCACAGCAATACGCGCATTCGGCAGGCACGCCACGGCGCGCTGCGCCGAGGCCTTGTTCCGGTTCCCAACCTTCGCCGCCACAGGCGTGCTGTTGTCAGCTCTTGGCCGCGGCGACCTTGCCGAGAAACGCCTGCACCGCGGGCAGGATCCGCTCGACAATGACGTCAACGCCTTCCGCGGTCGGGTGCAGGCCGTCTGCCTGCGTCAGCTTGGCGTTGCCGGCGACGCCGTCGAGAAAGAACGGATACAGCGGCACGTCATGGGTTTTCGCAAGTTCCGGATAGATCGGATCGAACTTCGCGACATAGTCCGGGCCGTAGTTGCGCGGCGCATACATGCCGCACAGCATCACCGCGATGCCCCTGGCCTTGAGGCGGGTGATGATCTCGTCGAGCGCCGCGCGGGTGACGGCGGGATCGATGCCGCGCAAGGCGTCGTTGGCGCCAAGTTCGACCAGCACCGCCTGGGTGCCGTCGGGGATCGACCAGTCGAGCCGGTCGCGACCGCCCGACGCGGTGTCGCCGGACACCCCGGCATTCAGCACGTCGGCATCTATCCCCTTGTCTTTCAATGCCTTTTGAAGACGAACGGGAAACGCGGCTGACGCCGGCAGGCCGTAGCCGGCGGTCAGCGAATCGCCGAGCACCGCGAGCTTGAGCGGTTTTGCCGCGCCCGGCGCCGTGGCCTCGGCCAGGGCCGGCCCCGCCATCGCCATCAAAGCTCCCAACGCCGCTGTCATCACGGCTGCGAGAAAGCCACGCCGCGAACCCTCGACCGCGCGGCCCGAACGCCCATATGACAGATTCATGGACAGTCTCATCGCACCCCCGCCGCCCCTTCCGGACACCATTTCGATCACCAACGTCAACCTCTCGCTCGGCGAGGGCGCCGCGCGGGTGCACATCCTCAAAGGCATCAGCCTGCGCATCGGCGCGGGTGAAGCCGTCGGCCTGGTCGGCGCATCGGGCTCCGGCAAATCCACGCTGCTCATGGTCATGGCCGGATTGGAGCGGCCCGATGATGGCGAAGTGGTGGTCAACGGCGCGGCTTTCAATGGGCTCGACGAGGACGAGCTGGCGCGCTTCCGCGGCCGCCACATCGGCATCGTGTTCCAGTCGTTCCACCTGATCCCGACCATGACCGCGCTGGAGAACGTCGCAGTGCCGCTCGAGCTCGCCGGCCGCACGGATGCCGCCGAGCGCGCCGCGCGCGAGCTCGCTGCGGTCGGGCTCGGCGAGCGGCTGCACCACTATCCCGCGCAGCTCTCCGGCGGCGAGCAGCAGCGCGTGGCGCTGGCCCGTGCGCTCGCGCCCGATCCCGCGATCCTGGTCGCCGACGAGCCGACCGGCAATCTCGACGAGACCACCGGCGCGCAGATCGTCGACATGCTGTTCGCCAAGCATCGCGAGCGCGGCATGACGCTGGTGCTGGTCACCCACGACGCCGCGCTGGCGCGCCGCTGCGACCGCGTGGTGCGCCTGCGCTCGGGCCACGCGGAGAACACCGCCTTGGGCCGCCACCGCACCGAGGCGGCGCCGGCATCATGACCCTCGCCCTCGACCGCACCGCGGCCACCGTGCCGCCACGCCCCTGGATCGGCCCGCTGGCGCTGCGCTATGCGCTGCGCGAGCTGCGCGGCGGCCTCAGCGGCTTCTATGTGTTCATCGCCTGCATCGCGCTCGGCGTGATGGCGATCGCCGGCGTCGGCTCGGTGGCGGCGAGCCTTGCCGATGGCCTCGCCCGCGAGGGCCGCACCCTGCTCGGCGGCGATGTCGCATTCTCGCTGATCCAGCGCGAAGCGACGCCGCCCGAGCGCGCGTTCCTCGACGCCCGTGGCCGCGTCTCGGTGGCGGCGACGCTGCGCGGCATGGTGCGGGCGCAGAGCGGCGAGCTTGCCCTCGTCGAGCTCAAGGCCGTCGACGGCAACTATCCGATGCTCGGCCACCCGACGCTGTCGCCGGCGATGCCGGTCGCCGACGCGCTCGCGCGGCGGGACGGCGCCTATGGTGCCGCCGCCGACCCCGCGCTGCTGGCGCGCCTCGACCTCAAGCTCGGCGACCGCGTCAGCATTGCCGCGGCGACCTTCGTCATCACCAGCGTGATCGACGCCGAGCCCGACAAGCTCGCCGGCGGTGTCGGCTTCGGACCGCGCTTCCTGATCAGCACCGACGGCTTGCGCGCCACCGGCCTGCTGCAGCCCGGCAGCCTGGTGCGCTGGACCTATCGGGTGAAACTGCAGGACGCCGGCAGCGACGACCGCGCCGCCGAGGCGCTGATCGCGGACGCCCGCACCACGCTGCCGGAGGCCGGCTGGGACATTCGCTCGCGCGCCAACGCCTCGCCGCAGCTCGAGCGCTCGATCGGCCGCTTCACCCAGTTCCTCACCCTGGTCGGCCTCGCCGCGCTGCTGGTCGGCGGCGTCGGCGTCGCCAACGCGGTGAAGAGCCACATCGACCGCCGCCGCGACTCCATCGCGACGCTGAAATCGCTCGGCGCCCCGGGCCGCGACGTGTTCGCGATCTACCTGATGCAGGTGGTGGTGCTGGCGCTGGTCGGCTCGGTGATCGGCCTCGCCGTCGGCGCCGCGCTGCCGTTCGTCATCGCCCACGGCTTCGGCCGGCTGCTGCCGCTGCCGATCGAGCCGTCGCTGCATCTCGGCGAGCTCGCGCTGTCGCTGCTCTACGGGCTACTCACCGCGCTCGCCTTCGGCCTGTGGCCGCTCGCCACCGTGCATGACGTACCGGTGGCGCGGCTGTTCCGCGACACCGCGGCGAGCGAGTGGCGCTGGCCGCGCCGCCGCTATCTCGCGCTGATGGCCGTCGTCGTCGCGCTGCTGGTCGCGATCGCCATCGGGCTCGCCTACGACAAGCTGGTGGCGGCGGTGTTCGTCGCGGCCTCGGTCGTGGTGTTCGTGCTGCTGCGGCTGGTCGCCGGCCTCGTGATGCTGATCGCCCGCCGCCTGCCGCGCCCGCGCGCGACCATGCCACGGCTGGCGATCGCCAACATCCATCGCGTCGGCGCGCTGACGCCGTCGGTGGTGCTCTCCCTCGGCCTCGGCCTCACCGTGCTGGTGACCATCGCCCAGATCGACGGCAACCTGCGCCGCCAGTTCCTGGCGGCGCTGCCCGAGCACGCGCCGTCGTTCTTCTTCGTCGACATTCCAGCGCCGGAGGCCGGCCGCTTCGGCGACTTCCTGCAGTCCCTCGCGCCCGGCGCCCATATCGAGCGGGTGCCGATGCTGCGCGGACGCATCACCGCCGCCAACGGCGTCAAGGCCGAGGACCTCAAGCCCACCAGCAAGGCCGAATGGGTGCTGCAGAGCGACCGCGGCCTGACCTACACCAACGAGGTGCCGCAGGGCTCCACGGTGGTGGAAGGCAGCTGGTGGCCGAGCGACTACAACGGCCCGCCGCTGGTGTCGCTGGAAAAGAAGATCGCCGACGGCCTCGGCCTCAAGCTCGGCGACACCGTCACCGTGAACGTGCTGGGGCGCGACATCACCGCGACCATCAGCAACCTGCGCGACGTCGACTGGCAGAGTCTCGGCATCAACTTCGTGCTGGTGTTCACGCCGAAGACGTTCGCCGGCGCACCGCACACCCATCTCGCCACGCTGTCGGAACCCAACCCCAGCGCCGCCGGCGACGCCAGGATCATCAAGGCGGTGGCGGCAAAGTATCCGATGGTCACCAGCGTGCGGGTGCGCGACGCGCTGCGCACCGTCGGCGATGTCGTGGAGAACCTCGTGCTCGCGATTCGCGGCGCCAGCGCCCTCACCCTGGTCGCCGCGGTGCTGGTGCTGGGCGGCGCGCTCGCCGCCGGCCATCGCCACCGCGTCTACGATGCGGTGATCCTGAAGACGCTGGGCGCCACCCGCGCCCGCCTGATCGGCGCCTACGCGCTCGAATACCTGCTGATCGGCCTTGCCACCGCGGTGTTCGGGGTGATCGCCGGCTCGGTCGCGGCCTGGCTGATCGTCACCCGCCTGATGACGCTGAGCTTCACCTGGCAGGCCGGCAGCGCCGCCGTGGTGGTGGTGGCCGCTCTCGCGGTGACCGTCGGCCTCGGACTGCTCGGCACGCTGGCGGCGCTCAACCAGAAGCCGGCGCGGGTGCTGCGCAATCTCTAACCGAACCGTGGAGACAAGCCCGCCCGGCCGCGTTGGTTGCACCAGCAACAATCGGACACAAAGCGATGCGGCGGGAGGCCGCAACATCGCACCGACGATCCCTGCCGCAGATGACGATTTGAAGCAGCCGGGAATGGCGAAAGAACAGGCTTTTCACCGGTTCGCGACATTCAGCCGCGCATGAAAGGTTGCACCCGTTGTGTTATTTTCCCACATATCCGTTGGGACGGATGCCGCGCCGATGACCGCTTTGCTAACGCAAAATTAAGTCCCCGGGGCGTGGCATCTGGGATAGATTTCGCCCCCGGCAGCCCTGACCCAGTGTGCGCCGGACAACAACGAGGTTTCGACCATGTCGGACTTGGACCGTAACTATGCTTCGCCGTTCGGCCGGGCCGCCGGACGTGCGGATGCCGTGGCCGTCGACGCCGGCCTGCGCGCATACATGTTGAAGATCTACAACTACATGACGATCGGCCTGGCCATCACCGGCTTCGCCGCGCTCGGCGTGTACATGGCGGCCGTGACCACGGATGCCGGCGCCGCCGCCGCACGGGTCGGCAACACGATGCTGACGTCGTTCGGCGTCGCGATGTTCGTCAGCCCGCTGAAGTGGCTGTTCATCCTCGCCCCGCTGGTGATGGTGTTCGTCATCTCCTTCGGCATCCAGCGGCTGCGGCCGGCGACGGCGCAGATGCTGTTCTGGGCGTTCTCGGCGCTGATGGGCCTGTCGCTGTCGTCGATCTTCCTGGTGTACACCCACACCTCGATCGTGCGGGTGTTCTTCATCACCGCCGCCTCGTTCGGTGCGCTGAGCCTGTACGGCTACACCACCAAGCGTGACATGTCCGGCATGGGCTCGTTCCTGATGATGGGCCTGTTCGGCATCATCATCGCGAGCCTGGTGAACCTGTTCTTCGCCTCCTCGGCGCTGCAGTTCATCGTGTCGGTGATCGGCGTGCTGGTGTTCGCGGGCCTCACCGCCTGGGATACCCAGCGCCTGAAGAACGAGTACATCTACGGCTACGCCAGCGCCGGCGGCGACGTCGCGGAGCGAGCGGCGATTACCGGCGCGCTGTCGCTGTACCTGAACTTCATCAACCTGTTCACGCTGCTGCTGCAGCTGCTCGGACAGCGCGACTGATCGAAACCCGATCGCGAATAAAGAAGCCCCGGCTCACCGCCGGGGCTTTTCTTTTGCCAGCGCGCGATTCAAAGTCGGGCCATGTCCGATGTCCTGATCCGGCCGGCCGACGAGGCCGACCTGCCCGTCATCACGGCGATCTATGATCACGCGGTGCGCACCGGCACCGCGACCTTCGAGCTCACCCCGCCCGATCTCGCCGAGATGACGACCCGCTTCGGCAATCTGACCGGCGCTGGCTTTCCCTATCTCGTCGCGGTCGCCGACGGCGCGGTGATGGGCTACGCCTATGCCGGCCCCTACCGGCCGCGTCCGGCCTACCGCTTCACGGTCGAGAACTCGGTGTACCTGCCGCCCGAGGCGCGGCGCCGCGGCATCGGGCTGAAGCTGCTCACGGCCCTGATCGATGACGCGGCCGCGTGCGGCTTTCGCCAGATGATCGCGGTGATCGGCGATTCCGCCAATGCCGCCTCGGTCGGCGTGCACACCCGCGCCGGCTTCGAGCTGGTCGGCGTCCACCGCAATGTCGGCTTCAAGTTCGGCCGCTGGCTCGACACCGTGATGATGCAGCGCGAACTCGGTCCCGGCGCCAGCACCACACCGTAAGGTTCGCGTCAGGCGACGCGGTCAGACCAGCGACAGCTTGCGATCGATCACCAGCAGCACGCGGTCGAGCTCATGCCCACGGCGCAGGATCTGGCCGCCCTGGGCGACCACGCTGTAGGCGCCCTGGCGACGCGCCAGCTTGGGATCCTTGACGATGCGGTAGAGCGGAACCTCCGAGGCGCGACGGAAGATCGAGAACACGGCGTGGTCTTTGAGAAAATCGATTGCATAGTCCCGCCATTCGCCTTCCGCGACCATGCGCCCGTACAGGTTGAGGATGCGATTGAGCTCCAGGCGATTGAACGTGACCCTGCTTTGCGACGGGACGGACGCGGCCACGCGCTCCGTCCCGCGGCTCTCGCCAGGCTCGGTGTCCCCCGAGATCAGGTCCATGCTGCGCCCTCCTGTCATCCGTTCGACATGATCGGCCCGGCCGCGCCGCTCCGCAAGCCCTCCGCATCACAACATCGCAGCGAACGTCCGATCCAGGACACGAGCGCTGCGGCAAGGCGTCGCCATGAATCCGCAGATCGGTGAAACATCCTTTCAGCATCAGAATATTAGCCGCTCACTTCCGCGTTCTCACGGCGATGTCAGCTAAATCATGAAAGCGCCCAATTTCGGCCAAGCCCATGCCGCTGTGGCTGGCGATAAGAAGATACTGCGTTGGCCCGGTTCCTTCGGCACCGGATTCCTCAGCCCCCAGCCCCCCGGGGTCGTCGGGACCGGGCCTATTTCGCAGGACCTTGAAAGGTGAACTTCGGGCCAACGCGAGTTGGCCTTTTTTGTTGTCTGGACCTCTGTTTTCAGAGCCTGCCGGCGTCACACACGATGCGCCGCGTCGTTCACATCCCGGACAGCATCATCCCGCGCATCGTCATCACACGCATCGTCATCGCACCACGCGAATCACGCATCAGCACGCGCGCTGTCTCCACGGCCGCGCACCAACGCGACACGACGCAACCGAGGACCGATGACGATGGACTGGGCGCAGTTCAGTGCAGCGCCGTGTACGCAGCGCCAAGCATCAGGCCCGGCTTCTCGCGGCTGCCGTCCTGGACATACACCACCGCGGCATCGACGCCGTCGCTCTTGATGTTCTCCAGCGGCACCGTCCAGCTGCCGGCCTTGCCGGTCCAGTCGCCGACCTTCAGCCAGTTGCGCACGACGTTGTAGTAGACGACCTCGCGGCCGCGGTTCTCGCCGCGCCCGATGCGGATCGGCACCGCCTTGGAGATGGCGCACACCCACACCTCGCCATGCTCCGCCGCGCTGTTGCCGGCCGATACCGACACGTTGAGCAGCTTGTCGGCCTGCTTGATCGCCACCGGCACCGACATCACGCCCCCTTCGGTGCGGGTGCGCGTCGCGGCGTCCTCGATGCCGGTGCGGTCGCTGCCGAGCACATGCATCGCGCCGTTCACCACCACCTGCGGCGTATAGACCTCGCGGTCACCGCGCATCTGCGAATAGGCCTTCTGCTTCGCGGAGAAGCGCGAGTTGGCCAGCGTGTCCTTCCAGCCGAGATAGTCCCAGTAGTCGATCGGCATGCTCATGGCGATGATCGACGGATCCTTGGCGAGCTCGCCGAGCACCTTGTCCGCCGCCGGGCATGACGAGCAGCCCTGCGAGGTGAACAGTTCGACGACGGCGCGCGGATCGGCGTGCGCCCGCGCCCCGAACAGGATGGCGAGGCAGACGCCGAACAGCGCCGACCAGCGCAGCGACGCGAACTCAGGCAACGGCAATTTGCGGTCTTCGACGATGATGATGTCCATCCCAGCGCCGGACGCGGGGAGCGCCCTCTCCACCAATGTCCCAACGCCTTCAAAAAGAAGGCGGCTTTTTCATAAGCCGCCTTCCAATCACCTGCCACTCACTTCGCAGTGAGGGCTCTGGTCGGCCGATCAGGCCGCGAGCTGCCGGATCACGTACTGGAGGATGCCGCCGTTACGGAAGTACTCCAGCTCGTCCAGGGTATCGATGCGGCACAGCAGCGGCACGCGCTTGACCGAACCGCCGGCCGAGACGATCTCCGCGGCCAGCATCTGGCGCGGCTTGAGGTCGCCCTGCAGGCCGCGGATGGTGACCTGCTCGTCGCCCTTGAGGCCGATCGACTGCCAGGAGGTGCCCTCCTCGAAGGTCAGCGGCAGAATGCCCATGCCGACGAGGTTCGAGCGGTGGATGCGCTCGAAGCTCTGGCAGACCACGGCGCGCACGCCGAGCAGCCGGGTGCCCTTGGCCGCCCAGTCGCGCGACGAGCCGTTGCCGTACTCGGCGCCGGCGAACACCACCAGCGGCACCTGCTCCTGCTGATACTTCATCGCCGCGTCGTAGATGGTCATCTGCTCGCCGTCCGGCCAGTGCTTGGTCAGACCGCCTTCGGGAATGTTGCCGTCGGCGCCCTTCAGCATCTGGTTCTTGATGCGGATGTTGGCGAAGGTGCCGCGCATCATCACCTCGTGATTGCCGCGACGGGTGCCGTACTGGTTGAAGTCGGCGGGCCGCACCTGGTGCTCGGACAGGTACTTGCCGGCCGGCGACGTCAGCTTGATCGAACCCGCCGGCGAGATGTGGTCGGTGGTGATCTTGTCGCCGAAGATCGCGAGGATGCGCGCGTCGACGATGTCGGTGACCGGCTCCGGCTCCTGCTTCATGCCTTCGAAGTAGGGCGGGTTCTGCACATAGGTCGAGCTCATGTTCCAGCGATAGGTCTCGCTGGCCGTGGTCTTGATCTTGCGCCAGTTGGTGTCGCCCTTGAACACGTCGGCGTACTTCTTCTTGAAGATCTTCGACGTGACGAACTTCTTGATGAAGGCGTTGATCTCCTTCGTCGTCGGCCAGATGTCCTTGAGGTAGACCGGCTTGCCGTCCTTGCCGGTGCCGATCGGTTCCTTGGTGAGGTCCTTGGTCACCGTGCCGGCGAGCGCATAGGCGACGACCAGCGGCGGCGATGCCAGGTAGTTCGCCTGCACGTCCGGCGAGACGCGGCCCTCGAAGTTGCGGTTGCCCGACAGCACAGCGGCGGCGACGATGCCGTTGTCGTTGATCGACTTCGAGATGTCCTCCGGCAGCGGACCGGAGTTGCCGATGCAGGTGGTGCAGCCGAAGCCGACGAGGTTGAAGCCGACCTTGTCGAGATCCTTCTGCAGCCCCGAATTGGCGAGATACTCGGCGACCACCTGGCTGCCCGGGGCGAGCGAGGTCTTGACCCACGGCTTGGCCTTGAGGCCCTTGGCGAAGGCGTTGCGGGCGAGCAGGCCCGCGCCGATCAGCACGCTCGGGTTCGAGGTGTTGGTGCAGGAGGTGATCGCGGCGATCACGACGTCGCCGTGGCCGAGGTCTTCCTTGCGGCCCTCGACGGCGTAGCGGTTCGCGGCGTCGTCGGCCTTCTTGTATTCATTGACCATCGCGGCGGCGAAGCCTTCGGCGACCGCCGGCAGCGCGACGCGGCCTTCAGGACGCTTCGGACCGGCGAGCGACGGCACGACGTCGCCGAGGTCGAGCACCAGCGTCTCGGTGAACACCGGATCCGGGGTCTTGGCGGTGCGGAACAGGCCCTGCGCCTTGGTGTACTTGTCGACCAGCGCGACGCGCGGCGCGGCGCGGCCGGAGATCTTGAGGTAGTCGATGGCTTCCTTGTCGACCGGGAAGAAGCCGCAGGTCGCGCCGTATTCCGGCGCCATGTTGCCGATGGTGGCCTTGTCGGCGACCGAGAGGTGGTCGAGGCCCGGGCCGAAGAACTCGACGAACTTGCCGACCACGCCCTTCTTGCGCAGCATCTGCGTCACGGTGAGCACGAGGTCGGTGGCGGTGACGCCTTCCTTCAGCTCACCCTTGAGCTTGAAGCCGATGACCTCGGGCAGCAGCATCGACAGCGGCTGGCCGAGCATCGCGGCTTCCGCCTCGATGCCGCCGACGCCCCAGCCGAGCACGGCGAGACCATTGACCATGGTGGTGTGCGAGTCGGTGCCGACCAGCGTGTCCGGATAGGCGACCTCGAAGGTGCCGGTCTTGCGGCCGACGGTCATCTTCTGCTTCTTCGTCCAGACGGTCTGGGCGAGGTATTCGAGGTTGACCTGGTGGCAGATGCCGGTGCCCGGAGGCACGACGGAGAAGTTCGAGAACGCGCTCTGGCCCCACTTCAGGAACTCGTAGCGCTCCTGGTTCTGCTTGTACTCCTCGGCGACGTTCTTGCCGAAAGCGGCGTTGTTGCCGAAGAAGTTGACGATCACCGAGTGGTCGATGACGAGGTCGACCGGAACCAGCGGGTTGATCTTCTCGGCGTCGCCGCCGAGCGACTGCATGGCGTTGCGCATCGCCGCGAGATCGACCACCGCCGGCACGCCGGTGAAGTCCTGCATCAGCACGCGGGCCGGGCGGAAAGCGACTTCATGCTCGAGCTTGCGCTTCTTAAGCCACTTCGCCACCGCCAGGATGTCTTCCTTCTTGACCGAGCGGCCGTCCTCGTTGCGCAGCAGGTTCTCCAGCAGCACCTTCATGGAGAACGGCAGACGCGAAATCCCCTTGAGCCCGTTTTTCTCAGCCGTAGGCAGGCTGTAATAGACATAGGTCTTGGCGCCGACCTTGAGGGTCTTCCGGCACTTGAAGCTGTCGAGCGAACTCATGTGAGGCAATCCTGATTGGACGTGGAGGACACCCGGTGGGGGAGTCGGGAGGGTACGCTTCGGGGTACTAAGTCAAGGGTACTAAGATACCTTTTATGCCCGCGCGGGTTGAGTATCGCACTTGCACAAATACGGCACCGACGGTCCGGTTTATAATCTTTTTAAAGTAGTCGCCAAGAGTAATACGAGTGCGTTTGCCATACGAACGAGATATGGCTCGCGCGCTGTTGCTGGCCTCCTCGCGGCTCGCAATGTCGAACTCCACCCCCATCGGCGCACCGTCGGCAGCGACACGGTCGTCGCTGCCCGCCGCCGGAAACCGGTACCCATTCGCGGGGATCATGCTTAGAAAGGCGCCGATGAGCATCAAGCGGCTTTCCGGCATCGGCCTGACCTGCATTCGCGGCGGGCGCGAGGTGTTTAACGCACTGAATTTCGAGGTGGGGACCGGGGAAGCGCTCGCCGTGACCGGCCACAACGGCGCCGGCAAATCGTCGCTGCTGCGGCTGATCGCCGGGCTGCTGCCGGCGGCGCAGGGACGAATCGAGGCCGAGAGCGATCCCGCGACCGACCTGACGCTGGCCGAGCAGATCCATTATCTCGGCCACCGCGACGCGCTGAAGCCGGCGCTGACCGTGCAGGAGAACCTCGGCTTCTGGCTCGATTTCCTCGGCGGCGCGCGCAGCGAGCTCGACGCCAGCCTTGCCACCACCGGGCTCGCCCACATCGCCCGGCTGCCGGCAGCGATCCTGTCGGCCGGCCAGCGGCGGCGGCTGTCGATGGCCCGCCTGATCGCGGTGAAGCGGCCGGTCTGGCTGCTCGACGAGCCGACCTCGGCGCTCGACGCCGACGGCCAGGCGCTGATCGCACGGCTGATGTCCGGCCATCTGGCGCAGGGCGGCCTCGTCATCGCCGCAACCCATGGCCCGCTCGGCATCGCCGCGCGCGAGCAGCGAATCGGCCGCGCCGCATGATCGCACTGATCCGCCGAGACCTTCGCATCGCCCTGCGCGCGGGCGGCGGCGCGCTGACCGGCGTGCTGTTCTTCCTCGCCGTGGTGGTGCTGATCCCGTTCGCGCTCGGCCCCGAACTTACGCTGCTGCGCCGCCTTGGCCCCGCCATCCTGTGGCTCGGCGCGCTGCTGGCGAGCCTTCTGACCCTCGACCGCCTGTTCACCGCCGACCACGACGACGGCTCACTCGACCTCATCCTGATGGGGCACCAGCCGCTGGAGCTCGCCTGCCTTGCAAAGGCGATCGCGCACTGGATCGCGGCGGGCGTGCCGCTGATCGTCGCGTCCCCGGTGCTCGGCCTGCTGCTCAACCTCGATGCCGCGGCGACCGGCGCGGTGGCGCTGACACTCCTGGTCGGCACCCCGGCGCTGACCCTGACCGGCATGATCGGCGCCGCGCTCGCGGTGAGCCTGCGCCGCGGCGGGCTGCTGCTCGCGGTGCTGGTGCTGCCGCTGTCGATCCCGGTGCTGATCTTCGGCGTCGCCGCCTCCAGCGCCATCGCCACCTCCGGAGCCGACTTCGGCGCCCCGCTCTCCATCCTCGCCGCGCTGTCGCTGGTCGGCCTCGTGGTCGGGCCGATCGCAGCCGCCGCGTGCCTGCGCCACGGGCTGGACTGACGCACCATCGTGGCAGCCGTTCATTGACGGCCCCTCGCCGGTGCCGCAAAAACACCTGACTGTGCCTGCACCAGAGCCCTCCAGACAGAGACCCGGCCGCCCCCTGGCGGCCCACCGAGACGACAGAATGACCGACCTCACGCCCCGCCTGCCCGCGGCCGCCACCTGCGGCTGCTGCCTCGACCGTCGCCAGTTGCTGGCGGGCGGCGCGGCCTTCGCGGCGAGCGCCGTCGGCGCAGGGCAGCTGGCACGCGCGCAGACGCCGACCGTGCCGTTCCGCATCGACGTGCACCATCACCTGGCGCCGCCGGATTACATCGCGGCGATCGGCAGCAAGGCCCATCTCGCGTCGGTCGCCGCGAACTGGTCGCTCGCCAAGTCGCTGGACGACATGGAAGCCGCCGGCGTGCAGACCGCGGTGCTGTCGATCTCCACCCCCGGCCTGTGGTTCGGCGACGCCGCGGCGGCCGCCAAGCTCGCGCGCATCTGCAACGACTACATGGCCCGGCTGATCGCCGACAATCCCGGCCGCTTCGGCGCGTTTGCGGCGCTGCCGCTGCCCAATGCCGACGCCGCGCTCGGCGAGATCGCTTACGCGCTCGACACGCTGAAGGCCGACGGCGTGTCGGTGTTCACGAGCTACGAGGGCAAGTGGCTCGGCGATGCGCTGTTCGTGCCGGTGTTCGACGAGCTCAACCGCCGCAAGGCCGTGGTCTCGGTGCATCCGGCCACCGCCGCCTGCTGCGGCAACCTCATTCCCTACATCCCCGACAACGTCGTGGAGTTCGGCGCCGACACCACCCGCACCATCGCCAGCCTGATCTTTTCCGGCGCGGCGGACCGCTGGCCGGACATCAAGTTCATTTTCTCCCACGCCGGCGGCGCGATGCCGTTCCTGGTCGAGCGCTTCGAGGTGCTGGCGCGGATGCCGCAGGCGGCGAAGATGCTGCCGGGCGGCGTGCACGCGCCGCTGCAGCGCTTCTTCTACGACACCGCCCAGGCCGCCAACCCCGCGGCCATGGGCGCGCTGCGTCAGCTGGTCGAACCGACGCAGATCCTGTTCGGAACCGATTTCCCGTATCGCACCAGCCTCGAGCAGGTCACCGGCCTCGCCGGCTGCAAGGTGCTGGCGCCGGACCTGCGCCGGATCGAGCGCGACAACGCGCTCGCCCTGCTGCCGCGGCTGCGGGGCTAGTGTCCCGGTTCTAACATTCGTATCACTTTGCAGCGGGCTCTTTTACGAATGTTAGAACCATAAGGGACACTAGCAAATATAGGTTTCTAGTGTGGTTTTGGATCTGACATTCGCTTGGAGGACTCGCGGCAAATGCTGAAGCGAATGTCAGATCCACCACACTGGCGGCGCGTTCCGGCCGCCCGAAACCGTCACCGCAACGTCATTGCGCCACGCCTGACATTGCCGGCCGTTCTGCTATAAGGCCGCCCATGGCTCTGATCGACCTCGCGAACCCCACTCGTTTCCTGGCCCTGGCCGGGCGCGTGCTACCGTGGCTCACCGCGGCCACCGTGATCCTGCTGCTGGTCGGCCTGCAGCAGGCCTACATGGCGCCCGACGACTACCAGCAGGGCGCGACCGTCAAGATCATGTTCATCCACGTGCCCAATGCCTGGCTATCGATGTTCGTCTGGGGCGTGATGAGCGTCGCCTCGCTCGGCACCCTGGTGTGGCGCCATCCGCTCGCCGACGTCGCGGCGAAGGCCGCCGCGCCGCTCGGCGCCGCCTTCACCTTCCTCGCCCTCGTCACCGGCTCGCTGTGGGGCCGGCCGATGTGGGGGACCTACTGGGAGTGGGACGCGCGCCTGACCTCGGTGCTGATCCTGTTCCTGATGTATCTCGGCCTGATGGCGCTGTGGCATGCGGTGGAAGAGCCCTCACGCGCCGGCCGCGCCGCCGCGGTGCTGACGCTGGTCGGCGCCATCAACCTGCCGATCATCAAGTTTTCCGTCGAGTGGTGGAACACGCTGCACCAGGGCGCTTCGGTGCTGCGCATGGGCGGCTCGTCCCTCGACCCGGCCTTCCTGCGGCCGCTGCTGATCATGGCGGTGGCGTTCACGCTGCTGTTCGTCACGCTGCACATCGCGGCGATGCGCAACGAGATCCTGCGGCGGCGGGTCCGCACCCTGCAGATGCTGCAGGCCAGCCAGCAGCCCGCGTGACCCCCGCCATGCTCGGTCCCTACGCCACCTTCATCGTCGGATCCTATGCCGTCGCCGCCCTCGTGGTGCTGACGCTGATCATCTGGGTGATCACCGATTACCGCCGCCAGCAGGCGACGCTGCGCGACCTCGAGGCGAGCGGCGTGACGCGGCGCTCCGGACGCGAGGCGGCATGACCGCGCTGCCGCCAAGCCCGACGCCCCCCGCACGCCGCCGGTCCTGGCTGGTGGCCGCACCGCTGGTGCTGTTCGCTGGCCTCGCCGCGATCTTCTGGTTCCGGCTCGGCTCCGGCGACCCCTCGCGCATTCCCTCCGCCCTGATCGGCCATCCGGCGCCGCAGACGGCGCTCGCCGCGCTGGACGGCCTGACCGGCATCGGCGGCGCGGTGCCCGGCCTCGATCCCGCTGCACTCAAGGGGCGCGTCAGCATCGTCAATGTGTGGGCGTCGTGGTGCGTGCCCTGCCATGACGAAGCGCCGCTGCTGCTCACGCTCGGCAAGGACACGGCGCTGCGCGACAAGGGCCTGCAGGTGATCGGCATCAACTACAAGGACACGACCGACAACGCGCGCCGCTTCCTCGGCCGCTACGGCAATCCGTTCGACCGCGTCGGCGTCGACCCCAACGGCCGCGCCTCGATCGAATGGGGCGTCTACGGCGTGCCGGAGACCTTCGTGGTCGGCCGCGACGGCCGCATCGCCTACAAGCTGGTCGGCCCGATCACGCCCGACAACATCGAGGCCGTGCTCAAGCCCGAGATTCGCAAGGCGCTGGGCGCGGGCGCCTGAGCCCCACGGCCATCGTCATTCACCGGCCGGTGGCACGGCACACACCGTCGAACGCGTCAGGAAACGTCGCTCGCGGCCGTTGTCGAGCGAGAACATCCCGCCGCGGCCCGGCACGACGTCGATGATCAGGTCGGTGTGCTTCCAGGCCTCGAACTGCGAGGCGCCGATGTAGACCGGCGCGCCGCCGATATGCCCGAGCAGCACGTCATGATCGCCGACGATGAAGTCGCCCTGCGGATAGCACATCGGCGACGAGCCGTCGCAGCAACCGCCGGACTGGTGGAACAGCACCGGGCCGTGCTCGGCGACGATCTCCGCCAGCAGCGCGAGCGCCGCCGGCGTCGCTGACACCTTGTCATTCACGGCGCCCTCCTGTTCACGTCCGCGGCGCGGCCGCACCGGCCGCGCCCGCCTTGGCAAAGCCACTCAGAAGAAGCCGAGCTTCTTCGGGCTGTAGCTCACCAGCATGTTCTTGGTCTGCTGGTAATGGTCGAGCATCATCTTGTGGGTCTCGCGCCCGATGCCCGACTGCTTGTAACCGCCGAACGCGGCGTGCGCCGGATAGGCGTGATAGCAGTTGGTCCACACCCGCCCCGCCTGGATGGCGCGGCCGAAGCGGTAGAGCCGGTTGGCGTCGCGGCTCCAGATGCCGGCGCCGAGGCCATAGAGCGTGTCGTTGGCGATCGACAGCGCCTCGTCGTCGTCCTTGAAGGTGGTGACCGACACTACCGGCCCGAAGATCTCCTCCTGGAAGATCCGCATCTTGTTGTGGCCCCGGAACACCGTGGGCTTGACGTAGTAGCCGCCGGCAAGATCGCCCGGCAGCTCGGCGCGCGCGCCGCCGGTCAGCACCTCGGCGCCTTCCTTTCGGCCGATGTCGAAGTAGGACAGGATCTTCTCGAGTTGCTCGGAGGACGCCTGCGCGCCGATCATGGTTGCCGGATCGAGCGGATCGCCCTGCACGATGGCTTCGACGCGCTTGAGCGCTCGTTCCATGAACCTGTCGTAGATCTTCTCATGCACCAGTGCACGGCTCGGGCAGGTGCAGACCTCGCCCTGGTTCAGCGCGAACATGACGAAGCCCTCGATCGCCTTGTCGAGGAAGTCGTCGTCCTCGGCGGCGACGTCAGCAAAGAAGATGTTCGGCGACTTGCCGCCGAGCTCCAGCGTGACGGGAATGAGGTTCTGGCTGGCGTACTGCATGATCAGCCGGCCCGTGGTGGTCTCGCCGGTGAACGCGATCTTGGCGATGCGCGGCGACGACGCCAGTGGCTTGCCGGCCTCGAGGCCGAAACCGTTGACGATGTTGAGCACGCCCGGCGGCAGCAGGTCGCCGACGAGATCGGCCCACAGCATGATGGTCGCCGGCGTCTGCTCCGCCGGCTTCAACACCATGCAGTTGCCGGCGGCGAGCGCGGGCGCGAGCTTCCAGCACGCCATCAGCAGCGGGAAGTTCCAGGGAATGATCTGGCCGACGACGCCGAGCGGCTCGTGGAAATGATAGGCGATGGTGTCGTGGTCGATTTCGGAGATCGAGCCTTCCTGGCCGCGCAGCACGCCGGCGAAGTAGCGGAAGTGATCGATCGCCAGCGGCAGGTCGGCGACGGTGGATTCGCGGATCGGCTTGCCGTTGTCCCAGGTCTCCCCCAGTGCCAGGGTCTCGAGGTTCTGCTCCATGCGGTCGGCGATGCGGTTGAGGACCTGCGCGCGCTCCGCCGGGCTCGTCTTGCCCCAGGCGTCCCTGGCCTTGTGCGCGGCGTCGAGCGCCGCCTCGATGTCGGCCGCGTCCGACCGCGCGATCTCGCCGAGTGGGCGTCCCGTCACCGGCGAGATGTTCTCGAAATAGCGGCCCGATTTCGGCGCCACCCACTGGCCGCCGATGTAGTTGTCGTAGCGTTTGGCAAACGGCACCTTCGCGGTGCGCGAGAATTCCACCTTGCTCATGGTTCCCTCCGATGGCGCCGCCGGTTCAGGCTGCGGCGTTCGGCGGGGAGCATCGCGAAAGTCGGCGGAGCTGTCAGGCACGCCCCGGCGTCGGGGCCGTCGCACCTGTCGCAGTTCTGCGACAGGTGCGCGGTGGAAAAAGCTAATGCCCGCGCTGCAGGCCGAGGCGCGCGAGCTTGCGGTGCAGCGTGGCCCGCGACAGGCCGAGGCTGCGCGCCGCCGCCGACACGTTGCCGTCGGCCCGCGCCAGCGCACGCCGCAGCGCGCTGCGCTCCGCGTCGGCGATGCCCTCTGGCGCCGTCTGGCCGAAGATATCCGCCACCGGGAACGGATGCGCGAATGAGACATCCAGCGCCAGCCGCGCCGCGCGCGTGGCGCCGATCACCAGGTCGTCGTGGTCGACCGCGACCAGCGCGGCGGGAGAATTATCGGGGGTCGGCACCAGCACAAGACGCGCATTCGGGAACGCGAGCCGGAACGCCTCGGCCTCGATGCGGCGGGCGGCGTCGCCGACCGCGACCGAGATCAGGTGGACGAAGCCCTCGGTGAGATCGGCGCGGCATGACGATACGTCGAGCGCCGCCGCAAGGCGGCCTTCATGATCGTAGATCGGCGCGGTGGTGCACGACAGCAGGGTGTTGCGGCTGAAGAAATGCTGATCGCGGTGGATTGTCAGCGCCCGCTGCTCGACGAGGCAAGTGCCGATGCCGTTGGTGCCTTCCACATCCTCGCTCCAGACCGCGCCGGTCCACAAACCCCAGTCACGGAAGGTGCGATCGTCTCCCGGCGCGCCGCGCCGCTCGACCGGCACGCCATCGCGATCGGCCAGCAGCACACAGCAACCGACGCCGCCAACAGCGAGATAGAGACGATCGAGGCTGGCCCGCGCGGCGCGCAGCAGCGGCTCGACGCGCTGGCGGGCGAGCGCCAGTTCCGCATCTGTCAGCCGGCGGGGCGGCTTGCGCTCGGCCGGATCGAGATGGTGCAAGGCGGACGAGCGCTGCCACGACGCCACCAGCGCCGATCGCGCCGCGCCGTTCGCCTTCAATGCCGCATGAATCCGATCTGCATGTACGATGGCCGCCATGCCGCTCCTCCCAGAGCTTGAAGTCCGTGCTTGTCGCGGCCTGGTCTCGCGGCTTGCGGGCGCGGCTCAGGGGTGGCGCAGCCATCTGCTGTTCATCGAAGGATGGGGCCTTCGGGCGGTGATGTCCAGAAGCCGGCGACCGCATTCAGTCCGCCACGGCATTGTCCTTTCGTATCCCCATGGGCGCCGCAGCGCCGCCGCAATATTCGGAAATGCGCGCTAAGCCTCTAAAATATTTCACGCATTTATCTCCCATTCATCTGCCGGCCACGGCGCCGCCCCAAAGCGGCGTTTCGCTGCGAGCCGTTGACGCCATCGTGGCGGCAGCACTTCGGGCGAAGCGCTTCGCAACCTCTTCGCCTCTTTTCTGGTCCTCTGGAGGGACAACTCTGATGCGTCGTTTCACGCTTGCAGCAATCACCGCTCTCGGTCTCATCGCGGCTTCGCCGCTGATGGCCCAGACCGCGGCCCCCGCCCCGGCCACTGGCGCGTCCAAGATGGCGCCCGCGCCCGCACCGGCCCCCGCAGGCAAGATGGCGCCGGCCGCGGCCGCCAAGACCGATCTTCTGGACATCAACTCGGCGACCGCCGAGGAGCTCGATGCGCTGCCCGGCATCGGCAAGGCCTACTCGGCCGCGATCATCAAGGGCCGCCCCTACAAGGGCAAGGACGACCTGGTGCAGAAGAACATCCTGCCCCAGAAGACCTATGACGGCATCAAGGACAAGATCATCGCCAAGCAGAAGAGCTGATGATCCCATGCGGATCGAGGGGCGCATCGATGCGATGCCCCCTCGTTTCGCGCCGGCGTCAGTGCTCGGCGGCTGCCGGGTGTGATGATTCTGCCGGCGCCGATCGGCTCTCGGCCGGATGCGTCGGCGCCAGCGCCGGTGCGTCCGAAACGGTGAGCGTCTTTTCCTCCGTCGGCGCCGCAAGCGGCCGGAACGGATCGAGCAACAGGTGGAAGACGCCGCGCCGGCGTAAGCCGCCGGTGCCGAACACCGCGGCCCGCGGCCGCTCCGGCACATACAGCGTGCCGAACAGCCAATCCCACACCACCAGCAACGCGCTGAAATTGCGGTCGTAGGCATCGCGTTCGTTGGCATGATGCCAATGATGGAAACGCGGATCGACGATGAGCCGCCGCAGCGGGCCGAAACCCCAACTGACGTTGGCGTGGCTGAGCATCGCCTGCACGCCATGCACGCCCTTGGCGATCGCAATCGCCTCCATCGGCAGCCCGATAATCAGCAACGGCACCGAGGTAAAGATGCCGGTGATGGTCAGGTCCAGCGGATGGAAGCGATAGGCCACCATCCAGTTCATCTCCTCGGCGCTGTGATGCACCTCGTGAAAGCGCCACAGCAGCGCCGTGTGCATCAGCCGATGGCTGACATAGACACCCAAATCCGCCAGCACGACCGACGCCACCACCTGCAGCCAGAACGGCCACGCCGCCACCGCCGTGCCGAGGCCCGCAGGCACGACGGCATCAGCTGCGAGATAGACCAGCCCGGCGGCAGTGCCCCCGAGCAGCGCGGTGACGGTCAGGTTGAACAGCAGCAGCAGCGCGTTCTGCCGCCGCTCGTGGCTCAGCAGCACCAGCGGATAGACACAGAACAGGTACTCCGCCGGCGTGAACACCACGGCCCAGAGCAGCGGTTGCAGATAGGCAGAGATCGACATCGGCCGGGCCTCCGGGGCGCGCAACCGACAGGGCGCGCGCCGGCGCCCGCCATCTGCGGGTGCCGCGGCAGATTGCCTCCGCGGCAATTAAGAAAGCATTAGCCTTGCCGAACGATCGGGCTTACGCCCACTCGCCGCCGCGCATCAGCGGCTCGCGGTGACCGTCGGCGCCGATGCCGTCGACGTCGATCTCGCCGGACCCGATCATCCAGTCGATGTGGATCAGGCTGGTGTTGGCGCCCTTGGCCGCAAGTTCCGGCGGCAGCAGCTTGTCGCCGTCGCGGATGCACTTGGTGTAGGCCTGCCCGAGCGCGATGTGGCTCGCCGCGTTCTCGTCGAACAGCGTGTTGTAGAACAGGATGCCGCTTTTGGAGATCGGCGAGGAATGCGGCACCAGCGCCACCTCCCCGAGCCGGCGCGCGCCCTCGTCGGTGGCGAGCACCTTCGCCAGCACGTCGGCGCCGGTGCGCGCCTGCGACTCGACGATGGCGCCGCCTGCAAAGCGCACCGCAATGTCCTGGATCAGCGTGCCCTGATACGACAGCGGCTTGGTGCTGCGCACGACGCCGTCGACCCGCAGGCGGTGCGGCGTGGTGAAGACTTCCTCGGTCGGGATGTTGGCGTTGCAGACGATGCCGTTCTTGGCGGTCGAGGCGCCGCCCTCCCACCAGTGGTCGTCGGCGAGGCCGACCGTGAGGTCGGTGCCGGGGCCGCGAAAATGCAGCGCCGCGTAGCGCTTGCCGTTGAGGGTGGCGGTGCGCGTGTTGAGCGCGGCGTTGTGCTGTGTCCACTCGGCGACCGGATCCGGACCGTCCACCCGCGACGCGGCAAAGATCGCGTCCCACAGCCGCGCCAGCGCCACCTCCGGCGGATCATGGGGGAATACCGCCTTGGCCCAGGCCGGCGTCGCGTAGGACACGATGCTCCAGTTGATGTCGAAATTGACGATCAGCTCCAGCGCCGGCTTGTAGGCAGCCGAGCGCGCGCGGTTGGCGCGCGCCACCTTCTGCGTGTCCTGCCCCGACAGCAGCGAGGGATCTTCGCCCACCACCGCAAGGCGCGCGGCACCGTCGCGGAACGCCGCGGCCATGCCCTCGTAGAGCCAGTTGCTCGCCTTGTCGAAGCTGCCGTCCGGCGCGAAGCGGAAGCGCGACAGCGTCGATTCGTCGTCGGAGAACAGCGTCGTCACCAGCGACGCGCCGGCCTTGTAGGCCTGCGCGGTGATCCGCCGCACCAGCGGCAAGGCGTCGACCGGCGCGGTCATCACCAGCTCCTGGCCGGCGCGCAGCTGCAATCCGACGCGAACAGCGATTTCGGCGAGACGCTCGAGACGTTCGTCGTGGGACAGCACAAGGTTGCGGGCGGCGTCGATGGTCATGGGCGTTCTCTCGACTGTGGGGACGTGACGATGGCTTAGTCGATCTTGGGCTTAGTCGATCTTGCCGCGCTCGGCGTCGCTCGCCTCGGCGGTGGCAGGCTCCAGATGATAACGCCTGACCAGCGGCATCTGCAGCATGGCGAAGATCATGGTCAGCGGCGCGAAGCCGAACGCCTTGAAGCCGACCCAGAAGTCCGTGGTCTGGGTGCGCCAGACCACCTCGTTGATCACCGCCATGGCCAGGAAGAACAGCGCCCAGCGCAGCGTCAGCCGCCGCCAGCCTTCGGGGGTGAGGTTGAACACCTGATCGAACATCACGGCGATGAACGAGCGCCCGAACAGCAGCCCGCCGCCGAGAACCCCGCCGAACAGGCAGTAGATGATGGTCGGCTTGACCTTGATGAAGGTCTCGTCGTGCAGCACCAGCGTCAGCGTGCCGAACACCAGCACGATGACGCCGGAGACAATCGCCATGATCGGCACATGCTTGGTCACCACATAGGAGGCGATCATCGCCACCACGACCGCGACCATGAAGGCGCCGGTGGCGACGAACAGGTTCGTCTTGGCATTGGCGATGAAAAAGACCACCAGCGGGCCGAGTTCGGTGGCGAGCTTGAACAGCGGGTGCGGTGCGTTCTTGTTCATCGATCGTTTCAACCTGTTCTGAAATTCGTCTCGCAGCCAGCGTGGTGCACCCGGCCGCCTCGTCAGTCCTGTCCCGCGACCGCGCGCGCGAAGTCGGTCGCGGTGAACGGCGCAAGATCGTCGACGCCTTCGCCGACACCGATGAAATGCACCGGCAGTTTGTACTTCTCCGCCAGCGCCACCAGGATGCCGCCGCGCGCGGTGCCGTCGAGCTTGGTCATGACGAGGCCGGTGACGCCCGCCGTCTTCTGGAAGGCGTCGACCTGCGACAGCGCGTTCTGTCCGACGGTGGCGTCGAGCACCAGGAGCACCGCATGCGGCGCGGTGGCGTCGACCTTGCGCAGCACCCGCACCACCTTCTCCAGCTCGTTCATCAGCTCGGCCTTGTTCTGCAGCCGGCCGGCGGTGTCGATCAGCAGGATGTCGCGCGCCTCGGCCTTCGCCGCGGTCAGCGCCTCGAACGCAAGCCCCGCCGAATCCGCGCCATGCTCACGCGCCACCACCGGCGCGCCGGTGCGCTCGCCCCAGATCTTCAGTTGCTCGATCGCGGCGGCACGGAAGGTATCGCCGGCGGCGAGCATCACCTTGCGGCCTTCCTGGACGAACTTCGCCGCCAGCTTGCCGATGGTGGTGGTCTTGCCCGAGCCGTTGACGCCGACCACGAGGATGACGAAGGGCTTGTGCGCGGTGTCGACGGCGAGCGGCTGCGCCACCGGCGCCAGCACCTTCTCGACCTCGGCGGCGACCACCGTCTTGACCTCGTCGGCTGAGATCGCCTTGTCATAGCGGCCATGGCCGACCGCCGCCGCGATCCGCGCCGCCACCTCGGTGCCGAGATCGGCGCGCAACAGCACGTCCTCGATGTCCTCGACCATGGCGCGGTCGAGCTTGCGCTTGGTGACGAGGTCGGCGACCGCGCTGCCGATCGAACTCGAGGTCCGCTTCAGGCCGCTGGACAGCCGCCGCCACCAGCTCTGCTTGGGTTGGTCTGTGCTATCGCTCATGATCTCGCCGTGTTAGCCGTTTCCCGGACCAAACGAAAGTCACCATTCATCCATGGATACGCCGCAGCTCACCCCGGAACAGATCCAGGCCCGCGTGCTTCATCGCGACGGTTTGATGCTGGTCATCGACAAACCGGCGGGCATTCCGGTGCATCGCGGCCCCAAGGGCGGGCCGAACCTGGAGGCGTCGTTCGACGCGCTGCGCTTCGGCCTGCCACGCCCGCCGGTGCTGGCGCACCGGCTCGACCGCGACACCTCGGGCTGCCTGGTGCTGGGGCGCCATCGCAAGGCGACGGCGTCGCTCGGCCTCCTGTTCAAGCACAGCAAGGTGACGAAGACCTACTGGGCCGTGGTCGAGGGCGGCCCGACTGAGGATGCCGGCGAGATCGACATCCCGCTCGCGCCGCGCAGCGAGGAGCGCGGCTGGTGGCAGAAGCCGGATCCGGCCGGCCTGCCGTCGCAGACGACCTGGCGGGTGCGGGGCCGCGGCAATGCACTGACGTGGCTGGAGCTGGAACCGATCACCGGCCGCACCCATCAGCTGCGCGTGCATTGCGCGGCGATGGGCTGGCCGATCGTCGGCGACAACATTTACGGCAACGGCCCGCGCTTCGGCGAACCATCGCTGCACCTGCATGCCCGTGCCATCGTCATTCCGCTGTCGAAGAACAAGCCACCGGTCGAAGTGGTCGCGCCGGTGCCGCCGCATCTGCAGGAACGCCTCAGGGCGTGCGGCTGGACGGACGCTCTCGAACCAGCGCCCAGCGCTTGAGCGATACGACCGGCACGAATTCCGCCAGCTCGGCGATCTCGCAGCACCCCGCGAACGATCCCCAATACTGTTCGAACAACCGCCGCGCCAGCTCGAGCGACGTCGGTGACAGGCCCGTCGCCAGCGTGACATGCGGCGTGAAGCCCTGCGGCCGATAGTCCGGCCGCTCCGTGCCCGGCAACGCCGCAGCAACATCGGCCTGCAGCTGCTTAAGCTCCACTGACTCGGCGAGCGCGGCATAGATCACGCCGCTGGATGCGAACGTCTCCACCACGGTCAGCGCGACATCGAGCGCCGGCCGACCGGCGAACACGTGATCGAGCGCGTCCTGGGCTGCGGCGACGTCGAGCTCATCATAAACCGCGAGCGTGAGATGCGGCGCATAGCCGAGCTCGAGCATCGACCGCGACAGCTTGGTGGCGGCGAGCAGCTCCCAGTGCCAGCGAATCCGGTCCGCTGCCTTGTCGTCGAGCAGAAGGCTGATCGCGTAAGCCATCGTCGTCCCTCAGGCGGCGCGCAGCCGCACGCCGTCATGGCCGGCGATCGTCAGCGGCTGGATCGTGCCGGGCACTGCACCACGAATCGCAACCGGCAGGAAATGCTCGGTGCGGCCCTGGCTGTCGCTCTCGATCAGCACGGCGCGGGTCGCACCGACATCAGCGGCGAGCCGGCGGCCGAGCGCGCGGTCGCCCGCCTCACGCAGCCGCCGCGCACGGTCGCGGATGGTGCGGCCCTCGACCTGCGGCATCCGCGCCGCCGGCGTGCCCGGCCGCGGCGAATAGGGAAACACATGCAGGAAGGTGAGGTCGCAGGCCTCAACCAGATCGAGCGAGCGCGCGAACATCGCCTCCGTCTCGGTGGGGAAGCCGGCGATGATATCGGCGCCGAACGCCATGTCGGGGCGCAGCCGCCGCACCTGCGCGCAGAATGCGACCGCATCGCCATGGGAATGCCGCCGCTTCATGCGCTTGAGGATGAGGTCGTCGCCGGCCTGTAGCGACAGATGCAGGTGCGGCATCAGCCGCGCATCGTCGGCAATGGCATCGAGCAGGTCGCGGTCGGCCTCGATCGAATCGATCGAGGAGATACGCAGCCGCTGCAGCTCGGGCACGTGCCGCAGGATCTGTTTCGTCAGCGTGCCGAGCTTCGGCGCGCCGGGCAGGTCCGCGCCATAGCTCGTGAGATCGACGCCGGTGAGCACGATCTCGGCGTGACCCGCCGCGACCAGCGCGCGCACCTGATCGACCACCGCACCCATCGGCACCGAGCGCGAATTGCCGCGGCCGAATGGAATGATGCAGAAGGTGCAGCGATGGTCGCAGCCGTTCTGCACCTGGACGAAGGCGCGCGGCTGGCCGGCGCCGAAACCGTCGACGAGATGCGGCGCCATCTCGCGCACTGCCATGATGTCGGACACCGCGATCTTCGGCGCGGCTTCCACGCCAAATGCCGGCGCGTCGAGCGCGGCGCGGGCCGCGCGCCAGGCGGTGGGCTGCATCTTGTCGTCGTTGCCGAGCACGCGGTCGACCTCGACCATGGCGGCGAACATCGATCCTTGCGTCTGCGCGGCGCAGCCGGTGACGATGATGCGGGCGTCCGGCCGCGCGCGCTTGAGTTTGCGGATCTGCTGGCGCGCCTGCGCCACCGCCTCGTTGGTCACGGCGCAGGTGTTGACCACGATGGTGTCAGCGAGGCCCGCACCGGCCGCCTCGCGGCGAATCACCTCGGATTCGAACGCGTTCAGACGGCAGCCGAACGTCACGACGTCGATGGTCATCTCACGCCAGGTTGGCGAACAGCGCCGGATCGAACCGGCCCTCGAACTCGAAATCGGCCGAACCGGTCATCAGCACGTGATCGTCGCTCTCGCGCCATTCGATCACGAGGTCACCGCCCGGCAGCGTGATCCTGACCTTGCGGTTGGACCGACGCAGCCGCGCGGCCGCGACCGCGGTGGCGCAGGCGGCGGAGCCGCAAGCCCTGGTCAGGCCGACGCCGCGCTCCCAGGTGCGGATGACGATGTGGTCGCGGTCGATCACATGGGCGAGCGTGATGTTGGCGCGCTCGGGGAAGATCGGGTGGTTTTCCAGCAGCGGCCCGAAGCGGCCGAGGTCATAGGCGTTGACGTCCTCGACCCAGAAGATTGCATGGGGATTGCCCATGCTGACCACCGACGGGGTGTGCAACACCGGCGCGTCGATCGGGCCGATCTGCAGCTCGATGGCACGGGTGTCGCGGAACTCCTCGGCGAGCGGGATGTCCTTCCAATCGAGCCGCGGCAGCCCCATGTCGACAGTGTAGGTGCCCGCGACCGGCCCCTGCCAGCAGTTCAGGAGACCCGCCCGGGTCTGGAACGTCAGCGCGCTCTTGCCGGTCGCCTCGAACACCCGGCGCGCCACGCAGCGCATGCCGTTGCCGCAGGCCGCCGCCTCCGAGCCGTCATTGTTGTAGATGCGGATGAACGCTTCGGTGCCCTGCAGCTGCGGCGGCATCAGCACCATCAGCTGGTCATAGGGCACGCCGGCCGGCGCCGCGATCGCCCGCGCCTCCGCAGGGCTGACCGCAACAGCCGAATCGCGCAGGTCGAGAACGACGATCTCGTTGCCGATGCCGTTCATCTTGATGAAGCTGTGGTTGGCGAGCGCGCTCATGACCTTGGAAGCCCTTGGGGCGTCCGCAACCGGACGCTGTTGGGCCTCTATATGGCGAAGACCGCCGCGCTTGGCCAGTCCCGGCGGTTTCCGCGGGAACGGCCCGCATTTTTGCCGCCATGTTGTCATGACATATCTGTCATGGGACGAGAGCGGAGTTCACATGATAGGGTCTGCCGCCTTTCGGCACGCCACCTGGGGAGACTTGGAATGAACCGCGCCCGCCTACGTCGTCTTGCACTCACCACGCTGGTGCCGGCCGCGGCGATATCCCTCAGCCTGGCCACGGGATGGGCCCAGTCGCCCCCCGCGACGCCCGCCGCTCCGGCGGCCCCCGCAGCCCCCGCTCCGCCCCCGGCGGCGCCTTCTGCTGCGACGCCGTCTCCTGCGACACCGCCTGCCGCCGCACCGGCGGACAGCAAGCCGGCTGCCCCCGCCACCCCGGCGGCCGGGGCTGCCGACACGCCAGCAGCGCCGGCGGCCACCGCACCCGCCACGGCGCCGGCTACGCCGCCTGCCGCCCAGGCCCCCGCAACGCCGCCGGCTGCGGCCCAGACTCCGCCTGCGCCGCCCGCCGAGCAGAAGGTGCAGACCGCCGACCCGTTCGGCGAGGAAGCCACCCTCACGCCCAAGACCGTGGTCACGCTCAAGGGCAAGGCGAACTGGGATTCCGCGTTCGACACCCTGATCGAGTCGTTGAAGACGCTGACCACCGCCCTCGACAAGCAGGGCATCAAGCAGACCGGCTCAGCGCTGATCGTCTACACCTCGACCGACGACACCGGCTTCACCTTCCTTGCCGAGCTTCCGGTCGACCAGGAGCCCAAGGGCCTGCCGAAGGACATCACCGTCGGCAAGTCGCCGGACGGCAAGGTGCTGAAGTTCGTCCATCGCGGCTCCTACGACAACATGGACAACACCTACGAGGCGATCACCAATCACCTCGACGAGAAGCGCCTGGAAGCCAAGGACACCTTCATCGAGGAGTATGTCACCGATCCGCTGAAGACGGCGGAGGACAAGCTCGTCATCAATGTTTTCGTGCCCCTGAAGTGAGTGCCCCACACATGAAGCGTTCGACCTCTCTGCCGCTCGCCCTGATCTGCGCCACGGCCCTGTCCGGGGCGGCGGGCTTTGCGACCGCCGCGCGCGCCGACAGCGTGCCGCCGCCCTCGATCACGGTCAGCGGCGACGCCACCCTGTCGGTGGTGCCCGACCGGGCGGAGATCGACGGCGGCGTGACCAGCGAGGCGAAGACCGCCCGTGAGGCCGCCGACGCCAACAACAAGGCGATGGCCGGCGTGCTGGCAGCGCTGAAAGCGTCCGGCATCGCCGACAACGACATCCAGACATCGCGGCTGTCGCTGCAGCCGCAGAGCACGGCGAACCGCAACGGCAACGGCCCGGTGCAGATCACCGGCTACCGCGCCACCAACCGCGTGTCGCTGACGCTGCGCGACGTCACCAAGGTGGCGGGAGCAATCGATTCGCTGGTCGGCGCCGGCGCCAACGAGATCAGCGGCATCAGCTTCTCGGTGTCGCAGGCCTCCAAGCTGCTCGACGACGCCCGCAGCCGGGCGATCGCCGATGCCCGCCGCAAGGCCGAGATCTACGCCAAGGCCGCCAACGTGACGCTCGGCGAGCCGCTGAGCATTGCCGAGGAAGGCGCGCCGGGCCCGGTGCCGATGTACGCGCGCAAGATGGCGGCGGATGTCGCCGCGACCCCGGTGGCGCCGGGCTCGGAAACCCTGCGCATCGCGGTCAGCGTCTCCTACGCCATCAAGCCGCAGTAACGCCGCAGCATGCTGCCGACGACGCGCCGGCCATCCCGGCGCGTCAGATCGCGAACACTTCGCCCGGCTTGAGCGCGCGAAACCGCGCGCGCGACACGCCGGCCGCATCGAGCGCGCTGTCCAGCTGCTCGGCCGGCTCGCCGATCGGCTCGTCGGTCAGCTGGAACGTGCCGTGATGATGCGCCAGCGCCTGGTCGGCACCGCAGTCGGCCAGCGCCTTGACCGCATCCTCCGGATTCATGTGCTGGTCGCGCATGAACCAGCGCGGCTCATAGGCGCCGATCGGCAGCAGCGCCACGCGCAGCGCGCCATGGCGCTCGCGCACGCGGCGGAAATGCACGCCGTCGCCATAGCCGGAATCGCCGACCGCATAGATCTTGCCCGCCGGCGTCTCCAGCACGAAGCTCGCCCACAGCGATCGGTTGCGGTCGAACAGGCCGCGCGCGGTCCAGTGCCGCGTCGGCACGAGATGCACGGCGACGCCGTCGCCGAGATGCACCCGGTCGCCCCAGTCATAGGCCTCGGCGCGGATCGCGCGGTCGTGGGCGTGCATGGTCAGGTCGTTGCCGAGCGGCGTGATCACCCGCGGCGCAAACTGCGCCGCGAGCCGCGACAGCGTCACGAGATCGAGATGATCGTAGTGGCCGTGTGACACCAGCACCACGTCGATCGGCGGCAGCGCCGCGAATGCGATGCCCGGGTCGTTGACCCGCTTCGGGCCCAGCGACCGGAACGGCGACGCGCGCTCCGACCACACCGGGTCGACGAGGATGTTGAGGCCGCCGGCCTGGATCAGCCAGGAGGCATGGCCGACGAACGAAAACCGTGCCGCCGCGCCATCGACGCGCGCGGGCGGCGTGTCGCTGAACGGCGAGGGATGCCAGGCCGGCCACTGCGCCGGCTTGCGGTTGCGCTGCCAGCGCCAGACCTCGCGCAGCCGCTTCGGCGGGCTGCCGTCGGAATCGAAGAAATGGCTGCCATTGAAGTGGTCGGTGACGGGGCCTTGATAACGCGGCATCGAGTCGTCCGAAGGGGGGGCGGGGAAACGGGTGGATCGACGAGCCCAGCCGCCCCTAAGCTTAAGGTGACAGGTTCCAATCCGACATGGTGCCGCCAATGAACATTTACAACGCCTGGTTCGATCTCAAGCCGGGAGTGAGCGACACGGCCTTCAGCGACAACCTCGCCGCCTATCTCGGCCGGCTGCAGGCCGACGGCCTGCTGGCGCGCTGGCGGCTGATGCGCCGCAAGCTCGGCCTCAGCGGCGCCGACGTCGGCGAGTTCCACCTGATGATGGAGTTCGACAGCCTGGACCATCTCGACCGCGCCTTCGCCCTGGTCGGTTCCCGGCGCGATCCCGTCGAAAGCCTGCATTTTGGCGTCAACGCCTTGGTCCAGAACGTGAAATTTGCCCTCTACCGCGATTTTCCGGATCCGATCCGGCACCGCGGCGAGGAGAAATTCTAGTCTGGTCAAATACATAGCTCGGAAGCCGGTGCTGGCGCCGCCACGGCGGGCATTGACTTTGCGCCCCATAGCCGCTTTAAGTCCGCCCACTTTCGGAAAGAACTTCTTTTCGACCCGCCGCCCGGCCCATGAGGCCGGAGGTCAACGCCCGACAGCGCTGTGCGCCCTCGGGCGCAAACGTGTTTGCTAGGCCGAACACGCGACGGGACGAAACGGGATCTTCAACCAGCATCCGTCGGGGCGCGAGGCTCCGCGGGGCGAGGCAGCGGGAAGGCAGACGTGTTCGACAATCTGTCGGAAAAGCTTGGCGGCATTCTCGACCGGCTGACGCGGCGCGGCGCGCTGACGGAAGCCGACGTCGACGCGGCCATGCGCGAGGTGCGCCGCGCGCTGCTCGAGGCCGACGTCGCGCTCGACGTCGTGCGCAGCTTCACGGACAAGGTCCGCGAGCAGGCGATCGGCGCCACCGTCGTCAAGTCGGTGACGCCCGGCCAGATGGTGGTGAAGATCGTCCACGACCAGCTCGTCGAGACGCTGGGCTCGGACAGCCAGACCATCGATCTCAACGCCCCCGCCCCGGTCGCCATCATGATGGTCGGTCTGCAGGGCTCCGGTAAGACCACCACCACCGCCAAGCTCGCCCGCCGCCTCACCACGCGCGACAAGCGCAAGGTGCTGATGGCCTCGCTCGACGTGCGCCGCCCGGCCGCGATGGAGCAGCTCGCCGTGCTCGGCCGCGATGTCGGCGTCGACACGCTGCCGATCGTCGCCGGCCAGGCGCCGCCGCAGATCGCGACGCGCGCGCTGCAGGCCGCCAAGCTCGGCGGCTACGACGTCGTGCTGCTCGATACCGCCGGCCGCACCACCCTCGACGAAGAGATGATGGTCGAGGCCGCGCAGGTGAAAGCCGCCGGCCAGCCGCACGAGGTGCTGCTGGTCGCCGACTCCCTGACCGGCCAGGACGCGGTCAACGTCGCGCGCGCCTTCAACGAGCGCGTCGGCCTGACCGGCATCGTGCTGACCCGCGTCGACGGCGACGGCCGCGGCGGCGCGGCGCTGTCGATGCGCGCGGTCACCGGCCGGCCGATCAAGCTGATCGGCGTCGGCGAAAAGACCGACGCGCTGGAAGACTTCCATCCCAGCCGCATCGCCGGCCGCATCCTCGGCATGGGCGACGTGGTGTCGCTGGTCGAGAAGGCCGCCGCCAACATCGACGCCGAGAAGGCGGCCCGCGCCGCCGAGAAGATGCGCAAGGGCCAGTTCGATCTGGCGGACCTGCGCGACCAGCTGCTGCAGATGCAGAACATGGGCGGCCTCGGCGGCCTGATGGGACTGATGCCCGGCATCGCCAAGATGAAGAACCAGCTCGCCGCCGCCAATCTCGACGACAAGGTGGTGAAGCGCCAGGTCGCGATCATCGACTCGATGACCCGCGGGGAGCGCAAGAATCCCGACGTCCTCAAGGCCAGCCGCAAGAAGCGCATCGCCGCCGGCTCCGGCACCAAGGTCGAGGACGTCAACAAGCTGCTCAAGATGCATCGCAACATGGCCGACATGATGAAGGCCATGGGCGGCGCCAAGCGCGGCCCGCTCGCCGGCCTCGCCCAGGCCATGGGTTTTGGCGGCGGCATGCCGTCGCCCGAGCAGCTCAAGGCGATGGCGGAGAAGATGCCCGGCGGATTGCCGCAGGGCATGCCGTCGCTGCCGAAGGATTTTCCGGGCGGCTCACCGTCCGGACTGCCGGGCCTTCCGGGGCTCGGAAAACCGACATTGCCGGGCCTCGGAGGTTTTCCGGGCATCGGCAAGAAGAAGTAACTGCCTTTCATACCCATTCATCGAACAGACACTTAAGGAGAGAACCATGTCCGTCGTGATCCGCCTCGCCCGTGCAGGCACCAAGAAGCGTCCCGTCTATCATGTCGTCGTCGCCGACTCGCGCTTCCCGCGCGATGGCCGCTTCATCGAGCGTCTCGGCCACTTCAACCCGCTGCTGCCGAAGGACAACGAGGCCCGCCTCAAGCTCGACCTCGAGAAGGTCAAGGCGTGGCTCGCCAAGGGCGCGCAGCCGTCGGACCGCGTCGCGCGTTTCCTCGATGCCGCCGGCATTGCCAAGCGCGCCCCGCGCAACAACCCCGAGAAGGCCGTGCCGCGCAAGGAGCGCAAGGCCGCCGCGGCGTAAGCCGGTATAGGCTTTCAAGCTTGTCGGGATCCCCGGCCTCGTGCCGGGACAATCAGACCCGAGACGCCTCCTCCTATTCAGCGTCATCACCGGGCCGCCGCGAAGCGGCGCGACCCGGTGATCCAGCTTCTGACGCTTGCATCAAGCGGTGAGCAAGCTGGATTGCCGGGTCAAGCCCGGCAATGACGCAGAATATGAAGGCGGGTTGTGTAGCTCACCAACCAGCGAACCGACCGGTCGAGCCGCATGCCGGCGATCACCAACTCCACGGAATGATGCCCTTGGCGCAGGACTCCAAAATCTGCGTGGCGAAGATCGGCGCTGCGCATGGCGTGCGCGGCGAGGTCAAGCTGTGGCCGTTCACGGAAGACCCGCTGGCGGTGCTGCACTATGGCCCGCTGTCGACCAAGGACGGCGCGCGGCAGTTCGAGGTGGCGCGGGCGCGCGAGGCCAAGGGCCATCTCGTCGCCACACTCAAGGGCGTCGCCAGTCGCAACGACGCCGAGCGGCTGAACGGCCTCGAACTCTACATCGCCCGCGACAAGCTGCCGCCCACTGATGACGATGAATATTACCATGCCGACCTGATCGGCCTCGCCGCGGAAAGCGCCGCGGGCGAGCCGATCGGCCGCGTGGTGGCGATCCACAATTTCGGCGCCGGCGACATCATCGAGATCGCGCCGCCCAAGGGGCCGACCCTGATGCTGCCGTTCACCAACGCGGTGGTGCCGACGGTCGACATCGCGCAGGGCCGCGTCGTGGTCGAGCAGCCGCAGGAAATCGACGGCGACGGACCGGACGCCGCCGACCAGGACTGAGCGCCGCGCGGGCTGCGCAGCGACATCCATCACATCATACGCTCAACAGCACGGACGACGCGGCGTCAGCCGCGGCGCGCCAACGCTGCCATCTGCCTGACGAAAGCCGCATCCAGCGGCTCATCCATCAGCAGGCGGTACCACAGAGCGCCATAGATCGCATACACCAGCCCCTCGCGATGGCGCGGCTCGACGCCGGCGTGGGCGAGACAGCGGCGTAGCGCCTCCCGCCGTGGCTCAATCAGGCGAACCTTGACCTTGTCGCGCAGCGCCGCGTCGAACTGCGCCTGCGCCATCAGCGAGCGCAGCACCGGGCCGGCGCGCGTCGCGCCTTCGCACACCTTGTGCAGGAAGCTCGGCAGCGATTCCGTCTCGGTCACGGTGATCCGCCCTTCGGCCCAGTCCTCCAGCGCGTCGAGCACGAGGTCGGCCTTGCCCGGCCACCAGCGATAGATGGTCTGCTTGCCGGCGCCCGCTTGCGCGGCGATCGCATCCATCGTCACCTCGGCGTAGCCATGCATCACCACGAGGTCATAGGCGGCGTCCAGGATCGCGCGCCGCGCCGCGTCGCTGCGCGGCCGTCCCCGCCCCTTGCCGTCCGAACTGTCCATGCCCTGCCTGTCGTCCTTCGCGCCACTTGCGAGACTGACGGTCTCGCAATATATTCGAGACCGCAAGTTTCGAAAATGAGGATAGCGACCATGGCGACCCCGGACAAGGTTTCCGCGACCCACAAGGCCTGGCGACTGCACGCGCTCGGCGACCTCCGCTACGACGACGTAGCGACGCCGGCGCCGGCCGACGACGGCATCGTCGCGCGGATCGAGGCCGCCATGGTGCTGTCCTACACCGATAAGGTGCTGTCCGGCGCGGTGCCCTACGGCCTGCCGGCGCTGCCTTTCGTGCCCGGCACCAATGCCATCGCCCGGGTGGTCGCGACCGGCCGCAATGTCGGCCATGTCGCGGCCGGCGACCGCGTGTTCCTGAGCCCGCACCTGCGCGCCGATGTGCCGGACCGCGAGCCGGCGCAGATCCTGATCGGCCTGACGCGGATGGGCGAGACGCCGGCGATTCACGGATTGCAGCAGCGCTGGGGCGACGGCGCCTTCACCGAGGTCGCGCACTGGCCGGCGGCCTGCGCAACGCCGCTGCATGGCCTCGACGCGAGGCCGGCGGAGGAGCTGCTCGGCCTCGCCAAGCTGGTGGTGCCGTTCGGCGGCCTGCAGCGCATGAACCTCGGCGGCGGACAGGTCGTCATCATCAACGGCGCCACCGGCTATTTCGGCTCCGGCGCGGTGATGCTGGCGGCGGCGATGGGGGCTGCGCGCGTGGTCGCGGTCGGCCGCAACGGCGCGGCGCTCGATCATCTGCGCGCGGCATTCGGTCCGCGCGTGGTGCCGGCGGTGGTGAGCGGCACCGATGCCGCCGCCGACCTCGACATCATCCGCACGGCCGCAGGCGGCACGGCCGACGCTGCGCTCGACCTGCTCGGCAACGCCAAGAGCACGTCGACCACGCTGTCGACGCTGCGCGCGCTGAAGCGTGGCGGCCGCCTCGTGATCATGGGCAGCGCCGACGTGCCGCTGGAGATTTCGTTCCGCGAACTGCTCGCCAACGACTGGGAGATCGTCGGCCAGTTCATGTATGCGCGCACCGCGCCCGGCGATCTCGCCGCGCTGGTCGCAGCCGGCCTGCTCGATCTCGGCAAGATCGCGGTGAAGCGCTTCCCGCTTGCGCGCCTGCCCGACGCGATTGCGGCCGCGACCACCATGCAGGGTCTCGACCTGACCGCGGTGATCCCCTGATTCAGGGCACGACGCTCAGCCCGTCTGCCGGCCCTGCTCGGCCAGCCAGTCGCAGAACACCGCGCTGTGCGGCGCGCTGCGCTGCGCCTGCGGGATGTAGGCGAAGTAGCTGCGCGCCGGCAGGCTGATGTTGGGAAACGGCGCCACCAGGCGGCCGGCCGCGAGATCATCGGCGATCAGTGCCGTCGGCCCCATCGCCACGCCGAGGCCATCGGCCGCCGCCTGCAGCGTCAGATAGAAGTGATCGAACGTCAGCGATGCCGCGGGCTCCAGCGCGGCATGCCCTGCCTCGGCCAGCCACTCGCGCCACAGCCGCGGCATCGACGTGACATGCAGCAGCGTATGCCCGGCGAGATCCGCGACGCCAGCGAGCGGCAGCCGCGCCAGCAGCGCCGGGCTGCACACCGGCAGCCGCTGCTCCGACACCACGAAGCGCGACGTGTAGCCATGAAAGGCGTCGGGCCCGCCGCGGATCACCACGTCGAACGGCTCAGCCAGCGCGTCCAGCGGATCATTGGAGGTCGCGAGCCGCACCTCGATGTCGGGATGCTCGGCACGAAACAGCGGCATGCGCGGCAGCAGCCAGCGCAGGCTGAAGGTCGCCAGCGCATTGACCCGCAGCACCACCGCCGACGGCACGTCGCGGCGCGCGCGGTGCTGCTGCACGGCGGCCGCGATACGGTCGAGCGCCGGGCCGAACTCGGCGAGCAGCGCGGCGCCGGCCGGGGTCAGCACCACTCGCCGCGTCGATCGGCGAAACAGCGCCGGTGCCCCCAGCCACTCCTCCAGCAGATGCACCTGCTGGCTGACCGCGCCATGGGTGACGCCGAGCTCGGTCGCTGCGTCCTTGAAGCTGCCGTGGCGGGCGGCGGCCTCGAACGCGCGCACCGCGTTCAGCGGCGGCAGGCGGCGGATGCGGAAGGGCGTGACCATGCAATAGGTTTTCTATCATATACTCGATGATTACTGGTTTGTGACAATGACGCGAAAGGCCGCATAGTTGGCCCGTAACCTCCTAGACAGCTTTGCTTTCCTCGGTACGGGCGGCGACATCTTGGCCATTATTCTATCAGGTTTTCTGGAGGTTGACCTTGCCTTCCCGGCCCTCGCGGGAGGCCGCCATGGGTAAGGTCACGACCGAAGGCGCCACGGCGGCGTCCTCCGACCCGGCCCGCGCGCCGCGCACGCTGGCCGCGACCGGCGTCAATCACGCCCTGCACGACGGCTACACCGACCTGATCTACGTGCTGCTGCCGGTGTGGCAGGCCGAGTTCGCGCTGAGCTACGGCGTGCTGGCGCTGCTGCGCGGCCTCTATGCCGGCACCATGGCCGGGCTGCAGATCCCGGTCGGCCGGATCGCCGAACGGATCGACGGCAAGATCGTCCTGGTGATCGGCACGGCGCTGTCGGCGCTCGGCTATGGGCTCGCCGGCTGGTCCGGCGGCATTGTCGGCCTCGCCTGCGCGCTGGTGCTGTCGGGCGCCGGCTCCAGCACCCAGCACCCGATCGCCTCCGCGGCGGTGTCGCGCGCCTATGGCGCGGCGGCGCGCGGGCCGCTCGGCGTCTACAATTTCAGTGGCGATCTCGGTAAAGCCGCCATCCCCGCCCTCACCGCGATGCTGCTGGTCGTGATGTCGTGGCGGCACGCGCTGCTGCTGGTCGCCGGCGCAGGCGTGATGGTGGCCATCGGCATGACGCTGCTGATGCCCGCGGTCGGCAAGGCCGATGCCGGCGAGGCGAAGGCTGCCGCGCAATCGGGCGGCGGCCGCGGCGGCTTCCAGCTGCTGCTCGCGATCGGCATTCTCGACACCGCGGTGCGCATGGGCTTCCTCACCTTCCTGCCGTTCCTGCTGCAGGCCAAGGGCGCGTCGCTGCCGACCAGCGGCATCGCGCTGGCCCTCGTCTTCATCGGCGGCGCCGCCGGCAAGTTCACCTGCGGCTGGCTCGGCGCGCGCGTCGGCACGCTGCGCACGGTGCTGATCACCGAAGGCGGCACCGCGGCGTGCATCCTTGCGGTCCTCGTGTTGCCGCTCGCGCCGGTCATGGTGCTGCTGCCGCTGCTCGGCGTGATGCTCAACGGCACCTCTTCCGTGCTCTACGGCACCGTGCCTGAGCTTGCGCCGGCCGACCGCACCGAGCGCGCGTTCGCGCTGTTCTATACCGGCACCATTGGTTCGGGCGCGATCGCGCCGGTGCTCTACGGCGTGCTGGGCGACGCGCTGGGACCGGCGATGGCGACGGTGGCGACCGCAGCCACCGCGCTCGCGATCGGCCCGCTGGCGCTGGCGCTCGCGCCGCACCTCGCGGTGGCCGACGCCCGCAACACCGGCGCCTGATCCTGGTTTGACGCCGCGCGCGCGGCGGGCCAGTTTGCCGACCATGACGCAGCCGACCTCAGCCACCCCACCCGCCGCCTGGCGGGCCACCGTGCTCACGCTCTATCCGGAGATGTTTCCCGGTCCGCTCGGGATCAGCCTCGCCGGCCGGGCGCTGGCCGGCGGCACCTGGGCGCTGGAGGCCCACAACATCCGCGATGCCGCGACCGATCGTCACCGCACGGTGGACGACACCCCCGCCGGCGGCGGCCCGGGCATGGTGCTGCGGGCCGACGTGCTGGCGCGGGCCATCGACGCCGCAGACATCACCCCCGACCGGCCGCGCCTGCTGATGAGCCCGCGCGGCGCCCCCCTGACGCAAGCGCGGGTGCGCGCGCTCGCCGCAGGCCCCGGCCCGCTGATCGTCTGCGGCCGTTTCGAGGGCATCGACCAGCGGGTGATCGAGGCGCGGAACCTGGAGGAGGTTTCGATCGGTGACTATGTACTGTCCGGCGGGGAACTCGCCGCCATGGTGCTGATCGACGCCTGCGTGCGCCTGCTGCCGGGCGTGATGGGCTGCGTAAGCTCCGGAGATGACGAGAGTTTTTCCGACGGCCTACTGGAATACCCACAATACACGCGCCCCCAGGAGTTCGAGGGCCGCGCCATCCCCGAGATCCTGCTGTCGGGCGACCATGGCAAGGTCGCCCGCTGGCGGCATGCGGAAGCCGAGGCGCTGACCCGCACCCGCCGCCCGGATCTCTGGGCCGCCCGCCCCGCCCCGCCCCCGGCCAAAAAGCGACCAAAAAACACGACGGCAGGGTGACAACCGCTCCTCTTTGCCGTATAGGAGCGCCCAATCCGCGCAGAATGACTTTGGACGGACGTTCGCGCCCCGCCGATCGGGAGCGCCGCCGATGGAGATTTCACGATGAACCTCATTCAAGAGCTCGAGAAAGAGCAGCTCGAGAAGCTCACCGCCGGCCGGGAGATTCCGGACTTTGGACCGGGCGACACCGTCGTCGTCAATGTGAAGGTCAAGGAAGGCGACCGCACCCGCGTGCAGGCCTATGAAGGCGTCTGCATCGGCCGTCAGGGCGGCGGCATCCACCAGAGCTTCACCGTTCGCAAGATTTCGTATGGCGAGGGTGTCGAGCGCGTGTTCCCGCTCTACTCGCCGATGATCGACGCCATCAAGGTGGTTCGCCGCGGCAAGGTGCGTCGCGCCAAGCTGTATTACCTGCGTGGCCTGCGCGGCAAGTCTGCCCGCATCGTCGAGAAGCAGGAGCGCCAGGCTGCGACGGGCGCGTAAGCGCCTTCCGTCCCTGCGAGTGTGCGACAAGCGCGGCCGGACGGCCGCGCTTTTTGTTTGTCCTGCTTGTTTGTCCCGCATCCAGAGGGCCTCAGCCACGCGCGGCGCTCGATTGTCGCGCCCGCGCGCGGTGTGTTACAGATATAGAATGGTTCCAGAGATCGACATCGCCGGCCTGCCGACGCAGCGGATCGTGCTCGACGATCACCGCCGCCTGCCCTGGCGATTCTATGGACGGTTCACCGCCTCGATCGCCGCCGGCCTTTGATGCGCTTGCGCGCGCCGCTTCCCCGGCCTGCCGGCCGACGCAATGCCACCCGATTTTTCGCCACCCGTTTTCCGCTGAGGGATCGAAACCGATGTCCGCCACCAAACCAACCACGCTGTACGACAAGATCTGGAACGACCACCTGGTCGACGAGCAGCCCGACGGCACCTGCCTGCTCTATATCGACCGCCATCTCGTCCACGAGGTGACCTCGCCGCAGGCGTTCGAAGGCCTGCGCACTTCGGGCCGCAAGGTCCACGCGCCGGAAAAGACGCTCGCCGTCGTCGACCACAACGTGCCGACCACCGATCGCAGCAAGCCCAATCCGGATCCGGAGAGCGCCGAACAGATCAAGACGCTGGCCGAGAACGCCCGCGACTTCGGCATCGAGTACTACAACGAGTTCGACAAGCGGCAGGGCGTCGTCCACATCATCGGGCCGGAGCAGGGCTTCACCCTGCCGGGCACGACCATCGTGTGCGGCGACAGCCACACCTCGACCCATGGCGCGTTCGGCGCGCTGGCGCACGGCATCGGCACCTCCGAGGTCGAGCATGTGCTGGCGACCCAGACGCTGATCCAGAAGAAGGCCAAGAACATGCGCGCCGTCGTCGACGGCACGCTGCCCGAGGGCGTCACCGCCAAGGACATCATCCTCGCCATCATCGGCGAGATCGGCACCGCGGGCGGCACCGGCCATGTGCTGGAGTACACCGGCGAGGCGATCCGCGCGCTGACGATGGAAGGCCGCATGACGGTCTGCAACATGTCGATCGAAGGCGGCGCCCGCGCCGGTCTCGTGGCGCCGGACCAGAAGGCGTTCGACTTTCTGAAGGGCCGGCCGAAGTCGCCGAAGGGCGCCGCGTGGGACGCGGCGATGCGCTACTGGGAAACGCTGCGCACCGACGACGGCGCGCACTTCGACGCCGAGATCCGTCTCGACGCCGCCAAGCTGCCGCCGATCGTGACCTGGGGCACCTCGCCCGAGGACGTCATCTCGATCACCGGCGTGGTGCCGAATCCCGACGACATCGCCGAGGAGACCAAGCGCGCGTCCAAGCACCGTGCCCTGCAGTACATGGGCCTCGTTGCCGGCACCAAGATCACCGACATCAAGCTCGACCGCGTCTTCATCGGCTCGTGCACCAACGGCCGCATCGAGGATCTGCGCGCCGCGGCGAAGATCATCGGCGACCGCACCGTCAATGCCAATGTCAGCGCGATGATCGTGCCGGGCTCGGGCCTCGTGAAGGAGCAGGCCGAGGCCGAAGGCCTCGACAAGATCTTCAAGAAGGCCGGCTTCGAATGGCGCGAGCCGGGCTGCTCGATGTGCCTCGCCATGAACCCCGACAAGCTGGCGCCGGGCGAGCGCTGCGCTTCGACCTCGAACCGCAACTTCGAAGGCCGCCAGGGCTTCAAGGGTCGCACCCATCTGGTGTCGCCGGCGATGGCGGCGGCGGCGGCGATCGCCGGCCACTTCGTCGACATCCGCGACTGGCACTGACGCGCGGCGACGCTGCAGCACCTGAAAAAGAAAAGCGGCCGCATCGAGGATGCGGCCGCTTTTTGATTCCGTCAGATGCAGACGTCCTTACCAGCCGAAGCCGAACGCGAAGCCGTGAAACGGGCCCCAGCCGGACGAATAGTACGGGCGATAATAATAGGGACGGCCATAGTAGTAGTCATAGTAGCCGCCCGGTCCGCGATAGTAGGACGGCGGATGATAGACGTACTCCGGCTCCGGATCCTCGGCATAGGTCGGGCCCATCGCGCGGCGGTAGACACGCGGCCGCGCATGGGCCTGGCGCCGCGCCTTCTTGGCAGGCCGCACCTCTTTCGTGCGCGCGGCTGCCGCCGCCGCTGACGACGGCTTGGCCGCTGCGGCGGCCGCGGC
This sequence comes from Pseudomonadota bacterium, assembly GCA_040756765.1. GTDB lineage: Bacteria > Pseudomonadota > Alphaproteobacteria > Rhizobiales > Xanthobacteraceae > Bradyrhizobium_A. The sequence goes on along the minus strand of JBFLYG010000013.1, from coordinate 486,901 downwards.
CGGCGCGGCATCCGCCGGCTTGCTCGCCGCAGCCGGGCCCGGCGCAGACGCGGCGGGCGAAGATGCCGCCGGCGCGGATGCCGCAGGCGAGGCGGGTGCGGGGGCCGGTGCGGCTCCAGCCGCTGGCGCGGCCGCAGCCGGGGCTCCGGTCGACGGCGTCTCCGCAGCCTGCGAGACAGGGACAGAGGCAGCCGAGATCAACGCGGCCGCTGCGATCGCACCGATCAGCGATTTCATCAGAAACTCCTTGTGCTTCCGGTTGCCCGACAGGATATCGGGCGCACCGTCGCCACACCAGCGCCTCGCATCTTCGACGCGCGGCACCCGGTCACGACCTATCTGCGGACGCAACATGGCGCGAGCAAGGCTCGCGCCCCGGAGTGGCGGCGCGTGCCTTGCGGCTGGGGTTCGGATGATGGCGGGAAAAAATTACCAGTGACGGTGATGCCAGCGGTGGTGATGCCGCCAGTGGTGATGTCGCCAATGATGGTGATGCCAGTGATGACGGTGCCAGTGATGCCGCCGCCAATGGTGGTGACGCCAATGCACCTCGGTGGTCATGCCGAGATTTTCCGAGGCTGTCCGGGTGGTCGCGGCCGCGGCCGGGTTTGCGAGCGAGAGCGCTTGCGCCGATCCATGGGGCGCCGCCACGGCGAGCAATGCAGCGACCGCGAACATGCCGAGAATTTTCTTCATATGTGAATCCTCCTGACGATGACCGCATGAACAACGCCTGAGCGGGAAATCGTTCCCAGGCGATTCAAGCAAGAGCGCGCTGCGACGCTAGGCAGGCGCCGGTGAACGCGGCCTGAATGCGCACGTCAGATAGATGAACGCGCGCCCCACGGACACATGCTGAAACGCCGAAGCGAGTTGTGGCGCATCGCAGCACGGTGCGCTCATCGCGATCATCGCCGCGGGCTTGATCGGCGCGACACGCCGGCGGTCAGGCAGCGACGGCTCAGCCCGGCTGCCACCAGCAATGCATGCGGGGCACGATCACCGTGCCGGCGACGCGATGCTCCTGCTCGTAGTGCGCCTCGCACTGGCGCACCGCATTGGGGCCGGGAGACGTGCGGTAGACCCGCAGCCGCGTCGGCCCGCGCCGCCGGGCCGGCGGCGCCACCTCGGACGAGGGCGCGGACATCCCCTCATCACGCACAGCGGACTGCGCACTGGCCGGGCCAAGCGTCAGGAGCCCGATCAGCAGCGCCACGCCGCCGGTGATCCCCAATGCCAGTGTCCTGATCCGCATGTCGCCCTTACCCGATCCCCGTTGAAGCCGGCGCCACGTTCTCCGATGAGGGCGCGCGCGTCAACCGGGCCGCTTGGCCCGCGCGCGTCCCTGGCCTATGGATGAGGGCATGACCGATCCCGTCTGGACCTCCGCCAGGGCGCCGTCGCTGGCCGAGCTGGAAGCCATGGCCCACCATGTGTTCGACCGGCTGCCGCAGAGCTTCCGCGCCATGTGCGAGGGGCTGATCATCCAGGTTGACGATTTCCCGACCGACGAGGTGCTCGATGCCCTCGGCGCGGAGAGCGAGTTCGACGTCCTCGGCCTGTTCCAGGGGGTCGGCCTGCCGTTCCGCAGCGTCGACGAGATCGCCCCGCTGCCCAACATGATCTGGCTCTACCGCCGGCCGATCCTCGACTACTGGGCGGAGCACGACGAGGCGCTGGGACGGATCGTCCGTCATGTCCTGGTCCACGAGATCGGCCACCATTTCGGCCTGTCCGACGCCGACATGGCGGCGATCGAGGCCCGGGCCTGAGCCCATCCCCTGCCTACCGGACGCCTGATCCCCGGGATGACGCCCCAACCAGCCCCCCAGGTGGGCTGGTGCCGCCGATCTGAAGTCCCTGCACCGCCAGCCGCAATCTCGTCCCAGGGACTTCAGATCGAAAAGCGGGCACTGGTATGCGATTTCGGCCTTTAACCCCTTGCCCAATCGCGATAATAAACCCCTCTCACTCAGGGACTGTTCGGGAACACGACGATGGAAAAATTCACCGTGCTGGAAGGCGTCGCGGCGCCGCTGCGGATCATCAATGTCGACACCGACATGATCATTCCCAAGCAGTACCTCAAGACCATCAAGCGCACCGGCCTCGGCAAGGGCCTGTTCTCCGAACAGCGCTACAAGGACGATGGCAGCGAGAACCCGGACTTCGTGCTCAACAAGCCGTCGTACCGCAACGCCAAGGTCCTGGTGGCCGGCGACAATTTCGGCTGCGGCTCGAGCCGTGAGCACGCTCCGTGGGCGCTCGCCGACTTCGGCATCCGCTGCATCATCTCGACGTCGTTCGGCGACATCTTCTACAACAACTGCTTCAAGAACGGCCTGCTGCCGATCCGCGTGTCGCAGGAGGACCTCGACAAGCTGTTCGACGACGCCGAGCGCGGCGCCAACGCCACGCTGACCGTCGACCTCGTCAACCAGGAGATCCGCGGTCCCGACGGCGGCACGGTCAAGTTCGAGATCGACGCCTTCCGCAAGCACTGCCTGCTCAACGGCCTCGACGACATCGGCCTGACGATGGAGAAGCGCCCGGCGATCGCCAGCTTCGAGAGCAAGGCGCAGGCGGCCCGTCCCTGGCTGTAACAGCACATTCGCGCTGGCCAGCTGTTCCTCGTTTTCAGCGTCATCACCGGGCCGGCGCGCAGCGCCGAGACCCGGTGATCCAGCTTCAAAAGATTCTCGTTACGTTGTGAGCAAGCTGGATTGCCGGATCAAGTCCGGCAATGACTCGTTGGGTGTGGCCAGCGTCGAAAAGAGACCGCGCTGCTTGGGGCTTGCCTCGGCTATCAGCTTTCTATCGACCGCACGCGCCGTCTGGATAACCAAGGTTTTCACCGTTTCGTCTAAGCCCCCATCGCCGCGATCGCATCCGCGATCGCGATGGTGCGGCTGGCGATCTCCGCATGCAACCGCTCGACCATGCGGCCGTCGAGCTGGATGGCGCCGCGGCCGGCGTTGTCCGGCTGCGCGAACGCCGCAAGAATCCGGCGCGCCTGCGCGACCTCGTCGGCCGGCGGCGTGAACGCGTTGTTGCAGGCCTCGATCTGGCTGGGGTGGATCAGCGTCTTGCCGTCGAAGCCCATGTCACGGCTCTGCGCGCACTCGGCGGCGAAACCCGCAGCATTGCTGAAATCGCTGTAGGGGCCGTCGAGGATCTCGAGCCCGTAGGCGTGCGCGGCGAGGATGCAGGTGGTGTAGAACGGCAGCATGGTGGCGCGGCCCTCGACCATGCGGATGCGCGTCTCGCGCGCGATGTCGTTCGGCCCCATCACATAGCCCGCGAGCCTCATCTCGGGGTGGTGCGCCTGCGCCGACAGCTCCTCGACCCGCAGGATCGCGAACGCGGTCTCGATCATCGCCCAGACCTTGAGCGAGGCCGGCGCGCCGGCACGGTTCAGGCGATCGGCCACGCTGGCGAGATCGGCGACGCTCGACACCTTCGGCACGAGAACGCCGTCGGGGGCTGCTGTTGCGGCCATGGCGAGGTCGTCCTCCCACCACGGCGTGTCGAGCCCGTTGATGCGGATCAGCACCTCGCGCTTGCCGAAGCCGCCGGCGGCGAGCGCCTGGGCGATCTGATCGCGCGCCACGCCCTTGGCGTCGGGCGCCACCGCGTCCTCGAGGTCGAGGATGATGCCGTCGGCCGGCAGCGTGCGGGCCTTTTCCAGCGCGCGAAGGTTGGACCCCGGCATGAACAGCAGGCTGCGGCGCGGACGGATCATGGGATCTCCCCGAAGCAAATGGAACCTGCGCGATAGCATTTCAGGGGACGGACCGGAAGACTTGTTACAATCGCCTGCGTATGATTAGCCATCGGCCAGTTTCCTCGTGAGAACCGAGATCCGCCATGTCGCCATTCCCGCAGCAGCTCGTTTCCGGTTACCGGACCTTTGCGACCCAGCGCCTGCCGACCGAGCAGACGCGCTACCGCGAGCTGTCAGAGCGCGGCCAGGCGCCGGAGGTCATGGTGATCGGCTGTTGCGACTCCCGCGTGTCGCCGGAGGTGATCTTCGACGCCGGCCCGGGCGAATTGTTCATCGTGCGCAATGTCGCCAATCTCGTGCCGCCCTACGCGCCCGACGGTGAGGCGCATGGCGTGTCGGCCGCGCTCGAATTCGCGGTGCAGGTGCTGCACGTCAAGCATATCGTGGTGCTGGGGCACGCCCAGTGCGGCGGCATCAAGGCGCTGGCGCAGGACGCAGCGCCGCTGTCGCCCGGCGACTTCATCGGCAAGTGGATGTCGCTGCTGGAGCCGACGGTGGCGGAAGCCGCCCGCGGGCCGAACGAGGCGCTGCAGGAGTTCATCACCCGCCTGGAGAAGAAGGCGGTGACGACCAGCCTGCGCAACCTGATGACGTTCCCCTGCATCCAGATCCTGGTCGACCGCGGCAAGCTGCAGCTGCACGGCGCCTATTTCGGCGTCGCCCGCGGCTCGCTCTCGGTGCTGGACGAGGCGACCGGCGAGTTCAAGCCGGTCGAAACCACCTGAACTCCCCTGCTTCCGCCTGGCTAGCCTCCGTCAGACCTCGCCGGCTTGCGCAATCGTGAGCAGCGGTGATCCCACATGATCGCTATGATCGGATCCCGATCGCGTAACTGTGGGGCTCTCCAATGTCTGCTGTCACCGCGCGGGCGACCGTGCTCGCGGTTCTCGTCGCAAGCTTCACGCTCACACCGGCGCTCGCCGCGCGCACCGCGCCTCCGCGCCACAGCGGCCCGCCGCCGTTCTGCATTTCCCGCGGCGGCGGCGACGGGGCCTCGGGCGTCTACACCGACTGCCGGTTTTACGACTACCAGAGCTGCATCCAGGCCGCGATCGAACGCGGCAACTGCGTGGCCAACATCAACGCCAAATGATCCGGCCACGCCCAGCTGACATGCCGCGACACCATCATCTTCACCGTGTCGCAGGGGTGACAGCGAGCGTGGCTCTAAGGATGTCCATGGCTGCGATGTCAGTTGCCATGCCCGTTGTCATGACCGCGATGCCGGCGGCGTCAGCCGCGGCCAAACGAACACCTCCACCCTTTTGTATCGATCGAGGCGGCTTCGACGGTCCAGGCAGCACGACCCGCGATTGTCGGTATGACGATTACGAAAGCTGCCTCAAGGCCGCTGCAGCCAAGGGCAATTGCGTCCGCAACATCACCCCAGAATGGGATCCGCATCCGGTCATGGAAACGAACATGAAAAAACGCGGCCGCCCATGAGGCGACCGCGCTTTTGATTGTCGTTCAGCTGCCTGACAAGGCGGCCCGTCAGGCCGCCTTCTTCTTGGGCGTGATCAGCTTGCGGTTGATCAGCACCTCGGCGATCTGTACCGCGTTCAGCGCCGCGCCCTTGCGCAGGTTGTCCGACACGCACCAGAACGACAGGCCATTCTCGACCGTCGCGTCGGCGCGGATGCGGCTGATGTAGGTGGCGTCCTCGCCGGCCGCTTCATAAGGCGTGACGTAGCCGCCCGGCTCGTGCTTGTCGATGACGAGGCAGCCCGGCGCGTTGCGCAGGATGTTGCGCGCCTCGTCCGGCGTGATCGGGTTCTCGAACTCGACCGTCACCGCCTCGGAATGGCCCACGAACACCGGCACGCGCACGCAGGTGGCGGTGAGCTTGATCTTGGGGTCGAGAATCTTCTTGGTCTCGACCATCATCTTCCACTCTTCCTTCGTGTAGCCGTCTTCCATGAAGACGTCGATCTCGGGAATGACGTTGAAGGCGATGCGCTTGGGGAACTTCTTGGTGACGAGTTCGTCGGTGGTGTAGACCGCCTTGGTCTGCGAGAACAATTCGTCCATCGCATCCTTGCCCGCGCCCGACACCGATTGATAGGTCGCAACCACCACGCGCGTGATCGTCGCCTTCTCGTGCAGCGGCTTCAGCGCCACCACGAGCTGCGCGGTCGAGCAGTTCGGGTTGGCAATGATGTGCTTCTTGGTGAAGCCCGCGGCGGCATCGGCGTTGACCTCCGGCACGATCAGCGGCACGTCCGGATCCATGCGAAAGGCCGACGAGTTGTCGATCACGACGGCGCCGGCGGCGCCGATCTTGGGCGACCACTCCTTGGAGACGCTGCCGCCCGCCGACATCAGACAGATGTCGACGTCGCTGAAATCGAAATTCTCGAGCGCCTTGACCTTGAGGGTCTTGTCACCGAAGGAAACCTCGGTGCCCTGGCTGCGCCGCGACGCCAGCGCCACCACCTCGTCGGCCGGGAAGCTGCGCTCGGACAGGATGTCGAGCATCTCGCGGCCCACATTGCCGGTCGCGCCCACCACTGCAACCTTGTAACCCATCGTTCACTCTCCGCTCAAAAATGCTTGCGTCCGCACGCAGCGGATGACGGAAGCGTTGGCGCTTCTATGCGAGAAAGGCCTTGAAGACAACGCTCGCGCCGGATTCGGGGCCTCGCCGCCCGGAACCGGCCGGTGGGCCGACACCGCTGACCCCGGCCAGGCCCATCGCACAGATCCCAGGCTCCGCAACTATGCGCATGGCCCGCCCCGATCAAGCCGCCCGATCCGTCGCCGGATGGCGACACGCGCTGCGCAGCACCGCCCATGGTGCAGGCGCCGCCGCGGCCGGGATCACAGCCTATGTCTGCGGTCTCACCACCTTCGCGCTGATCGGCGCCCTGCTGCTCGCCGTCGCCCCGCCCGACCTGTCGGGCCTTCTCGATTCGTTCGACAAAACAATCGCTTATGCGGATGGCGGGGCCCCGCGCGCGGAGTTCCCGGACACCACCGGGTCGATCGCGGCACCGGATACCGTTCGGCGCAGCGGCGCGCTGCCAGACCCCGCTTGTGGGGACCGCCGGCCGGTCCCGGCCCAGGCTGATTCGGCATGCGACACACCACCGCCCCACACCGGCGCCACCGCTGCCGGCGCCGTGCCGCCGCTGCGCGGCCATCTCTGAGACAATTGCGCTAACGGCTTGCCCTGCATGGCACATTGCAGGGTGGTGACAGCCATTATTGTCGGCGGGTGTGGCCCAATTCACCTTGTGGCCGCAACGGGCGGGCGGCTAAAATGCAACCACATCCGGAATCCCGATGAGGACATGATGACTTTGAAATTCCTGAGCCGCTCCGCTTTGGGCATCGGCCTTGCCGCCGCCGTTGCCGCCACGGCGCTCGTGCCCTTCCAGGCCAACGCGCAGACGGATACGGCCACCAAGCGACGCCCGGCGGCGGCGCGCTCTTCATCGCCCGACTATTCGTACCAGGCCGGCCCGCGCACCCGCATCTACGTGACCAAGCGCTCCTGGCTCGACGCCGGCACCGAAGTGCTGCCCGGCGAGCGCAAGTACAACGATTACGCCACCGGTGGCCCGAACAACTTCGAGAACCTCGACCGGCTGAACTCGCACATGGACCGCCGCCGTTCGCCGCTCAGCCCGCCGGCCGACGTCGGCGGCTACCCGACCGGCTTCCCGCTGTACTGAGCGGCCGACACGCCGCCGCTCATCGGTCCGCGCTCTCCGCGCTCATCGGCCCGACGGATCCCGACACAAAAAATGCCCGGCCAAGCCGGGCATTTTTCTTTTTGAAATCAAACCCTTGAGGCGCCAGATCAGGCGTGCAGGGCCGCTAGCTCCTTGACCACCGCCTCGCCCATCTCAGCGGTCGAGACCAGCGTGGTGCCTTCCGACTTGATGTCGCCGGTGCGCAGGCCCTTGGCCAGCACGGCGGCGATGGCCGCGTCGAGCTTGTCGGCAAGACCGCCGAGGTCGAGCGAGTAGCGCAGCGCCATGCCGAACGATGCCAACATCGCGATCGGGTTGGCCGCGCCCTTGCCGGCGATGTCCGGCGCCGAACCGTGCACCGGCTCATACAGCGCCTTGCGCTTGCCGGTCTTGGCATCGAGCTCGCCGAGCGAGGCCGACGGCAGCATGCCGAGCGAGCCCGTCAGCATCGCGGCGATGTCGGACAGCAGGTCGCCGAACAGGTTGTCGGTGACAATGACGTCGAACTGCTTGGGATTGCGCACGAGCTGCATGCCGCCGGAATCGGCGAGCTGGTGCTCGAGCTGCACGTCCTTGTACTCGCGCTGGTGCACCTGGGTCACGACCTCGTTCCAGAGCACGCCCGACTTCATGACGTTGCGCTTTTCCATCGAGGTCAGCTTGTTGCGGCGCTTGCGCGCGAGGTCGAACGCGGCGCGGGCGATGCGCTCGATCTCGTAGGTGTCATAGACCTGGGTGTCGATGGCGCGCTTCTGGCCGTTGCCAAGATCGGTGATGGTCTTCGGCTCGCCGAAATAGACGCCGCCGGTCAGCTCGCGCACGATCATGATGTCGAGCCCCTCGACCACCTCACGGCGCAGGCTGGAGGCATCGGCGAGCGCCGGGTAGCAGATCGCCGGGCGCAGGTTGGCGAACAGGCCGAGGTCCTTGCGCAGCCGCAGCAGGCCGGCCTCAGGCCGCACCTCATAAGGCACGCTGTCCCACTTCGGGCCGCCGACCGCGCCGAAGATCACGGCGTCGGAGGCCTGCGCCAGCGCCATGGTGGCGTCGGTGATGGAGACCTTGTCGGCATCGTAGCTCGAGCCGCCGACGAGGCCGGTTTCGGTGGTGAACGACGCGATACCCTGGGCATTCAGCCAGTCGATCAGGCGTTTCACCTCCGCCATGACCTCCGGACCGATGCCGTCGCCGGGGAGAAGGAGCAGCTTGTGGGTCGCCATGGAATGCCTCGACTGATACCGGGTGGAACGGGAAAATCGCGGCCTTGCTAGAGTGCCGTTGCCGGATTTGCAAGACACCATTGTCGCACCCCCGGCTTGCGGAACCGGTCCGGCTCGCCTCCAATGCGGACGGGAGTTGACGCCTTGCTCGAAAAATCGCCGCCCGCCGCGCTGCCCCATCCCGCGCGCACGATCCTCGTGCTGGCGCTCGCGCCGGCGATCGGGCTCGGCATCGGTCGCTTCGCCTATGCGCTGGTGCTGCCCGACATGCGCGACAGCCTCGGCTGGACCTATGCCGCCGCGGGCTTCATGAACACCATGAACGCGGCCGGCTATCTCGCCGGCGCGCTCGGCGCGGCGCGGTTCGCTCGGCGGGTCGGTCTGTTCGGCGCAGCCTGGATCGGCACGCTGGCCTGCGTGATCTCGCTGGCGCTGTGCGCGGTGAGCGCGAACTTCGCGCTGCTGAGCTTTGCGCGGCTGCTGGCGGGAGCGGGCGCGGCTGTGTCGTTCGTCGGCGGCGGCGCGCTCGGCGCCGTCATCGCGCAATCGCAGCCGGCGCGGGCCTCGCTGCTGCTCGGGCTGTTCTACACGGGCCCGGCGCTCGGCATCGTGCTGTCCGGCCTCGCGGCGCCATTCCTGCTGCAGGGGTTCGGGCCCGGCTCGTGGTGGATCGTCTGGGCGGCGCTCGCCGCGATGTCCGCGCTGCTCGCCGTGGTGCTGCGGCTGAACCCGGTCGCGTCGCCGCAACCGGCCGCCAACGCCCACGCCATCCGGATCGCGATCCTGCCGATGCTGGTCTACCTCGCCGGCTATTTCTGCTTCGGCGCCGGCTACATCGCCTACATGACCTTCATGATCGCCTATGTGCGCGACGCCGGCGGCGGCGCGCTGGCGCAAAGCGCGTTCTGGTGCCTGATTGGCGCCGCCGCCTTCGCCTCGCCCTGGATCTGGCGCGGTCTGCTTGCCCGTGGCGCCAGCGGCATGAGCACCGCGATCCTGATCGGCATGACCATGATCGGCGCCGCCCTGCCGCTGATCTGGCACACGCCGCTGGTGCTGGCGCTGTCGGCGCTGGTGTTCGGCAACACCTTCTTCGCCGTGGTCAGCGCCACCACCGCCTTCGTGCGTTTCAACTATCCGACCGACGCCTGGCCGAACGCGATCGCGGTCGTCACCATTGCCTTCAGCCTCGGCCAGACACTGGGACCGATGGTCACCGGCGCGATCAGCGACATGGTCGGCAGCCTGGGATCGGCGCTGACCGTCTCGGCGCTGACCCTCGCGATCGGCGCCATCGCCTGTGCCTTCCAGCGCCGGCTGACGCCGGCGCATGACCGATTGTCATGACGCGCGAACCCCGCGCAGGACGCGCCACCAGCGGCGGCGCGGCTTCTCGGCCGCGGTGTCCGCACCGGAGCGGCTGAAGAACGACTGCACCGCGACGAAGAACACCGGCACCATCAGCAGCGCCAGCACCACCACCGCGATCATGCCGCCCATCACGCCGGTGCCGAGCGCCTGCTGGCTCTTGGCGCCGGCGCCGCTGGCGATCACCATCGGCAGCACGCCGCAGACGAAGGCGAGGCCGGTCATCAGGATCGGCCGGAAGCGCAAGCGGCAGGCCTCGAGCGTCGCCTCGCGCAGCGAACGGCCCTGCGTCCGCAGATCCTTGGCGAACTCGATGATCAGGATGGCGTCCTTGGAGGCGAGGCCGATGATGGTGACGAGGCCGACGGTGAAGTAGACGTCGTTCGGCAGCCCGCGCGACATCGCCGCGACCACCGCGCCACAGATGCCGAGCGGCACGGTCATCAGCACCGCAAGCGGAATGGTCCAGCTCTCGTACAGCGCCGCGAGACACATGAACACGACCAGCGCCGACAAGGCCAGCAGGAACGGCGCCTGCGCGCCCGACAGCTTCTCCTGCAGTGACTGGCCCGTCCACTCATAGCCGAAGCCGCGTGGCAGCTGCGCCGCCAGCCGCTCCATCTCCGCGATGGCGTCGCCCGAGGTGAAACCCGGCCGCGCCGAGCCGCTGATGCGCACCGAGGGATAGTAGTTGAAGCCGACGATCTGGGTCGGGCCGACCGCCCACTTCACGGTGGCGAACGACGACAGCGGCACCAGCTCGCCGCGGGCGTTACGCACGTGATAGGCGAGGATGTCGTCCGGGTTCATGCGGCCGGCGCTGTCGGCCTGGACGATGACGCGCTGCATGCGACCGCGGTTCGGGAAGTCGTTGACGTAGTTCGAGCCGAGATTGGTCGAGATCGTCGCGTTGATGTCGGCGAACGCGACCCCGAGCGCGGCGGCCTCCTCGCGATCGATCGTCAGTTGCACCAGCGGCGCCTCGGGCAGGCCTTCGGCGTAGACGTCCTGCAGGATCGGGCTGCGCTTGGCGGCCGCCAGCAGGCTGTCCTTCGCCTGCATCAGCGCCGCATAGCCCTTCTGGCCGCGGTCCTGCAGGCGGAAGCTGAAGCCCGACGAATTGCCGAGGTTGTCGATCGGCGGCGGCTGCAGCGCCGAGATCCGGGCGTCGCGCACCGGGGCCAGCGACTTGTTGATGTCCTCGACGATGGCGGCTGCGGAATCTTTCGAGCCACGCTCCGACCAGTCCTTGAGGCTGACGAACGCCTGCGCGGTGTTCTGGCCCTGGCCGAGGAAGCTGAAGCCGGTCAGGAAGGTGACGTTGTCGATGCCGGAGCGGGTCTTGAGATACGCCTCGACCTTCTCCACCGCGCTGGCGGTGCGGTTGAACGAGGAGTCCGACGGCGTCTGCACGTCGACGGTCAGGAAGCCCTGGTCGTCGACCGGCAGAAAGCCGCCGGGCAGGCGGATGAAGGCGAGCGTCAGGCCCGCCAGCAGCGCGACATAGACCAGCATCAGGCGCCCGGTGCGCAGGATCGACCAGCCGACGATACGGCCGTAGCCGTCCTTGACCGCGTCGAGCTTGCGGTTGAACCAGCCGAACAGGCCGCTGTGGGTGTGGCCATGGCCGGCCTCGACCGGCTTCAGCAGCGTCGCGCACAGCGCCGGCGTCAGCGACAGCGCCATCAGCGCCGAGAAGCTGATCGCCGCAACGACGGTGACCGAGAACTGGCGGTAGATGATGCCGACCGAACCGGGGAAGAATGCCATCGGCACGAACACCGCGACCAGCACCAACGTGATGCCGATGATCGCGCTGGTGATCTGGGTCATCGCCTTGCGCGTCGCCTCGCGCGGCGACAGCCCCTCCTCGGCCATGATGCGCTCGACGTTCTCGACGACGACGATGGCGTCGTCGACCAGGATGCCGATCGCCAGCACCATGCCGAACATGGTCAGCATGTTGATGGAATAGCCGAACAGCAGCAGCGTGGTGCAGGTGCCGAGCAGCGCCACCGGCACGACGATGGTGGGAATGAGGGTGTAGCGGAAGTTCTGCAGGAACAGGAACATGACCACGAACACCAGCACCACCGCCTCGATCAGGGTCTGCACGACCTTGCTGATCGAGGCCTTCACCACCGGGGTGATGTTGTAGGGGATGTCGTAGGTGATGTTGGCCGGAAAGAACGTCGACAGCTCCTTCATCTTGGCTTCCACCGCGTTCGCGGTGGCGAGCGCGTTGCCGGTGGGCGCCAGCAGCACCGACAGGCCGGCGCTGGGCTTGCCGTCCTGGCGCGTCGTGAACTGATAGCCCATGCCGCCGACCTCGATGCGGGCGACGTCGCGCAGCCGCACCGTCGAGCCGTCGGGGTTGGCGCGCAGCACGATGGCGCCGAATTCATCGGGCGAGGACAGCTGGCCCTTGACCAGCACGAGAGCGGAGATCTGCTGATCTTTGCGGCTCGGCTCGGCGCCGACACTGCCGGACGCGACCTGGGCGTTCTGCGCGGTGATCGCCCTGGTGACGTCGTCCGAGGTCAGGTTGTAGCCGACGAGCTTGGCCGAATCGATCCAGACGCGCAGCGAACGCTCGGTCGAGTACAGCGTGGCGCGGCCGACGCCGGGGATGCGGCGGATCTCACCCAGCACGTTGCGGATCATGAAGTCACCGAGGCCGACCTCATTGAGGCTGCCATCGGTCGACTGCAGGGTGATGATCTGCAGCACGGCGCTCGAGGCTTCCTCCACCAGGATGCCCTGCTGGATGACGGCGCGCGGCAGCCGCGCCTCGACACGCTTGATGCGGTTCTGCACCTCGACCGAGGCGAGGCTGGAATCGGTGCCCGGAACGAAGTTGGCGGTGATCTCGACCTGGCCCAACGAATCGCTGGTCGATTCGAAATTCATGATGCCAGAGGCGCCGTTGAGCTCCTCCTCGATCAGCCGCGTCACGCTGTTGTAGAGTTCTTCCGGCGACGCGCCGGGATAGCTGGTCGACACCGAGATCGAGGGCGGCGCGATGATCGGATACTGCGCAACCGCCAGGAACGGGATCGAGATCGCCCCGATCAGACAGATGAACAGCGCGACCACCCAGGCGAAGATCGGGCGATCGATGAAAAACGCGGGCATGAACAGGTTCCTCGAAACCGGATGGGGTGTTGGCGTCAGGTCACTTCAATGGTCGGCGCACGACGGCACGCCGGGCGCGATACGCGACCGGCGGACGACAGCATTGCGGTCGTCAATCCCGCGCGGTGTGCGGCGACGGCGCTTGGACGGCCGCCGCGCGATGCGGGGCTTCGGCCGCCCCGACGGCCTCTTTTTTCCACGGCGCCGGATGGACCACGTCACCGGCCGCAAATTTCTGGAAGCCTTCGACCACCACGCGCTGGCCGGGTGCGAGCCCCTCGGTGATCAGCCACAGGCCGTCCACGAGGGTACCCGTGCGGACCGGCTGGACCACCACGCGGTTGTCGTCCGTCACGACATAGACCTCGCTGCCGCCGGCGCCGTTGCGCTGGATCGCCTGCGGCGGCAGCGCGATGGCATCGGGGTCGCGGCCCTGCTCGATCTGCACGCGCACATACATGCCCGGCAGCAGCTCGTGCTTGGGATTGCTGAACTCGCCGCGCAGGGTGACCTTGCCGGTGTTGGCATCGACCTTGGCGTCGGAAAACAGCAATCGGCCGTCGAGCGGGTACTCGGCGCCGTCGTCGAGCTGCAGGCGGACCTTGGCGGCATCGGGTGCGACGCGGTCGAGATCGCCGCGCTCGAAATCACGGCGCAGCCGGTTCAGCTCACTGACCGACTGGGTGAAGTCGGCATAGACCGCATCGAGCTGCTGGATGGTGGCGAGGCTCGCCGCCTCGTTCTGCACCACCAGCGCGCCCTCGCTGAGCAGCGCGGCGCCGATGATGCCGCTGATCGGGGCGCGAATGGTGGCGTAGCCGAGATTGAGCCGCGCCCGCGCGACATCGGCGTTGCGCGCGGCAACGTCCGCCTCGGCCTGCCGCAGCGACGCGACCGCGGTCTCGTTGGTCGCCTGCGAGGCGGCCTGAGTGGTGGCCAGGATACCGATGCGGTGGGCATGCTGCGCCGCCTGCTCCTTGACCGCATCAGCCTTCGCCAGCGCCGCTTCAGCGGCCTGCAATTCCACCTCGAACGGCTTGGGATCGATCTGATAGAGCGCATCGCCGGCATTCACCCGGCTGCCCTGCTCGAATGTGCGGCCGACGATGATGCCGGAGACGCGCGGGCGCACGTCGGCGACGCGCAGCGGCGCGATGCGGCCCGGCAGCTCGCGAATGATGGCGCGCGGCGACGCCTTGACCGTGACGACGCTGACCTCCGGCGGCGCCGGTGGCGGCGCAGATGCAACGCTGGTGTCGTTGCACCCCGCAAGCAGCACGGCGGCGCCAAGCAGCAACAGGGACGGGCCCACGGGTGAGCGTCGGAGCATTCTTCGAAACCTTGTGATGGGGCGCGGCAAAGCGGCCGCGGGCAGATCAACCGCGGTTGATTCTGAACAATCGTTCATCGCGCTACAGTGACCCCTGCCCTTTTGCGCCGCAACAGCGCGGGCCGGCGACGCGATGTCGCGTCCACGCAAGCGGCTCACTCACAAGGATTTTTCAGCGCACTCCAGCGCTCACGATTCCGTTAGGCCAACGGAACCCGATGGGAGCGCGCAGTTGCCTGCGCGCTCCTGTCGCAGCGACCTGCGGCAGCCGGACGCACCCGCCGGCTGCCGCACATGAGGTTTCGGAGAAGATTGAAGGACGCTTATTCAACGACGGCGCAGGCGATGCGTCCGCCGGCGTTACCGGTCGGGTCGGTCTTGTAGTCGTCGGCCGCGGCGTGGACCACGAACGCGGTGCCCTCGGGCTTGGAGAGCGAGTTCGGCTTGTCCTTGTCGAGGGTGATCGCGGCGTTGACCACCTCGACCGCGACCTCGCCGGAGGCCGGCACGATCAGGTTCGGCATGTCGCCGGCGTGGTGGCCGTCGGCCGACATCATGCCATGCTTCCTGTTGTCGGGATTGAAATGACCGCCGGCGGAGGTGAAGGGCGGCTCGCACTTGCCGACCGCATGGACATGAAACGCGTGCTCGCCGGGCGGCAGGCCCTTGGCGGCGAGCTTGATCAGCACACCGCCGGACACCTGAACGAGATCGATGCTGCCGATGGTGGCGCCATCGGCATTCTTGACGGTGGCTTTGGCGGATTGGGCAGCGGCGGCGCCGATGGAAGGAATCGCGATTGCGGCAGCAACGAGGGAAGTACGAATGAACATCAGGACCTCATGACGTGATAGCAATGCGCCGCACGCTAGCACGTCTCCCGCCCCGTCGGTATGCCGCCGCCGCGACGCTGCGCCTCAGCTGCCACTGAAGTCGTTGTAGCCCTGATTCTCCCAATAGCCGCCCTTATAGTCGTTGGTGACTTCCATCCCGATCACATATTTCGGATTCTTGAAGCCGAGTTTGGTCGGCACACGGATCTTCATCGGATAGCCATAGGCCCGGGGCAGAATCGCATCGCCGAACTTGAAGGTCATCTGGGTCTGCGGATGCAGCGCGGTCGGCATGTCGATCGAGCTGGTGTAGCCCTCAGCGCAGCGGAACCAGCAGTACTTTGCCCGAGTGTCGGCGCCGACCAGCTTGAGGAAGTCGCGCAGCGGCGTGCCGGTCCAGCTGCCGATCGCGCTCCAGCCCTCGACGCAGATGTGACGGGTAACCTGTTTGACCTGCGGCAGCGCGTAGAGCTCATCCAGCGTCCACGCCTTCTTGTTATCGACGAGGCCCGTGACCTCGAACCGGTAGTCCTTGCCATCCACGTCCGGCGCATCGTCGAGCGAATAATAGGCATTGAACGGAAATGGGCTGGTGATCGCGCTGTCGGGATAGGTCGGCGCCAGCGTGTTGGGATTGAACAGCGCGGCCTGCACGGCATCATTGAACTTCGACACCTGCGCCAGCAGGGCCTCGGCCGAATCGCTGTCGACGACATTACAGCCGGTCAGCAGGGTGAGCGCGCCGAAGCTGGCGCCGCCGGCGATGAAGCGCCGGCGCGACAGCTCCGGCATCAGCTTCACCGCGTCACCGACCAGCAGCGACTTGTCGACTCCGGGGATGATCAGCTCGCGAAGCTTTTTCATGACACCCTCCTCAGCGACCGATGATCATGGCGCGCAGGCTCCTGGGCACGATCAGCGCCAGCGCGACATGGACGACCAGGAACGCGACGATCGCGGCCATGCAGAAGAAATGAACGTAACGGGCGGTGTCGTAGCCGCCGAACAGCGCGGTCAGCCATTGCAGCTGCACCGGCTTCCAGATCGACAGGCCCGACAGCACGATGACGATGCCGACGAGGATAATGCCGCCATACAGCAGCTTCTGAACCTGGTTATAGGTCGAGAGATCCGCATGCGACAGCCGGCCGGTGAGTGCGGCGCGGGTGTCGGCGATGACGCCAGCAGGGGTCAGCGGCAGCAGCTTGCGGCGGAAGCGGCCGGTGACGAGGCCGGTGGCAAGATAGATCAGGCCATTGACCATCAACAGCCACATCGCCGCGAAATGCCACAGCAGCGCGCCGCCGAGCCAGCCGCCGAGCGTGATGGTGCGGGAGAAGGTGAAATCGAACAGCGGTGAGGCGTTGTAGATCTGCCAGCCGGACATGATCATCAGGATCACGGCGAGCGCATTGATCCAGTGCATCACCCGCACCCAGGCGGGCTGGATCACCTTGGCCGGCACCGAAGCCGTGTCGCCGTGATCGGCGCGGCGGCTGTCAGCCGGAAGGCTGGAGGTGACACTGGACATGAACTTGCTCCTTGCAACGGCGGGTCTTGGTGCTGCTCTGTGCCCAGTACGGCCCGCGGCCGGCATTGTTACGTAGCCACGGCTTAAAAGTGGAGGCCGTTCACGGAATCGGCACCGGCGAGCACGCGGCGTCCGATCAGTTTCCCGTGATGCCGGTGACGCCGGTCGGCGAGCCGGGGAGACCCCGGCTCGCCGCTGCGCCGGACGGACGGTTTGGGGGAACCGGCCGTCACGAGGCCCCGCTCAGCCCGGCAGCAGCACGGTGTCGACCACGTGAATCACACCATTCGACTGCAGCACGTCCGGGATGGTCACCATGGAGGTGTCGCCCTTGGCGTCGGTGATCGACAGCTTGCCGGCTTGCGGCTGCTTGATGGTGATCTCGTCGCCTTCGACCGTCTTGAACTTGGCGCTGCCGCCGCCGTCCTTGACCGCCTTCATCAGCGCCGTCGCGGTGAGCCGGCCCGGCACCACGTGATACGTCAGCACCGCTGTCAGCTTCGGCTTGTTCTCCGGCTTGAGCAGCGTGTCGACCGTGCCCGCGGGCAGCTTGGTGAACGCGGCGTTGGTCGGGGCGAACACGGTGAACGGCCCGGCGCCTTCCAGCGTCTGGACGAGACCGGCGGCCTTCACCGCGGCGACCAGCGTGGTGTGGTCCTTCGAGTTGACGGCGTTCTGGATGATGTTCTTGGAGGGATACATCGGCGCGCCGCCGACGTTCACGGTCTTCTCGCCCGACATCTTCTCCTGCGCGACGACCGGCGCCGCAACGATCAGCGTGCCGACGGCCACAGCCGACAACAGAACAGTAAGCTTGGACATAGTCTCATCTCCCGATGGAATGCGGCGGACCATCCGCCGGCGGTCAGGGTTTGGCGGCGGGGGCATCCTGGTCGGTCACCCGCGCCGATGATCGATTTACGGGGCGCGCCGCGGCGGGTTTCGGAAATATTTTTGCGCCCGGATTGAAACTTTTCGGCATCGACGCCGTCTGCCCCCGCGCTTGATCTCCCCGATCAAATGGGCGAATAAATTCAATTCCCTCCGCTCCATCAGGAGCGCCCCAACGCGAGCCTCGTAAGCCATGACCGCCAACCTGTTTTCGCGCCTGTTCGACGATGTGAAGGATCTCGATCGGCTGGCGATCGAAACGCCCGACGGCGGGCGGATCAGCTATGGCGACCTGATCGAACGCTCGGGCCGGACCGCGAACCATCTGGTGTCGCGCGGGGTCAAGGTCGGCGACCGCGTCGCGGTGCAGGTGGAGAAGTCGGTTGCGGCGCTGGTGCTGTATCTCGCAACCGTGCGGGCCGGCGCCGTGTTCCTGCCGCTCAACACCGCCTACACGCTGAACGAGATCGACTATTTCATCGGCGACGCCGAACCGTCGCTGGTCGTCTGCGACCCGGCGAAGCTCGAGGGCGTCACCGCGCTCGCCAAGCGGGTGGGCGCCGAGGTCGACACCCTGGACGCCAGCGGCCATGGCTCGCTGGCCGACGGCGCCGCCCGCAGCGACAAGACGTTTGTGACCGTCGCGCGCGATGGCGCCGATCTTGCCGCCATTCTCTATACGTCCGGCACCACGGGCCGCTCCAAGGGCGCGATGCTCAGCCACGACAACCTGGTGTCGAACTCGCGCACGCTCGTGGACTTTTGGCGCTTCACCGACCGCGACGTGCTGATCCATGCGCTGCCGATCTATCACACCCACGGCCTGTTCGTGGCCAGCAACGTGACGCTGTTCGCCCGCGCCTCGATGATCTTCCTCAGCAAGTTCGATCCCAACCAGGTGATCGACCTGATGGCGCGCGCGACCGTGATGATGGGCGTGCCGACCTTCTACACCCGCCTGCTGCAGAACCCGCGGCTGTCGCGCGACACCACGAGCCACATGCGGCTGTTCATCTCCGGCTCGGCGCCGCTGCTCGCCGACACCCATCGCGAGTGGTCGGCGCGCACCGGCCATGCCGTGCTCGAACGCTACGGCATGACCGAGACCAACATGAACACCTCGAACCCCTATGATGGCGACCGCGTGCCCGGCGCCGTCGGCCTGCCGCTGCCGGGGATTTCAGTGCGCGTCACCGACCCGGAGAGCGGCAAGGAACTGGCGCGCGACGAGATCGGCGTGATCGAGGTCAAGGGCCCGAACGTGTTCAAGGGCTACTGGCGGATGCCGGAGAAGACCAAGTCCGAGTTCCGGCCGGACGGCTTCTTCATCACCGGCGACCTCGGCAAGATCGACGGCAAGGGCTACGTCCACATCCTCGGCCGCGGCAAGGATCTCGTGATCTCCGGCGGCTTCAATGTCTACCCGAAGGAAGTCGAGAGCGAGATCGACGCTATCCCCGGCGTGGTCGAGAGTGCCGTCATCGGCGTGCCCCATGCCGACTTTGGCGAGGGTGTGACCGCGGTGGTGGTGTCCGACAAGGCTGCCACGCTGAGCGAGGATGCCGTCCTGCACGCCCTCGACGGCCGCCTCGCCAAGTTCAAGATGCCCAAGCGGGTGATCTTCGTCGACGACCTGCCGCGCAACACCATGGGCAAGGTGCAGAAGAACGTGCTGCGCGACACCTACGCGGCGCTCTACACCAAGGCGACCTGAGGCGCTCACCGCAAATCCCCGCGAGGGCCGCCACCGTGCGGCCGAGCCTTCGGCTGGGCCGAAGACGGCTTGCGGCTACTCCAGATTGCGTCTCTGCGGCTGCGCGCTCATGTTGGCGCGCGATCGACACGTCGTGCCGGCCCCGATCACAGGCCGGGAGAGAGTATCCGCAACGAAAGTGAATCATGCTTCAGACATCACGCGCCGTCGACACGTTTCGCCGACGAAATGCGCTGGTATACCAGCGTCGCGCAAGTGATGAACCCGGGTTCGAGCCATGGTCATTTCTGCGTTGCGCTCAATGTTGTGACTTCGTAAATAGAATTGCTCTATCCAGCCGCCCGCAGCGCCGCCGACTCATGGCCGCCGTCTGCAACCCGTAAAGACATCGATGACTGTCCAAACAAATCGTCCGCTTTCGCCGTTCCTCACGTATCGCATGACGCTGACGATGGCGCTGTCCTTCGTTCATCGCGTTACCGGCGTTGCGCTGTATGTCGGCACGCTGCTGATGGCGTGGTGGCTGATCGCCACCGCTTCGGGTCCCACCGCCTACGCCAACATCCAGGCGTTCACCTCGAGCTTCATCGGCCGGCTGATCCTGTTCGGCTACACCTGGGCATTGCTGCACCACATGCTCGGCGGCATTCGCCACTTCATCTGGGACCTCGGCTACGGCTTCGGCCCCACCGAGCGTGAGTGGCTCGCGCGCGCGACGCTGATCGGCTCGATCACGCTGACGCTGGCGATCTGGGTTATTGCCTATGCCGTTGGGGGCGCGCGATGAGCGACAACAACACCTCCGTGCGGTCGATCCGCACGCCGATCGCGCGGGTGCGCGGTCTCGGCGCCGCCCACAGCGGCACCAGCGATTTCTGGCGCCAGCGGCTCACCGCGCTTGCGCTGCTGCTGCTGTTTATCCCGGTCGTCCTGATCATCCTCACCCTGCTCGGGCGCAATCACGCCGGCGCGGCCCAGATTCTCGGCTCGCCGCTGATCGCGATCATCATGACCCTCTTCATCATCGCCAGCACCTGGCACATGAAGATCGGCATGCAGGTGGTGATCGAGGACTACGTCCATGACGAGAAGCTGAAGCTCGTCGCCGTCATCGCCAACACCTTCTTCGCGGCAGCCATCGGCCTCGCCTCGATCTACGCCATCATCAAACTGTCATCTGGAGTGTAGCGCATGGCCGCCAACGGCATTGGCGCTCCGGCCACGAACGGCCACGCCTACCCGATCGAAGATCACACCTATGACGTCGTCGTGGTCGGCGCCGGCGGCGCCGGCCTGCGCGCCGTCGTCGGCTGCAGCGAGGCCGGTCTGCGCACCGCCTGCATCACCAAGGTGTTCCCGACCCGCTCGCACACCGTCGCGGCGCAGGGCGGCATCTCCGCCTCGCTCGGCAACATGCACAAGGACGACTGGCGCTGGCACATGTACGACACCGTCAAGGGGTCGGACTGGCTCGGCGACCAGGACTCCATCGAATATCTCGTGCGCAACGCGCCCGACGCGGTCTACGAGCTCGAGCACTGGGGCGTGCCGTTCTCGCGCACCGAAGACGGCAAGATCTACCAGCGCCCGTTCGGCGGCATGACCATCGATTTCGGCAAGAGCCAGGCGCAGCGCACCTGCGCCGCCGCCGACCGCACCGGCCACGCCATGCTGCACACGATGTACGGCCAGGCGCTGCGCCACTCGGCCGAGTTCTACATCGAGTTCTTCGCCATCGACCTGATCATGGACGACCAGGGCGTCTGCCGCGGCGTCATCGCGCTCAAGCTCGACGACGGCACGCTGCACCGCTTCCGCGCCCAGACCACGATCCTGGCGACCGGCGGCTACGGCCGCGCCTACGCGTCCTGCACCTCGGCGCACACCTGCACCGGCGACGGCAACGCCATGGCGCTGCGCGTCGGCCTGCCGCTGCAGGACATGGAGTTCGTCCAGTTCCACCCGACCGGCATCTACGGTTCGGGCTGCCTCGTCACCGAGGGCGCCCGCGGCGAAGGCGGCTACCTCGTCAATTCCGAGGGCGAGCGCTTCATGGAGCGCTATGCGCCGTCCGCCAAGGATCTCGCCTCGCGTGACGTCGTGTCGCGCGCGATGACCATCGAGATCCGCGAAGGTCGCGGCGTCGGCAAGAACAAGGATCACATCTTCCTGCACCTCGATCACCTCGATCCGAAGGTGCTGCACGAGCGCCTGCCGGGCATCTCGGAGTCGGCGAAGATCTTCGCCAACGTCGATGTCACCCGCCAGCCGATCCCGATCGTGCCGACCGTGCACTACAACATGGGCGGCATCCCGACCAACTTCCACGCCGAAGTCGTCACCAAGAAGGACGGCGACGACAACGCGGTGGTGCCCGGCCTGATGGCGGTCGGCGAAGCCGCCTGCGTGTCGGTGCATGGCGCCAACCGTCTCGGCTCCAACTCGCTGATCGACCTCGTGGTGTTCGGCCGCGCCGCGGCGCTGCGCTGCGCCGAGAAGCTGACGCCGAACGCCAAGCAGCCCGATCTGCCGGCGACCTCGGCGGATCTCGCGCTCGGCCGCCTCGACCGCTTCCGCAACGCCTCCGGCGGCACGCCGACGGCACACCTGCGCGCCAACATGCAGAAGGTGATGCAGACCAACTGCGCCGTGTTCCGCACCGGCGACGTGCTGCGCGAGGGCCAGGACCTGATCCACAAGGTGCATGGCGGCATCGGCGACATCGGCGTCAGCGACCGCTCGCTGGTTTGGAACTCAGACCTGATCGAGACGCTGGAGTACGACAACCTGATCTCGCAGGCGGTCGTCACCATGGACTCCGCCGCCAATCGCACCGAGAGCCGCGGCGCCCATGCCCGCGAGGACTTCGCGGACCGCGACGACAAGAACTGGATGAAGCACACGCTGTCGTGGATCGACGACCGGGGCAACACCACGATCAACTATCGCCCGGTGCACGACTACACGATGACCAACGACGTGCAGTACATCCCGCCGAAGGCCCGCGTTTACTGAGGCCCCGTGTTACTTGAGGTCCGCGTCTGCCGAGGACGCGGACTTTCCCGAACAACGATCTGAATGACCACCCGGACGGCTCGCAGAAGGCTCGAGATCAATGGTTGAATTCTCACTTCCCAAAAACTCGAAGATCACGGGCGGCAAGACCTGGCCGAAGCCTAACACCACCGGCGAGCTGCGCGAGTTCAAGGTCTATCGCTGGAATCCGGACGACGGCAAGAACCCGAGCGTCGACACCTACTATGTCGACACCTCCGACTGCGGCCCGATGGTGCTGGACGGCCTGATCTGGATCAAGAACAACATCGATCCGACGCTGACCTTCCGCCGCTCCTGCCGTGAAGGCGTGTGCGGCTCCTGCGCCATGAACATCGACGGCCAGAACACGCTGGCCTGCACCAAGTCGATGCACGACGTCGATGTCGGCGCCGTCGACGTCAAGCCGCTGCCGCACCAGCCGGTGGTCAAGGACCTAGTCCCCGACCTCACCAACTTCTACGCCCAGTACGCCTCGATCGAGCCGTGGCTGCACACCGTCAGCCCGACGCCGCAGAAGGAGTGGAAGCAGTCCCAGGAGGACCGCCAGAAGCTCGACGGCCTCTACGAGTGCATCCTGTGCGCCTGCTGCTCGACCTCGTGCCCGAGCTACTGGTGGAACAGCGACCGCTTCCTCGGCCCCGCCGCGCTGCTGCAGGCGAGCCGCTGGGTCAACGACAGCCGCGATGAAGCCACCGGCGAGCGTCTCGACAATCTCGAGGATCCGTTCCGGCTCTATCGCTGCCACACCATCCTGAACTGCGCCAAGGCCTGCCCGAAGGGGCTCAACCCGTCCAAGGCGATCGCCGACCTCAAGCTCAAGATGGTCGAGCGCCAGATCTGACGCTCAATCGGTCCGTACAAGCGGCGAAGTCCCCGGGGCTTCGCCGCTTTTTTTATGGCCGCGGCCCGCTCGCACATCCGCTGCGCTCCCTTCGCCGCCACGCGCATGCGCGGGCTTGCCGCCGCCCTCTGTTCGGCTACGCTGCCGCGATCCGCTGGATATTCGGGAGGCTGTCGTGATCGACCATATCGGGTTTCCGGTGTCCGACTATGCGCGCGCCAAGGCGTTCTACACGCAGGCGCTGGCACCGCTCGGCTACGTCCTGATGATCGAGGTGCAGCAGGACGACAATGACGCGCCCGCCGCCGGCTTCGGCAGGGACGGCAAACCGGACTTCTGGATCGGCGGCGAAGGCGGCATGAACAGGCCGCTGCATGTGGCGATTACGGCCAGGGATCGTGCGACCGTCGACGCCTTCTACCAGGCGGCGCTCGCCGCGGGTGGGCGTGACAATGGCGCTCCCGGACTGCGGCCGCACTATCACGCCGACTATTACGGCGCGTTCGTGCGCGACCCCGACGGCCACAACATCGAGGCGGTGTGCCACGCGCCGGCGTGAGTCCTGGCGAGGCCTGAGTGCGCGGCGAAAAGCCGGCAGCACGACGATCACGACATTGACGGTGAGAGCCGCTGCGCGCGCCGAGCCGCATGTTGTCGACGCTTCAGCGCAACGTCAAAACGTTCCGCCGCCGCGTCGTGATGCCACACCCTTGGCACCACAGCCCTGCCCGGCGTGTTGTGAACGGGCGCTGAACACGCAGCACACGATGCCGCATGATGCGCAAAATAAAGTACCGACACCGTGTTGCGCCCGCCACAATCCGGCCTAACGATTAGTCGTTGATCGCAGAGCCGATCTCTTCGGCAGCCTGCACAGTTTTTGTCAGACTTCATTTCCAGGACAAATTCCAGGACAAAACTCCCCATGAAAACACTTCGCCTCGCCCTGCTCGCCACCACGGCGATGTCGTTCGTGCCAGTCGTCGCGACCCAGGTGCACGCGCAGACCGCGCCCATGGTCGTTGCGCAACAGCAAGCCCCCGAGGGCGAGAAGAAGCCCGGCCCAGGCGAGCCACCGAAGGCGCCTCCGAAGGCCGCTCCGCCGACGGCCCATCCGCCCGGTCCGGCGCCAGGCGCTGCGCCGCATCCTGCACCTCCGCCGCCTCCGGCCGCGCCCAAGGCTCCGCCGCCGCCCCCGCCGGTCGCGCACCCGCCCGCGCCGCCACCCCCGCCCGCCGCGCCTCATGCCGAGCCGCCAGCCCGTCCGGCTGCGCCGCCGCCACCGCCGGCAGCCGCTCCGAAGGCACCGCCTCCTCCGCCGCCACCGCCACCTCCTGCCACCGCGCCGAAGGCTCCGCCTCCGGCCGGGGCTGCCACGCCTGCGCCTGGCGCGCCGCCCGCAGCCGGCCAGCCGCCGGGACGTCGCCCCGAGAATGCGCCGCCGATTGCGCCGGGTGTGCGCGATGTCACGCCGCCGCGCCCTGGCCAGGAAGGCGCCCGCCCGCTGGGTGCGCCTGCCCCTGGCGCCGCGGCCCCCGGCGCTGCAACGCCAGCCCCCGGAGCGCCTTCGCCGGGCACGCCTCCCGCCCCCGGAGGCGCCGGCCGTCCCGGCACGCCGCCGCCCGCCAGCGCGCAGCCGGCCCCTCCTGCTGGTCAGCCGACGCCTCCGCCCGCTCCAAACGCCGCCCGCCCGCCGGGCACGCCCGGCCAACCGCCTGCAGCCGGCGCTCCGGGGACCCCGGGAGCGCCTGGTGCTCCCGGCGCCCCTGGCCAGCCCGGTGGCGCTGGAGCACCTGGCGGCCCTGGCGGGGCCGGAGGTCCTGGTGGCGCCGGTGGCCCCGGCGGACCGGGAGCCCCGCGCGCCAACTTCCAGCGCCCAGCCGGCCTGCCGCCGGGGACGCCGCCGTCGGCGCCTGCGCCGACCGTCGCGGCCCCCCTGCCTGCCGTGGCGCCGCCGGCCGCGACCCCGCTGCCGGCCACCGGGCCTGCGCCCGGCGGCGGCCGCATCGAGGACTTCCGTGCCCAGCGCCAGCAGACCATCGAGGGCGGGCGGACCATCATCCGCGAGCCCGGCCGCGTCATCGTCGAGGATCCCAGCGGCCAGGCGTTCATCCGCCACGACGAGCTCGATCGCTTCCGCTATGGCGCACGCGACGTCGAGGTGCGCCGTGATGGTGCGGACACCCGCACGGTCATCATCCGGCCCGACGGCACGCAGATCATCACCGTCACCGGACCGGACGGCGGCCTGCTGCGCCGTATCCGCCGCGACCGCGACGGCCGCGAGATCATCATCATCGACAACACCTACCGTGATCCCGCCGCTGTCGGGGGCTTCTACGTGATGCTGCCGCCGCCGGTGCTCACCATCCCGCCGGATCGCTACATCGTCGAGGCGGAGCGCGCCCCGCCGGAGGTGATCTACGACACGCTGATCGCGCCGCCGGTGGAGCGCATCGAGCGCCGCTACTCGCTCGACGAGATCCGCTACAGCCCGTCGGTGCGCCAGCGCATGCCGAGCATCGATCTCGACACCATCAACTTCGACATCGGCTCGGCGGACATCTCGCAGGACCAGGCGGCGAAGCTGCAGGCGATCGCGGATGGTCTCAACCGGGCGATCTCGCGCAACCCGCGCGAGGTGTTCCTGATCGAGGGTCACACCGACGCGACCGGCAACAGCGTCGACAACCTGTCGCTGTCGGACCGCCGCGCGGAAGCCGCCGCGAACCTGCTCACCCAGCAGTTCCAGGTGCCGGCGGAAAACCTGACCTCGCAGGGCTACGGCTCGCAGTATCTGAAGATTGCGACCGACGGTCCGGAGCGCCAGAACCGCCGCGTCACCATCCGCCGCATCACGCCGCTGCTGACCGGCGGCAACGCCAATGTGCCGCCGCCGCCTCCGGGCGTCGCCCCGCCGCGCTGAGGCAACGACCCCGCCACGACGCGACGATGGCCGGGACCGCGAGGTCCCGGCCATTGTTTTTGGCTGCGTTTCTTTTTTTGACCGCGCCCCTTGATTAGGAAACGATCATTTCCTAATTTCCGGCCATGCCGCAGACCATCCCCGAGACACACCGCCCGCCCGGCCGCCCCCGCGAATTCGACATCGACACGGCGCTCGACAAGGCCGTGCGCGTGTTTCGCGAGCGCGGCTACCACGCGACCTCGATCGGCGACCTCAGCGAGGCGATGCAGCTCGCCGCCGGTAGCATTTACAAGGCGTTCAAGGACAAGCGCGCGGTGTTCCTCGCCGCGTTCGATCGCTACAGCGCGCTGCGCTCGGCGCAGGTGCGGGCCGCCGCCGACGGCGGCCGTACCGGCCGCGAGCGGCTGCAGCGCGTGCTCGCGTCCTATCTCGAAGTCTCCCAGGGCATCGAGGGCCGGCGCGGCTGTCTGGTGGTCGGCAGCACCATCGAGCTCGCCGCACTCGATAGCGACGTTGCCGCGCGCGTGTCCGAAGCGCTCAAGGCCAATGAAGCCCTGCTGGCGGGCCTGATCCGCGAAGGCCACGCCGACGGCTCGATCCCGCTGCGCGTCGACCCCGCCACCACCGCCCGCCTGATGATCTGCATGACGCAGGGCATGCGGGTGGTCGGCAAGACCAAAACCCCTCTTCCCACCGCCGCGCTGCTCGATGTCGCGATGAAGCTCGTCGCCTGATCGATTTGCGCAATTTGGAAACGATCGTTCCCTTTTTGAAAGTACCCCGATGACAATCACCGCCACGACCGATGCCCCTGCCTCGCACCATGAGACCATCACGTCCGGACTGACCTTCCTGCTGGCGCTGGCCTGTGGCCTCGTCGCCGCCAACATCTATTACGCCCAGCCGCTGATCGGGCCGATCAGCAGCGAGCTCGGCCTGCCGCTCTCGATCGCCGGACTGATCGTGACGATGACCCAGGTCGGCTATGTCGCCGGCCTGCTGCTGCTGGTGCCGCTGGGCGACCTCGTCGAGAATCGCAAGCTGATCTGCAGCGTGATCAGCGTCGGCGCGCTGGCGCTCGTCGGCGCGGCCTGTTCGACGCAGCCATTGCCGTTCCTGGCGGCGGCGCTGTTCATCGGCCTCGGCTCGGTCGCAGTGCAGATCATGATTCCCTACGCCGCTCACCTCGCGCCGGAAGCAACGCGCGGCCGCGTGGTCGGCAATGTCAGCACCGGACTGATGGTCGGCATCATGGTGGCGCGACCGGTGTCGAGCGCGCTGACCGCCGCGTCATCCTGGCACGTGGTGTTCGCGGCTTCCGCCGCCGTGATGGTCGTCCTCGCACTGGTGCTGCATCGCGCGCTGCCGCGCCGCGCCCCGGTGGCGCGCCTGCACTATGGCCAGCTGCTGCTGTCGATGGGCCACCTCGCGCGCACCACGCCGGTGCTGCGGCGGCGCGCCCTGTACCAGGCCGCATTGTTCGGCGCGTTCAGCCTGTTCTGGACGGTGATCCCGCTGCTGCTCGCCAGCCCCGCCTTCGGCCTGTCCCAGCGCGGCATCGCGCTGTTCGCGCTCGTCGGCGTCTCCGGCGTGATCGCCGCGCCGCTTGCCGGCCGGATTGCCGACCGCGGCTACGGCCGCACCGCCACCATGGTGGCGATGCTGGCGGTGGCGCTTGCCTTCCTGATCACGCACATCGCCGAGCAGGGATCGACGCTGGCCCTGGCGCTGCTGGTGGTGGCCGCGATCCTGGTGGACTTCGGCGTGCAGGGCAATGTCGTGATCGGATTCCGCGCCATCTTCGTGCTCGGGCCCGAATTCCGCAGCCGCCTCAACGGCCTCTACATGGCCACGTTCTTTGCCGCCGGCGCGCTCGGTTCGGCGGTCGGCGGCTGGGCGTTCGTCCATGGCGGCTGGGCGCTGGCGTCATGGATCGGCTTCGCCCTGCCCGCCGCGGCGCTGGCCTACCTCGCGACTGAATAGGCACGCTCCCGCCGTTGTGACTGTCCTCGCGCACGCGGCCGGCTTATGAGCCCGTCGCAGCGAACGGAGGACGGTCATGACGGCGACGAACGACATTCACCACGCGGCGAAGGAAGGCTTCGCGGCCAGGGCCGACCACTATGTCCGCGGCCGCCCGGACTATCCCGCGGCGATCGCGCCGTGGCTGACAGGGCGCCTCGGCCTGCGCGCAGGCACCACCGTGCTCGACCTCGGCGCCGGCACCGGCAAGTTCACCGCGTATCTCGCGAACACCGGCGCTCGCGTCGTCGCCATCGAGCCGGTGGCGGAAATGCGCAGCAGGCTCACGCAGACGCTGCCAGACGTCGACGCCCGCGCCGGCACCGCGGAGGCGATCCCGCTGCCGGATGCGTCGGTGGATGTCGTAACCTGCGCGCAAGCCTTCCACTGGTTCGCGACGCCGGCGGCGCTCGACGAGATCCGCCGCGTGCTCAAGCCCTCCGGCCGGCTCGGCCTGATCTGGAACGTGCGCGACGAGAGCGTGCCGTGGATCGCGGCACTCACCCGCATCATCAATCCATACGAGGGCGACGCACCACGCTATGCCAGCGGCGCCTGGCGGCGGGTGTTTCCGCATGTCGGCTTCGGGCCGCTGCACGAAGATGTCTTCCGCCACGGCCACACCGGCTCGCCCGAAGACGTCATCATCAACCGCGTGCGCTCGACCAGCTTCATCGCCGCGCTTCCGGCCGACGAAGAGGCCAAGGTGGTGGCGCAGCTGCGCGCCCTGATCGCCGCCGAGCCATCGCTCGCGGGCAAGGACGAGGTGACGGTGCCTTACTCAACGTCGGCGTTCAGTACGGAGAAGATCGGGGGATGACTCTTTCTCTGTCGTGGCCGGGCTCGTCCCGGCCACCCCGCTTAGGGACGCCGTGCCTTCCTTGTCGGGGTCGCCGGGACGAGCCCGGCGACGACAAAGATTAAGGCCGGTGGTCGCTTTTTCAGTCAGCGTCCGAGGAAATGCGCGGCGATGCCGCGCTCCTCACCATGAGACATGAAAGCTCGCTTACAGCCCCAGCTTCTTCTTGCGCTGGCCGAGGGTGCGCAGCCGCAGCGCGTTGAGCTTGATGAAGCCCGCGGCGTCGCGGTGATCGTAGGCAACGGCGCCTTCCTCGAAGGTGACGAGGTCCTGATCGTACAGCGAGTACTTGCTGTTGCGGCCGACGAGGATGACGTTGCCCTTGTAGAGCTTGAGCCGCACCTGGCCGGTGACGAGCTCCTGGCTCTTGTCGATCGCCGCCTGCAGCATCTCGCGCTCCGGCGAGAACCAGAAGCCGTTGTAGATCAGCTCGGCATACTTCGGCATCAGCTCGTCCTTGAGGTGCGCCGCGCCGCGGTCGAGCGTGATCTGCTCGATGCCGCGATGGGCGACCAGCAGGATGGTGCCGCCGGGGGTCTCGTACATGCCGCGCGACTTCATGCCGACGAAGCGATTCTCGACGAGGTCGAGCCGGCCAATGCCGTTGGCGCGGCCGAGCTCGTTGAGCTTGGCGAGCAGCGAGGCCGGCGACAGCTTGACGCCGTCGATCGCAACGGCATCGCCCTTCTCGAAGTCGATGGTGACGTAGGTCGCCTTGTCCGGCGCCTTCTCCGGATCGATGGTGCGCGAGTAGACGTAATCGGGCACTTCCTGCGCCGGATCCTCCAGCACCTTGCCCTCGGATGAAGCGTGCAGCAGGTTGGCGTCGACCGAGAACGGCGCTTCGCCGCGCTTGTCCTTGGCGATCGGGATCTGGTGCGCCTCGGCGAACGCGATCAGTTGCTCGCGCGAGCGCAGGTCCCACTCGCGCCACGGCGCAATGATGGTGATGTCGGGCTTGAGCGCGTAGTAGCCGAGCTCGAACCGCACCTGGTCGTTGCCCTTGCCGGTGGCGCCATGGGACACCGCGTCGGCGCCGACCTTTTCGGCGATCTCGATCTGCTTCTTGGCGATCAGCGGACGGGCGATCGAGGTGCCGAGCAGGTACTGGCCCTCATACACCGCGTTGGCGCGGAACATCGGGAACACGTAATCGCGGACGAACTCCTCGCGCAGATCCTCGATGAAGATGTTTTCCGGCTTGATGCCCAGCAGCAGCGCCTTCTGGCGCGCCGGCTCCAGCTCTTCGCCCTGGCCGAGGTCGGCGGTGAAGGTGACGACCTCGCAGCCATAGGTGGTCTGCAGCCACTTTAGAATGATCGAGGTGTCGAGCCCACCGGAGTAGGCGAGCACGACCTTCTTCACGTCCTTCGTCATGAAAACCCTATGGAATTTGTCCGTTCCGGGCAGTTTCCGCGCCGGATATCGGTCGGACTATAGGCCAACGTTCAGCGGCGCAACACCCTCAGCCGCCACCGGTAGCCCGGCATCGCCCACCGGGTCAACGCCGCATCGATCGCCTCGTCGGTCCAGCGGGTCGCCGCCCAGCGGTAGATCAGGCCATGGAAGATCCAGGCCACGAAGAACGACACCAGCCCGGAGACCAGGACGTCGGTCAGGAAATGACCGCCGAACGCCATCCGCAGCCCCCCGGTGGCGAAGCCGAACACCGTCGCCGCGACATAGGCCAGCGGCCGCCAGGCCGGCGGCGCCAGCGAGGCCGGCGCATAGGTCCAGAACGCGGTGGCGCCCTCGCCGGAGAAGAACGAGCAGTTCTTCGGGCAGGCACCGGTCGGGTCGTACCAGGGCTTGAACGCCCAGGGCCCGCCGAATTCGGTCACCATCACCGGGCGCGGCCGACCCCAATGGCTCTTGAAGGTCAGGTTCGACAGCACGCCGGCGGACAGGATGATGGTGATCAGGATGAACGCGACGGTGCGGCCGCGCACCAGCAGCGGCCTGTCCGGCCGGATGAACTTGACCACCACGGCGACGATGGACGGCGCGGCGAACCCCCAGGCGATCCACATCGCGGCGTCGCGCAGGAAGTTGGCAAGGCCGAGCTCCTTGACCGGGAAGCTTTTGGCGACCGGATCGTAGAACCATGCCGCGACCTTCAGATCGAGCTCGGGGTGCAGCCCGAACACGACGACAAAGACGAGCGTCAGCGCGAGCGCGATGAAAAGACCGATGCGATTCATGTCAGGGAGCCGTGGGCCGCTCGGGCGGCGGGTTGCGCCAGGCGCCGGCGTTGCGGCCGGCGATCAGCCAGTAGACGAAGCCGGCGACGATGCCGGCGCCGGTCAGCACCTCGAGCTCGCGGCGGATGATGCCGACGAAGGCCATGCTGGTGGTGTCGAACGGCACCAGGCTGAGATAGCAGGCAGCGCCGATCACGGCGCCGCCGAGCGCATAGACCACCACGCTGCGGATGGCGAAGGCCTCGGTGATCAACGCCACGATCATCGCCGGCAGCAGCGCGAAGCCGCTGATGAAGATGAAGCCGAAGGTCGCGATCAGCGACATGGTGGTGTCGTCGAGGCCGAGATTGACGTCGCTCCATTCCGGCATCAGCACCGCGCCGATCACCACCGCCGCGGCGGCGAGGCTCGCGGCGAAGAAGCCGATGAGGATGACCAGGATGCGGACGAGCAGCGCCATCGGGGCCGGCTCAGTCCGTCATCGCCATGGCGCGCAGCGCCTGCCGCTCCCGCACCGACAGCTTTTCGGTCTCGGACTTGAGCTGGCCGCAGGCGGCGAGGATGTCGCGGCCGCGCGGCGTGCGCACCGGCGAGGAGTAGCCGGCGTTGAAGACGTATTCGGAGAACTTCTCGATCTGGTCCCAGTCCGAGCATTCATACTTGCTGCCGGGCCAGGGATTGAACGGAATGAGATTGATCTTGGCCGGAATGCCCTTGAGCAGCTTGACCAGCAGGCGCGCATCGTCGAGCGAATCGTTGACGCCCTTGAGCATCACGTACTCGAAGGTGATGCGGCGGGCATTGGAGACGCCGGGATAGTTGCGGCAGGCCTCCAGGAGCTCGGCGATCGGATACTTGCGGTTGAGCGGCACCAGTTCGTTGCGCAGCTCGTCGCGCACCGCGTGCAGCGAGATCGCGAGCATGACGCCGATCTCGTCGCCGGTGCGGGCGATGTTCGGCACCACGCCGGAGGTCGACAGCGTGATGCGACGGCGCGACAGGCCGATGCCCTCGTTGTCGGACACGATCAGCAGCGCGTCGCGCACCGCCTCGAAATTGTACAGCGGCTCGCCCATGCCCATCATCACGATGTTGGTGACGAGGCGGTTGCCGTTCGGCGTCTCGCGATCGACCCAGTCGTTGAGGCGGTCGCGCGCCACCATCACCTGGCCGACGATCTCGCCGGCGGTGAGGTTGCGCACCAGGCGCTGGGTGCCGGTGTGGCAGAACGAGCAGTTCAGCGTGCAGCCGACCTGGGACGACACGCACAGCGTGCCGCGGTCGGTCTCGGGAATGTAGACGCACTCGACCTCGTGCGGGCGCTCGGCGGCATGGCCGCTCGGCAGCCGCAGCAGCCACTTGCGGGTGCCGTCGCTGGAGATCTGCTCGGCGACGACCTCCGGCCGCGCCACGGTGAAATGCTGCTCCAGCGCGGAGCGGACGTCCCTGGAGACGTCGGACATCTCGTCGAAACTCTGCGCGCCGCGCACATACATCCAGCGCCACAACTGCTGGGCGCGCATCTTGCGCTGCTTCTCCGGCACGCCGAGCCCGCCGAGCTTGTCCATCAGCTCGGGCCGCGACAGCCCGATCAGCGACGGTTTGTCCGGCGCGACATAGGCCTCGAGCGGCGTCTTCTCCAGCGGCGCGCCGCCGCGCGACGGCTCACGCGCAGCGGGCGCGCGCGACGATCCGGCTCCTGACGGCATCTCGGTCATGCGAAATCTCTGATCCTGTGGCGGCAGGGACCGCCCATCCTGGCTCGGTGCGGGCGACGGCCCGCGCCAGCGGAACCCGCCCGCGGCGGCCATCCTTTACCGCGAAATACCCGCTCCAGATAGCTGCTTTCTGCAATCCTGCAACCGGGTTCCCCCCGGCCCGGCGGCGACAGCGGGCTCAGCGGCGGCAATCCTGGGCGAGGCGGTCCAGCGCCTGGGACAGCCCCTTGAGCGAGAACGTGTCGGTGGTTTCGGTGCCCTTGGCCGACACGCCCTTGACGGTGACGTCGGTGCCGCGCCGCAGCGCCTCCACCATGCGTTCCTCCTCGGCCGCGTTCTTGATCCAGAGCCCGTCGCCCTGGGTGTACATGGCATAGCGCGCACCGCCGACCTCGAGGGTGGATTCCGAGCCCGGCTTCACCTGGTAGCCGATCATCACCGACACTTCGTTGACGACCTTCTCCGCCGGCCGCGTCGACACGAACACGTAGGCCGGATCACGCGGGCGATTCGCCGGATGAGTCTTCGACGACGTCGGCTTGGCGAGCGCGAAGCACACCTTCTTGCCGTTCGGCAGCGCGGTGTAGGCGCCCCAGGTTCCGAACTGGCCGACCAGCGTCGGCTCGGCGCCGCCGATGCTCGGCGGCTTCGCCTCGGGCTTGCCAGCGGCGGGCTTCGCCGCGGCTTTCGATTTTGCGCCCTGCGCCAGCGCCGCGTGTGAGGCCGCCACGCACAGCGCACCCGACAGCAGCATCGTGACCGAACGCTTCGCCAGGGTTTGCCGCTTGAACATCATCGAGCCTCGCTTGCAGGTGTGCGGATCATCGCCGTCGGCGGATCGGCTCGCGATCCGCCGATGCTGCGCGTGATCATGCGTGTTTGATAGTCCGATCGGAAATTCCGACTCTTGGAATAACCGGGAAATGCCTGTTTGGGAAGCAGGTTGCGACGAACGGCGCGCATGCGCAAGATCGCGCGTCACGCGTGAATCAGATTGTCGCATGGCCTCAAATCCGCCATGAAGAATGCAGGTTGAATCCTCCTCCTCTCGATTCAGGTGTCTGCCATGAAAGCCATTCTGTGTTCTCAGTATTGCGGCCCCGATGATCTCGTGCTGGCGGACGTGCCCGATCCCGTCGCTGCGCCCGGCGAAGTGGTGATCGCGGTCAAGGCGGCGGCGCTGAACTTCTTCGACCTGCTGATGATCCAGGGCAAATACCAGATCAAGCCGCCGTTTCCGTTCTCGCCTGCGGCCGAAGTCGCCGGCGTCGTGGACAGCGTCGGCGCAGGCGTCAGCGATCTCAAGGTCGGCGACCGCGTCGTCGCGTCCGTCGGCCACAACGGCGCGCGCGAGAAGGTCGCGGTGCCCGCGATGCAGGCGGTGAAGATTCCCGACAACCTCGATTACGACCGCGCCGCCGGCATCATCATCATCTACGGCACGGCGCTGCATGCGCTGGAGGATCGCGCGCGGCCCAAGCCCGGCGAGACGCTCGCGGTGCTCGGCGCCGCCGGCGGCACTGGCCTTGCCGCGTGCGAACTCGGCAAGCTGATGGGGCTGAAGGTGATCGCCTGCGCCTCGTCCGACGAAAAGCTCGCCTTCGCCAAGCAGCATGGCGCCGAACTGACGCTCAACTACGCCAAGGAAGACCTCAAGGAAGGGCTCAAGAAGCTCACCGACGGCAAGGGCGTCGACATCGTGTTCGATCCGGTCGGCGGCGCCTATGCCGAGGCGGCGCTGCGCTCGGTCGCGTGGGAGGGCCGCTTCCTGGTGATCGGCTTCGCGGCCGGCGACATCCCGAAGATTCCGCTCAACCTCGCGCTGCTCAAGGGCTGCGACATCCGCGGCGTGTTCTGGGGCGCCTGGGCGCGGCTCAATCCGGAGAAGAACCGCGCCAACCTGCAGAAGCTGGTGCAGTGGACCGCCGAGGGCAAGATTTCCTCGCATGTCGACCGCACCTTCCCGCTGGCGCAGACCGCCGAGGCGCTGAAAGTTCTCGCCGGCCGCCAGGCGATGGGCAAGGTGATCCTGCATCCGTGATGCAAGCCGCCGGGCGCGCCGGCTGACGCTAGTGTCCCGGCTCTAACATTCGTATCACTTTGCAGCAGGCTCCTTTACGAATGTTAGAGCCATAGGGACACTAGCAACTATAAGTTTCTAGTGTGGTTTTGGATCTGACATTCGCTTGGAGGACCAGCGGCGAGACTGAAGCGAATGTCAGATCCGCCACACTAGGCGGCCGGCGCGATCACGCGGCGGCGGGCGCGTGGCCTTCTTTCAGGCGCTGCAGCGCGGCCTGCGCCGCCTCGCGATGATCCGGCGTGATGTGGCTCGCGACCAGGCGGATCACGGTCGCCAGCACGGCCGCGTCGTCGGTGAAGCCGAGCAGCGGCATGACGTCGGGAATGAGATCGAACGGCAGGATGAAGTACGCCAGCGCGCCGAGCAGCGACGCCTGCACATGGCGCGGCGTCTGCCGGTCGAACGCACAGTAATACGCCGCGAGCAGATCCTCGGCGAACGGCAGGCGCGCGACGACCTTCTTGATCTTGGCCCAGAACTCCCGGCGCACCCGCGCATGATCCTTCGCCAGCCGTTCGGCCGGTTCGAAATCCATGGTGTGTTCGGTGGTCACGACCACGCGCTCCTCGGTGCTCTCAGCGATACCCGCCACCGGCGGAACCCGACCGTCGGCGGATCGGCTGCCGCTCAGGTGGGGGGCACGTGCGCCGGCCGCAAGATGACGGCCCGCATCATGATGTCACGCTCAGCCTCCGCGAACCGCGATGCGGTCCATGGCCTTGGCGAGGCCGATGTCCCGCGCGGTGACGCCGCCGGCGTCATGGGTCGCCAGCACCACCTCCACGGTCTTGTAGACATTACGCCATTCCGGATGGTGGTCGCGCTTCTCGGCCTCGAGCGCCACCCGGGTCATGAAGCCGAACGCCTCGTTGAAATCCCTGAAGACGAACGTGCGGGCGATGGCGTCCCGTCCTGCGACTTCGGACCAGCCGGACAATTCGGCCAGTGCCGTCGTGCGCGCCGTGCCGGACAAACGCTGATCCATGGCAACCTCCTGTGATCACACCATCTTGATCCCTGGTCGGACCATTCCCATCCTAACCCGGTTCGGTGCCGAATGCCCGTCAATGGAACCGTTCCGGTAACCATGCCGGCCGGGAACACACCTTGTAGTGTGCCGGATCCGACATTCGCTTCGGCACCAGTTCCCAAATTTGCTATAATTGTCCTCTCAATCGGTCCGATGCGGATGAACCTGAACTTCGCGCAGCTGTTTTCGCGGTCTCCAGCATCGAGCGCCCCGGCGCCGAGCGCAGCCGGACCGACGCCGGTTCGCGCCAAGCGCCCGCCGAAAGGCGCGGGCATTTTCATGCCGCTGGCGGTGGCGCTCGCCATCGTGCTGGTGGTCGTCGGCGCGATCTACATGGCCATGCGGCCGGTCACCTTGAAGATCGCGGTTGGCCCGCCGAACAGCGAGGACGTCAAGGTGGTCCAGGCGCTGGCGCATGCCTTTGCGCGCGACCGCGGCGGCTACATCCGCCTCAAGACCATCGTCACCGACGGCGCGGTCGCGAGCGCAGCCGCGCTCGCGGGCAAGACCGTCGATCTCGCGGTGATCCGCGGTGACCTCGATGTGCCGAAGGATGCCGCCAGCATCGCCGTGCTGCGCAAGAATCTCGTGGTGCTGTGGGTGCCGTCCGCCGGCAAGGGCAAGAAGAAGAGCCCGATCAAGAAAATCCAGAACCTCGCCGGCCACCGCATCGGCGTGATCGGCCGGACGCCTGCCAATGTCCACCTGCTCAACACCATCCTGCGCCAGTACGGCGTCGACCCGGCCAAGGTCGAGGTGGTGCAGTTCTCGACCGGCGAAGTCGCCGAAGCGGTGCGCACGCAGAAGGTCGACGCGCTGCTCGCCGCCGGACCACTCAACAGCAAGGTGACGATGGATGCGCTGGCGGCGTCGCAGCGCGACGGCGGCGAGCCGACCTTCCTCGCCATCGACGCGGCCGACGCGATCGCCCAGAACGTGCCCGCCTATGACGCAGCCGAAATCCCCGCCGGTGCGCTCGGCGGCGTGCCGCCGCGCCCGGACGACGAGATCAAGACCATCAGCTTCTCGCACCTGATCGTGGCGCGGAAAACGCTGTCGGAGGTCACCGCCGCGATGCTGACACGGCAGATCTTCGCCGTGCGCCAGAGCCTGATCCCGGACGTGCCGGCGGCATCGAAGATCGAGACCCCCGACACCGACAAGGATGCGTCCATTCCAGCCCACCCCGGCGCGGAAGCCTATGTCGACGGCGAGGAAAAGACCTTCCTCGACCGCTACAGCGACTTCATCTGGTGGGGCATCATGGGCCTCTCCGCCATGGGCTCACTCGGCGCCTGGTTCGCCGGCTACCTCAAGCGTGACGAACGCCAGAACAACAGCTCGCTGCGCGTGCGCCTCCTGGAGATGCTGACCCAGGCGCGCCAGACCAGCAGCCATGAGGAACTCGACGCGCTACAAGCTGAGGCCGACGACATCCTCAAGGACACGCTGCACTGCTACGAGGACGGCGCCATCGACGACGGCTCGCTCACCGCCTTCAACATGGCGCTCGAGCAGTTCCACACCGCGGTCGCCGACCGTCGCAGCATGCTGACGACGCAACCGCCACGTGCGCCGGTGCCGTTGCGCGCGCAGGGCTGACGACCAGCCGGCACCATTCCTGGCGCCGTCATCGAACTTTCACAAATCCGTTTTCAGCCTGTCAGTGCGGCTTTCCATGGTCTGGGCCTCGCGCAGCCAGAGGCCAGGGAGCACCCGCCATGCCGATCCGCGTTCGCACCATCTCGCGCCGCCGCTTCCTGACCACCGTCGCCGCGACCGGTGCGACGACCGCATTCGGCGGCCTCACGGCGCCCTATCTCAGCCGCGCCGCGGACCGGCCGCAGATCACCCATGGCGTGCAGGCCGGCGACGTGTCCCTCGACAGCGGCGTGGTGTGGGCACGGGCCGACCGTCCGGCGCAGCTGCTGGTCGAGGTCGCCACCACCGAATCGTTCAAGGACGCCCGTGCGCTGCCGCCGATCAATGCGCTGCCAGAGAGCGACTTCACCGCCAAGATGCTGATCGAGAACCTGCCGTCCGACCAGACCATCTTCTACCGCGCCCGCTTCCGCGACCTCTCGCACATCGACATCGTCGGCGAGCCGGTGATCGGCCGCTTCCGCACTGCGCCGGCGAGCCGTCGCGACGTCAGCTTCGTGTGGGGCGGCGACGTTGCCGGCCAGGGCTGGGGCATCAATCCGGACGATGGCGGCATGACCACCTTCGCCGCCATGCGCAAGCACAACCCCGACCTCTTCATTCACTCCGGCGACACTATCTACGCCGACGGCCCGATCCCCGCCGAGGTCAAGCTGCCCGACGGCAAGGTCTGGAAGAACATCACCATCCCGGAAAAGGCCAAGGTCGCGGAGACGCTCGCCGAGTACCGCGCCGCGCACAAATACAACCTGCTCGACGACAACCTGCGCGCCTTCAATGCCGAGGTGCCGATCTTCGTGCAGTGGGACGACCATGAGGTGACCAACAACTGGTCGCTGTCGAAGCAACTGCCCGACACCTACAGGGAGCGCGACATCACGCTTTTGGCGGCCCGCGCCGCGCGCGCCTTCCACGAGATGTATCCGCTGCGCGAAAGCATCGTCGAGCCCGGGCGCGTCTACCGCACCATCAACTACGGCCCGCATCTCGATGTTTTCATGTTGGACGAGCGCAGCTACCGCGGCCCGAACGGCGACAACCTGCAGACGGCTTACGGCCCCGACGCCTATTTCATCGGCGCCGAGCAACTGGCGTGGCTGAAGCGCGAATTGCTGGCATCACGGGCAACCTGGAAGGTGATCGCCTCCGACATGCCGATCGGCATCGTGGTCTATGACGATGCCGCCAACCGCCGGGGATCGGAGGCCATCGCCCAGGGCGACGGGCCGGCGCGAGGACGGGAACTGGAGATCGCCGACCTCCTGCGCTTCATCAAGTCGGCCGGGATCCGCAACACCGTGTGGCTGACCGCCGACGTGCACTACGCCGCCGCGCACTACTACAACCCGGACAAGGCCCAGTTCCAGGATTTCGACCCGTTCTGGGAGTTCGTCTCGGGCCCGCTGCACGCTGGAACCTTCGGCCCCAACCCGATGGACAACACCTTCGGGCCCGAGGTCCGCTTCATCAAGGCGCCCGGGGCCGACCGCCAGAACCTGCCGCCGTCAGCCGGAATGCAGTTCTTCGGCCATGTCCGGATCGAGGGGGCGACCGGCCAGATGACCGTCACCCTGCGGGACCGGGCCGATACCGCCCTGTGGTCGGTCACCCTGGACCCGAAACTGGCCTGAGACGGGCCGAAATCCCCTCGAATCGGGCCCTTTTTTGGATGCCGCGCCAATTGTCTTTCGGCAAATTCCGACTATATTGCGCCGCAACGCGTGAGAGTGCCCGGTTCGGAACGAGCCGGGCACCGCCTTTTTCAGGCGCCCTTTCGCCGGAACAGGCTTCGGCAGACCGGATGGCCATCGACGCCCCCTCATCTCACGCCCCCTGCGTTTTGAAGAGCTGAAAGAATAGACGCCCATGAATATGCGCAACGTCGCCATCATCGCTCACGTCGACCATGGCAAGACCACCCTCGTCGACAAGCTGCTGCAGCAGTCCGGGACCTTCCGCGATAACCAGAAGGTCACCGAGCGCGCGATGGACTCCAATGACCTCGAACGCGAACGCGGCATCACCATCCTCGCCAAGGCGGCGTCGGTGCAGTGGAAGGACACCCGCATCAACATCGTCGACACCCCCGGCCACGCCGACTTCGGCGGCGAGGTCGAGCGCATCCTGAACATGGTGGACGGCGCGCTGGTGCTGGTGGACGCCGCCGAGGGCCCGCTGCCCCAGACCAAGTTCGTCGTCTCCAAGGCGCTCAAGGTTGGCCTCAAGCCGATCGTGGTCATCAACAAGGTCGACCGTCCGGACGCCCGCCCGAGCGAGGTCATCAACGAGGTGTTCGACCTGTTCGCCGCGCTCGACGCCACCGAGGAGCAGCTCGACTTCCCGATCCTGTACGGCTCGGCCAAGCAGGGCTGGATGGCCGAAAGCTACGAGGGTCCGAAGGACCAGGGCATGCAGCCGCTGTTCGACCTCGTCCTGCGCCACGTGCCGCCGCCGTCCGTCGAGGAAGGCCCGTTCCGCATGATCGGCACCATCCTCGAGGCCAACCCGTATCTGGGTCGCATCATCACCGGCCGCATCTCCTCGGGCATCATCAAGCCGAACCAGGCGATCAAGGTGCTGTCGTCCGACGGCAAGCTGGTCGAGCAGGGCCGCATCTCCAAGATCCTCGCCTTCCGCGGCCTTGAGCGCGTGCCGCTGGATGAAGCCGAAGCCGGCGACATCGTCGCCATCGCCGGCCTCAGCAAGGGCACCGTCGCCGACACCTTCTGCGACCCGCTGGTCGAGACCCCGCTGGTGGCCCAGCCGATCGATCCGCCGACCGTGTCGATGTCGTTCATCGTCAACAACTCGCCGCTCGCCGGCACGGAAGGTGACAAGGTCACCAGCCGCATGATCCGCGACCGCCTGATGCGCGAAGCCGAAGGCAACGTCGCGCTGCGCGTGGTGGAAGCCGCCGACAAGGACTCGATGGAAGTGTCGGGCCGCGGCGAACTGCAGCTCGCGATCCTGATCGAGACCATGCGCCGCGAAGGCTTCGAGCTGTCGGTGTCGCGTCCGCGCGTCGTCTTGCAGAAGGACGAGGCCACCGGCACGTGGCAGGAGCCGATCGAGGAGGTCGTCATCGACGTCGACGAGGAGCACTCCGGCGTCGTCGTGCAGAAGATGAGCGAGCGCAAGGCGGAGATGATCGAGATGAAGCCGTCGGGCGGCAACCGCCTGCGGCTGGTGTTCTACGCGCCGACCCGCGGCCTGATCGGCTACCAGGGCGAACTGCTGACCGACACCCGCGGCACCGCGATCATGAACCGCCTGTTCCACGGCTATGCGGCCTACAAGGGCGAGATCGCCGGCCGCCGCAACGGCGTGCTGATCTCCAATGACCAGGGCGAGGCGGTGGCCTACGCCATGTTCAAGCTCGAGGACCGCGGCCCGATGATGATCGAGCCGGGCTGGAAGGTCTATCGCGGCATGATCGTCGGCGAGCACACCCGCGACAACGACCTCGAGATCAACGTGCTCAAGGGCAAGCAGCTCACCAACATCCGCACCACCTCGAAGGATGAAGCGGTGCGGCTGACCCCGCCGATCCGGATGACGCTGGAGAAGGCGCTGGCCTACATCGAGGACGACGAGTTGGTCGAAGTGACCCCGAAGTCGATCCGGCTGCGCAAGAAGCACCTCGATCCGAACGAGCGCAAGCGCGCCGAAAAGACCAAGGAAGTGTTGGCCGGCTAATCGCCGCCATCAGGTCCGACATCCGGACGCCGTCTCACCCGAAATTGATCGCGGTGAGGCGGCGTTTTCGTTTCAGCTGGCTTTGGGCTCGTTGCTGTCCTGCCGGAAGACTGAAGGGCGAAAGCGCAACAAGCCGGCGTCCTTGACCAGCCGGACGGCTCTCGGGTACGCGTGGCACTCCCGGAAGCGGCCAGGAGCGCGGTCCTTTGAGTCTCCCCCACCATGTCGATGTCGCGATCATCGGCGCCGGCGCGGCCGGACTGGCGGCGGCGCGGTTTCTGGAGCGCTCCAACCTGTCCGTCCTGATCCTGGAAGCGCGTGACCGCATCGGCGGCCGCAGCCATACCATCTCGCTGCCAGGCGGCATCCCGTTCGACCTCGGCTGCGAATGGCTGCACTCCGCCGACAGGAACTCGTTCGTCCCGGTCGCCCATGCGCTGGGCTTCGAGATCAACACCAGCCGCCCACGCTGGCGCGAGCAGACCTTCAACGTCGGCTTTCCGCCGGATCGCCGCGCCGCGTTCACCGCAGCGATCGACGCTTTCTATGATCGCGCGGAAGAGGCCGCTCGCCTGCCGCAGGACAGCGCGGCGAGCGACTGCCTGGTGCCCGGCGATCCCTGGAATCCGCTGATGCACGCGATCTCCACCTATGTGAACGGCTGCGAGCTCGATCGCGTCTCGGTCTATGACATGGACGCCTATGAGGACACCGAGATCAACTGGCGCGTGACCCGCGGCTATGGCGCACTGATCGCGGCTTATGGCGCGCCCTGCAAGGTGGCGCTGAACGCCGCGGTATCGCTGATCGACCATGGCGGCACGACCATCCGGACCGAGACCGCGCGCGGCACATTGACCGCGGACAGGGTGATCGTGACCGCGCCGACCAACCTGCTCGCCCGCGAGGCGATCCGCTTCTCGCCGGCGCTGCCCGACAAGGTTGCCGCCGCGGCCGGCCTGCCGCTCGGCCTCGACGACAAGGTGATGCTGGCGCTCGACGGCGACACCGACCTGCCCGCCGACGGCCATCTCTATGCCGCCACCGACCGCACCGGCATCGGCAGCTATCATCTCCGCCCAATGGGCCTGCCCTGCATCTCCGGCTTCTTCGGCGGCAGCTACGCCCGTGCACTCGAGAATGCCGGCGAGGATGCGCTGGCCGCGCAGGCGATCGACGACATCGTCGCGCTGCTGGGATCGGACTATCGCAGCAAGCTGCGCCCGCTCGCCGCCTCGCGCTGGGGGCAGGACCCCTTTGCGCTGGGCGCCTACTCCCACGCGCTGCCCGGCCACGCCGGCGACCGCGCCGTCCTCGCGACGCCGGTCGATGGCCGCCTGTTCTTCGCCGGCGAAGCCACCTCGCCGAACTTCTTCTCCACCGCCCACGGCGCCCGCGACAGCGGCGAGCGGGCGGCGAAGGAAGTGCTGGAACACACTCGATGATCGAGCCAAATCGCCCGGCAGGCGCGTGCGATTTCAAACGATCTGACCTGCGATCAGATCGCACAGTGGCGATCAAGGCACGCGCAGCGCTCAGCTCTTGCGGTACGCCCTTACGATGAGGCGACGGGTTTCTTCAGCTGACAATCTCTGATCGATCGACGAGCGAGCCCGCTTCCGCATCTCGGTCGACACCATGATGCCCTCAGTTTCACTTATCTTGGCAAAGCGGGCACGCCCAACGACGTGCCCTTTCACCAGAGCTTTCTTGGAAGACTTTTTCTTTAACGTCGGCATGCTTGATCTTATCACAACCGGCCTTCGTCCACACGCGTCAAGCCCTGCTCGCGCCGTGTCGAGATTTCCTCACCCGCCCAGCGTCCCCGTATATTTTTCCAGCGCCGCCCAGGCCTCAGGACCGAACTTCGCCTTCCAGTCCCGGTAGTAGCCCGCCTTCGCCAGCTTCTCGACGAACTGCGCCCGGTCGACCTCGTTGAAGCGCAGGTTCTTGGCCTCGAGCGTCGCCCTCAGCGCGACGTCCTGCCTGGCGAAATCCTCATGCTGCTGCTGCACGGCGGCGTCGAAATGATGGGTGATGATCTCCTTGTGGGCCGGCGGCATCGCCTCCCACACGCGGCTGTTGCTCAGCACCCACAGCCCGTCCCAGCTGTGCCGCGTCAACGCGCAATGCTGCTGCACCTCGTAGATCTTCAGCGCCTCGAACTGCACCAGCGAGTTCTCCATGCCGTCGGCGACCTTGGTCTGCAGCGCCGAGTACAGCTCGCCGATGCTGATGGTGGTCGGCGCCGCGCCCAGCGACTGGAACAGCGAGGTCAGGAGCGGGCTCGGCGGCACACGGATCTTGAGCCCCTGCAGGTCACTCACGCTGGTCACGGCACGGGTGCTGGTGGTGACGTTGCGAAAACCGTTGTCGAGGCACTTGAACGACACCATGCCGAGCTTCTGCAGCGCGGCCCGGATCAGGGCGCCGAGATCGCCGTCGAGCGCGGCCCAAAGCTGGTCATAGCCTTTGAAGGCATAGGCGACGCCGGGCATGCCGGCGACAGCGGTGAGGTTCTGCAGCGACGAGCACGACGCCACCAGGAAGGGAATGCCGCCGGTGCGCAACTGCCGCTGCATGTCGGCCTCCGAGCCGAGCTGGCTGTCGGCGAGAAACAGGATGTCGACCGCGCCCTTGGTGTCGTTGCGGATCGCCTCCGCCGCGGCGACCATGAAGGTGGAGGCCGAATGGCCTGATGGCATCGGCGAGCCCATGACGAACTTGCTGTCGGCGGCATTCTGGGCACGCACCACGGCCGGTGCGGCGATCGCCAGTCCCCCCGAAAGAGCCAGCGATCCGAATCGTCTGCGCGTCAACATCACCTGGTGTTTCCTCTGATCTTGTTATTGTCGTCGCGGCACATCACCGCGCCGAACGTCTATTCCAGATACAGCGTAGACGCTCGTTCATCCAGAGCGCGCCATCAACGATTGTCGAGGGTCAGCAATGCAACCAGCATCAGCACGATGATCGGCACGACCTTCACCAGTGCGCCGAGAGGATCCAGCCACACATCCGGCGCGAGAAGCGCTGCGCCCGCCAGATAGCCGAGCGAGACGCCAATGCCGACCATCAAACCAATGGCGCTGGTGCGGCGTATCATGATCATCACGCCGACCAGGATATCCGTCAGGCTGCTGCCGATCAGGAATGGCGCAACAAGCGACGCCGGAAACTGATGCGACGCGAGCACCATCGCGGCCGCCGAGGTGGAGACGAAGAGCGCGATCGCCCCGGACA
This sequence comes from Pseudomonadota bacterium, assembly GCA_040756765.1. GTDB lineage: Bacteria > Pseudomonadota > Alphaproteobacteria > Rhizobiales > Xanthobacteraceae > Bradyrhizobium_A. The sequence goes on along the minus strand of JBFLYG010000013.1, from coordinate 442,056 downwards.
GGATCCAGAACACGCCGAGCGAGACAATGATCAGCGCCTTGAGCAGATAGAGCCCGGCAAACCACTTGTCCTGGATCGAGGCGCCGCCCCGGCCGATGCTGTCCCGCAAGGAACGCGGCATGATGCCGGTCGCCGCCATCCATCCTGACGGATCGCCGCGCACCCCGCGCCGCAACTCCGCGAGCGCGGTCGAACGGACCGGCGGCGACCAGCCCAGAAGGCCCGCCAGGTCGCCGAGCTTCGCCCCGGCATCGAGCAGCAGGCCCGGAATCCGAATGGTCCGTCGACCGGCCGCGCCGAGCGCACGGCGGAATTCCGCGACCACGTCACCAAGCGTCTGCTGATGCGGATGCATCAGATCCCACACCACGCCGCCATTGTCCGGCGGGGGAGCCTGCGCCAGCCAGGCAATGGTCGCAGCGATGTCTTCCACCGCGACGGATTGAAACGACGTTCCGGCCACCGCCGGCGGCAGATCGAACGGACATGCCGCGAGCGCGCGCAGCAAGGCGCTGCCGCCATAAGCCGCCGGCGCGACGACGAAGCCCGGGCGCAGGATCGCATAGCGCACGCCGGAGGCGGCGATCATGCGCTCGGCTTCGCGCTTGGTGCGGCTGAACGCCGTCTGGTCGTCGCCGTCGTCACCAGGGATCGAGACGTGAACGAGCCTGACGGGACGGCCGCTGTCGCGCAGGGCGCTGAGCAACCGTTCGACAAAATCGCGATGCACGGCTTGGGTATCGGCACCTGGACCGTCCTGCAGCACGCCGAGACAGTTGACCACCAGATCGATTCGCCAATCGCGCAGCCACGCGACGATGTGCGGCGTCGGCGAGGACAGGATTGGCAGCTCATGATCCGACGATGCGTCCGCCTGTCCCGGCGCGAAGCGGCGGGCGATCCCCGTCACGTTGAATCCGCGTGCCCGCAGGTCATCGGTGACAAAGCGGCCGATCAGGCCGGACGCTCCCAGCACCAGGATGTTGCGGGTGTCAGCAGGGCCCTCTCTCATTCATGCCCCTTACAGTGCGGGCTTTGCGATCATCAACCACAAGATCGCCATCACCGAGCCGAACCCGGGAATGCCGAACAGGAACCAGCGCCGATACAGCACAAAGTAGCGCTGCGGCAGTGCCTCGCCGCTGGCCGCCGCCCGGCGCGCGATGTCCCGCATCTCGATCTGCATGAACACCACCGGGATCCAGAACAGGCCGGCCACCCCATAAAGGGCGAGCGCCAGCAGCATCCATCGTTCCGTCAGGCCGGTTGATGTCACAGACATCAGCGCCAGGCCCGTCAAGGGCTGCAGGACGACCGCGCTGGCCGTGAACAGCGCATCGGCGACGACCACGGTCGCGGCCGTCCGGGCAATGAACGCCACATCGCCGCTACGATGGGCCATCAGCATGAAGAACGCGATGCCGCTGCCCGTCCCGAGAATGACGATGGCTCCGAGAACATGCAGGTACTTGAGCAGGAAATACAGGATCATCGCGATGGCGCGGCCTTGCCCGCCGCAGGACTTACGCCGGCCGGCAACCACGACGCAAGTGCGGGTGGATTCGCCCGCTCCGCGAGCCAGTGCCCCTCGTCACCCGAGGGCGGCAGCACGCGAAAATCCACCTTGCCGCCACCCGCGCGAAAGGCCTCCACCAGACGCTGCGACAGCTCCGGGGAAAAATACGTATCGTTCCGCGCCACCAGCCAGGTCACCGGAATGCGCGCGCCCGCGCCGAAGACGCCGGCTGCGGCGATCAGCCGCTGCTCCGCGCAGACCTTGAACGGCCGGTCGTCGGCGTGGCCGCCGCGGCCGGGCGCGAACACCGCGATCCGCGCGATCAGGCCGGGGTCGGAGCCCGCGAGCGCCAACGCCCCCCAGCCGCCGGCGGAATGGCCGACGATGACGGCGCCATCCTTGCGAATGAACGGCTCGCGGCGCATCGCCTCCACTGCGCCCCGCAGCGCCGCCGCGGTCGCGCGGCCGGCCGCGACATAGTCCGCATTGTCACAATCGCCCTGATCCTCGAGATAAGGCCCGCCGGTCGCGCCATGGCCCGGCCGCTCCGGGACCAGCACGGCAAAGCCGCGCGCCAACAGTTCGTTCGCCAGCGCGCGGTACTGCGGCTGCGGCATCTGCGCCCGCCGCAGCGCATTCTGTGTCGAGGCATGGGCAATGAGCGCCAGCGGAAAGGGCCCTCGCCCCGCAGGCCGATACAGGACGGCGCGCGACATGGTGGCGGTATCCGGCGACGGGATGCGCAGCTGCTGTGGCCGGCCCGGCGAATCATCCGCAGGTGGTGCGGCACCCTGGGCGTCCGGCGAGGTTGGCCACAGAGCGGCCATCAGCACCCCAATCGCGACGGCAATTTTCAGCCCTCTGGCGACCTGCATCCGATCAATCATTGCGGCCAGAACGGCGGGAGACAAGCACCGCACCGCAACCTGTCTCCTTTCGGTACAGTCTGTGACGGGAACATGATGCCCAAAATCCACATATTAACCCTTAATTAACGATAGACCTTGAAGCGGCGGCACCGACTTGCTTTGATGAGCGTCATGAGCACGATCCTCATCGAAGTCCGACAGGCCAAGACGTCCGATGCCACGGCGGTGGCGTCGACCCATGATGAGGCGTGGCGCGCAGCCTATCAGGGCATCATCCCCGGTGCCGAGCTTGAAAAGCTGATCAACCGGCGCGGCCCGCAGTGGTGGGACAGCGCGATCCGCAAAGGCAGCCGCATCAGCGTGCTGGCGTTCGGCGAACAGATCGCCGGCTATGCCAATTACGGACGCAACCGCGCCCGCAGCCTGCACTTCGAAGGCGAGATCTACGAGCTGTACCTGCGCCCGGAATTCCAGGGCCTCGGCTTCGGCCGCCGGCTGTTCGCCGCCGCGCGCCGTGATCTCGCCCAGAGCGGCCTCAAGAGCATGGTGATCTGGGCCCTGTCCGACAACGAGCCGGCCGTGGAATTCTACCGCGCGCTTGGCGGCCGGATGGTCGCGCGCTCGTCCGAGCAGTTCGGCCCCAAGACCCTCGACAAGGTGGCATTCGCCTGGACGGCTTGACCTCTGCTGTTTGACGTCTGCTGCTTGACGTCCGCTGCCGGACGGTTGACGTCCGGCCTTTTGCCCGACACCCTGTCAGCAACTCCGATTCCGCCCGCCTGATTGTGCCGCGAGACCGGCTGATGCGACGGCTGTTCAAACCTCTCCGCACCATCGCCATGCTGCTGCTCGCCGTAGTGGTGGCAGTGATCGCGATCATCACCTTCAACGCCGCCAACCTGCGCTCGCGCCAGGTCGCGGTCGCGCCGCTGGCGCCGATCCCGCTCGAAGCGCGGGCCGCCGCCGACCGGCTCGCTGCCGCCATCCGCTTCAAGACCATCTCTGACGCCGCCGCGCCCGACCAGAACGCCGATGCGTTCATGAAGCTGCACGCGCATATCGCGGCAAGCTTTCCTGCCTTCCAAGCCGCAACCAAGCGCGAGGCCGTCGGCCGCTACAGCCTGCTCTACACGTGGGAGGGCAGCGACCCGAAGGCGCCGCCGATCGCGCTGCTCGCCCACCAGGACGTGGTGCCGATCGCGCCGGGCACCGAGCAGGACTGGCAGGTGCCGCCGTTCGAGGGCGTGGTGCGCGACGGCTTCATCTGGGGCCGCGGCGCCTGGGACGACAAGGGCAGCCTGTTCGGCATCCTGGAAGCTGCCGAGAGCCTGGCGAAAACCGGCTTCCGCCCCCGCCAGACCATCTATTTCGCGTTCGGCCATGACGAAGAGGTCAGCGGCCAGCGCGGCGCCAAGGCGATCGCCGACCTCCTGGCGTCGCGCGGCGTCAAGCTCGACTTCGTGCTCGACGAAGGGCTGCTGATTCTCGACGGCGTGCTGAGCGGCGTCAGCAAGCCGGTGGCGCTGATCGGCGTCGCCGAAAAAGGCTACGCCACCTTGATGCTGAAGGTGAGCGCAACCCCGGGCCATTCGTCGCTGCCGCCGAAAGAGACCGCCATCGGCATGATGAGCGCGGCGCTCGCCAAGCTCGAGCAGAACCAGATGCCAGCGCAGCTGCGGCCGCCGCTGCCGGAGATGCTGGAGACGCTGGCTCCCGAAATGGACCTCGTCAACCGCGCGGTGCTGTCCAACCTCTGGCTGTTCAAACCGCTGGTGCTGCAGCAGTTCGCCCGCACACCGAACACCGATGCCGGGATCCGCACCACCACCGCGCTGACCATCTTCAACGCCGGCAACAAGGACAACGTGCTGCCGGGCAATGCGGAGGCCGCGGTCAACTTCCGCCTGCTGCCGGGCGATACTCAGTCCAGCGTGATCGAGCACGTCCGCCGCACCATCGACAACGACCGGATCGGCATCGAGCCGGCGGCCGGCAATGGCAACCCGCCACCGATCACCGGCACCGCGAGCTTCGCCTACCGCGCGCTGAACCAGACCATTCGCGAGGTGTTTCCCGACGTGTTGGTGGCGCCGAGCCTGCTCACCGCAGCGACCGATTCGCGCAACTACATCAATGTCACCGACAAGGTGTTCCGCTTCGTGCCGGTGCGCGCCAAGCCCGCCGACCTCAGCCGCTTCCACGGCACCAACGAGCGGCTGTCGGTCGACAACTATGCCGACATCATCCGCTTCTACCGACGGCTGCTGCAGAACGTCGCGTCGTGAGCCGCGCGCAGGCTTAGACCGCCGGCGCCGGCAGCCCCTTGATGGCGCAGGCGGCGCGCAGCGTGTTGACCAGCAGGCACGCCACCGTCATCTGGCCGACGCCGCCGGGCACCGGTGTCACCGCGCCGGCCACCTGCATCGCCTCGTCATAGGCGACATCACCGACCAGCCGGCTCTTGCCATCGGCGCCCGCCGGCAGACGGTTGATGCCGACGTCGATCACCACCGCACCGGGCTTGATCCAGTCGCCCCGCACCATCTCGGGCCGCCCGACGGCGGCATAGACGAGGTCGGCCTGGCGGCACAGCTGCGGCAGGTCGCGGGTGCGCGAATGGGCGATGGTCACCGTGGCATTCTCGTTCAGCAGCAGCTGCACCAGCGGCCGGCCGACGAGATTCGAGCGGCCGATGACGATGGCGTTCAGGCCTTCGAGCGAAGCGTGCACCGTCTTGGTGAGGATGATGGAGCCGAGCGGCGTGCACGGCGTCAGGGCGTTGAAGCCGCTGGCGAGGCGCCCGGCATTGACCGGATGCAGGCCGTCGACATCCTTTGCCGGATCGATCGCCGCGATCACCTTCTGGCTGTCGAGCCCCTTGGGCAGCGGCAGCTGCACCAGGATGCCGTGGACGGACGGATCGGCGTTGAGCTTTGCGACCAGCGCCAGCAGGTCGCTCTCCGCGACATCGGCCGGCAGGCTGTGCTCGAACGACGCCATGCCGGCGGCGCGGGTCTGCTTGGCCTTGCTGCGGACATAGACCTCGCTCGCCGGATCGCTGCCCACCAGCACCACCGCAAGGCCCGGGGTCAGCCCATGATCGCGCTGCACCCGCGCGACCTCCTGCGCGACACGGGCGCGCAGGTCCGCTGCGATGACCTTGCCGTCGATGATCTGCGCCGTCATGTCGTCTCCTCGGTCGCGGCCGCGAGCACGGCCGCCAGCTGGTGGGGATCGCCGCGGAGCATGACCTGCTTGACCCGCGCGGTGGCACCCGCCGTGATAGCGATGTCGCTGCGCCGCAGCTTCAGCCGCGCGGCGAGCAGGCGCGTCACCGCGTCGTTGGCCTCGCCATCCGCCGGTGCGGCCCGCACCCGGACCTTCAGCACCGCGCGCCCGTCGGCCATCACCTCGATGCCGTCGAAGGCATCGCGCCCGCCACGCGGCGTCACGCGAACGACGAGCAGAAGGCCGCCCTCAGCGTCGCGCCACGGCAACGCGCCCAGCGACACGCCTTAGAAGCCCCCAGGGTGCATATTGGATTTGATCAAACGCTCGATGAAATAGATCGCGAGGATCACGATGATCGGTGAGATATCCAGCCCGCCCATATCAGGCAGTATTTTACGGATCGGCCGCAGCACCGGCTCGGTGATGCGATAGAGAAATTCCCAGATTGATGCCACGAGCTGGTTGCGCGTGTTCACGACATTGAAAGCCATGAGCCATGACATGATCGCGGCTGCGATGAGCACGAACCAATACATATCGAGAGCAAGCAGGATGGTGTCGAGAAGAGCGCTCATGGAATGATCTGGCTCGCAGTGCGGGTCCGCTGACGGGAAAGGTGAGGTTTCAGAGGCGATTCGGCGCCACCTTGGCCGGGCTTGCGCCCGACGGAACAGGGGCGATCGTTTGTGCCGCCAAATTACCGGTTCGCTTCCACAGGAACAAGGGAGGCCGCCCCGAAAGTCGGCAAAAACGGCCACGAAAACAATCGACGGCAATGCGCGCACGCCATTGACTTGGCCAGGGCACGGACTGTAAATGGCGCGCTTGTTCGCGGTGCCCACAGCGCCGCGGCGCGGGGGGCCGTAGCTCAGCTGGGAGAGCGCCTCGTTCGCAATGAGGAGGTCAGGGGTTCGATTCCCCTCGGCTCCACCACCCGCCCGACAAGCCTGAAAATCATCCGGAATCCGATGCCGATACGCCGCCTTGCGCGGCCGCGTGGCTACTCGGCGGCGACCAGCAGCGGCGCCTCGCGCGATGCTGCAATAGCGGCTGTTTCATTGGCCGTTTGGTCTTGGGCAAGCCAGCAGCGCAGGAACCGGTCGAGCCACGCCCGCTCGGCGACGTCGTGCACCGCACGCCCGGCGAAATGCTCCGTTCGCAACCGTGCCCCGGGCAGCGCCATACGCTCATGCCCACGGGTGGTCCAGCGATGCATCATCGCAGTGGTCACATCCGGGTGGAACTGGAAGGCGAAGCAGCTGCCGGCGCGGAACGCCTGCACTGGAAAATCATCGCCCTCGGCCAGGAGCTCACAGCCCGAGGGAAGCTCAAAACCCTCGCGATGCCACTGATAGACCTCCGCGGGCCACGCAGTGCAGACCGTCTGCCCGGCCTCGGTCGGCCGGATCGGATAGTAGCCGACCTCGACCCGCCCGTGCGGGTGAAAGTCGACCCGTGCGCCGAGCTGGCGGGCCAGCAGCTGGGCACCGAGGCAGATGCCGAGGAACGGCCGGCGCTCGCGCAACGGCACGGCCAGCCAGTCGGTCTCGCAGCGGATGTAATCGTCCGGATCGTTGGCGCTCATCGGGCCGCCGAACATCACGGCCCCGGCATGCTGGTCGAGCGTCGCGGGCAGCGGGTCACCGAATCGGGGACGGCGGATGTCGAGGGCATAGCCGAGCGCGCGCAAGGCATTGCCGACCCGGCCGGGCGTCGAGGTTTCCTGATGAAGGATGATGAGGATCGGCCGCAGCGGCTGCGAGGAAGCGGTTACAGGCGCGCGCTCACAAAATCGGGGAACGACGGGCGCCTTGCTGCGATCAGCCTGAGACGACATGATTTTCTTTTAAAGTCGGACCGATCTGAGATTACTACTCAATTTCTTACCAAAGATGGAATGTTTTTATTGGGCAGCAGCTGCCCGCAAAAGCGGCGCGGCGGACTGCAGGCCGCGGCGCCTGCGGAGCACGCCGTTACCGTTTGCGCTGGATCCGGCTGGCGGCGCCGAGCACGATCGGGCGCGGCGCAAGGCGCAGCAGCAGCGGGATCACCTTCATGGCAAACCCCGGCAGCACCACGCGTTTCCCGGCCATCAGGCCACGATAGCCGGCCAGCGCCACCTTGGTGGCGGACATGTTCAGGAGCCGCGAATCGAACCCCGGCTGGACGCCGGCGCGGGTCTGGAACTCGGTCGGCACCGGACCCGGGCACAGCGCCGTGACCCGCACCCCCTTGGGCCGCAGCTCCTGGTGCAGGGCCTCGGTGAAGGACAGCACATAGGCCTTGCTGGCGTAATAGACCGCCATGCACGGCCCCGGCAGAAAGCCGGCGATCGACGCCACGTTCAGGATACCGCCGCCATGGCGGATGATGCTGTCGGAAAAGCGCAGCGACAGATCGGTCAGCGTGCGCACATTGACGTCGATCATGCCGATCTGCTCGCCGCGGTCGAGCGTACAGGCGTCGCCGAGCAGCCCGAACCCGGCATTGTTGACGACGAATTCGACCTCGACGTTCTGCGCCGCGAGCGCGCCCGCGATGATGTCGCAGGAATCCGGCCGCTCCAGGTCGCAAGCGATCACGATCGGCGGGGTGCCACCGGCATTGGTGATTTCGTCGGCCAGCGCGCTCAGCCGTTCGGCGCGGCGTGCCACCAGCACGACGCGATGGTCATTGGCCGCGAAAATCCGCGCCAGCTCGACGCCGATGCCGGTCGAAGCTCCGGTAATCAGGGTCACACGTTCGGCCATCACATGTCTTCAATACTGACGGGATTCAAAGGCGCGAGATGGAGTTCGGGAGCAACGCGGGGCCGCACGGCGATCAGGTGGCGGCATCGGGCGCCAGCCGGCCTTCGGCCACCCGATGCTTGAGGTTGATGCGGTCGCGCGACGAGACGCCGAGCAGATCGGCGGCCCGCCAGACCACGTTCTCCTCGAATTCACTGACACGACCGTCGGCATAGACCAGTTCCCACATCATCTCGATGATGCGCAACCGGCCTTCGGCGTTGACCGCGCGCATGATGATGCTGGTGAAGTGGTAGAGGTCGACGGCCTCGCCTTCCACCAGCGTCGCATCCGCGATCAGCCGGTCGGCGGTGCCGGGATCGAGCTGGAAACGATATTCGAGCAGGCTGTGCAGCTTTTTCGTTTCAGCCTCCGACGGCGCGCCGTCGATCGAGATGACATGGATCAGGAGCGCGGTGGCGGCGAGACGATAATCCGTCTCGTCGAAATGGCGACGCGTCTCGCCGGCGGGAGCAATCACATCCGAAATGAACTGACGCAGCTTATCGAGCATTCCGCATCACAATCAAAAAATGTCTCGCCGTCATTCCCGTTGGCCGTCCGGGTCGCGCAGCACGAAACATGCCATTCGCCACCCTGCCCGCCCCTCCGGGTGACTGCTCATCTCGACCACCGCCGCCAGGAACCGGTGAGCGAGCGCCCCTTTTTGGGCAGGCTCCGTTCTATGGCGCGAAAGCCGACACCTTGCAATCCAAACCCGGGGAACCAGCCCCTGTCGCAACCGCGGTGGCGCCAGCCCCACAGAACATAGTGCGTTGAATTACCTCGCGATTGTTACAATTGGGTAATACCTGCGCCGATCGCCGCACCCGCACGTGGCCAGCCGTTCACCCGCCCCGCCGCGCGCGGTATCGCGGGCGGCGGGCGTGTTTGACCAGGCGTGCCGTCGAGACGGCCTCGCCGCGCTCGCCGCGCGCCAGACCGGGATCGTTGCGATGCAAAATCCGCGCGGCGAGGGCGGCCGACCCACGATCTGAACGCGACAGCCCCGGCGCTGGAACCTGCACGGCGCCAGCTGCGCGCCGGGAGCATGGCAGCCCTCAGTTTCGCCCGTTCTGACCGGGTTTTTGTTGCGGGGTGGGGAGAAGCATGGGAGGGCTCGCCCAACGAGATCAGCCGAATCGGCGGCCACCCAACGAGCGAGCATTGACCCTCCGCCCCGCAGCGCAGCCTCGAGAGCCTCGCGCGACTGCGTCCATCGAAGCCGATGTCAGCCAGGTCGAAGCCGACCTCCACGTCGAAGCCGGCGCCCACGCAGGCGCGCCGGCGCCCGTCGATCGGCCGTTGCGCGGCATCCCCCTGGTGCTGCTGTCGACGGTCTTCCTATCCTCGTCCGACACCATGGCCAAGTATCTGGCGCTGCGGCTGCCCGCGGTCGAGATCGGCTGGCTGCGCTATCTGGTGTTCACGCTGCTGATGCTGCCGGTGGTGCTCGCGGCGTCGCCGCGCCAGGCGCTGCACACCGAGCGCCCGGGGCTGCAGGCGCTGCGCGGCCTGACGCTGGTCGGCTCGTCGCTGCTGTTCATCACCGCGCTGCGCTATCTGCCGATCGCGGAGACGACCACCACGAGCTTCGTCTCGCCGATCTTCGTCACCGTGCTGTCGATTGTCTTTCTCGGCGAGACCGTCGGCCTGCGGCGCTGGCTCGCAACCATCGCCGGTCTCGTCGGCGTCATCATCGTGGTGCGGCCGGGCACCAGCGCCTTCCATCCGGCCGCCCTGCTCGCCATCACGTCGGCGCTGTGCTGGGCGATCTCGCTGGTGACGACACGCAAGATCGCCGGCCGCGACTCCCCGGTGACGACCATGGCGTACTCGGCCCTCGTCGGCTTCGTGCTGCTGTCGGCGATGCTGCCGTTCGTGTGGCTGCAGCCGACCGCCTGGGAGCTGGCGATCGCCGCCGCGCTCGGTATCGCCGCCACCTCCGGCCACTGGCTGGTGGTGCTGGCCTATCGCTATGGCGACGCCTCGGTGCTGGCGCCTTTCAGCTACACCCAGCCGATCTGGGCGACGCTGCTCGGCTACATGGTCTTCGGTGACGTGCCCGACGGCTGGACCTTCGTCGGCGCCGCCATCATCATCGCCAGCGGGCTCTACACCGCCCATCGCGAGCGGGTGCGGCGTTCGCGCCTGACATTGCGGCCGGCGGCCGCCGAGGCCTGAGGCGTTCCGTCGCTTCTCGTTGCTGCACCGCCCGCTCCCGCGGCTTTCGTGCGCTTGCCCGGCCATGGTATGAACGGAATCACCGCGTCGCGAGCCGCGACTCTGCGAGAGCACGAATGACTGCAGGTTTCGCCGCCCCGTTGACAACGATCGCGATCCGCCAGCCAGGCTGCATGCGATGGTGGCCGCGCAGGGCGCAAGCCATCGCCCACGGTTGCACATTCCACCGCGTGCGGAACACCTGACCGTGGCGAAGATCACCCTTCAGGACGAGCGCGGCTTCAGCCAGCTCTTCGCCCCCGTCGGCTCGACACCATTCCGGGCGCTCCGCCGCAACGACTGGTTCGTGGCCCAGGCCGAGCGGCTCGGCGCGCGGCGGATTCTCGAGATCGGCTGCGGAGCGGGCGAGGCCGCGGCTCATGTCGCCGCGAAGACTGCGGCTGAGGTCATCGGCATCGACATCAGCGAAGCGTTTCTCCGCGACGCCCGCGCCCACCACAGCGCGCCCAATCTTCGTTTCGAGAGCTTCGATCTCTTCAACGACGATCCGACAATTTTCGGACAATTCGACCTGATCTACGGCAACGGCATCCTGCATCACCTGGTGCTGCGGCTCGATGCCATCCTGCGCATCCTGCGCGGCATGACGCGGCCAGGCGGCGGCATGGCCTTCATCGAGCCCAATTTCATGAATCCGTACTGCGCCTTCATCTTCGGGACGAAGATCGGACGGAAATGGGCACGCCTGGAGCCCGACGAGATGGCCTTCAAGGCGTCGGCCCTGGGCCAGGCGATTAGCCATGCCGGCTGGCAGGACGTCTCGGTGACCACGCGGGACTTCCTCGTGCCCGGCATCCCGACCGCCCTGATCAAGCCAATCCTTGCAGTCGAGCCCGTGCTCGAAGGGCTGGCGCCAACACGGTGGCTGGCGCAGTCGCATTTCGTCACGGCGCAGTCGGCGCCCTGAGGGCCGGCCGGTTCCCTGACACCTTTTTGTCATGCCGGGACGTCGGCCCGATCCGCCGGCGGCATTCACCTCATTTTATCCAGCTGGGCCGTAAGCTCCTCCAGCCGTCGCGGCCAAAGGTATCATTTCCTCCCCGGAAGCCGAGCTGGAGCTTTCCGAGATGACACGTCGATTGAACGAAGCCGATTTCAAGCGCGCGCGGCAGCGCCTGCTGCAGATGCATTACGACAGCGGGGTCGGCCACATCGGCGGCAACCTGTCGGCCATCGACGCGATGATGGTGACCTTCCACGAATTCATGCGCCCGTCCGACCGCTTCATCCTGTCCAAGGGGCATGCGGCAGGCGCGCTGTACACGGTGCTCTGGACACTGGGCCAGCTGACCGACGACGACCTCACGACCTTCCACCGCGACGACACCCTGCTGCCGGGCCATCCACCGGTGCGCGGCCTGCCGCAAGTCGACTTCGCCACCGGCAGCCTGGGGCATGGCCTGTCGCTGGCGTCCGGCACAGCGCTCGCGTTCCGCCTCAAGCAGAGCGATGGCCGCGTGTTCTGCCTGACGTCCGACGGCGAGTGGCAGGAGGGCTCGACCTGGGAAGCCCTGATCTTCGCCTGCCATCATCGCCTGTCGAACCTGACCGTGCTGGTCGATCACAACGGGCTGCAGGGTTTCGGCGGCACCGCCGACATCGCGTCGATGAATCCGCTGGCCGACCGCATCGCCGGCTTCGATGCCGAGATCGTCACCCTTCCTGGCCACGACCCGGACGCCTTGCGGCGCGAACTGCAGCGCCAGCCCGAACGGCTGCGCATCGTCGTGCTGCAGACGGTGAAGGGCAGCGGCGTCTCCTTCATGGAAAACCGGATGGAATGGCATTACCGCCCGCTGAACGAAGCGCTCTACCGCCAGGCCCTGCAGGAGCTCGACGCCGCATGAGAACGCAGTTCTGCGACGCGCTGGCGGCGCACGCCCGCGATCCCGACGTGGTCTTCCTGACCGGCGACCTCGGCTTCATGGCGCTCGAGCCGCTGCGCGAGGTGATGCAGCAGCGCTTCATCAATGCCGGCGTCGCCGAGCAGAACATGATGTCGGTGGCGGCCGGCCTCGCCAAGCAGAAGCTCGACGTCTGGGTCTACAGCATCGCGCCGTTCTGCTACGCGCGCGGCTTCGAGCAGATCCGCAACGACATCGCCTTCCACAACCTGCCGGTCAAGATTGTCGGCAATGGCGGCGGCTACGGCTACGGCGTGATGGGGCCGACCCATCATGCGATCGAGGACTACGGCGTCCTGCTGTCGCTGCCGAACATGAAGGCCTTCGTGCCGGTGTTCGACCAGGACATCGCCGCGGTGATCCCGCGTGCGGCCGCCAGCACCGGACCGAGCTACCTGCGTCTCGGCCGCGGGGAAGCGCCGGCGGACTGGAACGTGCCGGCCTATGCGCCATGGCGGCAGCTCACCGACGGAGGCGGCCCTGTCGTCATCTCGGTCGGCCCGCTCGCCGGCTCCCTGATCGCCACCTGCGCGGCGCAGGATCAGGCCTACCGCCCCAACCTGTGGGCGGTCGCCGAACTGCCGCTGGCGGCCAACGCGATGCCCGAGGCGCTGGTGCAGCAGATCTCGACCATCGGCCAGGTCATCGTTGCCGAGGAGCACGTCCGCCAGGGCAGCTTCGGCACCGATCTTGCGCTTCATCTGATCGAGCAGGGGCTCGGCGCCGTGCGGCTGCGGCACCTGCACGCCACCGCCCATCATTTCGGGCGCTACGGCTCGCAAACCTACATGCGCCAACAGTCCGGCCTCGACCCGGAGACGCTGCTGCACGAGATCGCCATCATGCAGATGGCCGCGCTGGCCGCCGCATGAGCGATATCGCGGCCTATATTCGCGCCCTGCGTGGCCCGATTCTCGTGACCGGCGCGTCGGGGTTCGTCGGCGCCAACCTCTTTCACATGGTCTCCCGATACCGCGGCGATGTTTTCGCGGTGGTTCAGCGCGAGCGGAACTGGCGCCTGCGCGATGCCGACGCCAGGCAGATCGCCGTTGCCGACCTCAACGATCTCAACGCAGTCAAGCACCTCGTCGACAGCACGATGCCGCAGACGGTGTTCGACTGCGTCGCCTACGGCGCCTACTCCTTCGAGAAAAACACCTCACTGATCTACGAGACCAACTTCTTGGCGGCGGTCCGGCTGATCGAGCTTCTGGCGCAGCGGCCGTTCGCCGCCTACGTCCACGCCGGCAGCTCGTCGGAGTACGGGCGCAACAGCGCCGCGCCGCGCGAGACCGACACCTGCGAGCCCAACAGCGACTACGCCGTATCCAAGATCGCAGTCGGTAGCTATCTCGCCTACATGGGACAGTCTCACCAGTTCCCGTGCGTCAATCTGCGCCTTTATTCGGTCTATGGTCCGCTCGAGGACACCTCGCGGCTGATGCCCAATCTCGTGCGGCGGGCGCTCGGCGGCGGCCTGCCGCCCCTGGTCGATCCCGAGACGTCCCGCGACTACGTCTATGTCGACGATGTGTGCGAGGCCTTCATCCTCGCCGCGGCGAAGATGAACCCGTCGATGTTCGGAGAGAGCATCAACATCGGATCGGGGACGAAGACGACCATCCGGCAGCTGGTCGACCAGACCCGGAGCCTGTTCGGCGTGCTCGACGAGCCGCAGTACAACACCATGGATGCGCGGTCCTGGGACCTGCGCGACTGGTATGCCGACCCGTCGAAGGCGAAGGCCGTGCTGGGATGGCAGGCGACGACGACGCTCGACGCCGGCCTGCGCAAGACCGCGGACTGGATCCGCACGCTGTCCGGCGACGACATCAGCAGCAGCACCAAGCTCGCGAGCGCCGGCAAGCGCCGCAGCGTCAGCGCCATCATCGCCTGCTACAAGGACGCGGAAGCGATCCCGGTCATGCATCGCCGCCTGACGGAAACGTTTCAGAAGCTCGGCATCGACTACGAGATCATCTTCGTCAACGACGGCAGCCCCGACGACAGCGCGGACGTAATTCGCCGGTTGTCCGAGCACGACCGCCATGTGCTCGGCATCACCCATTCGCGCAATTTCGGCTCGCAGATGGCGTTCCGCAGCGGCATGGAGCTCGCCACCAAGCAGGCCGTCGTGCTGCTCGACGGCGATCTGCAGGATCCGCCGGAGCTGATCGCCGACTTCTATGCCAAATGGGAGGAAGGCTATCAGGTCGTCTACGGCCGCCGCGTCAAGCGCGAGATGCCGTGGCTGCAGGGTCTGCTCTACAAGGCGTTCTACCGGGTGTTCGCGGCGTTCAGCTATGTCAAGATTCCACTCGACGCCGGCGACTTCTCATTGATCGACCAGCGCGTCGTCAGCTGGCTGTTGCGCTCGCCCGAGCGCGATCTCTTCATGCGGGGGCTGCGCGCCTATGTCGGCTTCCGCCAGACCGGCGTCGACTATGTCCGGCCGGAGCGGATGTTCGGCCGCTCCACCAACAACCTGTTCAAGAACATCGACTGGGCGAAGAAGGGCATCTTCTCGTACAGCAATGCGCCGATGACCATGCTGACGGTCTCCGGCGTCGTGCTGTTCACGCTGTCCCTGCTGGTGATGGCGCTGGCCGCCCTGCTGCGCATCCTGGTTCCGGACATCGCTCCCCGCGGCGCGACCACGCTCCTGATCAGCATCCTGTTCTTCGGATCGCTCAACCTGCTCGCGATCGGGCTGGTCGGAGAATATGTCGCCAAGATCATGGCTGAGGTGAAGGCAAGGCCGCGCCTGATCCGGGCGGCGCTGATCCGTCACGGCAAGGCGACAGATCTGTTTTCGGACGAGCGCGGCTAAGGCGCGCAACGGGCCCGCTCGCTCGCTAAAAAACAAGATGTTGGAAAGACTTACGGAGAACCGACCATCCGAGATGGTGGTGCCGCAAGAGGGATTCGAACCCCCGACCCCGTCATTACGAATGACGTGCTCTACCAGCTGAGCTATTGCGGCGAAACCGATGCCGGTTCGGCGCTCCTGATAAAGCCCGCCGCCCCGATTGGCAAGGACTCCCGCCAGGAACTTGTGGCGCCGACCTGAACGATCAGGCGCCCCAGCGGGTCAGAAAGCCGCGCCAGCCACCGCGCTGGCCCTGAGGGGGATAGGGCGAATCGGCAAACTCGTCCCCCGCCAGCGGATCATCGATGCCGGGATCGTCCGGCGCCCGCACGATCGGAATGACCGGCGGCGGCGCCGGCTTGTGCAGGTCCGGCCGCGGGCGGAACACCGGAGGCGATGGCACAGCATCATGGCTCGGCGCGCCAGCCGACGCCTCGACCGGCACAGGTGAGACCGGGGCCACGGCCTCGACCGGTGCGGGCTCTTCCACCACATCGTCCGCGACAGCCGCCGTCTCGGCGGCCGGAGCGATCTCAGCGGGCGCAGGCTCCGGATGCGGGGGCGCGATGGCATCGACGGCGCCCGGCGACGGCGCCAGGGTCGGGTCGAGGTCATGCGCGGCGACGTCCGACGGCAGGGCGGCGAGCGGCGTCTGCCACTGGAACGCGTCGAGCCGGCCGCTCACCGGCGACACCGGCCGCCAGCGGTCGGAGACATAGCCGTCGGCGGTCCAGACCGGATCATGCGCGGCGCGCACCGCGCGCAGCGTCCAGCTGCGGGCGCGGCCGCTGTCGCCCTGCTCGGTGCGCTCAATCTCCGCCATCAGCAAGGCGACGCGCTGCGTCGGCGCGGCCACGAACGGCGCCAGCACCTCGCGGGCGCGGGCGAACTCGCTGGCGTCGATCGCGGCGCGCGCGATCGCCAGCGCGCCCTCGATGTGACCCGGGGTCTTCGCCGCCAGCGTCTCCACCCGTGTCAGGCGCTGCCGCGCCGAATCGCCGAGCCGGACATGGGCATAGGCATCGGCGAGATCCGGATGCGGCTGCGCCAGCCACGCGGTCTCCAGGATGCGCATGGCGCGGCGGACCTGGTGCGCCTCGCTGAGATACTTGGCGGCGAGCACCGCCGCCGGCACCAGCGTCGGCGCCAGCTTGACCGCCTCCATCGCGCTCTCGCGCGACAGGTCGCGATCCTGCGTCACGAGCTCGAGCGCCCGCGCCGTCAGCAACACGCCGCGCTGGCGGTGATGCGTCGCCTTGTCGATCTGCCCGGCGGCGAGGTTGCTGTCGAGCAGCCGCAGCGCCCCGTCCCAATCCCCCTTGGCACAGCGAAAGCCGAGCATCGCGTGCGACGCCCAGGGCGCCGCCGGCGCGACCTTCAGCGCCTCCTCCGCGATCGCCACCGCGGCCACCGCATCGTCGGCGCGCTGCGCCTCGACGAACAGGCCGCGCAGGCCGAGCAGGCGCGTCTCCGCGCGCTCCGCCATGGCGCGGAACGCGCGCTGCGCGCCGGCGCGGTCGCCCTCGAGCTGCGCCGTCTGCGCATGCAGCAGCAGCGCCAGCGGATCGTGCTGGGCATCGCGCCGCGCGATATGGGCATGACGCCGCGCCGCGATCGCATCGCCCGTGCCGATCGCGAGCAGGCCGTGGGTGATGGCATGGCGGCCGCGCGCGTGACGCCGCTCGCGATGGCCACGGCGCCATCGCTCCGGCGCGCGCCACAGCGCGCGGACCAGCGTCCACGCCAGGATCGCAGCGATCACCGTGACGACGAAGCCGAGCGCGAACACCGGCATGCTGGTCTCGACATGCCAGTTGCCGAAGGTCAGCACGACATCGCCGGTCTGGTCGGCCACCCACGCTGCGCCGAAAGCAACCAGGGCGATCAGGAGAAGGAACAGAATGATTCGGAGCATCGGCACGACCTATGGCGCGGCGGTGAGGGCCGAGATGGCATTGGCGGTGAACTGGCGCGACGCGGCGAGCGCCGCATCCCGCGCCGCGACCTTGTCGAGCCACGGCTGAACCTTGCCGCGCTCCGCCTCCGGCAAGGAGGCGAACTCGCGCCGTGCAGCGGCGAGATCGCCGCGCGTCACGGCCGCTGCGCCGCGGGCCAGCGGACCGCTGTCGTCCAGCGCGCCGGCGGCATCGTTACGCCTGATCTTCACCAGGCGTTCGGCGCTGGTGCGCAGGCGATCGAGCCAGCCGTCGGGCGCCGGTGTGGGCTTGCCGTCCAGTGCCGGCGCAAGCGCACGCCGCAAGGCGACGAATTCGAGGCCAAGGCTCGCCGCGCTCGGCACGCCGGCCGTGGCGAACGCGTCGAGCGGCTTCAGCTCGGCCGGATCCTGTGCAAGCCGTTTCGCGGCGGCAAGCGCCGGCGCGAACGACTCCCCCCCGCGCACCGCCGCATCGAGCGCACCCGCGGCGATTGCCCGGCGCAGCGGAATATCGTCAGCCGGCTTCGCCGCCGTGGCCTTCTCGGCGCGCGCGCCGAGATCGGCGAGACGCCCGTCCGCCTTGCCCTGCGCATCCCTGAGCTGCGAGGTCTGCGCCGCCAGCGCTTGCAGCCGGGTGTCGAGCTGCGCAAGCCGCGTATCGAACGCCGACAGGTCGGGCGGCGTCGCGGCAACGGCTTCGGCCGGTGCGGCTTTGATGTTGTCGACCGTCTTCACCGCGCGCTCGACCTGCTCGCGCAGCATCATGAGATTATCGCGCAGCGCGCCCAGCGATTTTTCCATGCCGTCGAGCCGCGCGGCGAGCGCCGGATCGTGTTTCGCGGCCACCGCCGGCGCCGGCGCCGATTCGAGCCGCGCCACCCGCGCCGCCAGCGTCTCGACGGTTGCGACCATCGACATGCTGAGCGCGTTGGAGTTGCCGATCACCCCGGCGAACCAGCCGACGCCGCCGACCACGAGCGCGCCCACGGCGCCCGCAAGCACAGCAGCGAGCAGACCGGCCGCCTTGCGCGGACGAGGCGCTGCGCCCGGCGTCTCGCGTGACATGTCGGCCGATGGCTGCTCGGTCGCCCCCTCTGCCTCGACCGGCTGCTCAGTGGATGGCGGCACGGCGGTTTCGACCCGGGATGCTTCGAGGTCGATGGTCGGCGGCGTGCGCGGCCGGCGGCCGCCCTCCGCTGCGGTCTCCGACGCGGGACCATTGTCCTTGGGGGTGTCGTCGACCATCCACTTGCACTCCTGTTGCATCACCGAGGTGGGCCGAACGCGAAGCTCCCGTGCGGGACACGGAAACACTAGCGTGGTTTTGCGAGCGAGGCACGCGGTCGCCCCCACAAACTTTTGTCTGGACACTTGCGCTAGTGCCGCCGATCTGAAGTCCCTGCACCGCCAGCCGCAATCTCATCTCAGGGACTTCAGATCGAAAAGCGGCACTAGAATCATATATTTGCTAGTGCCCTTTGCTTTTCGAAGTTCGTGAAGGAGATTGCCGCGATGTATCACGAACTTCGAAAAGCGGGCACTAGCTCTGCCGCAGCGCGCGCGTGACGGCCTCCAGCATCGCGGCCTCGTTCGGCGTCTCCGCCACGACGATGCGCGCAGCGCCGGCCTCCCGCATCACCGCAGCGACGGCATCGGATAGGCAGCATTGCGGCAACGCCAAGGCGGTGATCTCGACGCCGTCGGCACGCGCCGCCGCAACGAAGGCCTCGGCGCTGCGCCGGGAAAAATGCAGGATCGCGTCGATGCGGCCGGCCGCGAAGGCATCCCGCGTCTCCTGCGACAGATGCGCGATCGCTGCCATGCGGTAAACCGTCCGCACCGTCACATCGATGCCGCGCGCATCGAGCGGCCCCGACAGGTCCTGCGCGAGATCGGCGCCGGCGAGATGCAGCAGCGTCGGCCGGCCGCGGGCCGCATGGCTGGCGAAATGCGCGGCGATCAGCGCCGGCAGCTCCGCTGCCCCGCGACTGCCGGCGATCACCGCATCGAAGCCGAGCGCGCGCGCCGCCTCGGCGGTGTGGGCGCCGACCGCGAACAGCGGTCCGCGCCGCCACTCCATGCCGGCCGGATGATCGGCGACGGCGCGCAGCGCGTTGGCGCTGGTGGCGATGACACCGTCATAGGCCGTCGCGTCATCGGCAAAGGATACCGCCTCGAACCGCAGCATCGGCGCCAGCAGCGCCTCGATGCCGAGCGCGCGCAGCGCCGCGGCCGTCGCACCATCATCAGGGGAGGGCCGCGTCACCAGCACGGCCACGGGTCAGGCTCCGCCGAACAGCGTGAAGAACTTTTCGCCGGCGCGCTCGCGCAGCTCCCGCGCGGCATCGGTGCCGAGCGCAACGGCATCTGCGCGCGCGCCCTCGCGCACGGTCTCGAACGCTTCCTTGCCGTCGGGCGAGATGATCAGGCCGCGGAAATGGATGCGATCGCCCACGACGCGGCAATGGCCGCCGATCGGCGTGCGGCACGAACCGTCGAGCAGCGCCAGGAAGCTGCGCTCGGCGTTGAGCGCGATCTCGGTATCGGCGTCCGTGATGCGCGCGACGAAGGCATTGGTGCGGTCGTCGTCGCGCCGCGATTCGATCGCGATCGCGCCCTGGCCGACCGCCGGCAGGAACTCATCGACCGAGAGGATGTGCGTCGCCTTGTCCGCCATGCCGAGCCGCTTCAGGCCCGCGAGCGCCAGCAGCGTCGCATCGGCCTCGCCTTCGGCGAGCTTGCGCAGGCGCGTCTCGACATTGCCGCGAATGACCTTGACCTTGAGATCCGGCCGCAGCCGCAGCACCATTGCCTGCCGCCGCAACGACGCGGTGCCGACCACCGCGCCGGCGGGCAGCGTCGCGAGCGAATCGGCCTTGTGGCTGATGAAGACGTCGCGCGGGTCCTCGCGCGGCAGGAACGCCGACAGCCAGGTGGCGTCGGGCAGGAAGGTCGGCACGTCCTTGGACGAGTGCACCGCGAGGTCGATGGTTCCGGCGAGCAGCGCCTCCTCGATCTCCTTGGTGAACAATCCCTTGCCGCCGGCCTCCAGCAGGGCGCGGTCCTGGATCATGTCGCCGGAGGTGCGGATGGTGCGGATGGCGATTCGCGCCTCGTCGAGGCCATGCGCCTGCGCCAGGCGGCGGCGTACTTCATGGGCCTGGGCCAGCGCCAGCGGGCTGCCCCGCGTGCCGATGGTCGCAACGATGTCCGATTCGGACGCCTGCACGTCTTGTCTCTCCACCTTTTTCTCCGGGCGCGGTAATGCTACGCCGGGCCCGAAAAGGGAAGCGCCGGTTTTCCGGCAAAGGCAAGAGCCGAAACGCGAACACGCCGAAAAGCGAAGATAAGGGGTGAATTTGGTCACGCAGACGCCGACGCTGGTCCTGGGCATCGAGACCACCTGCGACGAGACCGCCGCAGCGGTGGTCGAGCGCCAGCCGGACGGCGGCGCGCGCATCCTGTCTAATGTCGTCCGCTCGCAGATCGACGAGCACGCCCCGTTCGGTGGCGTGGTTCCCGAGATCGCGGCGCGGGCCCATGTCGACTGTCTGGACGGCATCGTGGCCAGCGCCATGACCGAGGCTGGGGTCTCGTACGACCAGCTCGATGGCATCGCCGCCGCGGCGGGCCCGGGCCTGATCGGTGGTGTCATCGTCGGGCTGACCACCGCCAAGGCGATCGCGCTGGTGCATGGCACGCCGCTGATCGCGGTCAATCACCTCGAGGCCCATGCCCTGACCCCGCGCCTGGTGTCGCCGCTGACCTTTCCGTACTGCCTGTTCCTGGCCTCCGGCGGCCACACCCAGATCGTCGCGGTGCTCGGCGTCGGCGACTATGTGCGGCTCGGCACCACCGTCGACGACGCCATCGGCGAGGCCTTCGACAAGGTCGCCAAGATGCTCGGCCTGCCCTATCCCGGCGGCCCGCAGGTCGAGCGCGCCGCGGCCACCGGTGATGCCGCCCGCTTCGCGTTTCCGCGCCCGATGCTGGGACGGCCGGATGCCAATTTCTCGTTCTCGGGGCTGAAGACCGCCGTCCGCAACGAGGCGGAGCGCAGCGCGCCGCTCGGCCCACAGGACATCGCCGACCTCTGCGCCGGCTTCCAGGCCGCCGTGATCGATTCCACGGCCGATCGCCTGAGCACAGGGCTCTCGCTGTTCCGCGAGCGCTTCGGCGCGCCGCAGGCGCTGGTGGCTGCGGGCGGCGTCGCCGCCAACCAGGCGATCCGCACCGCGCTGCAGACGGTCGCGGACAAGGCGCAGACCGCGCTGGTCGTCCCGCCCGCCGCACTGTGCACCGACAATGGCGCGATGATCGCGTGGGCGGGCCTCGAGCGGCTCGCGCTCGGCCTCACCGACACCATGGAGACGTCGCCGCGCGCACGCTGGCGGCTGGACGAGACGACGCCGACCCCGGCGCAGTTCGCCAACACCCGCGCGCGGCACTGATAGAGGGCCGCTCAGGGCATGTCATCGTTTTCAACCGTTGCAGTGGTCGGCGCCGGCGCCTGGGGCACGGCGCTCGCCAACGCCGCGGCGCGGGCCGGCCGCAGCGTCACCCTGATCGCGCGCGATGCGGCGACGGCGGACGCCATCGCACGCACGCACCAATCCCCGCGGCTGCCCGGCGTGCACCTCGACCCCGCGATCACCGTGAGCGGCGACACCATCGATACGACGACAGCGCACATCGTGCTGCTGGCGGTGCCGGCCCAGGTACTGCGTGCCGCACTCGCGCCGTTCGCGTCCGCCTTGGCTGCGGGGACCGTGGTCGTCGCCTGCGCCAAGGGCATCGAGCGCGGCACCCGCCGCTACATGACAGAAATCATCGCCGAGCTGGCGCCGCAGGCGGTTCCCGCGATCCTGTCGGGACCGAGCTTCGCCGACGACGTGGCGCGCGGCCTGCCGACCGCGGTGACGCTCGCGGCCCATGACGAAGCGACCGCTGCGGCGCTGTGCCGGGCGCTGGGATCACCGACGTTCCGGCCCTATCACACCACCGACGTACGCGGTGTCGAGATCGGCGGCGCGGCGAAGAACGTGCTGGCGATCGCGGCCGGCATCGTCGCCGGCCGCAAGCTCGGTGCCTCGGCACTGGCGGCGCTGACGACCCGCGGCTTCGCCGAATTGGCGCGTTTCGGCCGCGCCTGCGGCGCGCAGGCGGAGACGCTGGCCGGGCTGTCGGGCCTCGGCGACCTCGTGCTGTCGTGTTCGAGCCGGCAATCGCGCAACTTCTCGTTCGGCATCGCCCTTGGCGAGGGCGCTGCGCCAGCGCATGCGGCCGGCGGCAAGCTCGCGGAAGGCGCCTTCACCGCCGCGGTGCTGCTCGACATCGCCCGCGCACGCGGCATCGACATGCCGATCACCGAAGCGGTGGCCGCAATCCTCGACGGCCGCATCGATATCGACGCCGCGATCAACGGGCTGCTGACACGGCCGTTCAAGGCGGAGGGGTAGGAGAACGAGATGGCTTACTGGCTGGTAAAATCGGAACCGTCGGTGTGGTCGTGGGACCAGCAGGTCGCCAGGGGCGCCAAGGGCGAACCGTGGACCGGCGTGCGCAACCACACCGCCAAGCAAAATCTGGAGAAGATGAAGAAAGGCGACCTCGCCTTCTACTACCACTCCAACGAGGGCAAGGAGATCGTCGGCATCGTCGAGGTGATCCGCGAGGCCTACCTCGATCCCACCGACAAGGCCGGCAAGTTCGTGTGCGTCGACATCAAGGCCGACAAGCCGCTGAAGGCGCCCGTCACCCTTGCGGCCATCAAGGCCGACAAGAAACTCGCCGAGATGGACCTCGTCAAATATTCCCGCCTCTCGGTGCAGAGCGTGACGGCGGAGCAGTGGAAGCACGTCTGCAAGCTCGGCGGCCTGTGACAGCCGCCCTCCGCGCATCCGGCGGGCAGGAATCGTGATGACGGAGACATCGAGCCGGCGCATCACCGATCCCATCGCCTTCATCCGCGACAACACGCGGCTGCGCGCGGTGCCGCTGGTGCCGGAGATCGCGCTGCATGTCGCCGACGAGGCGGTGCCGCTGTGGACCAAGACCGAGGATGAGCTCGGCGAGGCCGGCCTGCCGCCGCCGTTCTGGGCATTCGCCTGGGCCGGCGGTCAGGCGCTGGCGCGCTACGTGCTCGACCATCCGCAAGCGGTCGCCGGCCGCGACGTGCTCGACCTCGCCTCCGGATCGGGCCTCGTCGCCATCGCCGCGATGAAGGCCGGCGCGCGCAGCGTGCATGCCGCCGATATCGACAGCTTCGCGCTCGCCGCGATCGCTCTCAACGCGCAGGCCAACGCCGTCGCCGTCACCACCGGCGACGGCGACGTGCTCGCGGGGGCCACTTGCCCCACGGTGCAGACGATTTTGGCCGGCGACATCTTCTATGAGCGCGACACCGCCGAGCGCGCCCTTGCGTTTCTCGCCGAACAGGCCGCGCGCGGCGCCACCGTGCTGATCGGCGACCCCGGCCGCAGCTATCTGCCGAAGGACCGGCTGCGCCGGCTCGCCGACTACCGCGTGCCGGTGACGCGCGAGCTGGAGGACGCCGAGATCAAGCACACCGCGGTGTGGACACTGGCGTGAACCGGACGGCACGATCCCTGTGATCACACGGTCGCGGACGCCATGACACGGCTGACTCCGGGCGACAAAAGTCCTATTCCTTTCGGCTTGTCGCGGTCGTAAAGGGCAGCGCATAATTGGCGAGCCGGCCTGCAAGGCGCAAACGCTCGCGACCAAACGCGCAGTGGAGGGAACATGTCTCAGAAAGTTTATCCGGTCCCGGCCGAGTGGGCGAAGCGCGCCTATGTCGATGACGCCCATTACCGCGAGATGTATGCGAAGTCGGTCAGCGACCCCAACGGGTTCTGGGCCGAGCACGGCAAGCGGGTCGACTGGATCAAGCCCTTCACCAAGGTGCAGAACGTCTCCTACGCCCCGGGCGAGGTCTCGATCAAATGGTTCGAGGACGGCACCCTCAACGTCGCCTGGAACTGCATCGACCGCCATCTCGCCCAGCGCGGCGACCAGGTCGCCATCATCTGGGAAGGCGACGATCCCGGCACCGACAAGAAGATCACCTACAAGCAGCTCCACGCCGAGGTCAGCAAGTTCGCCAACGTGCTGAAGTCGCGTGGCGTCCGCAAGGGTGACCGCGTCACCATCTACTTGCCGATGATCCCCGAGGCGGCCTACGCCATGCTGGCCTGCGCCCGTATCGGCGCCATCCACTCGGTGGTGTTCGGCGGCTTCTCGCCGGATTCCCTCGCCGGCCGCATCAAGGACGCGCGCTCGACCGTGGTGATCACCGCCGACGAGGGCCTGCGCGGCGGCAAGAAGGTGCCGCTGAAGGCCAACGCCGACGCGGCCGCAGACAAGGCCGGCGGGGTCGAAAGCATCATCGTGGTGCGCCACACCGGTGGCAACGTGCCGATGCACAGCGGCCGCGACCTGTTCTACGACGAGGCGGCGAAGACGGTGCCAGCGGAATGCCCGTGCGAGGAGATGACCGCCGAGGATCCGCTGTTCATCCTCTACACCTCCGGCTCGACCGGCACGCCCAAGGGCGTGGTGCACACCACCGGCGGCTACCTGGTGTTCGCGTCGATGACGCACCAGTACGTGTTCGACTATCACGACGGCGACATCTACTGGTGCACCGCCGACGTCGGCTGGGTCACCGGCCACAGCTACATTCTCTATGGACCGCTCGCCAACGGCGCCACCACCCTGATGTTCGAGGGCGTGCCGAACTATCCGGACAATTCGCGGTTCTGGAACGTCATCGACAAGCACAAGGTCAACATCTTCTACACCGCGCCGACCGCGATCCGCGCGCTGATGCAGTCCGGCGACGGCCCGGTGAAGAAAACCTCGCGCGCCTCGCTGCGCCTGCTCGGCTCGGTCGGCGAGCCGATCAATCCCGAAGCCTGGGAATGGTACTACCATGTGGTCGGCGAGGACCGCTGCCCGATCGTCGACACCTGGTGGCAGACCGAGACCGGCGGCATCCTGATCACCCCGCTGCCCGGCGCCACCGCGCTGAAGCCGGGTTCGGCGACTCAGCCGTTCTTCGGTGTCGTGCCGGAGATCGTCGACGCCGAGGGCAAGGTGCTGGAAGGGGCGACCGAGGGCAACCTCTGCATCACGCGGTCCTGGCCGGGCCAGATGCGCACGGTCTATGGCGACCACGAGCGCTTCATGCAGACCTATTTCTCGACCTATCCGGGCAAGTACTTCACCGGCGACGGCTGCCGGCGCGACGCCGACGGCTATTACTGGATCACCGGCCGTGTCGACGACGTCATCAACGTCTCCGGCCACCGCATGGGCACCGCGGAGGTCGAGAGCTCGCTGGTCGCGCATACCCTGGTCTCCGAGGCCGCCGTGGTCGGCTACCCCCACGACATCAAGGGCCAGGGCATCTATGCCTACGTCACCCTGATGACCGGTGCGGAACCCAGCGAGGAGCTGCGCAAGGAGCTGGTCGCCTGGGTGCGCAAGGACATCGGCCCGATCGCCTCGCCCGACCTGATCCAGTTTTCGCCCGGCCTGCCCAAGACCCGCTCCGGCAAGATCATGCGCCGCATCCTGCGCAAGATCGCCGAGGACGAGTTCGGCAGCCTGGGGGACACCTCGACGCTCGCCGACCCGGCCGTGGTCGACGACCTGATCAAGCACCGCCAGAACAAGAAGGGCTGACCGCGGCGCCACGCCGGTCCTGCCAGGGCCCCGGACACCGTCCGGGGCCCTTGTCGTTCCCGAGCCGGCTGCCGCCCGGCCTCATCACGGACTTTTCAACGCCAGACCGGCCGAAGGTACGCTTTGCCGGCGAGTGTTGTTTTCCGGACATTTACTTTGTTGCGCGGATTTTATTTCTAGCGCCTTCGGACATGGTGGCGGGGCCCTGGTTTGAACCTCCTGGTCAGCGCCGTGACCTTAAGATTCCAGCCCGGAGCAAATCGGACGCGGCCCCACCGCGTCCGGACCGGTGCGGTTGAAGGGTTGAGGAGAAGCGTATGTCGCTGAGGACGTCGGTTGCTGTGATCGGAACGCTGGCGGTGGCCGGCAGCCTGTTGGCCCTGAGCCCGGCGCAGGCGCGCCCGGACCTGGTTTCGTTCCGGGAAGCCTATGAGCCCGGCACCATCGTCATCAAGACCAGCCAGCGTAAGCTGTACCTGGTGATCGGCGACGGCCAGGCGGTGCGCTATCCGGTCGGCGTCGGCAAGGCCGGCAAGCAGTGGGCGGGCACCGCACGCATCGACGGCAAGTACCGCAATCCGGCATGGTCGCCGCCCGCCGACGTCAAGCGCGACAAGCCGTCCATTCCGGACGTCATTCCCGGCGGCTCGCCCGCCAACCCGATGGGCGTCGCCGCCATGACGCTGTCCGGCGGCGGGCAGTACGCCATCCACGGCACCAATGTGCCGAACTCGGTCGGCGGCTACGTCTCCTATGGCTGCATCCGCATGTACAACGAGGACATCACCGACCTCTATGGCCGCGTCTCGGTCGGCACCCCGGTGGTCGTCACCTCGCGCTGAGATCCGCAAGCCTCGTGCGGCATGACGGAGCCGCGCCCGTGCGCGGCTTTTGTCGTTTCAGGACGGCGTCAGCGTTCCCAGAAGCTGCACCAGCCGCTGCGGTGGCCACCGTCGTAGCGGCGCACCTGGCCGGCGGCGAGCAGCGCCTGCGAGACATTGGGGGTGCGCGCGGTGGCCACGTCGGCGACGACGCGGCCGGCATATTTGTCGGGCCCGATGTTGTAGATCGCGACACTTCCTTCCGCGAGCAGCGCCCGCAACGCATTGGTCGCCGCCTTCGCCATTTGCCACTCGCGCTCGCAGGCCGCCTTCAGTTCCGGCGCATCGACGCCGCGCAGCCGCACCCGTGTGACGATGACGCGGTCAGGCTGCGACAAGCGCACCCGCGCCACGAAAGTGTCGCCGTCGATGGTCCGCAGCACCTCGGCCGGCAGGCGCGTGGCGTGATCCACCGTGCGGTCGCGCAGGATCTCACTCGCCGAATCCGGCCAGACCCGTGACGACCCCGGCAAGGGCGGCAGGTGCAGCCAGGCGCGCAGCGGCAGCATGGTTCCCACCGCGACGCCGATCACGAACACCCACGGCAACACGGCCGCGATGCGGCTGCGGAGCGGAGCATTCAGACGGGGATGGAAGAACATGGCGGGGCCGGGCGCGAAAGGCAGCTCACACCCACTATAGCACAAATGAAGAACGCAGCCTTAATTCATGCCGACGCGCGGCGATCGCTCAGAAGTCCGAAGCGATGCCCTTGCGCTCCCAGTCGCCATAGCGGGTCGGCTCCAGGCCCTTCGGGCCCTGCAGTTCGACCGGCCGTGCTTCAGCCTCCGCCTGCGCCTTGCGGCGGCGCTCCTCGGCCTCCGCCAGCGCCCGCTGTGCGGCAGGCGGCAGCGGCTTGCGCGCCGGGGTCGCGTCGGCAGCCTCGTGCACAGGTGACGCGGGTCCGGCGTTGCTGTCAGTCATCGAAAGGCTCCCGTCACGCGTCAGATCCACACCAGCGCAATCTGTCATCCACATCTGGGGAGCGATTGTGATGGCGTGAAGGCGCTTCTTACATTTGGCATATTCACATGTCACGTTGCTGCTCCCGCCCCGATCCCAATCCTCCCAGTTCGAGTACTGCCCGTTGTCCATGAAGCCTTCGCGATTCGCTCCGCCCACCGAGGTTCCAGGCCTCGCCACGCGCCGGATCGCCGCGGACATTCTCGACGGCGTGCTGCACAAGCGGCGCACGCTGGACGATCTCTTGGACGGCGCCGCCGCGCATCCCGGGCTGAAGACGCTGTCGGATCGCGACCGCGCGCTGATGCGGCGCCTCGTCGCCACCATCCTGCGGCGGCTCGGCACGCTGCGCCATGTGCTGTCGCGCCTGCTCGACAAGGGCCTGCCGACCGACGCGCCGCGCGCGCAGAGCGCGCTGCTGATCGGCGCCGCCCAGATTCTGTGGATGGACGTGCCCGATCATGCCGCCGTCGACCTGTCGGTGCGGCTGGTGCAGGCCGATCGCCGCGCGGCCAAATATGCCGGTCTCGTCAACGCCGTGCTGCGCCGCTGCGCGCGCGAGGCCGAGCCGCTGATTCGCGAGGTCGAGGCGCAGTCGCTGGACGTGCCGCCGTGGCTGATGGCGCGCTGGATCGCCCACTATGGCGAGGCCACCGCGCGGGACATCGCCCGCGCCATCGGCCATGAGCCGCCGCTCGACCTGACGGTGAAAGCCAATCCGGCCCAGTGGGCGACCCGCCTGCACGGCGAGACGCTGCCTACAGGAACCGTGCGGACCCTGCTGCAGGGCCCGATCACCATGCTGCCCGGCTTCACCGAAGGCGCCTGGTGGGTGCAGGACGCCGCCGCGGCGCTGCCGGCGACGCTGTTCGGCGACGTCAGCGGCAAGACCATCGCCGACCTCTGCGCCGCCCCCGGCGGCAAGACCGCGCAGCTCGCCCACGCCGGCGCCCGCGTCACCGCGGTCGACCGCTCGCCCGGCCGCATCGCGCGGCTGCAGGACAACCTCACCCGCCTGTCGCTGCAGGCCGAAACCGTGGTGGCCGACGCCACCGAATGGACCACCGGCGAGACGTTCGACGGCGTGCTGGTGGATGCGCCCTGCGCCGCGACCGGAACGATTCGCCGTCATCCCGATGTCGCCTGGCTGAAGCACGAGGCCGACATCAACGCGCTCGCGGCGCTGCAGCGGCGGTTGCTGCAGAAGGCCGTGGCGCTGCTGAAACCCGGCGGCACGCTGGTCTACTGCACCTGCTCGCTGGAGCCGGAGGAAGGCGAGCAGGCGATCGAAGCGCTGCTGGCATCGGACACCACCATGCGCCGCGCACCGGTTGAAGCTGCCGAGGTCGGGGGCCTCGCCGACATCATCACCGCGCAGGGCGATCTCCGCACGCTGCCCTGCCATCTGCCCAACCCCGATCCCCGCCTCGCGGGGCTCGACGGCTTCTACGCCGCCCGCCTGGTCAAGGCCTAGCGCCGCGGATCTGAAGTTCCTGCATCGCTCGCCGCAAGCGGACGCCAGGGGTTGCGCTACCGAATCAGATGCAGCTCCGGCCGGCGCCGCCCCGGGCGGCTGTCGGGCTTTGTTAGGGTCTGTCCGGTAGGGTGTGCTCGGCGCATTTCCAGATTAAAAGGGTGCGCAACGATTCTACACGAAGTCAAAGGTGCGCGTGTCGGCCGCTCAACGACGACGAATCTCGACGCTTCTGCTCGGCCGCTTTGCCAGGAAGACTGCGGCGCGCGTCAGCGGCGGGTCGGTCGCGCTGTCGCGCCTGCTGCCGTCGCGCACCGACCGCCTGATCATCGCCCCGCAGGACCTGCGCACCACCGACGCCACCCGCGCCGCCGAGATCTATGCCGGCCGCTTCGTCTTCGCCGGCAAGATCGTCACCTGCCATGGCCGCTCGATCTTCGAGCTGGAACCGCCGTCTGACGACTGGGAGGCGGTGCTGCTGGGCTTCGGCTGGCTGCGCCACCTGCGCGCCGCTGATTCGGCCCTGACCCGCGCCAACGCGCGGTCCCTGATCGAGGACTGGTTCGCCCACCAGGGCAAGGGCCGCGGCGTCGGCTGGCGCGCCGACGTGCTGGCGCGGCGTGTGATCTCGCTGCTGTCGCAGGCTCCCCTGGTGCTGTC
Source organism: Pseudomonadota bacterium (assembly GCA_040756765.1). Taxonomy (GTDB): domain Bacteria; phylum Pseudomonadota; class Alphaproteobacteria; order Rhizobiales; family Xanthobacteraceae; genus Bradyrhizobium_A. The sequence continues at coordinate 412,011 of JBFLYG010000013.1, read as the reverse complement.
GGACACCGACAGCAAGTTCTATCGGCGCTATCTGCGCGGCCTGACCCGCGAGATCCGCTACCTGCGCTATGCGATGATCGACATCGCCGACGGCCTGCCGCGGCTGCAGGTGCAGATCGCGCTGTGCTACGCCGCGCTGTGCCTCGCCAACCAGGGCCGCCAGATCCGCGGCGCGACGCGCAAGCTGTCCGACGAGCTGCAGCGCCAGATCCTGCCCGACGGCGGCCACATCTCGCGTAACCCCGGCGCGCTGATCGAGATCCTGCTCGACCTGTTGCCGCTACGGCAGACTTTCGCCGCCCGCAACATCCCGCCGCCGCCGCCGCTGCTCAACGCCATCGACCGCATGATGCCGATGCTGCGCTTCTTCCGCCACGGCGACGGCAGCTTCGCGCTGTTCAACGGCATGAGCCACACCCCGACCGACCAGGTGGCGACGCTGCTGGCCTATGACGACACCCATGGGGTGCCGATGGCCAGCATGCCGCACACTGGCTTCCAGCGCCTCGAGGCCGGGCCCGTCACCCTGATCATGGACACGGGAGCGCCGCCGCCGGCGACCGTCAGCCACGACGCCCATGCCGGCTGCCTGTCGTTCGAGCTGTCGGTCGGCACCAGCCGGCTGGTGACCAATTGCGGCATGCCGCCGACCGGCCGGGACAGCTGGCGCGCCTTCGCCCGTGGCACGCCGGCCCATTCGACCCTGACCTATCACGACACCTCGTCGTGCCAGTTCGTCGAGCTGACCGCCATGAAGCGGCTGCTGCAGGGCGCGCCGATCACCCGTGGCCCGGCCGTGGTCGAGGCCGAGCGCGAAACGCACGCCAACGGCATCCTGCTGACCACCTCCCATGACGGCTATGTCCCACAGTTCGGCATGGTGCACCGGCGCGTGCTGATGCTGGCGAGCGACGGAACCCGGCTCGACGGCGAGGACACGCTGGTGACGGCGGGCCGGATCAAGGCCGGCAGCGACGACTTTGCGCTGCGCTTCCATCTCCACCCCTCGGTCAAGGCCAGCCGCCTCAGCGACGCCAGGGGTGTGATGCTGGTGCTGCCCAACCGCGACGTGTGGACCTTCGAGGCGCTGGACGACCGGGTCGAGCTCGAGGACAGCGTCTTCCTCGCCGGCACCGACGGCCCGCGCCGGACGGTGCAGATCGTCATCCGGCAGTCGGCGCGCCAGGCCGCCAACATCCGCTGGAGCTTCATGCGCTCGGCGGCTTCGGCCTCCGCCACCCATGCCCGGCGCAACGCCCGCCGCGAGCCCGAGCTGCCGCTCTAGGCCCTTTCTGCCGCGTGCCAAGGTGCGGCAAAGGCCGGAAAAAATGCGGACTAGTGTGGTGGATCTGACATTCGCTTCAGCATTTGCCGCAAGTCCTCCAAGCGAATGTCAGATCCAAAACCAAACTAGAATCTTATATTTGCTAGTGTCCCGGTTCTAACATTCGCAAAAGAGCCCGCCGCAAAAGTATGCGAATGTTAGAACCGGGACACTAGGCGGTTTCTTGGTCCCTCAAATCGTGCTACCCGGCGGGCTTCCTCCCGCTGGATTTGACGCCATGACCGACCATCCGCGCCGCGTGACCCGCGCCCTGCTTTCCGTTTCCGACAAGACCGGCCTGATCGAGTTCGCCAAGGCCCTCGCCGGCCATGGCGTCGAGCTGGTGTCCACCGGCGGCACCGCCAAGGCGATCGCCGCCGCGGGCCTTGCCGTGAAGGACGTCTCGGAGCTCACCGGCTTTCCGGAGATGATGGACGGCCGGGTCAAGACGCTGCACCCCAAGGTCCATGGCGGCCTGCTGGCGATCCGCGACAACGCCGACCATGTCAGCGCGATGACGGCGCACGGCATCGCCCCGATCGACCTTCTGGTGGTCAACCTCTACCCGTTCGAGGCGACCGTCGACAAAGGCGCCAGCGAGGAAGACTGCATCGAGAACATCGACATCGGCGGCCCGGCGATGATCCGCGCCGCGGCCAAGAACCATGACGACGTCGCCGTCGTGGTCGAGGCTGCGGACTACCAGGCCGTGCTCGACGAACTCGCCGCCCATGGCGGCGCGACCATGCGCACGCTGCGCCGCCGCCTCGCGGCGAAGGCCTATGCCCGCACCGCGGCCTATGACGCGGCGATCTCCAACTGGTTCGCCGCGCAGCTCGCCATCGATGCGCCGGACTTCCGCGCCTTCGGCGGCCGCCTGGTCGAGGCGTTGCGCTATGGCGAGAACCCGCACCAGAAGGCGGCATTCTACGCGCTGCCGGAGCGCCGCCCCGGCGTCGCCACCGCGCGGCAGGTGCAGGGCAAGCAGCTGTCCTACAACAACATCAACGACACCGACGCGGCCTATGAGTGCATCGGCGAGTTCGACGCCAAGCGCACCGCGGCCTGCGTCATCGTCAAGCACGCCAATCCCTGCGGCGTCGCCGAAGGCCATGACCTCGTCAGCGCCTACCGCAAGGCGCTGGCCTGCGACTCGACCTCGGCCTATGGCGGCATCGTGGCGCTGAACCGCACCCTCGACGCCGAGGCCGCGCGCGCCATCACCGAGATCTTCACCGAGGTGATCATCGCCCCCGACGCCACCGAGGAAGCGATCGCGATCGTCGCCGCCAAGAAGAACCTGCGCCTGTTGCTGGCCGGCGGCCTGCCCAACCCGCGCGCCGTCGGCCTGACCGCCAAGACCGTCGCCGGCGGCCTCCTGGTGCAGACCCGCGACAACGCGGTGGTCGACGACATGGTGCTCAAGACCGTCACCCGGCGCGAGCCGACCGACACCGAGCTCCTGGACCTGCGCTTTGCCTTCCGCGTCGCCAAGCACGTCAAGTCCAACACCATCGTCTATGCCAAGAACCTCGCCACCGTCGGCATCGGCGCCGGGCAGATGAGCCGGGTCGATTCGGCGCGGATCGCCGCCCGCAAGGCCCAGGACGCCGCGATCGAGCTCAAGCACTCCGAGCCGCTGACCAAGGGCTCGGTGGTCGCTTCCGACGCCTTCTTCCCGTTCGCCGACGGCCTGCTGGCCGCGATCGAGGCCGGCGCCACCGCGGTGATCCAGCCCGGCGGCTCGATGCGCGACGACCTCGTGATCAAGGCGGCCGACGATCACGGCATCGCCATGGTGTTCACCGGCGTCCGGCATTTCCGTCACTAAAGTTGACGGGCCGCCACCCGGGCGCCGGCGCGTCCGGGTGCGGGGTGGCGCAACGCCGATCAAGCGCGCTCCGCCGCCACTGCTAGAGTGTGCGCCATGCGGAGCCTGACATGACCCCGGTCGGCAAGGCGCTCTGGTTCATCGAGAGCAAGATCGAGCGCGGCGCGACGCTGGCAGAGATCGCGCACTTCGCCGGTGTGACGCGCTATCACCTGTGCCGCGCCTTCGGCGAGGCCACCGGCCTGTCGGTGATGCGTTACATGCGCGCGCGGCGCCTGAGCCTCGCCGCGCGGCAACTCGCCGACGGCGCACCCGACATTCTGACGGTGGCGCTCGATGCGGGCTATGGCTCGCATGAGGCGTTCACGCGCGCGTTCCGCGAGCAGTTCGCCACCACCCCCGAGGTGGTCCGGGCGCAGCGCAGCCTCGCGGCGCTCACTCCCATGGAGCCGATCAGAATGGATGAGGCCCCTCGCATCGAACTGGCGCCGCCGCGGTTCGAAACCCATGCCACCCTGCTCGTCGCCGGCCTCGGCGAGCGCTACCGCTTTGAGACCAATCACGGCATTCCGATGCAATGGCATCGCTTCATCCCGCACATCGGCCATGTGCCGGGACAGGTCGGCATGACGACCTACGGCGTGTGCTGCAACAGCGACGGCGACGGCAATTTCGACTACATCGCCGGAGTCGAGGTCGCGAGCTTCGACGACCTGCCGAAGGAGTTCAGCCGGGTGCGGATTCCCGAGCGGCGCTACGCGGTGTTCACCCATCGGCAGGTGTCGACGATGCGGGATGCCGTCCACTTCATCTGGAGCCGCTGGCTGCCCGCGTCGGGCCACGAGGTCGCCGACGCGCCCGATATCGAGCGTTACGACGAGCGCTTCGACCCGGCGACAGGCACGGGCACCATCGAGATCTGGATTCCGCTGCAGCGCTAGTGTGGTGGATCTGACATTCGCTTCAGTATCGCCGCGAGTCCTCCAAGCGAATGTCAGATCCAAAACCACACTAGAAACTTATATTTGCTAGTGTCCCTTATGGTTCTAACATTCGTCAAAGAGCCTGCTGCAAAGTGATACGAATGTTAGAATCGGGACACTAGCCACCGCGCCGCACATGCGGATCGCGCACCCGCGACAGCAGCACGAGGCCGGCGAGGAAGAACACCACCAGCACCGTCATGCCGGCCTTCTGGCTCATGGTGAGCGCGGTCACGAGGCCGACTGCGAGCGGCGCCATGAACGACGTCACCTTGCCCGACAGTGCGAACAGCCCGAAATACTGCGTGATGCGGTCGGGCGGCGCGAGGCGGATCAACAGCGTGCGGGACGCGGCCTGCAGCGGCCCCGCGGCCATGCCGATCAGCGCGCCGAGCACGATGTAGGCCTTCTCCGCCGGAGCGGCGAACAGCGGCCCGCCGGGCACCGGCGGCGCGACGGCAACGACGAAGAACAGCCGGTCGCGGTCCATCGACAGGATCACCGCGATGGCCAGCAGCAGGATCAGCATGCTGCCGGTAATCACCTTCTTCGGCCCGATGCGGTCGTCGAGCTTGCCGCCGAGCCAGGCGCCGAGCGTGCCGGCGATGGCGAGCAGGATGCCGAACACGCCGATCTGAATCGTGTGCCAGCCGAAGGTGCCGGCCGCGTAGATACCGCCGAACGCGAACAGCGCCACCAGCGCATCGGTGTAGACCATGTTGGCGATCAGGAAGATCGTCATCTGGCGGTTGGTCGGCAGGCTCGCGAGCGTGTGGCGCAGCTCGCGCAGGCCTTGCCGCACCGCGCGCCGCACCGGCAGGCGGGATTCGTAGTCCGGCGTGAACAGGAACATCGGCAGCACGAACACGATGAACCACAGCCCGGTGAGCGGCCCGGTGATGCGGTCGCCCTCATGCATGACGGCGTCGAGGCCGAACAGCGGCTGGAAGCCGAACAGCGTGCGCCCGGTCTCGGGATTGGCGGCGAGGAAGCCGAGCACCAGGATCAGGCTGAGGATGCCGCCGATATAGCCGGTGGCCCAGCCGGTGCCGGACAGTCGCCCGATGCGCTCCGGCGGCACCAGCGTCGGCATCATCGCGTTGTTGAAGACGGTGGCGAACTCGACGCCGACGGTGGCGATGCCGAACGCGATCAGGAGCGGCAGGATTGCGGCCTGGTCGCCGGGCCGGCCGATCCACATCAGCGACGCGCCGATCACCAGCAGTGCGCCGAACGCGGCGATCCATGGCTTGCGACGCCCGCTGGCGTCCGCAATGGCGCCGAGCACCGGCGACATCAGCGCGATGACGAGACCGGCGGAGGCCGTGGCATAGCCCCACAGCGACTGGCCGGTGGCCGGATCGGCCGCCACATGGGTGGCGAAATAGGGCGCGAACACGAAGGTCGTGATCAGCGTGAAGTAGGGCTGTGCCGCCCAGTCGAAGAAGATCCAGCTCACCACCGCCGGCCAGGCTGGATAGCGGCGCGTTGCCTGGGGGCTGCCATCGAGGGCGACGGAGGGGTGCGTCATCGGGTCGATTCCACTGGTCGATTGGGGCGATCGCATGGCCCGAATGCCTTGCGGTCAATATCGATTTGTTGGCGGATGTCTTACCATACCGTTGACGAGATACCGTGACGACAGCGGCGAAGCCGCAGGAAGGCCAGGATGTCGATGTTCACCAGGGCAACCCGCCGCACTGTTGTTGCGGCCCTGCTGCTGTGCGGCCTGTTCAGCGGCGCCGTCGCGCAGGACGCACGGCGCAGCACGTATGATCCCGCCTATGCCAGTCATGCGACACCGGTCGCCTCCCGACACGGATTGGTTGTCGCCCAGGAGAAGATCGCCGCCGGGATCGGCGCGGACGTGCTGGCGCGCGGCGGCAATGCCGTCGACGCGGCGGTCGCCACCGGCTTCGCCATGGCGGTGACCTATCCGCGCGCCGGCAACATCGGCGGCGGCGGCTTCATGGTCATCCATCGCGCGGATGGCGAGGACGTCACCATCGACTATCGCGAGACCGGCCCTGCCGCGATGACACGCGACGTGTTCCTCGGGGCCGACGGCAAGCCGGACATCGCCAAGTCGCGGGATTCGGCGCTCGGCATCGGCGTACCCGGCACGGTGGCCGGCCTCGCACTGGCGCTCGATAAATACGGTTCCGGCAAGTTCACGCTGAAGGATCTGGTCGCACCGGCCGTTGCGCTGGCGCGCGACGGCATCACCGTCACCGACGACATCGCCGACACCATTCCCCAATGGCACGCGCGGCTGGCGCGCTGGCCCGCGGGCGCGAAGCTGTTTTCCCGGCCTGACGGCACGCCGCTGCGCGAGGGCGACCGCCTGGTGCAGCCGGATCTCGCCGCGACGCTGAGCGCGATTTCCGACCAGGGTCCGCGCGGCTTCTACGAGGGCGCGGTGGCTTCGAAGCTCATCGCCGGCATTCGCGACGCCGGCGGCATCATGACCACCGACGACCTCAAGGCCTACCAGCCGGTGCTCCGCGCCCCGCTGCGCGGCCGCTATCGCGGCTATGACATCGTCGCGATGCCGCTGCCGTCGTCCGGCGGCGTGGTGCTGCTGGAGACGCTTCATATCCTCGAGGGCTATCGCCTCGCCGAGTTCAAGCAGGGCTCGGTCGACTCGCTGCATCTGCTGATCGAGGCGATGAAGCGCGCCTATGCCGACCGCGCGCGTTACCTCGGCGACCCCGCCTTTGCTGACGCGCCGCTGAAGCGACTGTTGTCTGCCGACTACGCCGCACAACTACGCGCGTCGATCCGCCTCGACCGGGCAGCCACCGCCGATGAGGTGGCAGCAGTGCAGGCCGCGCCGCGCGAGGGCAGCAACACCACGCACTTCTCCGTGGTCGATGCCGCCGGCAATGCGGTCAGTAACACCACCACGCTGAACTTCAGCTACGGCCTGGGCCTTGTCGCCGACGGCACCGGCGTGCTGCTCAACAACGAGCTCGATGATTTCACCGCCGCGCCGGGCGCATCGAATGCCTATGGCCTGATCGGCTTCGAGGCCAACCTGCCCGGCCCCGGCAAGCGCCCGCTGTCATCGATGACGCCGACCATCGTGCTCAAGGACGGCAAGCCGGTGCTGGTGACCGGCTCACCCGGCGGCAGCCTCATCATCTCCGCCGTCATTCAGGTCGTGGTCGACGTGATCGATTATGGCCTCGATGCGGCCCAGGCGGTGCCGCTGCCGCGGCTGCACCAGCAGTGGCGCCCCGAGGACGTGCGCGTCGAACGGGGATTTCCCGACGACGTGCTCGCGGGCCTGCGCGACAAGGGCCACAGGATCGTCGCTCCGCTCGGCCAGACCTCGGCCAACTCCATCAGCCTGACCGCCGACGGTGCGCTGGGCGCGCCGGACCCACGCACCCGCGGCGCGACGGCGGCGGCGCCGTGATTCGAGTTCAAGCCGCGGCTTCGGGGCCGTTATCCTTCGAGGCTGGCGGAGCCTGTTATCGGACCGCATTTCAAAGCTTCGTTGAAGCCCGCGGAATATCGGCTTTCTCCGTCATGCCCGGGCTTGTCCCGGGCATCCACGTCTTTAAAGCGCTTCAACAGGGAAGACGTGGATGGCCGGGACAAGCCCGGCCATGACGAGTTCAACAACAGATGCCCGTGTTCATTGGCTTCCGCTTTAAGTCGGACTCTCAAAGGATGACGGATTGTGGCTCAACCTAAACCCATCATTCTCTATCGGCCGACCTCGTACGGCCCGCCCTTCTCCAGCGCGCGCTGATAGGCGGGCCGCGCATGGATGCGGGCGAGGAACGCCAGCGCCTTGGGATGGCCGTTCTCAAGCCCGGCGCGCGCGGAGGCCGCTTCCAGCGGAAAGCTCATCTGGATGTCGGCGGCGGTGAAGTCGTTGCCGGCGAACCATTCGGACTTGCCGAGCTCCTCCTCCCAGAACGCCATGTGCTGCTTGAGCTGCGGGTTGATCATGGTGCTGAGCGCGCCGTTCGCGATCATGCCGGCGACCGGCCGGATCAGCGCCGGCGCGCGCTTCGGCAGCAGGCTGAAGATCAGTTTCAGCAACAGCGGAAACATCGCCGAGCCTTCCGCGTAGTGCAGCCAGTAGGTGTAGCGCAACCGCTCCGGCGTGTTCGGCGGCGGGATCAGGCGGCCGTTGCCATAGGTCTCGACGATGTAGGTCAGGATCGCGCCGGACTCGGCGATGGTGTTGCCGTTGTCGGTGATGACCGGCGACTTGCCGAGCGGATGGATCTGCCGCAGCTCCTTCGGCGCCAGCATGTTGGGCTGGCGCTGGTAGCGCACAATTTCGTAGGGCACGCCGAGCTCTTCGAGCAGCCACAGCACGCGCTGCGAGCGAGAATTGTTGAGGTGATGCACGGTCAGCATAAGGCCCCTCCCCAGTCCGGCCGCCCGGTCGCGGCCCACGCAACTGGTATCAGGGTCGCGTGAAACCCGGAAACAGGGATTTCTGGCGGGGTGACGCATGTCTGAAAGCGCGCCGGCAATATTGACAGTTAAATTTACCCGGGTAATAAAGCGCTCGCCTTCATCTTGGTGACCGACCATGAGCGACACCCGCACGACCTGCATCGCCTTCCGCGACGACCGGCGCATTGCCGAGGGGTTGCTGCGCGACGTCGCGGAGGGCATCAAGCGAGCCGCCGGCGACGCGGAGCCGCATGGCGTGCTGGTGTTCGACACCGAAACCAGCCAGCTGGTCGAGATCGACCTGCGTGGCAGCCTGGACGAGGTGCTGGCGCGGCTGCCGGCCGCCGCGGTCATGCCATCCGCGTCGGAGCCGCCGGCCGCCGAACCCGCCCGCGGGCCGGGCCGGCCGAAGCTCGGGGTGGTGGCGCGCGAGATCACCCTGCTGCCGCGGCACTGGGACTGGCTGGCGCTGCAGCCGGGCGGCGCCTCGGTGGCGCTGCGCCGGCTGATCGACGAGGCGCGCAAGACGCATGGCTCGAGGGACCGCGCCCGCCGGGCCCAGGAAGCCGCCTACCGCTTCGCATCGGTGATGGCGGGCAACCGCCCGCACTACGAGGACGCCATGCGCGCCCTGTTCGCCGGCAACCGGGCACGCTTCATTGAGTTGACGGACGGCTGGCCGACGGATATTCGCGATCACGCTCGGCGCCTGGCCGCCCCGGCCCTCCACCACGACGACGCTTCCAGCCCCCAACGCTGACACGATTCGACGCTATCGAATCCGGCGCGGCTTCCGCCTCGCTCCTCGCGACGCCCCCGGCGCCGCCTGACCTGCACGACCCGACTTCGATCCGTTTTCGAGGATACCCATGTCCGCCCCCACACCTCTGTGGAAGACCTATCTCGTCTTTCTCGCGCCGATGATGCTGAGCAACATCCTGCAAGCGCTGTTCGGCACCCTCAACAACGTCTATCTCGGCCAAATGATCGGCGTGAACGCGCTCGCCGCGGTGTCCGCCTTCTTTCCCGTGCTGTTCCTGTTCATCGCCTTCATCATCGGGCTCGGCGCCGGCGCCACCGTGCTGATCGGGCAGGCCTATGGCGCGCGCAACCTCGAGAAGGTCCGCACCGTGGCCGGCGCTGCGTTCAGCGTCGCGCTCATCGGCGGTCTTGCGATCGCGATCCTCGGCGGCCTGTTCGCGCGGCCGCTGATGGTGGCGCTGGCGACGCCGCCAAACATCATCGAGGACGCCATCCTCTATGCCAGGATCATGATGATCATCATGCCGGCGACCTACGCCTTCATCCTGGCGACCTCGATCATCCGCGGCGTCGGCGACACCGTGACGCCGCTGATCGCGCTCGGCATCTCGACCGTGATCGGCCTCATCGTCACGCCGGCGCTGATCATGGGCTGGCTCGGCCTGCCGCAGCTCGGCGTCGCCAGCGCCGCGATCGCCTCGCTGGTGTCGTCGACCGGCACGCTCGTCTGGTACGGCCTCTACCTGCGCGCCCGCAACCACGCCATGGCGCCGGACCGCGTGTTCCTGCGCGGCATGAAGATCGACCCGAAGCTGCTGCTGACCATCGTGCGCCTCGGCATGCCCTCCGCAGTGCAGATCGCCGCCATGGCGCTGGCGGAGCTGGTGCTGCTTGGCCTCATCAACGGGTTCGGTGCCGACGCGACCGCGGCCTATGGCGCGGTCAACCAGGTGCTGAGCTACGTCCAGTTCCCGGCGATCTCCATTGCGATCACCGCCTCGATCTTCTCCGCCCAGGCGATCGGCCGTGGCGACTTCGACCGCCTGCATGTCATCACCCGCACCGGGCTGATGCTGAACATCATCCTCACCGGCAGCCTCGTGGTGCTGGCCTATCTCTTGTCGCGCACCATCATGAGCGCGTTCATCACCAACCCGCCGGTGATCGATCTCGCGCAGCGGCTGCTGCATGTGGTGCTGTGGAGCTCGGTGGCGTTCGGCCTGTCGGGGGTGTTCTCGGGCGTGATGCGGGCGAGCGGCACCGTGTTCGTGCCGATGGCGCTATCGATCTTCGCCATCGCCGCGGTCGAGGTGCCGGTCGCGCTGGTCCTCAGCCGGACCATCGGCCTCAAGGGCGTGTGGGTGGCCTACCCCGTCACCTTCTGCACCATGTTCCTGCTGCAGGCCGGGTACTATCTCCTGGTCTGGCGCAAGCGCCCGATCGAACGGCTGGTGTAACCATCATGGCCGGCCGATGAGGCACTCACCGGCTGGCAGCGATCAGTTTGCCCCGGCGGTATGATTTGCTTTAATGCGGCCGCCGATGGCGGCCGCGGCGCGGGAGAATCCTACGCCGACGCACAAGCAAAGATCCACGGAGCGAAACGATGGCTGCGCCCAATCCGCAATTCCTGTTCGACGTCGGCAGTCCGAACGCCTATCTCAGCCATCTCGTCATCCCGGAGATCGAGCAGCGCACCGGCACCAAGTTCGAGTACGTCCCGATCCTGCTCGGCGGCCTGTTCAAGCTGACCAACAACCGCTCGCCGATCGAGGCGTTCGGCGGCGTCAAGAACAAGCTCGCGTTTCATGAGGTCGAGACCCGGCGCTTCCTCGCGCGCTATCACCTCAAGCCCTACGTGATGAACCCGTTCTTCCCAGTCAACACGCTGCTGCTGATGCGCGGCGCGGTGGCGGCCCAGATCGACGGCGATTTCGAACGCTATGTCGACGCCGCCTTCCATCACATGTGGGCCGAGCCGAAGAAGATGGACGATCCCGAGGTCGCCGCGAAGGCGCTTGCGGAATCCGGCCTCGACGCCGCGCGGCTTTTGGCGCGCACCCGGGATGACGACGTCAAGAGCCGCCTGATGGCCAACACCCAGGACGCCGTGAACCGCGGCGCGTTCGGCTCGCCGACCTTCTTCGTTGGCGACGAGATGTTCTTCGGCAAGGAACAGCTGCGCGACGTCGAGGAGTTGATCATGGCCCAGCGGGGCTGAGTGGATCGCTCGCGCCGCAGCCAGCCGGAATCATGATAGCTTTGCCGCCGCGCCGACGTGGCGACGCGGCCGGAGATCCCTGCGATGACGGACTGGCGACTGAACAGCACCACCGAAATCGAGGTCGATGCATCGGCCGAACGGCTGTGGGCCGCGCTGACCGACCCCGCCGAGACCGAACGCTACTTCATGCGCGCGCGTGTCACGGTCGGCGACGTCGGCGGGGCCTTTCGCCTCGCCCGTGACGATGGCTGGGGCGTCACCGGGACGGTGCTGGTCCGGGAGGCGCCGCACCGGCTGCGCGTGACCTGGGAAAGAAAGATCCCGCCTGGAATGGACGTGCCGAGCTGCGAGGTCGAGTACCTGATTGCGCCGACAACGGACACACCGTCGCGCTGCCGGTTCATCGTGAACGAGTATGTCGACGGCGAGATGCCGCCGCAGCTTGCACAAGCCGGTCGTACCGGCTGGGCGCTGATGACGCGGGGTCTCAAGGCTTATCTGGGGTAGCTGTCCGCAGAGCCAGCAGCGCACGATTTCAGGACGTAGTGCACGTCCCCAAGCTCAGCGTCATCACCGGACCGCCGCCAACGGGTCCGCGCAAAGCGCGGCCAGATGACAGGCTCCGCGGCGAGACAGCCCAAGTCGGATGTTTCCGACTTGGGCCATTCAAGAACGCAACTCGGCACAGCCGAGTTGCTATGGATCCAGCTTTCGAGAACTTTCGTTTTGCTTCGACACAGCTGGATTGCCGGGTCAAGCCCGGCAATGACACCGTGGGAGTGCGAGCTTCTAGAACAAGTCGAACGCTTGTGATCCGTCACCCTGAGGTGGTCCCGCGGAGCGGGACCCTCGAAGGGCGACGGCCGAAGCGCTTCGGGCGTTCATCCTTCGAGGCTCGCGTTCGCTCGCACCTCAGGATGACAGAGATGCGCCCGCATTCGCACTACACCGTCGCAGCGGCCGTCCCGGAGCGAACACCGAGGACGATGATCACCCCGGCCAGAAGCAGGACGAGACTGCTGGCGCTGAACACGCCGCTGGCGCCGCTGACGTCGTAGAGCATGCCGCCCGCGGCCGCGCCGACCGCGATCGCCAATTGCACGGCCGCGACCAGCAGGCCGCCGGCGCTTTCTGCCTGGTCGGGGACGGTGCGCGTCAGCCAGGTCGACCACGCCACCGGGACCGCGCCGAACGCCATTCCCCACAGCGCCACCATCACCGCATTCACCGCCGGATTGACCAGGGCGACGAGGCTGACACCGAGCAGCCCCATCAGCAGCGGCATCGCGATCAGCGTCAGGCGCAGGCTGCGCTCCAGCAGCGGACCGGCGAGCAGCGTGCCCAGGAAGTTGGCGATGCCGAACCCGAGCAGGATGGCCGAGACCGCGCCGATGCCGGAGCCGGTCGCCGTCTCCAGGAACGGGCGGATATAGGTGAAGAAGGCGAAGTGCCCGGTGAACACCAGCATCGCCGCGAGCATGCCGACCCCGATCCCCGGCCGCAGCAGCACGTCCGCCAGCGTGCGCAGGCGCGTCAGGCCGCTCGGCGCCATGCTGGGAAGTGTCACGAGCTGGACGACCAGCGTCACCACGCCGAGTACCAGCGTCAGCAGGAACACATTGCGCCAGCCGATGATCTCGCCGAGATAGCTGCCGACCGGGGCGGCCAGAATCGTCGCCGCGGAGACGCCGCTGAAGATCATCGACAACGCCCGCGGCACCAGCGGCTCCGGCACCAGCCGCATGCACACCGCCGCCGACATCGTCCAGAAGCCACCGAGGGCGATCCCGAGCAGCACGCGGCCGAGCAGCAGGAACGTCAATCCCGGCGCGAACGCGACCAGCAGGTTGGAGAGGATCAGCAGCACCGAAAACGCCAGCAGCACATGCCGCCGGTCGATGCGCCGCGTCGCGGCCGAGATCAAGAGGCTGGTCACCAGCGCCACCACGGCGGTGACGGTCACCGCCTGGCCCGCGACGCCTTCACTGATGCGCAGGTCGGCCGCCATCGGCGTCAGCAGGCTGGCCGGGAGGAACTCCGCCGTCACCAAGGCGAACACGCCGAGCGCCATCGACACCACCGCGCCCCAGGCGGGCTTGTCCTCCGTCCGGCTCAGCTGAACCGGCTGCATCACTTCGCTCATCCAACTCTCCATTCGCAACAAGTCTTGCGGTGCAGCAAATAGGATGGCGCATCCGGACGATCCATGCCATAACGTCCGACATGCTTGATCATGCGTCCGATAATCGTAGTGGGTCAGAAGGTATGCCGACCCCGGCGGACCTCGTGAGCGAGCTGCTCATGGGGATGCGCCTGGTCGGGCTGCGCTATCACCGCATCCAGATCACGCCGCCGTTCGGGATCCGGTTCGGCGTCGAAGAGGGACGGGCGCAATTCCACTTCGTCGCCCGCGGTCCGGTGTTCCTGCGCAGCGCCGATCAGGTGGTCCGCCCGATGACCACGGGCGATGCGGTGCTGTTGCCGCGCGGCGGGGCGCACGACCTCGTCTCCGAGCCCGACATGCCCAGTCGTTGCGTCACCGCGTTCGCGGCTGCCCCGCTGTGTCCGAGCGTCAGCGATATCCAGGCCTGTGACTGCGCCGGCGATACCGGCGGCGGGCTGATTTTCAGCGGCTGCATGGCGTTCGACCTCGGCAGCATGCATCCGCTCGTCGCCCTGATGCCCGATGTCATGCTGGTCGGCACGCTGCTGGAGCGCTATCCCGAGATCCTGCCGATGCTGGAAGCGATGGAGCGCGAGACGCGGGGCGCGCGCGCCGGCTTTGCCGGCATCCTGGCGCGGCTTGCCGATGTCGTGTCGGCCTTCATCGTCAGGGCGTGGGTGGAATGCGGCTGCGGCGACTCCAGCGGGTGGGTCGCGGCGCTGCGCGATCCGCGCCTCGGCCGCGTCATCGCGGCGCTGCATCGCGATCCCGGCCGGAACTGGACGGTCGCCGATCTAGCGGCAGAGATGGGCAGCTCGCGCTCGGTGTTCGCCGAACGGTTTCTCGACGTCACGGGCATGACACCGGTGCGCTATCTCACCGAGCTGCGCATGCGGCTGGCGTCGCAATGGATCGGGCGCGACCGGATGTCGATCGACGTCGTCGCCCATCGTCTCGGTTATGGCTCCCAGGCCGCGTTCAGCCGCGCCTTCAAGCGCATCATCGGACATTCGCCCGGCGCGATGCGCGACGGCGCCCATGGAACGTCCGAGTAAACAGACTTAATCAGCGGATTTGGCCGGCCCGCTTCAGGGACGCTCACGTCCGTTGAGCGTTGCGTCACGCCACCTGCAAGCGATGCTAGTGTCCCGAATTCGAAGTTCGCATCATTTGCAGCACCTTCTGAGCGAACTTCGAATTCGATCAGGACACTAGCAACTTTATGATTCTAGTGTGCTTTATGAACGCGAAGTCCCTGAACGAGCTTGCCGCATAATCACAGGGACTTCGCGTTCAGCACACTAGGCCACCACCACCCCGAGCCCGGCTTTCCTGAACTTCGCCGCCAGTGCCGCGGGCGGAGCGGCGTCGGTGACGAGGTGCGCGAAGTCGTCAGCGCCACCGACACGCGCAACGGCGCGGCGGCCGAACTTGGTGGCGTCGCCGACGGCGATCGCCTGGTCGGCGCGGCGCAGTGCCGCGCGCTTGACCGCAATCTTGTCGAGGTCGAAATCCATCAGGCCGCCGTCGTCGTCGAAGCCGGAGAAGCCGAGGAAGGCGCAATCGAAATGAATCTCGCTGATCGCCGCAACCGTCGCCGCGCCGACCAGCGAGCCGTCGGGCCCGCGGCAGGCGCCGCCGAACACCTGCAGATCGATGCCCTCGTTGCCGGCCAGCAGCATGGCAACCGCGAGACTGGTGGTGAACACGCGCAGGCCCGTGCGCTGGCGCAGCCGCCGCGCCACCGCCTCCACCGTGGTGCCGACATCGAGGAACACCGAGGCGCCGTCCGGCACCAGCGCGGCAGCGGCGATGCCGATGCGCGCCTTGCCTTCCATGGAGCGGCCGTGCTTCTCGGCATAGCCGAGGCGCACGGTGGAATCGCGCACGCCGGCGCCGCCATGAAAACGCTGCAGCAGGCGGCCGCGGTCGAGCTGGATGATGTCACGGCGGATCGACTGCGCCGACACGGAAAAATGCTGCGCCAGCGCCTCGATGGTGGCGAAGCCCTTCTCGCCGACGATGCGCACGATCTCGTGCTGCCGGGGCGTGATCCCGTCGGTCGGCCCGTTCGCGCTCGCCATGCCGCTTTCCCTGCGATGTAAGATAATTTACATATCCATCCACTCCGCCGACATCAAGCCGGCGGCATCGCTCCGACCAGCGCACAGAGAGACGAAAGAAACATGACAACCGCCCTGCCAACCGTCTTGCGATGGCACCCCCGGGCCGCATGCCTGTCGAACGCCAACCGCACGTTCGACCCGGCGGCCCTGCGCTGGACCGACGTACCACCTCCTGCGGAAGCCGGCGAAGCGGTCTCACCGATCGAGGCCCTGCAGCGCTTTGCGACGACGGGGCGGCTGCGCCGGGTGCCGATCGGCGTCATCGGGCCGCGCGAGGCGACCGACGCCCAGTGCCAGCTCGCCGAAGCGCTCGGCGAGGCGCTGGCGCGCCACGGCCTGCAGATGCTGTGCGGCGGCAAGAACGGCGTGATGGAGGCGGCCTGTCGCGGCCACGCCGCCGGCGGCGGCCTGCCGGTCGGCCTGCTGCCCGACGAGGAATGGGACGCCGCCAACCCCTATGTCGCCATCCCCATCGCCACCGGCATCGGCCCGGCGCGCAACGCCATCATCGCCCGCGCCTGCCTCGTGCTGGTTGCGATCGGCGGCGGCGTCGGCACGCTGTCGGAAATGGCGCTGGGCCTGCAGTTCAAGCGCCTGGTGCTGGCGCTCGCCGACGCGCCGCAGGTCGAGGGCGTGCCGCGGCTCGCGTCCGTGGGCGAGGCCCTGGAGCAAATCGCCGCACGGGTGCTGGCACTGGGCTGATATGTAATATTTCTTCCACGCGTCATTGATCTATCATGAAAGACCGCTAAGCGCTGTCGGGCGCCGCAGCGGCGACGGAGGGAGCACCGGGTGCGGCTGATCACGATCCTCTACCTGGTCTTCCTGGCGGCGCCCGTCGCGCTGCTGGGGCTGGGATCGTTCGGCGAAAGCTGGAGCAACACGCTGCTGCCGAGCGGCTTCACCTCGCGCTGGTTCGTCGAGGTCGCCACGGACCCGAGCTTCCGCCGCGCCTTCACCACCAGCCTGCAGGTCGTCGCTATCACTTGCGCGCTGAACATCGTGATCGGGCTGCCGCTCGCCTACGCCATCCAGGCCGGCGCCCGCGGCGGCGTGCGCATCGCCGCGCGCCTCGTCACATTTCTTCCCGTCGCAGTGCCGGAGCTGGTGCTGGCGTTCGGCTTCATCCTGGTGTTCTCGTCGGACGCGCTGCCCTGGCTCGGCAGCTTCTGGCTGCTCGCCGCCGGCCACCTCGTGCTGACGCTGCCCTACACCGTCACCGCGCTGATCGCCGACATGGACCAGCTCGGCCTCGACGACTACGAGCATGCCGCCGCGACGCTCGGCGCCTCGTTCCTGATGCGCTTTCGCGACGTCACGCTGCCGCTGCTCGGCACCAGCCTGTTGTCCTCGACGCTGACGGTGGCGGCGCTGTCGATCGGCGAATTCCAGCTCTCCAATCTCGTTTCGGGCTTCCTGTCGCGCACCTACCCGGTGGTGCTGCTGCAGGCGTTCTATGGCGCCACCGGCTTTGCCTGCGCCGCCACCATCGTGCTGCTGCTGCTCGCGACCATCGCCTCGCTCGCGTCCAGCCTGACCGCCCAGTTCGCGGGCGCCGGCAAGGGAAAGGCCACCGCATGAGCCTGCGCTACGACAATGTCAGCTACAGCTATCCCGGCACGTCGACCGGCGTGTTCGACATCTCCTTGGAGATCGGCCGCGGCGAGCTGCTCGCCATCATCGGCGCGTCCGGCTCCGGCAAGTCCACCGTGCTCAAGCTGCTCGCCGGTTTCGTGCAGCCGAATGCCGGCCGCGTGCTGATCGACGGCGAGGATGTCAGCACCGCGCTGCCGGAGGCGCGTCGGCTCGGCGTCGTGTTCCAGAACTACGCGCTGTTTCCGCACATGCGGCTGTGGGAGAACGTCGCCTATCCGCTGAAAGTGCGGGGCCTGTCGCGGAGCGAGCGGCGCGAGCGCGCCAGCGCCATGCTGCAGCGGGTCGGCATGGGCACGCGCGTCGACGATTTTCCCGCCGCCCTGTCCGGCGGCCAGCAGCAGCGCGTGGCGCTGGCCCGCGCGCTGGTGTTCGAGCCGCGCGGCCTTCTGCTCGACGAGCCGCTGTCGGCGCTCGACGCCGGGCTTCGTATGGAGATGCGCGACGAGATTTTGCGGGTGCAGCGCGCGGCGGGCATCGCCACGCTGCTCGTCACCCACGACCAGGAAGAGGCGCTGTCGATCGCCGACAAGGTGGCTGTGATGCGCGACGGCCGCCTCATCCAGGTCGGCCCGCCGCGCGAGCTCTACGAGACCCCGGTCAATGCCGAGGTCGCCGCCTTTGTCGGCCAGTCCAACCTGTGGTCCGGCAAGGTCAGCGGCGCCGGCCTCGTCGAGACCGCGCTCGGGCCGCTGGCCTGCGACACCGGCGCCCGCGGCAAGGGTGACCTCGTCACGGTGTTCGTCCGCCCCGAGCGCATCATGCCGCTGAGCGGCCCCGCGACCCGGGACGTCGGCCGGTTCAGCGGCACGGTGGTCGCCGACCGCTATCTCGGCCCGGTGCGCCGCATCGACCTCGATGTCGGCGGCGGCATCGTCAAGCTCGAAACCCACCTGCGCGAACCGGTGACATCGGTCGCGATTCCGCCCGACGCTGTCCGGCTGCTGCCGGCCGGCTCCAACAACCCCGCCTAACCCTGCAAGGACATGGTCATGACCGGATCTCTCAACCGACGCGCCTTCCTGCTCTCGACCGCCGCCGCGACGCTCGCCGCCCCCCTCGTCACCTCGCGCGCGGCGCTCGCGCTCGACGGCGGCGAGCTCTATCCCGGCGAGCAGGCGCTCTATGACGCCGCCAAGAAGGAAGGCCTCGTGGTGTCGTTCGACACCGGCCCGACCTGGGCGAACTGGGCGGCCGAGTTCAAGGCATTCCAGAAGCGCTATCCCGGCGTCGAGATGGTCTACAACGACCTGGGATCGGCGGCGACGGTGGTGACCCTCGACAAGTCGCGCAACCGCCCGCAGGCCGACACCGCCTACTACTTCGCCGCCTCCGCGCTCGACGCCGCCAAGGCCGGCGTCGTCGCCGACTTCAAGCCGGTCAACTTCGACAAGCTGCCGGAGGCGCTGCGCCATCCCGAGGGCCAGTGGTTCACCATCCACACCCTCAATGTCGCGTTCCTGGTCAACACCAAGCTGGTCAAGGACGTGCCGCAGAGCTGGACCGACCTGTTGAAGCCCGACTACAAGAACGCGATCGTCTATCTCGACCCGCGCTCCACCGGCCAGGGCCAGGTGATCGCGTTCGCGAGCGCGTTCGGCAATGGTGGCAGCATGGACAACATCGCGCCGGGCATCGACTATCTCGGCAAGCTGTCGAAGGCCGGCAACGTGCTGCGCACGATGGGGACCACGCCCTACGCTCAGTTCCTGAAAGGCGAGATCCCGATCTGGATCGGCTACGAGAACGACGGCCTCAAGGCCAAGCATGTCGACGGCATGGGCGACAACATCTCTGTTGTCATCCCGAAGGAAGCCTCGGCCGCGGCGCCCTACGCCATCTCGCTGGTCAAGGGTGGCCCGAACCCCAATGCCGGCAAGCTGTGGCTCAACTTCATCATGACCGACGAAGGCCAGAAGATCTTCGCCGAGGGCTTCGTCCGCCCGGCGGTGCCCGGCGTCGCGCTGCCGGCCTCCGTCGCCGACAAGATGCCCGCCGCCCCGCAGATCCGCCCGATCGACATCGCGAAGGCGGTGGCGAAGAAAAGCGAGATCGACACCGGCTGGGCCAAGGCCGTGCTGGGGCAGTGAGGTCCTCATGATGCGTCATCACCGGGCCGGCGCGCAGCGCCGAGACCCGGTGATCCAGCTTCATTCCAGATACATACGCTGATCCGTCACCCTGAGGTGGTCCCGCGCAGCGGGACCCTCGAAGGGCGACGGCCCGACATCGAGACGCACCGGCCGTCCATCCTTCGAGGCTCGCTCCGCTCGCACCTCAGGATGACGGATCACAACAGCTGAGTGAGAACCCACGTGAGCACCCGCGCCCCGAAAGCTGCCCTTGCCGCCTTCGCCGCCCCCGGCGTGATGGTGCTCGGCCTGTTCTTCCTCGCGCCCGTGATCGCGGTGCTGATCGGCGCGTTCTCCGACGGCGGCGCCGCGTTCGGCCGCCTCGCCGCCGATCCCGTGTTCTGGAACGGGTTGCGCGGCACGCTGCTGCTCGGCATCGCAGCGCCGCTGTTCTCGCTGACGATCGGCTTCTGCGTCGCGCTGACGCTGTCGCGCCTCGCGCCGGGCTTGCGCACCGCGTCCCTCATCGCGATCTCGCTGCCGCTGACATTCTCAGGCCTGATCGTCGCCTACGGCTTCATTCTGCTGCTGGGACGCGCCGGCTTCGTCACGCTGCTGCTCGCTGAACTCGGCTTCGATCCCGCGGTAACCGGCGCCTTCATCTTCTCGCCGCTTGGGCTGGGGCTCGCCTACTCCTACTATCTCGTGCCGCGCGTGGTGCTGATCGTGCTGCCGGCCATCAGCAATTTCGACCGCAGCCAGCTCGCCGCCGCGCGCTCGCTCGGCGCCGGCGCGTTCCGCGCCGTGGTCGAGGTGATGCTGCCGCAGATCCTGCCGAGCCTCGTCGCCGCGTTCTGCCTGACCTCGGCCGTCGCCGTCGGCGCCTACGGCACCGCCCTCGCCCTCGTCGGCACCCAGGTCAACATCCTGCCGCTCGTGCTCTACAGCAAGATCTCCGAAACCGGCACCGACCTCCCCGCCGCCTCCGCCGCCTCACTGGTGTTGGTGGCGATCTGTGCCTGCATTGTCGCGCTGGGGGAAGCGATCCGGCCGGCGGGCAAGCGGCGATAGGAATTTCAAACGCTTCAAAAGCGATTGGCGTCGAGGTTTTGAGACGATCGCGCACCCGCTGGCAGGAGCAACCAGAGGCCTGTACCCGGCTTGAATGACGCAGGGTGAGGCGAACAGCACGGCGCGCGCCAGCACGACCGTGGTAACCGACCGCTTCCTTTACCCAATCGCAGGAGTTCGGAGCTATCAAGCGTCGGGGAAATCGCACGCGCAGCGAGGAGGGGTGATGTCCTGGATTTACCTGGTCTCTGCCGGCCTGCTGGAGATCGGCTGGCCGGTCGGCCTGAAGATGGCTCAGACCGAAGGACAGCGCCTCACCGGGATCGTGCTGGCCGTGGCCTTCATGGCGTTGAGCGGCTTCCTGCTGTGGCTCGCCCAAAGGGACATTCCGATGGGCACGTCCTACGCCGTCTGGACCGGCATCGGCGCGGCGGGCACCTTCGTGTTCGGCATCCTGTTCTATGGCGATGTCGCCGCCCTCGGCCGGATCTTCGGCGTCAGCCTGATCGTGATGGGCGTGATCACGCTGAAGCTCGCCCATTGACGATACCGCCCGCCGGGCGGTTGCGTCACAGCACGATCGCACAATGCCGCATCGGCCGGCTGAGGGCGCAAGACGTCGATCGACATATAGCTTTCTAAGACACATCGAATCAGCAAGCATTGCGCCCGGCTGCTCGAGGCATCGATGGGGGCTCAAGCCATGTGCATCGCCTGCCACTGGATGAAATTCCGAGACCTGTTCGACCAGGGCGAGAAGCGATCAGCGGACGGCAATCCGTCGCGGCGCCGGGTGTTGCAAGCCAGCACGGCATTTGCCGCCGCCGGCATCGCGCCGGCTTTGCTGCCAACGCCTGCCGATGCGCGACCTGCCGGCATGAAGGCCAACATCGTCTTCCACAACGGCGCGGTCTACACCATCAACGGCGGCCGCACCTGGGCCCGGGCAGTGGCCGTTCGGCGAAAGCGTATCGTCTACGTGGGCGACGACGCCGGCGTTCAAGCCTTCATAGGGCCCGGCACGCGCGTTGTTGATCTGGCAGGACGGATGTTGCTGCCGGGGTTTGTGGAAGGTCACATCCATCCGCTTGTCGGCGCCGTCCTCGCCAGGGGCGTCGACCTTCAGTTCGACACGCGTGAGGAGACAATTGAGGCCCTGAAGGCCTATCGCGCCAAGATCGGAAAGGTTGACGTCGTGCGCGGTTTCGGCTGGCGCTACGGCGCCTTTCCGGCGAGCGGCCCGCACAAGCAGGATCTGGATCAACTCTGGCCGGATACCCCGGTCATTCTCGTCGCGATCGACGGCCATGCGGCCTGGGTCAATTCGAAGGCGCTGGCGATGGCCAAGGTGACGCGGACGATCAAGGATCCGCTCCCCGGCTTCAGCTATTTTCAGCGCGACCCCGCGACTGGGGAGCCCACGGGCTATCTCGTCGAGCCGCCCGCGATGTTTCACGTCGTCAACGCGATCTCGCCCTTCACGCCAGACGACATCACCCAATCGCTCGAGGAGTGGTTGCCGAAGGCTTCCGCTGCGGGAATCACCGCGGTGTTTGATGCGGGCATGATCATCGTGCCCGAACGCGTCGGCTTCGAGGTCTACATGGGCCTGGAACGGAAGGGCAAGCTACCCTTCCGGGTCGTCGGCTCGACCTACCACAACGATCCTGCCATTGATCCCGTCCCGCGGATCAAGGCCTTGCGGCGGCGCTTCCATTCCGAGCTGGTTCGGGCGTCCGTCCTCAAGCTCAACATCGACGGGGGAGATCCGCAGAGGACCGCGGCGCTGCTCGCGCCTTACAGCGACGATCCCAGCACAAGCGGCGATACCCTGGTGCCCCCCGAGCTGTTCAGGGATATCGTGCGCCGGGCCGATCGGGACGGCCTCGACATCCACGTGCATTCCTACGGCGATCGGGCGACGCGCATATGCCTCGACGCCATCGAGGCCACCATCAAGACAAACCCGCCGCGCGACCGTCGACACACATTGGCGCATCTGATGACGGTCTCTCGCGAGGATGTTCCGCGCTTCGGCAAGCTCGGCGTAACGGCGCAATTCTCGGCCCAGTGGCCGGTGCCGGACCAGACCATGACAAAGGTCACGCCGCAGCGCCTCGGGCCGGAACGCGCGGCGTCACTGTTGAGCATGAACTCCATTCTCCGCCATGGCGCCAACCTGTCGTTTGGCACGGATTGGCCCGCGGCCGGCTACTACAGCACCTATCGGCCGCTGGAAGCGATCGAGATCGCGACGACGCGCAAAGAGCTGAACAAGCCGGATCAGGCGGCGCTGCCACCGGTTGAAGAACGGGTCACCCTGGACGAGGCCCTGCGCGCCAGCACAATGGGGCCCGCCTACCAGCTCGGAATGGACCGGGAGATCGGTTCGATCGAAGTCGGAAAGCTGGCGGACCTCGTCGTGCTCGACAAGAACCTGTTCGAAGTCGCAGCGCACGACATCCATAAGACCAAGGTGGTGATGACCGTCATGAACGGCCAGGTCAGGCACGAAGCCTGAGGTCGTGCCGCGATCGACGCCGAACTGAATTGAAAGTCATCGCCAGCGATTTCGAGGCGAAATCGCTGGCTATTCTTCCTGACCGTCAACTTTATCGAGCGCTTGTCTGCTCATGCGCCCGCATTGCCGCGCTGAACACTTCATCCAGCCGCGCCCCCTCGCGATACGCGGCCAGTCCCTCCGGCCGCGTCACGCCGGGCATGAGCCGCGGACACGGCTCGTCCGCGCCGACCACGGCGCGGACGGGGATGACCCCCGCCCACACCGGAAAATCGTAATCCTCCTCGTCGTCGGCGACGCCCTTGGCGCGGGACTTGGCGGCGGCGTCCTCGATGCGCATGGCGATCACGGTGGTGGCCTTGATCTCCTGCTCGGTGGTCGGCCGCAGCGTCGCGGCGCGGCCGGGGTAGAAGCGGTCGACGATGCCATTAAGCGCGCGCGCCTTGGCGGCTGCGTCGTCGACGATGCGCGCGGTGCCGAAGCACATCGCCGAGCGGTAGTTGACGGAGTGATTGAAGCCGGAGCGCGCCAGCACGAGGCCGTCGAGATGCGACACCGTCAGGCACGCCGGCGTGCCGCCGCGCAGGTGGCGCAGCATCCGGCTTGCGGAGGAGCCGTGCCAGTACAGCACATCGTCCTCGCGCCAGTGGATGGTGGGCGTGCAATAGGGCTGGCCGTCGATCACGTAAGCGACGTGGCACAACAGGCCGGCGTCGAGCACGGCGAACACCGCGTCGCGATCGTAGCTGCCGCGCTCGTGATAGCGCTTCATGCGGTTGCGCTCGGTGGTGGGGAACGGCGCGGAGACGGTCGGCGGGCTGTCGCTCACGGCTTCTGTCCTTGGTTCGGCTTGCATCGTCAGGCGGACCGGGCCACTGTGCGCCATGCCAATGGTTCAAAAAAGAACCAATTCTGGAACAAAAAGAGCGACCAATCCGCCGGACTGGTCGACGCTGATGCCCGTGCTGCCGGGCGAGGGCCCGCGCGCGCGGGCGCTGTACCGCGCCATCCGCCAGCTGATCGAGGCCGGCCGGGTGCCGGCCGGCGCGAAACTGCCGACGACGCGCGACCTGGCGCAGCGGCTGCGCCTGTCGCGCGCCGCGGCGGTCGCCGCGTTCGAGATGCTGGGCGCGGAAGGTTTTGTCGAGGCGCGCACCGGCGCCGGTACGTTCGTCGCAGCGCGCGTGCCGGACCTGTCGCAGGCGAAAGCCCCCTCCGCCGCCAGCCTACCGAAAAAGTCCCGCACATTATCGTCGCGTGCACCTGCCTCCGTGCTGCAGCCCAAAGCCTGCGCCCTCGGCGTCGCGGTGTCTGATCCGCGCACGCTGCGGATCTTCCGCCGCCTGCTGTCGCGCGACCTGATGCGGCCGGGGCCCGCCCATTTCCACTATGGCGATCCGCGCGGCAGCCCAGCCCTGCGCGAGGCGATCGCCGCCTACCTGATGACGGCGCGTGGCGTGCGCTGCCATGCCGATCAGATCCTGATCACCGCCGGCACCCAGCAGGGGCTCGACCTCGTCATCCGCGCCGCCTTGAAGCCCGGCGATGCCGCCTGGATCGAGGACCCGGGTTACCCGATGGCGCGGGCGGCGCTGCTCGGCGCCGGCGCGAAGCTCGCGGGCCTGCCGGTCGACGCGTCGGGCTTCGACGTCGCGCGCGGCGACGCATCGCGACCGGCGCGGCTCGTCTATGTGACGCCGTCGCACCAGTTTCCGCTCGGCGTCACCATGACCATGGCGCGCCGTCTCGCGCTGATCGACTGGGCACAGCGCCATGACGCCTGGATTATCGAAGACGATTACGACAGCGAATTCCGCTACGCCGGACCACCGCTCACCGCGCTGCAGGGCATGGACGGCGGCGGCCGCGTCGCCTATCTCGGCACCTTCTCCAAGGTGCTGTTTCCGGGCTTGCGCGTCGGCTACGCCGTAGTGCCCGAGCCGCTGCTCGGCGCCGTGCTGGAGCTGCGCGCCCGTTCCGACCGCCATCCGCCGACGGTGATGGAGAATGCGCTGGCGGCGCTGATCAGCGAAGGCCATTTCGCCGCCCACCTGCGCCGCGCCCGCCGAACGGTGCAGGCGGCGCGCGACACGCTGGTGGCGCAGCTGCAGACACATGCGCGCGCGCATCTCGCCGTCACCGTGCCGGAGCAGGGCCTGCATCTCGTCGCGGCGCTCGACCATCCGCGGCGCGACACCGAGATCGTCACCACGGCGGAGGCCGCGGGCCTTGCCGTTCGCGCGCTGTCGCCGATGTATCTCGACGCGCCGGCGCGGCAGGGGCTGGTGCTGGGCTTCTCCGGATTCAGCGTCGAGGCACTGCGGCGTGCGGCGCGGACGCTGGGAGAGGTATTGCGGGCGGAGCGGTGAGCGTTCTACGCTCATCACTCGATCAGCGGGCTCAGCTGGGTAACTGCGCTGTCGCATGGGGCACGATGCGCTCCACATTCTCAGCGTCATCACCGGGCCGGCGCGCAGCGCCGGGACCCGGTGATCCAGCTTCAAAACACACGTTACGCGGTGAGAAAGCTGGATTGCCGGGTCAAGCCCGGCAATGACGCGGTGGGTGGGGCGGGCGTCACCTCGTAGCCGCGATGAGCGCAGCGATATCGCGGATAAGCCTATCCGAAGCGAAGACCCCGCGTGCCGCTGCGCTCACGCGGGCTACGCATCCTGCATCACTCGCACATCAAACTCGGCTTGCGGAAATCTGTGACGAACCAGCGGCCGTCGCGCGGCGTGGCGTAGAGCGTATAGAAGCATTCGCGGCTTTCGACATAGCCCGGCGTGATGGTTTCGGTGCGGCGCTCGCCGTAGCGCGTCTCGCGGATGTCGACACGGGAGCGGCCGGGCACGACGTCGTTGTGCACCTGGCGCCACTGGAAGGCGCGGCGGCCGTCGCCGAGGTCGAAGCTGTTGATCGGCGGGCCGTAGTCGGCGATCGCCGCCTCGATCGGCTGGCCGACATAGCCCTTCATGATATCGGAGGCGCAGGCGGCGACCAGCAAGCAGGGGGCGAGCGCGAGCGCCGCGAGGCCACGGCGGCGGAGCGTCGACGACAGCAATGTCACTTGAGGATCCTTGGTTCAGGGGCGAACGCTACGGCGGCCGGCGCGGCCTCCGCCTGGCGATTGAGCTCGATGCGAAAGCAGGCGCCGCCCATTGCCGTATCGCTGACGCTGACGCGGCCGAGATGGCGGCGCGCGATCTCGCGCACCAGGTTGAGGCCGAGCCCGGCGCCGGTGGAGCGCGGATGCAGGCGGTAGAACGGCTCAAACACCCGCGCGCGCTCGTCCTGCGGCACGCCCGGGCCCTCGTCGCGCACCTCGACCGCGCCGGAGCCGTCGACCGCGACGGTGATGACGCCCTTGCGGCCGCCGTGCTCGATGGCGTTCTGCACGAGATTTGTCAGCGCCTGCTCCAGCGACGTCTGGTCGCCGAGCACCGGCACGCGCTTCTCCTCGGGCTCGAAGGCGAGGTCATAGCCGGCGGCGATGGCGATCGGCGCCATGTCCTCGACGACATGGCGGGCTAGCGCGACGAGGTCGAGCGGCGAGAAGGCATCGATGTGGTCGAGGCGCTGCAGGTCAAGCAGTTGCTCGGCGAGCAGCGCCAGGCGCGTGACGTCCTCGATCAGGCGGGTGCGCTCGGGGCTCGGCGGCAACAGCTCGAGCCGCGTCTGCAGGATGGTGATCGGCGTGCGCAGCTCATGCGCGGCATCGGCCATGAAGCGGCTGCGCCGGTCGTAGCCCTCGTCGAGCCGCGCCAGCGCGCGGTTGACCGCCTGCACCAGCGGCACCACCTCCTTCGGCACCTGCCCCGTCGGCAGGCGCACCGCAAGCCGGTCGATGTCGATCAGGCTGGCATGCTCCGCGGTCTCGCGCAGGCCGCCGAGCGCGCGGCGCACCACGATCGGGGTCGCGACCATGGTGGCCGCGCCCATCACCAGCACGATCGGCACGATGCCGGTGACGACGAACAGCACCGCGATGGCGGCGACGATCTGCAGCCAGGTACGCCAGCCCGTGGCATTCTCCGCGACCTCGAGCCGCGCATCGATATTCAGGCTGACGGTCTCGGCGCGCGACACCGGATCGCCGGTGCCGCCGAGGATCTGCACGAGACCCGCCTCGGTCTTCAGCCGCTTCAGACTGGCGGTCGGGCTCTTGTCGCCGAGGCCCCAGCTGAGATTGGCGCGGTCGGCGGTGGCGAGCACCGTGCCGAAATCGCCGCGAAAGCGCGGCGGCACCTCACCGGACGAGGCCATGATTCCCTCCGCATCGCGCACCACCAGCCACAACTTCGGATGCACCGCGCGCAGCGCCGCGAGATCAGGGGTGTCGCGGAATGCCAGCGCGCCGGCGGCGTCACGGATCACCGCGCCACGCGCGGCGTCGACCACCGCGGCATCATCCTGCAGCTCGTTGAAGCTCAGGACGAACACGATCAGGCCGAGCAGCAGCACGAGGCCGACCACCTGCATGGCGATGATGTTGCGCACCAGCCGCCAGTGCAGCGACCCCGGCGGCTTGTCGGGCTTGCTCGTCATGGCAGCGTCCGCAGCAGATAGCCGATGCCGCGCACGCTGCGGATCTCGACATCGGCGCCGGTCTCCGAGAGCTTGCGGCGCAGGCGCGAGACATGGGGATCGAGCGCGTTCGGCTGGATGTCCTCGCCGAAGCCGTAGACGGCTTCCTCCAGCGCGGTGCGCGCCACCGTGCGCCCGGCGCGGCGCACCAGCGTCTCCAGCACCAGCAGCTCGCGGCGCGACAGGCCGACGGGCATGCCCTGCACGCTGGCGCTGCGATGGTGCATGTTGAAGGTCAGCGTGCCGACGGTGATCTCCTCGTCCTTGAGGCCGGCGGGCCGGCGCAGCACGGTGCGCAGCCGCGCCAGTAGCTCCTCCAGCGCAAACGGCTTGGTGAGATAGTCGTCGGCGCCGCAGTCGAGTCCCTCAACGCGGTCGGCGAGGTCGCGCCGCGCGGTCAGCACGATCACCGGCGTGGTGACGCCGCGGGCACGCAGGCGCGGCACCAGCGAGAGGCCGTCGCCGTCCGGCAGGCGGCGATCGAGGATCACCGCATCGTGCACGCCCTGCCTTGCCGCCTCCTCGGCGTCCGCCAGCAGCAGCACATGATCGACGACGGCGTCCTGCCGCTCGAGCGCGGTGCGCAGCAGCGCCGCGATCTCCGGCTCATCCTCGACGACCAGGATCCGCATCCTTCAGGGTCCGACAGCGCGCGGCACAATGAAACGGCCCGGGACGGGCCGCTCCGCCGGCCGGGCCTGCCGCCCCGATCATCCCCGACAGGGGCAGGCGGCGCGGGCACTCTGGTCCGCGGAAATTGCAGCAATGTTGCGGGTGCGGAATCTTTTCGCAGCGCCATGGACGTTCGGCCGCAGGGCGGGCGACCGCGAGCGACTGACCTGACGACGCCGTCAGCACGTTGTTTTGCTCGTCGTGGCCGGGCAGCGCGATCCGTCTTCGACGGATCGCTAGGACTAAGGTCTCCCGGCCACCCCGCTTAGGGACGCAGTGCCCGCCTTATCGGGGTCGCCGGGACAAGCCCGGCGACGACACAGAACTTGGAAGAGCCGCCGGATAGAACAGACGGCCGCACTCCCGCGCTTCAATTCACCACTTCTCCGCAAACGGCCGGATGATGTGGTCGAACGACCAGACCGACGGGTCCTGGTGGGTGATGTGGAAGACCTCGTCGGCGATCGCCTCGGGCTTGGCGAAGTAATCCTCGCGCGGCCACGGCCAGCCGGCGGGCGGCTCGACCCAGGCCGGCCGGGTGCGGCCGCCCTCGCCGAGCCAGGACGCATCAATCGCGGCGTCAATCGTGACATAGCCGACATGGACGCGCTTGGGGCCGAGATCGCGGGCGAGCGCCTGGGCGAGGATGCGCTGCGCCGCCTTGGTCGGCGCGAACAGCGCGTAGTTCGGCACGCCGCGATGGGCCGCGGTGTTGCCGGTGACGATGATGGCGCCGCCGCCGGCGGCGACCATGTCCGGCGCGAGCGCACGCGCCAGATGCAGCAGCGCCGTGGTGTTGACGCGGAAATTGCGCTCCAGCGCCGCCGGATCCGCCTCCATGAAGGTGGCGAAGGTCTCGGACACCGCGTTGTGCACCAGCACCGCCGGCGCGCCGAGATCGGCGCGCACCTGGTCGATCGTCGCGGCGAGCGCGTCGAGGTCGCCGACATCGCAGGTGTAGGCGACGCTGCCAGCGATCTCCTGCTCCAGAGCCTGCAGGCGATCGTGACTGCGGGCGAGCATGGCCACGCGATAGCCGTCGCGAGCGAAGCGGCGGGCGATCGCCGCGCCGCTGGCGCCGCCGACCCCGGTGACAAGACAGATCCGCGCGGTCATGGCGACTAGCTCCGAAACTGCGTGCGTGCGAACGCCGGATGATCGGCAAGGCGCGCCGCCACCGCAGCAAGACGCGGCGCGAGGCGCGCGCCGTCGCGCTCCGGCAGCGCGCTGCCGGCGTGGTAGTCGAACGCCACGTAGGCGCTGATGGTGGCGAGATCGAGCGGCTCACGACCAATCAGGCCGTCGGGGCCGCTGGCGGCATCGAGCGCCGCAAAACCATTGGTGATGGCGCGGCGGTGGCGCGCGATCGCGTCGGCCTGCGCGGCCGGCCGCCGCAACTCGCCTTCCCAGGCAATGATCTGCTCGCACACGGTGCCGGCGATCGCCGCGAGACGCAGCACGGTGCGCCGCTCCGCGCCCGACGGCGGCACCAGCGCGCGCTCGGGGCCGAGCACTTCATTGAGATGATCGATGATCGCCATACTGTCGATCAGGGCTTCGCCGCTGTCGAGCTGCAGCACCGGAATCTTGACCAGCGGGTTGACCGCGGCCACCGGCGCCGGATTGGCGAACACGTTGACGCCGTCATGGGTGAAGGGGATGTCGCGCGCGATCAGCGCGGCGCCGACGCGGCGGGCGAAGGGCGAGTAGTAGCTTCCGAGCAGCAGCATGGTGGGCTCCTTGGGTAAGAGATGAAGAGATCGATGTAGTCGAGGAAGATTGGCGGCAGTGGAATCAGGCGCCCGGCCGTCGGCTTGGCACCAGCGCGAGCAAGGCGAGGATGGCGACGCCGCCGGCAGACAGCATCAGGCCGGCGAGGCTAGAGGCGCTGAGCACCCAGGCGCCGAGCACCGCGCCGACGCCGCTCGCGGTGTTGAACACCGCGGTGTAGATCGCGGAGGCCGGCATCGCCGCCGCGCCGGCGGTGCGCAGCACCGCGGCCTGCAGCCCGACCATCAGTACCGCGAAGGCGACGCCCCAGACGATCAGCAAGACGAACAGTGCGGTGAGACCGAGCTGCGCGCCGCCCCAGCCGAGCCCGATCAACGCAAGCCCCATCGCGGCGAGGCCGATCACGATCGTCGGGATCATGAAGCGATCAACCAGCGCGCCGGTGAGGACATTGCCGAGAATGCCCGCCGCGCCGAAACTGAACAGCAGCACCGCGATCATCGGCGCGGCGACGGCCGGCGCATCCTTCAGGAACGCCTCGACAAAGGTGAAGGCGCCGAAATGGGCGATCACCGTGAAGGCGGCCACCGCATAGACCCGGCGTAGCGCGGCGTTGCTGAGCACCGCGGCGAGCGCCGCGCCGCCGACCGCGGCATCGGCCCGCACGGTGGGAAGAACCGTTGATAGCAGCAGCGCGGTGACGAGGCACAGCACCGCGATGGCGCCGAAAGCGGCCGGCCAGCCCTGCGCCTGACCGATCAGATTGGCGAGCGGCACGCCGAGCACGGTGGCCACCGTGATGCCGCCGAACACGATCGAGGTCGCAAGACCAAGGCGATGCGGCGGCGCGATCCGCCCAGCGACCGCCGCGACCATGGCCCAGAAAAAGCCGTGGGCGACCGCGCCCAAGGCGCGCGCCGCGAGCAGCGCCGCGAACGAGGGGGACAGCATCGCCAACGCATTGGACGCGGCGAGCACCAGCATCAGCACGATCAACAGCGGCCGGATCGGCAGCCGGCCGAGCAGCACCGCGCACACCAGCGCGCTGGCCGCACCGATCCAGGCATAGAGCGTCACCGTGAGCCCGACGGCGGCACGGCTGACGCCGAGGTTGTCGGCGATCTGCGACAACAGCCCGATGGGCGCAAACTCGGTGATGACAATGGCGAAGGTGGCGATGCCCAGCACGACCACGGCGAGCCAGATGCGCCGGCCGGACGGTGTGCGCGCCCCCTGCGGCAGGCAGGAAGAGATCGACATGATGCCTCTCCCCTGCTCAGCACGCCGATGCCACGCGCGGGCGGGCGAGCGCCCAGACGATCAGCGCCAGCGCGCCGAAGACGGCGCCGAGCAGGCATACGCCGGTCCAGCCGAAGCGGTCGTAGACCAGTGTCGAGGCGATCGAGCCGCCGCCGCTGCCGACGCAGTAACAAAGCATGTAGGCGGCCGCGAGCCGGCTCTGCGCGTCGGGGCGGAACTGGTAGATCAGGCTCTGGTTCGAGACATGGACCGCCTGCAGGCCGAAATCAATCACGACCACGCCGATCACCAGCGGCCACAGCGAAACGTGCAGCATCGCCACCGGCAGCCACGACAGCAGCATCAGGGCGAGCGCGATCCCCGTGGTGCGCTCGGCAAACCCGCGATCAGCGAGGCGGCCGGCGGCGGCCGCGCCCAGCGCACCGAGCGCGCCCGCAAGGCCGAACAGCCCGACTTGCGTGTGCGACAGCGATAGCGGCGGCGCGCTGAGTGGCAGCACCATCGGCGTCCACAGCGTCGTCACCGCGGCGAAGATCAAAAGCGCCAGTGCACCGCGCAGGCGCAGCACCTTCTCCTGTGCGAACAGCGTGAACACCGAGGCAATCAGGCGCCCATAGGAGACACGGACGCTGGGCCGCGTCTGCGCCGGCAGCGCGACCGCCAGCAACGCGACGATGATGAGGATCGCGACGGCCGACGCGACATACACGGACCGCCAGCCATAGAGATCGGACAGCGTGCCCGAGACGGTGCGCGCCAGGAGAATGCCGGTGATGATGCCGCTGGTGACGATGCCGACAATGCGGCCGCGTTCGGTGGCACGGGCGAGCGACGCGGCATGGGCGACCAGCAGCTGCGTCACCACGGCCAGCATGCCCACCACCGCAAGGCCCGCGAACAGCACGGCGGCGCGGCCGGCGAGCGCCACGACCAGCAGCGCGGCCGCGAGCACCGACAACTGGCCGATGATCAGGCGGCGGCGGTCGATGAGGTCGCCGAGCGGCACCACCAGCAGGAGACCCACGGCGTAGCCGACCTGGGTCAGCGTGATGATCGACCCGGCGACGGCATGGCGCAGATCAAACGCGTCCGCCATCACGTCGAGCAGCGGTTGGGCGTAGTAGGCGTTGGCGACCGCAAGGCCCGCGGCGACCGCCAGCAGCAGCGCGACCGGCGCGGAGACCGACGGCGCGGACGTCTCCGCCAACTGGGCGAACCCGGCGCCCCCTTCCATCTCGACCGCACGGTCGAGCGTTCCATTGCCGTCCAGGTCCATTGCAGGCCTCTCATGTGGTTTTCTGGCGAAACCACATCGCGGATACCGAAAGAGGTTTTTATCTGCAACCACCTATCGGCGTGCAGGAGCCATGCGGCAAGGGCATTGATCCGTCATGTTTCGGTAATAGCTGAGCAAGAAGCTGATTCTGCCTTACGGCTCGGTCCGCGGGCCGGGACCGGTGTCGCAGTGGTTTTTATCTAGGACCAAATGGACTGCCAGCGAGAAGTTTTACATAGCAACCATGGGACAGTAGATTGCGCCTGCGGCCATGGCCCGACCGAGCCTTGAGGGGTGGCCGGCCGCCGCGCGAGGAGACAGGGCCAGCCATGGCCAAGCGAACCAGCCACAGCACCCGGACATGCCCCGTCGCCCGGCCGCTCGATGCCATCGGCGACTGGTGGTCGCTCTTGATCATCCGCGACGTGTTCGACGGCCTCAGCCGGTTCGGTGAATTCCAGGAGAGCCTCGGCCTCGCCAAGAACGTGCTGGCGGCACGGCTGCGCAACCTGGTGCAGCACGGCATCCTCGAGACGCGGCCGGCGTCCGACGGCAGCGCCTACCAGGAATACGTGCTGACCGAGAAAGGCCGCGGCCTGTTTCCGCTGCTGACGGCGCTGCGGCAGTGGGGCGAGACCTTCTTCTTCGACCCCGCCGAACCCCATGTGCTGCTGGTCGACCGCAAGAGCGGCCTGCCGGTGCGCAAGCTCGAGCTCCGCGCGCAGGACGGCCGGCTGCTCGGCCCGACCGACACCGAGGTGCGGGCCCCGGCGGAAAACTAGATCAATTCGATTGAATTTTTCCCGTCATCCTGAGGTGCGCGCTCTTGCGCGCCTCGAGGGATGAACGGCCCCAGCAGTTACGGTTCGGGCCGTCGCCCTTCGAGGGCCATGCTGCGCATGGCCACCTCAAGGGTGACGGATCATCGCCAAGCGACTGCAGCGAGACGGAACGAGCCCACCACACATGATGCGTCATGGCCGGGCTTGACCCGGCCATCCAGCTTAGTCACCGCATATGACGCGTCTTGAAAGCTGGATCACCGGGTCACGGCGCTACGCGCCGGCCCGGTGATGACGCCGAGGAAGTCGGAACGCCCTGCGCTCATACCACCGTTGTCAGATTGCCCGCCTCACCCCTTGTGCTCCGCCTGCCATTCCGCCCAGGTCGGGCGGCGCAGCTCGAACAGGTCGCTGGAGCGGGCGTACCAGCCGCTGCCGTGCATGCGCGCGATCAGCTTGAGCTTTGGCGTATCGAAATGACAGCGCTCGGCGTCGAGCACGACGGCGTCGTCGACATGGGCGGCAAGCACCTCGCCGATCACCAGCGTCTGCTTCGGCCCCATCACCAGGGAGGCGACCGAACGGCATTCGAACGACACCGGCGACTGCGCGATGCGCGGCGGCTTGACGCGCAGCGACGGCAACGCCGTCAGGTTGGCGCAGGCGAGCTCGTCGACCTCGGGCGGCGCATCCATGCAGGTGACGTTCATCGCCGCGGCATTGGCTTCCGACACCAGGTTGATGACGAACTCGCCGGTGGCAAGGATGTTGGCCGCGGTGTCCTTGAATTCGCCGCCGGCCTGCCGCAGCAGGCCGAGCGTCACCGTCGGCGGCTCGTGGCCCATGACGTTGAAGAACGAAAACGGCGCGGCGTTGACGACGCCCTGCTCCGACACCGAGCTGACCCAGGCGATCGGCCGCGGCGTCACGGTGGCGGTGAGGACCTTGTAGCGCAGGTCCGGTGCGAGCGTTGACATGTCGAACAGCATTGAGGCCTCACACACAGTGACGGTTGGCGGAATCGCGGACGGCGCGTTTTTCCGTCGTGGCCGGGCAGCGCGATCCGTCTTCGACGGATCGCTAGGACTAAGGTCTCCCGGCCACCCCGCTTAGGGACGCAGTGCCCTCCTGATCGAGGTCGCCGGGATGAACCCGGCGACGACAAAAACTTAGGCCAGCGATTGCGATTTCAGTCGGACTTTCGGGATGACGATAGCGATGCTTCGCCACAGGTAGCCCCCTTAGAGGCCCAGATAGCGATGCGCGATCTGCGGATCGCCCTGCAGCTCCGCGGGCGAGCCGGCCCAGACCACGCGGCCCTTTTCCACGACGTGATGACGATCGACCAGCGAGGCCATCTCGGCGAGGTTCTTGTCGATCAGCAAGATCGTCTGGCCCTCGGCCTTGAGCTGCTGCAGGCAGCGCCAGATCTCGGCGCGGATCAGCGGCGCGAGGCCTTCGGTCGCTTCATCGAGGATCAGCAGGCGCGGGTTGATGAGGAGCGCGCGGCCGATCGCCAGCATCTGCTGCTCGCCGCCGGACAGGGTCTTGGCGAGTTGCCGCCGCCGCTCGTCGAGCCGCGGAAACAACTTCAGCACCCGCGGCAGCGTCCAGGCCCCGTCACGGCCCGGCCGCGCCGTGGCGACGAGGTTTTCCTCGACGCTGAGCGAAGCGAACACCCGTCGCCCCTCCGGCACGAGGCCAAGGCCGAGCCGGGCGATGGCGTTGGGCGCGAGTCCCGCGAGATCGCGGCCGTCGAAGCGGATGTGGCCGGCGCGCGGCCGCAGCATGCCCATGATGGTGCGCACGGTGGTGCTCTTGCCCATGCCGTTGCGGCCGATCAGCGACACCACCTGGCCCGCCGGGGCCTCCAGCGACAAGCCGAACAGCACGCGGCTCGCGCCATAGCCGGCCTCGAGATTGTCGATCGTCAGCATGGCGCGTCTCCGCCGAGATAGGCCGCCCGCACCTCCGGATGGGCGCGCACCTCCGCCACCGTGCCGGTGAAGATGACGCGGCCATAGACCAGCACGCTGACGCGGTCGGCCAGCGTGAACACCGCGTCCATGTCGTGCTCGACGAGGAGAATGGCGTAGCGGCCCTTGAGCTCGGCAAGCAGCCGCGTCAGCGCCGCGGATTCCTCCGGACCCATGCCGGCCATCGGCTCGTCGAGCAGCAGCAACTGCGGATCGCGCGCCAGCGCCACCGCGATCTCGAGCTGGCGCTGCTCGCCATGTCCGAGCGTCATCACCGGCCGGTCTTCCTTGCCGGAAAGGCCGACGCGGTCGAGCCAGTCCTGCGCGGCCGCGCGCAGCCTCGCATTGCGCCGTGGGTTGGCGAACATGTTGAAGGAGCCGCCGCCCTTGGCCTCGATCGACAGCATGACGTTGTCGCGCGCCGAGAATTCCGGACAGAGCTGGGTGAGCTGGAACGAGCGGCCAAGGCCGAGCCGCGCCCGCGCATAGGCCGGCAGCGCGGTGATGTCGCGTCCCGTGAACACGATGCGGCCGGCGTTGGGCACAAGCTCGCCGCAGATCTGGGTGATCAGCGTCGACTTGCCGGCGCCGTTCGGCCCGATCAGCGCGTGCAGTTCACCCGGGCGCACGGTCAGCGACACGTTGTCGGTGGCGACGACGGCGCCGAACGCCTTGCGCAGGCCGTCGATGGCGAGCACGGGCTCCGTCATGCTGTGCTCAGTCATGGCGCGCTCCGAACAGGCGGCCGGTCAGGCCCTTGCGGCCGAACAGCGCGATCAGGGTGAGCACCGGGCCCATCACGATCATCCAGTGCTCGGTCCAGCTGGTGAGCAGCTGCTCCAGCGCGATGTAGACCGCGGTGCCGACGATGGGACCGAGCAGCGTGCCGAGGCCGCCGAGAATGACGATCGACATGAACTCGCCGGATTTGGTCCACGCCGCCATGTCCGGGGTGACGAAGCGGGCGTAGTTCGCCCACAGCACGCCGGCGAGGCCGGCGCCGACCGCCGAGATCACGAACGCAGCGAGGCGGAACGGCAGCGGGCGGATGCCGAGATTGATGGTGCGGCGCTCGCTCTGGCGCAGCGCCTGCAGCACGAGACCGAAGCGCGAGTTGACGATGGTGGCGCACGCCAGCGTCCACAGCGCCAGCAGCGCGAGACAGAGGTAGTAGAAGGTGCGGGGACGCGCGAGATCGATCAACGGCAGCTCGTTGCGGCGGTCGATCAGGAGGCCGTCGTCGCCGCCATAAGCCTGCAGCGACACCAGCACGAAGAAGACCATCTGGGCGAACGCCAGCGTGATCATGATGAACTGCACGCCGCGGGTCTTCAGTGCCAGCGCGCCGACCAGCGCCGCGAGCAGCGCGCAGGCGACGAGCGCCAGCGGCCACACGATCAGCGCCGCATTGGTTCCCGACCAGCCGAACAGGCTGTCGCCCGCCGCGGTGTGGTGGGCGACGATGGCGACGGTGTAGCCGCCGAGCGCGAAGAACATGGCATGGCCGAAGCTGACCATGGCGCCATAGCCGAGGATCAGGTCGAGGCTGACCGCGGCGATGGCGTAAATGAGAATGCGGGTGGCGAGGTCCATCGCCTTGGCGATCCCGGCCGCTTCCGCGGCGAACGGCAGCACCAGGAAGACAGCGAGACCGACGAGGGCCGCGGTGCGGCGCAGGGTGCTGGGCATCATGATGTCAGCTCCGCGCCGGAAGGAGGCCGAGCGGGCGCACCAGCAGCACCAGCGCCATCAGCACATAGATGCTGGCCGAGACGAGGCCGGCGCTGAGCGTGTCGGCGACGGACGCCGGCAACACCGATTGCAGCGCCTGCGGCAGGTAGGCGCGGCCGAGGCTGTCGACCATGCCGACCAGCAGCGCACCGACCAGCGCGCCGCGGATCGAGCCGACGCCGCCGATGACGATGACGACGAAGGTGGTGATGAGCACGCGCTCGCCCATGCCGATCTCGACCGCGAGCAGCGGCGCCGCCATGACGCCGGCGAGGCCGCACAGCAGGCCGCCGAGGCCGAATACAAGTGTATAGAGCCGGCGGATGTCGATGCCGAGCGCGTCGACCATCTCGCGGTCGTCGGCGCCGGCGCGGATCAGCATGCCGAGCCGGGTGTGGTTGACCAGCAGCCACAGCCCCAGCGCCACCAGCGCGCCGACGGCGATGAAAGCGAGACGGATGACGGGATAGTCGAGGCCCGGCAGCAGGCCGACCGAACCGCGCAGCAGCTTCGGAATGTCCATCAGCGGCGGCTTGCGGCCGAACAGCATGCTGACCGCCTCGTTGGTGAACAGGATCAGGCCCAGCGTCGCCAGCACCTGGTAGAGATGGTCGCGCTTGTACAGCCACTGCACCACCGCGACCTCGACCAGCACGGCATAAGCGCCGGCGCCGATCAGCGCCGCAGCAACGCCGGCGGCGAACGAGCCGGTGGCGAGCACCGCATAGGCCGCGCAGTAGGCGCCGACCATGTAGAAGGCGCCGTGGGTGAGATTGATGACGCCCATGATCCCGAAGATCAGGGTGAGGCCCGACGCCAGCATGAAGAGCATGGCGCCATATTGCAGGCCGTTGAGAAGCTGTTCGACGAGAAGGAGCATGGCGGCGTCCGGACGCGCGAGCGCGCCGCGGCGATCACCGCGGCGCGTCGCGAGGCCCTTTTCAGTCCATCTTGCACTTCGACGCGTAGGCGTCGCCGTAGTCGCTGGAGACCTTGCGCACGATGGTCTGCACCAGCTCGCCCGAGCCGTTGTTCTCGTACTTGGTCAGGTAATAATCCTGCACCGGGTGCTGGTTCGGCCCGAACGCGAACTTGCCGCGGATCGAGGTGAACTGCGCGGCGCGCAGCGCCTTGCGGAAGTCGTCGCGCTTGCCGAGATCGCCGCCGACCGCCTTGAGCGCGCTGCCGATGAGATGCGCAGTGTCGTAGGCCTGCTGGGCGTACATGGTGGGGGTGCGGGAATAGGCCTTCTTGAAGGCGGCGACGAACGCCTTCGAATCCGCATTGTTGGTTTCCGTGGTCCAGATCGCCGAGGCATAGATGCCATCCGCCGCATCACCGGTCGCCGCGACCATGCGGGCGTCCATGGAGAAGCTCGGGATCAGCATCGGCACGGTCTTGGACAGACCCGCATTGGCGTACTGCTTGGCGAAGTTGATGCCGGCGCCGCCGGGGTGGAACTGATAGATCGCGTCCGGGGCCATGGAGCGCACGCGCGCGAGCTCGACCGAGAAGTCGGTCTGGTCGAGCTTGGTGTAGATCTCGCCGGCGATCTCGCCCTTGTAGGTGCGCTTGAAGCCTTCGAGGGCGTCGCGGCCGGCCTGATAGTTCGGTGCCAGCAGCACCATCTTCTTGTAGCCGAGCTCGTTGGCGGCGAGGCCCGCGGCCTCGTGGAAGGCATCGTTCTGGTAGGACGCGACGAAGTAGCCGGGATTGCACTTCTCACCGGCGAAGGTCGAGGGGCCGGCGTTGACGCTGACATAGGTGCCGCCGGATTCCAGCACGCCCGGCACCACCGCCGCCAGCACGTTGGAGAAGTTGATGCCGGTGAACAGCTTGACGCCGGACTGGATCATGCCGTCGGCCGCCTGCTTGGCGTTGGCGGGTTTCAGCGCATCGTCCTCGATCGTCAGCTTGACCGGCACACCGCCGAGCTTGCCGTCGTCCATCGCCAGCTTGAAGCCGTCGCGGATATCCTCGCCGATGTAGCCGGCGGGGGTCGACAGCGTGGTGATGAAGCCGATCGACACTTCACCGGCCGGCGCCGCGCTCCACGCGGCGGAAGCCGCGAGCGAGCCGGCCGCGAGCAAGCCCGCCACCACATGGCGGCGGTTCGACAGTCGTGCACCCATGATGATTCCCTTCCCAGGATTGATGGAGCGGCGGCGTCATGCACCGCCGGTGTTGTTGTGATGAGGAGATCAGACCGCCACGACCGGGTGGCGGATGCGGCCGATGCCGTCGACGCCGGCCTCGACCACGTCGCCGGGCCACAGCCATTCCTGCGGCGTGCGGCCGGCGCCGACGCCGTCCGGCGTGCCGGTGGCGATGATGTCGCCGGGCTCCAGCGTCATTGCGGCGCTGATGTCGGAGATCAGCAGCGGCACCTTGAACAGCATGTGGCGGGTGTTCGACTTCTGCTTGGTCTCGCCGTTGACGGTGAGCCAGAGGTCGAGGGTGTGCGGATCCGGAATTTCGTCCGCAGTGACGATGCAGGGACCGAACGGCGCGTAGGTGTCCTGGCCCTTGGAGTAGATCCACTGGCCGGCGCGGCGGTTGTCGCGGGCGCTGACGTCGATCATGACGCTGTAGCCGAACACGTAATTCAGCGCCTCGGCCTCGGAGACGCGGCGCGCCGTGCGGCCCATGATCACCGCGAGCTCCACCTCCCAGTCGAGCTGCTGGGTGATCTTCTTGTTGTGCTCGATGGCCTCGTTGGGGCCGATCACCGCGGTCGGCGGCTTGGAGAAGATCACCGGCTGCTTCGGCAGGTCCTTGGAGGTGTCGAGCGTGCGCGCGGATTCGGCGACATGCTCGACATAGTTCAGACCGATGCCGAAGATGTTTTTGCGCGGCCGCGGGATCGGCGCCAGCAGTTTGACATTGACCAGCGGCAGCGCAGTGCCGGCGGGGAAGCGGCCGTCGTGGCTCTCCAGAATCTCTTCCAGCGTCTCGAGCCCGGACGGGCCGAGATCGATGAAGGTCAGCATCGATGACGGCAGCAGCAGGCCCGCCTTCGCCGAGACGGCTTCGACGTCGACGACGAGGTCGCCGACGATGACGCCAAGGCGCGCTTCGGATTCGACGGTGGCACGGTAGGTGACGAGACGCATTGCTTGGAGATCCTCAGGCGAAAATGGGTTGATGACCGTCGTTGTCGCCGAACGCTTCCTCGCGATAGAGGCCGAGCGACCGCATGACGGGCAGATCGTTGAAGGTGAAGAGGCAGGCGTCTTCGCTGGCGGACGCGTTGGCGTGCTCGTGCCAGGCCCACGACGGCACGCAGAAGATGTCGCGCGCCTTCCAGTCGAAGCGCTTGCCGTCGATGACCGAATAGCCCTCGCCCTTGGCGACCTGGTAGACGAAGCTGCCGGTGTGGCGGTGGGCACGGGTCTTCTCGCCGGGACGCAGCAGTTGCATCGACGCGCCGATGGTCTGCATCACCGGGCCGCCGGTGACGGGATTGACGTAGTTCATCAGCACGCCGTCGAACGGCGAGCCGTCGGTGGCCTTGGCGTAGCGCAGCAGCGCCTCGTAGGTCGGGCCCCACTCGTACTTCAGCAGCGGCGAATAGCCCTTGGCCCACTCGGCGTTGGCCGGGCGCAGGCCCGGCGCGCCCCACGAATGGGACATGTCGTCGACGGGATAGCCGACCTTCTGCTGCAGGTCGGGGTGGACGACGTAGAAGTTGGCTTCGAGCGCGTTGACCAGGGGAATGTCGAGGCCGTCCTGCCAGATGCAGGGCGTGCCGTCGGCGGCGACGCCGTGCTCGTGCCAGGTGCCGTTCGGCGTCAGCACGAAGTCGTTGGCGCCGAGCGTCATCTTGTGGCCGTCGACGATGGTGTAGGCCCCCTTGCCTTCCATGATGAAGCGCAGCGCCGAGGCGGAATGCGCATGGGCCGAGGCGACCTCGCCCGGGTGCATCACCTGCAGGCCGGAGTAGAGCCAGCCGACGCAGGCGGCGACGTCACGGCGGCCGGGATTGTTGAGATAGACGACGCGGCGACCGGCCTTTTCCGGCGTCACCAGCGCCACCGAGCGCAGCACATAGTCGCGCAGGTCCTGATAGCGCCACAGCACCGGCACCGACGACGACTTCGGCTGCCACGGCTCGATCTTGTTGGCGACCGTCCACAGCGCGCCGGCGTCCATGCGCTCGAGCTCGTCGTAGTAGGCGAGCAGCTCCGGCGTGTCCTCGACATTGGCGCGGCCGGCAACGTCCTCGCGGTGATTTTCTCTGGTCGGATTGGCCATGGTGTCGTCCTCCGTAGCGGTTTATATGACAGAATAGATTTTCGAAAGAAAGTGGTTTTTGCGTTAGACTTCGAATCCGTGTAGACGGGCAGCAGGCGGGAGGACCGATCAGGTGAGCGGAAGGCGAAACGTGGCGCAGCCGATGGCCGGCGAAACGCCGCCGCGCGCGGGGGACGAGCCGGCGACGCTGGCGGAGACCGCCTACCGGCGGCTGCACCGCGACATCGTCGCGGGGGTGTTCGCGCCGGGACAGCCGCTGCGGCTGGAACTGCTCAAGCAGCGCTACGGCTTCAGCTTTTCGCCGCTGCGCGAGGCGCTCAACCGACTGCAGGCGGAGCGGCTGGTGGTCGCCGCGGCGCTGCGCGGATTCTCAGTCGCGCCATTCTCGGCTGAAGAAATGTGGGACGCCACCGAGACGCGGATCCTGGTCGAGTGCGAGGCGCTGCGCCGCTCCATCGAACATGGCGACGACGACTGGGAGGCCGGCATTGTCGCCGCCTTCCATGCGCTCGACCTGCAGGCGCGGCGCGTCAAGGCGATCGCCGGGGAGCCCGGCGACGACGACCTCTCGGCGCTGGAGGTCCGCCACCAGGATTTCCATCGCGCGCTGATCGCCAAATGCCGGTCGCGCCGGCTGCTCGATCTCGCCGAGCAGCTCTATGCCGAGACCCAGCGCTACCGCCTGCCGATGCTGACCGGCCGCGCCTTCGCCGACGAGGCCCGCGACGTGCCGCTGGAACACCGCCAGATCATGGACGCCGCGCTGGCCCGCCGCGCGGATGAGGCCACCGCGCTGCTCGCCGCCCACTACCGCCGCACCTCCACGCTGATCGAGCGCAACATGGCGGCGCAGGAAGCGGCGGCGGCGGACTGAGGGTTACGGGCCGGCGCGTCCTTCCATCCCAAGACCTTCATCGTTGAACTCGTCATGGCCGGGCTTGTCCCGGCCATCCACGTCTTCCTCGTTGAAGCGCTGCAAAGACGTGGATGCCCGGGACGAGCCCGGGCATGACGGAGAAAGACGATAGTCACGTCGCTTCAGCAAAAGGCTTAAAAGTGCTGGCTATGTTTACCAGTTTGCCTCGGAGGGGCGGATCACTGGACAGCCGCCAAGCCGATCCATCACTCCCGGCGAACAGTCTCTATGCGCTGACGGTCATTCTCGCGCGCCCCATAACGTCCTAGATCTGGGGGCAATGCGCCTGCCCTGCCGGCCGGTGCGCCTGTCCACGGCGCCACAAGAGCGTCGGGCAAAACCATTTTCAAAAGACTGGACGCCGATGACCTCCCGCCATACCGACCTGCTGCTCACCGCGATCGCGCCCGCGATCTGGGGCAGC
The DNA here is from genome assembly GCA_040756765.1 of Pseudomonadota bacterium. GTDB lineage: Bacteria > Pseudomonadota > Alphaproteobacteria > Rhizobiales > Xanthobacteraceae > Bradyrhizobium_A. Next base: position 369,249 of record JBFLYG010000013.1, on the reverse strand, counting down.
ACCTATCTCGTCACCACCCAGCTGCTGCCCGCCGGCCATCCGATGACGGTGGCGATGCTGCGCGCGCTGCCGGCGGGAGTGTTGCTGCTGCTGATGGTGCGGCAGTTGCCGCATGGCGTGTGGTGGGGCCGGTCGCTGATTCTTGGGGCGCTGAATTTCTCGTTCTTCTGGGCGATGCTGTTCGTCGCCGCCTACCGCCTGCCCGGCGGCGTCGCCGCCACCGTCGGCGCGATCCAGCCGCTGGTGGTCGTGGCGTTGGCGCGGCCGCTGCTGGGAACGCCGATCCGCGCCGCTGCCGTGCTCGCCGCGCTCAGCGGCATGGCCGGCGTCGCGCTGCTGCTGCTGACGCCGCGCGCTGCGCTCGATCCCGTCGGCATCGCCGCGGGCCTCGCCGGCGCGGTCTCGATGGCGCTCGGCACTGTGCTGAGCCGCCGCTGGCAGCCGCCGGTGTCGCCGCTGACCTTCACCGCCTGGCAGCTCACCGCCGGCGGCATACTGCTGGTGCCGGTGGCGCTGCTGCTGGAAACACCGCTCACGACACTGACGACAGCCAACATCATCGGCTTCGTCTATCTCGGCCTGGTCGGCGCGGCGCTGACCTACATCCTGTGGTTTCGCGGCGTCGCACGGCTGGAGCCGTCGGTCGTCGCCTCGCTCGGCTTCCTCAGCCCGGTGACCGCGGTGGTACTCGGCTGGATCGTGCTCGACCAGTCCCTCACCGCGACCCAGCTGATCGGCATGGCCGTCGTCGTCGGCAGCGTGTGGCTGAGCCAGCAGGCGCAGCGGCCGGCCACAACGCGCGCCCCTCTCTCGGGCGCCGGCGCAACGCTGCCTCGCACGGAAGCGGAGCGAGGTTGACGCCCAGGCGCTCGCTCATCAAAAGACTCTCGGGGTGCGAAGCGCACCAGCCGCGAAACGCTCGCGGCTGGCGCCATGATCAGCGCATCGCGCGTTTCAGGCCCGCGCGGGGCGCAATCCCGCCTTGAGCCGCTCCACGTAGCCGTCGATATCGTCGATCGGCTGCCGCGCCACCCCGGTCGCGATCCCGGCCTTCACCACCGCCGGCGGCACCACGTGGATCAGCCTGGGATCGAAGGGCGTCGGAATGATGTAGTCACGCCCGAACGCCAGCTTGCGGCCATAGGCGACCGCGACCTCGTCGGGCACATCGAGGCGCGCGAGCTGCGCCAGCGCCTGCGCGCAGGCAATCTTCATCTCGTCATTGATGGCGCGAGCCCGAATATCGAGCGCGCCGCGGAAGAGATAAGGAAAGCAGAGAACGTTGTTGACCTGGTTCGGATAGTCCGACCGGCCGGTGGCGACGATGACATCGGAGCGCACGGCGCGCGCTTCTTCCGGGGTGATCTCGGGATCCGGATTCGCCAGCGCGAAGATCACCGGGTCAGCTGCCATGCTGGCCACCATCGGCCCCGTCAACGCGCCCTTGGCCGACACCCCGATGAAGACGTCGGCGCCGGCGACGGCGTCCGCCAGCGTGCGCGCGGATGTCGTGATCGCATGCTCGGCCTTCCAGGGGTTCATGCCTTCGGTGCGCCCCTCCCAGACAACACCCTTGGTGTCGCAGAGGATGCAGTTGTCGCGGCGCGCGCCCATCTCCTTCAGGAGCGCGAGGCAGGCGAGGCCCGCAGCGCCAGCGCCATTCAGTACGATCCTGACGTCCTCGAACTTCTTGCCGGTCAGCTCCAGGGCGTTGATCAGGGCGGCCGCGGTGATCACCGCCGTGCCGTGCTGGTCGTCATGGAACACCGGAATGTCCATCGTCTCTTTGAGCCGCTGCTCGATGACAAAGCATTCCGGCGCCTTGATATCCTCCAGGTTGATGCCGCCGAAGGTCGGCCCCATGAGGCGAACAGCCTTGACGAGATCGTCGACATCCTCGGTGTCGAGCTCGATATCGACCGCGTTGACGCCCGCGAAGCGCTTGAACAGGACGGCCTTGCCTTCCATCACCGGTTTGGCGGCCAGCGCACCGAGATTGCCGAGCCCCAGGATCGCCGTGCCGTTGGTGATGACGCCGACCATGTTGCCCTTCACGGTGTAGTCGTACGCCGCATCGGGCCGCTCGGCGATCGCCTGCACCGGCACCGCAACACCAGGGCTGTAGGCGAGCGACAGATCACGCTGCGTTGCCATCGGCGTCGAGGCAACGATCTCATATTTTCCCGGCACCGGTTCGAGGTGATACGCCAGCGCCTCTTCGGACGAGATGCGAGTTTTGCCTGACATGATGGTTGTCTTTCTGCCTCACTTTGAAGAAATGTCGCCTAGGCGAAGCACGCTCCGTTGCGTGAAGCGCTTTAGCCCTCACCTGAAGCCTCTACCGTATCACCACAGACAAAGCCATTGCGATGGGAAACGCGAGGGACTGCGATCACAGGACGCTGGGATCTTGCAGGTGCAATTGATCAGGGGCCGTGAACTTGCTGTTCTGGGCGCCAGAACATAAGCATCACTGATTTCGCGCGTTGGTGCAGTGCGGTCGTCGGAGCCGGCAGGAAGGTGCGGGCCGGCCGCTTGCTTCGCGGGGCCTCCATAATTATTTGTTACCCGATCAAGAACGGAGATTTAAGGTGGCGCGGCCGCGGGAGTTCGATCGCGACGAAGCCTTGGCGCGGGCGCGGGACGCCTTCTGGTCCCGCGGCTACGAAGGCACGTCCATGGCCGATCTGGTGTCGGCGCTCGGCCTCGCCTCGGCGCGCATCTACGCAGCGTTCGGCTCCAAGGAGGAGTTATTCCGCGAGGCGGTTGCACTCTATGAGGCGAACGAAGGCGGCATCGTCGCGCGGGCACTGAAGGAGGAGCCGACTGCGCGGCAGGCCATGGCGCGCATCCTCCACGAGGCGGCGGAGATCTACACCCGGCCGGGACGACCGCGGGGCTGCATGGTGGTGACGGCGGCCACCAACTGCGCCGCCGAGAACGACCGGATGCGCGACTGGCTGGCCGACCTTCGGCGCAGACAAACCGCAGCGATCATCGGCCGGCTGAAGCAGGCCGTACTCGACGGCGAGCTGAAAGCCGGTACCGATGCCCTGGCCCTTGGCGACTATTTTTCCGCCGTGCTGCACGGCTTCTCGGTGCATGCGCGCGACGGCGTGCCGCGCAAGCGCCTCCACGCCCTGGGCGATGTTGCCCTGCGCACGCTCGCCGATGCGGTAGCCTGACTTGTTGCGTCTCACTCTCGCAACCACACGACGGACCAATGCCGTGATGCCCTGCCAGGCGCGGCAATCAACAAGGATACGCCGTCACCGATGAAGTAAGGTGACAGCGCATCTCGATCACTTTCCGTCCCGCAGGAACGGCAGCAGCTCGGCAAGCACGGCGGCGGGGCATTCCTCCGGCGCGAAGTGGCCGCAGTTCGGCAGCACGCCGCCCTTCACGTTGGTGGCGACGGGACGCATCATTGTCGCGGGAAACTCCTTCACTGCGTGATCGCCGCCCAGCACCAGCACCGGCATGGCGAGCTTGCGTTTGGCGCGCTCGAGATTTTGCGCGATGGTGTCGGGGAAGGCACGATAGTAGGCCATCTGCGCCCGCAGCGCGCCCGGCACCGCATATATGTCGGCGTAGGTCTCAAGTGCGATGCGCTCGGGGTGATAGGCCCAGCGGTCGAACAGGTAGCCGAGATAGGCGCGCTCATGCCCCTGGATCAGCATCTCCGGCAGATCGGGCTGCTGATTGAACATGAACTGCCAGAAGAACGCGCTCTGCGCCTGCGGCATGAAGACTTCCGGCGGCTGCTTGAGCAGCCCGGGAATGATCGCCTCCATGATTGCCAGTCGTTCCACCGATTGCGGATGATCGGCCGCCATCGCATAGCCGATCCACATGCCGATATCGTGGCCGACCACCGTGTAGCGCGGATGGCCGATCTGGCGCATCAGGGCATCGAGCTCGGTCCCGACCTTGCCAGTATCGTAACCGCTGATCGGCCGGTCCGACGGGCCCATGCCGCGCGGATCAACCGCCACGACACGAAAGCCCGCGTCCAGCAGCGTCGGAATCACGTTGCGCCAGGCGTACCAGGTCTGCAGCCAGCCGGGCACGAGCAGGATCGCCGGTCCATCGCCGCCAGTGACATAGTGCAGCTTGACGCCATCGACCTCCGCATAGGCGTCGACGAGCCGCGGATCGACGCGCTCCGCCGCACCACGTACCGCCACGATCTGCGGCACTGCAGCCGAGGCAGGTGCGTCCTTAGCCGACGCGACACCTCCGATGACAGCCAGCAGCGCGCTTCCGAACACGGCGCGCATCATGCCGCCCGCGAACAATCCCAACCCCATCACCAACCTCATTGTTTGTCGATTGACAAATAATTACGTCCGCACCGTTTTCGGGTCAAGAATATTTTGCTGATCGACAAATAATTCGATTTCGATCTCTGCCCCGCCCCACCATTGAGCTGCAACACAAGCCCGCTACACTTGGTCCGGGACAGCGCATCTCTCCGGACTTTCGTCCGGACGGCGGACGCTGACGAGGGCGCATTCATGGCTGGTCACTTTGCGAGACGCCTGATCGTTGTCGTGGTCATCTCCGTCATCGCGTCAGCTGCGGCACACACCCCCGCCTCGGCCTGGGGCTATCAGGGCCATAAGGTGGTGGGATCGATCGCGGATCACCTGCTGAAGGACAGCAACGCCGCGAACAAGGTCAGCGAGATTCTCGGCACCGATCTGCGCACCGCCGGTCCCTGGATGGACTGCCTGAAAGCCGTGCGCCGCGACGACAACGACAACTATGCCTACACCATCGATCCGGAGCATCTCGAATACGAGGTGCCGTGCACCAAGTTCAAGGCGCCGGATCAGCGCGCCGAGATGATCGACTTCGTCAAGCGCAACTGGTTCACCTGCCGCTACCTGCCGGACGGCGTCCATCAGCGCGGCTGCCACGAGACCTATCATTTCGACGACGTCGCGATTCAGCGCGACCGCTTCGATCGGACCTACGAAGGCACCAGTTCCCACGATATCGTCGCAGCGATCCAGGCGGCGATCGCGGTGCTCCGCGACAGGCCCGCGCCGCCGCCCTTCGTCATCGCGAACAAGAAGGAAGCGTTGTTCATGCTGGCGCATTTCGTCGGCGATCTGCATCAGCCGCTGCATGTCGGTTCGCTCTACCTCGACGCCGCCGGCAACCGGGTCGATCCGGACGCGACCCCGCCGGTCGACCCAGCCACCGAAACCGCCGGCGCCAACTTCATCCAGGACGAGAACATCAACCTGCATCGCGAATGGGACGACATCCCCACCGATCTCGGCGAGGCCGCGACGCGCGACTTGTTGGCGGACGCGCGATCGCTGCCGGCGACACCTGGCACTGCCGACGACTGGCCCGCTGCATGGGCGTCGGATTCGATCATCGTCGCGCAGCAGGCGTTTGCCGGCCTCCGCTTCACGCAGAGCGCTGCGCAGCGCTGGACCGTCGGCTTCGACGACCACGCCGCCTATCTGCGCACCCAGGACGCGATCAAGCGCAGGCAGCTCGCCAAGGCCGGCGCCCACCTCGCTGAGCTGCTGAAGGCGATCTGGCCGTAACGTCACCTGCGCACGTCGAACAAGGACCTCACGATGGCCGACCCGCAACCGAATCGCTACATCCCCGTTCGCGTCGAAGCCTTCCGCCACAAGCTGCGGCATGTCGCGGCGCGCTTGAGCGACGACACGAAGGCTCACGAGGCGATCAAGATCGTGGCGCTGGGCTCGTCGTCGACCGCCGGCGAAGGCGGCATCGTGCCTTATCCCGTCCGGCTGCAGGCGATGCTGCGGACGAAATATTCCGGTCGCATGATCGACGTGCTCAACCGCGGCATCGGCGGCGAGGAAGCGCCGGCCGAGCTCGCGCGGATCGGCTCCGACGTGATCGCCGAGAAGCCCTCGCTCGTCATCTGGCAGGTCGGCACCAATGCGGTGTGGCAGTGCGGCCATGATCTGCGCAACGTCACTGCAGCCGTCGACGACGGCCTGAACAGGCTCAAGGCGTCATTGCCCGAAACCGACGTCATCCTGATGGACATGCAGTACGCGCCCGCCCTGCTGACGCCGGACAAGATCGACAAGACCCGCTGGATGCTGCTGGAGATCATCCGCCTCGCGGCGGCGCATCCGGGCGTCAATGTGTTCCACCGCTTCGAGATGATGCGGAAGTGGCACGAGATCGAGGGTCACTCGTTCGATCGGCTCATCGACCCGTCCGACGAGACCCGCCTGCACCAGAGCGACTGGAGCGCCCAGCGCATCGGCTACGAGCTGACCGAAGCCATCGCGACGGCCGCGATCTGGCCGTGACGCGGCCCGGCTGGACATCTTCAGCCGCCGCCGGAAACGTTTCGCAAAAGGCGAAACGATCGTATTGACTCAACCATGGGTAGCATGCTCCCTTTCCCGCGCTCCGTTAGCAGGGGGAGGGTCTGATGAGCGTCACGAACCCGCCGATTCCGCCGTGCTTCGATTGCGGCGACGATCCGATCAACCGCCTGATCGAGATGTTCGTCGATATCGCCCAGAAGAAACGGATCCGGCTGGGGCAGACGCCCGCCGAGCGTCCGGTGTTCCGCAAGCTGCACGGCGCCGCGCACGGCCACCTCGTGATGGCCAAGAACATTCCCGCCGACCTCAAGGTCGGCGTTTTCGCCCATGACAACCTCGTCGCCTGGATGCGCTTCTCCAGCGACACCTCGCCGACCTCGCCCGACCTGCAGTCCACGATCGGCATCGGCCTCAAGGTGTTCGGCGTACCCGGCGAGAAGGCCTATGGCGGCGCCGGCGACACCGCCGACTTCATCATGCAGAACTATCCCGTGTTCTTCGTCGATAATGCGAAGGAGATGTGCGAGTTCACCTATGCCGGCGTGGTGCAGGGCGACTATCCGACCTACCTCGCCCACCATCCCAAGACCAAGCGCATCCTCGACGACATGGCCAAGGTCGAGGGCAGCGTGCTGACCACGACGTACTGGGGCATCCTGCCGTTCGGCGCCGGCGAGAAACATGCGGTCAAGTATCGCCTCGATCCGGAGACGCTGCCCGAGAACGTCGCCAACGACGCGCCGGATTATCTCGCCACCGACATGGCGAACCGCCTGCTGCAGCGCGAGTACCGCTTCAAGTTCATGGTCCAGCGCCGGACCAACCCCAAGACCATGCCGCTGGACGAGGCCACCGTGGAGTGGCCGGAATCCGAAAGCCCGTTCGTCCACGTCGCGACGCTGATCATCCCGCGCCAGGACATCCAGGACCGCGGCCAGGCCGACTACGGCCAGTCGCTCGCCTTCAACATCTTCCGCGTGCCGCCCGCACAGGCGCCGGTGCCGGAATCCTCGATCGCGGCGGTGCGCAGGGCGGTGTATGCCGCGAGCGCCAACACCCGTCACGAGGCCAACGGCCAGCCGCTGCAGGATCCGCCGCAGCCGCGCACGCCGCACCTGCCGCCGGACACGCCGCCCGACACCTGCGTGGTCAAGGCCGCGATCTATCCCTCGATCGGCATCGCCCGCGTCGGCAACAGCGAGGGCGAATGGTTCTTCGGGCCGGAAACGCCCGACCCCGAACCGCTGCCACCCGGCGCCTACCGCGACAAGAAGGGCCGCCTCAAGCGGCAGGCCGTGCGCTTCCGCGTCTATGGCGTCAATGCCAAGGGCGAGATCGTGCGCGAGCTGACCGGCAAGCATGACGACGTCACCATCGCCTGGTCGGTCGAGCTCGCCAACACCAAGTCCGCCTGGTACGGCTTCCAGCTCGCGCTCGACATTCCGGAAGCAGCGTCGGCGCCGCCGACGGTGCTGCGCAACGCCGCCGTCGCCGACCGCACGCGCCTTGCGATCACGCCGGGCGCGCGCGAGGTCACCGGCCGCAACGCCAAGCCGAAGGCGTTCGACAGCGGCGCCTTCATGGGCAAGAAGGTCTATCTCGGCGAGATCTCGACCGACGCCGAGCAGCGCCTCGTGGTTCTCGGCGGCCACGGCGAATCCGATTCCTGCGACGGCACCTGGGCGATCACCTTCGCCAACAACGAGGGCTGGCACGACGACATTTCCGACGGCCCGGTCACCGCCAAGGTCACGCTGAACGGCACGCCGCTCGAGGTGATCCCCGCCTGGGTCGTCGTCGCGCCGCCGAACTTCGGGCCGCAGCGCAAGTCGGTGCGGACGATGTGGGACCTGATGCGCGACGTCGCGATCACCGCCGGCACGCTCGCCGCACCCAAGCGTCCGTCCTTTACCCGCGACATCCTGCCGATCTTCCAGCGCATGGCCGGCCTGCAATGGGTCAATGCCGGCTTCGCCGCCGGTTTCGGCTGGCGCGGCGCGTTCGACTTCTCGACGCCCGATGGCATCGCCAAGCTCGCCGATCCCGGCCCCGCCTATCAGGAATTCCGCCGCGTGCTGTCGAACTCGTTTCGGCGCTTCGCGGTCGATTCCTGGTCGCCGAAGCCGTGGCCGTGGCTCTATGGCGACGCCATGAACATCCCCCCGGCGCCGACGCCGCGCCAGAACTGCGCGCTGAGCAACTGCCAGCTGGCGATGCTCGGCCAGTGGGCGGCCGGCGACTTCGATGCCGACTATGATCCGCACCATGTGCCGCCCAGCACCATCGATCAGGTGCCGCTCGCCGAGCAAGGCGACGTCCTCACCAAGGCGGCGCTCGAGTTCTGCCTCGCCGACGCCTTCCATCCCGGCTGCGAGATGACCTGGCCGGTGCGCGCCGCGACCATGTACATGGCGCCGTTCCGCTTCGCCCATGTCCTGCCCGACTGGGTGGCGCCGAACCTCGGCGAGACGCTCAGCAGCGACAGCATGACCATTCCCAACGGGCCGCTGTATGGCCAGGTGCCCGGCGGGATCACGCGCTGGATGGCGGTGCCGTGGCAGACGGACAGCGCCAGCTGCCGCTCGGGCTATCAGCCCGCCTACGATCCTTACACGCCGGCGTTCTGGCCTGCCCGCGTCCCCGACCAAGTGCTCACCAAGGAGAACTACGACATCGTGATGGACACCAAACGGCCGCTGTCGGAGCGCCGCGCCGCCTTCGCCAACCGCGCCGCCTGGATCGATCCGCTGGGCACGACGAGCTACACGGACCAGATCAACAACATGATCGAGCACTTCGATCATCTCGGCGTGGTCGAGGTTCACGCGGGCCCCAAGGACACGGACGCCTTCCCCGCGGCGATCGAGGTCGAGGATCGGCGCAAGACGATCCACGATGTCATCCCCAAGAGCGGCCGAGGCCCGCGCAGCCTGCACTCGCCCGCGCACCAGGGCGCCGCCCATGCCGGCGCGCCCGGCACCAGCCGGCACCTCGACATCTCGAAGATCGACAAGTTCCGGCGTTTCCCACAGGGCCTGCCCGTTCAGTTCAAGTAGCCGGCCGTGCCCGACTGCGACGTTGTCATCGTCGGCGCGGGCCCGGCGGGCGCGACGGCCGCGCTTAACCTCGCGCCGTTCCGGCGCGTGGTGCTGATCGACCGCCGGCCGGCGCCTCGCAGCCGGATCGGCGAATCGCTGCCCGGCGCGGCACGGCGGCTGATGATGGACATGGGCCTCTGGCCGGGCTTCCTCGCGGACGGCCATGCGCCGCGGCATCTTCATCGCAGCACCTGGGGCAGCGACGAGGTCAGCGAGCGCGATGCGCTTACGGACCCCGACGGCCATGGCTGGCATCTCGACCGCGCCCGCTTCGAGCAGCGGCTGCGCGCGACCGCGGTGGCGCGCGGCGCGACGCTGCTGGCGCCGGCCAGGCCGCTTGCGCTCGTCCGCGACGGCGGGCATTGGCGCGTCCATCTCGACCACGACGGCAGCAGCCTCGAGCTGCGTGCGGACGTGATCATCGACGCCGCCGGCCGCCATTCACGGCTGCTGTCGGGCCACGGTCCGCGCCGCACCACCGACGACCGCCTGATCTGCAGCTGGCTGCGCGCGAAAGCTCCTCTGGCCGCCGGCACGACCCAGATCGCGGCCGAGCCCGGCGGCTGGTGGTATGCGGCGCCGCTGCCGCGCGGCGAAGCGATCCTTGCGTTTCACACCGACGCCGACCTGCCGGACGCACGCCTGTGCCGCGACGCCGGCGCGCTGCTTCATCGCGCGCGGCGATTGCCGCTGCTCGGCGAGCAGCTCGACGCCACCGCCTGGGACGCCGCCGCGCATGGCACCTGCGCAGCCCATGGCGCGATTCTCGCGCCGCCGGCGGGCGCCGGCTGGATCGCGATCGGCGACGCCGCCCTCGCCTTCGACCCGCTGTCGTCGCAGGGCTTGTTCAACGCGCTCTACACCGGCCTCGCCGGCGCCGAGACCGCCGACCGCATGCTGTCCGGCGATTGCGATGCGATGGCCGAGTACATTGATGAGCTGGCGCGGATTCGCGCGACCTATCGCGCCCATCTCGCCGCCTGGTACGGCATCGAGCGGCGCTTTAGCGACCAGCCGTTCTGGCAGCGGCGGCAGCGCATCGCCGAACACCTGCGGCCTTCCAGGCGAACCGACATGTGCCCGGCGCCCGATCCGGCCGGGTGGTCCGTGTGAACACGAAATTTGCCTTCGCTGCGTGACCTCCCCGGACGTGCGCAATCGCCCACCCAGATATGTCGTTCGCACCTGCATCTGCAGGAATTGGATGCAGTCACGGGACATGTCGGCGGTGGCGCCGAACGTCCCGCACCGGGGCAAGCGCCATGCAGACCAGGAAGATCGCGGCCCGCAGCCTGTACTATGGAACACCGGTCGCGCTGGTTTCGACCAGGAGCGCGGACGGAACGGACAATCTCGCGCCGATGTCATCCTCCTGGTCGCTCCGCAGCAGTGTCGTCCTCGGCATGGGAGCCGCCTCGGCGACCGTCGAGAACCTCCGGGCCCGCCCCGAGCTCGTGCTCAATCTGCCCTCGGCCGACATGTGGAACCAGGTCGAGGCGATATCCGCTTTCACGGGCCGCTCCGACCTGCCGGCGCACAAGGCCGGACAGTTCGCATTCTCGCCCGACAAGTTCGCCGTTGCCGGACTGACCCGGCAGCCGTCCGAGACGGTCGCGCCCGTCCGGGTCAGCGAGTGCCCGATCCAGCTGGAAGCGGTGGTCGAAAGCATGGTGCCGGTGGCGGACGAGCCGGAGGGCTTTGTCGTGGTCGTGGCGACGATCAAGGTTGCTCATGTCCACGACGACATTCTCACGGCCGACCAGTCAGCCATCGATCCGGACAAATGGACGCCGCTGATCTTCAATTTTCGGAGCTATCGCGGCCTCACCGCGACGCTCGGCACGATGCGGCGCACGGTGCGCCGCTGACGGGCGTCCTCCATGGGAACGGTTACCCGCCGGCATGGCCCAGCAATGCGACGGCGATGACCGTCGCGCTCGATGACTTGAAAGGGAGAAGGAAAGTCGGTTGGGAGACCGAATGATCTGGAGCGGGCGAAGGGATTCGAACCCTCGACCCCAACCTTGGCAAGGTTGTGCTCTACCCCTGAGCTACACCCGCATCCGAGATGTGGACGCCCCAGCGGGGCGCCGACGGGCAGTCCTATGCCAAATGCCGCCGGGGAATGCAACAGGCAGGTGGCAATTTAAACTGACCATGACGCTTAACGGATGGTTTTGCGACGTTTCGCCCGGCGATCGCCCCGAAATCGCCGCCGCCAGCGGCGTTTCGCGCTGGTTCCAGCCGATTGAAAATCCCCGCCATTGCCGCCATTTATCACTCGGGCCGTGATAGGATCGGCCCATCCCGACATTTCCGAGGGGCCATCGGGACGGCCAACGGGCGCCAGGCGAGGACCACGTGACAATTATCGACCAGAGCAACGGCGAGACCCCGCCGGCATCCGCCAATCTGATCAAGGACACCACCACCCAGACGTTCATGAAGGACGTCATCGAGGAATCGCGCAGCCAGCCGGTGCTGATCGACTTCTGGGCGCCATGGTGCGGTCCGTGCAAGCAGCTGACCCCGATCCTGGAAAAGGCCGTTCGCGCCGCCCGGGGCAAGGTCAAGCTGGTCAAGATGAACATCGACGAGCATCCGGCGATTCCCGGCCAGATGGGCATCCAGTCGATCCCCGCGGTGATCGCCTTCGTCAACGGCCAGCCGGCCGACGGCTTCATGGGCGCGGTGCCGGAGAGCCAGATCAACGCCTTCATCGAGCGGCTGACCAAGAACCTGCCGCCCACCGGCACGGCCGCCGACCTCCTCAAGGAGGCCGAGGCCGCGCTCGCCGACGACCCGGCGACCGCTGCCGCGATCTACGCCCAGGTGCTCGGCGAAGACCCTGAAAACATCGCCGCATTGGCGGGCCTTGCGCGCTGCTATGCGGAGACCGGCGCCATCGACCAGGCGACCCAGACGCTCGCCATGGTGCCGGAATCCAAGCGCAACGACCCGGCGGTCAAGGCCGTGCAGGCGATCCTCGATCTCGCCGCGCAGGCCGAATCACTGGGGCCGGTGGCCGAGCTGGAGCAGAAGGTTGCGACGGATCCGAAGGACCATCAGGCGCGATTCGACCTCGCCACCGCGCTCAATGCCGCCGGCAAGCGCGCGGAGGCCACCGATCACCTGCTGGAGATCGTGCGCCGCGACCGCAAGTGGAACGACGACGGCGCCCGCAAGCAGCTCGTGCAGCTGTTCGAGGCCTGGGGGCCGACGGACGAGGCGACCACCGAGGGCCGCCGCCGCCTGTCCTCGATTCTGTTCTCGTGAGCAGACGGCGCGGGATGCCGCCATCATGACGCGCCCCGCGACCAGTCTCGGACGAGACGCCGCCGCGATGTGAAGCCGAGAACCAACCGATGCCGATCAACGTCGAATATCGCGGACCTGCGGACCTTCCCGCCATCATTCCAGTATTCCCCCTCACCGGCGCGCTGCTGCTGCCGCGCGGCCAGATGCCGCTCAACATCTTCGAGCCACGCTACCTCGCGATGGTCGACGACGTGCTGCGCGAGGGCCACCGCCTGATCGGCATGATCCAGCCGGATGTGGCGCACTCGCACAATGCGGACCGCCCGGTGCTGTTCCAGGTTGGCTGTGTCGGGCGCATCACCCAGCTCGCCGAGGCCGGCGACGGCCGCTACATCCTCGAGCTCACCGGCGTGTCGCGCTTTCGGGTCGTCGAGGAGATCGCGGTGACCACCGCGTACCGGCGCTGCCGCGTCGACTATGAGCCGTTCATCGACGACTTCACCGCCCGCAAGGGCGAGGACGAGGTCGATCGCGAGGCGCTGCTGCTGGCGCTGCGCGCGTTCCTGAAGGCCAACCAGCTCAAGGTCGACTGGGAAGGCATCGACAACGCGCCCAACGAGGCGCTGGTCAACGCACTGGCGATGATGTCGCCCTATGGCGCGGCGGAGAAGCAGGCGCTGCTCGAGGCGCGCGATCTCAAGACCCGCGCCGAGATCCTGATCGCGGTGACCGAGATGGACCTCGCCAAGAAGAAGACCTCCGGCGACCCGCCGCTGCAGTAGATCGCTCCACGCCGCGCGGCGGCGGCTCAATAGCCGGCCACCGCCAGTCCCACTGCCACGGTCAGCGCCATCCAGCCGGGATGCCGGCCACGCGTCGCGAAGGCATTGGCGAGCGCGCCGAACGCTAGCATTGCCGCCATTGCTCCGACGATCCAGTGCCGCGCCGGTCCGGCTGCGATCAGCGGCGCCACGAACAGCAGCACGCCGCCGGCGATCCAGGCCACGGTGCTGCATTGCCACACCAGCCGGATCAGCGTGCGCAACCGGCGCGGCTCGATCGTGGCGCTGGCAAACACCTTGGTTTCGCCGAGCACGCCGTGGATCACCGCCGTCAGGATCGCGATCACCCCGGCCGCCTGCAGCATCAGATCACGCATCGCCGCCATCCATACAGTTCTGTATGGAGACGATGCGCCCGCGGCTGGCGGCTGTCAATACAGTTATGTATGGTCGCGCTGGTAAGCGGGGAACAGAGGCGACGCGCCATGGCGGATCAACTGTCGGCACAGGACTGGGTCGACCAGGGGTTGCGAACGCTGGCGCGCGACGGCTTCACCGCGCTGAAGGCGGACCCGCTGGCGAAAGTGATGGGCGTCTCGCGCGGCAGCTTCTACTGGCACTTCGCCGATATCGCCGCCTACCATGCCGCGGTGCTGGCGCGCTGGCGCGAGGTCGCGCTCGACAACATCATCGCCGACATGGAACAGGCTCCGCCGCAGGACACGCCGCTGCGCCGGCTGCTGCGCCGCGTGTTCGCGGCAAGGCCGGCGCTGGAGGTGGCGGTGCGCAGCTGGGCGGCCCATGACGCCGCGGCGCGCCGTGCGGTGCAGGCGGTGGACCGCCGCCGTCTTAGCTATGTCGCGGACCTGCTGATCGCCGCCGGTGTACCGGCCGCCGCCGCCCAGACCCGCGCCCAGGTCCTGTACTGGGCTTTTCTCGGTTTCGCGCTGTCGGAGAAGGCCGCGCCGGGCGAACCGCCCGCGGCGCTGATCGACGAGCTGGTGCGGATGGCCGGCGTGCGCGGCTGAACGGCGCGGCCGCGCGATATCCATTCGACGCACAGATGTGCTAGCAGGAGGCATCTTCACGATGTTCACGCCGGAGCCAGCCATGACGACCACCCCGAACGAACGCCCGGACGCGGTCGATCCGAAGCTGCTCGAGATCCTGGTGTGTCCGCTGACCAAGGGACCGCTGGAGTACGACGCCGAGCGCCAGGAGCTGATCTCGCGCTCGGCCAAGCTCGCCTACCCGATCCGCGACGGCATCCCGATCATGCTGCCGGAAGAGGCGCGCAAGCTGGACTGAGGCGATAACCGCTTCGGCGCGATTACGTTCACGGCGCTAACGCGCCGGCCCGGTGATGACGAGAACAATGTGGAGCCGCATCGCATCCCATGCGGCGGCGCTTTGCGTGGCCTACAGCGCCTCGCCGCGCAGCAGCCGCGGCACCTCGCCGGCGAGACCCGCCGCCTGGCGGATGAACGCGTTCTTCAGTGGCGGCAACCGGTCGACGAGGCCGAGCCCGATGTCGCGCACGCTGCGCAGCAACGTCGATTCATTGGAGAACAGCACATTCAGCGCGTTGGTGGCGACCCCCATCGCCATGGTGTCGAACCGCCGCCAGCGCTGGTAGCGCTCGAGCACGTCGGCCTGGCCCGGATCGATGCCGAGCCGCGCCGCATCGACCACGCATTCAGCGAGCGCGGCGATGTCCTTCAAGCCCATGTTGAGGCCCTGGCCCGCGATCGGGTGGATGACATGGGCGGCGTCGCCGACCAGCGCCAGCCGCGGCGCAATGAACGAGCGGGCGACGAAATACCCCAGCGGGAACGCGCGCGGCGCGTCCAGCGCCCGCACCTCGCCGAGCTTGAGCCCGAACCGCGTCTCCAGCTCCTGCTGGAACTCGTCGGGGGGCAGCGCGACGATCCGTGCCGCCTCGCGCCGCGTCTCGGTCCACACCAGCGACGAGCGCCGGCCCTTCAGCGGCAGGATCGCGAACGGCCCGGCCGGCAGGAAATGCTCCTCGGCGCGGCCCTCATGGTCGCGCTCATGGCCGACGGTGACCACGATGCCCGACTGGTCGTAGTCCCAGCCATGGGTGGCGATGCCGGCCCGCTCGCGCAGCTTCGAGCGCGCGCCGTCGGCGGCAACCAGAAGACCCGCCTCGATCGTCTCGCCATTGCTCAGACGCACTGTGATGCCATCGCTGCGGCTGTCGAACGACGTCACGGCGGCGGCGCGCAGGCTGATGTTGGAGGCTTCGGCGCGCGTCGTCAGCGCGTCGATGAGGCGGCGGTTCTCCACCATGTGCGCGAACGGCTCGCCGGGCGCGACCTCGCCGTTGAAGGTCAGGAACACCGGCCGCGTCGCGTCGGCGAGCTGGCTGTCGGTCACCACCATGTCGAGGATCGGCTGCGCCTCGCCTTCGACCGCGCCCCAGACATCGAGCGCCTCGAACAGGCGCCGGCAGGCGGCCACGATGGCAGACGCGCGCGGGTCACGCGAGGGCCGCGTCGCCAGCGCCGGGTCGGCCACCACGATCGGGGTGTTGTCGCCGAACCCCTGGCGCAGCGCCAGCGCCAGCGCCAGGCCTGCGAACGCGCCGCCGCCGATGACGATACCTCGTTGCGTGGACATGGTTGCCTTCCCATACTCGCTCTTGCCACGCACGCACGCTTGGGCAACATAGTCCCGCGCCTGGAACACGGCGGATGCCGTTGTTCTATCAGCAATTCCGCACGCCCGGAAACATTCAATTGCGGCGGCGGGCCTGTGCCGGGCCCACCTGAAACCGAGGACCGAAACACGCCATGTCGAAAAGCCTGATTGACCTGATTTCGATCCTCGACATCGAGCCGCTGGAGGTGAACCTGTTCCGCGGCACGAGCCCGAAAACCAGCTGGCAGCGGGTGTTCGGCGGCCAGGTGATCGGCCAGGCGATGGTGGCGGCATGCCGCACCGTCGAGGGCCGCGTGCCGCATTCATTGCATTGCTATTTCATCCTGCCGGGCGACCCGCAGATCCCGATCATCTACGAGGTGGAACGGCTGCGCGACGGCAAGAGCTACAGCACCCGCCGCGTCACCGCGATCCAGCACGGCCACGCGATCTTCTCCATCATGGTCTCGTTCCATGTGGAGGAAGAAGGCTCGTTCGACCACCAGGATGTGATGCCGGACGTGCCGCCGCCGGAAAAGCTCACCGCCGAGGAGGTGGCCAAGCAGCCGATGTTCCGCGAGATGCCGGAGTTCATCCGCCGCTACTACGAATCCGACCGCCCCATCGAGCTGCGCCCGGTCGAGCTCGGCCGCTATTTCGGCCAGAAGATCGACGACGGCCGCATCCATGTCTGGATCCGCACCGCCGCCACGCTACCGGACGACCCGGCGCTGCACATGTGCGCGCTGGCCTACGCCTCCGACTTCTCTCTGCTCGACGCCGCGATGGCGCGTTACGGCCGAACCCTGTTCGACAAGCGCATGATGCCGGCGAGCCTCGACCACGCCATGTGGTTTCACCGCCCGTTCCGGGCCGACGACTGGCTGCTCTACAGCCAGGATTCGCCGAGCGCCCAGGGCGGCCGCGCCCTGACCCGCGGGCAGATCTTCAAACCCGACGGCACCCTGGTCGCATCCGTCGCCCAGGAAGGCTCGATCCGGGAACGCAAGGGCTGAGACGCGGCGCGCGGATGCGGACCGGACCGTGGTCCACCCCTCGCCCCGCGCCGTGCAAGCGGGCATCAGTCGCCCGGAATTGCCGTATTATTTTGCCGACAGCCTTTATCGCAGGCAATAAACCTGCTTATTTCCCAGCGGTCGTGCCGCCATTGTCGGCAGGCGCGGGGGTGTCGTCGTCATTTGTCATACGGATGACATGCGGGCGCGATCCCGTGACGCCCGGGCGTGAGCCGCCAGCAGGGCCTGGCGGCGGATGCCCCAGGGGCGCATGAGAGAGCTGGGAAGGCCGGGGACTATGAAACTTGTTGTTGCGATCATCAAACCGTTCAAGCTCGACGAAGTGCGCCAGGCGCTGACCGCCATCGGCGTGCACGGCATGACGGTGACCGAGGTCAAGGGCTATGGCCGCCAGAAGGGCCACACCGAAATCTATCGTGGCGCGGAGTATGTGGTGAACTTCCTGCCCAAGCTGCGCATCGAGATCGCGGTCTCCTCGGAGCTCGCCGACAAGGCGGTCGAGGTCATCACCGCCGGCGCGCGCACCGGGCAGATCGGCGACGGCAAGATCTTCGTCACGCCGATCGATCACGCGCTGCGCATCCGCACCGGCGAAACCGACGCCGACGCGCTCTAACTCTCATCTCGGCGCGCCCAACGCCGCGCGCGCCTTCACGATTGCCTGCCGGGGATTTTCCATGACGGTCACGCCTTGCCGCGCATCGCGCGCGGCTGCCTTCGCGGCGCATGCGCGCGCGCGCTTCACCCACGTCTCACGCCGCGGCCTCGCCGCTGTCGCCATCGGCAGCGCGGCGCTGCTCGGCGCCACACCGGCGCTGGCGCAGCCTGCCGCCGCGAGTATCAGCGCCGCCGACACCGCCTGGATGATCGTCGCCACCGCCTTCGTGTTGATGATGACGATTCCCGGCCTTGCGCTGTTCTACTCCGGCATGGTGCGCAAGAAGAACGTGCTCGCCACCATGGCGCAGAGCCTCGCCGCGGTCGCGCTGATCTCGATCCTGTGGGTGATCTATGGCTACAGCCTTGCCTTCGTCGGCGACGGCGCCTGGATCGGCACTCTCGACCGCGGGCTGCTCGCCGGCGTCGACATGACCAGCGTCAGCCCGCTGGCGAAGACCATTCCCGAAGCGCTGTTCGCGCTCTACCAGATGACCTTCGCAGTGATCACCGTGGCGCTGGTGGCGGGTGCGGTGGCCGACCGGCTGCGCTTCTCCGCCTATGTGGTGTTCTCGCTGTGCTGGTTCACGCTGGTCTATGTGCCGCTCGCACACTGGATCTGGGGCGGCGGCTTCCTCGCCGCGGCGGGCACGCTCGACTTCGCCGGCGGCCTCGTGGTGCATCTCAGCGCCGGCACTGCCGGTCTCGTCGCCGCACTGGTGATGGGCAATCGCCGCGGCTACGGCTCGGACAATCTCGCGCCCTACGACCTGTCGCTGGCGATCATCGGCACCGGCCTGTTGTGGGTCGGCTGGTTCGGCTTCAATGGCGGCTCGGCGCTGGAGGCCGGCTCGCGCGCGGTGATGGCGATCTTCGCCACCCACCTTGCCGCCTGCGCCGGCGCGCTGACCTGGACGGCGATTGAATGGCTCACCCGCCGCAAGCCGTCGGTGCTCGGCATGATCTCGGGCGCGGTTGCCGGGCTCGGCACCATTACGCCGGCCTCGGGTTTCGTCGCGCCATGGCACGGCATCGTCATCGGCATCGTCGCCGGCGCAGTGTGCTTCTGGGCATGCACCAGCCTCAAGCACCGCTTCAACTATGACGACTCGCTCGACGTGTTCGGCATTCACGGCATCGGCGGCCTGCTCGGCACGCTGCTGGTCGGCGTGTTCGCGACCTCGGCGATCGGCGGCTCGTCCGGCCTCATCGAGGGCAACAGCAAGCTGATCCTGAGCCAGCTCTACGGCATCGTCGTCACCTTCGTGTGGACCGGCGGCGTGACCTTCGTGCTGCTCAAGATCGTCGACGTCATGGTGCCGCTGCGCGTCAGCAAGGACCAGGAGCTCGAGGGCCTCGACATCACCCAGCACGGCGAGGCGCTGCAGTAACAGCTCACCCGCGCCGCACGGCTTCGGTCGATGCGGCGCGGCGCCCCGCGAGACGGGGCTTGCATTTCAGATAAGTATTTGCTTATGTGTCGTTCATGGAGAACGACATCTTCAAGGCGCTGGCCGACCCGACCCGACGGGCGATCTTCGAAAAGCTCGCCAGCGGCAGCCAGAACGCCAGCGCCCTGCGCGAGGGCATGACCATCAGCCAGCCGGCCATGTCCCAGCACCTTGCAGTGCTGCGCGCCGCAGGCCTCGTGCGCGAGGAGCGCCAGGGCCGCTTCGTCAACTACGAGGTCGACCCCGACGGCATCGCCCACATCGGCACCTGGCTCGCGCGCTACCGCGCCTACTGGCCGCAGCGCATGGATGCGCTCCGCACCTTGCTGAAGGACATGGATCAATGACCGAGCCGGCCGCTGCGAACGACATCCCCGAACACGACACATTGGTGCTGGACTATGAGTTCGAGGCGCCGCCGGACAAGGTCTGGCGCGCCGTCACCATTCCCGCCTTGCGCGAGCGCTGGCTGCCGGACGCGGATCTCGCCAATGCCGAGGCGGAGACGACGGTCGCCGGCGAAGAGGTGCGCTACCGCCTGCGCGATCCCGCACCGCCATTCACCGAAAGCCATGTCACCTTCCGCCTGCTGCCGACCGACGCCGGCGGCACCCGCGTCCGCATCATCCATCAGATCGGCGCCACGCAGCGCCGCGCGCTGATGCTGCGCAGCGCCAACAGCAACCATCGCTGCCTGATGCGCGCCGCCTAGTAATCTGTCTGAGTCATTCCTCGGATCTTAGCGTTTGTCGTCACCGGGCAGCGCGATCCGTCTTTAACGGATCGCTAGGACTAAGGTCTCCCGGTGACCCCGACAAGGAGGGCACTGCGTCCCTAAGCGGGGTGGCCGGGACGAGCCCGGCCACGACAGAGAAAAACGGAATGCGCTGTCTGTTCCCGCTACGCGGGACGGATCACTCAAATACTTAGCCCCCACCCTCATCACTGAAAGGGAGGTCGCCGATGCGCGACATGATGCAGCTCGTCCCCATGGTCATCGAACAGTCGAGCCGCGGCGAGCGCTCCTTTGACATCTACTCGCGCCTGCTGCGCGAGCGCATCATCTTCATCAACGGTGAGGTCAACGACGCCATGGCCGGCCTCGTCTGCGCCCAGCTCCTGTTCCTGGAGGCCGACAATCCCAACAAGCCGATCAACCTCTACATCAACTCCTATGGCGGGGTGATCACCTCGGGCCTTGCGATGTACGACACCATGCAGTTCATCAAGGCGCCGGTGCACACCCTGTGCATGGGCACCGCGCGCTCGATGGGCTCGTTCCTGCTGATGGCGGGGGCGCCCGGCCACCGCGCCGCGCTGCCCAACGCCAGCCTGCATGTGCACCAGCCGCTCGGCGGCTTCCAGGGCCAGGCCTCCGACATCCTGATCCATGCCGAGGAGATCCGGCAGACCAAGCACCGCATCACCCGCCTCTACGCCGAGCACTGCGGCCGCAGCTTTGAGGAGGTGGAGCGCACCCTCGACCGCGACCACTTCATGACGGCCGACGAGGCGCTGACGTTCGGGCTGATCGACAAGGTCGTAGCCGCGCGCGCCGCGGCCGCCTGACGCCTGCGAAGGCAGTACGCCCCTCAGATCCCATCCGGTTGCGATCGCGCAGCGCCCGCGGGCCTGCGCGATCCGCCTGTTTCGACACGATTTTCCGCGGCCGTTTCGAGCTCCACGCGCACGCCGCGATGATTGCGCGCCCCGGTTTTTTGCTGCCGCTCGGTTGGGCACAATTGTGTCGATTATCTGTTTTGCCCACGAGTTGGGCGTTTCTGATTAAGTTTTGGGCGCGACAGTTTGGCGCGGCCACCCGGTTTCATCCCCCCGCAAGAAAACCCTCGGATTCTGAGACCATTAGGCCCCGGCGGCCGGTTGGCACGGCATTTGATTCTATGGGTCCCGGCTGGCCCGTGGGGAAGTGCTCGTCTTCGCGTGGTGACCTTCAGTCAGTACTGCCCGGCCAATCGCGGCCGGGCCCAAGCGGGGAAATGAACCCATGAAAATTGTTATGGCCATTATCAAGCCATTCAAATTGGAAGAGGTCCGTGATGCCCTGACCGCCATTGGCGTTCACGGACTGACGGTGACCGAAGTCAAAGGCTATGGCCGCCAAAAGGGCCACACTGAGATCTACCGTGGCGCCGAATACGCCGTGAGTTTCCTGCCGAAGATCAAGCTGGAAGTCGCGGTCGCCTCGGATCAGGTCGACAAGACCATCGAGGCCATCACCGGTGCGGCGAAAACCGGCCAGATCGGCGACGGCAAGATCTTCGTCATCAGCCTCGAACATGCGGTGCGCATCCGGACCGGCGAGTCCGACGCGGCTGCCCTCTGATTTCGCGCTTTTCATTCACTCAGGAGTAAAACATATGACGTTCAAGCGTCCTACCGGCGCGGGATTGGCAGCTCTTGCCGTCGGCGTTCTCGCCGCGACTGCCGCGCATGCCGAGCCCACGGTCAACAAGGGCGACAACGCCTGGATGCTGACCTCGACGGTTCTCGTGCTGTTGATGACCATCCCCGGCCTCGCGCTGTTCTACGGCGGCCTCGTCCGCTCCAAGAACATGCTCTCGGTCCTCGCGCAGGTGTTCTACACCGTCTGCGTCGTCTGCGTGCTGTGGGCGCTGTATGGCTACAGCCTCGCCTTCACCGGCGGCTCGCCCTACATCGGCGGCTTCTCCAAGGCCTTCATGATGGGCATCACGCCCGACTCGATGGCCGCGACCTTCACCGCGGGCGCCAACATCTCGGAGCTGGTGTACTTCTGCTTCCAGATGACCTTCGCGGCGATCACGCCGGCCCTCATCGTCGGCGCCTTTGCCGAGCGCATGAAGTTCGCGGCGGTGGCGCTGTTCATCCCGCTGTGGGTGACGATCATCTACTTCCCGATCGCGCACATGGTCTGGTACTGGGCCGGCCCGGACGCCATCGTCGATGCGGCGAAGGCACTGGCGGCGGCGGCTCCCGATGCCAAGGCGGCGGCGCAGGCCAAGCTTGACGAAGTGATGGCCGATGCCGGTCAGGTCTACCTGTGGGGCGCCCTCGACTTCGCGGGCGGCACCGTGGTGCACATCAATGCCGGCATCGCCGGCCTCGTCGGCGCCCTGCTGGTCGGCAAGCGCACCGGCTACGGCAAGGACCTGATGGCTCCGCACTCGCTGACCATGACCATGATCGGCGCCTCGCTGCTGTGGGTCGGCTGGTTCGGCTTCAACGCCGGCTCCAACCTCGAAGCCTCCGGCGGCGCGGCCCTCGCCATGACCAACTCGTTCCTCGCCACGGCCGCTGCGGCGCTGGCCTGGATGTTCGCGGAGTGGATCATCAAGGGCCACCCCTCGCTGCTCGGCGCGCTGTCCGGCGCGGTCGCGGGCCTCGTCGCGGTGACCCCGGCGGCCGGCTACTCCGGTCCGATGGGCGCCATCGTGCTCGGCCTCGTGGTCGGTGTGGTCTGCCTGTTCTTCTGCACCGTCATCAAGAACGCGCTCGGCTATGACGACTCGCTGGACGTGTTCGGCGTGCACTGCGTCGGCGGCATCGTCGGCGCCCTCGCCACCGGCATCCTGGTCAACCCGGCGCTCGGCGGCACCGGCGTGATGGACTACGTCGCCGGCAAGATCGGCGACTACGACTTCACCACCCAGATGATCGCGCAGTGCAAGGCCGTGGCGACCACGCTGGTGTGGTCGGGCATCGGTTCGGCGATCCTCTACAAGGTGGTCGACGTCATCGTCGGGCTGCGCGTCAATGTCGAGAAGGAGCGCGAAGGCCTCGACGTCACCGAGCACACCGAGCGCGCCTACAACATGTAAGGCGCGTGCCAGAGCGTTTTCGAGCGAAGGGGATATCGGTTCGCGTGAAGAAAACGCGGCAAACAAAAATTCAGGGCGCGTCCACGGACGCGCTCTGAGGGACACGGTTGGGGCACAAACCCGGCAATGCCCCGTCCGTACGAAGGGCCCCGGCGCAAGCCGGGGCCCTTCACCTTTTTGGAACCCGCACCATCACGACGCCGATTCCCGCCGCCTCGGCCGATGGTTAATCGCGTCTTAACCTCGCCGCATCTATGGTGATCTGATCCGATCCCGCTCGATCTCACGGTGCGATCGACAGATCAAAAGTGCTGGCGTCTCAAGATGGTTACACCCGCTTCTCCCCACCCGGCGCCCGGCAGCCAGGACAGCGAGCGCTCGCCGTTCGCGCGGCTGACCGACCTGCTGAAGGGATTTGAGCCGGGCAAGCCGCTGATCAACCTGTCGCTCGGCGAGCCGCAGCACCCGGTGCCGGCCTTCGTCGGCCCGGTGTTGACCGCGCACGCCACCGAATTCGGCCGCTATCCGATCGCCAAGGGCATCGAGCCTTTCCGCAAGGCCGCCGCCGCCTGGCTCGGCCGCCGCTTCACGCTGCCCCGGCCGATCGACCCGGACACCGAGGTGCTGGTGCTCAGCGGCAGCCGCGAGGGCCTGTTCTTCGCCGCCATCGCCGCCGCGCGCCATGTCGGGCCACGCCCGGGCACGCCGGCAATCCTGCTGCCGAACCCGTTCTATCCGGCCTATGCGGCGGGCACCGACGCCGCCGGCTGCGAGCGCGTGCTGCTGCCGACCACCCCGGACAACGGCTTCCTGCCGGATCTCGATGCCATCGACGAAGCGACGCTGGCGCGCACCGTGGCGTTCTTTCTCGCCTCCCCCGCCAACCCGCAGGGCGCGGTCGCCTCGCCCGACTATTTCAGGCGCCTGAAGGCGCTGGCCGACCGCTACGGCTTCGTCGTGCTCAGCGACGAGTGCTATTCGGAAATCTACACCAAGGACGCGCCGGGCAGCATTCTGGAATGCGCCGGTCCCGACTTCACCAACGTGGCCGTGTTCCAGTCGCTGTCGAAGCGTTCGAACCTGCCGGGCATGCGGGTCGGCTTCGCCGCCGGCGACAAGGCGTTCATCGCCCGCATGCATGAGCTGCGCAATGTCGCTGCGCCCACCGTGCCGGTGCCGCTGCAGCATGTCGCCGTCGCCGCCTATGGCGACGAGGCCCATGTCGAGGACAACCGCGCGCGCTACCGCCTGAAGTTCGACCTCGCCGATCAGATCCTGGGATCGCGCTTCGGCTACAAGCGGCCCGCCGGCGGCTTCTGCCTGTGGCTCGACGTCTCCGCCCATGGCGGCGACGAAGCCGCCACCGTGAGACTGTTCAAGGAAGCCGGTGTGCGCGTCATTCCCGGCAGCTACCTCGCACGACGGCAGCCCGACGGCAGCAACCCCGGCGCCGGCTATATCCGCGTCGCGCTGGTCGCGGAGAGTGACGTCACCGCGGAGGCCCTGCACCGGATCGTGGCGGTGCTGGACGGCCACCCCGCGCAGGAGGCGCGATGAGCATGCCGGCGATCGAGCGCGTCATTCCGCTGGTCGGCCAGCTGCCGGACCCGTTGCGCGAGATGGTGGTGCGCCGCCTGCGCGAGCTCGCGGGCCTCGGCCTCGTCGGCTTCGCCGGCATCATGGCCGCCGCGCTGATCACCTGGTCGGTGCAGGACCCCAGCCTCAGCCACGCCACTGCCGGCAAGATCCACAACATCATGGGCTTCCCCGGCGCCATTGGCGCCGACCTGTTGATGCAGATCATGGGCCTCGGCGCCGTCATGATCGTGCTGCCGGTCGCGGTGTGGGGCTGGCGCATGATGACCCACCGGGCTTTCGACCGCGAAGCGCTGCGGATCGCGAGCTGGATTCTCAGCGCCACCATCGCCGCCGGTTTCTGCAGCTGCTGGCCGCGCTCGGTGTCGTGGCCGCTGCCGACCGGGCTCGGCGGCGTGGTCGGCGACGCACTGGTGCGCGCCCCCGCCGTCATCTTCGGCCCGCCGGGTTTCGTCTACCGCGCCATTCTCGGCGGCATCCTGTTCGTCGCCATGGTGGTGACCTTCCTGTTCGCCTGCGGCCTCGGTGCGCAGGAGAGCATCGTCGACGCCCGCACCCCCGCACGGGATGAGGACGACGATCTGCCGATCGACGAGGACGACGACAGCCGCTCGGTGTCGCTGGGATGGCTGGTGCACGGCCTGCTCAGCCTCAAGGCGCGGCTGTGGCGCGCCCTGCGCCTCGGCTACGGGCTGCTGGTTTCGAGCCGCGAGAGCGCACGCGCCGCGCCGCTGGAGCGCCGTGAGCCGCGGCTCGGCGACCGCAGGAGCCCGTCGATCGCGCCGCATCACGACGACGAGGATGAGGACGACGATCATTACGCCGCCGCGGCAGACGACGAGATCGATGCCGAGGAAGTCCACGCGGACGAAGAAGAGGAGGAGGAGGACGAGGAGCCGGTCGCCCCTGCGCCGCGCAAGCGTGCGGCAAAGCCCGCGCCACCGAAGAAGTCGTCCGCCGCCTTCGCGCTGCCGCCGCTGTCGGTGCTAGCCGCGCCGAAGGCCTCCGACCGCAAGACCCTGAGCAAGGCCGAGCTCGAGCAGAACTCCAAGACGCTGGAAGGCGTGCTGCAGGATTTCGGCGTGCGCGGCGAGATCACCAATGCGCGGCCCGGCCCCGTGGTGACGCTGTACGAGCTCGAGCCGGCGCCCGGCATCAAGTCGTCGCGCGTGATCGGCCTTGCCGACGACATCGCGCGCTCGATGAGCGCGCTGTCCGCCCGCGTCGCCGTGGTGCCCGGACGCAACGCCATCGGCATCGAGCTGCCTAACGAGCACCGCGAGAAGGTCTACTTCCGCGAGATGCTGTCGACCAAGGAAGGCGCCGAATCCACCGCCAAGCTGCCGCTGTGCCTCGGCAAGAACATCGGCGGCGAGCCGATCGTCGTCGACCTCGCCCGCATGCCGCATCTGCTGATCGCCGGCACCACCGGCTCGGGCAAGTCGGTGGCGATCAACACCATGATCCTCAGCCTGGTGTACCGCCTGCGCCCCGACCAGTGCCGCCTGATCATGGTCGATCCGAAGATGCTGGAATTGTCGGTCTATGACGGCATCCCGCACCTTCTGACCCCCGTGGTCACCGATCCGAAGAAGGCGGTGGTCGCCCTGAAATGGGCGGTGCGCGAGATGGAGCAGCGCTACAAGAACATGGCCAAGCTCGGTGTCCGCAACATCGACGGCTACAATGTGCGTCTCGCGGAAGCACGCGCCAATGGCGAGGAGCTGACGCGCACGGTGCACACCGGCTTCGACAAGGAGACCGGCAAGGCGATCTACGAGGAGGAGAAGCTCGACCTCGATCCGCTGCCCTACATCGTCATCATCGTCGACGAGATGGCCGACCTGATGATGGTGGCCGGCAAGGACATCGAAGGCACGGTGCAGCGCCTCGCGCAGATGGCGCGCGCCGCGGGCCTGCATGTCATCCTGGCGACGCAGCGCCCGTCGGTCGACGTCATCACCGGCACCATCAAGGCCAACTTCCCCACCCGCATCTCCTTCCAGGTGACATCGAAGATCGACAGCCGCACCATTCTCGGCGAGATGGGCGCCGAGCAGCTGCTGGGACAGGGTGACATGCTGTACATGGCCGGCGGCGGCCGCATCAGCCGCGTGCACGGCCCGTTCGTGTCTGACGACGAAGTCGAGAAGGTGGTGCGCCATCTCAAGACCCAGGGCGCGCCGGAATATCTCGAAGCCGTCACCACCGAGGAAGAGACCGAGGAGGACGGCGCGGTGTTCGATGCCACCGGCATGGGTGGCGGCGACGGCAACGATTTGTTTGCGCAGGCGGTGCAGATCGTCAAGCGCGACCGCAAGGCCTCGACCAGCTACATCCAGCGCCGGCTGCAGATCGGCTACAATCGCGCCGCATCGCTGATGGAGCGCATGGAGCAGGAGGGCATCGTCGGCCCGGCCAATCATGCCGGCAAGCGCGAGATCCTCGTCGGCGAGGAAGAAGAACGCTACTGAGAACCGTTGTGCCCGCCGTCACTCAGTCCTTGCAGACATCGCCTCTGGGGTCGCGAAATCGCCACAGCTTTAGGCTAGCGCCAGCCGGGAAAACAGCTAGTCTACCGGCCCTCGGCCTATTTCGCCCCCCGCTCGAGGGAACTGGTTTCTCGTGCACGCCGGATTTGACTTACCTGACAGACGCCGCACCGGACGGATCAGACCATTGAGCATGATTGCAGATCGACCATCGGCCTCTTCGGCTAAGGCGCGCGCCCCGCATCTGCGCGGCGTCGCGACCGGCCTTGCCATCGCGCTGCTCGCTGGCGTGCTGGTGCCGGCAGCCATGGCCCAGGCGATCCCGCTGCCGAAGCCGGCGCCGAAGGCGCGCGACGGCAGCGCGCCGTCGAACGCGCGCTCGGTGACCCCCGCCGCACCGGCTGCAACGGCTGCGGCGACCACGCCGCCCGATCCGGTGATCCCGGATCCGCGCAATCGCGCGGTGTCCAGCATCTTCACCACCTTCGACACCAATCAGCGCGCCCAGGCGGCCAAGATCAGCAGCTACCTGTCGTCGCTGCAGAACCTCTCGGGCAATTTCGTCCAGGTCGGGCCTGACGGCAGCCGCTCGACCGGCAACTTCTACATCCAGAAGCCGGGCAAGGTGCGCTTCGAGTATGATCCCCCGAGCAAGATCGCGATCATTGCCGACGGCTCGTCGGTGGTGGTGCGCGACACCAAGCTTGCGACGCAGGACCTCTACCCGCTGTCACAGACGCCGCTGCGCTTCCTGCTGTCAGACCGCATCGACCTGATGAAGGACACCAATGTGGTCGGCGTCAGCGCCGACGACATGTTCGTCAGCGTCACCATCGAGGAGAAGCAGCCGCTGGTCGGCACCAGCCGCCTGATGCTGATGCTCGGCGCCAAGGATAACCAGCTCAAGCAGTGGACCATCACCGATCCGCAGGGCTACGACACCACGATCGCGATCTACAATCTCGACAGCATCAGGAAGATTGATCCCGGCATCTTCAAGATCGACTATGCGATCGATCAGTACCGCAACCCGCAATAGCCCGCCGCAGCGGCCCAGCCGCTCTCACCTGCATCGGCCTGCATGCGCCTGACGCTGACCACCTGGAACATCAACTCGGTGCGCCTGCGCATCGACCTGGTGGCGAAGTTCATCAAGGCGATGCGGCCCGATGTGCTGTGCCTGCAGGAAACCAAGTGTCCCGACGACGCCTTTCCGCTGAAGCGCCTCAAGCGTCTCGGCTATGAGCACATCGCGCTGAACGGACAGAAGGGCTATCACGGCGTCGCCATCGTCTCGCGGCTGCCGTTCGAGGCGCACGATGCCCGCAGCTTCTGCGGCAAGCTCGACGCCCGCCACGTCTCGGCGACATTCGGTGCTTCCGCCGGCCTCGCCGCGCCGCTCACCGTGCACAACTTCTATGTCCCGTCCGGTGGCGACATCCCTGATCCGGCGCAAAATCCGAAGTTCGCCCACAAGCTGTCGTTCCTCGACGAGATGCAGGCCTGCGATCCGCTGCATCCGTCGGCGACCGACCGCCATGTCCTGGTCGGCGACCTCAATGTGGCGCCGCACGAGCACGACGTCTGGTCGCACAAGCAGCTGCTCGACGTGGTCTCTCACACCCCCATCGAATGCGAGAAGCTGCTCGGTGTGCAGGCCCGCGGGCAGTGGATCGATGTCGCGCGCCAGCGCATCCCGATGGCGGAGAAGGTCTACACCTGGTGGAGCTATCGCGCCGCCGACTGGACGGCGTCGAATCGCGGCCGACGGCTCGACCACATCTGGGTGTCGCCGGCCCTCGGCGACCACGTCAGCGATTTCGCCATCACCAGCGCCGCGCGCGGCTGGGAACGCCCGTCTGATCATGTCCCGGTGAGCGCGACGCTCGACGTCTAACGCATGACGATTTCAAGTTTGATCCAATTTCAAGTTTGATCCAAGTCATCCGGTGATCATCGCGCCGGATCGGCCAGGCTGGCATCATCCCGACATCAAAGCCTGATCGAATAACGGCCAGCGGAAACCGGCGGCACCCACGACGGCAGGATCTTGCGAATGCGCATCGGAGCGATGGTGTTGACGTGCCTTGCGACACTGGTCATGCCCCAGGTGTGTCGGGCGGAGCAGATCTGGCTGTCCGGTGTCGATCCCGTCGTGGCCGCCGACCGGGCGGCGTCGAGCAAGGCCGCAGCGCCAGCACCGGCGAACGATTTCATGGAGCTGTTCAAGCCGGACGCGCCGTGGCGAACAGCGGCCCGATCGACCGGGATTTTCAAGATTTCGACCCAATTCCTGCATCGGGCGAGCGATGCCGAACTGACAGCCATGATCGCTGGACTGCGGCAGCGTCACATCGCGCTGGCCATGGAAGCCGAGATCCTGACGACCAGCCCGCGATGCGGCAACGGCGTGCCTGGCTACACCACAGCCGCAGTGATCCAGAAAGCCGCGCAGCGCGTTGCTCAGCTGGGCGGACGCATCGACTATGTCGCCTTCGACGAACCCATGACCTGGGGGCACTTCGCCCAGCGCGGCGCCGCCTGCCGCTACACCACCGAAGAAGTGGTGCGCAACATTGCCCCCAATGTCGCGATGCTGAAGACCATGTTTCCGGGCGTCAGGTTTGGCGACATCGAACCGGTCACTGATCAGACGGCGACGCGGCTCGACGACATCCTGGCGTTCGCCAGACTGTTCGAGCAACTGACCGGCGAGCGGCTGTCGTTTCTGCATGCGGACCTGATCTGGCAGAACGACTGGAGACCGCAACTGATCGCATGGAAGGCGAGGCTGCGCGCGGCCGGAATCGCCTACGGCGTGATCATCGATGGCGATCCGTCCGACAAGACCGACGTCGCATGGACGACCAACGCCATCGCCCGCTATCGCATGCTGGCCAGCGATCCCGCCACGAAGCCCGACGCGTTCGTCGTCCAGAGCTGGCAGCCGCGGCCGACACGCCTGCTGCCGGAAGACAGGCAGGGGACGTTGACGTCTGTCCTGGTCCAAACGGTCGCCCATTGAGTCTGCACGGCGCGTCGTCGGCCGACGTGGCACCTTCGTCGAGAGATGGCGGACAATGGACTTGCGCGATCAGCTCAGCTTGCCGCTGACCAGCAGGATGTCGCTGGCGATCTGGCTGGTGCGGCCGGCGAGATCGTCACGCAGGCGCTCTGCCGCATCGGGATGGGCTTCGAGCACGCGCTGAAACAGGCTGCGCGAGATCCGGATGGTCGACGACGGCTCGAGCGCGGTGACCGTCGACGGCCGCTGCATCGGCACGATCAGCGCGAGCTCGCCGATCAGCGCGCCGGGGCCTGCGATCACCTCGTGCTGGCTGCCATCGTCGGCGCTGACGCGAAACGAACCGCGCTGCACCACGAAGCCGGCATCAGCGGTGTCGCCGGTGCGAAACAAGGTCTCGTTGCGCGCGACGTCGCGCTGCTCCGAGCCGAAGGCGAGATTGCGCAAGGCCTCGCGCCCCAGCAGCCGCAGCGTGGGGACGCGTTCGAACAGGGCAACATCGTCGTCAATCGACATCCAAGACCGTGCGATCGGAACACTCGCCGGGCCCGGAACACGACCGCGGGCCGGCAGGGCGAATCATGCTCCGAATCGTATCACGGTACCAGCTTGTAGCCGCCGGATTCCGTCACCAGGATCTCCGGGTTGGCGGCATCCCGCTCGATCTTCTGGCGCAGCCGGTAGATGTGGGTTTCCAGCGTGTGTGTGGTGACCCCGGAATTGTAGCCCCACACCTCCTGCAGCAGCGTCTCGCGCGACACCGGCTGCTGGCCGGCGCGGTAGAGGAAGCGCAGGATCGCGGTTTCCTTCTCGGTGAGCCGCACCTTCTTGCCGCTGCTACTGGTCAGCATCTTGGAGCCGGGCCGGAAGCTGTAGGGCCCGACCGAAAACACCGCATCCTCGCTGGCTTCATGCTGGCGCAGCTGGGCGCGGATCCGCGCCAGCAGCACCGCGAAGCGGAACGGCTTGACCACATAGTCGTTGGCGCCGGATTCCAGGCCCAGGATGGTGTCCGAATCGGTGTCGTGACCGGTGAGCATGATGATCGGCGACTTGAAGCCGCCCTTGCGCAGGCTGCGCACCACCTCGCGGCCGTCGGTGTCGGGCAGGCCGACGTCCATCAGCACGAGGTCCGGGGTGTTGGCCTTGGCTGCCTGGGCGCCCTTGGCGCCGGTATCGACCGCGGAAGCCTCGAACTCGTCGTGCAGCGACAGCTGCTCCACCAACGCCTCGCGGAGATCGGTGTCGTCATCAACGATCAGGATCTTGCGGGCATTCGCCATTGCGTCCAATCCTTAAAGTTGGCGGGCTTAAGGTGCCGGAATAGAGCATGTGCCGCCAAAAGTGCAAGGTAGAGTTATCGGCTCGCATGGGAACGTACGATTTTCCAATCACTTATCGAACACCGAAGCGTGATCGGCCGCTTGCCATGATCGCCGTGCGCGCCGCCGCCGGCCTTCCCAGCCGAGGCTGGCTCATCGCTGACGGGCAAGCCATTCCTGTGGCGCTCGGCCGTGGCGGAATCAGGGCCGACAAGCGCGAGGGCGACGGCGGAACCCCCCGCGGCATCTTCCGCCCGCTTCGCCTGTGGTACCGGGCCGACCGCCACCCGCGCCCCAAAACCTTCCTGCCGGTCCGCGCCATTGCCCCGACCGACGCCTGGGACGAGGACCCGCGCAGCCGGCACTACAACCAGGCTGTGCGGCGCGCCGTGGACGCCCCGGGCGACCATCTGCGGCGGGCCGATCACCTCTACGACTTCATCATCGAGATCGACCACAACACCCGGCCACGGGTCGCGGGCCGCGGCAGCGCCGTGTTCCTGCATCTCGCGCGCCACAACTTCGGCCCGACCGCCGGATGCGTGGCGATGACGCAAGCCGCGATGCTGCGGCTGCTGGCGCGGCTCGGACCGCGGACGCGGATCGTTATGGGGCGGTGAGCGGCGGGCGGTGGCCGAAGATCGCGGAGCCGACCCGCACATGGGTGGCGCCGAACTGGATTGCGATCGCAAAGTCCGCGCTCATGCCCATCGACAACAGCTTGAGGCCGTTGCGGGCCGCGATCTTCGCCGTCAGCGCGAAGTGCGGCGCCGGCGCATCCTCGACCGGCGGGATGCACATCAGGCCGGAAATCTCGAGCCCGTAGGCCGTGCGGCAGCGGGCAATGAAATCATCGGCATCCTGCGGCGCGATGCCGGCCTTCTGCGGCTCCTCGCCGGTGTTGAGCTGCACGAACAGCAGCGGCTTGCGCTCCTGCTTGACGATTTCCTTCGCCAGCGCTTCGCACAGGCTCGGCCGGTCCACCGAATGGATCGCGTCGAACAGCGCGACCGCCTCCTTCGCCTTGTTCGACTGCAGCGGCCCGATCAGATGCAGCGCGAGGCCCGGATGGGCGGCGGTCAGCGCCGGCCATTTCGCCTTGGCTTCCTGCACGCGGTTCTCACCGAAAACCGTCTGGCCCGCCGCGATCACCGGCACGATGTCCTCGGCGCCGAACGTCTTCGACACGGCGACCAGCGTCACCGACGCGCGATCGCGGCGCGCGTCGCGGCACGCCGCCGCGATCTCGCGTTCCACGAGCGCGAGGCCCGTTGGTAAAGAAGTGGTTACGTTGTGCGGGTCCGTGTCGGCCATGACGTCAATCGAATCTTGAATTTTGAAGGTAGCTCAAATTTTAGCGAAAGTTGGAAAGCGTTTTTGAGTTCCCCCGCCGTATAGCTGCGCCACGGGGCAAGGGGGAGAGCATGTCGGTGTCTGGTAGTCATCCGGGCGGTAGAACGTCAAGGCTCAAGGCGCTGCTCGGCATTCGCGCGCGCCTCGTGATTCTGGCGCTGATCCTGGTGGTCCCGCTGATGCTGGACCGCGTGCTGGTGCTGGAGAACGCACGGACCAATCAGTTCAAGGCCGCGACCGACGAGCTCATGAAGCTCGCCAAGCACAGCGCCGCCGCCCAGCGCGAAGTGATTTCCTCGGTCGAGGCCATGCTGCGCTCGACCGCCTACATCCATGTCGCCTCCGAACAGACCGGCCGGAGCTGCGCCATCCTGCGCGCCAGCCTGCGCGTCGAGATGCCGTGGATCACCAGCCTGTCGGTGGTCGGCCCCAACGGGCGGATCACCTGCTCGACGGCGCCGACCTATGTCGGCCTCGATATCAGCGACCGCCCCTACTATCAGAAGACGCTCGAGACCCATGGCTTCGTGCTCAGCGACCTGATCCCAAGCCGGTTGAACGGCAAGCCGCTGCTGCTCGCCAACTATCCGACGTCAGCGGTCGAGGGCGGCGAGCCGTCGGTGATCATCGCCGGCCTCAACGTCGACTGGATGGCGAAGCTGATGTCCAATCTCGGCGAGCGTCCCGGCGTCGAGGCGATGCTGATCGACGGCAAGGGCACCGTGCTCGCCGGCCAGCCGAATGGCCAGGACGTCACCGGCCGTCCCTATGCGGGCGTCGATCCGCAGGTCAATCCGGACGCGGAAACCGGATCGATGTCGGTCACGATCAACGGCGTGAAGAAGTTCGTCACGTTCGTGCGGCTGTCGGGCACCGACGCCCGGCTCGTCGTCAGCATCGATCATGACGCCATGCTGGCGCCGATCAACCGCGACATCCAGAAGGCCTATCTGCAGCTCGCCTTCATCAGCCTGCTGGCGCTGCTCGGCGCCTGGCTGGTCGGCGAACAGTTCATCATCCGGCCGATCCGCACCATGACCAGCATGGCCAACCGCTTCGGCCAGGGCGATCTGTCGGCGCGCGCCACCGCCAACACCCTGCCGTCCGAGTTCAAGCCGCTCGCCACCGCCTTCAACTGCATGGCCGCGCAGCTCGCCGAGCGCGAACGCGACCTGATCGCCAGCAACGACCGCCTCACGGTGATGGCGTCGGTCGACCTGGTGTCGGGCCTCGCCAACCGCCGCGGCTTCCAGAGCCGGCTCGAGTTCGAGTGGCTGAAGATGCAGCAGGCCGAAAATCCGCTGGCACTGATGATGATCGACGTCGACCATTTCAAGCTGTTCAACGACAGCTATGGCCACCCCGAAGGCGACGCCTGCCTCGGCCGGGTCGGCGAGACGCTCGCGCGTATCGCCAACGACATGGGTGGTTTCGCCGCCCGCTACGGCGGCGAGGAATTCTGCCTGCTGCTGCCGGGAACCGAAGCGTCCCGCACCGTCGAGATCGGCGAGACGGTCCGCGAGGCGGTGGCCGGGCTGTCGATCCCTCACATCATGAGCGAGCACGGCCATGTGACCGTGAGCGTCGGCATCAGCGTGGTCACCCCGAACATGGAACAGCGCCCCGGCGAGCTGATCGAGGCCGCCGACGCCGCCCTTTATGCCGCCAAGCGCCAGGGCCGGAACCAGGTCGTCGCGCACGGCCTCGCCACCCCCCTCGTCCCGGCGGTGTCGCTCGCGGGCTGACGCCCCAAAATCGCCGCTCCGGCGGCGATTCGCCCCCCTTAAGACATTGACCCGCCGCACTCTTTCATGTCCTAGTCGGCCGCCCCCACGAGACCAGCCGACAGACGCAAAAGACTGCAGATGACCAACGAACGCTATAACGCCCGCGACGCCGAGCAGCGCTGGCAGCGCATCTGGGACGACCGCGCGATCTTCACCACGGTCAACGACGATCCCCGGCCCAAGTACTACGTGCTGGAGATGTTCCCCTATCCGTCGGGGCGCATCCACATGGGCCATGTCCGCAACTACACCATGGGCGACGTGGTGGCGCGCTACAAGCGCGCCAAGGGCTTCAACGTCCTGCACCCGATGGGCTGGGACGCGTTCGGCATGCCGGCGGAAAACGCCGCGATGGCCAACAAGGTCCACCCCAAGAGCTGGACCTACGACAACATCGCCACCATGAAGGCGCAGCTGCGCTCGATGGGCCTGTCGCTCGACTGGTCGCGCGAGATCGCGACCTGCGACCCCAGCTACTACAAGCACCAGCAGCGCATGTTCCTGGACTTCCTCAAGGCCGGGCTGGTGGAGCGCAAGAAGTCCAAGGTCAACTGGGATCCGGTCGACCAGACCGTGCTCGCCAACGAACAGGTGATCGACGGCCGCGGCTGGCGCTCCGGCGCACTGGTCGAGCAGCGCGAACTGGTGCAGTGGTTCTTCAAGATCAGCGACTATTCCGAGGAGCTGCTGGCGGCGCTCGACACGCTGGATCGCTGGCCGGACAAGGTCCGCACCATGCAGCGCAACTGGATCGGCCGCTCCGAAGGCCTGCTGATCCGCTTCGCGCTCGACGCGGCGTCGACGACGACAGCCGCGCGCGAGGTCGAGGTGTTCACCACCCGTCCGGACACGCTGTTCGGCGCGAAGTTCGTGGCGCTGTCGCCGGACCACCCGCTGGCGAACGAAGCCGCGAAGTCCAACCCGGCGCTCGCCGCCTTCATCGAGGAGTGCCGCCGCACCGGCACGGCCCAGGCCGCGATCGACACCGCGGAGAAGCAGGGCTTCGACACCGGCATCAAGGCGGTGCATCCGCTCGATCCGAACTGGACGCTGCCGGTCTATGTCGCGAACTTCGTGCTGATGGACTACGGCACCGGCGCCATTTTCGGCTGCCCGGCGCACGACCAGCGCGACCTCGACTTCGTCAACAAATATGGCCTCGGCAACACCCCGGTGGTGTGCCCCGAAGGCCAGGATCCCAAGACCTTCGTGATCACCGACACCGCCTATGACGGTGACGGCCGCATGGTCAATTCGCGTTTCCTCGATGGCCTGACCATCGCGGAGGCGAAGGAGGAGGTCGCCAAGCGGCTGGAGACCGCGCAGCTCGGCGGCCAGCCGGTGGCCAAGCGCCAGGTCAATTTCCGCCTGCGCGACTGGGGCATCTCGCGCCAGCGCTACTGGGGCTGTCCGATCCCGATCATCCACTGCGATGATTGCGGCACGCTGCCCGTGCCGGTGAAGGACCTGCCGGTGCAGCTGCCTGACGACATCGAGTTCGACCGGCCCGGCAATCCGCTCGACCGCCATCCGACCTGGCGCAACGTCGCCTGCCCGCACTGCGGCAAGCCGGCACGGCGCGAGACCGACACCATGGACACCTTCGTCGACTCGTCCTGGTACTTCATCCGCTTCACCGATCCGACCATCACCGACGCGCCGACCGATCGCGCGGTGGCCGACGCCTGGATGCCGGTGAACCAGTATATTGGCGGCGTCGAGCACGCGATCCTGCATCTGCTGTACAGCCGCTTCTTCACCCGCGCGATGAAGGCGACGGGACATGTCGGCCTCGACGAGCCGTTCGCCGGCCTGTTCACCCAGGGCATGGTGGTGCACGAGACTTATCGCAAGCTCGACGGCACCTTCGCGTCGCCCGCCGAGATCCGCATCGACGCCGACGGCGACGCCCGC
Source organism: Pseudomonadota bacterium (assembly GCA_040756765.1). Taxonomy (GTDB): domain Bacteria; phylum Pseudomonadota; class Alphaproteobacteria; order Rhizobiales; family Xanthobacteraceae; genus Bradyrhizobium_A. The sequence continues at coordinate 332,660 of JBFLYG010000013.1, read as the reverse complement.
CGCGCCGTGCTGCTGTCGACCGGCGAGCCGGTGGAGATCGGCGCGATCGAAAAGATGTCGAAGTCGAAGCGCAACACGGTCGACCCCGACGACATCATCGCGACCTATGGCGCCGACACCGCACGCTGGTTCATGCTGTCCGACTCGCCGCCCGACCGCGACGTGATCTGGAGCGAAGAGCGGGTGCAGGGCGCGTCGCGCTTCGTGCAGCGGCTGTGGCGTCTGGTGAACGACGCGGCTGAGGCCGGCGAGAATCGGCCGGCCGGGCGTCCGAACGCCTTCGGCGACGATGCCCTGGCGATCCGCAAGGCGGCCCATGGCGCGCTCGACAAGGTCTCCGGCGGCATCGAGAAGCTGCACTTCAACGTCTGTCTGGCCCACATCCGGGAGTTCTCCAATACCTTCGCCGAGGTGCTGGGCAAGGCCACGGCCGGTTCGGTGACGCCGGATCTGGCCTGGGCCGCCCACGAAGCCGCCGTGATTCTGGTGTCCCTGTTCCAGCCGATGATGCCGCATCTGGCGGAAGAGTGCTGGGCTGCGCTGGGCGAGACGGGGCTGGTCTCCGAGGCCGCCTGGCCTGTGCTCGAGCCGGAGCTGCTGGTCGAGGACACCATGACGCTTCCGGTCCAGATCAATGGCCGCAAACGCGCCGATGTCACAGTCGGTCGAAATGCGGCCAACGGCGAAATCGAAGCTGCCGTTTTGGCCCTCGATGAGGTAAAACGGGCGCTCAACGGCGCCCCCCCGCGCAAGATTATCGTTGTTCCACAGAGGATTGTGAATGTCGTGGCTTGATCCGCGCATCGTTCGGAACGCCGGCCGGTGGCTCACCGTGGCCATGCTGGCCGCGTTCACGGCCGGCTGCTTCCAGCCGATGTATGCCGAGCGCACCGACGGCAAGCCAGCCTTGCGCGCGCGGCTGCAGGGCGTCGAGGTGCCGCCGCTGAGCTACCCGACTGCCTCCCGCGAAGCCCGCGTCGGCCTCAACATCCGCAACGCCCTGATGTTCAGCCTCTATGGCGAAGGCGCCGGCGGCCCGCCGACCCACCGCCTGGTAATGCGGCTCAACACCTCGCGCACCTCGATCATCCTCGATCCCGGCACTTCGCTGCCCGCGGTCGAGAACTATGCCGTCGACGTCGCCTACGAGCTGAAGGACAACGCCACCGACAAGACGGTGCTGACCGGCAACACCTTTGCCCGCGTGTCCTACGACATCCCCGGCCAGGAGCAGCGCTTCGCCAAGACGCGCGGCCTGCGTGACGCCGAGGATCGCGCCGCCAACTCGATCGCCGAAAACATCTCGAACCGGCTCGCGGCGTACTTCTACGCCGGCACCTGACCACGGACGACAGCCCTTGGTCGCGCTTCGGGGCAAGGAGATCGACAGCTTTCTCGCAAAGCCCGATCCCGGACGCCCGATCATTCTTCTCTATGGACCCGATACCGGCCTCGTGCGCGAACGCGCCGATGCGCTGATGGCGTCTGCGGTCGACGATCCCAACGATCCGTTCTCGCTGATCCGGCTCGACGGCGACGAGCTCGCCAGCGAACCCTCGCGCCTCGTCGACGAGGCCATGACCATCCCGCTGTTCGGCGGCCGCCGTGCCATCCGTGTGCGCGCCGGCACCAAGAATTTCGCCAGCGGCATCGACACCCTGGCCGAGATGCAGCCGAAAGACTGCCGCATCGTCATCGAGGCCGGCGAGCTGCGCCCCGATGCGCCGCTGCGCAAGGCCTGCGAACGCGCCAAGTGCGCGGTTGCGATCGCCTGCTATCCCGACACCGAGCGTGACCTCGCACGGCTGATCGACGACGAGCTGCGCGCCTTCGAGCTGCGCATCGCCCAGGACGCGCGCGCAACGCTGGTGTCGCTGCTCGGCGGTGACCGGCAGGCCTCGCGCAACGAAATCCGCAAGCTCGCGCTCTATGCCCGCGGCGCCCGCGAGGTGACGCTCGAGCATGTCATGGCGGTCGTGACCGACGCCTCCGCCCTCGCCCTCGATGCCATCGTCGACGGCACCTTCGCCGGCAAGCCCGCCGAGGTCGAGAGCGCCTTCACCAAGGCGGTAGCCGCCGGCACCTATCCCGGCATGATCGTGGCGGCAGCGCAGCGCCAGGCCGCACTACTGCACAAGGCGCGGCTGTCGGTGGAAGATGGCATGACCGCATCCGCCGCCGCCGAGGCCGGCTTCCCGCGGCTGCATTTTTCCAGGAAGGGCGCGGTCGAGGCTGCGCTGCAGGCGTCGACCTCGGAGCGGCTGATGAAGATCATCGCCCAGCTCGCCGACGCCGCGTTCGAGATGCGCAAGCAGGCCGATCTCGCCGCCGCCATCGCCCAGCGCGCCCTGCTGGCGATCGCCGTGAACACGCGCCGGCGCGGCTGACGTTATCGTCACACCAGTCTCTGTTCAAAATTCGATGCTGTCACGACCGTCTTGCACATCCCGCTCGGCCGAGCGCGAGGCATCAAAGCAAATGGCCGGGACAAGCCCGGCCATCACGTCATGAATTGCAGGCGCGCTGTGCCTAGCCCTGCTCGAGCCGGCGCACGATCTCGTCGAGCTGATCGAGATCGCTGTACTTGATCTGCACGGTGCCGCCGGGATCGCGATGCTCGACGCTGATCTTCATGCCGAGCGCGTCGCTGATGCGCTTTTCCAACGCCAGCGTATCGGGATCCTTGGCGGCCTTCGCGGCGCGCGGCTTTTGCGGCTTGCGCTCCGGCACGCCTTCCTCATGCGCCAGCGCCTCGGTCTGACGCACGCTGAGGCCTTCCGCGACGATGCGCTTGGCGGCCGCGGCCGGATCCGGCACACCGATCAGCGCGCGGGCATGGCCTGCGGAGATCTGGCCGGAAGCGATCAGCGTCTGCACGTCGTCCGGCAGCTTGGTCAGCCGCATCATGTTGGCGACATGGCTGCGGCTCTTGCCGACGACCTTGGCGATGGTTTCCTGCGTGTGCTTGAACTCGTCGGCGAGCGCGTGATAGCCGCGCGCTTCTTCCATCGCGTTGAGGTCCTCGCGCTGGACGTTCTCGATGATCATGATCTCGAGCGCGTCGGTGTCGCTGACCTCGATCGGAACGATCGGCACCTCGTGCAGGCCGGCGCGCTGCGACGCGCGCCAGCGCCGCTCGCCGGCGATGATCTCGAAGCGGTCGGCCGAGCCCTTGAGCGGCCGCACCACGATCGGCTGGATCACGCCGTGCTCCTTGATCGAAGCGGCGAGCTCGCTGAGCTCGGCATCGTCGAAGCTGCGGCGCGGGTTGCGCGGGTTGGCCTTGAGGAATTCGATCGGCACCTTGCGCTGCGCGCGCGGCCGTTCGGCATGGGCCGCGGCCTCGCCGCCGACGTCGCCGATCAGGCTTGCCAGACCACGTCCCAACCGCGAGCGCGCCTCATCGGCCATCGCCATCTCCCTTGGATTCAACTTCGCGCTCCACTCTCGGCATGACTGTCGGAAACGATGTGCCGCGCGCGACCATTCGCGCGCGGCAGGAAGACGTTCAGTGCGTGCGCAGCTCGCGCTCGCGCTGGATCACCTCGGTCGCGAGCTTGAGATACGCTTCGCTGCCGACGCATTTGAGGTCGTACACCAGCACCGGCTTGCCGTAGGACGGCGCCTCGGAGATGCGCACGTTGCGCGGGATCATGGTGTCGTAGACCTTGCTGCCCATGAACTGGCGCACGTCGGCGACGACCTGGTTCGACAGGTTGTTGCGCGAGTCGAACATCGTCATGACGATGCCGTGGATCGACAGGTTCGGGTTGAGCGTCGAGCGCACCTGCTCGACCGTCTGCAGCAGCTGCGACAGACCCTCCAGCGCGAAGAACTCGCACTGCAGCGGCACCAGGATCGCATCCGACGCGGCCATCGCGTTGACCGTGATCAGGTTGAGCGACGGCGGGCAGTCGACCAGCACATAGGTGAAGTCCTGGCCTTCGGCATGGTTGTCGTTGAGCGCGGCGATGGCGTTGCGCAAACGAAAGGCGCGGTCGCGCGCGGTGCCGAGTTCGAGCTCGAGGCCGGACAGATCGAGGGTCGAGGGCGCGATGTGCAGGCGCGGCACCGCGGTCGGCACGATCGCGTCGCGCAGCGGCGCCTCGCCGATCAGCACGTCGTAGGTCGAACAGTCGCGGTGACGGCGGTCGATGCCGAGGCCGGTCGACGCGTTGCCCTGGGGATCGAGGTCGACGATCAGCACGCGCTCGCCGATGGCGGCGAGCGCGGTGCCGAGGTTGATGGCGGTGGTGGTCTTGCCAACGCCGCCCTTCTGGTTGGCGAGCGCGATGATGCGCGGCCGGAACGGCTCCTCGCCCGAATTAAGCTCTTGATTTTCCTGGATATTCTCGCTCATGCGCAAGACCGTTGGGTTGCCGGGGATGCAGAGCGCCGTTCGATGCTGTCGATCTCGGCGATCCAGCCCTGTCCGGTGCGGCTGGGATGAAGAATTGGCTTAATATTCCAATATTTAGTAGCTTCCGTCAATTCCGACTCTACATCTTGTCCTTTGAGGAACAAAGCTTTCGCGCCGCGATCGACGGGAGATTTTGCAAAGCCTAACAAGACGTTAAGCGAAGCCAGGGCGCGTGCGGTGACGCAATCGGCCCGGTCATGGTTACTATCCACATAATCCACGATATCCGACAGGTGCACCGTGCCGCGGCCGCCGGTGACACGCAGCGCCTCGCGCAGGAACGCAGCCTTTTTGGCGTTGCGCTCGACGAGATGCACCATGGCGCCATCGTGCTCGGCCATGGCACAGGCGAGCACAATGCCGGGAAAGCCGCCGCCGCTACCGAGATCGATCCAGATCCGCGCGTCAGGCGCCAGCGCCAGCAGCTGCAGCGAATCGGCGATGTGCCGTGTCCACAGCTGCGGCAGGGTCGAAGGAGCGACCAGGTTGGTGGTCGCCTGCCAGGTCAGCAGCAGCTCGACATAACGATCGAGGCGCGCCTCGAGCGCGGGCGGCACCGGCGTCAGCGCCAGCGCCTCCGCCTTGTCGGCCGGAGAGAGCGGGGACGTCTTGGACGCCGACGGACGAGCCACGGCGAATCACCTTTCCATTCGGGTTCAGTTTGGACCGGCGGCGGCACGGGCCGCGTTGTCGGTTCGGGTGCGGCCACGCGCCTGGCGCCGCAGATAGGCGGCGAGGATGCCGAGCGCCGCCGGCGTCATGCCGTCGATGCGGCCGGCCTGCCCCACGGTGCGCGGCTGCGCCGCCGCGAGCTTCTGCCGGACTTCGTTGGAAAGACCCGGCACCACCGCATAATCCACATCGGTTAACAGCAGGCTTTCGTCGCGCCGGAAGGCATCGACGTCGGCGTTCTGGCGGGCGAGGTAAACGTCGTACTTGGCGTCGATCTCGACATGCTCGGCAATCGCCGGATCCACGGTGTTGAGCTCTGGCCAGATGCCGGCAAGCGTCCCCCAGCCGATCTCCGGATAGGACAGCAGGTCAAAGGCCGAGCGGCGATGACCGTCGCGGTTCAGTGCCAGCCCCTGCTTGTTGGCTTCGGTCGGCGTGATCGACAGCGATCGCGCCAGCTGCTTGGCCACATCCAGCGCCGCCATCTTGGTCTCGTGGAAGGCACGGCGCTCCGGGCCGACGCAGCCCAGCGCAATGCCGCGCGCGGTCAGGCGCTGGTCGGCATTGTCGGCCCGCAAGGTCAGGCGGTATTCGGCCCGGGATGTGAACATCCGGTACGGCTCGCTGATGCCGCGGGTGACGAGATCGTCGATCATGACGCCGAGATAGCCGTCGGCACGGTCGAATACGATGGGATCTCCACCGCTGGCGACCAGCGCCGCGTTCAAGCCGGCGACAAGGCCCTGCGCCGCCGCCTCCTCATATCCCGTGGTGCCATTGATCTGGCCGGCCAGGAACAGGCCGGGCATCCGCCGGGTCTGCAGGGTCGGATCGAGCTCGCGCGGGTCGACGTGATCGTATTCGATGGCGTAGCCCGGCCGGATCATCCGCACCCGTTCGCAGCCGGGAATGGTGGCCAGGATCGCCGTCTGCACGTCCTCCGGCAGCGAGGTCGAGATGCCGTTGGGATAGACCGTGGGATCATCGAGACCTTCGGGCTCCAGGAAGATCTGATGACCATCACGGTCGCCGAACCGCACGATCTTGTCCTCGATCGAGGGGCAGTAGCGCGGTCCGCGGCTCTGGATCTGGCCCGAATACATCGGGGAGCGGTGGACATTGGCCCGGATCACCTCATGGGTGGCGGCTGTGGTCCGGGTGATGCCGCATTCGATCTGTGGCGTCGTGATCTGGCGGGTCAGGACCGAGAACGGCTCTGGCGGATTGTCGCCAGGCTGCATTTCCACCGCCGACCAGTCGATGGTGGTGCCATCGAGCCGTGGCGGCGTGCCGGTCTTGAGCCGGCCAAGCGCGAATCCGATCTGCTCGAACGACTTCGACAGCCCCATCGCGGGCGCTTCGCCCACCCGGCCGGCCGGCCAGGTGGTCTCCCCGAGATGAATCAGACCACGCAGGAAGGTGCCGGTGGTCACGACCACCGCGCCGCAGGCGAATTCCCGCCCGTCGGCCAGCCGGATGCCGGTGATCCGACCGTCTGACCACAGGAACGCCTCCGCCTCCCCTTCAACGACCTCCAGATTGACGGTCTGCCGGATCGCAGCCTGCATCGCGGCCGCATAGAGCTTGCGATCGGCCTGCGCCCGGGGTCCGCGGACCGCGGGACCCTTGCGGCGGTTGAGGAGACGGAATTGGATGCCGCCGGCATCGGCGACACGGCCCATGACGCCGTCCAGGGCATCCACTTCCCGCACCAGATGGCCCTTTCCGAGCCCTCCGATCGCCGGATTGCAGGACATCGCGCCGATGGTGGCGAACTGATGAGTTACCAGAGCGGTCCGGGCGCCCATCCGGGCAGCCGCAGTCGCGGCTTCACTGCCGGCGTGGCCGCCTCCGATGACAATAACGTCGAATGTGCTCATGGCCGGGACTTCTAGCGCGCAATTGCGAAACCCGGAAGTCATATAGGAGCGGTGAAGCGGCTCCGGAACGTTTCACGTGAAACGTGGAACCGGAACCAATCCCTGTTTCACGTGAAACACCGTGAAGCGGATCATTTCCCGATGCAGAAGTCGCGGAAGATCACGTCCAGGAGATCCTCGACGTCCACCCGCCCCGTGATGCGCCCCAACGCGCGTGCTGCCAGCCGCAACTCCTCCGCGATCAGCTCATCACCCAGCTCTCGGGCCGCCAACGCACGGTCGAGCCCTGTCACAGTGTCCTGCAGCAGCAGCCGATGCCGCGTTCGGGTCACCAGCGCCGCCTCGCTGCCGCCGAAGTAGGTCCCGGCGAACGCCACCAGGGCCGCCATCAGGTCCGAAAGACCATCGCCGCGTCCGGCCGAGACACCGAACGTGGTCGGGCCGGCCGAACCTGCGGCTCCAGCACCGGTCAGATCGATCTTGTTGCGCACCAGCCAGACCGGCGCATGGTTCTCCCCAACCGGACCGGGCGGGGAAGCGCTGTCCCGGGCATCCACCAGCCACAACACCAGGTCAGCGGCCGCCGCGCGCTCCCGCGCACGGCGCACCCCTTCCCGCTCGACCGGATCCTCGGTCTCACGAACACCCGCCGTATCCAGCAGCGTGACCGGATAACCGTCGAGGTCGAGATGCACCTCGATGACATCCCGTGTCGTGCCGGCATGGGGCGAGACAATCGCCGCTTCCCGTCGGGCGATGCGATTGAGCAGGGTCGACTTGCCCGCATTGGGCGGACCGGCGATCGCCACTACCAAACCTTCGCGCAGGCGCTCGCTGCGCCCCGACGCGGCAAGCGCAGCCTCGATCTCGTGCTTGAGCGCCGAGATCCGGGCGAACGCCGGCGCCGTCAGGGTGTCGGGGACATCACCCTCGTCGGAAAAGTCGATGCCGGCCTCGATCAATGCCGAAGCCTCGATGATTTGCTGCCGCCAAGTTTCAGCCCGCGCGCCGAGCTGTCCCCTGAGCTGGCGCAGCGCCTGGCGCCGCTGGCGGTCGGTATCGGCGTGGATGAGATCGTCGATGCCCTCGGCTTCGGTGAGGTCGATCTTGCCATTCTCGAATGCGCGGCGGGTGAACTCGCCGGGTTCCGCCGGCCGCAGTCCATCGATGTGACCGAGCGCCTCGAACAGTGACGCCAGCACCGCCCGGCCGCCATGCACATGCAGCTCGGCAACATCCTCACCGGTGGCGCTGTGCGGTGCCGGGAACCAGAGCGCGACCGCCTCATCGATCGGCTGATCCGCAAGGTCGCGCAACGTCGCCAGCGTTGCCATGCGCGGCGACGGGCGACGACCGCACAGCCGATCAAGCGCCGCCGCGGCCCGGGAACCCGACACCCGAACAATGGCGATGGCCGACGGCGGCCGACCCGACGACAGCGCGAAGATGGTTTGATCTCGAAAATCCATGGCCTATTTGTCACTGGGAGCGCCGGACAGCAAAGGATTTGGCTGATCGAGCGGAAATGCTGCATTGCAATATATTTTATATTGCGATGCAATAAATAGAGGGATCGGCCAATGACCGATATTGCACCGCACAATAATCGGCTCGCAGGCGAAGCCAGCCCCTACCTGCTGCAACACAAATCCAATCCCGTGGACTGGTGGCCCTGGGGTCCCGCAGCCCTCGCAGAAGCCCGGCGCACCAACAAACCAATCCTGCTGTCCGTCGGCTATGCCGCCTGCCACTGGTGCCATGTCATGGCCCACGAAAGTTTCGAGGACGCCGCCACCGCACGGCTGATGAACGAGCTGTTCGTGAACATCAAGGTCGACCGCGAGGAGCGGCCCGACATCGACCAGATCTACATGACCGCGCTGCATCACCTCGGCGAACAAGGCGGCTGGCCGCTGACCATGTTCCTCGCCCCTGACGGCACGCCGTTCTGGGGCGGCACCTATTTTCCGAAGCACGCGCAATACGGCCGCGCGTCCTTCACCGACGTGCTGCGCGAAGTCGTCCGCGTCTTTCACGACGAGCCCGACAAGGTCGCGCAGAACCGCAGCGCGCTCGTCGCCCGCCTCGCCCATCGTGCTCGCGTCGACAACCCCGGCAGCATCGGCGTCGCCGAACTCGACAACGCCGCGGTGTCGATTGCCCGCGCGACCGATCCGGTTCATGGCGGCCTACACGGCGCGCCGAAATTTCCCCAATGCACGATGCTCGAATTCATCTGGCGCGCCGGCGCGCGCACGTCGGACTCACGCTTCTTCATCACCAGCGCGCTTGCGCTGACGCGGATGAGCGACGGCGGCATCTATGATCATCTCGGCGGCGGCTATGCACGCTACTCCGTCGATGAACGCTGGCTGGTGCCGCATTTCGAGAAGATGCTGTACGACAACGCACAGATCATCGACCTGCTCGCACTCGAACATGCGCGCGTGCCCAACCCGCCATTCCGCCAGCGCGTCGACGAAACAATCGGCTGGCTCACGCGCGAGATGGTCACTGTCGATGGCGGCTTCGCCTCATCGCTCGACGCCGATTCGGACGGTGAGGAAGGCAAGTTCTACGTCTGGTCCGCCGCCGAGATCGAACAGATCCTGGGACCCGCCGACGCCGCGCTGTTCGCGGCGGCCTATGACGTCACGACGGCCGGCAATTTCGAAGGCCGCACCATCCTCAACCGTCTCTCCAAAGTCGGCGACGCACCTACCAACGAACCGCGGCTCGCCGCCATGCGCGCCAGGCTGCTCGCGGCCCGCAGCACGCGCGTGCATCCCGGCCTCGACGACAAGATGCTCGCCGACTGGAACGGACTGATGATCGCGGCGCTGGTCCACGCCGCCGCGAGCTTCGACCGGCCGGACTGGCTGACGCTCGCTCGCAATGCCTTCGACGCGATCCGGCGGCACATGACGAGGGCTGATCGCCTCGGACACTCCCACCGTGACGGCAAGCTGCTATTCCCTGGGCTTGCCTCCGATTTCGCAGCGATGATCCGCGCAGGTCTCGCGCTGCATGAAGCGACCGGTGAGCCCGGCTTCCTCGATCAGGCGGTCGCCTGGCAGCTCGCCCTCGAGCGCCATCACTCTGATCTCCTGCACGGTGGCTACTACCTCACCGCTGACGATGCGGAAGGCCTGATCATCCGGCCGCATGCAGCCATCGACGACGCCATTCCCAACCACAACGGCCTGATCGCCCAGAACCTCGTCCGCCTGGCTGTGTTGACCGGCGACGCGCACTGGCACCGCCGGCGCGACGCTTTGTTCGATGCGCTGTTGCCAGCCGCGGCCGACAACGTGTTCGGACACCTGTCTGTGCTCAACGCACTCGACCTGCACCTGACCGGCGCCGAGATCGTCGTCACCGGCGAGGATGAAAAGGCCCGCGCCTTGCTCACCGCAGCGCGGCGCCTGCCGCAGGCGACCACGATTATTTCCCATGCCGCAACCGCCGATCGGCTCGCATCCGACCACCCGGCGCGCGCCAAGATCGCCGCCGCCGGTGGCAACGCCGCCGCGTTCGTGTGCCGCGGCCAGAATTGTTCGCTCCCCCTCACCGAACCGTCGGCGCTGTCCGAACTCGTCCTGCCGCGATCGGCCTGACCACTGCTGCAAAAGAAAACGGCCGGACTGCTTTTCAGCAATCCGGCCGCAATGATCAGTGACGCCGTGTGCGATCAGGTGTTCATCGAATCGAAGAACTCGGCGTTGCTCTTGGTGTTGCGCAGCTTGTCGAGCAGGAAGTCGATCGCATCCATCGTGCCCATCGGGTTGAGGATGCGGCGCAGCACGTACATCTTCTTGAGCTGCTGCGGATCGGTGAGCAGCTCTTCCTTGCGGGTGCCGGAGCGGGTGATGTCGATCGCCGGGAAGGTGCGCTTGTCCGACACCTTGCGGTCGAGGATCAGTTCCGAGTTGCCGGTGCCCTTGAACTCCTCGAAGATCACTTCGTCCATGCGGCTGCCGGTATCGACCAGCGCGGTCGCGATGATGGTCAGCGAACCGCCCTCCTCGATGTTGCGTGCCGCGCCGAAGAAGCGCTTCGGCCGCTGCAAGGCGTTGGCGTCGACACCGCCGGTCAGCACCTTGCCCGAGGACGGCACCACGGTGTTGTAGGCGCGGCCGAGGCGGGTGATCGAGTCCAGCAGGATGACGACGTCGCGGCCGTGCTCGACCAGGCGCTTCGCCTTCTCGATCACCATTTCCGCGACCTGGACATGGCGCACCGCCGGCTCGTCGAAGGTCGACGACACCACCTCGCCCTTCACCGAGCGCTGCATGTCCGTGACTTCTTCCGGACGCTCGTCGATCAAGAGCACGATCAGGTAGCACTCGGGGTGATTCGCCGTGATCGAGTGCGCGATGTTCTGCATCAGCACCGTCTTACCGGTGCGCGGCGGCGCGACGATCAGCGCACGCTGGCCCTTGCCGATCGGCGCGACGATGTCGATGACACGGGCCGACAGGTCCTTGCGGGTCGGATCGTCGAGCTCGAGGCGGAAGCGTTCGTCCGGAAACAGCGGCGTCAGGTTGTCGAAATTGACCTTGTGCTTGGCCTTTTCCGGATCCTCGAAGTTGAGGGTGTTGACCTTGAGCAGCGCGAAGTAGCGCTCGCCTTCCTTCGGCGAACGGATGTGACCTTCGATGGTGTCGCCGGTGCGCAGGCCGAAGCGGCGGATCTGCGACGGCGACACGTAGATGTCGTCCGGGCCCGGCAGGTAGTTGGCGTCGGGCGAGCGCAGGAAGCCAAAGCCGTCCGGCAGCACCTCAACGACGCCTTCGCCGATGATGTCGATTTCCTGGATGGCGAGCTGCTTGAGAATGGCGAACATCAGCTCCTGCTTGCGCATGGTGCTGGCGTTCTCGACCCCGAGCTCTTCCGCAAACGAGACGAGTTCGGCTGGGGTCTTGGACTTGAGGTCCTGAAGTTTCATTTCCCGCATGGGATGGTCCTGGTGAGTGCGGAGAGGGGGTGATGCAGGGCTGCGACGACTGAGCGGATCACGAGCAGAATGGAATCCGCAGGTCTTGAGCGCGAAGGAACCGTTGACGGGCCTGGAACTTGATGTGGCGACCGGTTCAAAAAACCAACCGCGTCACAACCACATCCGCCTGCGTTGGGTGGGATGTCACAAATATAGAAAGCAGCGCCGACTTACGCAAGATCGTTTCCATGGCAGCATGACGCAGCCATAGGCGGTCCGCACACCACCCCACCGTCCCGACATGCGAAGCGGCCGGTTGCCGGTGGAGCACCCCGGTCAGAACGGCTTGACAATCACCATGATCACGATGCCGACCATCAGAAGCGTGACTACCTCATTGATAATACGGTAGAATTTATGTCTCCGGGTGTTCCGGTCGAGGGCGAAGTCGCGCACCCGCGCGGTGAAGAACCCGTGCAGGCCCGACATCGCCAGCACCAGCACGAACTTCACCTGAAACCACGGCGCCATGTACCAGTGCCCGGACCAGGCGAGGTAAAGTCCAACCACCCAGGTCACGATCATCGCCGGGTTGATGATCGCCTTGAGCAGCCGGCGTTCCATCACCTTGAAGGTTTCGGACTGTTTCGATCCGACCTCCGCGTCGCAGTGATAGACGAACAGCCGCGGCAGATAGAGCATGCCCGCCATCCACGAGATCACGGCGATGACGTGCAGCGCCTTCAACCACTCGTACATCCCGCTTCCTCAGCTGTTGCGCACCCGCGCCAGCATGCGCTCGACATGCGCGATCGGTGTTTCCGGCAGGATGCCGTGGCCGAGATTGAAGATGAAACGGCCGCCGGCGAAGTCTTCGACAATCCGATCGACCGCGCGATCCAGCGCCTCGCCGCCGGCGAGCAGCACCAGCGGGTCGAGGTTGCCCTGCACGGCGACCTTCGGCTGAATCCGTGACCGGATCATGGTGCGGTCCGCCATCCAGTCGACGCTGACGCCGTTGACGGCGACGCGATCGATGTAATCGCCGAGCATGGCGCCCGCGCCGCGCGGAAAGCCGATGATTTTCACGTCCGGAACCAGCCGCCGCAGGCCGTCGACGATGCGCGCCGCCGGCGCGATGCACCACTTGGCGAATTCCTCCGGCGGCAGCACGCCAGCCCAGGTATCGAACAGCTGCACAGCGTTGGCACCGGCCTCGATCTGCCGGTGCAGGTAGACGATGGAGTTCTCGACCAGACGGTCGATCAATTTGGCGAACGCCGCCGGCTGGCGGTAGGCGAACAGCCGTGCCGGGGCCTGATCCGGCGTGCCATGGCCGGCAATCATGTAGGTCGCAACCGTCCAGGGCGCGCCACAGAAACCAAGCAGCGCCACCGACGGATCGAGCGCCGCCCTCACCTTGCGCACCGTTTCATACACCGGCGCAAGAATCGCCTGATCGACGGCGAGCGGCAGACGGTCGATCGCCGCCTCATCCACCAAAGGTGCAAGCTGCGGCCCCTCGCCGACCGCAAACGTCACGGTCTGCCCGAGGGCATGCGGGATCACGAGGATATCGGAGAACAAAATGGCCGCGTCGAACCCGAAACGGCGGATCGGCTGCAGGGTGACCTCGGCGGCCATGTCGGGATTGAAGCACAGATCGAGGAACGATCCCGCCTTGGCGCGCAGCGCGCGATACTCCGGCAGATAGCGCCCTGCCTGCCGCATCATCCAGACAGGTGGAATGGATGCCGGCTGGCCAGCAAGCACATCGAGAACAGGGTTACGCACCGACTTGCCGTCCATCTGCCTTCTCTAAATCCTATTCTAAGATTCTTAGGTTAGTAGTTGTTAGACGGTGGACTGGACTCACACAAAACCCTCGACTCCCCGTCCCCGCCCTGTCCACATCCCCGCCGACTTATCCGCGTCATCCAGCAGGTTTCGGCTGGAGCCGAAAGGCGATGATTTTGAAGGACTTCCAAGGCAGTCCGCGGCGATTATCAAGAGACAAATCCACATAACCCGACTATCATCCGCCGGCTCGCGGCACTTCATCCCATAAGAAGGCCTGTGAAGCAAAACCTGCGTTGTCCAAAGCCGATGGGCCGTCCCTCGATCATGCCGCCAACACCCCACATTGATTCACAGGATATCCGGTGCGATGGCGACTAGCACCGGCAACTATTTCCACCTTCATATGGTGTCGGATTCCACCGGCGAGACGCTGATCACGGTGGCGCGCGCGGTGGCGGCGCAATACTCCCATGTGACGCCGGTCGAGCATGTCTATCCCCTCGTCCGCAGCCAGAAGCAGCTCGACCGCGTGCTGGCCGAGATCGAGGAATCGCCGGGGATCGTGCTGTTCACCCTGCTCGAAGACGAGCTGGTGTCCCGCCTCGAGGGCAAGTGCAAGGAAATCAACATTCCGAGCCTGTCGATCATCGGGCCGGTGCTGCAGTTGTTCCAGGCCTATCTCGGGGTGTCGACCTCGCATCGGGTCGGTGCGCAGCACACCCTCAATGCCGAATATTTCAAGCGCATCGATGCGCTGAACTACACCATGATGCATGACGACGGTCAGCAGGTCGATGGCCTGGAAGAGGCCGACGTGGTGCTGGTCGGCGTGTCACGCACGTCCAAGACGCCGACCTCGATCTATCTCGCCAACCGCGGCGTGCGCACCGCCAATGTGCCGCTTGTTCCCGGTATTCCGATCCCACGGCAACTCGAAACACTGACCAAGCCGCTGGTGGTCAGCCTGCATGCGGCGCCGGAGCGGCTGATCCAGATCCGGCAGAACCGGTTGCTCGGCATCGGTGCCCGTGTCGACAATGACACCTATATCGATCGCCAGGCGGTGACCGACGAAGTGACCTTCGCCCGGCGGCTCAGCGCCAAGCACAACTGGCCGCTGATCGATGTCACCCGCCGCTCGATCGAGGAAACCGCGGCCGCGATCATGAAGCTCTATGCCGACCGGCAGCGGCAACGGGGATGACGCCATGACGTTGTGGCGCGGCGACAAGCCGCTCGTTCTCGCGTCGCAAAGCCGGTCCCGGCTGGCGTTGTTGCAGCAGGCCGGGCTCGCCTGTGCGGCGATTCCCGCCGATATCGACGAGCGGACGATCCAGCAATCCTCCGGACTGACATTGCCGGGCGACGTCGCGCGGCTGCTTGCCTGCGAAAAGGCCCGCGCGGTGGCAAAGTCGCAGCCCGGCCATCTGGTGATCGGCGCCGATCAAACGCTCGCGCTCGGTTCGCGGCTGTTCAACAAACCCGCCGGCCGCGCGGAAGCCTTCGACCAGCTGCAGGCCCTCGCCGGCCATGCGCACGAATTGCACAGCGCTGTCGCGGTTGCGCGCGATGGCGACATTCTGTTCGCCCATGTGGTGGTGGCGCGGCTCAGCATGCGTGCACTGGCGGCCACGGAGATTTCGGCCTACCTCGATGCCGCAGGCGACGCAGTGACCACCACGGTCGGCGCCTACCAGCTTGAGAAGCTCGGCGTGCATCTGTTCGAGCGGATCGAGGGCGACCATTTCACCATTCTCGGCCTGCCGCTGCTGCCGCTGCTGGCGTTTTTCCGGGATCAGGGCGTGCTGGCGTTCTAGCGTTCCCATCGACAACGATGGGAAGCGCGGCGACGTCCGGTTGTAGAAGAGAGGGTCAATGCAGCTGCTGGGTCTGACCGGCTCGATCGGCATGGGGAAGTCGACCACGGCAAAGCTGTTCGCCGAGGCCGGTGTACCGGTCTATGACGCCGACGCCACCGTGCATCTGGTTTATCAGGGCGAAGCCGCGCCGGCGATCGAGGCGGCGTTTCCCGGCACCACGGCGGATGGCAAGGTTGATCGCCAGAAGCTGTCGGCGCGTGTCGTGCACAATCCCGACGCGATGAAGCAGCTCGAATCCATCGTGCATCCGATGTTGCGCTCGCATCAGCAGGCGTTCCTCGATGCCGCCGAAACGGCCGGTGCGCCGGTCGCGGTGCTCGACGTGCCGCTGTTGTTCGAGACCGGCGGCGACGCCCGTGTCGATGCGGTGGTGGTCGTCACCACCTCGCCGGACGAACAGCGGGCGCGCATCCTGGCGCGCGGCACCATGACGCCGGAGGCGCTCGACGCCATCCTGGCCCGGCAGATGCCCGACGCCGAGAAGCGCAAGCGCGCGGATTTCGTGGTGGATACCTCCTTCGGGATCGAGCCGGTGCGGCAGCGAATCCGGGAAATTCTCGACGAGGTCGTTAAAATGCCGCGGCGGCGGGCCTGATTCGCCGCAACCAGCGGACCCTTCGATCCCATGCGCGAAATCGTTCTCGATACCGAAACCACCGGGCTTGACCCGCTGCGTGGCGATCGCCTGGTCGAGATCGGCTGCGTCGAGGTCTTCAACCGCATGCCCACCGGCCAGACCTTCCATCGCTACATGAACCCCGAGCGGGACATGCCGCAGGAAGCGTTCGCGGTGCACGGCCTGTCCACTGAGTTCCTCTCCGACAAGCCGCTGTTCTCGGCCGTCGTGGACGAGTTCCTGGAGTTCATCGGCGATGCACCGCTGGTGATCCACAACGCGTCGTTCGACATCAGCTTCATCAACGCCGAGCTCGAGCGCATCAAGCGGGTGGCGATCGGGCGCGATCGCCTGGTGGATACGCTGCTGCTGGCGCGCCGCAAGCATCCGGGTGTGTCGAACCGGCTCGACGATCTCTGCTCGCGCTACAACATCGACAATTCCCACCGCACCAAGCACGGTGCGTTGCTCGACGCCGAGCTTCTCGCCGAGGTCTATATCGATCTCGTCGGCGCCCGGCAGTCGCAGCTGCTGCTCGCCGATACGCCGCGCGCGGAAGCCCAGGCGCTCACCGATGCGCCACGGCGTCAGCGGCCTGTGCCGCTCGCCGCGCGGGTGACGGACGCCGACCGCGAGGCCCATCGCGCCTTCGTCATGACCTTTGGCGAAAAGCTGATCTGGAAAGAATTCCTGCCGGATCTGACTCCGCCGGCCGGTTGAGCCGGCTGTCGCCTGCCCGCCGCTGAAAATATCCGTTTCCTGAAAAACAACGGCCCGGTGCATCGCTGCCCGGGCCGTGTCGTCGATGACAAGGAGATCGTCGGATCAGCTCGGACGGACCTGCTGCGCCTGGCGCTCCATGTTCTGGCGGTACAGCCCGACGAAATCGACCGGGTCGAGCATCAGCGGCGGGAAGCCGCCGTTGCGCACGGAGTTGGCGACGATCTCCCGGGCAAACGGGAACAGCAGCCGCGGGCACTCGATCATGATCAGCGGGTGCAGGTTCTCCTGCGGCACGTTCTGGACCCGGAACACGCCGGCATAGGCGAGCTCGAAGCCGAACAGCAGGGTGCCGGCGCTCTCCGCCTTGCCCTCGATCGACAGGGTCACCTCGTAATCATGCTCGGCGACGTTGCGGGCGCCGACATTGATCTGGATGTTGATGGCGGGCTGCTGCTGCTGCGGTGCAAGCGAGACCGGCGCGTTCGGGTTCTCGAACGACAGGTCCTTGACGTATTGCGCCAGCACGTTGAGCTGCGGCGGAGGAGCGTCTTCGTTCGGTGCGCCGTTGCCGTTGGTCATACAAATTTCTCCAGACGCAGGTTCAGGCGAAGGACTATCCGGCTCGCGTGAAGGCTGCGTTCAAAACGAAGCTTCGTCCCAGGGTTCAAGCCGACGGGAATTTGGGCAAATCCGGATGCAACCGCGCATCCATGCCTTCCGACCACCACCCGGTGGCGGGAAAGCCCCCGTCCGGGCGAGTGGCTAACACAGGCCCGGCGCCTTCGACAAGGATCACGCGCGCCGGCTGGCCGGCCTGGGAGGTTGGCCCGGGGCCTCGGATCGTCTAGAATCCGCCGAAAACCAGCGCCAAAAAGGGTGCCCTTAATCGTAACCGCCGTCTCGCGCGGCCGCGTGGCAGTTCAGGTGTCCGTGCCAAAAGGCGTCATTGGCGCGGTCGGGTTTGGCCCCTACATCAGACGCTGACGAGGGGGTGTCGATCCCCCGGCGTAACCGGAGCGATCTTGTAACGAACTTGCAACTGGAACGATGATGCGCCGGGTCGCGATCCGGCCGATCAGAAAGCGAATGCGACGTGGATATTTACACCATCATCTTCCTGGCCCTGGCCGTCTTCATCTTTCTCCGGCTGCGCAACGTGCTGGGCCAACGGACCGGCAGCGAGCGTCCGCCCTATGACCGCGCCGCGCGCGACATCGCCAATGGCGCTGCCAACGGCAATGTCGTTCCCCTGCCCGGAACCGTGATCGATCATGCACCGCCGGCGCCGGCCGCGGCGCCCGCGGCCGATCGCTGGAAAGGTGTCACCGAGCCGGGCTCGCCGCTGGCGAGCGGCCTCGATGCGGTGGCCAGCGCCGATCCGTCGTTCGAACCGCAACATTTCATTGCTGGCGCCAAGAGCGCCTACGAGATGATCGTGCTGGCGTTCGCCAACGGCGATCGCCGCACCCTGAAGGACCTGCTGTCGCGCGAAGTATTCGACGGCTTCGACAACGCCATTCGCGAGCGCGAGCAACGCGACCAGAAGACCGAGACCCGCTTTGTCGGCATCGACAAGGCAGAGCTGGTCGGCGCCGAGCTGCGCGATCGCAGCGCCCAGGTGACGGTGCGCTTCAGCTCGCAGATGGTGACGGTCACCCGCGACAAGACCGGCGCGGTGGTCGACGGCAGCCCCGAGAAGGTCACCGATGTCACCGACATCTGGACATTCGCCCGGGACACCGCGTCGCGTGATCCGAACTGGAAGCTGGTCGGCACGGAGAGTGGACATTAAGGCGCGCCGCGCAGCTCTCTCCCTGCTGCTCGCGTCCTGCGCGCTGTTATCGGTCGCGCCATTGTTGCGCTCGGATGCCGAAGCAGCCCGCAGGCATCATGCTAGGGCCCATCTCCCGCACGTCGAATTTCCCCACCGGCTGCAACCGGCCTGGCCGCTCGAGATCCCGGGCGCCCAGTACAGCCCGGTGAGCTGGGCCGACATACCCGGCTGGGCCGAGGACGATCAGCTCGCGGCGCTGCGCACCTTCCGCGCGAGCTGTGGACCGATCCTCGCGCCAATGAGCCCACCGGCCGAGGCGCAAGCGCTCGGGGGCTCCCTGCGCGAGCCCTGCCGGGCCGTCAAGGCGGCCAACATCACCACCAGCGCGCAGGCCCGCGCCTTCTTCGAAGCTCATTTCAGCCCCGTGCGGATCATGCGGCTCGGCGAGAGCGAGGGCTTCGTCACCGGCTATTACGAGCCGATCGTTGAGGGCTCGCGCACGCCGACCGACGTCTACACCATCCCGGTCTATCGCCGTCCGTCCAACCTGTTCGTGCGCGGCTTCAGCCAGGATTCCGTCAGCCTGCCGAACAAGGGCCAGGTGTTCCGCAAGATCGGCCGCCGCAAGCTCGTGCCCTATTACGACCGCGGCGAGATCGAGGACGGCGCCATCGCCGGCCGCGGTCTCGAGATCTGCTGGCTGAAGAGCCAGACCGACCTCTTGTTCATCCAGATCCAGGGCTCGGCGCGGATCCGGCTCGACGACGGCGCCATGGTGCGAATCAACTACGATGCCCACAACGGCTATCCCTACACACCGGTGGGCCGCATCCTGATCGAGCGCAACATCATCCCGAAAGAGCAGATGTCGATGCAGCGCATCAGGCAATGGATGGAAGAGAATCCCGACGGCGCCAAGGAGCTGCGCCGGCAGAACCGCGCCTATGTGTTCTTCCGCGAGGTCAAGCTGGCCGCGGACGAGGAGGCGGTCGGGGCCCAGGGTGTGCATCTCACCGCCGGCCGCTCGATCGCCGTCGACAAGTCGCTCCATGTCTATGGCACGCCGTTTTTCATCGAAGGCAACCTGCCGCTGCAGTCCGAGCAGACCAAGACGCCGTTCCGCCGCCTGATGGTGGCGCAGGACACCGGCTCGGCGATCGTCGGGCCGGCGCGCGCCGATCTCTATTTCGGGGCCGGGACCGAGGCCGGGCAGGTGTCGGGCCGGCTGCGCAACGGCGCGCAGTTCGTGATGCTGGTGCCGAACGGCCTCGATCCGGCGGCACGGGGCCGTGCCATGCCGCTGCCGGAGGCCAGGCCGTCGGCCAGGATCGCCAAGCTGTTCCCGCAGCAGGCGTCATCGCTCAGGCCTGACGTAACAAAACCTGACGCAACAAAGCCGGATGCGCCGAAGGGCGCCGCGCCGGCGCCGAACAACACCACCGCCAAGGACACGCCGGCGGCGAGCACCTCTGCTCCCACGGCCGACAAGCCGGCGGTGCCGCTGCCCGAAGCCCGGCCGGCGGTCGCACCGGCGCGGCAGGACGCGACGCCGGCGCCGACCGAGCGGCGGCACCATGGCCGCCGTCATCATCATCGGGATGCGCAATGAAGCGCGTGGTGCCACCAGACACTGGCCCGGCCGAGCCGCCGGCCCCGCGTCGCCGGCGGCTGCTCAGCGCCGAGGAGCGCTCGCTGTGGCACGCGGTGGCGGATTCGACCAAGCCGCTGAAGAAGCGGCCACGGCTCACCAGGATCGCAGCGGCCGAGACCGCGACCAAGGACGCGGCAAAGAAGGTTGCGGACAAGGCGCCTTCCGCCACAGGCAAGCGCACGGCTGTGCCCACGCCCGCCCGGCGGCCGGAGCCGCCGCCGCTGGCCGCCATTGGCCGGCGCGAGCGCCTGCAGCTGTCGCGCGGCCGCAAGGATATCGACGCCCGGCTCGACCTGCATGGCATGACCCAGGCCCGCGCCCACCGTGTGCTGCTGCATTTCCTGCAGCAGGCGAGCGAAGAGGGGCTGTCCTTCGTTCTCGTCATCACCGGCAAGGGCCGCACGACGGCTGAGGCCGCCGAGCGTGGCGTGCTGCGGCGCCAGGTGCCGGAATGGCTGGCGCTGCCGGAGTTTCGCGCCTGCGTGGTCGGCTTCGAGGAAGCTCATGTCGGCCATGGTGGCGGCGGTGCGCTCTATGTCCGCATCCGCCGGGCGCGGCACCGCTGATTGAAGGTCGGCTCAGAACGGCTTGGTCAGGCCGACGCGCGGGATGACAGTCAGGATCCAGCCGAGCGCGCGCGGCTGCGGCGCAGCGGCCGGAATCAGCGCGACATCAAGGGCTGCCGGCAGCTGGCGCACCGCGAACATCAGCAGCAGCATGCAGGTCGCCCAGTCCGAGATCCATCGCGCATAGTCGAACACGGTGGCGAAGATCACGAGGTAACCGATGCTGATGCCCAGCGCGGCGAGGATCACGGCGACGCGATGCCGCCGCTCGGCGAGCGCGCGCACCAGGTCGCGAAAATAGCGGATCAGCGGCGCATGCAGGGCGATCAGCGCGAGATAGATCGGCACGCGCAGCAGGTTTTTCGGCATCAGCGCCCAGGTGTCGCGGATTTCATCGCCGAACGTGCGATAGAAGATGCCGGCCGAAATATTGACGTCGGCCGGATCGGATGCACGGTCGTGCAGGTGCTGGCTGAACGCTTCGAAAGGCACCGTGGGTGAACCGTAGAACTGCATGATCACGAACAGCGCGCCGACCGCGCCGGCCAGCAGTGCGGAGAGCACCACGCCGCCGATCGTCACACGCTGCATCAGGTGATGACGCAGGATCACGATGGCGCCGATGGTCGGAATGTACAGCAGCATGTGCACGTGATGGATCAGGATCAGGATCATCGATCCCGCGGCGGCGGCCAGCACATAGAGCATGGTGCGCGCCGGGATCAGCAGCAGCGCGATCGCCAGGGCGCATCCGTAGATGTCGTAGTAGCCCAATGTCTGCACGAAGTTCTTCAGAAAGAACGGTGAGCCGGCTGTGAACACCAGCAGCGGCAGGCGGTCCTCACCGAAGCCGAACGTCCGGCGAAACAACAGCAGGAACAGCGCCAGCGTCACGAGCCAGATGAGTGTGCCGACGACGTAAGGCGACCAGGACGGCAGCACTGGAAAGACGACGCCGACCAGCGCCCCGATCAGCGACCGCTTGGTGAGGCCGAAGTGATAGTCCGACAGCAGCTGGGTGTATTGCAGCCCCGGATAGTTGAAAACGAACTTGTAGGCGAACAAGGCGGCCGCGACGACGACATTCACCGCCAGCATGCGGCGCCAGGGGCTGCTCAAGGCAATCGACATGGCAGGAGGTCGCCCGTTGAATGGGGTTGAACGTGAAACGACACACGCCCGTACGGCTGTCGACCGTCCGGGCGTGGCCATGCCGGATCTGAAACGGGGCCGATCCTAGGGGATCGTCTGCGGCGCATCCATCGGAAAGTCGGATCGCGCAGGCGCGGCCGCGGGACGGTCGAACAGACGGGCTTCGTTTCGGCTCAGAACGGCGTCACCGTGCCGACGCGCGGGATCAGCGTGACCGCCCAGCCGCAGGCGCGCACCCAGCGGTTCGTGCCGTCAATCGGGGCCGCTTCGCGCGCGGCGGGCAGCTGCCTGACCGCGTGCAGCAGCAGGATCATGCAACTGCCGAAGCTCGACACCCAGCGCGAGTAGTCGAACACGGTCAGGAAGATCACGAGGTAGCCGACAGACACCAGCGCCGTCAGTGTAGCCACGACGCGCCGATGCATCGGCTCGGCAAGGCCGCGCACATGGTCGCGAAACGTGCGGATCAGCGGCGCATGCAGCGCGATCAGCACGAGGTAGATCGGCACTCGCCGCAGGTTGCGCGCCATGAACTGCCAGGTGTCGCGCAACTCGTCGGCGGACGAGCGATAGAAGATGCCGGGCATGATGCCGGTCTCCGAGGGGTCGGCCATGCGGGCGCGCAGATGCGCCTCGAACACCTCGGGCGCAACCTGCGGCGCGCCATGGAATTGCACCAGCACGAACACCGCTGCCACGGCCAGCGTCAGCACGACCGCCAGTGCCAGGTCCGCCGTGCGAAAGCCGCGCGGCAGATGATGGCGCAGGATCACGATAGCGCCGATGGTCGGGATGGTGAGCAGCAGGTGCAACTGGTGGATCAGCAGCAGCGCGACCGAGCCGGCCGCTGCCGCCAGCACATACAGCACCGAGCGCGCCGGCACGAGCAGCAGCACGATCGCGAGCAGCACGCCGTAGATGTCGTAGTAGCCGAGCGTCTGCACGAAGTTCTTCAGGAAGAACGGCGAGCCCGCCGTGAACACCAGCAGCGGCAGCGTCGCCTCGGATGTGCCGAAGGTCGTCCGGAACAGGCGCAGGAACAGTGCGGTGGTGATCAGCCACGGGATGGCGCCGACCACATAGGTCGCCGAGCTCGGCAGCACCGGAAAGGCAAGGCCGACCAGCGCGCCGACCAGCGAGCGCTTGGCGAAGCCGAAATGATAGTCCGACAGCAGCTGGGTGTAGGGCAGGTCCGGGTAGCTGAGGGCAAGCTTGTAGACGAACAGCGCCACGACCATGGCGATGTTCACCGCGATCATGGCCCGCCATGGCGTGTTCAGCTTGATCGGCATGGCTGTCGGCGCCCCCTGCGGCCCCAGTCTGCCGCAGGTCGAATTGCCCTTTCAATGGGGCGGCGTCGCGCGCCCCAACGAATCCGGTGGAAGGGGGGTGACCGTCAGAGGATGAAGCGGCTGAGGTCGGTGTTCTTGGCGAGATCGCCGACATGCTTCTGCACATAGGCGGCGTCGATCCGGATCGTCTCGCCGTTGCGGTCCGGCGCCACGAACGAGATCTCGTCCAGCACCCGCTCCATGACGGTCTGCAGCCGCCGCGCGCCGATGTTCTCGACGCTGGAATTGACCGCGACCGCGACGTCGGCGAGCGCGTCGATGGCGTCTTCGGTGATCTCCAGCGTCACGCCTTCGGTCTGCAGCAGCGCGACATACTGCTTGATCAGCGAGGCTTCCGGCTCGGTCAGGATGCGGCGGAAATCGTCGCGGGTGAGCGCCTGCAGCTCCACCCGGATCGGCAGGCGGCCCTGCAGTTCCGGCAGCAGGTCCGAAGGCTTGGCGATATGGAAGGCGCCGGACGCGATGAACAGGATGTGGTCGGTCTTCACCTGGCCGTGCTTGGTGGTGACGGTGGTGCCCTCGATCAGCGGCAGCAGGTCGCGCTGCACGCCTTCGCGTGACACATCGGCGCCGACGCGGCCGTCGCGGGCGCAGATCTTGTCGATCTCGTCGAGGAACACGATGCCGTTGTTCTCGACCGCCTGGATCGCCTCCAGCACCAGCTTGTCGTCGTCGAGCAGCTTGTCGGATTCGGCGTTGATCAGGATCTCGTGGGATTCGGCCACCGTCGTCCGGCGCGGCTTGGTGCGGCCGCCCATCTTGCCGAAGATGTCGCCGATCGAGATCGCGCCGATCTGGGCGCCGGGCATGCCCGGGATATCGAAGGTGGGCAGCCCGCCGGAGGTCGGCACCTCGATCTCGATCTCCTTGTCGTCGAGCTCGCCGGCCCGCAGCTTGCGGCGGAACGAATCCCGCGTCGCCGCGCTGGCGTTGGCGCCGACCAGGGCGTCCAGCACCCGCTCCTCCGCGGCGAGCTGGGCGCGAGCCTGCACGTCCTTGCGCTTGCGCTCGCGGGTCTGCCCGATCGCGACCTCGACGAGGTCGCGCACGATCTGCTCGACATCGCGGCCGACATAGCCGACCTCGGTGAACTTGGTCGCCTCGACCTTGATGAACGGCGCGGCGGCGAGCTTGGCGAGGCGGCGGGAGATCTCGGTCTTGCCGACGCCGGTCGGCCCGATCATCAGGATGTTCTTCGGCAGCACCTCCTCGCGCAGCGACCCCGACAGTTGCAGGCGGCGCCAGCGGTTGCGCAGCGCGATCGCGACCGCGCGCTTGGCGTCGGCCTGGCCGACGATGAAGCGGTCGAGCTCGGAAACGATTTCACGGGGGGAGAAGTCGGTCATGGGGTGCGTACCATCAGGAGGGCGGGGCCATCGGGAGTATCGACGACACGATCTCTGCGAAAGCCGGCTTTTTCATAGGCGCGGATCGCGCGGGCGTTGGCGGGAGCGGGGTCGGTCAGCATCCGCGGGGTGCCGCCCGCCAGCGCGCGGTCGGTGAAGAGGCGGATGAAGGCGGAGCCGTGGCCGCGGTCGAGCAGGTCGGGCTCGCCGATGAACTGGTCGATGCCGCGCGTGCCGGCGGGCTGCGGGCCGAAGCCGTCATCGAACCCGCCCGTCAGCTCGTAGCATTGCAGATAGGCGAACGGCCGGCCGTCGCAGGCGACGATCCACTGCGCCATGGCCGGCTCGTCGAGGTCGGCGCTGATCATCGCATGCTGCTCGTCGACGCCCTGCCACCAGCGCGCCACGTCGGGCGTCGCCAGCCACTGCCGGATCATCGGCAGGTCGGCGGCGGTCATCGGGGTGAAGGCGTAGGTCATATCCGTCATCGCGCGGTCAGAGCCCCGCTTGCCACTGCCTGACGGCGTCGACCGGATACAGCAGCATCAGGATGTTGAGCGTCAGGTTGTCCCGAATGACATAGGCCGCCACCAGCTCGAACACCAGCGCCAGCGTCACGGTGACCCAGACCGGAAGCTTCGCCGCGGCGATGAAACCGGTCATTGCAGCAAGCGTATCCGACACCGAGTTGACGATGCTGTCGCCGAAATAGTCGAGCGAGATGGTCGCCGCACGATAGCGCTGGATGATGACGTCGCTGTTCTCGACGATTTCCCAGACGCCTTCGAGGCCCACGGCCAGCGCCAGCCGCAGCCCGAGCGGCACCCGCGGCAGCGCCAGCCACAGCACGAGGTAGAACAGGAAGCCATGGATCAGGTGCGACAGCGTGTACCAGTCGGTGATGTGCTGCGAGTTCTCCGAGCTGTTCACCACGCCGTGCCACAGCTTGACCGTGCCGCAGGCGCAGATCGGCAGCCGCCCCATGGCGTACAGGATTGCCGCCTGCGCGGCGATGAGGACCGCGGCGATCATCAGGCCATGGGTCAGGGAGAAGGCTGCGGCCGCCGGGCTGTGGGAAGGCGCGCCGCCGGTCCTGCTCATGCGCTGAGCGTTTCGAGGGTCACGTTGCGGTTGGTGTAGACGCAGATGTCGGCGGCGATGTCGAGCGCGCGCCGCACGATGGTCTCCGCGTCCTTGTCGGTGTCGACCAGCGCCCGCGCCGCCGCCAGCGCGTAGTTGCCGCCGGAGCCGATCGCCATCACCCCGCCCTCCGGCTCGAGCACGTCGCCGGTGCCGGTCAGCACCAGCGAGACGTCCTTGTCGGCGACGATCATCATCGCCTCCAGACGGCGCAGGTAGCGGTCGGTGCGCCAGTCCTTGGCGAGTTCCACCGCCGCCCGGGTCAGCTGCCCGGGATACTGCTCGAGCTTGGCCTCCAGCCGCTCGAACAGGGTGAAGGCGTCGGCGGTGGCGCCGGCGAAGCCGCCGATGACGTCGCCCTTGCCGAGCTTGCGCACCTTGCGGGCGTTGGACTTGATCACGGTCTGGCCGATCGACACCTGGCCGTCGCCGCCGATCACCACCCGTCCGCCCTTGCGGACGGTCAGGATGGTGGTGCCGTGCCAGACGGAGGCGGGTTCGGAATGGGCTGTGTGCATGTCCTGTCCATCGGTGCGGCCGGCCGGGGCAGACGCCGGGTCTGCCCGCCGGGCCGCGCGAAACTCTCAAAAAGGGGCCGTGCCGCTCCTGCGAGCGAACCCGACGCTGTCCGGCGCGATCGGACAGATTTAAGGATCGCAGGGCAGCGTTGCAATCGCCGCAGCCGGAACGCCCGGAATCCGGTCACCATAGCCGGAAGTGACGTTACTTTGGCGTCATACTGCAGTAGCGAAGGCGGCTGGCGCCTGTTAAAAGGGCCCGGTTCCGGCCCCATCGGGCCATCAGAAATCAAGCGGGACGCCTTCAGCCATGCGCACGGCCGAGATCAAGCGCAAGACCAAGGAAACCGACGTCGCGGTGTCCGTCAATCTCGACGGCACCGGTGTCGCCACCGTGTCCACGGGCATCGGTTTCTTCGATCATATGCTGGATCTCTTGGCGCGCCATTCCCGCATCGACCTTACCGTCAAGGCGGTCGGCGACCTGCATGTCGATTTCCACCACACCACCGAGGACGTCGGCATTGCGCTGGGCCAGGCGGTCAGGCAGGCGCTCGGCACCATGGCAGGCATCACCCGCTATGCCGGCATTCACATGCCGATGGACGAGACGCTGACGCGCGTCGTCGTCGACGTATCGGGCCGGCCGATGCTGGTGTTCAAGGTCGCGTTCCCGCGCGACAAGATCGGCGAGTTCGATACCGAGCTGGTGCGCGAGTGGTTCAACGCGTTCGCCATGAATGCCGGGATCACGCTGCACGTCGAGACGTTGTATGGCGAGAACAGCCATCACATCGCCGAATCCTGCTTCAAGGGGCTGGCGCGGGCGCTGCGGGCGGCGGTCGAGATCGATCCGCGGGCGGCGGGCGAAGTGCCCTCCACCAAGGGCCAGCTCGGCGGCTAGTCCTGAAAGTCCGCGCGACGGCGCGGCATCCAGATTCATCCGGAGAGTTGCATGCCGGTCTATACAGTTCATGCTCCCGTCCGTGCCGGCGCGGTGGACGCCGCGGCGACCGACCGCTTCGTGTTCGTGCGTGACGGCTTTCATCTGTGGGCCGCGCTGTTCGGCGCGCTGTGGTTTGCGGCGCATCGGTTGTGGCTCGCCCTGCTCGGCTATCTCGTGGTCGTGCTGGCGCTCGCTTTCGGGTTGTGGGCGCTGAAAATCGGCTCCGATGTCCGGGTGACGGTGATGCTGCTGGTGGCGCTGCTGACCGGATTCGAGGCCGCGAGCCTGTGGCGCTGGACGCTGTCGCGCGGCAAGTGGCGCCAGCTCGACGTGGTGGTGGCCGACAACCGCGAGGCGGCGGAGCGGCGGTTCTTCGATCGCTGGGCGGCGGGCCAGACCGCCGGCGACGGTGCCAGCGTCGACCGCGGCGAGCCGCCCCCGGTGCGGCCGGCAGCCGGCGGCCCGGGCGCTGATGGTGAGATCATGGGACTGTTTCCCCAACCCGGAGCAAGCCGGTGAGCGTTGCGATCATCGACTACGGCTCGGGCAACCTGCACTCGGCGGCGAAAGCTTTCGAGCGGGCGGCGCGCAGCCTGCCGACGCCGCCGGCGATCGTCGTCACCAGCGATCCCGACGTGGTGGCGAAGGCTGACCGCATCGTGCTGCCGGGCGTCGGCGCGTTCGCCGACTGCCGTCGCGGCCTCGATGCGCTCGACGGCATGGTGCCGGCGCTGAACGAGGCGGTGCGGGCCAAGGGCCGGCCGTTCTTCGGCATCTGTGTCGGCATGCAGCTGATGGCGACCCGCGGCAAGGAATATGTCACGACCGACGGCCTCGACTGGATCGCCGGTGACGTCGAGAAGATCACGCCGGCCGATGCCGGCCTCAAGATCCCGCACATGGGCTGGAACACGCTCGATGTGGCGCGGCCTCACCCGATGCTCAGGGATCTGCCGCTCGGCAATGACGGCAGGCATGCCTATTTCGTGCACTCCTATCACCTGCATGCGGCGGATGAGGCCGACGTGGTGGCGCGCGCCGACTATGGCGGCCCGGTCACGGCCATCGTCGCCCGCGACACCGCCTTCGGCACCCAGTTTCACCCCGAGAAGAGCCAGCGCTTCGGCCTCGCCCTGATCGGCAACTTCCTGACGTGGACACCGTGATCCTCTTTCCCGCCATCGACCTGAAGAACGGCACTTGCGTGCGCCTCGAGCAGGGCGACATGGCGCGCGCCACCGTGTTCAACACCGATCCCGCCGCCCAGGCCAGGAGCTTCGAGGCCCAGGGCTTCGAGTACCTGCATGTCGTCGATCTCGACGGCGCCTTCGCCGGCAAGCCGATGAACGCGCAGGCGGTCGACAGCATGCTGGCTGCGGTGCGCATGCCGGTGCAGCTCGGCGGCGGCATCCGCGATCTCGCCACCGTCGAGGCCTGGCTCACCAAGGGCATCGCCCGGGTGATCATCGGCACCGCCGCGGTGCGCGATCCGGAGCTGGTCAAGACGGCGGCGAAGCGCTTTCCCGGCCGCGTCGCCGTCGGGCTCGACGCCCGCGACGGCAAGGTCGCGGTGGAGGGCTGGGCCGAGACCTCGCAGGTCACTGCGCTCGACATCGCCCGCCGCTTCGAGGATGCCGGCGTCGCCGCCATCATCTTTACCGACATCGCCCGCGACGGCCTGCTCAAGGGCCTCAATCTCGACGCCACCATCGCGCTCGCCGACGCCATCTCGGTGCCGGTGATCGCCTCCGGTGGTCTCGCCTCGATCGAGGACGTCCACGCCCTGCTCGCGCCGCGCGCGAAAAAGCTCGCGGGCGCGATTTCCGGCCGGGCGCTCTATGACGGGCGGCTCGATCCGGCAGCAGCGATGGCGCTGATCCGCGCCGCGCGTCAGGCAGGCTGACATGTTCAAGGACCGCGTCATCCCCTGTCTCGACGTCAAGGACGGCCGGGTCGTCAAGGGCGTCAACTTCGTCGACCTGCGCGACGCCGGCGATCCGGTGGAAGCGGCGATCGCCTATGACGCCGCCGGAGCCGACGAACTCTGCTTCCTCGACATCACCGCGACCCACGAGAACCGCGGCACCATGCTCGACGTGGTGCGCCGCACGGCGGAAGCCTGCTTCATGCCGCTCACCGTGGGTGGCGGGGTGCGCACCGTCGACGACATCCGCACCCTGCTGACGTCGGGCGCCGACAAGGTGTCGATCAACTCGGCGGCGGTCAGCCGGCGCGAGTTCGTCAAGGAAGCGGCCGAGAAGTTCGGCGACCAGTGCATCGTGGTCGCGATCGACGCCAAGCGCGTCAGCGCCCCGGGTGAGGCGGACCGCTGGGAAATCTTCACCCATGGCGGCCGCAAGGCGACCGGCATCGACGCGATCGGCTATGCCGAGGAGGTGACCGCGCTCGGCGCCGGCGAGATTCTGCTGACCTCGATGGACCGCGACGGCACCCGCCAGGGTTTCGATATCGCGCTGACCCGCGCCATTGCCGATCGCATCAACATCCCGGTGATCGCGTCCGGCGGCGTCGGCACGCTCGACCACCTGGTGGCCGGCATCCGCGACGGCCATGCCACCGCGGTGCTCGCCGCCTCGATCTTCCATTTCGGAGAGTTCACCATCCGTCAGGCCAAGGAGCACATGGTCCGCGCCGGATTGCCGATGCGGCTGGACCCCTGACGCAGGGCGCCGCGGCGCGGACCGCGGCGAAGCAGAAAGAAGACGCACGATGGCTCGCTTTACGATTCATGATCTGGCCGCCACCATCGATGCGCGCGCCGCGTCGAGCGGCGAGGTCTCCTACACGCGCAAGCTGCTCGACAACGGGCCGGCCTATTGCGCCAAGAAGTTCGGCGAGGAAGCGGTCGAGGCCGTGATCGCCGCGGTCGAGGGCGGGCGCGATCAGCTGCTCGCCGAGACCGCCGACGTCATGTTCCACCTGCTGGTGCTGCTGAAATCGCGGGGGGTGTCGCTGCAGGATGTCGAGGATGTCCTCGCCCAGCGCACCCACCGTTCGGGCCTCGAGGAAAAGGCGGCGCGCAAGCGCGATTAGGGAGTGGCTTCCATGGACGCGCGTGCTGCAGGCAATCAGTACAATCCCTACCGGATCTACTCGCGCGCCGAATGGGCGAAACTGCGTGACGACACGCCGATGACGCTCGAGGCCAGCGAGATCGCGGCGCTGCGCTCGATGCATGACCGGCTCGATCTCAAGGAGGTCGAGGACATCTATCTGCCGCTGTCGCGCCTGCTGTCGATGTATGTGGCGGCGGCGCAGCGGCTGTTCATCGCGCAGCGGCGCTTCCTCGGCATCGAGGATCGCAAGATGCCCTACATCATCGGCGTCGCCGGCTCGGTGGCGGTGGGCAAGTCGACCACCGCGCGCGTGCTGCAGGCGCTACTGGCGCGCTGGTCGCCGCGCCCCAAGGTCGATCTCGTCACCACCGACGGCTTCCTGTTTCCCAACGCGGTGCTCGAACGCCGTGGCCTGATGCAGAAGAAGGGCTTTCCGGAGAGCTACGACCTGCCGGCGCTGCTTGCGTTTCTCAGCGACATCAAGGCCGGCCGCCGCGGCGTGCGCGCGCCGATCTATTCGCATCACACCTACGACATCGTGCCGCATCAGGCGGTCGAGATCGACCAGCCCGACATCCTGATCCTCGAAGGCGTCAATGTGCTGCAGACCAGCCGGCTGCCGCGCGACGGCCAGGCCGTGCCGTTCGTGTCCGACTTCTTCGACTTTTCGGTCTATATCGACGCCGACGAACCGGTGCTGCGCAAATGGTATGTGGAGCGCTTCCTGGCGCTGCGCGACACCGCATTCCACGATCCGAAGTCGTACTTCCACCGCTACGCGCTGCTGTCGGACGACGAGGCGATCGCCACCGCGACGGCGATCTGGGAGCGCACCAACCTCGCCAATCTCGAAGACAACATCCTGCCGACACGGCCGCGCGCCACCCTGATCCTGAAGAAGGGCGGTGAGCACGTGATCGAGACGGTATCGCTGCGCCGGCTGTGATGCCGGCACGTCGCTAGAGCGGGATGGGTTTAGCTTGAGCTACAATCCGTCATCCTGAGGTGCGAGCCAACGGGTCCCCCCGCGAAGCGCGGACCGATGACAGGCTCCGCGAGCCTCGAAGGCTGACCGGCCCCGGACTATCACAGCCCGGGCCGTCGCCCTTCACCGTTCAGGCGGCGTGGCGGCTGGCGTCGGCGCCGAAGTGGTCGATGTAGCGCGAGCTGATCGACGACACCGGCAGCACGATCAGCACGTCGGTGGTGCCGAACTGGTGGTCGATCACCGCGCCGTCGCCGATGAAGGCGCCGAGCCGCAGGTAGCCCTTGATCAGCGGCGGCAGCTCGTGCAGCGCGGCCTTCGGGTTGATCGCCTCCTTCGCCATCCGGTTCATCTCGACCCGGCGCGAGGGGTGGGCGGCGGCGCGCCAGGCGTCCGGCGCGCGCGAATAGTGGTGCAGGAACGACAGCGGCAGCGCGAGACGGTCGGGATCGGTGCCTTCGAAAGAGGCGCAGCCGATCATCACGTCGCAGCCATGCTGGCGCACATAGCTCCAGATGCCGTGCCACAGCAGCTCCACCGTGCGCTTGTTGCGGTAGGGCGGCAGCACGCAGGAGCGGCCGAGCTCGAGGAATTTCAGCCCCTGATGGCGCTCGACGAGGCCGGAGATGTCGAATTCGTTGTCGGTGTAGAAGCCGCCGTGACGGCTTGCGACATCTTGCCTCAGCAGGCGGTAGGTGCCGACCACCGGCTGCTTGCCGCTCAGCGAGGGCTTGGCGGCGTGATCGATCACCAGCAGATGGTCGCAGAACGCGTCGAACGCGTCCTTGTCGCGCTGCGCAAGCATGGTGGCGGCGTCGGCGATCGCGGTGCCGTTCTTGTAGAACACCTTGTAGCGCAGCTTCTGGGCGCGCTTGACGTCCTTCTTGGTGTGCGCGAGGCGAACCTCGAGCGGTCCCAGCCGGCCGAGCGGCGCGATCGTGGTCGGCTTGAAGCGGATCGCCGCTTCGGTGACGAAAGCCGGCATCAGCAGGCTCGCCATTGCCTTGGCGTTCGCCATCATGTTGGCGGTCATCGGGGTTTTCGCCGACGCCAGCCGCAGCGCCTTCTTCGGGGTGGGGCGGGAGTGCGCGATGGCATCGCCCTTGGCGGGCTTCATCGGGGTCATGGACGTCCTCGTGGATCGCATCGAATCGATGCGGCCACGGTCCATTAATCACGCCCCTTCAACGGATTTATGACAGGCGCGCCGCAGTCCCTGCGTTTGCAGATCAGGCGACGAGATGCGGCGTGGTGGCGAGGTTGGCGAGCACCTCGTTGAGCTTGTCGCGGTCGAGCGGCTTGACCAGGAAACCGTCCATGCCGGCGCCGAAGCAGGCGTAGCGGTCCTCCACCAGGGCATTGGCGGTCAGCGCCACGATCGGCGCGCGCCGCATCTGCTGGGCGGCTTCGCGGGCGCGGATGCGCTGTGTCGCCTCGATGCCGTCCATCACCGGCATCTGCACGTCCATCAGCACCAGGTCATATGGCGTGCCGGCGGTCGTCGCCGCGAGCCAGGATTCCACCGCCTGGGCGCCGTTCACCGTCACCACCGGGCGATGGCCGAGCCGTGTGAGCAGCGAGCGCATCAACAGCGCGTTGATCTCGTTGTCCTCGGCAACCAGGATCGACAGTCCGGCCGGCGGCGCCGACGCCGCGGGATGGCTCGCCGGGTGTCCGTCCTCATGGTCCTCATGGCCGAGCCGCGGTGCGTCGGCGGCGACCGGCGTGGTCAGGCGTGCGGCGAGCGATGCCGCGCGCACCGGCTTCACCAGGTAGCCGGTGAAGTTCGGCGTGTGCGCCGGATCGAGCTCGCGCCGCGCCGCCGGTGTCACCATGATGATGCGATGGCTGGCGTGGAAGCGTGCGGCCTCGCCGAGCGCGGCGAGCTCGGCGGCGCCGAGATCGTGGCTTGCGATCAGTGCATGCCAGGGCCGCTCCGGCAGCAGTGCGCCGGCGACCACCGCGTCGGTCAGCGTGCAGGTCTGCGCGCCCCAGCGCTCCAGCCGCCGCGCCACCAGCCCGGTCTCGATCGCCTGCGGCGCCACCAGCATCACCGCCTTGCCCTGCAGGTCCGGCGGCGTGAAGGCCGGGCCGATGTCGGCGGCCGAGGGCGCGGCGAGCAGCGGCACCGCCACTTCGAAGGTCGAACCGTGGCCCGGCGCGCTTTCCAGCGTGATGCGGCCGCCCATGCGCTTGATGATGCGCTCGGAGATGCTGAGCCCGAGCCCGGTGCCGCCATAGTCGCGGGCGATGCGCTCATCCGCCTGCTCGAACTCGCGGAAGATCCGCTGCTGCGCCTCCGGTGCGATGCCGATGCCGGTGTCACGCACCAGGAAGCTGATCTCGTTCGGCCAGATCCCCGGTTCGACAATCAGTGCGACGCCGCCGGTGGTCGTGAACTTGATGGCGTTGCCGGCGAGGTTGAGCAGCACCTGGCGCAGCCGCGCCGCATCGCCGATCACCTCGGCGGGCAGCCGCTCGTCGACATAGGCCGCGATCTCGAGCGCGCGGGCCTGGGCGCGCGGCGCCAGGAGCTCGGCGATTTCTTCGATCAGCGCCGCCAGCGCGAACGGCCGTTGCTCGAGATCGATCTTGCCGGCCTCGATCTTGGAGAAGTCGAGCAACTCGTCGATCAGCAGCAGCAGGGCTTCGCCCGAGGTTTTCACCGCGCGGGCGTAGGTCGTCTGCTCGGCGCTGAGCGGGGTGTCGAGCAGGAGCCCGCCCATGCCGATGATGCCGTTGAGCGGTGTGCGGATCTCGTGGGAGGCCATCGCCAGGAAGCGCGACTTGGCGCGGTTGGCGGCGTTGGCATGGTCGCGTGCGTCGCTCAGCGCCCGCTCGGTCTCGGTACGGTCGGTGACGTCGCGGCCGACGCTCTGCATCTCGGCGGGCCGGCCGGCATCGATGCGCACGAGGCTCTCGCGCCAGGCGATCCAGCGCGGTCCCAGCGCGCTTGCGATCTTCTGGTCGTGCACGCGCGTGCCGTCGGGCTCGGCTGCGGCGTCGCCCTGCTCGAGCACCGGCAGCGCGAACACCGAGCCGATCAGTTCGTCGCGCGGCCTCTGCGCCAGCTGGCAGAACGCGTCGTTGGCGAAGGTGATACACTCAGCGGCGTCGCGCAGCACGATCAGGTCGCTCTGGGATTCGAACAGGCTGCGGGCGCGCTCCTCGGCCTCCTTGAGCTCCCAGTTGCGGTCGACCAGGGCCTCGTTGCGCTGGGCGATCTTCTGCATTTGCTTGCGCAGCATGCGCATGCGGAAGCTCACGGTGGCGAGCGCGAGGCAGGCGAGCGCGAACAGGAAGCTGGCGCCGACCGCGAAGGCCTGCGGATCATAGGTGTCCGACCGGCTGCCGGCAATGAAGCCATAGGCGCCGCCGAAGGTCGCGGAGAAGATCGACGCGGAGCGCACGGCGAAGGCGATCCACGGGTGGCGGCGCGCAAACCGCCGCAGCCGCAGCTTGATCCGAAGTCCCCGCGTCATGGCTGTGGTCCCGTCATTGCCGCGGCGTTCGCCGGAGAGCATTCGGATCGCATCGCGCGGTCGCCGGAAACCGGGCCGTGCGGTGTGCCGAGCCGATGATGCCGTCGCCGAAAGCCGCTCCCGCTGGTCCGATACGATCCCCGCGCACGACCTTGCAGCGCGGAGGTTGCGAACTGTTTGAGGGCCCGGCGCCGTCCCCGGCGGGTTGGCGACAGGGTGAAGATTGCGTAAACGCGCCGTTTACAGCGCGTGGGCGAGGGGCCGGCCGCCATGGGCGCCGACCAGCAGTGCGGCGGCGTCCTGCGGCGTGAAGCTGCGCGAGCGCACATAGATGCGGTAATCGGCCGCGCCGTCATGGGTGAGGTAGATCACCGTCGGCGACCTGGCCTCGCCCTCGTCGATGCCGACCAGTTCCGCCGGCCCGGTGCCGGTGCAGCCGTCGCGCTCCGGCGTCTGGGTGTCGTCGACCACGGTGAAGTCGGCGCTCTCCGGGCTGTCCACGATCTGCACGCGGACGGTGGCATCCGTCGGACGGGTGGTGAAGCTGACGCGGTGCTGCGCCTGCCAGGCGAAGTCCGCGAGCTGCACCGACGAGCCGGCGGTGGCGATGCAGGGGCGGACACCGGGGACGATCTGGTCGCGGGCGAAAAAGCCGATCACGACCAGCGGGAGGACCGAGGCGAGAAACTTGAAACGCGACATGACTGAACTCGGCACGCAACGGAACGCGGGACAAGCCGAACGACATCGGCTTATGGTTCGCAAAGCGTAAACAGAAATCGTTACCGGAGCGTTTGCTCCGTCCGCGTTCAGGCCGCGCTGCGCACGCCGTCGGCGAGTGCGCGGTAGGACAGCGCTTCAGCAAGGTGCAGCCGGCCGACATGGTCGGCGCCGGCGAGATCGGCGAGCGTGCGCGCCACCCGCAGCACCCGGTGATAGCCGCGTGCGGACAGGCGCAGGCTCTCGGCGGCGTCGCGCAGCAGCGTCAGTCCGGCGGCGTCGGGCCGGGCAACGTCCTCGAGCACCGCGGCGGGGGCTTCCGCATTGGTGCGGATGTGCGCAAGGCCGATGGCGGCATAGCGCGCCGCCTGCCGCTCGCGCGCGGCCGCGACGCGGGCGGCGACCTCGGCCGATCCTTCCGCCGGCGGCGGCAGGATGAGGTCGGCGGCGGTCACCGCCGGCACCTCGATGCGCAGGTCGATGCGGTCGAGCAAAGGTCCGGAGATCCGGCTCTGGTAGTCGGCGGTGCAGCGCTCGCTGCGGCCGCGTTTGCAGACATAGTCGGGCTCGAACGCCTGGCCGCAGCGGCACGGGTTCATCGCCGCCACCAGCATGAAGCGCGCCGGATAGGTGACGCGGTGGTTGGCGCGCGACACCGACACCTCGCCGTTCTCCAGCGGCTGGCGCAGCGAATCCAGCACCCGCGGATCGAACTCCGGCAATTCGTCGAGGAACAGCACGCCGTTGTGCGCGAGCGACACCTCGCCGGGCCTCGCCCGCACGCCGCCGCCGGTCAGCGCCGCCATGCTGGCGGAGTGATGCGGCGCGCGGAACGGGCGCTGCGATGTCAGCGCGCCGTCCTTGATCTCGCCGGCCACCGACGCGATCATCGAAACGTCGAGCAGCTCCTGCGGCGACAGCGGCGGCAGGATCGACGGCAGCCGCGCCGCCAGCATCGATTTGCCGGCGCCAGCGCTGCCGGTCATCAGCAGATGATGATTTCCAGCCGCGGCGATCTCCAGCGCGCGCTTGGCGCTCTCCTGGCCCTTGATGTCGCGCAGGTCCAAGAGGCTTGCCGTCGCCTCGCGAATCTTCGGCTGCGGCTGTGACAGCACCTGCGTGCCCTTGAAGTGGTTGGCGAGCTGGATCAGCGAGCCGGCCGCGATGATCTGCAGGTCGGCGCTCGCCCACGCCGCCTCGGGCCCGCATGCCGCCGGGCAGATCAGGCCCTCGTCGCGGGCATAGGCGCCCATCGCCGCCGGCAGCACGCCGGCGACCGCGGCGATGGAGCCGTCGAGGCCGAGCTCGCCGAGCACGGTGAAGCCGCTGAGCGCGTCGGAGGGAATGGCGCCGATCGCGGCCATCAGGCCGAGCGCGATCGGCAGGTCGTAATGGCTGCCTTCCTTGGGCAGGTCGGCGGGCGCGAGATTGACGGTGATGCGCCGCGCCGGCAGCGCCAGACCCGAGGCGATCAGCGCCGCGCGCACCCGCTCGCGCGCTTCGGAGACGGCCTTGTCAGGGAGCCCAACGACCGTGAAAGCAGGCAGGCCCGGCGCGACCTGGACCTGCACGTCCACCGTGCGGGCCGTAATGCCCTCGAACGCCACCGTGGACACGTGCTGGACCATGCCGCCCCCTTGCGCCGTGGGAGGCTAGCGGAAGGGCATGACAGTCGCAAGAACATTCAGGGAACATGGCCGGGGCCCGCCGACGTGGCGGGGTCAGAGAAGCAGTTCGGCCTGTGGGACGCCGGCGAGATTGCTGGCCAGGGTCTCGGTCACGATATCCCTCAAGCGTTGGGTCGCCGGTGTCGGCGCGCGCTGCGCGTCGTGCAGGCACAGCGTGATGGCCGGGACCGGCGGCAACCCGGTGTGTTCGTCCAGGATCATCAGGGACTTGGGCAGTCCGACCGCCGTGCGTAGCGTGATCCCGAGGCCCGCATCGACCGCCGCCCACAGGCCGTGGAGACTGGGGCTCGTGAGGGCCGTCCGCCAGGGGATGCCGGCGTTGTCGAGGGCATCGATGCCGGCCCGGCGGAAGAAACAGGGCGGACCGTACATCACGAGCGGCAGCGGCGCGTCCGCCACCACGGGCGCGTCACCTGATGCCGGGCCGATCCAGGCCATGGGGAGCCTTGCCACCGGATGGGCGTCGCTGCGCCCCTCGTCGCCGAAGGCCAGGGCGAGATCGAGCTGTCCCTTGTCGAGTTGCTCCAGCAGGACGGCGTTGCGATCGACGACCGCCTCGATCAGGACGGCGGGATGCGCCCGCTTGAAGCGGCCGAGCGTCGTCGACAGCCACGTCTCCGCCAGATCACTCGGCAGTCCGAAGCGCACGGTGCCTTCGACGGCGACCCCGCGCACCGCGGCGACGGCGTCGTCGTTGAGCGCGAGCATTTTACGGGCATAGGCCAGCATCACGTCACCGGCCTCCGTGAGCGCGAGGCCGCGGCCATTCTTGCGATACAGCGTCTCGCCGAGCTGGTCCTCGAGGCGGCGGATCTGGTGGCTGACGGCGGACTGCGAGCGTCCGACCTGGTCGGCGGCGCGGTTGAAGCCGCCGAGCTCCTCGGCGGCGACCAGCGTCCGCAGGACATCGAGATCCAGGGTCATCCGGCTCATCGTTCGATCTCTTGCAACTGTATTATGAAAAGTATCAATTTTTATCATCTGATGACAAGGGCTAGCGTCCGGAGGTCCCCACGCCCTGGAAACCCTCGTCATGGACCTCACCCGCCTGACCGCAACCCAAGCCACGCGCCTGATCCACGCCGGCCAGCTGAAGCCCGCCGATCTGCTGGAGGCGTGCCTTGCCCGCATCGCCGAACGTGATCCGCTGGTGCGGGCCCTCGCCTTCATCGATCCCGCCAGCGTGCGCTCCGAAAAACCTCGCCCCGGGCCGCTCCATGGCCTGCCGATCGGGGTCAAGGACGTGTTCGACACCGCCGACATGCCGACCGAGCACGGCTCGCCGATCTGGAAGGGATGGCGCCCCAGGGCGGATGCCGCGGCGGTGAGCCAGGCGCGCGCCGCGGGGGCTGTCGTGATCGGCAAGACCGTCACCGCCGAGTTCGCGATTCGCACGCCGGGGCCGACCGTTCATCCGCGAACGCTGAAACACACCCCGGGCGGCTCGAGCAGCGGTTCGGCCGCGGGCGTGGCCGACGGGTTCTTCCCGCTCGCCTTCGGCACCCAGGCGATGGGCAGTCTCATCAAGCCGGCCGCCTATTGCGGCGTCGTCGGCTACAAGCCGAGCTTCGGCATGATCCATCGCGGCGGCGTCAAGCTGGTGTCCGATACGCTCGATACGGTCGGCGTGATCGCCCGCAGCGTGGCGGATTGCGCGCTCCTGGTCGGCGCCGTGTCAGGCGCAGATCTTGGCGATCCCGATACCAGGCCAGAGCGCCCGCCGCGCATCGGAATCTGCCGCTCCCCCTTCTGGCGCAAGGCGCAGCCTGAAACGCAGGCTTTGCTGGCTGACGTCACGACCATCCTGGCGCGCGCGGGCGCCCATGTGGTCGGGCGCGAGCTGCCAGCGGAATTCGATGTCGCGGAGACCGCCTTCGCGCAGGTGCTGAATCGTGAAGCGGCGCAAGGACTCGGATGGGAGCTCGCCCATGCCCGCGACCGGATCAGTCCGGCGCTGCGCGAGCAGCTGGACGCTGGCCTCGTTGTGACGGCGCAGGCGTACGTCGAAGCCGTGACGACGCTGGCGCAGCTCCGGCGTTTGTTTCCCGCGACGCTCGAGGACCTCGATGTCTTGGTTACGCCGGCGGCGACGGGGCAAGCGCCGGCGGGCTTAAGTTCAACCGGCGACTCGTCGTTCAACTGGCTGTGGACCGCGCTGCATGCGCCGACCATCACGGTGCCGGCCGGCGACGGGCCGGAGGGGTTGCCGCTCGGCATCCAGATCGTGGCGCGCCGCGGCGACGATCGCTCAGCGCTCGCCTCTGCGCAGTGGATCGCTACGGCGCTGACGTGACGCGCCAGCACTCGTTGTCCCCACGACTGTCCTGAAACGGTGCCCAAGACCATGAACAGAATTCTCTACACGATGATCCGCGTCGGCGATCTGGAGCGCAGCATTGCCTTCTATCGGCGCCTGGGAATGAGGGAGCTGCGTCGCCGCGACGTGCCGGATGGCAAGTACACGCTGGTGTTTCTCGGATATGGCGACGAGGCGAGTGGTTCAGGTCTCGAGCTGACCTACAATTACGGTGTCACCCGCTACGAGCACGGCACGGCGTTCGGACATGTCGTGATCGGCGTGACCGACATTGTCGGACTGTGCAACGCGCTGCGGGCGGCCGGCGTCAAGATCAGGCGAGAGCCGGGCCCGGTGAAGTTCGGGACGTCCGTGATCGCGTTCATCGAGGATCCCGACGGCTACAAGGTCGAGCTCATTGCGCACAACCATGCGGGCGTTGTGTGACTGATGGCGACATGCCCAGCGAGGAACTTTTCGCCGCGTCTGTCATTGTCCGCTGTCGATCATCTCTCGGAGAACTTGAATGAAACGTTTCGCGCTCAGCATCGCGGCTCTGGCCGGTCTCATGATGGCCACATCGGCATCGGCGATGCCGCTGTCGCAGCCCCTGCCGTCCGCCGAGCACGCCGCGTCGGACCTCATTCTGGCCCGCGGCGGCCATGGCCATGGTCACGGCTACGGTCATGGGCATGGGCATCACGGCCGGCACCTCGGCTGGACGCGGGGCCGCCATGTCGGTTGGTCGCATTCCCGGCATCGGTGGCACGACTGACGCGTGCGCACGACGGCCGCCAAGCGGTCGGATCAGACGTTTGACCCTTCGTGAGCCTCTCACGAAGGGTTTCTGTTGAGAGTGTTCAGCAAGCGAGGCTCCATGCGCTGCTGCGACAGCCGCGGAGCATCGCTCGGTGGTTCAGAACACCGCGTCCAGCACGTCCATGCC
This sequence comes from Pseudomonadota bacterium, assembly GCA_040756765.1. Lineage (GTDB taxonomy): Bacteria > Pseudomonadota > Alphaproteobacteria > Rhizobiales > Xanthobacteraceae > Bradyrhizobium_A. Next base: position 292,091 of record JBFLYG010000013.1, on the reverse strand, counting down.
CGGCGCCAGCGAGGCGTCGCGCGCATCCACGGCCTTCGGCGTCAGCCGCAGCCCGAACACGTGGGGAAAGCGCAGGATCTCGATGGTGAAGGCCGCCGTCGACAGCACCGTGGTGGTGACCGCCGAGCGCGGCGCGTAGATCCGTCCCCACAGGTCGATGCCGGTGAACTGCGGCAGCGCGCTGAGGCGCAGGTTGCCGAGCGCTCCGGGGTGGCCGAGCAGCTCGCGGGCGCGGTCGTTCATCATCAGCACCCAGCCGTCGGTGACATGGCCGGCGTCGTTACTGATCGGGCTGGACACGATGATGGCGTCAGGTGCGGTGCGGAACAGGTGCTCGTAGATCTCGAGCTGATGGTTCACCAGCTCCGAGTAGCACACCAGCATCACCTGGTCGTCGGACATCGGCACCGGCAACACCACCTGGTGCCAGATCGTGCCGGCGGGCGAGCGGGTGCTGGTGAAGCGCACGAACACCGGGGCCATGTCGCGGGTCACCCGGCGGTAGATTTCGGCGAAATCCTTGGCGACGATGCTGTCGCTGCGCGACAGCTGCGTACCGGTGGGATTGCGCTTGACCACGTCCTGCAGGGACTGGCCGACATACAAATAAACAAAATCCTCGCCGGCGGGGATGACGAAGGCACACTGGTCCCGCAGCGGCTGGTTGGTCTCCTCGATCAGCCGCTGCAGCGTCAGGCTCTGCGTGGCGTTCAGCGTGCGCCACTTGGCCCAAAGGTATTCGATGCCGGCCGTCGCAAGATCCCTCGGAACCGACGTTCCGTTAAAAACCTCAATGGCCATCAGACGTTCTGTCCTGAAATGCAAATGAAGGCCGCTACGTATTGGCCCCAAGGCTCAGCCCGTCAAATTGAATGACACAATGTTGTCAGCAATTGATTAAGGCGGATGACGAAGCCGCCGGCGCCGTCAGGGCTGCGCCGGCCGCCGCTTGGCCTCGATCACGTCCCAGAGGCGGGCAGCGACATCGGGCCCGCCGACCCGCGCGATGGCGCGGATGCCCGTCGGGGAAGTGACGTTGATCTCGGTCAGATGGCCGTCGATCACGTCGATGCCGACGAACAGCAGGCCGCGGGCGCGCAGCGCCGGGCCCAGCCGCTCGCAGATCTCGCGCTCGCGCGGGCTGAGGTCGGTGGATTTGGCCGCGCCGCCGCGCACCATGTTGGAGCGCAGGTCGTTCTCCGCCGGCACGCGGTTGACCGCGCCCGCGAACTCGCCGTCGACCAGGATGATGCGCTTGTCGCCGCTCTTCACCTCGGGAAGGAAGCGCTGGATCACCCAGGGCTCGCGGAAGGTGACCGAGAACATGTCGTAGAGCGAGCCGAAGTTCATGTCCTTGGGCATGATGCGGAACACCGCCGAGCCGCCATGGCCGTACAGCGGCTTCATCACCACGTCGCCATGCTCGGCGCGGAACGCGTTGATCTCCTCGACGTCGCGCGAGATCAGGGTCGGCGGCATCAGGTCGGAGAACTCCATCACGAACATCTTCTCCGGCGCGTTGCGCACGCTGGCCGGATCGTTGACCACCAGCGTCTTCGGATGGATGCGCTCGAGCAGATGCGTGGTGGTGATGTAGGCGAGGTCGAATGGCGGGTCCTGGCGCAGCAGGATGACGTCGAACGACGACAGGTCGGTGCGCCTGGCTTCGCCGAGGGTGTAGTGGTTGTTCTCCTCGTCGCGCACCGTCAGCGGGTGCACCGGCGCCACGACGTCGCGGCCCCACAGCGACAGCTTGTCGGGCGTGTAGTAGGAGATCGAATGGCCGCGGCGCTGCGCCTCCAGCAGCATGGCGAAGGTGGAATCGCCACGGATGTTGATGCGGGCGATGGGGTCCATCTGGACGGCGATGTTGAGCGTCATGGGCATAGATCCGGGCAGAGGCTGAAAGTGGCGGACATTGGCTCGTCGATCCGGTTCTATCCGGTTCAGCCGGAGGCGTCGAACGCCGCCGTGAGATGGCGGGGCAGCGATTTCGGTGCGATCAGGATGGCGTCGAAACGGCAGTCGAGCTTGTCGTGCTCGGGATGGTTCATCAGCCAGGCCTGCGCGGCGGCAATGATGCGCTGGCGCTGCTGCGGCGTGATCGCATAGGCGGCGTCGTCCAGCGTGGCGCGCGCCTTGACCTCGATGAAGGCGATCAGGTTGCGCCGCCGGGCGACGATGTCGATCTCGCCGAAACGGGTGCGGAAGCGCCGGGCGAGAATGCGGTAGCCCTTGGCGATCAGGTAGGCGGCGGCGCGGCTCTCCGCCGAGATGCCGGTCTGGAAGGCGATCACCCGCTCCGGCGAGGGCGCCTCCGACGGGGTTTCAGGCTTGGTCATCGGGCCTCTCCTTGGCGAGCTCGAGCGCCCGCGCATAGATCTCGCGGCGTGGCCGGCCGGAAGCCTCCACCACGGTCGCGACGGCGTCCTTGACGCTGCCCTGCGCCAGCGCCTCGCGCAGCAGCGTGTCGATGTCGGCTTGCGCCATCTCGCGGGCGTCGGCCGCCGGCGGCCCCACCACCAGTACGAACTCGCCGCGGGTCTCGCGCTCGTCCGCGGTGGCAGCGAGCTCGGCGAGCGGGCCGCGGGCGATTTCCTCGTGCAGCTTGGTCATCTCGCGGCAGATCGCCGCCTCGCGGGCGCCGAGGCCGGCGGCGAGGTCGCGCAGCGTGTCCTGGACGCGGTGGCCGGATTCGAACAGCACCAGCGTGACGTCGAGGCGCGCCAGTTCGGCGATGCGGGCCTGCCGTGCGCCCTCGCGTGCGGGCAGGAAGCCTTCGAAGAAGAAGCGGTCCGTCGGCAGCGCCGCCACCGTCAGCGCCGCTAGCAGCGACGAGGCGCCGGGCACGGTGATCACCTTGTGGCCCGCGGCGGCGGCCTCGCGCACCAGCTTGAAGCCGGGGTCGGAGATCAGCGGCGTGCCGGCGTCCGAGACGAGGGCGACCGCCGCGCCCTGGGCGAGCTGCTGCAGGATGGCGGGCCGCATCTGCGCGGCGTTGTGCTCGTGGTAGGGCTTGAGCGTGCCGCGGATGCCGAAGCGGTCCAGCAGGGTGCGGGTGACGCGGGTGTCCTCGCAGGCGATGACGTCGGCGCCCGCGAGGGTTTCGAGCGCCCGCAGGGTGATGTCGCCGAGATTGCCGATCGGGGTAGCGACGAGGTGCAGGCCGGGGACAGCCTTCGGTGCCACCATCGGCTGGCCGGCGAGCAGGAAGCCTCTCGCCTCGGAGTCGGACGGATCGGGGGAGCTGGAACGGGGCCGGGCGCGCATGGCGGCAATCTAGTGCATGTTCCGAAAAAGGGGAGGGCGAGGGGTCGATCGCACCGCTGTCTTCGCGGATCGAAGTGCGAAAGCTATGCGAATATCGCGTAACTCATTGGCCAACGGTTGTAAAAATCCTTTTGCGTTGTTTAAGGAATGGACGCCAATATGCCCAAATCCCCTTTCAGATCATGGGCCCCGACATAGGTTCCTGGTCCCGCGAGGGCAGAGAAAGACTGACGATGGCCGCCCCGAACGATTCCTCGACACCCCGGCGGGGCCCCACCCGGAGGTCCGCGCTCGGCCTGTTTGCCGCGGCTCCCCTGATCGCCGGTTGTTCCAACATCGCCACCAACCTGCCCTGGCAGGACCAGACGCCGCCGCCGGCCGGCCCGTCCGGCCCGCCGCAGCAGCCCACCTCCATGGGCACCGGCAATGTGAAGGTCGGGCTGATCCTGCCGATGTCGGGCGCGGGCAACGCTGCCGTCGTCGGCCAGTCGATGCGCAACGCCGCCGAGCTGGCGCTCGCCGAATTCCAGAACCCCAACGTTCAGCTGCTGGTGAAGGATGACGGCGGCAATCCGCAGGGCGCCGGTCAGGCCGCGCAGCAGGCGATCGGCGAAGGCGCCGAGATCCTGCTCGGGCCGCTGTTTGCGCAGTCGGTGCCGCCGGCGGCGCAGCCGGCGCGCGCGCGCAACGTGCCAATGATCGCGTTCTCGACCGATTCGAGCGTCGCCGGCCACGGCGTCTTCCTGCTCAGCTTCCTGCCGGAGTCCGATGTCAACCGCATCGTCGACTATGCCGCCGGCACCGGCAAGCGCTCGTTCGCCGCCATGCTGCCCGACAACGCCTACGGCAATGTCGTCGAGGTCGCATTCAAGCAGGCGGTGGCGCGCCGCAGCGGCCGCGTCGTCGCGTTCGAGAAATACGGCTCCGACCGCACCGCGGCCGCGCGCAACATTGCCCAGGCGCTGGGCACGGCGGATGCGCTGTTCCTCGCCGACGACGGCGATGCGCTGGTCGCGACCGCCGACGCGCTGACGGTGGCCGGCGCCAACCTCAAGCGCGTGCAGCTCATCGGCACCGGGCTGTGGGACAGCCCGCGGGTGTTCAACAGCGCGGTGCTGCAGGGCGGCCTTTATGCCGCGCCCGATCCGTCCGGCTTCCGCGCCTTCTCCGGTCGCTACCGCAGCAAGTACGGCCAGGACCCGGTGCGCACCGCGACGCTGGCCTATGATGCGGTGGCGCTGGTGGCGGCGCTGGCGCGCACGCAAGGCAACCAGCGCTTCTCGCAGGAGGTGCTGCTCAACACCTCCGGCTTCGCCGGCATCGACGGCCTGTTTCGCTTCCGCAGCGACGGCAGCAACGAGCGTGGCCTCGCGGTGATGCGGGTGGCGTCGGGCGGCGGTCAGGCGGTCGCCGGTTCGCCGAAGAGCTTTGCGACCTAAATCCTTTACGCAGCGAGATCGGCGACGACGGCGTCGAGCAGCGGAAAGCCAGACTGCGTCACGCGCAGGCGGCCGCTGGCATCGACGGTGATCGCGCCCTCCTCGCGCAGCAGCGCGATCCGCGCCGGGTCGAGCGCGCGGCCGGCAAGCCGGGCATAGCGCTGCGGATCGATGCCCTCCACGAGGCGCAGCCCCATCAGCAGGAATTCGTCGGCGCGCTCCTCGCTGTTCAGCGTGTCGTCGGTCGCGACGCCGTGGCCGCTGGCCTCGACCCGCATCAGCCAAGTCTCGGGACGCTTCTCGGTGGCGATCGCATGCCGCACGCCGTCGATGTCAAGGCGGCCATGGGCGCCGGGGCCGATGCCGGCATACTCGTCGCCGCGCCAATACACGAGGTTGTGGCGGCATTCGGCGCCGACACGGGCGTGGTTGGAGATCTCGTAGGCCGGCAGGCCGTGCCGCGCGCAGACCTCCTGCGTCACGTCGTACAGCGCGCGCGCCACCGCCTCGTCCGGGGTCTTGAGCTTGCCGGCGGCGTGGAGCCCGAAGAACGGCGTGTCCGGCTCGATGGTGAGCTGGTAGAGCGACAGGTGCTCGGCGGCCTCGCCGATCGCCTGCGTCAACTCCTGCGTCCACATCTGCGGCGTCTGGTCGGGCCGCGCATAGATCAGGTCGAACGAATAGCGCTCGAATGCGCTGCGTGCGATCGCCACCGCATCCAGTGCCTCGCGCGCGCTGTGCAGGCGGCCCAGCGCCTTCAGCGAGGCGTCGTCGAGCGCCTGCACGCCGAGCGACACGCGGTTGACGCCGGCGGCGCGATAGCCGCGGAAGCGCGTTGCCTCGACGCTGGTCGGATTGGCTTCCAGCGTCACCTCGACGTCGGGCGCAACCGTCCAGTATTTCGCGATGGCGTCGAGGATGCCGCCGACGGTCTGCGGCTGCATCAGCGACGGCGTGCCGCCGCCGAGGAAGATCGACGACACGGTGCGGCCGCCGGTGCGTGCCGCGGTGGTTTCGATCTCGCGGGTGAAGGCGGCGACATAGCGCGCTTCGTCGACCGGCGCATGGCGGACATGGCTGTTGAAGTCGCAGTACGGGCACTTCGACAGGCAGAACGGCCAGTGCACATAGACGCCGAAAGCGGGTGTCGCGTCAGCCAAGGCTCGGCTCTCCGAGACAGCGGTCCTGCAGTTTCACGAAGGCGCGGGCGCGATGCGACAGCCCGAGGCCGAGCGGCGGCAGGCCGTGCTTCTCGATGCTGGTCATTTCCCCGAAGGTGCGGGTGTGGCCATCCGGCAGGAACGATGGATCGTAGCCGAAGCCGGCGGTGCCGCGCGGCGGCCACACCAGCGTGCCGTCGACGGTGGCCTCGACCTCCTCGAGATGGTCATCGGGCCAGGCGACGCACAGCGCCGAGACGAACCGTGCGGAGCGCTTGTCCGGCGTGGTGGCGCCGCGCTCCTGCAGCAGCCGCTCGACCCGCGCCATCGCGGCGGCGAAGTCCTTGGTGTCGCCGGCCCAGCGCGCCGAGTAGATGCCGGGCGCGCCGTCGAGAGCATCGACCACGAGCCCGGAATCGTCGGCGAAGGCCGGCAGGTTGGCAGCGTGCGCCGCCGCCATCGCCTTCAGCGCCGCATTGGTGCGGAAGCTGTCGCCAGTCTCCTCCGGCTCGGTCAGGCCGAGCTCGCCGGCCGACACCGCGTCGATCCCATGGGGTGCCAGCAGCTCGCGCATTTCGGCGAGCTTGCCCGGGTTATGGGTCGCGATCACGAGGCGTCCGGTGATTCGGCGGTGCATCAGCGAATCCTATCATGTTCCGGGCGGCACAGCCGCGCCGGACGTTCAAATCAGCCCGTTATCCGCGTGGAACAGGGCCGGCGGGACGTCAGGTCACCGCCATCTTCTGCAGGTCGACCAGCCGGGCGACGCCCTTCTGCGCCAGCGCCAGCAGGTTCAGGAACTCGTCCTGGGTGAACGGGGTCTTCTCGGCGGTGCCCTGCACCTCGACGATGCGGCCGTCGCCGGTCATGACGAAATTGGCGTCGGTGTCGGCCTCGGAATCCTCGGCATAGTCGAGGTCGAGCACCGGCGTGCCGTTGTAGATGCCGCAGGATACCGCGGCGACGTTGCCGCGCAGCACCTCGCTGCGGATCATGTTGCGGGCCTTCATCCAGTTCAGGCAGTCCGCCAGCGCCACCCAGGCGCCGGTGATCGAGGCGGTGCGGGTGCCGCCGTCGGCCTGGATCACGTCGCAGTCGACGGTGATCTGGCGCTCGCCGAGCGCCTCGAGGTCGACGATCGCGCGCAGCGAGCGGCCGATCAGGCGCTGGATCTCGACCGTGCGGCCGCCCTGCTTGCCGGCCGAGGCCTCGCGGCGGGTGCGCTCCAGCGTCGCACGCGGCAGCATGCCGTATTCAGCGGTGACCCAGCCGCGGCCCTGGCCCTTCAGCCAGGGTGGCAGGCGCTCTTCCAGCGTGGCGGTGACCAGCACATGGGTGTCGCCGAACTTCACCATGCACGATCCCTCGGCATATTTGACGACACCGCGTTCCAGCGACACGGGGCGCAGTTCATCAGGCGCACGACGGCTCGGCCGCATGGCAGGTCCTCCAGAAAACCGGGATGGTTCGATCTCGGGCTGCTTTTAGGGGGGCAGGGCCGATGCGGCAAGGGCCGAGCCGGGACCGTGCGCCCGGCTCATCCAAGGCCTTGAAAGGACGGTCGAATATGGACAAATGAGAAGACTGCCAGGGGCCGCCGATCCGAAGTCTCCGCGCCGCGGGGGCTGCAAGCTCGTTTCGCGGACGCCGGATCGAACAGCGGCGCGAGAATCTTATATTTGCTAGTGATCCTGGAATTCCAGCAGTCGCAATGATGTCTGCCGATATGGCATGCGAATGTTAGAATTGGACCACCAGGGAGCCTGACGTGGCGCACCACGATCCGATCGGTCATCTGATTACCCCGGGCCAGGGGCTCGCCCAGCTCAACGAGCGCTCGCGCGACATTTTCCGCCAGATCGTCGAAAGCTACCTGGCGACCGGCGAGCCGGTGGGCTCACGCAACATTTCCCGCCTGATCACCCTGCCGCTGTCGCCGGCCTCCGTGCGCAACGTGATGTCCGATCTCGAGGCGCTCGGGCTGATCTACGCGCCGCACACCTCGGCCGGACGGCTGCCGACGGAGCTTGGCCTGCGCTTCTTCGTCGATGCGCTGATGCAGGTCGGCGAGCCCACCGAGGCCGAGCGCCAGTCGATCGAGGCGCAGCTCGCCGCGATGAACAAGGCTCAGTCGGTGGAAGCGGCGCTGGAGGAGGCGCTGACGCGGCTGTCCGGCCTGACCGGCACCGCCGCGGTGGTGCTGACGGCGAAATCCAATGTCCGGCTCAAGCATATCGAGTTCGTGCGGCTGGAGCCGACGCAGGCGCTGGTGGTGCTCGTCGCCGAGGATGGCCAGATCGAGAACCGTGTGCTGGCGCTGCCGCCCGGCGTGCCGGCATCGGCGCTGACGGAAGCCTCGAACTTCCTCAACGCGCACATCCGCGGCCGGACTTTGGCGGAAACCCGCGCCGAGCTGGAGACCGCGCTGGCGCAGAGCCGCAGCGAGCTCGACGCGCTGACGCAGAAGATCGTGGCCGCCGGCATCGCCAGCTGGTCGGGTGGCGGCAGCGAGGAACGCCGGCTGATCGTGCGCGGCCACGCCAACCTGCTCGGCGACCTGCATGCGATGGAGGATCTCGAGCGGGTGCGCCACCTGTTCGACGATCTCGAGACCAAGCGCGGCGTGATCGACCTGCTGGGGCGTGCCGAGCACGCCGATGGCGTGCGCATCTTCATCGGTTCGGAGAACAAGCTGTTCTCGCTGTCGGGATCCTCGACCATCGTCGCGCCCTATCAGGACGGCGCCGGCCACATTGTCGGCGTGCTCGGCGTGATCGGGCCGACCCGGCTGAATTACGCCCGTGTGATCCCGATGGTGGACTATGCCGCGCGCGTGGTCAGCCAGATGCTGGGCAAATAGTCCGGGTTCCCGCCCTCCCGCCGGCCGCGGCAAAGCAATGGGGATCCGGCCGAATGCGGTTCCCGCGCGTCAGGAACTTGATTTTCCGCGCCGGAGCCCTGATATCCGGCAGGAGTTTGGATCGCATTTTCGTGAAAAGGCGGAGTAATGACCGAAGCCAACGGCCGGAAGAATCCTGATGACCTGACCGAGGACAACGCGGCGGCCCAGCCGGTCTCGCCGAAGCCCTATGTCATGCCGGACGAGCCGGAGGCGGGGTCGGTCGAGGCGCTGGCAGCCGAGGTTGCCGAGGCCAAGGACCGCGTGCTGCGGACCCTGGCCGAGATGGAGAACCTGCGCCGGCGCACGGCCAAGGAGGTGGCCGATGCGCGCACCTACGGCATCGCCAATTTTGCCCGCGACGTGCTCGACATCGCCGACAACCTGCAGCGTGCGCTCGACGCCGTGCCGGCGGCGGCGCGCGAGGCCGCCGATCCCGGGTTGAAGGCGCTGATCGAGGGCGTCGAACTGACCGAGCGTTCGCTGCACGCGACGCTCGAGAAGAACGGCGTCAGGAAGCTCGATCCGGCGGGCCAGAAGTTCGACCCCAACTTCCAGCAGGCGATGTACGAGGTGCCCGATGCGTCGGTGCCTGCCGGCACCGTGGTGCAGGTGGTCCAGGCCGGCTACACCATCGGCGAGCGCGTGCTGCGCCCGGCGCTGGTAGGCGTCGCCAAGGGTGGGCCCAAGCCGGCGCCGACCACCGACGTCTCGGCCTGACGTCTCGCGCCTGACGACGGCCGTCGCACGGCGGGAAACAACCGACAGAAGGCGCCGCAGCCTCTGCGGCGCTTTTCGCTTTTGCGGTCAGGCGGTGATGTCGGCCGACTGGATGCGCTTGACGCCGGCCTTGCTGGTGTCGTGCCAGGCCTTCGCCAGCGAGCCCTTGGTGTCGATGCCGCGGCAGGCGTCCTCGATGATATAGGTTTCGAAGCCGGCCTTGCGGGCGTCGAGCGCGGTCCAGGCCACACAGAAATCGGTGGCGAGCCCGGTCACGAACACGCGCTTGAGCTTGCGCGCCTTGAGGTAGCTGGCAAGGCCCGTGGTGGTCTTGCCGTCGGCCTCCATGAAGGCGGAATAGCTGTCGACGTCCTTGTGAAAACCCTTGCGGATCACGAGCTGCGCCTGCGGGATCGCCAGGTCCTTGGACAGCGCGGCGCCGTCGGTGCCCTGCACGCAGTGATCGGGCCACAGCACCTGCTTGCCGTAGTCGAGGTCGATGACGTCGAACGGCTTCTTGCCGGCATGGGTCGAGGCGAACGAGACGTGGTCGGCGGTGTGCCAGTCCTGCGTCATCACCACGTTTCTGAAACTCTTGGCGAGGCGGTTGATCACCGGGATGACCTGGTCGCCGTCCTTCACCGCGAGGCTGCCGCCGGGCAGGAAGCAGTTCTGCACGTCCACGACGATCAGCACGGAGGCGTCGTCGATCTTGACCTTGTCCGCTGCGAATGCCTTTGCCGCCATGCCTGCCACCGCCACGCTGCCAAGTCCTCCGACGAGTCCTCCGAGAAGTTGCCGTCTGTCGACCATCGCAAGCCTCCACCCCTGAATGACCGCGGGGATCATCCATCAGCGGGCGGGCAAATCTCAAGGGGAAATCATGGTCGACGCGTGCCGCAGGCTTCGGCAGGTCCGGGGCGACAGGAGCTCAGCGCGCCGAGATGCCGTCGCGCACCGCGCGGAACCTGGGAAACGCCGCCGGCCAGGCGTCGCGCCTGGCGCTCGCCACGATGCGCAACGTGGTGTTGCCGACCCCGAAGCGCAGCCACTGGATCACCGTCACCGGGGTGTTGTCCTTGCCGGTCACCGCGTCGAGCCGGGTCTCATAGCCCGGCGAGCCTTCGATCCGCAGCGGCTCGGACGAGGTGATGCGGGCGTCGCGCAGGCCGGGCAGCGCGGCGATGATCTGCTGGGCGAAGCGGCCGCGGTCGTCCGGCGTCGCCGGGCCGCTGCCCATCAGGCCGATCAGCATGTAGGCCGCGGTGTCGACGCCGTCCTCGTCCTCGGCGTCGGTCAGCAGCACCGTGGTGCCGGTGGGAATGGTGCGCATGGTCTTGAAGCCGCCGAGATCGGTCAGCTTGAACGGCAGGCGATCGAGCTGCTCCTCCGGCGGCACGTTCTTGCGCAGCGCCACGCTCGACAGCATCTTGCGCACCGCGTCGTCGGAATAGGCCGCGGTCGCCTTGTCGGGCACCTGCGCCGCGACATAGCCGGAGAACGCCGGGCCGGCGATGATCAGCGAGAACCGGCGGACATTGCTGCCCTCGTCCACCGCGGTTTCCCGGGTGATGTAGGCCTTGTTGCCGCTCTCAAGCTCGAACGGCTCGAGCTTCGGCCGGTTGCCGGCGGGCGGGCTGGCCTTGAAGGCGGCCTCGACCGACTCGAACGCCTCCTTCGGCAGTTCTGTCACCACCACCTTGACGCGCTGGTCGGTCGCCTCGAACCCCGGAAAGCTCGTTGCCGGGGCCAGCCCCTCGATCGGCACGAGGCCCACCCGGGCACCTTTCGGAAACGTCGGATCGGCGGCGAGCGCCGGCGAAAGGGCAGTGAGCGAGGCGAGAACAAGGGCGAACGGCCGAAGGTGTCTCATGCTGAGGTCTCTTGAGATTGCAATAAGGCCGTTCGATGGTGCCGAGAAGCGGCGTTTACGCCCTCGTCCGGCCGCGCGCTCCGCCCGGAGCGGAATCGATCCCGTCAGCTTAGCAATCCCGGGGAACAGCGAAACGTTAATTCCGGTGGGGCCGCAGCGTCCGGTGGCGCGGCGGAGTGTCCCGGCGGCCGGTCCGGGATGGCGCGTTCAGGTCTTGTTCGGCAGCCCTGTTCCGCGCCCCGTCAAGATTTGCGCTGGGCCGAATTTATTGACTTTTCGCCGCTTGCGGCACGTCGGTCCTTGCGGGTTGTACCCCCCCTCCTATATGAGGCGGAGCGCCGCATGTCGCGGAGAATTGATCAATTAGGGGGTTCGGTTCGGGGTGCCGTCAGGGCCCAGCCAACCTGCCGCAAGAGAAGGATTGAAGGACCATGGGAAAGGTCATTGGTATCGACCTCGGCACCACGAACTCGTGCGTCGCCGTGATGGATGGCAAAAACCCGAAAGTCATCGAGAACTCGGAAGGCATGCGGACGACGCCGTCCATCGTCGCCTTCACCGATGACGGTGAGCGTCTGGTCGGTCAGCCGGCGAAGCGCCAGGCCGTGACCAATCCCGAGCGGACCTTCTTCGCGGTGAAGCGCCTGATCGGCCGCCGCTACGACGACCCGATGGTCGAGAAGGACAAGGGCCTCGTTCCCTACAAGATCGTCAAGGCCGGCAACGGCGACGCCTGGGTCGAGGCCGACGGCAAGACCTATTCGCCCTCGCAGGTCTCCGCCTTCATCCTGCAGAAGATGAAGGAGACCGCGGAAGCCCATCTCGGCGCCAAGGTCGACCAGGCCGTCATCACCGTCCCCGCCTATTTCAACGACGCCCAGCGCCAGGCCACCAAGGACGCCGGCAAGATCGCCGGCCTTGAAGTGCTGCGCATCATCAACGAGCCGACCGCGGCCGCGCTGGCCTACGGCCTCGACAAGGCCAAGCAGGGCACCATCGCGGTGTACGACCTCGGCGGCGGCACCTTCGACGTCTCGATCCTCGAGATCGGCGACGGCGTGTTCGAAGTGAAGTCCACCAACGGCGACACCTTCCTCGGCGGTGAAGACTTCGACATGCGCCTTGTGGGCTATCTGGCCGACGAGTTCCAGAAGGAGCAGGGCATCAACCTGCGCAACGACAAGCTCGCACTGCAGCGCCTCAAGGAAGCTGCGGAAAAGGCCAAGATCGAGCTGTCGTCGACCACGCAGACCGAAATCAACCTGCCGTTCATCACGGCGGACCAGACCGGGCCGAAGCACCTGACCATGAAGCTGACCCGCGCCAAGTTCGAGGCGCTGGTCGATGACCTCGTTCAGAAGACCATCGAGCCGTGCCGCAAGGCGCTGAAGGATGCCGGCCTCACCGCCGGTGAGATCAGCGAAGTGGTGCTGGTCGGCGGCATGACCCGCATGCCGAAGGTTCAGGAAGTGGTGAAGCAGTTGTTCGGCAAGGAGCCGCACAAGGGCGTCAACCCGGACGAAGTGGTCGCCATCGGCGCCGCGATCCAGGCCGGCGTGCTGCAGGGCGACGTCAAGGACGTGCTGCTGCTCGACGTGACGCCGCTGTCGCTGGGCATCGAGACGCTGGGTGGCGTGTTCACCCGCATCATCGACCGCAACACCACGATCCCGACCAAGAAGAGCCAGGTGTTCTCGACGGCGGAAGACAACCAGAATGCCGTGACCATCCGCGTGTTCCAGGGTGAACGCGAGATGGCCGCCGACAACAAGATCCTCGGTCAGTTCGACCTGATGGGCATTCCGCCGGCGCCGCGCGGCATGCCGCAGATCGAGGTCACCTTCGACATCGACGCCAACGGCATCGTCAACGTGTCCGCCAAGGACAAGGCGACGAACAAGGAACAGCAGATCCGCATCCAGGCGTCTGGTGGTCTGTCCGAGGGCGACATCGAGAAGATGATCAAGGACGCGGAGGCCAACGCCGCCGCCGACAAGAAGCGCCGCGAGGCGGTCGATGCCAAGAACCACGCCGATGCGTTGGTGCACTCCACCGAGAAGGCGCTGAGCGAGCATGGTTCGAAGATCGCGGAGACCGATCGCCGCGCCATCGAGGATGCCGTCAGCGATCTCAAGGAAGCGCTGAAGGGCGACGACGCCGAGGCGATCAAGGCCAAGAGCAACACGCTGGCCCAGGTCTCGATGAAGCTCGGCGAGGCGATGTACGCCCAGCAGTCCGAGGGTGACGCCGCGGCCAAGGCCGCGAAGGACGATGTCGTTGACGCGGAATTTACCGAGGTCGACGACGATAAGACCAACAAGAAGTCAGCGTAATCCTCATAGCCAATAACCTCCCCCTTCATGGGGGAGGTTTTTGCGAGAACTCCCTCGATGACGAAACGCTGTTACTACGAGACGCTGGAAGTCGAACGTGATGTCGACGAATCCGGTCTGAAGTCTGCCTTTCGGAAGCTTGCGATGAAGTGGCACCCGGATCGCAATCCGGGCGACCAGTCCAGCGAGACACGCTTCAAGGAAATCAACGAGGCCTACGAGGTGCTCAAGGACGGCCAGAAGCGGGCCGCCTATGACCGCTTCGGCCATGCCGCCTTCGAGCAGGGCATGGGGGGCGGCGGGGCGCATGGTTTCGGCGCCGGCTTTGCCTCCTCGTTCTCCGACATCTTCGAGGACCTGTTCGGCATGGCCGGGCAGCGCGGCCGCGGCGGCCGCGAGCGCGGGGCCGACCTGCGCTACAACATGGAAATCACCCTGGAGGAAGCTTTCCAGGGCAAGACCGCCGAAATCCACATCCCGGTGTCCGTCACCTGCGAGTCCTGTTCGGGCACCGGCGCCAAGGCCGGCACCCGGCCGAAGACCTGCACGATGTGCGGTGGCGCCGGCCGCGTCCGTCATGCCCAGGGCTTCTTCGCGCTCGAGCGCACCTGCCCGGGCTGCCAGGGCCGTGGCCAGGTGATCGAGGATCCCTGCGGCTCGTGCGCCGGCTCCGGCCGGGTCACGCGCGACCGCACGCTCTCGGTCAACATTCCCGCCGGTGTCGAGGACGGCACCCGCATTCGTCTCGCCGGCGAGGGCGAGGCGGGGGTGCGCGGCGGTCCGTCGGGCGATCTCTACATCTTCCTGTCGCTGACGTCGCACGAGCTGTTCCAGCGCGACGGCGCCGACCTGCACTGCCGCGTGCCGATCTCGATGATCACCGCGGCGCTGGGCGGCGAGGTCGAGGTGCCGACCATCGACAAGGGCAAGACCAAGGTGAAGGTGCCAGCCGGAACCCAGTCGGGACGTCGATTCCGCGTCGCATCAAAGGGCATGCCCGTGCTGCGCTCGCGCCAGACCGGCGACATGTATGTCCAGGTCGTGGTCGAAACGCCGCAGAACCTGACCAAGCGGCAGAAGGAATTGCTGGCCGAGTTCGAAAAATTGTCGTCCGGCGAGACCCAGCCCGAAGCCTCGGGTTTCTTCGCGAAAGTCAAGGACTTCTTCGGCCCGCGCGCCGGAACCGCCTGAGCCTCGCGCTTGACCATGGGCGGGCTCGGCGATACGGATTTATGACGAAAATCTGACGCCTACCCGCTTTCAGCTTGCCCGGTCCCGATATGCCTCCGCAATCGTCTGTGCGTGTTCTGAAAAAGCCGCTTCGTCTCGACGACGAAGTCCGCTTTCTCCGTTCCTGGATCGAGAAGCCGCTGCACATGGGTGCGGTGATGCCCTCGGGCAAGGTGCTCGCGCGCACCATGGCGCAATATGTCGATCCGCATCACGACTCGCCGGTGATCGAGCTCGGGCCCGGCACGGGTGCGATCACCAATGCGCTGATCGAGCGTGGCGTCGATCAGAAGCGTCTGGTGCTGGTCGAGTACAATCCGGGCTTCTGCGCGCTGCTGCGCGAGCGTTATCCCAACGCCAAGGTGGTGCAGGGCGATGCCTATACGCTGCGCAATACCCTGTGGGACGTGCTGGACAAGCCGGCCGGCGCGGTGGTGTCGGGCCTGCCGCTGGTCACCAAGCCGATGCGCACCCGCCTCAAGCTGATCCGCGACGCCTTTGTGGCGCTGGCGCCGGGGGCGCCCTTCATCCAGTTCACCTATTCGGTGACGCCGCCGATTCCCAAATCGCTCTCGGGGGTTCACACCGAGGCGTCGGAACGGATCTGGATGAACCTTCCCCCTGCCCGCGTCTGGGTGTATCGCAAGGGCTGATCCTCGCCCGATCCCGACCTTGGGCGCGGATCCCCTTGGGAACAGATGTCCGCGATCAAGATCCTTGTCATTCCCGGCTCGATCCGCACCGGATCGTTCAATGTCCGCCTCGCGGCGCTCGCCGCGAAGGAGATCGCGCTTGCCGGCGTCGAGGTGACGCGGATCTCGCTCGCCGATTATGCCCTGCCGATCTACGACGCCGATCTCGAGGCCGAGGCCGGCGTGCCCAAGCCCGCTGTCGATCTCAAGCACATGATCAGCCAGCACCACGGCGTGCTGCTGGTCAGCCCGGAATACAACGCCTCGGTGCCGCCGCTGCTCAAGAACGCGATCGACTGGGTCAGCCGGGTGCGTGAGCGCGGCGAGCCGCCGCTGCAGGTGTTTCGCAGCCGCGCGTTTGCCATCGCTGCGGCGTCCGCCGGCAAGTTCGGCGGCATGCGCGCGCTGCTGGCGCTGCGCCAGATCCTGACGCTGGGCCTCGGCGTCACCGTCATCCCGCAGCAGATGGCGCTGTCGGGCGCGGACCATGCATTCAGCGACGACGACCAGCTCAAGGACACGCGCGATGCCGAGGCGCTGCGCGGCGTGGTGCGGCAGCTGATCGACGTTGCGCAACAGATGAGGTGAGGTGAGATGCAGGCGGCAAAATCCATCGACGCGCGTGACCGGCTGATCGTCGGGCTCGATCTGCCCAGCGTCGAGGCGGCGGAAGCGATGATCGCGCGGCTCGGCGACAGCGTGCGGTTCTACAAGATCGGCTACCAGCTCGCCTATGCCGGTGGCCTGCCGCTGATTCGCAAGCTCGCCGATGCCGGCAAGAAGGTGTTTGCCGACCTCAAGCTGCACGACATCGACAACACCGTGGCGCGCGGGGTGGAGAGCATCGCGTCTTCGGGCGCGACCTTCCTCACCGTGCACGCCTATCCGCAAACCATGCGCGCAGCCGTGGAAGGGCGCAGCGGCTCGGCGCTGAAGATCCTGGCGGTGACGGTGCTGACCTCGTTCAACGACGCCGACCTGCAGGAGGCCGGCTACCGGCTTGGCGTCTCCGATCTCGTCGAGCTGCGCGCCGGGCAGGCGAAGGCGATCGGCATCGACGGGCTCGTGTGCTCCGGCGAGGAGGTCGCGCGGCTGCGCGGAATCGTCGGCACGCAGCTCGCGCTGGTCACGCCCGGCATTCGCCCCGCCGGCAGCGCCAGCGGCGATCAGAAGCGGGTGATGACGCCGGCTCAGGCGATCGCCGCCGGCGCCGACTATCTGGTGGTGGCGCGCCCGGTGGTTGCGGCCGCCGATCCGAAGGCCGCGGCCGAGACCATCGTCGCCGAGATCGCACAGGCGCTCGGCTGAGCCGTAGGCACAACGACAACCGAGGAGAAGACAGATGGCGAAGGGGTACTGGATCGCGCGCGTCGATATCAGCAATGTCGACGGCTACAAGCAGTACGTCGCCGAGAACGGCCCGGTGTTCAAGAAATATGGTGGCCGCTTCCTGGTCCGCGCCGGCCAGTTCGAGGCCAAGGAGGGCGGCAATCATCGCAGCCGCAACGTGGTGCTGGAGTTTCCTGATTACGCCTCGGCGCTGGCCTGCTTCGAATCGCCCGAATATCAGCGCCTGATCGCGATCCGCGCGCCGCACAGCGTCGCCGACCTGATCGTGATCGAGGGGTATGACGGTCCGCAGCCTTAAGGCTGCGGCACCGGTCCGAATTCGGGTCACCGCGGGCTGACAAGGGCCGCCCCATCGCCTATAGATGCAGCCGCGCCAGCCGTCCGGCTGGCCGAGGCGCGCTATTTCCGTTATATTTTCAAGATGTTGCGCGTAGCGAGGATGACGAGCCATGGCTGATATGCGACTGATCGTGGCGGGCGCCGGCGGCCGCATGGGCCGCACCCTCGTGCGCGCCATCGCCGAGACCGACGGCGTGGTGCTGGCCGGCGCGCTGGAGGTGCCGGGCTCGGCGCTGATCGGCCAGGACGCCGGAGTGCTCGCCGGGCTGTCGCCGAACGACGTGCCGCTGTCCGCCGACCTGTGGGCGATGTCGGCCGAGGCCGATGGCATCATCGATTTCACCGTGCCGGCGGCCACCATCGCCAATGTCGCGATCGCCGCCGAGCGCGGCATCGTCCATGTCATCGGCACCACCGGCCTCTCCGCGTCCGACGATGCGGTGATCCGCAGCGTCACCAAGCGTGCGGTGGTCGTGCAGTCCGGCAACATGAGCCTCGGCGTCAACCTGCTGGCGGCGCTGGTCAAGCGCGTGGCGCGTTCGCTCGACGAGGATTTCGATATCGAGATCCTGGAAATGCATCACCGCGCCAAGGTCGATGCGCCGTCAGGCACCGCCTACATGCTCGGCCGCGCGGCGGCGGAAGGGCGCGGCATCGACCTGCAGCAGCACTCGGTGCGTTCGCGCGACGGCTACACCGGCCCGCGCGAGCGCGGCGACATCGGCTTTGCGACGCTGCGTGGCGGCACCGCGACCGGCGATCACACCGTGATCTTCGCCGGGCCCTATGAGCGCGTCGAGCTGTCGCACAAGTCCGAAGATCGCATGATCTTCGCCCGCGGCGCGCTCAAGGCGGCGCTGTGGGCGCGGGACAAGAAGCCCGGTTTCTACTCCATGGCCGACGTGCTCGGCCTCAGTGACTGACTCCAACCTCCGGAAAGCGAAGAATGAGCGATCGTTGCCTCGTGCTGGTGCGTCATGGCCAGAGCGAATGGAATTTGAAGAATCTGTTCACCGGCTGGAAGGATCCTGACCTCACCGAGCAGGGCATCGCGGAGGCGCGTGCCGCCGGCCGCAAGCTGAAGGAGAAGGGCTACGCCTTCGACATCGCCTTCACCTCGGCGCTGACGCGCGCGCAGCACACGCTCAAGCTCGCGCTGGATGAGCTCGGCCAGCCCGGCCTCCCGGTGATCAGCGATCAGGCGCTCAACGAGCGCGATTATGGCGACCTGTCCGGCCTCAACAAGGACGACGCCCGCGCCAAGTGGGGCGAGGAGCAGGTGCTGGTGTGGCGTCGCTCCTACGACGTGCCGCCGCCCGGCGGCGAAAGCCTGAAGGATACGCTGGCGCGCACGCTGCCGTACTACGTGCAGGAGATCCTGCCGTTCGTGTTGCGCGGCAAGCGCACGCTGGTTGCCGCCCATGGCAACTCGCTGCGGGCGCTGATCATGGTGCTGGAGAAGCTGACGCCGGAGCAGATCCTCAAGCGCGAGCTCGCCACGGGCACGCCGGTGATCTATCAGCTCAACGCCGATTCCACCGTCGCCTCCAAGATCGATCTCGCGGGCTGAAGGATCCGGCGACGCGGTGCCGCCGTCAGGCGGACCGCGGCCGTGACGTCATCCGGCGCGGTTGTGGTTCGGGGGCGGTCCGTCCCTGGGATGCCGCAGCCGCGCCGTCGGCGGCCCGCGACAGCCGCGCGCCGCGGCGATAGGCGCCCGGCCCGATGCCATGGTGCCGCTTGAAGCCGCGCGCGAACGCGATGTCGGATTCATAGCCGACCAGGAACGCGACCTCAGCCACGGCGATGTCCGGCGTCTTCAGCAGGTCGGCCGCAAGCAGCATGCGCTGGGTGGCGAGATACTGCATCGGCGGCTCGTCCATCTCGCGGGCGAAAGTGGCGGCGAATGCCGAGCGTGACATGCCGACTTGCGCGGCGAGGGTCGCCACCGACCAGCGCCGGCCGGGCTGCTCGCGGATCAGGCGGATCGCATGGATGACCGGCGCCGACCATTGGCCCTGATGAGCGCCGCGCGCCACCTCGGCGACAAAGCTTTCGGCCGCCGCACGCACCAGCTGGATGAACAGCATCTCGGCGAGCCGGATCAGTGTTGCCGCTGAGCCTGGGCCGCGGCGCAGGATCTCGATGTCGCTGGCCTGCGCGAGCGGCCGTGCCCAGGACGGCAGCTGTCCGTCTTCGCCGGGGATATGGAGCAGCGGTGGCAGCACGCGCAGCAGCGGCCGTGCGCGCACCCGGTCGAGCTGCAGCTCGAGTGCGATCAGCGTCGCCTTGCCGCCACCGCCGCCGCAGCGGATGGTCGGCAGCCCGGTCGCGGGATCGATGTCGGGATCGGGAATCCGCGCGAGCGCCGGGCTCGATGGCGAATCCTTCAGCGTGTGCGCGCTGCCGTGGGCCACGACCGCGCAGTCGCCCGGATGCAGCACCACCGCCTGCGGCGCGGCAATGGTGAGATGGGCGGTGCCGTCCACGCAGATGTAGATCAGCGCATGCGGCGACGACTCCCGACAGCAGCCCCAGGGTGCGCTCAACTCCGCGTGCAGACAGCATGCGTTGTCGACGCGAACGGCTTGCAGCAGTTCGGACAAGCCATCTTCCATGCGACGTCGCTCCCGCTGGTCCGCTCCGCCGGCTCGTCGCCGCGGCCGGCGGCGGCCCCCTGTCATATGGGGTTTGGACGGCGGGTTTGAAGTTCTGGACGCCCGGTCCATGGCGCCGTGGCGGTCGATGCGCATGTCAAGCGAGGAGCGGACGACGGCTGTGTCACGTTGGGCGACGCGTTCAACTGGCCGTGAACCGACTTGAGCCAAGAGGACCCCATGATGAAGGCAGCGATGATGGCATGCGCCCAGGCGGCGCTGGTGGCGATGATGCTCTCGGCGGGCGGTACAGCCTATGCGCGTGGTCCGGGTGTGATCGAGTGCGTGGACGGGTATCCCGCGCCACCTTTCACCAACAGTTGTCCCACGCCGGCGCGCACCTATGCCGCGGCGGAAACGCGGGGCCGTGATCTATCGTGCGCGCAGCGCTATCGCTCGTTCGATCCGGAGAGCGGTACCTATATGGGGCGCGATGGCCGTCGCCACGTCTGTCAGTAAGTCTGCAGGGAAGATTGGCCGCGACATCTGATGTCGTCACGGCACCGCGCGGTGCCGTGAGCGGCCGATCCGCGCTCAGGCGAGCCTGCGATAGTAGAAGCTCGTGGCGCACAGCCCGCCGTGCGGCCACAGCGCGTAGTCCGGCACCGTGCCGCTGAACACCCAACCGAGCCGGCTGTAGAGGCGCTCGGCATCGCCGCCGCTCACCGTGTCGAGCACGAGCAGCGTCTTGCCGGCCTCGCGCGCCGCGTCCTCCGCCGCGCGCATCAGCGCGGCGCCGATGCCGCGGCGGCGGGCGCGCCGATGCACCAGCATCTTGGCGATATCGGCACGATGCGGCTGGTTGTCCGGCTGCGCCGCGACAACCTGCACCGTGCCGACCATTCCCTGTGCATCATACGCGGCGAGCAGCCGCCGGCGTCCGCTTGCGACATCGGTTGCGAGATCGCGCCAGAACGTCATCGCCTTCTCTTGTGACAGCGGGTGCATGAAGCTGACGGATGCGCCGCCGTCGACACAGTCGATCAGCACGTCGGCGAGCTGCGCGATCTCATCCTCGCCGAGCGTGGCGAGCATGCGGATGGTCACTTCGGTCGTGTGAGAGGTTGGGCCGGTCATGCGCGCTCCCGGTGCGCCGCGCCGCCGACGATCACCACGGCATAGCGGGCGGGCTGCGCGGTCGGATTGCGATAGGCCGTCGGCTGGTCGAGCGTGAAGGCGAGGCAGTCGCCCGCCGCGAGCGCATGATGTGCGTCGCCGACCGTAACCTCGATGGCGCCGTCCAGCACCCACACCTGGTGATGGATCGGCGTGGCGCGGCCGCCGGTCTCATAGGTGACGTGGGCCCCGGCGGGGAAGGAGACCTCGACGATCTGGATCGGCGACAGCGCGGCGGGTGGCGAGACGTTGCGGCGCTGATAGCCCGACGCAGGGTCCTGCCACACGGCCTGCGTGGCCCGGCGGGAGACCGGATCGGCCGTATCAATCGCGGGCTCGAATAGCGCCGCCAGCGCGACGCCGAGGCCGCCGGCCAGCCGCTCCAGCACCACGGCGGTGGGGCTCGTCTCTCCGCGCTCGATCAGCGAGATCATCGAACGGCTGACGCCGCTGTGCGCCGCAAGGGCGTCCAGCGTCAGCTCCCGCGCCGTGCGCAGGGTGCGAAGCCGGGCCGCGATGCGGGCGGTGATGTCGACGTCCATGCGATGTTCCAATATAATGGAATTATTATCCATCGTATTGGAAGGCTCGTCAATATGGCCGGGCTAGGTCACGCCGACCTGGCCGGCTTCCCAGCCCAGCATGGCCTGCTTGCGGGTCACGCCCCAGTGGTAGCCGGTCAGCGTGCCGCTCTTGCCAAGCACCCGGTGGCAGGGCACCACGAACGACACCGGGTTCTTGCCCACCGCCGCGCCGACGGCGCGGGAGGCCTTGGGCCGCTCGATCTTCGCGGCGATGTCCGAATAGGTCGAGGCCCGGCCCATCGGAATCCTGAGCAGCGTCTCCCACACCCGCACCTCGAAGTCGGTGCCGATCAGGATCACCCGCAGCGGCTGGTTCGGCCGCCACAACTGGGTGTCGAAGATCCGGTTCGCAAGGCCCGCCGTGCCGTCCTGGTCGAGGACGTAAGCCGCGTTGGGCCAGCGGCGCTGCATGTCGGCGAGCGCGGGCTGCTCCTGCCCGGGGTCGGCGAAGGCGAGCCCGGCGAGGCCACGCTCGGTGGCGATGACGATCGCCGTGCCGAACGGCGAGGGGTGGAAGCCATAGGTCATCACCATGCCGGCGCCGCCGGTCTTCCATTCGCCCGGCGACATCGCTTCATGGGTGACGAACAGGTCGTGCAGCCGTCCCGGCCCCGACAGGCCGGAATCGAGCGCGGCGTCGAGCACGCTGGCGGAATCGCGCAGCAGGCCCTTGGCATGATCGAGCGTCAGCGCCTGCATGAAGCCCTTCGGCGTCAGGCCGGCCCAGCGGCGGAACAGGTGGTGCAGCTCGTCCGCGGTCACGCCGGCGGCATCGGCGATCGCTTCGATGGTCGGCTGGTCGCGCCAGCGTTCCGAGATGAAGGCGATCGCGCGGCGCACGCAGTCGTAGTCGCGCAGCGCCGCGTCCTGCGGCCCGGGCCTCGTGGAACGGTGGAGATCAAGAGCGAGCGTCATCATGCTCCGAATGTAGGGCGCCCCGGCGCCGTCAACCACCCGATTTCCGACTTCGGCTCAGGTCACCGGGTTGTAGGTCGGGCCGCGCCGGGCTTCTTGTAGCGCTGTTGTCAACGCCTTGAAGAAACTTCCTTTTTCATCGGGGCTGAGAAAGCTCGCGATGCCGACGCGGCGTCCGCGCGAGACGAGGTAGAGTCGCTCGATGCCGAACTCCTCATGGTTCTCCTGCTCGATGTTGAGCCACAGCGGATTGAACGCCCATTCCAGGCGCTGGCCGCGATGACTGACACGCCGCAGCCGCAGCTCGGCGTAGGTCAGGCGGACCTCCTCGTAGGCGGCGGCGCGGCGGAAGTTGACCCGGAACGCCCAGTAGATCACCAGCACGTCGAGCCCGAAAAAGCCGAACACCGGCCAGGCGCCCATCAGCAGGAAGGCGACGCCGGCAGCGAAGCTCACCGCACTCACGAACGCCATCAGCACGACAAAGCCGGTGCGATTCAGCGAGCGATGCGGCTCGAGCCGCGCCGCGAACACCACGGTGTCCATGGTGTCATGATCAAAATCGTTGCCGGGCGTCATCATGCCTCATTATATCGGAACCATGGCAAAAAAGACGAGCGGCCGAGCGGCGAAAACCAAAGCCGCGACGGCATCTTCTGCATCCGCGTCCCCCTCCCGCAAGCGCGCGGCCCCCAAGCGCACCGCACCGAAGGCTCCGGCCCCATCCCGGTCCAAAGCGCTGTCGCGCAAAGTGGGCACCGGTTCGCATAATGAGAAGGCGTCAAACCAAAAATTGAAGGCGGCCAAGCCGCGGACTGCGAAACCCTGGACCGCGGCCGAAGTCACCGAAGCGTTCCGCCGCTTCCGCGACGCCAATCCCGAACCCAAGGGCGAGCTCGAGTACCTCAATCCCTATACGCTGCTGGTCGCGGTGGCGCTGTCAGCCCAGGCCACCGACACCGGCGTCAACAAGGCGACGCGCAACCTGTTCCCGATCGCCGACACGCCGCAGAAGATGCTGGCGCTCGGTGAGGATCGCGTGCGCGACGCGATCAAGACCATCGGCCTCTACCGCAACAAGGCCAAGAACGTCATCGCGCTGTCACGGCAGCTGATCGAGCGCCACGGCGGCGAGGTGCCGCGCGACCGCGAAGCGCTCGAGGCGTTGCCGGGCGTGGGCCGCAAGACCGCCAATGTGGTGCTCAACATCGCCTTCGGCGAGCCGACCATCGCGGTCGACACCCATCTGTTCCGGGTCGGCAACCGCACCGGGCTCGCGCCCGGCAAGACACCGCTGGAGGTCGAGCTCGGGCTGGAGAAAATCATCCCGGCCGAGTTCAAGCGCCACGCGCATCACTGGCTGATCCTGCATGGTCGCTACATCTGCATCGCGCGCAAGCCGTCGTGCGAGCGCTGCCTGATCAACGACCTCTGCCGCTGGCCGGAAAAGACGGTGTAGGCCCAGCACTGGAAATCTCCTCGGTGTCATTCCGGAAGCCGCGCAGCGGCTATCCGGAATCGCTGCTTGTCGCCGAACGCAGAGCTTCCGGGTTCGTCGCGGAACCTGTCATCGGGCCGCGCTTCGCGCGGACCCGTTGGCGACGCCCCGGAATAACAGATCATAACGTGGATTGTTCAGACCGTCGGGACGCGCATGCGGCCGGGTTCGATCAGCTCCGGGCGCGGGCCCGACAGCCGCTTGTGGATGTGGACCATGAAGGCCATGCCGAACAGCGGCGTCGCCAGGTTGACGATCGGGATCGAGACGAAGGCGGCGATGAACAGGCCGGCCACGAACACCATGGCGCCGTTCTGCCGGCGCAGTGCCTTGGCCTCCGCGGGCGAGCGGAAGCGCATGGCGGCGAGCTCGAAATATTCGCGCCCGAGCAGCCAGGCGGTGGCGATGAAGAACACGATGAAGCCGGCGCCGGCGAACAGCACGAACGGCAGCGCGATCAGGTAGACCAGCACGGTCAGCAGCGCGGTCTTGGTGCCTTCGGTCATCGCGATGCCGATCGGCAGCGCATTGCCGACCCGCTCGGCCGGATAGTGCTCGCGCTCGACGAGGTCGGCGATGTCGTCGACGAAGAAGCTCGCCACGAACGAGGTGATCGCCGGCATCAGGAACACGGCGCCGAATACGATGCCGAGGCTGGCGGCGATCGACAGCACCCAGGCCAGCGCGTTGATCGCGGCATGGTAGGAGGGGCCGACGCTGGCTTCGAGCCACACCTCGCCGGAGGTCGCGAACCAGGTCAGCAGGCGCTGCATCGCGATGCCGACCACCACGATCAGCACCAGCGACAATCCGATCGCCTTCCACAGGATGGCGCGCATCGGGCCTGAGATCATCTGGGACAACGCTTTGGTCGCAGCGTCGAACATATGCCGCCTCTCCGGTCAAAACCGCAGCCAGAGGTAGAGATGCCGCGGCCGCAGCGCAAGGTGTCGCTGGAACCGCGACCTTCCCGGTCAGGCGACGGGTTCCAGGCGGTGCGGCGTCCGGTCGCGCGCCGTCACGGGGTCGGCTGGCGCAAGCGGCGCCTCCGGCGTTTCGACGAGTCCCGCTGGAAAGGGATCTTCGTCGGCCGCTACCTCCACGAGCGGCTTGGGCTTGTCGGCCCAGTGCAGCGCGGTGTAGTCGAAGCCGCGCTCGATGGTCGGTTTGATGACGGCGAAGTAGGGCGAGATGTCGAAGTCGCGCGGCATGTACAGCGAGGAGTCGCGAATGTGCAGGATCTCGCGCCGTGCCTGGCGACTGCCGGCCTCGGTGATCTTGGGCAGGATCGGATAGCGCACCGCACCGAACGCCTGGGCGATCAGCGCCGAGCAGATGATCTTGGTGGGATCGCCCGATCCCATCGCGATCATGCGCCGCCGCCAGCGCTGCGGCAACGGCAGCGGGATCAGGTAGCGCATCAGGTCGATGATGTTCTTGGTGTCGTAGCCGAAGCCGATGCGGTTGATGGTGTAGCGGCAGACCGTGGTGCGGTCCTCGTGCGACAGCCCGATCGGCCGGCAGATCCGGGTGTGATAGCGGTAGTATTTCGACAGCGGCGCCGAGATCACGCCTTCGCCGACATTGGCCTCGATCAGCACATGCGGCTCGCCGTCGGGCTCCGATGCGCCGTCGATCGGGCCGACGAACAGCGCCGAGTGCGACCAGGTCGACTGTGTCAGATACTTGATGATGCCGGAGATGCGGCTGTTGCCTTCGACCAGCAGCACGTCGCCGGGCTCGATCACCTCGCGCAGCCGGGTCGGATCGCTCGGCGTGAACGGCTCGTAGCCGGGCTCCTCCTTCTGGAGGTAGCGCGCGATCCACTTGCCCATGGTGTCGAGCATGAAGCCCATGATGGTCTCTCCCCCGCCGCGGCTCGTCCCGTCCGCTTTATCCTTGGCGTCCATCATGATGGTCGAAAGCCATTGCAATTTGGTTCATGGGCCTGCAATCCGCGCAATGTTCAGGTAACCATGACCGTTGCCGACCCCCAGTCAATACGGCAAGTTGGCAAGGCGCGCTAGATGCCGGCGCACCGTCCGCAAGCCTTCGGAAACCATGCGATGACATTTTCAGGATCCCCGCGATGCCACTGACACGCCGAGCTTTCGTCGGGCTGTCGCTGGGGCTGGCGGCCGCGGGACGTTCCGTCGCATGGGCGGCGCCGCTGCCGCGCGATGCTGACATTGTCGTGATCGGCGCCGGCGCGGCCGGCATCGCCGCCGCGCGCCGCGTCGCCGCCGCCAACCGCCGGGTTGTGGTGATCGAGGCCGGTGCGAAGATCGGCGGCCGCTGTCAGACCGACACGGCTGCGTTCGACGCGCCGTTCGATCGCGGCGCGCGCTGGCTCTACAATCCGGACATCCAGCCGCTGGTGAAGCTGGCGCGCGGCGCCGGGCTCGAGATCGTGACCGCGCCGCAGGGCCAGAAGATGCGCATCGGTCGCCGCTATGCACGCGCCGGCGAGGCGGAGGATTTTCTCGCAACCCTGGTGCGCGCCAATCGCGCCATCGACGATGCCGCGCGCCGCGGCGACATCGCCTGCGCCGCGGTGCTGCCCAAGGATCTCGGCGACTGGAGCGGTGCGACCGAATTTCTGTTCGGCCCCTATGCCACCGGCAAGGACCTCAAGGATCTCTCCACCGTCGATCAGGTCCGCGGGCTGCATCGTGATGCCGCGGTGTCGCTGCGTCCGGGGCTCGGCGCGCTCGTTGCCAAGCTCGCCGAGGGTTTGCTGGTGGTGCTGTCGACGCCGGCGACGCGCATCGTCTGGGGCGGCCGCGACTGCACGGTGGAGACGCCGGCTGGCAACATCACCGCGCGCGCCGTCATTGTCACCGCCTCCACCAACGTGCTGACGGCGGGCAAGATCAAGTTCGCGCCGGAATTGCCGAAGCGCCAGCTCGACGCCGCGGGCAAGCTCAGCCTCGGCAGCTACGATCACATCGCGCTGGAGCTGCCGGGCAATCCGCTGGGGTTGACGCGTGACGACGTGCTGATCGAGCAGAGCCGCGACAATCGCACCGCGGCGCTCACCGCCAATGTCGGTGGCTCATCGATCTGCACCGTCGATGTCGCCGGCAGCTTCGGGCGTGATCTGGCCGCGCAGGGCGATGCGGCGATGGTGGCATTTGCGACCGAATGGCTGGGCAAGCTGTTCGGCAGCGAGGTGGCGGGCGCGGTGAAGCGCTCGAGCGTCACGCGCTGGGATGCCGCGCCTTATGTGCTCGGCGCGATGTCGGCGGCGGCGCCCGGCGCGCAGGCGAGCCGGCGCATCCTCAGCGAGCCGCTCGGCGCGCTGTTTCTCGCCGGCGAAGCCGCGCACGAGACCCAGTGGGGCACCGTCGGCGGTGCCTGGGAGAGCGGCGAGCGCGCCGCCGAAGCGGCGCTGAAGAAGATCGGCGCACTGAAGGAGCCCGAGGCGGCAGCGCCGGCGCGACCCGCGCGGCGGTCGCGCGCGAAATCCGCCGAAGGCGTCCGCGGGCCGTCGTTGTCCTGGCCGCGGAACTGAGCGCAATTCGCGCGCCGATCCTGTTCCCGCGGCGCGGACGCGGCGGGAAGGCACTGGACAAGGCGCTGGGCTTTCTGCTTACATTCACGCATTGATCGTCAAGTTGTTGCATAACGCGATTTGAATACGCATGCGGAGCCGATATCTCCGCCCGCTCCTGACACCAGACACTGTTTCTGACGCAAGACACTGTCTCTAACCAAGACAGCGTCTCTAACCAAGACAGTCGCGCGCCCTGTCGCCGGGGCTGATGTGTCCGACGCACGACGCGCATGAATCGTCACGAGGATTTGGTCGGCTGCTCGCAGGAGCGGGCCTGATGTCGGCTGCCATGTGCAGCCATACCCTTGCATGGAAACCAGGGAGACCAGCGATGAGCACAGCATCCAGCGCGCCGAAGCATCCCAATCTCTATGAACTGGCCGGAGGCGGATTGCAGATCACCTATTCGAGCACGAGCTTCGATGGCAAGCCGCGCTTCAACTACCACTCGGCAAGCCTGAACCGGCTGTTCGTCGGCGATCAGATCCGCAGCACCGAGACTGAGCTCGGCATCCTCGTCAGCGTCGTGATCCAGGAGACCGCGGATGCGGGCTCGACGACGTTCACGGTGCTGATCCCGCGGGTCAATCTGCGCCTGTCGGACAGCGCGCCGATCGCGACCGACGGCATCACCGCGCTGCATCGCGGGTCGATCGTTGGGCAGCCGAACGGCCAGCTCGATTTCTACACCGTGCACCCGCTGCTCGGCACCGCGGCGTTCGTCTTGTTCTAGGGCAGGCGCTGCTTCCTGATGTCGATGTCGGACGCCGGCCACGGGTGCGTCCTCTGGCGCGGCGATGAGGAGGAGTGCGGACCATGGATCTTGCTGCCAGCGTGTACAAGCAGGACGGAACCATCCAGTGCGAGCCGGAGATCAAGCCGCGGCCGCTGCAGGTCGATGCCGATGCGATCAGGGCAATCGGCATTCGCGTCATCGGCGGCGGCCAGCGCGAGCGGCTGCCGATCTTCGTGCCTGCGCTGTGCGGATCCCCGACCGCGTGGGCGAACGTGTTCTCGATCGATCTGAACGGGGTCACGCGCCAGCAGCTGTTCCTGCTGTCGGCGATCGGATTCAGGATGTGGGCGTTCGATCCGCCGGCGCGCAAGTCGGTCGCGGCGGGTGATGAAGATCCCTTCCCCCACGACCTGCCGGTTGCCGCGAACCTGCTCGGGCCGGATCCACATCCTGATCGGATTGCCGATCTGATCGGCTACACAGTGCGTATCTATCGCACCGGCGATCCGATCACCAAGGACTACCGGCGCGACCGCGTCAACATCGAGACCAATCCGGACAGCCATCGCATCGTGCGCTACTGGTTCGGGTAAAGCAGCGCCGCTTGCGGGCGACACGACTGCGGACGTGAGGCGATCATGTCCGCAAGCGATGCGTTGCGCGTCATGTCGGGCCTGCGTGTCTGCCTTGCAGGCTTGGGTGTCAGACCGGCAGCGCCAGCTCCATCAGGTCCCTGGCGACGATCACTTTGCCGCTGTAGGTCTGCCGGACGGCGGCGATGAGGCCCTCTTCGGTGACGCCGAGGCCGTCGCCGGGCGGCGGCACGATGTGGCTCAGCACCAGCGTCTTGACGCCGGCGGCGGTCGCGATCCGGCCGACGTCCTCGGCCGCGGTGTGGCTGTCGAGCAGATGCTTCTTCAGCGTCGCGCCGTTCTTGGTGCGCAGCACGAGCTGGTCCACCGCCGGAACGTACAGCACCTCGTGCACCAGCACGTCGACGCCTCTGGCGAACTCCGCGAGCCTGGGATTGTAGGCGGTGTCGCTGGAGAACACGATGGTGCCGTCCGGCGTCTCGAACTTGTAGGCGAAGTTGTCGCTGATCGGCGGATGGGGTGTGCGGAACGCGGTCACCTTGACGTCGCCGGTCTGCAGCACCGTGCCGTCGTCGCCGATGTCCTTGGCGATCAGCAGCGGCCGCGGGTCGGGCCGGCCTTCGTCGTCGATGCGGGTGTCGACATCGAACTTGTTCAGCTCCCAGAATGTCTTCGTCATCGCCTCCAGCCCCTTGGGGCCGAACGAGTACACCGGCGTCGACAGGCCCGCTGCCCAGGCGTTGTAGACGAGGTTGCCGTATTCGAGATTGTGATCGGAGTGATGGTGGCTGATGAAGATGTACTTCACCGACGGCAGCGGGATCCCGGCGCTGACCAGCTGCCGGCTGACGCCCATGCCGCAGTCGATCACATAGGGCGTGCCGTTCACGATCACGGCATTGGCTGGATTGGAGCCGCCGGTGCCGACCCGCGGGCCGCCCTTGGTGCCGAGGAAGATGACGCGGGTCCGCGGCTTGCCGCCAGCGTTCTGCGCGAGGGCGCGGAATGGGGCGGCGGCGGACGCCGCGCCAAGGGTCGCTCCGATGAGCAGGCCGCGACGATCGATCAAGATGGGAACTCCGGCTCGGATGGGGCCCAAAGCCTAGTCGCGATGCGATCGGCGAGGCAAGGTCTAGTCTAGTGTGCTGAACGCGAAGTTCCTGTGATTTCGCGGCTGGCTCTTTCAGGAACTTCGCGTTCATAAAGCACACTAGAATCATAGATTTGCTAGTGTCCTTATCGCTTCGCAAGTTCGTACCGAGCTCTCGACAAATGCAGCGAACTTGCGAAGCGGGACACTAGCGCAGCACGCCGTCGAACAGCGGCAGGCCCACCACCGCGGCGAGCGCGATCAGTGCGTAGCAGATGGCGCGGAACAGCGTTTCGCTGGCCTTGCCGAACATCCGCGCGCCGAGCCACAGGCCTGACGCGAACACCGGTCCGATCAGCAGCGCGAGCTTGAGCACGTCCGCGGTCAGGAGCCCCGCAACCAGGTAGCTCGCGACGGAAACGACGTCGGAGCCGGCGAAGAACAGCACGATGTTGGCGCGCACCACCTGCGGTGCGATCGGCCGGCCGAGCCAGTAGGCGACCACCGGCGGTCCGCCGGTCTGGGCGAGGCCGCCGCAGAAACCGGACACGCTGCCGATGGCCGCGGCGATGCCGCCGCGGTCGGTGCCGCGATAGCGCCAGCCCGATGCGATCAGCGCCAGCATGGCGACGACGAACGCCGAGATGATCCAGCGCGTCACCACCGGATCGAGCCGGGTCAGCGCATAGGTGCCGATCGGCACGCCGATGGTGGCGCCGAGCACCATCGCGGTCACCGGCCGGCGGTCCGCCTGCTTGAAGGCGTCGGGAATGAGCGGCACTGCCGCGATCGAATCGATCACCAGCAGCAGCCCGGCGACCAGGCTCGGTGCGGCGAAGGTGCTCGCCAGCGGCATGAAGATCAGCGCCGAGCCGAAGCCCGAAAAGCCGCGCGCGGCGCCGGCGATCAGCGCGATGGCGCCGATCGCGAGCACATGATGAGGGCTGATGCCGTCCGGCAGCAGGGCTGCGAGGCTGATGGGATCCGACATTTGCTCCAGCCTCGCCGCGAGTCCTCCAAGCGAATGTCAGATCCCACCACACGAGAAACTCATGTTTGCTGGCTTTCAGGCGCAGCAGGAGGGGTGTCGATCGAGATTCCTAAGTCTGGTCCTTTGGGCCATCCCGGAATGACGACTCACAAGGGATGTCATTCCGGGGCACGCCGCCGGCGTGAACCCGGAATTTCTGCTGCACGGTTACCGGACGACGAGGGTCATCCCCGCAGCACGCCGCCGGTCTTCTTCGTCACCTCGGCGACGATCTTGGCCGCGACCGCGTCGATCTCCTGGTCGGTCAGGGTCTTCTCGCGCGGCTGCAGCGTCACGGCGATCGCCAGCGACTTCTTGCCGTCCTCGATGCCCTTGCCCTCATAGAGGTCGAACACGTCCACAGCGGTGATCAGCTTGCGATCGACGCTCTGCGCGGTGCGCACCACGTCGCCGGCCTTGACGGCGCGATCGACGATGAAGGCGAAGTCGCGCGACACCGGCTGGAACGGCGACAGGTCGAGCAGCGGCTTGGCGCGGGTTGGCTTCGCCTTGGCGTCGGGGATGCGGTTCAGCATCACCTCGAAGCCGACCAGCGGTCCCTCGGCGTCGAGCGCCTCGAGCGCCCGCGGATGCAGCTCGCCGAAATAGCCCAGCACGTTCTGCGGGCCGATCTGCAGCACGCCGGCGCGGCCGGGATGCAGCCAGGCCGGCGCGTTCTTGGCGTCGCGCGCCGCCACCACCTGGATTGCCTGCACCGGTGCGCCCGCGGCGGCGAGCACCGCCAGCGCGTCGGCCTTGACGTCGAAGGCGTCGGCTGTCGCCGAGCCGGACCAGTGCCGTCCCGGCGTCCGCGACGAGGCGAGGCCGCGGCGCACGCCGCTCGCGGCCAGCAGCTGATCCTCCGGGCGGTCGCCCTTGAAGATCTGGCCGACCTCGAACAGCGCCACATCGGGAAAGCCGCGGTCGGCATTGGCCTGCGCCGAGCGCACGAGGCCCGGCAGCAGGCTCGGCCGCATGTCGGAAAGGTCCGCTGCGATCGGATTGGCGAGCGCCAGTTCCGCCTGGCCGCCGCCGAACAGCTCGGCCTGGGTCTTGGGAATGAACGACCAGGTGACGGCCTCGGTCATGCCGCGCGCCGCCAGCGCGCGCTTGGCGCGGCGGGTGCGCAGCTGCAGCGGCGTCAGCACCGGCTTGCGCGGGGCGTCGCCGCGCTCGAACGGCACCATCGGCACGCGGTCGACGCCGACGATGCGCACGATCTCCTCGACGATGTCGGCCTTGCCGGTGACGTCGCTGCGCCACGACGGCACCGCCACCTTCACCACCGGGCCGGTGCCCGCCATCATGAAGCCGAGATGGCCGAGGAGGCGGCGCGCCTCCACCAGCGGCACCTCGATGCCGGCGAGGCGTTTCAGCTCGGTCAGCGGGTAGTCGATGATGCGGTCGTCGCCATGGGTCTTGCCGACCACCACGGCTTCCGACGGCGTGCCGCCGCACAATTCCATCACCAGCTTGGTCGCGAGCTCGAGGCCCGGCACCATGAAGGCCGGATCGACGCCGCGCTCGAAGCGGTAGCGCGCATCCGAGTTGATGCCGAGCTTGCGGCCGGTCTGGGCGATGTTGATCTCGTTCCATAGCGCCGATTCGATCAGCACGTCGGTGGTGCCATCGGAGCAGCCCGACGCCTCGCCGCCCATGATGCCGGCGAGCGATTCGACGCCGTGCTCATCGGCGACCACGCAGATCTGGTCGTCCAGCGTATAGGTGCGGCCGTCGAGCGCGAGCAGCGTCTCGCTGGCGCGGCCGCGGCGCACGGTGAGGTTGCCCCTGACCTTGGCGGCGTCGAACACATGCAGCGGGCGGCTGCGGTCGAAGGTCATGAAGTTGGTGATGTCGACCAGCGCGTTGATCGGGCGCAGCCCGATCGAGGTCAGGCGCTTCTGCAGCCATTCCGGCGACGGGCCGTTCTTGACGCCGCGCACGAGGCGCAGCGCGAAGCCCGGACACAGCGCGGCGTCCTCGACGGTGACCTTCACCGGGCAGGGGAATTCGCCCTTCACCGGGCGGATGGCCGGATCCTTCAGCGTGCCCATGTCGGCGGCCGACAGGTCGCGGGCGATGCCGTGCACGCCGGTGCAGTCCTGGCGGTTCGGCGTCAGGTTGATCTCGATCATGGGATCTCCGAGCTTCGCCCACTCCGCGTAGGGCTGGCCGATCGGCGCATCCGCCGGCAGCTCGATGATGCCGTCATGGTCTTCCGACAGCTGAAGCTCGGCGGCCGAACACAGCATGCCGCGGCTCTCGACGCCGCGGATGGTGCCGACCCCGAGGGTGATGTTCTTGCCGGGGATGAAGGTGCCCGGCGGCGAGAATACGCTGACGAGGCCGGTGCGCGCGTTCGGCGCGCCACACACCACCTGCACCGGCGTGCCGTCGCCGGTGTCGACCTGGCACACCCGCAGCCGGTCGGCGTTGGGATGCTGCTCGGCCGAGATGACGCGGGCGATGGTGAACGGCGCCAGCGCCTTGCCCTTGTCCTCGATGTGCTCGACCTCGAGGCCGATCATGGTCAGCTTGTCGGCGAGCTTGTCCAGCGGCTCGTCGGTCGTGAGATGCTCTTTCAGCCAGGACAGGGTGAACTTCATGACGACAGCCCTCCGGCCAGTGTCGGAATTTCAAGCGGCCGGAAGCCGTAGTGGTCGAGCCAGCGCACGTCGGCGTCGAACAGCGCGCGCAGGTCGGGCAGGCCGTACTTGAGCATGGCGATGCGGTCGATGCCCATGCCCCAGGCGAAGCCCTGATAGACGTCGGGATCGATGTTGCAGGCGCGCAGCACGTTCGGATGCACCATGCCGCAGCCGAGAATCTCCAGCCAGTCCTCGCCCTCGCCGAAGCGGATCTCGCCCTTGTCGCGGCGGCACTGGATATCGACTTCCAGCGACGGCTCGGTGAACGGGAAGAACGACGGCCGGAACCGCATGTTGATGTTGTCGACCTCGAAGAACGCCTTGCAGAACTCGTGCAGGATCCACTTGAGGTGGCCGAGGTGCGAGCCCTTGTCGATGACGAGGCCCTCGACCTGGTGGAATTGCGGCGTGTGGGTCGCATCCGAATCGATGCGATAGGTGCGGCCCGGGCAGATCACGCGGATCGGCGGCGTCTGCGTCAGCATGGTGCGGACCTGCACCGGCGAGGTGTGGGTGCGCAGCAGGAGGCGCGAGCCGTCTTCCTTCGGGTTGAAGAAGAATGTGTCATGCATCTCGCGGGCCGGATGGCCCTCGGGGAAGTTCAGCTTGGTGAAGTTGTAGTCGTCGGTCTCGATGTCCGGACCTTCGGCGACCGCAAAGCCCATGTCGGCGAAAATGGTGGTGAGCTCGTCCCACACCTGACTGAGCGGATGGATGCGGCCGGTCTCGGTGGCGGCATCGCGCAGCGGCAGGGTGACGTCGATGGTCTCGCGGGCGAGGCGGGCGTCGAGGGCTGCGGCCTTGAGCACGTCGCGGCGGGTGGCGAGCGCCTGCGTGATCCCGTCCTTCACCGCGTTGATCGCGGCGCCCTCGGTCTTGCGCTGCTCCGGCGACATCTTGCCGAGGGTCGCGAGCAGCGCGGAGATCGAGCCCTTCTTGCCGAGCGCTGAGACGCGCACGGCTTCGAGCGCGGCCTCGTCGGAGGCCGCGGCGATCTGGCTGAACAGATCGGCTTGCAGAGCGTTGAGTTCGGACATCTTGAGCCCCAAAGCGGAACAGTGATCTCGGTGGATCGTCCGGCAGGGGTCAAACAGGCCCAGCCGAACGGTCGGGGCTTTCAGGTCAAAGCCCCGGTCGTGTCGGCAGCGCATTTTCCGGCAAAGTGGAGGCCGGTTTGCCGCTAGAAAATGCGCTATTTTTTAATAGCGCGTATTCTGCTCGCAAAACCGGTATCCACTTTTGCGGAATACGCGCTCAAAGCGGGCGTTGAAGGTTTAGGCCGCGAGGGCGGCCTTGGCCTTTTCGGCGATCAGCTGGAAGGCCGCCGGCTCATGGATGGCCAGATCCGACAGCACCTTGCGATCCACGGTCACGCCCGACTTGGCGAGGCCGTCGATAAATCGGCTGTAGGTCAGGCCGAACGGACGCACGGCGGCGTTCAGGCGCTGGATCCAGAGCGCGCGGAAGGTGCGCTTCTTGCGCTTGCGATCGCGGAAGGCGTACTGGCCGGCCTTCTCCACCGCCTGCTTGGCGGCGCGAATGGTGTTCTTGCGGCGGCCGTAATAACCCTTGGCAGCCTTGTAGACTTTCTTGTGCTTGGCGTGAGCCGTCACTCCGCGCTTGACGCGAGCCATGACAGACCTCCTCAAAAATCTCGAATGGGTGACAGAAACGGCCGCATCGGTGCGGCCCGGCGATCAGGGATCAGGCGTTCGGCAAGAAGTACTTCTTGACGTTGTCGCCATCGGTCTTGAACAGCACGCGCGTGCCACGGAGCTGACGAATCTGCTTCTTCGTCCGCTTGATCATGCCGTGGCGCTTGCCGCGCTGAGCATGCTTGACCTTCCCGGAGGCGGTCACCTTGAAGCGCTTTTTAGCGCCCGACTTGGTCTTCAGCTTGGGCATTTGGCTCTCCTACTGCCGGCACGCAAAAGCCGCCCGCAAGGGCGCTCGGCCGGTAAAATGCTCGCTAGAGCGTTGAAAAAGCTGGCTTATTTCAAATCCTGAAATTGCCGGCTGGCACGTCGCCACGGCAGCCCTTGATCAGCCGGGCGGCGAAGGCTGGGCTTATGGCAGAGAGAGGCGGAATTGGCAACCGGGAACCGAATTTATTGTGCGGCGCACTATGAAAATCCGGCCGGGACTCCTATATTTGGGCCATCTTTCAATTCATTCCCGCAACCGACCGGACGCATGCCATGGCCAGGATTGCCAAGACGATCGCCATTTCCGCCGACACCTCGCGCCTCCAGCTGTTCCGCTGGGTCTTCGCCGTCGCCGCCTTCACGCTGGCGATCGCGCTCGCCGGGTATTCGAAGGCAGGGGCCTCCCATGACGGGATGTGGCGTGTCACCATCATCACCCAGTCCGGTGACTGCGATCCGGCCTACAGCTACGCCGTGAAGGTCTCCGGCGGCCAGGTCAGCTATTCCGGCGACGGCGGCTTCGACATTTCCGGCAGCGTCAATGACAACGGCGCCGTCAACGTCTCGATCGCGCGCGGCGATCAGCGCGCCAGCGCCAGCGGCAAGCTCGCCGGCAACACCGGTTCCGGCCAGTGGAGCGGCAAGTCCGCGGCGACCGCTTGCAGCGGTCGCTGGGAAGCGGTGCGCAGCCTCTGAGGGCTGGCTGACTTAAAGCATTGGCTCTCTTGGGCCCGAAAGCGGCGCGGCACCACTGGTGCGGCGCCGTTTTGCTGTGACGCGGAGGAGCGCAGAATCAAAACGGCCCATCAGATGACTGACGGGCCGCGAGACAGCTGTTGTCAGGTGACGGCTCAGCGCGGTGCCAGCACCATCACCACCTGACGTCCCTCGAACCTGGCGTCCTGCTCGACCTTGGCGAGTTCCGCCACGTCGGCCTTCACCCGGTCGAGCAGCTTGGTGCCGATCTCCTGGTGCGCCATTTCGCGGCCCCGGTAGCGCAAGGTGATCTTGACCTTGTCGCCTTCCTCGAAGAACCGCAGCATTGCCTTCATCTTCACGCTGTAGTCGTGATCATCGATCATCGGCCGCAGCTTGATCTCCTTGATCTCGACGACCTTCTGCTTCTTGCGGGCCTCGGCGGCCTTCTTCTGCGCCTGAAACTTGTACTTCCCGTAGTCCATGATCTTGCATACGGGAGGGTTGTTGTTCGGCGAGATCTCCACCAGGTCCATGCCGGCCTCGAGAGCCATCTTGATGGCCACGATCGTTTCGATCGTGCCATGATTGGTGCCGGCCTGGTCGATCAGCTGGACTTGCGCGTTGCGGATGTCATCGTTCATGCGCGGTCCGTCCTTCTGGACGGGGGCTGGCGCTCTGCTGGGACGGCGAATGGGTAGAACTCCAATGTTGTTGGTGAAGCGCGCAGTTTGAAGCATTCAATGGGTGCGGGCAAGCGCCAGATGCACCGACGGAACACCAAAACCATCGCATGAGAGGTATTTCAGCCGCGCAAGACACGCCAGGCGATCGGCCGGTTCTGAAATCTCCGGCAGACATAAAAAGTGCCGCCGAGTTTCGCAAGCACGATTGTCGAGCGCCGGGCGGCGAGGCGGCCGAACGCTAAAATTGCGCAGAATCATGCCT
The DNA here is from genome assembly GCA_040756765.1 of Pseudomonadota bacterium. Classification (GTDB taxonomy): domain Bacteria; phylum Pseudomonadota; class Alphaproteobacteria; order Rhizobiales; family Xanthobacteraceae; genus Bradyrhizobium_A. The sequence goes on along the minus strand of JBFLYG010000013.1, from coordinate 254,794 downwards.
TTCCCATGCCCTCCGGGTGGTGAAGTCGGCTAGAAAGCGCCAATGGCGCTTCGTTCCGCGCCGCGCGGGTGGCGCAACCGCATGCCCGTGAAGATCAGGTCGCGAGGGTCAGCACGTCATGAACGGTTCGGTCGAGCAAGCGCCGGTGATGATCGAGATCGGCAGCGGGCCGGATGCGAGGTCGATCGCGGTGCGCGCGCGGCCGGGAACCGGTCCGGGGCTGTTCTGGCTCGGCGGTTTCGCGTCGGACATGAAAGGCACCAAGGCGCAGGCGCTCGACGAATGGGCGGCGGCCCATGGCCGGGCCTGCGTGCGGTTCGATTACTCGGGACACGGCGAGTCCGGCGGCGCGTTCGTCGACGGCACCATCGGCCGCTGGTCCGAGGAAAGCCTCGCCGTGTTCGATCGCTTCTGCAGCGGGCCGCAGATCGTGATCGGCTCGTCGATGGGCGGCTGGATGGCGCTGCTGCTGGCGCGCGCGCTGCGCGAGCGCACCGCGCCGCAGTCCGCCACGCTCGCTGGGCTCGTGCTCATCGCGCCGGCGCCGGATTTCACCGAGGAGCTGATGTGGAAGTCGTTCCCGCCGGAGATCAAGGCGGAGATCGAGACCAACGGCGTCTGGCACCGGCCGTCCGAGTATGGCGATCCGCAGCCGATCACCCGCCGCCTCATCGAGGACGGCCGCACTCATCTCGTGCTCGACCGCACCATCGACACCGGCTGTCCGGTGCGCATCCTGCAAGGCGCCAAGGATCCGGACGTGCCCTGGCAGCATGCGTTCGAGCTCACCCATCGGCTGCCGAGCGAGGATGTGGTGCTGACTATGATCCAGGACGGCGATCACCGCCTGTCGCGGCCGCAAGATATCGCGCGGCTGCTGGCGACGGTGGCTGAGTTGTCTTGATCTTATCTCCTCATGGTGAGGAGCGCGGCAAAGCCGCGCATCTCGAACCATGAGGCCAATGAGCTGCAACGTACGGGCCTCATCCTTCGAGACGCCGCTATGCGGGCTCCTCAGAGTCTGACTGGAAATGCAACCGCTGACCCTAATGTTTGTCGTCGCCGGGCTTGTCCCGGCGACCCCGATAAGGATGGCACTGCGTCCCTAAGCGGGGTGGCCGGGACAAGCCCGGCCACGACAGAGAGAAATCGAAGGCGCGGTCATTTCACGATGGCCTGATGCCTTTTCCAGGCAGACATTCAGGATGAGGAGTCAAGGCTGGTGGTGGCGTAGCCAGACATTGTGGCGAGCGCCAGCGCCCACTCCTGCCGCACGCTGTCGTCGTCGTCCGTGATCGACGCAGCGCGTCGCGCGAACTCTTCGGGCGCGAGCTGCGCCAGCGCCCACACCGCGGCGCCGCGCACCAGCGGGCTCGCGTCGTCGAGCAGCGCGACAGCTTCCTCCGCCAGCGCCGGATCGCCGGAGTTGCCGATCGCGGTCAGCACGTTGCGCACGAAGCGGTCGCGGCCGACGCGCTTCACCGGGGATTTGCTGAAGTGGGCGCGAAACGCCGCGTCGTCGAGCCGCACGAGATCGGCAAGCGCCGGCGCGCGCAGCTCAGCGCGGGCGGCGAGCTTGGCCTCGCGGCCGGCTTGCGCGAACTTGTTCCAGGGGCACGCGGCGAGACAGTCGTCGCAGCCATAGATGCGGTTGCCCATCGCGCGGCGGAATTCGTGCGGGATCGGGCCCTTGTTCTCGATCGTCAGGTAGGAGATGCAGCGCCGGGCGTCGAGCTGATAGGGCGCGGGAAACGCAGCGGTCGGGCAACTGTCGAGGCAGGCGCGGCATGAGCCGCAATGGTCGGTCTCGGCGTCGTCCCGTGGCAGCTCGCAGGTCGCGAAGATCGCGCCGAGAAACAGCCACGAGCCGAAGGCGCGCGATACCAGGTTGGTGTGCTTGCCCTGCCAGCCGAGGCCGGCCTGGTGGGCGAGCGGCTTCTCCATCACCGCGGCGGTGTCGACGAACACCTTCACGTCGCCGCCGGCCTGCGCCAGCAGCCAGCGCGCCAGCGTCTTCAGCCGCTTCTTGATGATGTCGTGGTAGTCGTCGCCGCGGGCATAGACCGAGATCGCGCCGCGGCTGCGCGCGGCGAGCAGCGCCATCGGATCCTCGTCGGGGCCGTAATTGACCCCGAGCATGATCACGGTGCGGACCTCCGGCCACAGCACCCGCGGGTCGGCGCGCCGCGCCGGCGCGTTGGCGAGCCACTCCATGTCGCCATGGGCGCCGGATTGCAGAAAGGCGTCCAGGCGGTCGCCCACGCCGGCGATCGCGCTGGGGTCGGTGACGCCGATGGCGTCGAAGCCGAGCGCCTGCGCCTCGCGGGCCAGCGCCGCCTTGAGGTCGGTCGCGGCAGCGGCGGGGGTGTCGTTCAGAAGTCGAGATCCACGTAGGTCGGCGAGGCCGGAATGCCGGCCAGCCACTCGCTCAGCAGGGGCCGGAACGACGGCCGCGACTTGATCCGCGCGTACCACGCCTTTGCCGCGTCGTCCTCGCTCCATGGCACATCGCCCACATAGTCGATGGCCGACAGGTGCGCCGCCGCGGCGAGGTCCGCATAGGTCAGGGTGTCGCCTGCCAGGAAGTTCCGCGACCGGGCCAGCCAGCCGATATAGGCCAAATGATAGCGCACATTGGCCTTGGCGGCGCGAATGACGTCGGTCGAGGGCGGGCCGCCGCCGTTCTCCTCGGTCATGTAGCGCTTGTAGATGCGCTCGGTGACCAGCGGACCGCTGGCCTCCTCGTAGAACTTGTCGTGGAACCAGGCCATCAGCCGGCGCACCTCGATGCGCTCGGCGGCGGAGGCCGGCAGCAGACGGTGGTCAGCGAGTTCCGCGCCATGCTGCTCGTCGAGATACTCGCCGATGATCCCGGCGCCCGGGATGGCCGGCATGCCCTCGTCCACCAGCACCGGTGTGGCGCCGGCCGGATTGAGGGCGAGAAAGGCTTCCCGCCGCTCCCAGACCCGCTCCTCGACCAGCCGCACGTCGAGGCCGTACTCGCCGAGCGCGAGCCGGACGAAGCGCGAGTGGGGACAGAACGGATGGTGGAACAGCGTAAACATGCAGACCCTGGATAGACAGGCAAAAGCTTAAAAGTTCGTGGCCGTTATATGACAGCTGTGCGTTGCACACTACCCGGCTGTGCAATGTTGTGGACGCGGGGGAGGGCCGCGCGGAGGGCGGTCCAGCATTCTTTTTGGCGTTGCGGGGGTCCGGCGAATAGGCCACAAGGAGCCGCTTTTGGGGTCAGGGGCGGCGTGCAGCGCATCGGCGCGGCGCGCTCATTCTTTTGACGGCGCATGATCTTGTCGAAAGGCCGGTTCCCGCTTTTCGGAGCCATGCGGCAGACACACGGGGCAGCGCATGTTTTCCGACGCGATCAGGGCACTCATCCTCGGCATCGTCGAGGGCGTCACCGAGTTCCTGCCGGTCTCCTCGACCGGCCACCTGCTGCTGGTGCAGCACATCTTCGGCCTCGACGAGAGCGGCTTCTGGAAGACCTTCGCGGTGCTGATCCAGCTCGGCGCCATCCTCGCCATCCTGGTGATCTACTTCTCCCGGCTGTGGCACATCGCGACGGGCATGTTCACCGATCCGGACGCGCGGCGCTTCGTCATCGGCGTGCTGGTGGCGTTCCTGCCCGCGGTGGTCATCGGCCTGATCGCCGGCAGCTACATCAAGCTGTGGCTGTTCAATCCCTGGGTGGTGTGCTTCTCGCTGATCGTCGGCGGCGCGGTGCTGCTGTGGGTCGACCAGCTCGATCTCAAGCCTCAATACCACGACGCCACCACGTTCTCGCTGCCGATGTATCTCGGCATCGGCATCGCCCAGTGCGCGGCGATGATCCCCGGCGTGTCGCGCTCCGGCGCCAGCATCGTCTCGGCGATGCTGTTCGGCGCCGACAAGCGCTCGGCGGCCGAGTTCTCGTTCTTCCTCGCGATCCCGACCATGGTCGGTGCGTTCGCCTATGACTTCTACAAGAGCCGCGCCGAGATGAGCACGGATCATCTCACCATCATCGCGATCGGCTTCGTGGTGTCGTTCATCACCGCGCTGATCGTGGTACGCACGTTCCTGAACTTCGTCACCCGCCACGGCTTTGCGTTCTTCGCCTGGTGGCGCGTGACGGTTGGAACGCTCGGCCTGATCGCGCTCGCGCTCGGCAAGTAAACGCCATCGTTCGATAACGGTTCTGCAGAGATTCCGGGTTCACGCCTGCGGCGTGCCCCGGAATGATATCCTTTTCCGCGTCGTCGTTCTGGGCCCGAATGGGCCAGACCCGGAATCTCGATCGATGCTTTAAACCGTGGTGCCAGAGAATTAGACGAGGCTGCTGCGGAACTGGCCGGTCCGGCGGAAGCGCCAGAGATAGGACGGCGCGATCGCTTCCAGCGATTCGGGAACGAGGCCGAGGCCCTCGAGGGTCAGGCCGGCTGCCTTCGCCGCATCCGACACCACGTTGTCGGCGCGCAACAGCTCCACCTGGTCCGGCGTCAGCTTGAGCGCGCCGGGGGCGAACTGCAGCAGCCGCGCCTGCAGCTTGGCGAGGCCGAAGGGCAGCGGCAGCAGCGCGCGGTCGCGCTCGGTCAGCTTCAGGATCAGCTCGATGATCTGCCGCATGGTCAGCACCTCGGGGCCGCCGAGCTCGTAGGTCGCGCCGCTCTTGCCGCGGCCGTCGACGATGTCGGCGATCGCCTGCCCGACGTCGCCGACGAAGGCCGGCTGCAGGCGGGTGTCGCCGCCGACCAGCGGCAGCACCGGCAGCGCGCGGGCCAGCGCCGCGAAGCGGTTGGTGAACTGGTCTTCCGGGCCGAACAGCAGCGACGGACGGACGATGATGGCGTCCGGCACGGCCGCGCGCACGGCGTCCTCACCCGCCGCCTTGGCGCGGGCATAGGCCGACGGCGACTGTGCGTCGGCGCCGATCGCCGACACATGCACGAGGCGCGCGCCGACGGCCTTCGCTGCGGCTGCCACCGCGGCGGCGCCCTTGGCCTGCACCGCGTCGAAGGTCTGCGCGCCGCTCTCGGTCAGGATGGCGACGAGGTTGATGACGATGTCGCTGTCGCGCACCGCCGCGTTCACTGATTCGGGATAGCGCAGGTTGGCCTGCACGGCGTGGATCTGGCCCACCCGGCCGAGCGGCTGCAGATGTCCGGCGAGGTCGGGCCGCCGCACGGCGACGCGGATGCGATAGCCGCGCTTGGCAAGTGCCCGGACCACATGCCGCCCGAGGAAGCCGGACCCGCCGAAAATCGTGACAAGGGTGTCCGTCGGACGCGAGACAGGAGAAAAGGCTTCGGTCATGTGATCTGTTCCGGGCTGGTCATCTGATCCGGCGGAAGGGCCGCAAGTCCCGCGACGCAGTGATGGTCGGCCGCGTGCGGCGCATGTCTACACCAGATAAATGACGAGGAGGGGCCTGTTCAAGGCCCCAAATGGCCGCCCGGCCGTGCCGGCACGCCTCTGCCGCCGGGCCTGGCGTGCGGCGGTTCGGCCGCATTGTCAGGGGCTTGCGCACTTTATGACGCCGAATGTCATCCGCGGTGTTGACAAGGCGAAAGCGGACCCTCTATGTGTCGCGCGTTGCCCAGGTGGCGGAATTGGTAGACGCGCTGGTTTCAGGTACCAGTGGTGCAAGCCGTGAAGGTTCGAGTCCTTTCCTGGGCACCATCATCTCCCGACGATGATGGCGCCGCATCCGACAAGAGATCATGTCGGTCTATGACTGTGCCTTCGTTGGCCGCGCCGCGGGATTGAAGGGCCCCATCGCCTGAGGGGCCGCGCCACCAGCCCGATCTTGTTAAGATCCGACCGGTATTCTGGATGCCTTTGGCGTTCCGGTGGGGTAAACCACGGGCTATCGCCTTTCATTGTCCTGAATGACCACGGGTTCGCGACCACATGACCATTCGCCTGCATCACGGTGATCTGCCCGACCTCTCCCGCTACACCTCGTCGGTCGCCATCGACACCGAGACGCTCGGCCTCAATCCGCACCGCGACCGGCTGTGCGTGGTGCAGCTGTCCAACGGCGACGGCACCGCGGACGTGGTGCAGATTCCGGCCGGCCATCGTGATGCGCCGAATCTCAAGAAGCTGCTGGGCGATCCGGCGATCACCAAGATCTTCCATTTCGCGCGCTTCGATCTCGCCGTGCTGTTCCACACCTTCGGGGTGATGCCGCAGCCGGTGTACTGCACCAAGATCGCGTCGCGGCTGGTGCGCACCTACACCGACCGGCACGGCCTCAAGGATCTGGTGCGCGAGCTGCTCGGCGTCGAGCTGTCGAAGCAGCAGCAGTCGAGCGACTGGGGCGCGGCGACGCTCACCGACGCCCAGCTCGCCTATGCCGCCTCCGACGTGCTCCACCTGCATCAGCTGCGCCAGCGCCTCGACGAGATGCTGGGACGCGAGTACCGCACCGCCCTGGCGCACGCCTGCTTCCAGTTCCTGCCGGCGCGGGCGCTGCTCGACCTGCAGGGCTGGAGCGAACAGGATATTTTTGCTCATTCATGATGGTTCGGGCCGGCTTGCGGCACGGATTTGACCTGAGCGGCGGGCTTCGGCGCCCGCCGAAAGGCTTCGAATCGGGAAATCGGGCGTTTTGACGCCCCGTTTCCGTCATAGTCGTCCCTCTGTGTGACGTCATAGCAGGCTGCGTCAGGGACGTGTCCGGGATAGGTTTGTTCATCACAGCGCTGCGGAGCGGCCGTGTCGTCGATTCAAGGCCAGAGCTACCAGGTGATGGAGCTGCGCTTCGCCAAGGCGGCGCGGCACAGCCGCCGCGTGCGCTTCCTGCGCAAGGCGATCCCGGCGGTGGTGGCGCTGTCGCTGGCGTTGATCGCGGGCGTGTCGATCTTCAATCCGTTCCGTCTGCTCGCCAAGTTGCCGCTCTCGGTCGGCAATCTCGCCGTGTCCGGCACCAGGATCACGATGGAGTCGCCGCACCTCACCGGCTTCACCCCGGACCAGCGGCCCTATGACCTGCGGGCCAGGACCGCGACGCAGGACATCACCAATCCCACCTTTGTCGAGCTGCAGCAGCTCACGGCCAAGGTGCAGATGGAGGACAAGACCACCGTCAACATGGATGCGCTGACCGGCCTGTTCGATACCAAGGGCCAGATCCTCGATCTCAAGGACAACATCTTCCTGCAGTCCTCGACCGGCTATGAGGCCCGCCTGACCCAGGCGCGGGTCGATATCGGCAAGGGTACGGTGACCTCGGATCAGCCGGTGGCGGTCAAGCTTTTGAATGGAACGCTGGACGCCAACCGTCTGCGCATCACCGAGAACGGTGCGCTGGTGGTCTTCGACGGTGGCGTCTCGATGATATTGATCCCGGACGAGCCGTCGTCCCGCGGTGCCGCGCCGGATGCGGCCCCACATGACGACGTCGCGTCTTCGGCGAAAAAGAAATGATGTTCATGATGTCAGTCATTCCCTCACCGGTCGTGTTGCGCAGCGTGCGTGGCGCCGGCGTCGCCCTCGCCGCGCTGGCCCTCATTTCGGCGCACGAGACGCGGGCCCAGGGCGGCACCGTGCAGGGCACGCCGAACGCGATGCAGGGCTTCTCGCAGAATCGCGACAAGCCGATCCAGATCGACGCCGGCAGCCTCGAGGTGCGCGACAAGGACAAGGCCGCGACCTTCAAGGACAACGTCAAGGTGGTGCAGGGCGACACCACCATGCGCTGCAAGACGCTGGTGGTCTATTACGAGGGTGGCGCCGGGCCCGGCGGCGCTAACGCCAGTGCGCCGAAGCAGGCGTCGGCGCCTGCGGCCGGGCCGGGCGGCGGCAGTTCGTCGATCAAGCGGCTGGAAGCGCGCGGCAGCGTCATCGTCACCCAGAAGGACCAGACGGTGACCGGAGACAACGGCGACTTCGACATGAGGACCAACATCATCACCATGCGTGGCAATGTGGTGATGACCCAGGGCGACAAGGTGATGCGCGGCGACAGCATGACCGTCGACATGACCACCGGCATCTCCCGCGTCGAGGTCAACAGCGGCAACAAGGTTCGCGTGCTGATTCCCAATGTCGGCAAGCCCGGCGCGCCGTCGCCGTTCCCGGGCGGCGGGGGTGGCGCCGACGCGACGCACCCATCGTCCAGCGCGCCGGGAAAACCCATGAGTCTCAATGATTTGACAGGTAGCGGGCGGCGCTGAGGTTGAACCGTGCGCGGCAAGCCTGTATCACCCCTGGCGCGCGGCCGAGGCCGATTGACGCCATTCCAAGCGGAACCTGCGAAAGGCTGATCGAAAGCACATGGTGGATCTGCTGGGCATGTTCCGTCGCAAGGCGCCGCCGCGTGGATCGCAGGCGTTCGGACGCGGCAAGGCTGATATCACCGCGCTGGGAGACCGCATGGGCGACATGCTGACCGGGGCGACGCGCGACGCGCCCGCAGTGGCGCGCCGGCCGGCCGAGCCGCCAGCGCGCGAGGCGGCGCAGCAGCCCCGCCGGGCCGCGGCGTCCGCGCCACAGCCGCGCGCCGCGCCACGGGCGACGTTCCTGGCCATTCATGGCGTGGAGAAATCCTTCGGCTCGCGCCAGGTGGTGCGCGGCGTCAGCCTCTATGTGCGGCGGGGCGAGGCGGTGGGCATTCTCGGCCCCAACGGCGCCGGCAAGACCACCGTGTTCTACATGATCACCGGCCTGATCAAGGCCGATCGCGGCCGCGTCGAGCTCGACGGCCACGACGTCACCAGCCTGCCGATGTACCAGCGCGCGCGGCTCGGCATCGGCTATCTGCCGCAGGAAGCTTCGATCTTCCGCGGCCTCAATGTCGAGGACAACATCCGCGCGGTGCTCGAGGTGGTCGAGCCCGACCGCCGCAAGCGCGAGCACGAGCTCAACTCGCTGCTGGAAGAGTTCAACATCACGCGGCTGCGCAAGTCGCCGTCGATCGCGCTGTCCGGCGGCGAGCGGCGGCGTGTGGAGATCGCCCGCGCGCTCGCCACGCGCCCCAATTACATGCTGCTCGACGAGCCGTTCGCCGGCATCGATCCGATCGCGGTGGGCGACATCCAGGTGCTGGTGCGCCATCTCACCAATCGCGGCATCGGTGTGCTGATCACCGACCACAACGTGCGCGAGACGCTCGGCCTCACCGATCGCGCCTACATCGTCTATGCCGGCGAGGTGCTGACCGAGGGCAGCCCCGAGGAGATCGTCGCCGACCCCGACGTCCGCCGGCTATACCTCGGCGAGGAGTTCCGCCTCTGACGCGCCGCTTTTCGCCGCGTCAAGTCGTGACTTCCCCATCAGACCAGCTATAAGCAAAAATCGGACCAATTTGATGGAACGGCTTTTGCTTCAATGGCCCTCACCCCGAGATTAGAGTTCCGCCAGACCCAGTCGCTGGTGATGACGCCGCAGCTGATGCAGGCCATCAAGCTGCTGCAGCTCTCCAATCTCGATCTCGCGGCATTTGTCGAGGAGGAGCTGGAACGCAATCCGCTGCTGGAACGGGCGACCGAGGGCGGCGAGCCGGCGGAAGTCCCCGATGCGGGCGGCTTCGAGGCTGCGGCGGATGGCGGCGACGGCGCGGATGGCAGCGGTGGGGATGCGGACGGCGATGGCTTCGAGCGCGCCGCGGCCACTGGTTCCGATCCGGCGCCGGAGGACTGGCTGAGCCGCGACCTCGGCTCGCGCTCCGACATGGAGCAGACCTTCGATACCGGCCTCGACAACGTGTTTCCCGAGGAGCCGGCGGAAGCGGCGGCCCGGGCGGCGCAGGATGCCGCGCCCACCGCCTATACCGATTGGGGCGGCGGGTCGTCGAACGACGAGGACTATAATCTCGAAGCCTTCGTTGCGGCGGAAACCACGCTCGCCGACCATCTCGCCGCGCAGCTCGCGGTGGCGTTCACCGATCCGGCGCGGCGCATGATCGGACAGTACCTCATCGACCTCGTCGACGAGGCCGGCTATCTGCCGGCGGATCTCGGCCAGGCCGCCGAGCGGCTCGGCGCGGCGCAGGAACAGGTCGATGCGGTGGTCGGCGTGCTGCAGACCTTCGACCCGCCGGGCATCTGCGCGCGCAACCTCGGCGAGTGCCTCGCCATCCAGCTGCGCGAGCGCGACCGCTTCGATCCGGCGATGCAGGCGCTGATCGCGCATCTCGATCTCCTGGCGAAGCGCGATTTCAACCAGCTGCGCAAGATCTGCGGCGTCGACGACGACGATCTTGCCGACATGATCGCGGAAATCCGGCGGCTCGACCCCAAGCCGGGATTGCGATTCGGCGCGACGCGGGTGCAGACGGTGGTGCCCGACGTCTATGTCCGGCCGGGCCCGGACGGCGGCTGGCTGGTCGAGCTCAACAGCGACACGCTGCCGCGCGTGCTGGTCAACCAGACCTACTACACGCAGCTGTCGAAGACGATCCGCAAGGCCGACGACAAGTCGTACTTCTCCGACTGCCTGCAGAACGCGACCTGGCTGGTGCGCGCGCTCGACCAGCGGGCGCGCACCATCCTCAAGGTGGCGACCGAGATCGTGCGCCAGCAGGACGGCTTCTTCACCCATGGCGTGGCGCATCTGCGGCCGCTCAACCTCAAGACGGTCGCCGACGCGATCCAGATGCACGAATCGACGGTGTCGCGCGTCACCGCCAACAAGTACATGTCGACCAGCCGCGGGCTGTTCGAGCTCAAGTACTTCTTTACAGCGTCGATCGCCGCCTCCGATGGCGGCGAGGCGCATTCCGCCGAGGCGGTGCGCCATCGCATCAAGCTGCTGATCGATGCTGAAAGCCCCAGCGCCATCCTGTCCGACGATACCATCGTCGAGCAGCTGCGCGTCGACGGCATCGACATCGCGCGCCGCACGGTGGCGAAGTATCGCGAGGCGATGCGCATTCCCTCATCGGTGCAGCGCCGCCGCGAGAAGCAGTCGGTGTTGGGCGCGCGCGGTCGCAACGCGCTCGACACCGCCGCATCCTCCTGAGACTGTCGCTCTGAAGCCTGCGCCATGATCGCGGCGGCGCTCGCCGATGCCGCGCCGCAAACGGGCAACGTGTGCGCGGCCCGAAGCGCGCGGCTGTCTGCAACATCAGTCAGGGCAATGTTGGTCGGGGAATGTTCGTCGGCGAATGCAGCAATGCGGCGCACACGTCCGCGAGTCGCAACCGTCTTGCAACCGCGACCACCGGCCATGATGCGCCGCTTCCAGACACGTGACATTGCACCCGCTTGACGGCGGCATCAACTGTCGAAATGCTACACTGACGTGCGAAGCCTGTTCGTGGCCGATCGCCGCGGAGAGGGACGACGCGCGGATGTCGTAGTGATCTGCGAGGCCATACCATGACGATCAGAGTCTCGGGCAAAAGCATCAGTGTCGGCGAAGCCCTGCGCGGGCGCGTCAGTGATCGCACCGAGGAAGTTCTGAGAAAGTATTTCGACGGCAACTATTCGGGCCACATCACGCTGAGCAAGGACGGCTTCGGGTTTCGTACGGACTGCTCGCTGCATCTCGATTCCGGAATTACGCTCGAGGCCGAGTCGGTCGCTGCCGATGCCTATGCCAGTGCCGACCAGGCGCTGCTGCAGATCGAAAAGCGCCTGCGCCGCTACAAGAGCCGCTTGAAGGATCGCTCCGTTCGCAAGGCCCACGCCAACGCGGTGGCGCTGTCCGGCTTCGATGCCCAGAGCTATGTGATCGAGGCGCCGGCCGCGGACGACGACGAGATCACCAGCTTCAATCCGGTGATCATCGCCGAGAGCACGACCGCGCTGAGATCGCTGTCGGTGAGCGAGGCGGTGATGGAGCTCGACTTCACCGGCGCGCCGGTGATCGTGTTCCAGCACGGCTCCAGCGGCCGGATCAACGTGATTTACCGCCGGGCGGACGGCAACGTCGGATGGATCGATCCGCCGACGGTCAGTGCGGAACCCGCCCGCTAAAGGTTGTTGATTCCGCTATGGATTCAGGTTCCCGGCCGCGCCGGGGGAGGGTCTGTCACGATGACCGGAACTTCCACACCACCTCATGAGGAACGCCATTGACGCCCCGCCGGACCGTCCCTATGGTCCGGCGCCTTTGAGGGCCCAGGCATGCCCTGCACGTACCCGCACCGGGGTGCAGCCGGCCTGGGACGAATTGAAACCTGCTGCGCAGATTAACCTGGCATAGCGTTATCCTCGGAACGTCCCATGATGATCACTGATCTGGTCGCGCCCGAGGCGATTCTCCCGGCGTTGAAGGTCAACGGCAAGAAGCAGGCCCTCCAGGAGCTCGCGGCACGCGCCGCCGCGCTCACCGGACAGAACGAACGGGCGATCTTCGAGGTGCTGTTGCAGCGGGAGAAGCTCGGAACGACAGCCGTCGGCTATGGCGTCGCCATTCCGCACGGCAAGCTGCCGAAGCTGGAGAAGCTGTTTGGATTGTTCGCCCGGCTGGAGCGCCCGATCGATTTCGAGGCGATGGATGGCCAGCCGGTCGACCTGATGTTTCTGCTGCTTGCGCCGGAAGGCGCCGGTGCAGATCACCTGAAGGCGCTGGCGCGCATTGCGCGGCTGTTGCGGGATCAGGAAATCGCCAAAAAGCTGCGGGCCTCGAGCGACGCGCAGGCGCTGTACTCGGTGCTGGCCCTGCCGCCGGCGACGGCCGCGTAAAGGCACCGTCGCCTCAAGGCTCAAGCTCACAGGCCATCGGTTCTGGCCGCGCCAGCGGCGCGGCGGAACGCATCGTCGTCAGTGGACGCTGACGGCCTCGAGCTCGTTGCTCCACGCATTCGCGATCGCCGCCTCGCGGCTGTCGGTCAGCATGATCGGGGTGCCGTCCGCCGAATGCAGGGTGAAGAGCTTCAGCCCCGGGGCGATGTGGGGCGCCTGCGGGAACAGGCTCGGCACATCCTCGGACCGGATCTGCTTGACGTAGGCGATGTGGCCCGCGCCCATCGTGGCGAGCGCTTCCGGCGACACGTCGACTGGGGTGGTCATGATATTGAGGTCGGTCATGGTCTCGACTCCTTACTGATACAAGCGGTCGAGTCCGCTATCGGTCACTGATTATTCGTGTTCATTGATAGCTATTGTCTTAACGACCCGTTCAGGTTCCGGCCTGGCGAGGTCGACCGACAGCAGCCCGTTCTTCAGATCCGCACCCAGCACCTGCATCCCGTCCGCCAGCACGAAGGTGCGCTGGAACAGCCGCGCGGCGATGCCGCGATGGATGTATTGCCGGGTCTTGTCGTCCTGCTGGCGACCGCGGATGACGAGCTGCTTCTCCTCGACGGTGACATCGAGCTGGTCGCGCGTGAAACCCGCCACCGCCAGCGTGATGCGCAGGCGTTCAGGCTGACCGCTTTCGCGCTCGAGCCGCTCGATGTTGTAGGGAGGGTAGCCGTCCGCGCCCTTCACGACGCGATCGAGCGCACGCTCGATTTCGTCGAATCCCAGAAGGAACGGACTGGACAACGATGGAACACGAGACATCTCGCAAAGTCCTCTCGAAGCGACTTTGACGGGGCCCTGAATTGGCGCCCCTGTCGGACGGCGACCGCCGACCGATGTCCATCATATGTGCATCGCCGAACGGCGTTCAAGGACCCGGAACCTGTCGGCACCGGGTTGAAAACGTTAAAGGATTAAGATCGCAGGCGCGCCACGCGTCACTCGTCCTCCTCCAGCCGGGCGGCGATGAACCCGTGGGGGTCGTCGCAGAACGCGCGCAGGATGCGGAAATGGTCCGTGGCTTCCAGGGTGACCGGTTCCAGGCCGGCCTTCGTCAGCCGCAGCAGCGTGACCTCGGGCATCGCCATCAGCATGGGCGAATGGGTGGCGATGATCACCTGGCAGTGCCGGGAGGCCTGCATGCGGCCCAGCAGCTTGAGGAACTCGATCTGGCGGTTCGGCGACAGCGCCGATTCCGGCTCGTCGAAGATGTAGAGGCCCTGGCGCTCGCAGCGTTCCTCGAAAAACCGCAGGAACCCTTCGCCATGGGAATGGGACAGGAAATCCGGCGGCGCGGCAAACGCATCGACCGCCGCAGCGTCGAGATAGCGCGCCACGCTGAAGAAGGATTCGGCGCGAAAGAACCAGCCCTCGGTGATCTTGGGCAGCCATGCCGCCTTGAACGCCGCTGCCAGCGCCGCGCCGCTCTTGTCGATGGCGCTGGTGTGGTCCAGCGGCTGATAGCCCTTGCCGCCGCCAGCCTCGTCATAGCCGGCAAGCTTGGCGATGCCCTCCAGGAGGGTCGACTTGCCCGTGCCGTTCTCGCCGATGATGACGGTGATGGCCCTGTCGAACTGCAGCTCGAAGCCGCCCGTGAACAGCGGCAGGCAGAACGGATAGCGGTCGCGCTCGGCGACCTTCGCCAGGTCGAGAGTGATGCGCCGCAGGTAGGGCGCCGGCAGGTTGATCGGGCGCCGCCGCCCCATCATCAGGAGATCGCCATCCGGCGCCGGCCGTCGGCGCTGAACAGGTGCAGCTTGGCGCGCGGCGCCACCACCCGCAGCCGGTTCCCGATGGCCGGCGCGGTCTGGCCGGGGATACGGACGATGAGTTCGCCGGTGGGGCCGGTGCCGCCGTCGGTCCGGCGGCCGTAGACGAAGATTTCCGGGCCGACCAGCTCCACGGCGTCCACCGTCAGCTCCAGCGCCAGGCCTCCTTCGGGCGTACCGTCGCCGGCGACGGTGAAATCCTCGGGCCGGATGCCGAGGATGGCGCCGGCTGCCTCCGCGCCGGGGCCGGCCAGCGCCGCGGTCTCCGCGGCCGTCAGCGGCCACAGGTTCATCGGCGGGGCGCCGATGAACGCGGCGACGAAGGTGGTGGCCGGCGCCTTGTAGACCTCCAGCGGATGGCCGATCTGCTCGACCTCGCCGCCGTTCATCACCACCAGCATGTCGGCCAGCGTCATCGCCTCGAGCTGGTCGTGGGTGACGTAGATCGAGGTGGTCTTCAGCCGCCGCTGCAGCTTGCTGATCTCCACCCGCATCGCGATGCGCAGCTTGGCGTCGAGGTTCGACAACGGCTCGTCGAACAGAAACACCTTGGGATGGCGCACGATCGCCCGGCCCATCGCGACGCGCTGGCGCTGGCCGCCGGACAGCTGCTTGGGCTTGCGACCCAGCATCGGCCCGATCTCGAGGATCTGCGCCGCCTCGCGCACCCGCGTGTCGATCTCGGCCTTGGCCACGCCGCGGTTGCGCAGGCCATAGGCCATGTTGTCGTAGACGCTCATGTGCGGATAGAGCGCGTAGTTCTGGAACACCATGGCGATGTCGCGGTCGGCGGGCTCGACCTCGTTGACCACGCGGCCGCCGATGTCGATGGTGCCGCCGGTGATGGTCTCGAGCCCGGCGACCATCCGCAGCAGCGTCGACTTGCCGCAGCCGGACGGGCCGACCAGCACGCACAGCGCGCCGTCGGCGACCTCGAAGTTCACGCCCTTGATGGCGTCGACGCCGCCCGGATAGGTCTTTCGCACATCACGCAGAACGACGTTGGCCATCCCCACTCCCGATCATTTTTCGGTTTCCACCAGGCCGCGCACGAACAGCTTCTGCATCGCGATCACGATCGCCACCGGCGGCAGCATCGCCAGCACCGCGGTCGCCATCACCAGCGGCCATTCGGTCAGCGCGTCCTGGGTGGTGATCATCTTGCGGATGCCGATCACCACGGTCTGCATGTCGTCGCGCGTGGTGATCAGCAGCGGCCACAGGTACTGATTCCAGCCATAGATGAACAGGATCACGAACAGCGCCGCCATGTTGGTGCGCGACAGCGGCAGCAGCGTATCCCAGAAGAAGCGCAGGGGGCCGGCGCCGTCGATGCGCGAGGCCTCCAGCAGCTCGTCCGGCACGGTCATGAAGAACTGGCGGAACAGCAGCGTCGCGGTGGCGGATGCGATCAGCGGCAGCGTCAGGCCGGAATAGCTGTCGAGCAGCGACAGGTCCGCGGCGATCTTGTAGGTCGGATAGATGCGCACTTCGACCGGCAGCATCAAGGTGACGAAGATCACCCAGAACACCGTCTTGCGGAAGCGAAAGCGGAAATAGACGATGGCATAGGCCGACAGGATCGAGATCGCGATCTTTCCCAGCGCGATCGCCATCGCCATGATGAACGAGTTGATCAGCATGGTGCCGACCGGCTCGCGGGTCGAGCCATGGGTGCCGATGAAGATCGTGCGATAGTAGTTCTCGAAAAAATGTCCGCCCGGCCACAGCGCGATCTGGCCGTTGGCGATCGCGGTGTTGTCCTGGGTCGAGGCGACGAAAGCGAGGTAGACCGGAAACGCGACGATGGCGATGCCGATCCACAGGATCACGTGTGCCACCAGCCAGCGGATGCCCTTGCGCTCGACCATCGCCGCGCCCTCAGTAGGTGACCTTGCGCTCGACATAGCGGAACTGGACCGCCGTGAGCGCAGTGACGATGAACATCAGCATCACCGACTGGGCCGCCGAGCTGCCGAGATTGCTGCCGAGCAGGCCGTCGAGATAGACCTTGTAGACCAGCGTTTCGGTGGCTTTCGCCGGCCCGCCGCCGGTCATGGTGTCGATGATGCCGAAGGTGTCGAAGAAGGCGTAGACGGTGTTGATGACGATCAAAAAGAAGATGGTCGGCATCAGCAGCGGAAAGGTCACGGTCCAGAACCGGCGCATCGGCCGCGCGCCGTCGATCGCGGCGGCCTCCATCACGCTTTTCGGGATCGCCTGCAGGCCGGCGAGGAAGAACAGGAAGTTGTAGGAGATCTGCTTCCAGGCCGCGGCCAGCACCACCAGCAGGATGGCCTGGTTGCCGTTGAGCAGCGGATTCCAGTCGACCCCGAGCGCGCGCAGCGGCCTGGAGAGCACGCCCAGCGCCGGGTGCAGCATGAACAGCCACAGCACGCCGGCCACCGCGGGCGCCACCGCATAGGGCCAGATCAGCAGGGTGCGGTAGACGGTCACGCCGGTGAGCGGCTTGTCGGCCATCACCGCCAGCAGCAGCGCGGCCGACAGCGAGGCGGCGGCGATCGCGGCGGAGAACAGCAGCGTGCGCAGGATGGCGTGGAGGTATTCAGGCTGCGACAGGATGTCGGCGTAGTTCTCGAACGCCACGAAGGTGGTGGAGAGGCCGAAGGCGTCCTGCAGCAGGAACGACTGCCATACCGCCTGCGCCGCCGGCCAGTAGAAGAACACCACCACCACCACGACCTGCGGCAGCAGCAGGACGTAGGGCAGCAGGCGCGAGTGGAAGACCGACTGCTTTTCCATGACGACGATCGTTCCAACCCTGATTTTGCCGTGCCGTCTGCTCCTCATGGTGAGGAGCGGCGCTCTGGGCCGCGTCTCGAACCATGAGAGCCCCACGTTCGTCTCATGGGCCTCATCCTTCGAGACGCCCGCTCCGCGGGCTCCTCAGGATGAGGAGATGGCTTGTGTGGTCATGCAGCGAGAGGAGCTTGCCCTCGGATCATGCCGAAGGGCAAGCCTGGCCATGCGCGTCAGCGCGACACCGTGCGTTCGAACTGGCGCAGCATCTGGTTGCCGCGCTGCACGGCGGTGTCGAGGGCGTCCTTGGCGCTCTTCTTGCCGGCGAGCGCCGCCTCGATCTCCTCCGACCACACGTCACGCAGCTGCACCATGTTGCCAAGGCGCAGGCCGCGCGAGTTCTCGGTCGGCTCCTTGTTGGTCAGCTCCAGCAGCGGCGTCTCGAGATAGGGCGCGTCCTTGTAGAAACCGAGCTCCTTGGCCTTGGCGTAGGCGGCCTTGGTGATCGGCAGATAGCCCGACGCCTTGTGGATCGCGACCTGGCGGTCGGTGTCGGACAGGAAGGCGAGGAATTTGGCGACGCCCTTGTATTCTTCGGGCTTCTTGCCGCCCATCACCCACAGCGAGGCGCCGCCGATGATCGAGTTCTGCGGCGCGCCGGCGACGTCCGGATAGTAGGGCATCGGCGCGTTGGTCCAGTCGAACTTGGCGTTGGCGCGGACCTGGCCGAAGAAGCCCGACGATGTCAGGAAGATCGGGCACTCGCCGGAGGTGAAGCGGCCCTCGGCGTTGTTGGTGCGGCCGGAATAGTCGTAGGTCTTGTCCTTCTGCAGCTCGATCAGCGTTTGCAGGTGCTTGACCTGCGTCGGGCCGTTGAACTTCAGCTCGGTGTCGAAGCCGTCGAGGCCGTTGGCCTTGGTGGCGAGCGGCAGGTTGTGCCAGGCGGAGAGCTGCTCGATGTTGGCCCACGTCACCCAGGCGGTGGAGAAGCCGCAGGTGGTGTAGCCGGCGGCATGCAGCTTCTTGGCGTCGGCGAACACCTCGGGCCAGGTCTTGGGGATCTCGGCGATGTCAGCCTTCTTCAGCGCGTCCTTGTTGATCCACATCACCATGGACGAGGAGTTGAACGGGAACGACAGCATCTCGCCCTTGGAGGTCGAGTAGTAGCCGGTGATCGCCGGCAGGTAGGCGTTCGGGTCGAACTTTTCGCCGGATTCCTGCATCAGCTTGTAGACCGGCTTGATGGCGCCGGTGGCGGCCATCATGGTGGCGGTGCCGACCTCGAACACCTGCAGGATGTGCGGTGCGGTGCCGGCGCGGAAGGCGGCGATGCCGGCGTTCATGGTGTCGGGGTAGCTGCCCTTGTAGACCGGCACCACCTTGTAGTCGCTCTGCGCCGCGTTGAACTCCTCGGCGAGCTTCACCACCACGTCGTTGTTGGCGCCGGTCAAGGCGTGCCACCACTGGATCTCGACTGCCGCCTGCGCCGGCGACGCCAGCGCAGCGAAAGCGGAGGCAACCAAGCCCAAACCAAACCGGCGAACCGTCATCAGCCATCTCCCTCAAGCCGTCGTCGTTGATCAAAGCGCGTTAAATGCGCTGGACGACATGCATATGACGGCGATGGTAAGGGCGGGACGCGCGGGAAGGAAAGCGGAAAATCGCGCACCGTCGCGGCCCCGCGCGGTGCGGCCGGGCGGGGCGGGCCGTGATGTCGGGCGACAGGTCGCGGCGGTCAGCGCTTCTTCTGTCCGGGGGTGGAGACGGTGCCCTGCGCCATCAGGTCGGCGATCTCGGCCTTGGAGAAGCCAAACTCGCCGAGCACCTCTTCGGCGTGCTCGCCGAACTTCGGCGGCGTACGGCGCAGCGAGGCCTTGCTGCGGTCGAAGCGGATCGGCGACGCGACGCCCTTGTACCAGTCCTTGCTGATGACGTCGCCGCGATGGGCGACGTGCGAGCCTTCCAGCGCCTTGTCGATCGACTGCACCGGGCCTGCGGGCAGGCCCGCCGACAGCAGGCGGTCGCACAGCGGCTCGGTGTCGTGCTCCCTGAACACCGCCTCGAGCTCGGCGCGCAGCGCCTCGCGGTTGGTGACGCGGTCGCGGTTGCGCGCGAAGCGCGGATCGGTGCCGAGCTCGGGCTTGCCGATCTCCTTGCACAGTTTGCGGAAGGTGCCGTCGTTGCCGACTCCGGTGAAGATCTGGCCGTCGCGGGTGGGGAAGATCGCGTAGGGCGCGAGGTTGGGATGCTCGTTGCCGGTCAGCGACGGCGGCTTGCCGTGCAGGAAGTAGTTCGCGGTGTGCGGGTGCATGATCGCAAGGCCGGTCTCGAACAGCGTGGTTTCGAGGAATTGGCCGAGGCCCGAGCGCTGGCGCTCGGCCAGCGCCATCAGGATGCCGACGGTGGCGAACAGCCCGGTCGAGATGTCGACCAGCGGCACGCCGATTCGCATCGGCCCGCTCTCGGGCGAGCCGGTGGCGGCGATCATGCCGGTCATGGCCTGGATGATGGCGTCGTAGCCGGGGTTGCCGCCGCGCGGGCCGTCGCCGCCGAAGCCGGAAATGCGGCAATGGATCAGGCGCGGGAATTTTTCCCTGAGCACGTCGTTGCCGATGCCCCACTTGTCGAGCGTGCCCGGCTTGAAGTTCTCGATCAGGACGTCGGCGTCTTTCAGCATGGTCATCAGCACCGCGCGGCCGCCCTCGGAGGCGAGGTCGAGGCCGATCGAGCGCTTGTTGCGGTTGATGCCGAGGAAGTAGGCGGCGTCGCCGTCATGGAACGGAGGGCCCCATTCGCGCACCTCGTCGCCGGCGGGCGGCTCGACCTTGATGACATCGGCGCCGTGGTCGGCCAGCACCTGGGTGCAGTAGGGGCCTCCCAGCACGCGCGTGAGATCGATCACGCGCAGTCCCGCCATTGCACCCGCAGCCTGTGACGTCATGAGCCCAATCCTTGGTCGATAAAGAGCGTTTCCTGATTCCCAGCCTTATCGTCGGCGGCAGGCCCGAGCCAGCCGCATTCCGTCATGGCCTGTTGCAAAAGTGGATACCGCTCCGGCGCCGCGATCAAGCAGGCAGGCGGGTCACCGGGCGAAAGACGGCCGGAATACGCCCGTCAGGCTGAACAGCCTGCGAATCGAAGGCTTCTGAGCAGAAACAGGAGGGGAAACGGAGGGGATCACGCCTCAGGCGGATCGCCGGGAAGAAAGAAGGAGGATTGGTGGAGCCAGGCGGGATCGAACCGCCGACCTCTTGCATGCCATGCAAGCGCTCTCCCAGCTGAGCTATGGCCCCGGATTGTCGCGCCGGCAAATCAATCACCGGTGCGCGGCGAACCCTTTTTCACATATTCGAAGTAATCTCAAGTCTCTTCATCACCAGAAACGTCACCAATGATGTCGGTGACGTCTTCATCCCCTTCTTCTTCGTCGGCGATGAAGGTCGAATCATCGTCGTCGTCGTCGTCGAGGCTGTCGTCGATCTCGATATCGTCCTCGGATTCGGGCAGCACGGCGTTGACCTTGCCCGTGTTCTCCTCGGCATCGGCCTCCTCGAGGGACACCGTCTCCAGTTCCGCAGCCTCCGGCGCCGCGTCGTCGGTCGCGACGACGCGCTCGCCGCGGATGCGGGTCGGCGCCACCGGAGCGATCGGCACGACCTCGCCAGTATACGGCGAAATCACCGGATTCTTGTTCAGATCGTAGAACTTCTTGCCTGTCGTCGGACAGATGCGTTTCGTTCCGAGCTCGGGTTTGGCCACGTCGGGTGTCCTGAGGATGTCTGAAAGTCGGTGCTTCACTTGGCTAGTTGCCGCGCCGCTGTCAATAGCGGGTTTGGTCCAATGAGGGGCCAAGGAGCGCCAAGGACAGGCTCTCGGGGAGGACATGACGCGGCCGGCGGCGCGTGTTAGGAGCCGGGGGTGTGGGGTTCGGCGCGGCGTTCGGCCGCTGCGGTCCGGCGGGCGCCGCAAAATCCCACGGGAATCATGGATTTCCAGCGCTTCCCCGGTCGCGCGAGGCTCGATTCGGCCGCTGCGGTGCGCCGGCGGAGCCTCGATCGCCGCGGGCGCTGGCCAGAACACGGGAATCACGGTCTTGACACATTCCGGCGAGCTCCACCCGCTGCAGGCGCGCACCAGTTCCGCTCTCTCCGGCGAGGCGCGTGTGCCCGGCGACAAGTCGATTTCGCACCGCGCGCTGATCCTCGGCGCCCTCGCCGTGGGCGAGACCCGCATCACCGGGTTGCTCGAAGGCGAGGATGTGCTCAACACCGCGAAGGCGATGCAGGCGCTCGGCGCCACCGTCGAGCGCACCGGTGTCGGCGCCTGGACCGTCCGCGGCGTCGGGGTGGGTGGCTTCGCCACGCCGGCGGCGGCGCTCGATTTCGGCAATTCCGGCACCGGTTGCCGCCTGGTGATGGGCGCGGTCGCAGGCTGCCCGATCACCGCGACCTTCGACGGCGATGCGTCCTTGCGCAAGCGGCCGATGCGCCGCATCCTCGATCCGCTGGAGCTGATGGGCGCGAAGGTGACCGCCGCGGCCGAAGGCGGCCGGCTGCCGGTGACCCTCGCCGGCGCGCGCGATCCGCTGCCGATCGTCTATCGCTCGCCGGTGGCCTCGGCGCAGATCAAGTCCGCGGTGCTGCTGGCGGGGCTCGCCGCCCCCGGCGCGACCACGGTGATCGAGCCGGAGGCGAGCCGCGACCACACCGAGCTGATGCTGGCGCATTTCGGCGCGTCGATCGTCTCCGAAGCCGAGGGCGCCCACGGCCGCAAGATCACGTTGCAGGGCCAGCCGGAGCTCACCGGCGCACCGGTGGTGGTGCCGGCCGATCCGTCGTCCGCCGCCTTCCCGGTGGTGGCGGCGCTGGTGGTCGAGGGCTCCGATATCGTGCTCACCGACGTGATGACCAATCCGCTGCGCACCGGCCTGTTCACCACGCTGCGCGAGATGGGCGGATCGATCGAGGAGAGCCATGTCCGCGGCGACGCCGGCGAGCCGATGGCGCAGCTGCGCGTGCGCGGCTCCAGGCTGCGCGGCGTGACCGTGCCGCCGGAGCGGGCGCCGTCAATGATCGACGAATATCTCGTGCTGGCGGTCGCCGCGGCCTATGCCGAGGGCACCACCATCATGCGCGGCCTGCACGAGCTGCGGGTCAAGGAATCCGATCGCCTTGCCGCCACCGCCGACATGCTGCGGGTCAACGGCGTCAAGGTCGAGATCGCCGGCGACGACCTCATCGTCGAAGGGCGCGGTCATGTTCCCGGCGGCGGCCTCGTCGCCACCCACATGGACCATCGCATCGCCATGTCGGCGCTGGTGATGGGCCTCGCCGCCGACACCGCGGTCCGTATCGACGATGCCAGCTTCATCGCCACCAGCTTCCCGGACTTCGTTCCCATGATGCAGCGGCTCGGCGCGGACATCGCATGATCATCGCTATCGACGGACCCGCGGCCTCCGGCAAGGGCACGCTCGCGCGGCTGCTCGCCGAGCACTACGGCCTGCGCCACCTCGATACCGGGGTGATCTACCGTGCCGTGGCCAAGGCCGTGCTCGACGCCGGCCTCGATCTTGCGGACGAGGCCGCTGCGGTCCGGGCGGCGCGCGGGCTCGATCCGCGGACCTTCGGCGATCCCGAACTCAAGAGCCAGGCCATGGGCAGCGCGGCGTCCGTGGTCTCCGCGATCCCGAGCGTCCGGCAGGCGCTGGTCGAGTTCCAGCGCACCTTCGCCGCCGAACCGCCCGGGGCGGTGCTCGATGGCCGCGACATTGGAACCGTGATCTGCCCGGACGCCGAGGTGAAGATCTTCGTGGTGGCCGATCCGGGGGTCCGGGCGCAGCGGCGCACCCTCGAAGCCCGCGCCCGGGGGGAGGCGGCCGACGAGGCCGCCGTTCTGGCGGACATCCTGGCGCGTGACGAGCGCGACAAGAACCGCACCGTCGCTCCTCTGAAGCCGGCCGCCGATGCGCACTTGCTGGACAATTCCCATTTGGATATAGAAGGCGGCGTCCGGGCAGCCATCGCCATCGTCGAGGCCGTCCGAGCGGGCCGGTCGCGGAGCTAGAGGTTTCAAAGCTCCCACCGTCTGTGGAGGAACGCCCGCTCCCGGTCTCGTTTGAGCGATTGGGGCCCGATTGGCCCCTCTGGAACCGGACATCAAGCTCATCGCATCGTTCGTGCAGGCCTCTGCCGGCCCGTTTCTGCGTTTTGCAGGACGGTCGCCAGGGCTGCGGACCCTGGCCCTTCACGGTCGGTGCGCCATCAACCCCAATCGCCGGCAAGATCCGCACCTGGAGAACAAATGGTTTCAGCTACCGCCTCCTACAACCCGTCCCGCGAGGACTTCGCCGCGATGCTCGAGGAGAGCTTCGGCGGGGGCAACCTGCAGGAAAGCTCCGTCGTCAAGGGCAAGGTCGTTGCCATTGAGAAGGACATGGCCGTCATCGACGTCGGCCTGAAGACCGAAGGCCGCGTGGCGCTTCGTGAGTTCGCTGGCCCCGGCCGCGAGAGCACCCTGAAGGTGGGTGACGAAGTCGAGGTGTTCCTCGACCGCATCGAGAACGCTCTCGGCGAAGCCGTGCTGTCGCGCGACAAGGCGCGCCGCGAAGAGAGCTGGGGCAAGCTCGAGAAGGCGTTCCAGAACAACGAGAAGGTCTCGGGCGTCATCTTCAACCAGGTCAAGGGCGGCTTCACCGTCGACCTCGACGGCGCCGTGGCCTTCCTGCCGCGCTCGCAGGTCGACATCCGTCCGATCCGCGACGTCGCGCCGCTGATGAACAACCCGCAGCCGTTCCAGATCCTCAAGATGGATCGCCGCCGCGGCAACATCGTGGTGTCGCGCCGCACCGTGCTCGAAGAGACCCGCGCCGAGCAGCGCCAGGAGCTGGTGCAGAACCTCGAAGAGGGTCAGGTCATCGACGGCGTGGTCAAGAACATCACCGATTACGGTGCGTTCGTTGACCTCGGCGGCATCGACGGCCTGCTGCACGTCACCGACATCGCGTGGCGCCGCGTCAACCACCCGACCGAGGTGCTGACCATCGGCCAGACGGTGAAGGTCAAGATCATCAAGATCAACCACGAGACCCACCGTATCTCGCTCGGCATGAAGCAGCTGCTGGACGATCCGTGGCAGGGCATCGAGGCCAAGTACCCGCTGCAGGCCCGCTTCACCGGCCGCGTCACCAACATCACCGACTACGGTGCGTTCGTCGAGCTCGAGCCGGGCATCGAAGGCCTGATCCACGTCTCCGAGATGTCGTGGACCAAGAAGAACATGCACCCCGGCAAGATCGTGTCGACCTCCCAGGAGGTCGAGGTGCAGGTGCTCGAGGTCGATTCCTCCAAGCGCCGCATTTCGCTCGGTCTCAAGCAGACCATGCGCAACCCCTGGGAGACCTTCGTCGAGAAGTATCCGGTGGGTTCGGTGGTCGAGGGCGAGGTCAAGAACAAGACCGAGTTCGGTCTGTTCCTGGGTCTCGACGGCGACGTCGACGGCATGGTCCACCTCTCCGACCTCGACTGGAAGCTTCCGGGCGAGCAGGTCATCGACAACTTCAAGAAGGGCGACATGGTCAAGGCCGTGGTGCTCGACGTCGATGTGGAGAAGGAGCGCATCTCGCTCGGCATCAAGCAGCTCGAAGGCGACCCCTTCGCCGAGCCGGGTGATGTCAAGAAGGGCGCCGTCGTCACCTGCGAGGTGCTCGACGTGAAGGAAGGCGGCATCGACGTGCAGATCGTCGGCACCGACTTCAACACCTTCATCAAGCGCTCGGAGCTCGCGCGCGACCGTTCGGAACAGCGCCCTGAGCGCTTCGCCGTCGGCGAGAAGGTCGATGCCCGCGTCATCCAGTTCGACAAGAAGGCCCGCAAGGTCCAGGTGTCGATCAAGGCGCTGGAAGTCGCCGAGGAGAAGGAAGCCATCGCGCAGTACGGTTCGTCCGATTCGGGCGCCACGCTGGGCGACATTCTCGGCACCGCGCTCAAGCAGCGCGCCGACAAGTAAGCCGCATCGGCCGTGCGGATGGGGGCTCCGGCATCGCCGGGGCCCCTTTTTGTTTGCCGTGTCGCCGGCCGTGGCGGGGCGATGGCGCGGCACGCGGCGTTCCGGCGGCAGGCCGTTTTCCCGGACCGGAAAATGCTCTACTGAACAAATGGACGCAGCATGATCGTGGATACGATCATGTTTTTTTCATATTGCGTTGCAATTGAACAAATCAGGTTACGCCATATCAAGGCCGCATCGACATGACGTGCGGCGCAGATCTTCCGGAGAGCACCGATGACCTACGACCCCGATGCGATCGTCGACCGCCGGCGGATTCGCCGCAAGCTGACCTTCTGGCGCGTCGTGGCGACGGTCGCCGCGATCGTGGCCCTGGTCGTCGTGGCGGTGGTGGCGACGCCGTCGGGCCGCGATGCGCTGACCGGCGGCCACTCGATCGCGCGGGTCACCATCGACGGGCTGATCCAGAGCAACCGCGACCGGGTCGAGGCGCTGGAGCGGCTGGAGAAGTCGCAGGCCGCCGCGGTGATCGTGCACATCAACTCGCCGGGCGGCACCACCGCGGGCTCCGAGCAGCTCTATGACGCGCTGGTTCGCCTCAAGGCCAAGAAGCCGGTGGTGGTGGTGGTCGACGGCCTGTGCGCCTCGGGCGGCTACATCACCGCGCTGGCGGCGGACCACATCATCGCCCAGCAGACCTCGCTGGTCGGCTCGATCGGCGTGCTGTTCCAGTTCCCCAACGTCTCCGACCTGCTCAAGACCGTCGGGGTCAAGGTCGAGGAGGTGAAGTCTTCACCGCTCAAGGCTGCGCCCAATGGCTTCGAGCCCACCAGCCCGGAGGCGCGGGCCGCCCTCGACATGCTGGTGAAGGATTCCTACGCCTGGTTCCGCAACCTGGTGAAGGAGCGGCGCCAGATGGACGACGAGACGTTGCAGACCGTCACCGACGGCCGCGTGTTCACCGGCCACCAGGCGGTGGGGCTGAAGCTGATCGACCAGCTCGGCGACGAGAAGACGGCTGTCGCCTGGCTGCTGGCGGAAAAGAAAATCTCCTCCGAGCTGCCGGTGCGTGACTACAAGCTGACGCCGCGGCTCAGCGACATGACGTTCCTGCGTGCGGCGGCGGTAGTGGGCCTCGATGCCGTCGGCCTCACCTCGTTTGCGCGGCGGTTCGAGCAGTCGGGCGTGATCCAGGCGGTGGATCGCGCCGGCCTCGACGGCATGCTCGCGATCTGGCAGCCGGGGGTTGTGCAGTGAGCTTTCGGCAGGTCGGTTTGAGCGCGATGCAGCAATCGCGCGGATACGCGGACAGGCCGTTTTTTCAGCGCTTGTCACGTGGTTTCGCGCGGTTTTGGCAGCAATTAACGTCTTGACAGCTCCGCGCATTTTCACGGAAATGGTAAATCGCACGATCCACGGATACCGGTGTCGATGATTAAATCCGAACTTGTTCAGCGTATCGCCGAGCACAATCCGCACCTTTACCAGCGGGACGTCGAGAACATTGTGAATGCGATCCTCGATGAAATCGTCGCCGCGCTCGCGCGCGGCGATCGGGTCGAACTGCGTGGCTTCGGTGCCTTCTCGGTCAAGCACCGGCCGGCGCGCGCGGGCCGCAACCCGCGGACTGGCGAGCACGTGCCGGTCGACCAGAAGAGCGTGCCGTTCTTCAAGACCGGCAAGGAAATGCGCGAGCGCCTCAACCGCGACATGCCCGGCGGGGCTGCGGCGTTGGCCGACGACGAAGACGAGGCCGCCGAGGAGGCCTGATCGCCTCTCCGGCGGACGACTACTCGGCCGTCCCACGCAAGGACGGGATGACGCGTGCAACAACGCTTGGTCTAGCAACGCTTGGTCCAGGAATTTTTGGTCCAAGAATTTTGGCCCAAGAATTTTTGGCCCAGGAACGTTTGAAAGAACTTCTCTACGTCTGACCCGCCGTCTCCGAGCGGCGCCTGCGTACCCCGGCGCTCCGCCACGGCCTCTCCCTGTCGCCTCCGGTTTGGTGCTACCCTTGCGGTGCGCGCGCCCCGTGTCGCAGGCCCTTCGGGACAACGCGGCGCAGGCGGCGAAGGCAGCCTGGTGAGTGAGGGATCATGCTCCGAAAGATCGTCAACGCCCTGGTGCTGATCCCGCTTGCGGTGCTGTTCGTGGTGTTCGCCGTCGCCAACCGGCATCTGGTCACCGTGTCGTTCGATCCCTTCAATACCGCCGACCCGTCGGTCGCCGTCACGCTGCCGCTGTTCGTGATCCTGATCCTGGTGGCGATCCTCGGCGTGGTCGCCGGCGGGGTGGCCACCTGGTTCGGCCAGCGCCGTTGGCGCCGGGCCGCGCGCCAGCACGAGGCCGACGCCCGCGCCGCCCGCCTGCAGCTGGACGACCTGCGGGCCGAACGCGTGCAGGCCGCCCGGGCCCAGGTTCCCCATCTCCGGTCGACCTGATCGCGGCGGCCCGGCCGCCGGCCGGCGCGCTGTCCCGGAGGCCGGGGCGGCGGTCATTGGGGCGAGACAAGCCCCTCGCGACGTTGTAGAACCCGCCCCGTCCACATCAAACCGTCATATGGCCTGACTGGCCCTCCGGAACCCGTTTCCCGCGATGTCCCTGCTCGTCAAGATCTGCGGCCTGTCCACGCCCGAGACGCTCGAGGCGGCGCTGGCGGCCGGCGCGGACATGGTGGGCTTGGTGTTCTTTCCGCCGTCGCCGCGCCATGTCGACCTCGGGCTGGCGCGCGAGCTTGGCCGCCAGGTGAAGCGCCGCGCGCTCAAGGTCGCGCTGTCGGTCGATGCCGACGATCCGACGCTCGCCAACATCATCGATACGCTCGACCCGCAGTTGCTGCAGCTCCATGGCAAGGAGAGCGTGGCGCGGGTGCGCGACATCAAGCAGCGGTTCGGATTGCCGGTGATGAAGGCGATCGCCGTCGAGACCGCGGCCGATCTCGCCGTGCTGCCGGGCTATGCCGCGGCTGCCGACCGCATCCTGTTCGATGCGCGGGCCCCGAAGGACGCCACCCGTCCCGGCGGCCTCGGCCGTCCGTTCGATTGGCACCTGCTGCAGCAGCTTCAGCTGTCGATTCCGTTCATGGTGTCCGGCGGCCTCGACGCCGGCAATGTCGCGGAGGCGCTGCGCGTCACCGGCGCCGGCGGGGTCGACGTCTCTTCGGGCGTCGAGAGCGCGCCCGGCGTCAAGGATATCGCCAAGATCCAGGCCTTCGTCGCCGCCGCGCGCGCCGCGGCCGGCGCTGTGCCGTCCCCTCTCACCGCGAGCCGCGCATGAACCAGCCGTTACCCAATTCCTTCCGCAGCGGTCCCGACGAGCGCGGCCATTTCGGCCAGTTCGGCGGCCGCTTCGTCGCCGAAACGCTGATGCCGCTGATCCTCGACCTGGAGAAGGCCTATGCCGACGCCAAGGCCGATCCGGCGTTCCAGCGCGAGATGGATGCCTATCTCAAGGACTATGTCGGCCGGCCGTCGCCGCTGTATTTCGCCGAGCGCCTGACCCAGCACCTCGGCGGCGCCAAGATCTACTTCAAGCGCGAAGAGCTCAACCACACCGGCTCGCACAAGGTGAACAACGTGCTCGGCCAGATCATGGTCGCGCGCCGGATGGGCAAGAAGCGCATCATCGCCGAGACCGGCGCTGGCCAGCACGGCGTCGCCACCGCGACGCTGTGCGCGCGCTTCGGCCTGGAATGCGTCGTCTACATGGGCGCGGTCGACGTCGAGCGGCAGAAGCCGAACGTGTTTCGCATGGAGATGCTCGGCGCCAAGGTGGTGCCGGTGCAGTCGGGCTCGCGCACCCTGAAGGACGCGATGAACGACGCGTTGCGCGACTGGGTCACCAATGTCGACAACACGTTCTACTGCATCGGCACGGTGGCCGGGCCGCACCCCTATCCGATGATGGTGCGCGACTTCCAGTCGATCATCGGCCACGAGACGCGGGCGCAGATGCTGGAGGCCGAGGGCCGCCTGCCGGATTCGCTCGTCGCCTGCATCGGTGGCGGCTCCAACGCCATGGGCCTGTTCCACCCGTTCCTGGATGATCGCGCGGTCGAGATCTTTGGCGTCGAGGCTGCCGGTCACGGCCTGACGCAATTGCACGCGGCATCGATCGCCGGCGGCCGGCCCGGCGTGCTGCACGGCAACCGCACCTATCTCCTGATGGACGACGACGGCCAGATCCTCGAGGCCCACTCGATCTCCGCCGGCCTCGATTATCCCGGTATCGGGCCCGAGCATTCCTGGCTGCACGAGACCGGCCGCGTCACCTACCTCTCGGCCACCGACGACGAGGCGCTGGCTGCCTTCCAGCTGCTGTCGAAGCTCGAAGGCATCATCCCCGCGCTCGAGCCGGCGCATGCCATCGCCAAGGTGATGGAGCTCGCGCCGAAGCGGAGCAAGGATCACCTCATGGTGGTCAATCTCTCCGGCCGCGGCGACAAGGACATCCCGCAGGTCGCCGACATTCTGAAAGGCAGCAAGTGACCAGCCGCATCGATCAGCGTTTCGCCGAGCTCAAGCGCGAGGGCCGCGCCGCATTCGTCACCTTCGTGATGTCCGGCGATCCCGACCTCGCCACCTCGCTCGAGATCATCAAGGCGCTGCCGAAGGCCGGCGCCGATGTCATCGAGATCGGCATGCCGTTCACCGATCCGATGGCCGACGGTCCCTCGATTCAGGCCGCCGGCCTGCGCGCGCTCAAGGCCGGCACCACGCTGAAGAAGACGCTCGACGTGGTGCGTGCCTTCCGCAAGGACGACACCACCACGCCGCTGGTGCTGATGGGCTACTACAATCCGATCTACATCTACGGCGTCACGGCGTTCCTGGCGGATGCCAAGGCC
Source organism: Pseudomonadota bacterium (assembly GCA_040756765.1). Lineage (GTDB taxonomy): Bacteria > Pseudomonadota > Alphaproteobacteria > Rhizobiales > Xanthobacteraceae > Bradyrhizobium_A. Next base: position 224,720 of record JBFLYG010000013.1, on the reverse strand, counting down.
GCCGGTGTCGACGGGCTGATCATCGTCGATCTGCCGCCGGAGGAAGACGACGAGCTGTGCATCCCGGCGCTCGAGGCCGGGCTCAACTTCATCCGTCTGGCGACGCCGACCACCGACGACAAGCGCCTGCCGGCGGTGCTCGCGAACACCTCGGGCTTCGTCTACTACGTGTCGATCACCGGCATCACCGGCAGCGCCAGCGCGGACAGCGCGGCGGTCGGCCAGGCCGTCGCCCGGATCAAGCGCCACACGTCGCTGCCGGTCTGTGTCGGTTTCGGCATCAGGACGCCGGAGGCCGCGGGGGCCATCGCGCGGCATGCCGATGGCGTCGTGATCGGCTCGGCGCTGGTCGATGCGCTGCGGGGGAGCCTCGATCCCGAGGGCCGCGCCACCGGCAAGACTGTCGGCGCCGTCGCCGATCTGACCGCTGCGCTGGCGCAGGGCGTCCGGGGCGCCCGGCAGGCCGCCGAGTAGGTTTTTTTGCAGGTTTTGACCGGGACCGGCCCCTTGTGGCGTGGGTTCCGAGGCCGCACATAGGATGTGCGATGGAGTGTGCACCATGAACTGGATCACCAATGTCGTCCGCCCGAAGATCCGCAGCTTCCTGCGCCGGGAGACGCCGGAGAACCTCTGGATCAAGTGCCCGGATTCCGGGCAGCTGGTGTTCTACAAGGACGTCGAGAGCAACCAGTTCGTCATTCCCGGCTCCAACTATCACATGCGCATGGGCGCGGTGGCGCGGTTGAAGTCGATCTTCGACAACGAGACCTGGTTCGACGTGGCGCTGCCCGAGGTCGTCGCCGACCCGCTCAAGTTTCGCGACCAGCGCAAATATGTCGACAAGATCAAGGATGCCCGCGCCAAGACCGGCATGACGGACTCGGTCAAGGTTGGTTTCGGCAAGCTTGAGGGTTCGCCCGTCGTCGTGGCGGTACAGGACTTCGACTTCATGGGCGGTTCGCTCGGCATGGCGGCCGGCGAGGCCATCATCAAGGCGCTCGAGCTCGCGGTCGAGAAGCGTTCGCCCTGCATCGTGTTCGCAGCGTCCGGCGGCGCGCGCATGCAGGAGGGCATCCTGTCGCTGATGCAGCTGCCGCGCACCACGATCGCCGTGCAGATGCTGCGCGAGGCGCACCTGCCCTACATCGTCGTGCTCACCAATCCGACCACCGGCGGCGTCACCGCGTCCTATGCGATGTTGGGCGACGTGCACATCGCCGAGCCCGGCTCGCTGATCGGCTTCGCCGGCGCCCGCGTCATCGAGCAGACCATCCGCGAGAAGCTGCCGGACGGCTTCCAGCGTGCCGAGTATCTCAAGGACCACGGCATGGTCGACATGGTCGTGCATCGCCATGACCTGCGTCCGACGCTGGCGCGGCTGTGCCGCCTGCTGATGAAGGCGCCGTCCGCCGGCGCCGAGCCGCCGCGCCATGTCCAGGGCGCGGCCAGCGCCGCGGATCCGACCGCCGCACCGCCGGTGTGAGCGGCGCCGCCGCGGAAGGGGACCCGCGATGAATGACGGGCTGCAAAGGCAAGGCGCCAACCCGCCGTCGCCGCTCGACGATATTCTGGCGCGGCTGACGGCGCTGCACCCCAAGCGTATCGACCTGACCCTCGATCGCATCGAGCGGCTGCTGGCGCGGCTCGGCCATCCCGAGCGTAAGCTGCCGCCGGTGATCCATGTCGCCGGCACCAACGGCAAGGGCTCGACCGTCGCCTATCTCCGCGCGATCCTGGAAGCCGCCGGCCTGCGCGTCCACGTCTACACCTCGCCGCATCTCGTGCGCATCAACGAGCGTTTCCGCCTCGGCCGCGTCGGCGGCGGCGTGCTGGTTACGGACGACGCGCTGCGCGCGGCGCTGGCGCAATGCGAGGCGGCCAATGACGGCGCGCCGATCACCGTGTTCGAGATGGAGACCGCTGCGGCGCTGACGCTGTTCGCGCAGCATCCGGCCGATGCGGTGATCCTCGAGGTCGGGCTCGGCGGCCGGCTCGACGCCACCAACGTGATCGAGCGGCCTGCGGTCAGCGTCATCACCCCGGTCGGCATCGACCATCAGGATTTCCTCGGCGACACGCTCACCAAGATCGCGGCCGAAAAGGCCGGCATCATCAAGCGCCACGTGCCGCTGGTGCTGGCCGAGCAGGCGGCGGAAGCCGCCGGGGTGATCGAGGCCGCGGCGGCGCGGGCCCGCGCGCCGCTGCATGCCGCCGGTCAGCACTGGCATGTCGGTGTCGAGCACGGGCGGCTGGTCTATCAGGACGAGCGCGGCCTGCTCGACCTGTCGGCGCCGCGGCTGTTCGGCCGCCACCAGTTCGACAATGCGGGGCTGGCGATCGCCGCGCTGCGCGCCACCGAAGCCTTCCGCATCGACCCGGCCGCGTTCGAGACCGGCATCTCGCGCGCCGAGTGGCCGGCGCGAATGCAGCGGCTCGGCACCGGTGCGCTGGTCGCCGTCGGTCCCGCCGGCGCCGAGATCTGGCTCGATGGCGGCCACAACATCGACGGCGGCCGCGTCGTCGCCGCAGCGCTCGGCGACCTCGAGGAGCGGGTGCCGCGGCCCCTCGTGGTGGTCGCCGGCATGATGGGCAACAAGGACGCGCGCGGCTTCCTGTCCAACTTCGCCGGCCTCACCCGCCACATCATCGCGGTGCCGATTCCCGGCCAGCCCAATGCCATGCCGGTCGAACGGCTCGCCGATGCGGCGCGCGGGATCGGTATGCGGGTCGAGGTGGCTGCCGACGTCGAGGCGGCGCTGCGCGGCATCGCCCGGCTCGCCTACGAGGTGCCGCCGCGCATCCTGCTCACCGGCTCGCTCTACCTCGCCGGCGAGGTGCTGGCGCTGAACGGCACGCCGCCGAAATAGCGGCCGCTCGCGGGCCCCCGGCATTCTCCAGATCATGTTGTTCAGGTGTCGTGGCGCCGCGACGCGCGGTGTCACGCGTGCGTGCTGTGTCGCTTGACTTATATAATATGCGCGCTTATTATAAGCATACATATTATATGGAGATGATCATGACCGATTCGACGGCCTGGCAAATCGAACACAGCATCGAGACCACCGCGTCCCCTGCCGCCGTTTGGCGCCTGTTCAGCGACGTGCCGGGCTGGGCGCGCTGGAATGCCGGCATCGCGGAGATCGCCATCGACGGTCCGTTCGCGGAGGGCACCTGGTTCACCATGACGCCGCCGGGCCAGGAGCCGTTGCGCTGCCGTCTGGTCGAGGTGCGCGAGACCGAGAGCTTCATCGACGAGACCTGCGTCGGCGATCTCGTCGTCACAGTCGCGCACCGCATTGCGCCGCATGGCGGGGGCGCCCGCGTCACCTATGCGTTGGAGGCCCGCGGTCCGGATGCCGCGGAGATTGGTGCCGCGATCGCGTCGGATTTTCCCGACGTGCTCGCCAGCCTCGCGCGGTTGGCCGAGGGCCGCGCGGCATGAGCGCGTGGCTTGGCGTGGTCAGCCGCGCCCATGTGCGGCGCGGCGTGGCCGGCGGCTTCGCGCAGCTATGCCATGGCAAGGCCCAGCAGCTGCGGCGGATGCGCCCTGGCGACTGGCTGGTCTACTACTCGCCATCCGAGGAGATGGGCGGCGCGCCGCTGCGCGCCTTCACCGCGATCGGCCGTGTCGTGGACGACGAAGTGTTTGCCTTCGACATGGGCGGCGGCTTCGTTCCGTTCCGCCGCAGGGTTCGCTATGTTGACGCCATGGATGTACCGATCGACAGCATCAGGGATCAGCTCGCGCTCTGTGCCGCTCCGAACTGGGGCATCGCGCTGCGCCGAGGCCACCTGCCGCTCGCGCCCGGCGATCTTGCGGTGATCGCTGCCGCTATGGGCGCCGATCAGCAGGTTGCGGGGGCGGCATGACCCGCAAGGCCGCGCCGCCGTTGCCGAGCAAGGTGTCCGGGCCGGCGGAAAGCCCGGGCTTCCTGCTGTGGAAGATCTCCAACGCCTGGCAGCGCCGGCAGCGCCAGGCGCTGCAGCCCTATGGCCTGACCCACTCGCAGTTCGTGGTGCTGGCGACCGCGACCTGGTTCGGCGCCTCCGAGCCGCTGACCCAGGCGCGGATCGCGCAGCTCACCGGGATCGACCCGATGACCACGTCCCAGGTGCTGCGGGCGCTGGAGGCGGCGGGGCTGATCGAGCGCAGCGACGATCCCACCGATCCGCGCGCCAAGGCCATCGCGGTGACGCGGGCCGGCCGCGAGCTGGCGCGCAAGGCGGTCGTGGTGGTGGAGGATTGCGATGCCGCGTTCTTCGCGCCGGTCGCGGGGGATGCGGCGCAGCTGGTGAAGCTGTTTCAGGCGCTGGCGCAGGACAACGAGGCCGATCAGGCGTGACGCTTCGTGTCCCTGAAACGACTACGGCCGGCTGAACGCCGGCCGCTGACGTGATTCGAGAGGGGCGTACGGCTCACACCGCGCCGTTGATCCACTGCTGCAGCTTCGCCTTCGGCGCCGCGCCGACCTGACGCGAGGCGAGCTCGCCGCCCTTGAAGATCATCAGGGTGGGGATCGACATCACGCCATACTTCGACGCGGTCTGCGGGTTCTCGTCGACGTTGAGCTTGACGATCTTGACCTTCTCGCCCATGGCGCCGGCGATCTCGTCGAGCGCGGGGGCGATCATGCGGCACGGGCCACACCACTCGGCCCAGAAGTCGACGACCACCGGTCCCTGCGCCTTCAGGACCTCTGCTTCGAAATTGGCGTCCGATACCTTCCCGACCGACATGATGAACCTCGTTGACTGCGGGCGCGCGGGATGTCGCGCGCGACTGAGAATGACTAGGGCGAACCTATGAATGCGCCCGTGCCGGGTCAAGGTCGCCGAGAATGCGGAGGAGCTCTGCGTCCAGAGCGGATGCGGGAACCTCCATGATTTCAGCGGCTTCCGTCCACAGCAGGGCGGTTCGGACCGGCTTGTCGGGGTGCAGGCGGGCGAGCACGGCCCGGTACAGGGCGAGCTGGCGCAGGTAGGCGGCGGGGGTATCCGCGAGCGTCGTCGGCGGGGCGTGATTCGTCTTGTAGTCGACGATCAGCACCTCGGTGTCGGTCACCACCAGGCGGTCGATCTGGCCGGACACCAGCGCCGGCGGCCGGCCCGGACGGGGCAGCCGGCCGGCAATCGCGACCTCGGCCCGGCTGCCTGCGGCGAACACCGCGGCGAATCGGGCGTCCTCGATCAGTGCGATCACCTGGCTCGTCAGCGCGTCGCGCTCGGGATCGCTCCAGGCCTCGGCGTTGCGGGCGAGATAGCGTCGCGCGGTGTCGCGTCGGTGCGCGGGCGCAATGTCCGGCAGCGATTGCAGCAGGCGGTGCACCAGCGCGCCGCGCTGTAGCGCCAGCGCGCGCTGGGCAGCGGCTTCACCGGGCACCGCGCCATGGCCGTCCGCCTCCTCGCCCGTCGACGGACGCAGCAGCACCTCGTCGACGGCGTCGCGCACGGCGCGGCTGCGCAGCCAGGCCGGCAGCGCTTCCGGTGCGGCGCGGCTCACCGGCGCCGCCTCCGGCGCGGGCAGCGGCGCGTCGCCGGCGCGCCGATAGAACCGCACCGGTCCCTGCCGCGACGGCCGCTCCTCCATCTCCAGCGACGAGCCGTCGAGCCCCTTGCGGATGAGGTCGTACCAGGCGTGCTCGCGCACCTCGCTGCGGTTGCCCGGCAGGCAGCCGCCGACGATCAGGCGGTCGGCGGCGCGCGTCATTGCCACGTACAGCAGCCGCCGGTACTCGTCCTCGGTGTCGCCGGTCATCGCCGCGCGTGCCGTGGCGACCGTCTCCGGATCGTCGGCCTTGCGGCCGGCCCATACCACCGGCGCGGCAACGCCCTCGAGCGTCGGCTGCAGCCGGATCAGGCTGAGGCGCTGGCTGTCGGTCGGCGATGACGTGGTGTCGGCCAGGAACACCACCGGCGCCTCCAGGCCCTTGGCGCCGTGCACGGTCATCACCCGCACTTCGTCGCGGGAGATTTCCATGTCGCGCTTGATGTCGGTGTCGGCGGAGCGCAGCCAGGCCATGAAGCCCTGCAAGGTCGCCGGCGCGCGCCGCTCATAGGTCAGCGCCAGCTCGAGGAATTCGTCGAGCGCGTCGCTCGCCTCGGGGCCGAGCCGTTGCAGGATGCGGGCGCGGCCGTCGTCGCCGCCGAGCAGCCAGGCATAGAACGCGAACGGCGTGTCGCGCAGCGCCCGCGCCTCATAGGCCTGCAGGCGGCGCAGCGCCGCGGCAAGCACGAGGTCGCCGCCGGCCTGCCGCGTCAGCGCCTCGCGCAAGCTGCCGTCGCGCTGCCAGGCGAGGCGGTAGAGGTCGTCGTCGGTCAGTCCGAACAGCGGGCTTTTCAGCGCCACCGCGAGCGCGAGGTCGTCGCGCGGAAACAGCAGCGCGTCGGCGAGATGCATCAGGTCGATGATGGCGATGTGCTCGGTCAGCTTCAGCCGGTCGGCGCCGGCCACCGGAATGCCGCCCTGCTTGAGCGCCTGGATCACCGCGCTGAAGGTCTTGCCGCGCCGCCGCACCAGGATGAGGATGTCGCCGTAGCGCAGCGGCCGGCGCTTGGCGGCGATACCGGTCGCGGTTTTCTCGGCGATCAGCGCGGTGATGCGGTCGCGGATGCGCTGCGCCAGCCGCACCTCGGGGCTCGTCTCCGACACCGCGTCGAACGGCGCGCGCCAGCCTTCGAGATCCTCGCGGTCGGCGGCTTCCTGCAGCTCCCACAGCTCGACCATCGCCGGCGCCGCGTCGGCGAGCGCCATGTGCGGCGCCATGCCGTCGCGGTCGGAGGTGATGCTGCGAAAGATCTCCGGCGCTTTGAACGTGCTCTGCACCGCGTCGAGCACGCCGGCGCCGGAGCGGAACGAATAGTTGAACACCACCGGATCGAACGGCAGCTCCGCGGCCGCAAAGCGCGCGCGGAAGCGGCCGCGGCGCAGGTCGAACTCGCGCGGCGCGGCGCCCTGGAACGAGAAAATCGACTGCTTCTCGTCGCCCACCGCGAAAATGGTGCGCCGGGTGCGGCCGCGCGCGCCGGCGCCGGCGGTGAACTCGGACACGATGTGCTCGACGATGTCCCATTGCCGTGGGCTGGTGTCCTGCGCCTCGTCGATCAGCACGTGGTCGACGCCCTGGTCGAGCTTGAAGTGCACCCAGCCGGCCGCGGTGCGGTCGAGCATGGCGAGCGTCTTGTCGATGAGGTCGTCATAGTCGAGCAGGCCGCGCTCTTCCTTCTCGCGGCGGTAGTTGGCGGCGGCGGCCGTGGCGATCACCACCAGCGCCTGGGTGCGGTCGCGGACCGCCACCGCGCGGCGGGTCTGCAGCAGCGCCTGCACCCGCGTCGCCTCGCGGTCGAGCATCGCCGCCAGTCCGGGCTGCTCGCGCCCCAGCGACTTGGTCAGGATCGCCTTGCGCAGTTCGCCGGCGGCCGTGAAGAACACAGTGAGATAGGCCTCGACCTGCGCCGGGCCGGACAGCGTCAGGGCCTCGCGCAGCCGCGCGGCCTGGTCCTGGTCGCTCTTGGAGCCGCCCTCGAACTGGCCGGCGACCGCCGCCCAGTCGCTGCGCGGCAGGTGCGGCCCGTCGACGATCTCGGCCTCGACCTGCGCCATGGTGTCGTCGGGCGACAGTCCCAGCGCCTGCAGCAGCTGCGCCATCGCCGCGTCGAGGGTGCCGGCCTGGTGGGTCCAGGCCTGGAAATGATCGCGGCTCAGCACCGCCTCGCGCACCACGTCGCGGAAGGTGACGTCGGCGGCGCTGGTCATCGCGGTGGCGAGCGCGCGGCCCGCAAGACTGTCGGGGCTCGCGGCCGCGTCGAGCAGCACTTTCAGGCTGGCGCGCTCCATCAGGTCGTTCTGGTCGCGGTCGTCGAGCACGCTGAAGCGCGCCGGCACATTGGCCTCGAACGGGAACTGCTGCAGCAGCCGCGTGCACAGCGCGTGGATGGTCTGCACCTTGAGGCCGCCCGGTGTCTCCAGCGCGCAGGCGAACAGCTCGCGCGCCCGCTGTCGCATCGCGTGCCCCGACTGCGCGCCGGTGCCGGTGATGGCGGCGTCGAGCGCGGCATCGTCGAGCGTGATCCAGTGGCCGAGCGTGTCGAACACCCGCTCCGCCATGTTGGCGGCGGCGGCCTTGGTGAAGGTGATGCAGAGGATCTTTTCCGGCGCCACGTCGGCGAGCAGCAGGCGGATCACGCGCTGCACCAGCACATGGGTCTTGCCCGAACCGGCATTCGCCGACACGAACACCGAGGCCGCCGGGTTCGCGGCGCGCGTCTGCTTCTCGCGCGCGTCATGGGGAATGCTGCGGGGACCGCCGCTCACAGCTCGTCTCCGCCGTCGCCGGCCGCCGACCATTCCTTGATGCGGGCGAGGTCGTCATAGTCGCCGTAGCGGTTCGCCCACATCGTCAGGTTGAGCGAGGTGTAGGCTTGCTGCTCGTTCTCGAAGGCGCGGATCAGGGCTTCCAGCTTGGCGCGCGCCTCGATGGCGGCTTCATCCGGAGAGATCGGCTCCTCCTTGCGCCGGTCGCGCGTCAGCTCCAGCGGCTCGGCCTTGCCGGGCGGCGTGTTGCCGCTGAGGCGCACATACATCAGCTCGCTGACCGATGCGCCCGCGGGGATGCCCTCGAAGCCGCCCTCGCGCAAGATCGCCGATTCCAGCGTCAGCTGCGGCGACAGCCCCATCCGCACCTGCTTGCCGGTCGGCGGCGCGCCGGTCTTGTAGTCGAGCACCGCATAGTCGCCGCCGTTGCGGCGGTCGATGCGGTCGGCGCGCGCCGACAGGGTGAAGACGCGGTCGCGGCTGATCGGAATCACGATCTCGCCGCGGATCTCGGCCTTGACCGCGTCGATCAGGGTGCGCCGCTCGCGTTCCCAGCCGGCGAACCAGCTGGCGATGCGCAGGAAGCGCGGCCACCACAGCGCGCGCGCCTCGGGGCGCTCCATCAGCGGCGCGAAATGCGTCTCGCCGATCGCGCGCAGCGCCCGCACCGGATCGTCCGGCAGGCGCTCGTGATAGGCCAGCGTGAAGTCGCCGATGGCGCCATGGATCGCCGAGCCGCGGTCGGCCGCCGACAGCGGCATGTCGACGGGATCGAGCTTCTGCAGCATCAGGATGCGGCGGGCATAGATGGTGTAGGGATCGCGCAGCCAGTCCTCGATCTCGGTGACCGACATCTTCATCGGCCGGCTGGCCCGCGGCGGCCGCGGCTGCGGCTGGCCGATCGGGGTCACGCTGTCCGGCCGGTCGAGCGCCATCGCCCAGGTGAGGTAGCGTTCGCCCTTGGCCTTTGCGGCGCTCCAGCGCGCGTCGCCGGCGACCGCCTCGAGGCGGTGCAGGAAACGCGACGCCACCGCCGGCGAGCCGCCGACCTTGGCGGCCTGGGTCAGGATCACTTCGCGCGCGCCGAGCAGTTGTGCGAAGTCGTGGGCGGACAGGCCGATGCGCCGTTCCGGCAGGTCGAGGCCGAGCTGGTGCCGCATCGGGCGGTTGAGCCAGGGATCGATGCGCGGGTCGGGCGGCCACGTCCCTTCGACCAGGCCGCCGAGGATGACGCGATCGTTGCTGGTAAGGCGCGCTTCCAGCGGGCCGTAGATGCGCAGCCGCGCATTGGCCGCCTGTGGCCGGCGCACGATGCGGTCGCCGAAGGTGGTGTGGAACACGTCGGGATAGTCGGCGAGCGCGAGCGTCACGCCGCTCGGCGCGCCGTCGGCCGGCAGTTCGTCGAATGCGCGCGCCAGCGCAACGCCATCGGGGCCTTCGAAGGCAAGCGGCAGGCCCAGCGCGTCGCACGACAGTGCCGTGATGGCGTGGCGATGGCCATCGGCGATGCGCGTCAGATCGTGCGGCTTGGCGGAATCGAGCCGCTCCAGCGGCGCGAAGGCTGCCTGCAGCCGGTTGATCAGGTCGTCGACCGCGGCGAGCGCTGCGGCATCGAGGCGGCTGCGCGGCTCGGAGCGGTGCAGCAGCGACGGCTCGCCGCGCGACAGCTTGGTCAGCTCGGCGCGGAACGTGGCGGCGTCGCGCTTGAGGCCGGCGGTGCCGGGCTGCGGCCGGGTGCCGCGCAACAGCGCGAGCTCGAGATGGCCGATGGCCGCGGTGAAGGCGCCGGCGTCGTGGCCGAGCCGCAGCAGCGGATGTTTCAACAGCGCCAGCAGGGTCGCTGGCGCAAATCCGTCGGCGGCGGCCGCAGCGACAAGGCGCGCGAACAGCCCGGCGGAGGTGTCCATCAGCGAATCGCCGCCGGAATCGTCGACATCGAGCGACCAGCGGTCGAGGGCTGCGATCACGCGGCGCGCGAGCGCGCGGTCCGGCGTCACCAGCGCCACGGTGGCGTCGGGCTGTTGGTGTGCCTCGCGCATCGCCACCGCGATCGCCAGCGCCTCCATGTCGGCGGTCGGCGCTTCCACCACGGCGAGATCGGCCATGCCGTCGGCGATACGCCCAGCGATCTCGGGCCGGCTGAGCCGCTGGTGCCACTGCGCGGTGGCGTTGGAGGGCCGCAGCGCTTCGGAGGTCAGCATCTCGCGGCCATGGGGCGCATGCGGCTTAAGTTCCGTCACGTCGTCGCGGTCGATGCCGAAACGGTCCAGGAGGCCATGCAGCGCGAACTGCGGATGGCCGGGCGCCGGCAGCGCATCGCCCTCGCGGGCGTCGCGTTTGCGGCCACCGATCAGCGACCACGCCTCGGTGTCGAGGTCGGTGTCGAGGCCGGGCAGCACCACGGCGCCGTGCGGCAGCGACGCGACGACCTTGAGGAATTTCGCGGTCGCCGGCATCGAGCCGGTCGAGCCGGCGGCGATCACCGGGCCGCGCGCGTTGGCGGCGAGCCGCTTCGCTTCCGCCTCGATCAGGCGGTCGCGGCGCTGCGCCGGCTCGATCTTGCCGCGCTCGGCGAGATAGCGCGGCCAGGCGTCGGCAGCGATGCGCAGGAATTTCAGCGTCTGCTGCCAGTAGACGTCGTAGGCATCGGGGACGAGGCCGTCGAGCGCCTGCCACGGCACGTCGCGCGTGGTCATGTCGTCCATCAGCCGCGCGAGGTCGTCGGCGAGCGCGAGTGTCGAGGCGGGGCCGCCAACCACCAGCGGCGCATCAGCGGGATTGCTGGGGCGGGTCTGCTTCGCCCACGCCGCGATCAGCTGCGCCAGCACCAGCCGCCGTTCGAGGCCGCCGAGCGCGGGAGGGAGGTCGAGCGTCGCGGCGGGATCCAGCGCCGCCTGCGCGAACACCAATTCGTCCTCGTCGATGTCGCCGAGCGGCAGGATGCGCGGCAGCACCACCGCGTCGGTGCCGAGCACATCAAGGAAGACTTCGCGCGCGGCGCGGCCGGCGCGCCGGGTCGGCAGGTACAGCGTGACGTCGGCGAGGCGTTCCGGAGCCGAACGCGCCTCGAAGCCATCCACAAGACGGCCGTCAACCAGCGCCGTGATCACGGTCGGCAGGAAGGGAACGGACGCGGGAACAGTGAAGACGTGCATGACGATCCTGATTCGCACTCAGGGGCCATGATGGCATGACCGGATTCGTTGATGAACGTTTCGAATGAAGCTGACAAGGGTGTGTCGGGATCACACCCTCAGGCGAGTTCGGCCGGCCGCGCCTGGTCGTTGAACCCGCGGATGCCGCGGCGCAACGCCCGCGGCGATGATCCGATATGGTGCTGGAAAAAGCGCGTAAAATGCGCGGGTGCGCTGAACCCGAGCTCCTCCGACAGCACCTTGATCGATGTCGAGGAGGCGCACAGGTCGTTAATCGCGGTATCGAGCCGCAGCGCGTTCCAGTAGAGCCGCGGGCTCACCCCCATCGATTGACGGAACAGCTCGAAGAAGCGCGATCGTGACAGGCCTGCGAGCGATGCGCAGGCATTCGCGTTCAAGGCGAGGTCCGGCTTCTTGTGAATATGGGCGATCACTCGCCGAATACGGAAATCGACCGCGGTTCCCGCGTCGTACCCTAATGTGCAGCGATAGCGGCCGTCGATCGCGGTGAACAGCCGCTGCATGTCCGCTTCGCCCACCATCTCGTCGAGCAGTTGCCGGCCGAACGCATGGACGATGTGCCGCAACGCGGCGTCACACCGCCCGGAGCGCCCCGCGAACAGCCGCGCCGGTCGGCGCGGGCGCTTGGCGTCCGGCGGCAGAATATCGATGTAGAGCGCGAGAATGCGTGTCGTCTTCTCGCCCGGCCCGGGCACGCCGGCGTGGGACACCCAGGGGTCGACCAGCACCACGCGGTCGTCGGTCAGCGGGCACTCCACGCCGTCGACCAGGAAGGCGCCATCGGGGCCGTCCAACTTGATCAGCACATGGGCCTGCGGATGCGCGTGTTCGACGATCGGCGCGCCGAGCTGCAGCAGCGCGACCCGGCCGAAACGAGAAACAGCAATGCGAGTGTCGTCGGTCATCACCACTCCAGCCCAGCAGGCCGCCGTATCCGGGGAAAGGTCAGTGAACCACAAATTCGGACGCCAGGGTAAGTTTCTCGCCGCCGACATGCAGACTTGTCCGTCGGCATGGCGGAACATCCGGGAGACCTCGCATCCCGGCAGTATCCATGATTTCATCCATTACGACCGCTTCCGCCATCTCGCTTCCGAGCATCGACCGGTTCGCCGCCCCGGCGTTGCTTGTGGTCGATATGCAAAACGATTTCGTCAGGGCCGGTGCTCCGTTGGAGGTGCCGGATGCGCGCGCCACCATCGATGCGCATCGCGCGCTGCTCGGCCTGTTCCACGATCGCGGTTGGCCGGTGGTCTACACCAAGTTCCTGTCCACCGAGGAGCCGAGCCTGCTGTGGCTGTGGTCGCAGGTGTGTGCGCCGCCGGTCGACATGTGCCGCAAGGGCGTGTCGCGTCACTATGACGACGCCCAGGGTTCGCGCGAATGCACCGACATCATCGACGAGCTACGCCCCCGCGCCCACGATCTGATCATCGAGAAGTACGGCTATGGAGCCTTTCACGGCACCTCGCTGTCGGACCGGCTGCGTCAGATGGGCGTGGCCTCCCTGATTGTCACCGGCACTGTGACGCAGGTTTGCGTCGAGGACACCGCGCGCCAGGCCTTTCATCACGGGTTTCCGACCACGCTGGTGTCCGATGCGGTATCTTCGTTCGCACCCGACCTGCATGCGGCGACGCTGAAGAATTTCGCGATGAAGTTCGGCTGGGTCGAGACCACTGCCGACATCATGCGCCAGCTCGACCGCTGAGATCATGTCCGCCGTCGTTGCCCTGTTGCGCCGTCAGCCCATGCTGGTCATGCTGGGTGCGCTCGTGCTCGTCTGTGCAGCGAGCGTCGAGGGCTTCCTGACGCTGCAGAACCTCGCCAGCATCCTGCGTCAGTCAACGGTGCTCGGCTGTCTTGCGCTCGGCCAGACCTTCGTGATCGCGGCAGGCATGCTCGACCTGTCGGTCGGCAGCCTGGTGTCGCTGGTGGTGGTGCTGTGCGCGCATCTGATGGACGGCCATTCGGGGTGGGCCCTGCCGGGGGCGCTGGCGGCGCTGGCCCTCGGCGCCACTGTCGGGGCGCTGACCGGTCTGCTGAACCGGTTGCTCGCTATTCATCCCCTGATCCTGACGCTCGGCATGATGACGGTGCTGAACGGCGCGGTCTTCGTCTACACGGATCAGAGCGCGGGCGCGCCGTCGCCGGCCGTTACTGCGTTGGTGGAGAGCACGGTGGCCGGCATGCCGGTCGCCTTCCTGCTGGTGCTGGCGACGACGCTGCTCTGTGATGCCGGGCTGAGGCGCACCCGCTTCGGCCTCCATTTGCTCGCGAGCGGCGGCGAGTATGACAGCGCCCGCCATGCCGGCATCGCCGTGGAGCGGATGCAGTTCGTCGCGTTTGCGCTCAGCGGCCTGTTCGCGGGGATGGCGGGCCTGCTGTTGCTCGGCCGGCTCGGCACCGGCTATCCGAATGCCGGCACCGGGCTCGAGCTCGATGCGATCGTCGCGGTGGTGCTGGGCGGTGCCTCACTCGCCGGTGGGCGCGCTGGCATGGTGGCGAGTCTGTGCGGTGCCGTGCTGCTCGGCGTCGTCAACAATATGCTGAACCTGCTCGACATCTCCTCCTTCGTGCAGATGACGGCGAAGGGCCTGATCGTGCTGGCGGTGGTGATCGCCAATCAGCCGCCCAAGCGGGTGTATGCATGACCGTGCGCGTCTCCCAGGACACAGCGTCCGCACGGCCAGCGCACCGCGCTACGCTCCAGGTCCGGGTCGCGCCGCTTGCCATCTGGCTGGTGCTGGGCGTGCTGCTGGTCGCCGGCAGCATGGTCTCGGAGAATTTTCTGCGCACCGCCAACTTGGTCAATGTGCTGCGCCAGGCGGCGCCCGTCGGCATCGCCGCCGTCGGCGTCACGCTGGTGATGATCATGGGTGAGGTGGACCTCTCGGTCGGTGCATTGGTGTCGCTGGCGGCGGTGATCTGCGCTGCGGTGATGAATGGCGATGCCGCCAATCTGGTCCCGGCGCTGCTAGCGAGTTGCGCGACCACCACCGTGTTCGGCATCGTCAACGGCTTCCTGGTCGCGCATACGCGGGTGTCGTCGTTCATTCTCACACTCGGCGTCGGCATGACCCTCTACGGCTTGACGCAGATGCTGACCGGCGGCACCGCGCATGGCGCGGTGTCGCCGGGCTATCGTGAGTTTTTCAATGGCCGCATCGCCGGCGAGATTCCCGTGCTGGTGATAGGCTTCGCGCTCTGCGCGGCCGTGGGCCTCGCAGTGCAGCGCCTGAGCGTATTCGGCCGCCGCCTCTATTTGGTCGGCGCCAATCGCGCCTCTGCACGGCTCGCCGGTTTGCCGATCGCGCGCACGGTCATTGCTGCCTATGCGGTCTCCGGCTTGTTCGCCGGCCTCGCCGGGTTAGCGCTGGTGGCGCGCTCCGGGGTGTCCGGTTCGCTCGCCGCATCCGGCTATGAGTTCGATGTGCTCGCGGCGGTGGTGCTCGGTGGCACCGCGTTCGAGGGCGGCCGCGGCGGCATCGGCGGCACGCTCGCCGGCGTGTTGATCCTGTTCCTGGCGTTCAACCTCGTGAACATCGCCGGCCTGAACTATCACGGTCAGCTCATCGTCAAGGGCGCAATCATCATCATCGCCTCAGCGGCCTACCGGCGGCTCGATCCGTCGCGACGAGCCTGATCAATGAACAACATCACCAGGAGGAAGCCGTGAAAAAGATCCTGACTGCACTCGCGCTTGCCGCTGCCATGGTTGCGACCGTCCCGGCCCAAGCGCAGACCTCACCAGAGCAGCAACGCCGGCGGGCGGCGGAGTCTATCGATACCGCACGCTTCAAGAAACCGCCGCCCTACACCATCGGAGTCTCAGCCGGCTACCTGTCCAATTCCTGGGTGGTGTTCGCCCTGCAGCATATCAAGTATGAAGCGTCGCTGCACAAGGAGGTCAAGGATATCGTCGTCACCGATGCTGGCTTCAAGCCGGCGAAGCAGGTGGCCGACATCGAGGACCTGATCAACAAGAAGGTCAGCCTGATCATCTACTGGCCGGTCGACAACAAGGCCCTGTCGGCGGTGCTGCAGAAAGCGGTGGATGCCGGCATTCCGACGGTCAATGCCGGCGGCGGCTTCTACGACGGCCCAGGTACCGTGACCAACGCCTATATCAGCCAGTTCGATCTTGGCGAGCAGACGGCACGGCAACTCGCCAAGGACATGGGTGGCAAGGGCAGGATCTTTGCGATGCTGCCGATCGCCGGGCATTCCGCCACGGTTGATCAACTGGCCGCCCTGAAGGCGGTGCTGAAGGACTATCCAGGCATCGAGCTGCTCGCCACGGAACACGGGGACTGGAATCGCGCCAAGGCCAAGCAGATCACCGAGAACCTGCTGCAGCGCTTCCCGAAGATCGACGGCGTGTTCTCGCCCTCGGGGCAGATGTCGGCCGGCGTGGTCGAGGCGTTCGACGAAGCCGGCCGACTCAAGGACGTCGTGCTGTCGCCAGCTGATGAATACAATGGCTGGCTGAAGCTCGTCGCCAAGACCCGCAAGGGCGGCATCATCACCTTCCCGACCCGCGTCGGCCGCGACGCTGTGCAGCTCGGGCTCGCCGCGCTGCGCGGCGATGCCGTGTCACGGGGGCGCCAGGTTCCATCTGAACTGATCGCCGCTGCCGATGTTGGCCAATACGTCCAGGCTGGCAAGCCGGATGACGTCTGGGCCAACGACCTGCCGCCCGAATGGCAGCCGAAATAGGAGCGCCGGGTATTCGGATGACCTTGCTTGCCACCAGGGGCCTCACCAAGCAGTTCGGTGGCGTTACCGTGCTCGACGGCGTGGATTTTTCGGCGGCCGCCGGTGAAATTCATGCCATCGTCGGGGCCAACGGCGCCGGCAAATCGACGTTCATCAAGATCGTGTCGGGCGCATTGGCGCCGAGCGCTGGCAGCCTCTGGCTCGACGGCGCGGCCGCACGCTTCGCCTCGCCGCGCGAAGCGCAGCAGGCGGGCATCTCCACGGTCTATCAGGAACTCACCCTGGTGCCGCAGCTCAGCGTCGCTGAGAACATCTGTCTCGCGCATGAGCCGACCGGCCGCTTCGGCCTGGTCGATGGTGCTGCAATGCGGCAACGGGCGGCCGATGCGCTGACGCGTTTCGGCGTTACGATCGATGTCGGCCGCGCGACCTCCAGCCTCAGCGTTGCCGAACAACAACTGGTCGAGATCGCCCGCGCGCTGTCGCGGCGCGGCCGCGTGCTGATTCTGGATGAGCCGACTGCGGTGCTGTCGTTGCCCGAACAGGACAAGCTGTTCGCGGCGCTGCGGCGGCTGCGGGCCGAGGGCCTTGCCGTGCTCTATATCTCGCATCGGCTGGCGGAGATCTTCAGCCTGTGCGATCGCGTCAGCGTGTTCCGCGAAGGCCGGCTGGTGAGCGCCGGCCGGACCGCGGACCTGTGCGAGCAGGATATTGTCACCGCGATGATTGGCCGTCCGGCGCCCGCAGCGGGGGCGGCCCGCGTCCGCGATTTTGCGTCTGCGCCGCTGGCTCTCGCCGCGATGTTCGGGTCGCCTGATCGCCGCAGCCGGCTCGAAGTGCGCGCCGGCGAAGTGGTGGGCCTTGCCGGCTTCGTCGGCGCCGGCCGCACCGAACTGGCGCATGCGCTGATCGGCTGTGGCGACGGCCGTTCGGTCGAATTGCGCCTCGGCGGCGTCAGGGTCGCGCCGCGCTCGCCGGCAGAGGCTGCCCGACATGGACTCGTCTACGTCACCGAGGACCGCAAGCGCGACGGCCTGTTCGGTGCGCGCGACGTCCTGGCGAACACTACGGCGGCCTCGTTGTCGGATGTGAGCCGCGTCGGGATGATGGATTTCGTGCGTGAACGCCGCATCGGACGGGATATCCTGTTGCGGCTGAAGTTGAAGAGCCCTTCGCTTGGCGCCGCCGTCACCACGCTCAGCGGCGGCAATCAGCAGAAAGTAGTCTTCGCGCGGGCGCTGCTGCAGCGCCCGAAGGTGCTGATCTGCGACGAGCCCACCCGCGGTGTCGATGTCGGCGCCAAGGAGGAGATCTACGGCTTGATCAGCCGCCTCGCCGTCGACGGCGTCGGGATCGTGGTCATCTCGTCGGAGTTTTCCGAACTGCTCCGGCTGTGCGACCGCATCCTGGTGATGCGCGAGCATGCCATGGTTGCGGGCTACGCGCGGGGAGAGGTCGACGAGACTGCACTGTTGCAGGCCTCGGCCGGGTTAAGGCCGGCGCCGCGATCCCGCGCGATCCCGATCGACTGAACGTCAGGCGACGCTGGCGAGGAACGCCTCTTCCGCGGCGCCCACGGCATCCGGGGTTCCGACATGCATCCAGGTGCCGTCGAGCCGCAGGCCGAACAGGCGCTCGCGCTCATTGGCGGCGTCGAACAGCCTGGTCAGCGAAAACTCGCCCTGCGGCGCGTCGGCGAAGATCGCCGGCGACAGGATGGCGACGCCGGCATAGACGAAAGGAACCACCTGGTTCTCCTTGCGCTTGCGCAGCGCGCCGTCCGAGGTCATGGCGTAGTCGCCGCTGCCGGCATAGCCGATGCTGGCCGCGGTTGGCGCCAGCAGCAGCAGGATGTCCATCCGCGCCGGATCGAAGGTTTCCGCCAGGCGGTTGAGGTTGGGGCGCACGCCGTCGATCCACATGGTGTCGGCGTTGAGATGGAAGAATGGCTTGTCGCCGAGCTGCGGCAGCGCCTTGACGACACCGCCGCCGGTGCCGAGCAGGGTGCCGCGCTCGTCGGAGATCACGACCTGCGGATGCTGGCGCGACTTCACATGGTCGATGATCTGGTCGCCGAGATAATGGACATTGACCACGGCCTTGCTCACGCCGGCGGCCGCGAGCTTGTCGAGCACGTGGTCGAGCAGCGGCTGGCCGGCCACCGACACCAGCGGCTTCGGCATGTGGTCGGTCAGCGGCCGCATCCGCACGCCGAGGCCGGCGGCGAGGACCATGGCTGTGGTGGGTTTCACGGACATCGGGTCACGAGGCAGTTGGAAGCGGGAAGTTGGAATGAAGACTCGTATGCCGCGGACTGTGCGGCATCCTGGCATTGAGTGTCACCGCGCCCGAGCGTCGCTGACGACGCGGCAGCAGGCGATTCGCATGTCCAAATGCTGTAGTCGGCAAACGTGACGGATGTGCGACGGTTACGGCTCCGCGGCTTTGCCGGAAGGCGAGGCCGTCAGGCTTCGGCCGATTGCATGCGGCGGCCATTGCGCTTCTTCTTGTCGACCTGCTTGAGGAAGGTGACGCCGATCTGGTCGCCGTTGACCCAGGACAGTTCGCAGCGCCGGTAGGCGAGGCCAGTCGAGGACAGCAGCAGGAAGAACTCCTTGAGGTTGAGACCCTCGACGGAGCCCTCCACCGTGAGCTTGGCGCCGATCTCGGACACGTCCTCCATGATGCAGCTGCGGCGCCAGGTGCCGTCGATGCCCATCATGTGTGCGGTAAAGCCGCGCTCGAACACGACACGGTCGCCGCTGCGGCGTTCAGGCATCATCGCCATCTGATCGGACCCAGAAGTTTTGCCGGAGGCAGGCTAACGGGTAGATGGCTAACGGCTGGTAAACGCCTCAGGCCGGCGGCGGTACGTGGATCTTGTACCAGTCGCGGAACGTGGTCAGCGCCGGGTGCGCCAGCGCACGGGTGAGGTAGGTCCAGATCCGCGGCTGGTGCTGCAGGTAATGCGGCTTGCCGTCGCGCCGGTTGAGGCGCGCGAAGGTGCCGAGCAGGCGGGTGTTGCGCTGCGCCGACATCAGCGCGTAGCTCTCGGCGAAGCCGGCGGCATCGAACGCCGGATCGGCGGCGCGGCGCGCCTTCACATAGCGGGTCAGCAGCGCGATCTCCAGCGCCTCCGGCACGTCCACCCGCGCGTCCTGCAGCAGCGACACCACGTCGTAGGCGGGCGGTCCCAGCACGGTGTCCTGGAAGTCGATGACGCCGACGCGGTCGGTGCCCTGGCGCTGTGGCAGCCAGATCAGGTTCGGCGAATGATAGTCGCGCAGCATCCAGGTCCTTGCCGCGAGCACCGGCCGCGCCAGCAGCGTGCGCCACATGGCGTCGAATTCGGCGCGCAGCGCCGGGTCCGCCGGCGCGCCGCGATCGGGCAGATACCATTCCGGCATCAGTCCGACTTCGATCAGCATGGCGTCGACGTCGAAGGTCGGGATCGCATGGTCGAGCTGCGGCGCCAGCGGCAGCGTGTCCGGCAGCGGGCGCTGGTGCAGCTTGGCCAGCAGGTCGGTCGCGGCCTCGTAGCGCTCGGGGATCGGGGCCGGCGGCGATCCGGCGACGAAGCCCTCGCTGCCGAAGTCCTCGGTGATCAGGAAGCCCGCGGTGAGGTCGGCATGGCGGATCGCCGGCGCCGACACGCCGATGGCGCGCAGCCCGTTGGCGATGGCGACGAACGGCTTGACGTCCTCGGCGAGATGCACCGCGGAGCTGTACGACCTGCCGTCATAGATCGGTGCGCCGTCGGGGCGGCGCGGCGCGTTCATCAGGATGCGGCTGTCGCTGCCCTGGAACAGGCGGGCATAGCTGCGTGTCGAGGCGTCGCCCGGCATGCGCTCGCGGCGCGCGTCGCTCTCGCCGGCGGCGTCGAGGAAATCGCGCAGCGTCGCCAGCCGCGCCACCACCGCGGCGCCGCGGCCATGGCCGGTGAGCACGGCGGTACGGGCGTCGGCCCCGAGCGCCGGCCGGTGGCTGAGCGCGATGTCGATGCGGTCGGCGGGCAGCAGCTCGGCGGCGCGTTCCGGCCATTCGATCAGCGTCACCACGCCGTCCGGCAGCGGCGACAGCCCGATCTCCTCCAGCTCCAGCGGATCACCGAGCCGGTAGAGGTCGGCATGCAGCACCTGAAACGGCGGCAGGTCGTAGGTCTGCAGCAGCGTGAAGGTCGGGCTCGGCACCTCCAGCATGTCGTCGCCGGCGATGTAGCGGATCAGCGCGCGGGCGGCGGCGGTCTTGCCGGCGCCGAGGTCGCCGGTCAGCGTGATGGTGTCGCCGGCGCCGATCAGCAGCGCGAGATCGGCCATCAGCTGGGCGGTGGCCGTCTCGTTGACGAGGGTGAGCGAGAGGGTGGAGCGGTCGGTCATTCGGCGGCGGTGCGCTGCGCGGCCTGGTCGATCGGGAAGTCGCAGGTGACGGAGGTGCCCTTGCCGACGGCGGAGTCGACGCGCACCTTGCCGCCGTGCAGCTCGACGAACGAGCGCACCAGCGACAGGCCGAGGCCGGCGCCGCGATGGCGCGAGCCGTTGCTGTGGCTTTCGAACCAGTCGAACACCTTGTCCTTGACGTCGGGGGCGATGCCGGGGCCGGAATCGCTCACCGTGAAGCTGACGCTGTCGTTGTGGCGCCGCGCGCTGATGGTGATGATACCGTCCTGCGGCGAGAAGCCCACGGCATTGGCGAGCAGGTTGTACAGCACCTGCACCACCCGCCGCTCGTCGGCGACGAAGCTGCCGATGCCCGGCGCGGCATCGATTGCAAGCCGGATGTGGTCACGGGCGAGGCGGTCCTGAATGCCCTCGGCGGCGGATTCGATGGCGGCGCGGATGTCGACCGGGCCGAGGTTCAGCGTCATCGCGCCGGCATCGATGGTGGCGAGATCGAGGATGTTGTTGATGATCGCGAGCAGGGCGTTGGTCGACGAGGTGATGTAGCCGAGATACTCGTCCTGCCGGGCGGTCAGCGGGCCGGTGGTCGGATCGCTGAGGAAGTGGGCGAAGCCGATGATCGTGGTCAGCGGCGAGCGCAGCTCGTAGGAGACATGGTGGACGAAGTCGACCTTCATCTGGTCGGCGGTCTCCAGCGCCTCGTTGCGCTCGCGCAACGCGCGCTCGACGTTCACCGTGTCGGTGATGTCCTGGAACGTCAGCATGGTGGCGCCGTCGGGCAGCGGCATCGCCATGCAGTCGAGCACGCTGCCGTCCTTGCGCTCGAGCCGCAGCGGCACCGGCTTGCGGTTGTCGATGCCGGTGACCGCGTCGCGGATGGTGCGCCAGGTCGCCGCTTCGTCGAACAGCGGCCGGCACCACGCTTCCACCGTCTCGATGTGCGGATGCTCTTCCAGCGCCTCGGGCGACAGCTTCCACATCCGCGCGAACGCCGGGTTGAACAGCTGCGCCCGGCCGTTGCTGCCGAACACCGCGACCGCCTCGGCAAGGTTGTCGAGGGTCTCGCGCTGCACCCGGATCAGGCCATCGAACTGGCGCGCCAGCGTCAGGCTCTCGGTGACGTCGTCGAACAGGTAGGTGACGCCGCCCTCGGGGTTGGGCGTGGTCACCACGCTGACGGCGCGGCCGTCCGGCAGGTACCAGACGTCCTTGGCCGGCTCGACGGCGCGATAGGCCTCGTGCAGCTTGGCCTTCCATTGCCGGAAGTCCGGCGGCTCGGGGATCCTGCGGGTGGCGCGCAGGCGGTCGAGCACGCTGGAGTCGTCGGGCTGCGAATCAAGGAACGCCGGGTCGAGGCTCCACAGCCGGCGGTAAGAATCGTTGTAGAAGGCGAGGCGGCGCTGGCCGTCGAACACGGCGACGCCGGACGACAGCTGGTCGAGGGTGCGGCGGTGCGCCTCCGCCATGCGTTCCAGCGCCTCGGTCAAGGCCGCCGCCTCGCTGGCGTCGACAGCGACGCCGGCGTTGCCGCCGGTCATCTTCAACGCGCGGACGTCGAAGATGCGGCGCTGGCCGCCGATCACGACCGGCAGCCGCGCCTCGAAATGGGCGCGGTCGGCGAGCGCCTTCGCCATGGCCTGGCGGTCGCCGCTGTCGAGCAGCTCGAGATTGCGCGTGATCGCATCGGCGACGTTCGTGGCCTCGGTGGCCTCCGCATAGGCGGCGTTGGCGAACAGCAGCGTGCCGTCGTCGCGGCGCGACCACACCGGCCAGGGCAGCGCCGCGGCGAACGCGCGCAGGCTGGCGGTCTCCTCGTGCAGGTCGCGGTAGCGCAGGCTGGTCTCGGCGAGCTCGCGGCGCACGCCGCTCAGCTCGCGGATGCGGACGATCGCCTTGCCGCCGATGGCGCGGCCGATCGCCTCGATGGTCCGCCCGGCGCTGGTGGTGAGATGCAGCGTGAAGCTGGCGCCTTCGGTGCAGAGCGCATCCACCGCGTGGTCCATCTGCAGCGCCTGCTCGGGCGGCAGCCAGGTGCCGAAAGCGAGGATGCGTTGCGGGGTCTGCTGCGCGGCCTGGGGCAGCAGCAGCGCGAGGTCACCGCTGATCTCCGGGCGCAGGCTGGCGGCTTGCCAGGAAATCACCACCTGCGGCTCGGTGAACAGCAGCGCGCGCAGGCTGTCGGTCTCGCTCTGCAGCGCGCGGACGTCGGCGCGCAGCCGCGCCTCGACGCGGGTGGCGCGCAGCCGGGTGCGCATCAACAGGATGGTCGCCAGAACGGAGAAGCCGAGCACGCCGGCGGCGATCGCGAGCGCCGCAATCTCCTGCTGGGTCAGGTTGAGCAGATTTTCGGCGGCGCGGAGCCCGCTGTCGTCCGCGCGCGCGGCCACGGTGCCGGCGAGGACCGCCAGTCCGCCGCGCACAAGCGCGGTGCCCGACATCAAGGTCCGACGTATCGCCCTGACCACGCCCGCCATGGTTTGCCCCTGCCGGAATCATGGCCATCGGTCGTAGGCGGGCGACCGACAATCCAGGATCCGGCGTCGAAAATTCCAATTCCGCCGCGCGTTGCACGGCGCATTCTGCGCGATTGCGCGAGCGGCGGCCGCTACGCCGTTCGCGAATCGTTTCACAATATCCTCAAGGGGACTCGGCGGGTAAGAGTCCAGACCGTGAACGCGCGCAGTCTGAGTCAAATTGGACGAAAAGCGGCGCGGAACCGAACCTATCTGCCGGTGGAACCGAAGCCGCCGCTGCCGCGTGCCGTCTCGGATAGCGTCGCCGCCGGCACCAGCTCCGCCTGCACCACGGGGGCGATCACCATCTGCGCGATACGCTCGCCGCGGCGGACTGTGAACGGCGCGTCGCCGTGGTTGATTAGCAGCACGCCGATCTCGCCACGGTAGTCGGCGTCGATCGTGCCGGGCGAATTCAGCACCGTGACGCCGTGCTTGGCGGCAAGCCCGGAGCGCGGGCGCACCTGGGCCTCGAAGCCGTCCGGCAGTGCGATGGCAAGGCCGGTGGGAACCAGCGCGCGGGCGCCGGGGGCAAGCGTCACCGGCGCAGCCTCGGGAACCGCGGCCTGCAAGTCAAGGCCGGCGGCGTGGCTGGTCTGGTAAGCGGGCAGCGGCAATCCCTCGGCGTGAGGGAACTGCTGCACGGCGATGCGGACGGGGGCGGTGGCGGTCATGACGGGATCAATCCTATGGCGTCGGCGATGCGCGCGACCAGCGTGGTGGCGACGTCGTCCTTGGTCATCACGGGCCAAGAATCGATCGTGGTGCTGTCGCGCTTGAGCAGGTGGATGGTGTTGCGGTCGCCGCCCATCACGCCGCTTTCCGGCGAGACGTCGTTGGCGACCAGCCAGTCGCAGCCCTTGCGGGCGAGCTTGGCGCGGGCGTTGTCGATGAGGTGCTCGGTCTCGGCAGCGAAGCCGATCACCAGCGGCGGCCGCCCCTCGGTGCGATGCGCGATGGTGGCGAGGATGTCCGGGTTCTCGGCGAAGCTCAGCGTCGGCAGGTTGCCGGCGGTCTTCTTGATCTTCTGCTCGCCGGCATTGGCGACGCGCCAGTCGGCGACCGCCGCGGCGAAGATCGCGACATCCGCCGGCAGGGCCTGTTCGACCTGCGCCAGCATGTCGCGCGCCGATTCGACATGGCGCACGGCGACGCCGGCAGGGTCCGGCAGGTTGACCGGGCCCGACACCAGCGTCACCTCGGCGCCGGCCGCGGCGGCCGCCGCGGCGATCGCAAAGCCCTGCTTGCCGGAGGAGCGGTTGGCGATGTAACGCACCGGGTCGATCGGCTCGTGGGTCGGCCCCGCAGTGACCAGGATGCGCTTGCCGGCGAGCGGCTTCGGCGCCGGCGGGCGCAGCAGGGCCAGCGCGGCGCCGGCGATCTCCAGCGGCTCCGACATGCGGCCGACGCCGGCTTCGCCGGCCTCCGCCATCTCGCCGGCGTTGGGACCGACGAGGCGCACGCCGTCGCGCTGCAGCTGCGCGACGTTGCGGCGGGTGGCGGCATTGGCCCACATCAGCGGGTTCATCGCCGGCGCCAGCAGGATCGGGCGATTGGTGGCGAGCAGGATGGCGCTGGCGAGGTCGTCGGCATGGCCGTTTGCCATCTTCGCCATCAGGTCGGCGGTCGCCGGGGCCACCAGCACGAGGTCGCAGTCGCGGGCGAGGCGGATGTGGCCGACGTCGAACTCGCTGCGCGGATCGAACAGGTCGGTGAAGCAGGGCTCGTGGGCCAGCGCGCTGACGCTCAGCGGGGTGATGAACTGCTGGCCTGCCGAGGTCAGCACGCAGCGCACGTCGAGCGCCTGCTCCTTGAGGCGGCGGATCAGGTCGAGCGATTTGAAGGCGGCGATGCCGCCGCCGATGATCAGGGTGATGCGCGGGCGGCCCGCGCCGGGCTGCCGGGACGTTTCGGGGCGGGGCGCGGCGGGCGGCTGCGGCGTCCCGGCCGGCTCGCCGGCGCCGCCCGCAGCCTCGCGCAGGATGACGCGGACCTCGTCCTCGACCGAGCGGCCGTGGCGCGCGGCGCGCAGCCGGAGCTCTGCTTTCAGCGCCTCGTCGAGCTTGCGAATCGTCAGGCTGGCCATGGCAGCGCCCCCAATCCAGAGCCATGGAAGCTAACAGATGATTGCAATGCAATCAACGTAATGCCTGCAATGCAGTCGTGAGGTCTAGCTGAGCTTCCAGAGGATGGCCAGGAACGCCAGGGCGATCACCCATAGCGCGCGGGTTTGCCAGCGGTTGCGCCGCGCTTGCGCCTTGGCGAGCGCCGCGACCGTCTCGGGGGCCAGTACCAGGCCGTCCCGGGTCATGGCCTCGACCTGCTCCAGCGCGCTGATCGCCCGGGCCGCGATCGCCGGCAGGCCGGAGATCAGCTTGCCGAGCTGGCCGGCACCGCTCATCGCGCCCTCGATGCGGCCAATCGGGCCGAGGTTGCGCTCGATCCAGGCCCGCACCACCGGGTCGGCGGTTTTCCAGATGTCGAGGCGGGGATCGAAGCTGCGGGCGACGCCCTCCACCACCACCATGGTTTTCTGCAGCAGGATCAGCTCCGGCCGGGTGCGCATGTCGAACAGCCCGGTGACTTCCAGCAGCAGGGTGAGCAGCCGGGCCATCGAGATCTCGTCGGCGCGGCGGTTGTGGATCGGCTCGCCGATGGCGCGGATCGCCTGGGCGAAGTTCTCGATCGAGTGGTGCGCCGGCACGTAGCCGGCCTCAAAATGCACCTCGGCGACGCGGCGGTAGTCGCGGGTGATGAAGCCGAGCAGGATCTCGGCAAGGAAGCGCCGTTCCTTGAGGCCGAGGCGGCCCATGATGCCGAAGTCGACTGCGACCAGGCGGCCGCCCTCGTCGACGAACATGTTGCCCGGATGCATGTCGGCGTGGAACAGGCCGTCACGCAGCGCATGCTGCAGGAAGCTCTGGATCACCTTGCGGCCGAGATCGGGCAGGTCGATCTGCGCCGCCTCCAGGCGCGGCCGGTCGCTCAGCGGCAGGCCGTCGATCCACTCCATGGTCAGCACGTGATGGCTGGTGCGGTCCCAGTCCACCGTCGGCACGCGGAAATCGGGATCGTCGCGGGTGTTCTCCGCCATCTCCGACAGCGCCGCGGCTTCCAGCCGCAGGTCCATCTCCATCGCCACCGAGCGCGCCAGCGTGTCGACGATCTCGATGCTGCGCAGCCGCCGCGCTTCCGGCGACAGCGCCTCCGCGGTGCGTGCGGCGAACATCAGCGCGCCGAGGTCGCGGCGGAAGCGCTCGGCGATGTGCGGCCGCAGGATCTTCACCGCCACCGGGCGGCGGACGCCGTCCTTCTCGACCTCGGCGCGGTGGACCTGGGCGATCGAGGCCGCCGCGACCGGCGGGCTGAAGCTTGCAAACGACTGCGCCAGCGGCCGCTCCAGCGACATCGCAACCACCGCTTCGGCTTCCGCCTGCGAGAACGCCGGCAGGCGGTCCTGCAGCCGCTCGAGGTCGCGCGCCATCGCTACGCCGACGACGTCTGGGCGCGTCGCCAGCACCTGGCCGAGCTTGACATAGGTCGGGCCGAGCCGCGTCAGCGCGCGGGCGAGGCGCGGGCCGGACTTGGCGTCGCGCCGCTCGATCAGCCGGGCGAGGCGCAGCATCAGGCGCAGCGGCGGCGGCAGCGGCTCGGGATCGACCACCGCGAAGGTGCCCTCGCGGGCCACGACGAAGGCTGCGCGGATCAGGCGCAGCACATGGGGAATTGCGGAGATCACAAACGCCAGCCCGAATGCAGGTGCACGATGCCGCCCGACATCGCCTGGTAGCTGACGCGGGAAAAGCCGGCGGCGCTGATCATCTCGGCGAACGCGGCGGGGCGCGGGAAACGACGGATCGATTCGACGAGGTAGCGGTAGGACTCCGCATCACCGGTCACGGCGCGGCCGAGCGTCGGGATGATGTTGAACGAATAGAAGTCGTAGATGCGATCGAGGCCCGGCACGTCGACCGCAGAGAATTCCAGGCACAGGAAGCGCGAGCCGGGCCGCAGCACGCGGTAGGCCTCGCGCAGCGCCGCGTCGATGCGCGGCACGTTGCGGATGCCGAAGGCGATGGTGTAGGCGTCGAAGCTGCGATCGGCAAAGGCGAGCGCCTCGGCGTTGCCTTCGACGAAGGTGACGCGGTCGTCGAGATGCAGCTTCACCGCGCGGTCGCGGCCGACCTCGAGCATGTCGGCGTTGATGTCGCACACGGTGGCGTGAAAGCCGAAACCCGCCGCCTGCGCGGCGCGGAACGAGATGTCGCCGGTGCCGCCCGCGACGTCGAGCAGCGCGAACGGCGCATCGCCGCGCGGCGGGTTGAGCGCCATGATCATGGCGTCCTTCCACAGCCGGTGCAGGCCCGCCGACATCAGGTCGTTCATCAGGTCATAGCGCGACGCGACGCTGTGGAACACATCGTTCACCAGCGTCTGCTTGTCGCCCAGCGGCACGTCGCGGTACCCGAAATGGGTGGTTTGGTCGGGTCGGTCCATCACTGTCTGTCTCCGGCGGCGGACCATAGCGCGCCGCGTCCGCCTGCGCTACAAGCCAGCATCGTTAACGGCCGGCGGGGCCTGCGGCGAAAACCGTCGGTTGCCGTGCGGGCGGGTTCATGTACGAGGCCATTGTGTGACAATCAAGCTTGCCCCGGCCATCCCGATCCTGCGGATCTTCGATATCGGCAAGGCGCGGGAGTTCTACCTCGATTATCTGGGCTTCCGGCAGGACTGGGAGCACCGCTTCGACGACCGCGCGCCGCTCTACCAGCAGGTCTCGCTGGGTGATGCCGTGCTGCATCTGACCGAGCATCATGGCGACTGCGCACCCGGCGCCCGCGTCATCATCCCGGTCACCGGCCTCGCCGACTACCACGCGGTGCTGTCGGCCAAGGGCTACGGCTTCATGCGCCCCGGCCTCGAGGCCGAGCCCTGGGGCGACACCACGATGACCGTGACCGATCCGTTCTATAATCGTATCGTGTTCAGCGAGCCGAACGCATCATGATCGCCGCTGGTCGCGCGGCCAACCGAATGTCTGTCGATGCCTGAACTGCCTGAAGTCGAAACCGTCCGTCGCGGATTGCAGCCAGTCATGGAAGGCCAGCGCATCGCCAGTGTGGAGACGCGGCGCGGCGACCTGCGCTTTCCGTTCCAGAAGGATTTCGTCGGCCGCCTCGAAGGCCAGACCATCGTCGGGCTTGGCCGCCGGGCGAAGCTGTTGATGGCGGATCTGTCGTCCGGCGACGTGCTGCTGATGCATCTGGGCATGTCCGGCTCGTTCCGCGTGGTCAAGCACGCCACGGCTGCGAGCCCCGGCTTCTTCCATCATGAGCGCAGCGCCGACCGGGCGCACGACCATGTCGTCTTCCACATGGCGTCGGGCGCGGTCGTCACCTTCAACGATCCGCGCCGCTTCGGTTACATGAAGATCGTGCCGCACAGCGAGCTGGAAGCGGAGTCGTTCCTGCGCGGCCTCGGGCCCGAGCCGCTCAGCCCTTCGTTCGACGCCGCGGTGCTCGCGGCCGGGTGCGCCGGCAAGAAGGCCAGCCTCAAGGCGGCGTTGCTCGACCAGCGCGTGGTCGCCGGGCTCGGCAACATCTATGTCTGCGAGGCGCTGTTCCGCGCGCATCTGTCGCCCAAGCGGCAGGCCTCGACGCTGGCGCTGCGCAGCGGCGCGCCGTCGGACCATGCCAAGCGGCTGGTGGAGGCGATCCACACCGTGCTCGAGCAGGCGATCGAGGCCGGCGGCTCGTCGCTGCGCGACCATCGCCAGACCACCGGCGAGCTCGGCTATTTCCAGCACTCGTTTCGCGTCTATGACCGCGAGGACGAGAAGTGCCAGACCCGCGGCTGCAAGGGCACCGTCAAGCGCTTCACCCAGAACGGCCGCTCGACCTTCTGGTGCCCGACCTGCCAGAAGTGAGATCCGCCGCAGGACCGTAGCCCGGATGAGCGCAGCGGCATCCGGGTGTCCTGCACGACGATCGTCCCGGGTATCGCTTCGCTCACCCGGGCTACAGAAATAATCGCGTGAGAGGTCATTTGCGGATGCAGATCACCCGCAACAGCGACGCCTTGACGTCGCCCGCCTTGGCGTCCGCGGGCGGGGCGGCGACCTTGGCTTTCGCGAGAAATTGCCGCACCACCTCCGCCGAGGCGAACGCCGCCTGCGCCGGCACCGCGACCCCGGCCACCAGCGGCACGCGGAGCTGCGCGATCCCCGCGGCCTTGCCGTCGGCATCGGTCACTGCGGCGCCGGCAAAGCCGAGCCCGGGCACGGGGTCGAGCCGCAGGTCGCTGCCGCTGCCGACGAGGCGCGCCGTCATGCCGCTCACCGCCGCGCCGCCGCCCTGGGCCTGCGGATCAGCGATGCCGGTGACGGTGACGTCGGCTTTCGCCGCGCCGTTGAACGCCGTGGCCTTCAGCCCGTTTGCGCCATAGAGCCGCAGCAGCACCAGCTGTCGCGCCGCGTCCTTGGCGACGAGCTCGGCATGGCCGTAGGGCGGCACCACGATGGTCTCGCAGGCGTCGATGGCGTTGCGGTCGGTGACGATGGCGCCGTCCGGGCTCACCACCACGCCGGTGGCATACTCCACCTTCTTGCGTGGCGGCGGCGGTGGCGGCGCGGCGTCGCCGCCGGCGAACGGTGCGAACGCGCTCGACATCGCGATCACCACCGGCTCCATGGTGCCTTCGGTGGCCTGGTCGTAGAGGATGGTCAGGCCGCGCACCTCGTTGCCCTTGATCTGGCCGCGGACATAGAACTTCTTCAGCCCCTGCAGTCCGGACAGTACGAAGAAGTCCGGCTTCACCACGCTGTAGTCGATCCGGCGGCCCGCCGGCTCCTTCTTCTCGCGCTCGGCGATGGCGGCGATGGTGAGGTTGGTGTCCTTGGCGCGCCAGGTCTCGATCTGGATCTGGCCCTGTGCCGAGGTCCATTTGCTGCCGTTCGGACCGCTGCTCTGCAGCGGCACCAGCTTGGTCGGCAGGCCGAGCTTGATGCTGTTGACCGGGTCGAGGCCGATCTTCCAGCCGACGCTGTCCTGCAGCGCCTTGGACGCGGCGGCGAGCGCGCCGCGCTCCTGCGGCGTCAGCGTGCCGGTGGGCTTGCCGCCATTGTCCTTCTGGAAGGTGCGGATCGCGGCCGCAAAGCGCTCGCTGGGCTCGCCGTTGATCAGGCCGTTGTAGGCGCCGACCCAGGCGAGGTCCGACTGGATCGCCTGGCGCTCCTGGGCGGCCTGCACAGCGGCGGGGTCGGCCGGCTTCGGCGCCGGCGCGGCGGGCGCCGGGCGGGGCGGGGCCGGGGTGCCGTCCGGCCGGACGGCGAGGGTGCGAACCGGCGTCTGCGCGGGTGCCGCGACACCTGAGAGGGCCACCATCAGCGTGGCGGCGATCATCGGCTTCATCAGTCGCCCTTCGCGGTTTGTTCTAGCTAGTGTCCCGGTTCTAACATTCGTATCACTTTGCAGCGGGCTCTTTGACGAATGTTAGAACCATAGGGACACTAGCAAATATAAGATTCTAGTGTGGTTTTGGATCTGACATTCGCTTGGAGGACTCGCGGCAAATGCTGAAGCGAATGTCAGATCCACCACACTAGCGGGGAGGGAGGAAGTACCATATCTGCTTGGTCGGCCATAGCGCGACAGTGGTTCAGCTTGGCGATGCCATGCCGGCGTGACGGTGAAACGACGGCGGCAGACGATGAAAGGAACGGGCCAGATTGCTCAGCGCGGATGAA
Organism: Pseudomonadota bacterium; assembly: GCA_040756765.1. Classification (GTDB taxonomy): domain Bacteria; phylum Pseudomonadota; class Alphaproteobacteria; order Rhizobiales; family Xanthobacteraceae; genus Bradyrhizobium_A. The sequence continues at coordinate 193,860 of JBFLYG010000013.1, read as the reverse complement.
CTCGAGCGGTATGCGCGCCACATCGTGCTGCGCGAGGTCGGAGGTCCGGGGCAGGCGGCGCTGAAGGCGGCGCGGGTGCTGGTGATCGGCGCTGGCGGGCTCGGCGCTCCGGCGCTGATGTATCTCGCGGCGGCCGGCGTCGGCACCCTCGGCGTGGTCGACGACGACACCGTGTCGCTGTCCAATCTGCAGCGCCAGATCATCCACACCACGCCGGACGTCGGCCGGCCGAAGGTCGAGAGCGCCGCCGAGACCATCCATGCGCTCAACCCGCATGTGACGCTGCACGCCCATGCCACGCGCCTGACGGCGGCCAACGCGCTCGATCTCATCGCCGGCTATGACATCGTCGCCGACGGCTCGGACAATTTCGCCACGCGCTACCTGGTCTCGGATGCGTGTTATCTGGCGCAGAAGCCGCTGATCACCGCCGCGCTCGGACTGTTCGACGGCTCGCTCACCACCATCCGCGCCCATGAGCGCAACGCGAAGGGCGAGCTCAACCCGACCTACCGCTGTCTGTTTCCCGATCCGCCGCCGCCCGGCACGGTGCCGACCTGCGAGGAGGCCGGCATTCTCGGCGCGCTCGCCGGCGTGCTCGGCGCCATGACGGCGCTCGAGGCGATCCGCGAGATCGTCGGCTTCGGCGAAGGGCTGGTGGGCCGTCTCCTGATGATCGACGCCCGCGCCATGCGCTTCGAGACGCTGCGCTACGGCCGCGATCCGGCCAATCCGCTCAACGGCGATCATCCCACCATCACGGACCTCAGCGGCCATCGCTGACGGGCGACGCCTCCGTGCTGCGCGTCAGCGCAGGCGCGCCCGCCGCGCCTTCGCCGCCTTGACCGTGTTCTCCATCAGGCAGGCGATCGTCATCGGCCCGACGCCGCCGGGCACCGGCGTGATCGCGCCGGCAACCTTGACCGCCTCGTCGAATGCGACATCGCCGCGTACGTCATAACCGCCGTCGGCCTTTTCGACACGGGTGGTGCCGACATCGATGACGATGGCGCGCGGCTTGATCCAGTCGCCGCGCACGAGGCCGGGCTTGCCGACCGCGCTGACCAGGATGTCGGCGCCGCGGCAGATGAACTGGGTGTCGCGGGTGTGGATATGGGTCTGGGTCACGGTCGCGCGCTCCTCCAGCAGCAGCGCCGCCATCGGCTTGCCGACGATGTTGGAGCTGCCGATGACCACGGCGTGGTAGCCGGTGAGGTCGGGGACCATGGACTTGATCAGCTTCATGCAGCCGAGCGGCGTGCAGGGAATCAGCGCATCCGCGCCGTGCAGCAGTTTGCCGGCGTTGAGCGCATGCAGGCCGTCGACGTCCTTGGCCGGGTCGACCGCGGCCATGATGCGCAGCGTGTTGATGTGCGGTGGCAGCGGCAGCTGGACGAGAATGCCGTCGATGTCGTCGCGCGCGTTCAGCGTGGTGATGACCGCCAGCAGTTCCGCCTCGGTGACGCTGTCGGGCAGGATTTCGGTTTCGCCGCGCAGGCCGACCGCCCGCGCGGTTCGCACCTTGTTGCGGACATAGATGGCGCTCGCCGGATCGCCGCCGACCAGAACCACGGCGAGGCCCGGCGCCCGCGGCAGGGCGGCGATATCGGCGGCAACGTTGTCGAGAAGGGTCTGGGCGTGCTTGCGCCCATCGATGATGTCTGCGGTCATGGCACCTCCGGTGAGAGTGGTGCCCAGGCGCGCGGCAGATCACCTCTGCGCTCCCCGATGGTGGTCCATCCAAGCGCCAGTCGCGCAGAGGCCTGCCTGATAGCGGCTCGGCTCCGCCGGCGCAATGCCGGCGCTGCATTGGTGCCGTGAAAAGCCGCACGCCGACGCTAGGCGCCGCTGTTCATGTCTGGCGCCGGGTGGAACCCGGTGGGCCGGCGCCGGGCGAGGACGCGCCGGGTCGCCGCCTAGAAGATGAAGCCGGTGTTGATGAACTTGGACTCGTGCTTCTGCACGATCTCGTCCAGCAGCTTCTTGCTGGCGTCGGTCTGCTTCGCCGCCACCATCGAGCGGATCGAGAACGACCGCAACGCGTCGGTCACCGACAAGGTGCCCTCTGCGGAATCCTTGCGGCCGGTGAACGGGAAGATGTCCGGCCCGCGCTGGCACTGGCAGTTGATATTGACCCGGCACACCTGGTTGACCAGCGGGTCGACCAGGGTGCCGATCTCGGCGGGGTCGGAGCTGAAGATGCTGACCTGCTGGCCGTGCTCGGAGGTGATGACATACTCGAGCGCGGTGTCGATGTCGTCGAACGGCATCACCGGCACCACCGGGCCGAACTGCTCCTCGCGGTAGAGCTTCATGCCGTCCTTCACCGGATAGACCACCGCGGGATAGAACAGCGTCTCGCAAGACACGCCGCCGCCGGCATTGACGACGCGGGCGCCTTTCGCGATCGCGTCCTCGACACAGGCGGTCATGTAGGCGGTCTTGCCGGGCTCGGGCAGCGGCGTGATGTTGACGCCGGCGTCCCACGGCATGCCGACCTTGAGTTTGGCGAGCTCTTCGGTGAAGCGGGCGAGGAAGCGCTCGGCGATCGAGGAGTGCACGATCAGCATCTTCAGCGCGGTGCAGCGCTGGCCGTTGAACGACAGCGCGCCGAGCAGGCACTCCTTCACCGCAAGCTCGAGGTCGGCGTCGGCGAGCACGATTGCGGCGTTCTTGGCGTCGAGGCCGAGAATGGCGCGCAGCCGGTTGGCCTTCGGGTGCAGCTTCTTGAGATGATCGGCGACCTTGCTGGAGCCGATCAGGGTCAGCGTGTTGACCTTGCCGGAGCCGAGCAGGTACGGCACCACCTCGGCGCCCTGGCCGTACACAGTGTTGATCACGCCCTTGGGGAACGCGTTGCGGAATGCCTCCAGCAGCGGCGCGAACAGCAGCACGCCGAACTTCGGCGGCTTGAACAGCAGCGTGTTGCCCATGATCAGCGCCGGGATCAGGGTCGCGAAGGTTTCGTTCAGCGGGTAGTTGTAGGGGCCCATGCACAGCACCACGCCGAGCGGGGTGCGGCGGATCTGGCCGATGGTGCCTTCGGCGATGACGAAGCGCGAGGAGTTGTTGTCGAGGTCGCGCAGCGCGTCGATGGTGGCGCGGATGTAGTCGACGGTGCGGTCGAACTCCTTTTCGGAATCGGCGAAGCTCTTGCCGATCTCCCACATCAACAGCTTCACCACCTCGGCGCGGTGCGCCACCATCTCCTTGGTGAAGGTCTGCATGCAGGCGATGCGCTCGGCGACCGTCATGGTCGGCCAGATGCCGCGGCCATTGTCATAGGCGGCCACCGCGGCCGCCAGCGCTTCTTCCGCCTCGGCGATGCCGCCATGGGGAATGCTGCCGAGCGTCACCGGCGTCAGCTCGCCGGAGGCATTACGCAGCCGCATCGGCGAGATCACTGCCTGTGTTCCACCGGTCCAGTCCTTTAGCGCGCCGTTCACCAGCGTGAAGCGCTGGTGCAGCGGACCGCCCGGCCGGTGTGCGGCCGGGATGTCGGCCTCGGTGGGAAAGAGCTGAAGCAGTTGCCGGCTGTCGATCATGGGCCACCCGTTCGTCGCGCGTCGTTTCGAAGCTTTGCAGCATAACCCCGCGACAAGGGGATTTTACGACACAAAGATTCGGCAAGCGCCCCAAATGCTGGGCAGGCGATCGCGACCGGGCCTGTTCGGCCCGGATCACTCCGGTCTTCCGTAAAAAAATCAGACGATGACGCCGCGCCTCACAGCATGCTCGGCAGCACGCGATCCGGCGGCTTGTGGCCGTCGAGGAAGGTGCGGATGTTGATGATCACCTTCTCGCCCATCTCGACGCGGCCTTCGATCGTCGCCGAGCCCATGTGCGGCAGCAGCACCACCTTGCCGGCGCGCGCGAGCCGCACCAGCTTGGGGCTGACCGCCGGCTCGTGCTCGAACACGTCGAGGCCGGCGCCGGCGATGTCGCCGGCTTCGATCAGCTTGGTCAGGGTGTCCTCGTCGATCACCTCGCCGCGCGCGGTGTTGACGATGTAGGCGTCCTTGCGGATCAGCTTCAGCCGCCGCGCGGACAGCAGGTGGAACGTCGCCGGCGTGTGCGGGCAGTTCACCGAGATGATGTCCATGCGGGCGAGCATCTGGTCGAGGCTCTCCCAGTACGTGGCGCCGAGCTCTTCCTCGATCTGCGGCGCCACCGGGCGGCGGTTGTGGTAGTGGATCTGCAGGCCGAAGGCATGGGCGCGCCGCGCCACCGCCTGGCCGATCCGCCCCATGCCGATGATGCCGAGCCGCTTGCCGCCGATGCGGTGGCCGAGCATCCAGGTCGGCGACCAGCCGGCCCAGTCCTTGCCCTCGGTCAGGATCGAGGCGCCCTCGGTAAGCCGGCGCGGCACCGCCAGGATCAGCGCCATGGTCATGTCGGCGGTGTCCTCGGTCAGCACCTTCGGCGTGTTGGTCACGGTGATGCCGAGGTTGTGGGCGGCGGTGACGTCGATGTTGTCGACACCGTTGCCGAAATTGGCGATCAGCTTGAGCTTGCGGTCCGGCTGGTTGAGCACCGCTTCGTCGACCTCGTCGGACACGGTCGGAACCAGGATGTCGGCGGTGCGCACCGCCTCGGCGAGCTGGTCCTGGGTCATCGGCTGGTCGTCGAGATTGAGGCGGGTGTCGAACAGCTCGCGCATCCGCGTCTCGATGCTGTCCGGCAGCTTGCGCGTGACGACGACGAGAGGTTTTTTCCGGACGGTCATTGCTGTGCTTTCCACGCCTTGGGGCCAGCCGCCGTGCCGCGGTCTGCGGTGAGGCGCTCAGGCCGATACAGAATAAGCGGCGCGTCGGATCCGTGCAGCCGGTTCAGTGCAGCAAAGTCACACGTCGCGTCGCGCTGTTGCGTTTCCTCCCGCTCCCGCGGGCCTGTTGAGACCTCGTTAACCGGGCTGTCCGAAACTGCAGGTCCGCACCGGATACCAAGCTCTCGCCGGCTCTTGTCGTGAGGGTCGTATCGGGTCCTCTCTAGCAGAAGGCCCGCTCAAGACAAGAACCCATCGGGAACCTGTTGAGGTGCGGCCGCGGCCTGCTGGGCGGCCGGCGTCCTCCCGCGGGGCGCTCGGCGCGACGGCCGGCGCGGTCGGGATGGCGGTTCGGCGCTTCGCCCGCCTCGGGCCTAAAAGCGTCAACGAACCAAAGCCGTACCGGATTCAAAGGCTTCTAGTGCCGCCGATCTGAAGTCCCTGCAGCAGCAGCGGCTATCTCGTCTCAGGGACTTCAGATCGAAAAGCGGCACTAGAATCATATGTTTGCTAGTGCTCTTCGCTTTTCGAAGTTCGTGAAGGAGATTGCCGCGATGTATCACGAACTTCGAAAAGCGGGCACTAGTGTCCTTTCGAAATTCGCTTTCGGAGGTGCTGGTCAGTGAGAGCGAACGTCGAAATCGGATGCTAGGGATGCGGCAATGGCGTTGAAGTGCTATTGGGGTGTGGTGGTGCTGGCGGGCCTGTTCTGCCATGTGGGGGTGACCGCGAGTCACGCCGCCAAGGATGTGGTCGGGCCGGTCAGCGGCCTGCCGATGCCGCGCTACGTCAGCCTGAAATCGGATCACGTCAACGTCCGCGGCGGGCCGACCAAGGACAACGACGTCAGCTGGGTCTACACCCGCGTCGGGCTGCCGGTGGAGATCACCGCGGAATTCGAGAACTGGCGGCGGGTGCGGGATTCCGAGGGCGCCGAAGGCTGGGTCTATCACTCGCTGCTGTCGGGCAAGCGCACCGCGGTGGTGACGCTGAAGTCGAAGGATGACCTCGCACCGCTGTACGATCGCGCCGATCCGGCCAGCGCGGTGTCGGCGAAGCTGCAGGCCGGCGTGATCGCCTCGGTCAAGCGCTGCAGCGCCGGTTGGTGCCGCATCACCGGCAGCGGCTTCGATGGCTGGATCGAGCAGCAGCGGCTGTGGGGCGTCTACGCAGACGAGAAAGTCGACTGAGCTGCGCGCAACGCGCGTGGGCTCGACAAAAAAGGCCGCGCTGTGGGCGCGGCTTTTTTGTTGTAACGGGATCGGATCTGACCGGCGCTCAGCGCGTCTTGCGCAGCCGCACCACCATGTCGATGCGGGCGATCTCATAGCCTTCCGGCACGTCCGGCATCTTCTGCAGCACGAGGTGCGGATCGGGAATGTCGACCAGCTCGTGGTTGCCTTCGAGGTAGAAGTGGTGGTGGTCGCTGACGTTGGTGTCGAAATAGGTTTTGGTGCCGTCGACGCTGACCTGGCGCAGCAGGCCGGCCTCGGTGAGCTGGTTCAGCGTGTTGTAGACGGTGGCGAGCGACACCGGCACCTTGGCCTGGATCGCTTCCTCGTAGAGCATTTCCGCGGTCAGGTGGCGGTCGCCCTTGCCGAACAGCAGCCAGCCCAGCGCCATGCGCTGGCGGGTCGGGCGCAGGCCTACTGACTGCAGCATCTCGTTGACGTCGTGCCACGGGCAGCCCGTCAGGGCCGGCGTGCGGACCGCCCCGAGAATGTCGGCGTCACTCTGGTCGTCAGCGGTGATTAAGTCACTCATTTTACTACAGAATTTTGCTCGGTTCGGGCCGTGGGCTCTATGACGGTCGGATTATAGGAAAGGATGCAGCTACATGCAAGTTTCTCGCAACTGACTCCGCCCCGCGGCATGGCCGGGCCGGTTGGCGGCTTTTAGATACCAAAACCCCCCTTCGCAGCCCGTCGCCGCCAGCACGGGGGCGGGCGGCCGGGTCGGGGCGAATTGCCCCTATATGATTGATCCGAAGCGGCTTTGCCCCGCCGGAAGGCCTATGATAGAGAGCCCGCGACACGATATCATTCACCATTGAAACCCATCACGGATCAGGGGGGCGAGGACGGCATGCACGATCGGCGCAGCAGTTATGAATACGAGGACCTGCTGGCGTGCGGTCGCGGCGAGATGTTCGGTCCCGGCAACGCCCAGCTGCCGCTGCCGCCGATGCTGATGTTCGATCGCATCACCGAGATCACCGCCGACGGCGGCGAATTCGGCAAGGGCCGCATCCGCGCCGAGCTCGACGTCAAGTCGGACCTCTGGTTCTTCGGCTGCCACTTCAAGGGCGACCCGGTGATGCCGGGCTGCCTCGGTCTCGACGCGTTGTGGCAGATGGTCGGCTTCTACCTCGGCTGGCTCGGCGGCGAAGGCCGCGGCCGCGCGCTCGGCATCGGCGAGCTCAAGTTCTCCGGCCAGGTTCTGCCGAACGTCACGAAGGTCGTGTACAATATCGACATCAAGCGCGTGATGCGCGCCAAGCTGATGCTCGGCATTGCCGACGGCTGGCTCTCGAGCGACGGCGAGATCATCTACCGCGCCAAGGATCTGAAGGTGGGGCTGTTTCGGCAGGATGCCGTGATGCAGCCGTGAAGGTCACTCGGCTTTGCAAGAGGCCCGTCGCGATCGCACAGTCGTCGCAAAAACGTCACAACACATCTAATCTAAAAGTCGGCATCGTCGATTTCTTTCAAAGTGAGGCTACATCATGAGGCGGGTTGTGGTGACGGGGATGGGAATCGTCTCATCCATCGGAAACAACACTCAGGAAGTGCTGTCGAGCCTTCATGACGCTAGGTCCGGCATCTCGCGCGCGGACAAGTATGCCGAGCTCGGCTTCCGCTGCCAGGTGCATGGCGCGCCGACCCTCAATCCGGCCGACGTGGTCGATCGTCGCGCGATGCGCTTCCTCGGCGAGGGTGCGGCGTGGAATCACGTCGCCATGGAGCAGGCGATCCGTGACGCCGGCCTCGAGGACAATGAGGTCTCCAACATCCGCACCGGCATCATCATGGGCTCCGGCGGTCCGTCGACCCGCACCGTGGTCGAGGCCGCCGACATCGCGCGCACCAAGGGTCCCAAGCGTGTCGGTCCGTTCGCGGTGCCGAAGGCGATGTCGTCGACCGCGTCCGCGACGCTTGCCACCTGGTTCAAGATCAAGGGCGTGAACTATTCGATCTCGTCGGCCTGCGCGACGTCGAACCACTGCATCGGCAATGCCTACGAGACGATCCAGATCGGCAAGCAGGACATCGTCTTCGCCGGCGGCTGCGAAGAGCTCGACTGGACGCTGTCGGTGCTGTTCGATGCGATGGGCGCGATGTCGTCGAAGTACAACGATACGCCGACCACGGCCTCGCGCGCCTATGACGCCAACCGCGACGGCTTCGTGATCGCCGGCGGCGCCGGCGTCGTGGTGCTGGAGGAGCTTGAGCACGCCAAGGCGCGTGGCGCCAAGATCTATGGCGAGATCGTCGGTTACGGTGCTACCTCCGACGGCTACGACATGGTCGCGCCGTCGGGCGAGGGCGCCGAGCGCTGCATGCGCATGGCGCTGTCCACCGTCAATGTGCCGATCGACTACATCAACCCGCACGCCACCTCGACGCCGGCCGGCGATCCGCCGGAGATCAACGCCATCCGCAACGTGTTCGGCGCCGGCGACAAGTGTCCGCCGATCGCCGCCACCAAGTCGCTGACCGGCCACTCGCTGGGCGCGACCGGCGTGCAGGAGGCGATCTACTCGCTGCTGATGATGAACAACGGCTTCATCTGCGAGAGCGCCAACATCCAGGAGCTCGATCCGGCGTTCGCCGACATGCCGATCGTGCGCAAGCGCATCGACAACGCCAAGATCGGCGCCGTGCTGTCCAACTCGTTCGGGTTCGGCGGCACCAACGCGACGCTGGTGTTCAAGCGGCTCGAGGCGTGAGGCCTGTCCTGGCGCCGTTCCTGATCCGCTCCGCGTCCGCGGAGCGGCCTCTCTTCCACAGTCCGCGCGCCGCATGTCACCCGTCTGTTGCAGAGCGGTGCGCAGTGTGACCCGGACAAGCAAACCCGTAACGATGGAGTGATGTGATGGCAGGCTTGATGCAAGGCAAGCGCGGACTGATCCTCGGGGTCGCCAACGATCACTCGATCGCCTGGGGCATTGCCCGCACGCTGTCGGCGCACGGCGCCGAGCTCGCCTTCACCTATCAGGGCGAGGCGCTTGCCCGCCGCGTCAAGCCACTCGCCGAATCGATCGGCGTCGACACCGTGCTGCCGTGCGACGTTGAGGACATCGCCAGCGTTGATGCGGTGTTCGACGCGCTGAAGGCGAAATGGGGCACCATCGACTTCCTGGTGCACGCCATCGGCTTCACCGACAAGAACGAGCTGCGCGGCCGCTATGTCGACACCACGCGCGAGAACTTCTCGCGCACCATGGTGATCTCCTGCTTCTCCTTTACCGAGCTGACCAAGCGCGCGGCGGAGATGATGCCGAACGGCGGCTCGATCATCACGCTGACCTACGGCGCCTCGTTGCGGGCGATGCCGAACTACAACGTGATGGGCGTGACCAAGGCGGCGCTCGAGGCGTCAGTGCGCTATCTCGCCGCCGATTTCGGTCCGCAGAACATTCGCGTCAACGCCATCTCCGCCGGACCGGTGCGCACGCTCGCCGGCGCCGGCATCGGCGAATCGCGCGCGATGTTCTCGTTCCAGGAAAAGCACTCGCCGCTCGGCCGCGGCGTCACCCTCGACGAGCTCGGCGGGTCGGCGCTGTACCTGCTGTCGGAATTGTCCGGCGGCGTCACCGGCGAGATCCACTACGTCGATTCCGGCTACAACATTATCCTGATGCCGAAGCCGAGCGCGCTGAAGGCCGCCGACGAGGCGTAAGCTGCCGAAGGCGCTCTGGGACGACGCTGAAGAGCCGTAAAGGCCGTGGCAGTCCGGTTCATTCTCAGCGCGGGCCACACCCACTTCGTCATTGCCGGGCGAAGACCCGGCAATCCAGCTTTCTTACCGCGTAACGTGTCTTTGAAGCTGGATCACCGGGTCTCGGCGCTGACGCGCCGGCCCGGTGATGACGCTGAAAATGTAGAGCCGCATAGAGCCGTATTACGTCCCATCGGGCACCCAAGGCCATCAAACGGAAGCCGCTGAAGGAGCTGCAGCTCTTGACGCCGTGCTAAACCGGACAGCGGTGGGGCAAAAAGTGCGGAAGCCTTGTCTGCGCTGTCCGCAGCTTGAGGAGCGCTCAGCCGAGCGAGAGTTCGAGCGCGCGCTGGAACGCGGGCCGCGCCGCGCAGCGGTCGAGATAGCGCTCGAACGACGGCCGCGTCGGCACCATCTTGAAGCGCCGCACCGCGAAGTCGAGGCCGGATCCGATGACGACGTCGGCGGCGGAGAAGTCCTCGCCCAGCAGCCACGGTCCCGTCTGCAGCGCCTGGTCCAGCACGTCGAACACCTGCGTGGCGTCGCCCCAGCCGGCGGTGCTGGCGGGGACCTGGATCTTGGTGAAGACCTGGATGATGGCCGGCTCGATGCAGCTCGGGCCGAAGAACAGCCAGTAATGATAGCGCGCGCGGCGCGGGTCGCCGAGCGGCGGCGCGAGCTTCGCCTCGGGATAGCGTTCCGCCACATAGGCGCAGATCGCCGCGGCTTCGCCGATCCCGACGTCGCCGTCCTGCAGGCCCGGCACCTTGCCCATCGGGTTGATGGCGAGATACGCCGGCGTCTTCTGCGCACCGGTCGTGATGTCGGTCAGCACCCGCTCGTAAGGTTGCCCGGTCTCCTCCAGTAGCCACAGTGCGGTGAAGGAGCGGCTCTTCGGCGAGTAGTACAGTTTCATGGCGAACGTTCCGGATGGTGGGCCGGCTCGACGGCCCGGGATCGGCGATGCCTGCCATTTTGCGGCGACTCGCGACCGGAATCCACCACCAACGGGGCACCGGCCGGGAAAATATCCTCACGTGCCTGCGGCGAATGGCCGTCGCGCCACGCCACCGAAACCGACCGCGTAAAAGAAACCGCCGGGCCCGAACCCGGACCCGGCGGATGACAGACGTGATGCGACAGCGCGCTCCGGGCGCCGCCGCGGTGTTCCTATCGCTTCACCAGATCGAAGCGATCGGCGTTCATCACCTTGGTCCAGGCCGCCACGAAGTCGTGCGCGAACTTCTCCTTCGCGTCCGCGCTGCCATAGACCTCGGCGAGGGCGCGCAGCTGCGCGTGCGACCCGAAGATCAGGTCGACGCGGGTGCCCGTCCACTTGACCTCATTGGTCTTGCTGTCGCGGCCCTCGTAGACGCCGTCCGTGCCGGCGACCGGCTTCCACTGCGTGCCCATGTCGAGCAGGTTGACGAAGAAGTCGTTCGTCAGCGTTTCCGGCCGCTTGGTGAAGACGCCATGGGCGGACTTGCCGACATTGGCGCCGAGGACGCGCAGGCCGCCGACCAGCGCCGTCATTTCCGGCGCCGTCAGCGTCAGCAGCTGTGTGCGATCCACCAGCTGCTGTTCGGGCCGCTGCGTACCACGCGCATAGTTGCGGAAGCCGTCCGCGGTCAGCTCCAGCGGCGCGAAGGAGTGGGCGTCGGTCTTGTCCTGCGACGCATCGGTGCGTCCCGCCGTGAACGGCACCTTGACGTCGAGACCGCCGTCCTTGGCGGCCTTCTCGATCGCGGCGCTGCCGCCGAGAACGATCAGGTCGGCGAGCGAGACCTTCTTGCCGCCGGACTGGGCCGCGTTGAACTCCTTCTGGATGGCTTCGAGGGTCTGCAGGACCTTGGCGAGCTGGGCCGGCTGGTTGACCTCCCAGTCCTTCTGCGGGGCGAGGCGGATGCGTGCACCGTTGGCGCCGCCGCGCTTGTCGGAGCCGCGGAACGTCGCCGCCGACGCCCACGCCGTCGACACCAGCTCGGACACGGACAGGCCGGACGCCAGGAGCTTCGCCTTCAGCGCGGCGATGTCCTGCTCGCCGACCAGCTCATGATCGACCGCGGGAACGGGGTCTTGCCACAGCAGCTCCTCCTTCGGCACCAGCGGGCCGAGATAGCGGGCGATCGGGCCCATGTCGCGGTGGGTGAGCTTGAACCAGGCACGGGCGAAGGCGTCCGCGAACTGATCCGGGTTCTCGTAGAAGCGCCGCGAGATCTTCTCGTAGGCCGGGTCGAAGCGCAGCGACAGGTCGGTGGTCAGCATCGACGGCGTGTGGCGCTTCGACGGATCGTGCGCATCCGGCACGGTGTTGGCGCCGCCGCCGCCCTTCGGCTTCCACTGGTGCGCGCCGGCCGGGCTCTTGGTCAGCTCCCACTCGTAACCGAACAGGTTCCAGAAGAAGTTGCTGCTCCACTTCGTCGGCGTCGTGGTCCAGATCACCTCCAGGCCGCTGCCGATGGCGTCGCCGCCCTTGCCGGAGCCGAACTTGCTCGACCAGCCGAGACCCTGCTCCTCGATGGGGGCTGCTTCCGGATCCGGACCGACCAGTGCAGTGTCTCCGGCTCCGTGGGTCTTGCCGAAGGTGTGGCCGCCGGCGATCAGCGCCACGGTCTCTTCATCGTCCATCGCCATGCGCGCGAACGTCTCGCGGATGTCCCGCGCCGCCGCCAGCGGGTCCGGGTTGCCGTTCGGGCCTTCCGGATTGACGTAGATCAGGCCCATCTGCACCGCGGCCAGCGGGTTCTGCAGGTCGCGGTCGCCGCTGTAGCGCTCGTCCGCCAGCCACTTGCCTTCGGGCCCCCAGTAGATGTCCTGCTCGGGCTCCCAGGTGTCATCGCGGCCGCCGGCGAAGCCGAACGTCTTGAAGCCCATCGATTCCAGCGCGACGTTGCCGGCGAGAATCATCAGGTCGGCCCACGAGATCTTGCGGCCGTATTTCTGCTTGATCGGCCACAGCAGGCGGCGCGCCTTGTCGAGGTTGACGTTGTCGGGCCAGCTGTTGAGCGGCGCAAAGCGCTGCTGGCCGGCTCCGGCGCCGCCGCGGCCGTCACCGATGCGGTAGGTGCCGGCGCTGTGCCAGGCCATGCGGATGAACAGCGGTCCGTAGTGGCCGAAGTCCGCCGGCCACCACTCCTGCGAGTCCGTCATCAGCGCATGCAGGTCCTTGATCACGGCATTGAGATCGAGGCTCTTGAATTCCTTGGCGTAGTCGAACGCCTCGCCCATCGGGTTGGACAGCGCGGAGTGCTGATGAAGCACGCTGAGATCGAGCTGATTCGGCCACCAGTCGCGGTTTGTGTTGACTGCGGCGGCGGTGGAGAACGGGCACTTGGGTGTATCGTCCATGATGATCTCCTTTGAGAGCTTCCAACCAGGCTGCCGCCCAATCTACGCAAGGCTTATCATCAGGTGAAGACAGCTTTGCTGATCGGCGCGATAAGAATTCCTGATGAAATTTCGATGACGTCTGTACGTCCCCTGACATGACGGCATGGCGGGCCGCGATGTCGCTGTCATCGATGCAGATCAAGGACGCCGAGGCCGGCCAGCCATTGCGGCGACATGCCGTCGCGCGGGGCCATGCAACAACGTTCGTGAGGGGCGGCGCGGACAGCGACATGATGCCGCGCGCGCAGATACGGCAAGCCCGCCGCGCTCGGTCCTGGGAGCGCGGCGGGCTTGGCTTAGTCTTGCGGGCAGCGGCGCCCGAACGTCGATTGACTGATCCAGGCCGGTCAGGCGCGCGCTTCGTCGCCCGCCAGCAGGACTTTCCAGATCACGGCGCCGATGGCGGCGCCGATCAGCGGGGCGACCCAGAACAGCCACAGCTGGCTGAGCGCGCCGGTTTGCGCGAACAGGGCGGCGGCGGTCGAGCGCGCCGGGTTCACCGAAGTGTTGGTGACCGGGATCGAGACGAGATGAATCAGCGTCAGGCCGAGGCCGATGGCGATCGGTGCGAAGCCGGCGGGCGCGATCTTCGAGGTCGAGCCCAGGATGATGATCAGGAACGCCGCCGTCAGCACCGTCTCCGCCAGGAAGGCGGCGACCAGGCTGTAATGTCCCGGTGACAGGTCGCCATAGCCATTCGACGCGAAGCCGCCGACCTTGAAGTCCGGCGCCCCGGATGCGATCGCGTAGAGCACCGCCGCGGCGACAATGCCGCCGACGACCTGCGCGATCCAGTAGGGAATGAGATCGCGCCAGTCGAAGCGGTTGGCGATCGCAAGGCCGAATGAGACGGCCGGATTGAAATGGCCGCCTGAAATGCCGCCGACGGCATACGCCATCGTCAGGACCGTGAGGCCGAAAGCCAGCGCGACGCCGGCGAATGCGATCCCCAATTGCGGAAAACCGGCAGCAAGAACCGCACTGCCACACCCACCGAACACCAGCCAGAACGTTCCGAAGAACTCCGCCGCGAGCTTTCTCGTCATTGCCTCTTCCCCTGATCAACAACGCACGGTTGAAACGCGCATCGTTAGGTATCAAATCGGATGTCTCAGTTCCAGCGACCGTCCGCCAGTGACTTTAAGCTCTTGATTTCGCACGAATCGGAGCCGCGCCACGCTGGCCCGCCGCACTGCGCGGGCGTCGTGTTGCGATGCATTCGCCCGCACGAATCAGGTGACGCCGCTGCCCTGGCCGGCGTCGCTGCGCCGCTGCGTGATGGCTCCAGCGAAGGCGCGCAGCGCGGCGGTGATCTGCGAGGTGAGCTGCGGGTCGGCTGCGATCGCCGGGCCGTCCAGCCCCCTGGCGAGAAGCGGGACCGTCAATGATGCCTCCTCGACCAGGTGCGCCGACATGGTGGTCAGCACCAGGCGCAGCGCCTCCTGTGCGGCGCTGGCGCGTGGCGAGGCGTTGAACAATGCCACCGGCTTGCCCGGGAACGTCGTGCTGCCGACCAGCCAGTCAAGCGCGTTCTTGAACGAGCCGGGAATGCCGCGGGCATATTCCGGGCAGGAGATCAGCAGGCCGTCGGCCTGCTCCACCTCGGCGCGAAGGTCCGCAGCGAGCATGGGAAGGTCGTCCTCGAGGTCGGGGTTGAAATGCGGCAATTGCCCGAGGCCGGTGTAGGGCACGATGCGCATGTCCGCCGGGGCCAGGACGCGCGCGGCCTGCAGCAGCGAGGCGTTGGACGAGGTGGCGCGCAGGCTGCCCGAGATCGACAGGATGATCATCGCGATGTCCTTCAGAACGCGAATCGACGGAGGCGACGATGCTGGCCTGCGGGCGGTGCGGCGTGAAGGCGTTGCGGTCGCGGTCATGGCGGCCATGAAAAAAGGGCGGCCCTGCGGCCGCCCTTCGTGGTCTGATGGTCCGGTCGGTTCGACCGAAGCCGCCGTTACTCGCCGGCGGCTTCGCGCGGCTGGCCGCCTTCGGCCTTCTGCTTGGCTTCGAGGTCTTCGCCGGTCGCCTGGTCGACGGCCTTCATCGACAGACGCACCTTGCCGCGATCGTCGAGGCCGAGCAGCTTGACCTTGACCTTGTCGCCTTCCTTGACGACGTCCGAGGTCTTCTGCACGCGGGCGGCGGCGAGCTGGCTGATGTGAACGAGGCCGTCGCGCGGGCCGAAGAAGTTCACGAACGCGCCGAACTCCATCACCTTGACCACGGTGCCGTCATAGATCTGGCCGACCTCCGGATCGGACGCGATCGACTTGATCCACTTGATCGCGGCGCGGATCGATTCACCGTTGGCGGAGGCCACCTTCACGGTGCCGTCGTCCTCGATGTTGATCTTGGCGCCGGTCTTCTCGACGATCTCGCGGATCACCTTGCCGCCGGTGCCGATCACTTCACGGATCTTGTCGGTGGCGATCTGGAACACCTCGATGCGCGGTGCATGCTCGCCGAGCTCGGCGCGCGCCGCGGTGATCGCCTTGGCCATCTCGCCGAGGATGTGGACGCGGCCGTCCTTGGCCTGGGCGAGGGCGACCTTCATGATCTCCTCGGTGATGCCGGCGATCTTGATGTCCATCTGCAGCGAGGTGACGCCCTTCTCGGTGCCTGCCACCTTGAAGTCCATGTCGCCGAGGTGGTCCTCGTCGCCCAGGATGTCGGACAGCACGGCGTAGCGGCTGCCTTCCAGGATCAGGCCCATGGCGATGCCCGCGGTCGGCCGCTTCAGCGGCACGCCGGCATCCATCAGCGCCAGCGAGGCGCCGCACACCGACGCCATCGACGACGAGCCGTTGGACTCGGTGATCTCCGACACCACGCGCAGGGTGTAGGGGAACTCGTGATGCAGCGGCAGCACCGGATGGATCGCGCGCCACGCCAGCTTGCCGTGACCGATCTCGCGGCGGCCGGGCGAACCCATGCGGCCGGTCTCACCCACCGAGAAGGGCGGGAAGTTGTAGTGCAGCAGGAAGGTTTCCTTGTAGGTGCCGGGCAGCGCGTCGATGTACTGCTCGTCCTCGCCGGTGCCGAGCGTGGTTACCACCAGCGCCTGGGTCTCGCCGCGGGTGAACAGCGCCGAGCCATGGGCGCGCGGCAGCACGCCGACCTGGGCGACGATGTCGCGCACGGTCTTGACGTCACGGCCGTCGATGCGCTTGCCGGTGTCGAGGATGTTCCAGCGGACGATCTTGGCCTCGAGCTCCTTGAACACGCCGGAGATGCGCAGCTTGTCGAAGCGCGGTTCGGCGCCTTCCGGGAAGAAGTGCGCCAGCACCTTCTGCTTGACGGCGTCGACAGCCTTGTAGCGCTCCTGCTTCACGGGGATCGCGTAGGCGGCGCGCAGCTCCTGCTCGGCGATGCCGAGCATTTCCTTCTCGATCTCCGAATTGTCGACCGCCGGAACATCGCGCGGCTCCTTGGCGGCCTTCTCGGCGAGCTCGATGATCGCCTTGATCACCGGCTGGAAGTGGCGGTGGCCGAACATCACGGCGCTCAGCATCACCTCTTCCGGCAGCTCCTTGGCTTCCGATTCCACCATCAGCACAGCGTCGGTGGTGCCGGCGACCACGAGGTCGAGCTGGCTCTCCGGCATCTCGTCGAGCTGCGGGTTGAGCACGAATTCACCGTCGATGAAGGCGACGCGAGCGGCGCCGATCGGGCCCATGAAGGGCGCGCCCGACAGCGTCAGCGCGGCGGAGGCCGCGACCATCGCGACGATGTCCGGATCGTTCTCGAGGTCGTGCGACAGCGTGGTGACGATCACCTGGGTGTCACAGCGATAGCCATCGGCGAACAGCGGGCGCACCGGACGGTCGATCAGGCGGGAGATCAGCGTCTCGCGCTCGCTCGGACGGCCTTCACGCTTGAAGTAGCCGCCCGGGATGCGGCCGGCGGCATAGGCCTTTTCCTGGTAGTTGCAGGTCAGCGGCAGGAAGTCGATGCCCTCTTTCGGGGTCTTGGCGGACACCACGGTGGCGAGCACGATGGTCTCGCCGTAGGTCGCCAGCACGGCGCCGTCAGCCTGACGCGCGATCTTGCCGGTCTCGAGCTTGAGGGGACGGCCACCCCAGTCCAGTTCGACGGAATGTGTCTTGAACATATCAGATATCTTTCATCGGTTCGTCGTCGGCCGGATCGCCAAAAACACAAAAGCCATGCGCAAGACGGCGAGACGCTGCGGGCAACGAGGTTGCGGCATCAGCGTCCGGCGATCCTGCCATGGCTTTCATATCTTGGATGACGTCCGTCCTACGATTTCACGGGCCCCATGCCCGTCACCGCCAGGCCGCCGTATTGCGGGCGGGCGGATCATGCAGGCCGGTTGCGCGGGACGTTCCCGAAAACGTGGCCTGCATGACAAAACGCGCGCAGGTCATGCGCGCGTGGACTCTTGTCTTAACGGCGGATGTTGTGCCGCTCGAGAAGCGCCTTGTAGCGCGCCTCGTCCGTCCGCTTCAGGTAGTCAAGAAGGGAACGGCGGGTCGAGACGAGCTTGAGAAGACCGCGGCGCGAATGGTTGTCCTTGCCGTGGGTCTTGAAGTGCTCGGTCAGGTTGTTGATGCGCTCCGAGAGGATCGCGACCTGAACCTCCGGCGAACCCGTGTCGCCGGCCTTGGTTGCATTCGTCTTGATGACTTCCGCTTTGCGTTCTGCGGTAATCGACATCGTCAAACACCTTCGTTTCGGCCGGCACTGGCTGTCAGCCCGGTCAGGTTGAACACACGCTTGGGGATGATTTCGCCGTTGCCAATTTCGGCGAGGGCCAACAAACGGCCGCCGACGGTGACATAGACTGTGCCGCTCGAATTGGGCGCATCCCGTCCGCGCAACAAGACGGCTTGGCCCCGGTGGAGCCTTGCCGCATCTGCCCGTGTGACGGCCAGTGCCGGGATGTCGTCCAGCGCGGTCTCAACGGGCAAAAGCGCGTCGGCGAGGTTGGCCTCGCCGGACGCGGCTCTATCGCACAAAGCCTCCAGCTGATCCAGCGGAATCATGTCGTTCTCGACGAACGGGCCGACCAGGGTCCGGCGCAGGGCGCTGATATGGCCGTAGCAGCCGAGCAGGCGGCCGAGGTCGCGGGCCAGCGCCCGGACATAGGTGCCCTTGCCGCACTCCGCCTCGAACACCGAGTGATCGCTATCCGGTTGATCGGCAAGGATTAATTCGTGAATCTCGACCGGGCGCGGCTTCAGCTCCACGACCTCGCCGTCCCGCGCGAGGTCATAGGCGCGCTCGCCCTGGATCTTGATCGCGGAGTACTGGGGGGGAACCTGCTCGATGACGCCGGTGAAGCGCGGCAGCAGGGCGCGGATCGCTGCGGCATCCGGGCGGGCGTCGCTGGTCGCGGTGACGCGGCCCTCGACGTCGTCGGTGTCGCGCTCCTCGCCCCAGCACACCGTGAAGCGGTAGCGCTTGCGGCCGTCCATCACGAACGGCACGGTCTTGGTCGCCTCGCCGAGCGCGATCGGCAGCCCGCCCGAGGCGAGCGGATCGAGCGTGCCGGCATGGCCGGCGCGCTTGGCCTGGAACAGGCGCTTGATCACCGCCACCGCATGGGTGGAGGTCATGCCGATCGGCTTGTCGAGGATGACCCAGCCGTGGACGTCGCGGCGATCACGCTTCGGCTTGCCGCCGTGCTGGCGGCCGCGCGGCTCCTGTGACCGCGGCTCGCGGGTGTCCTGCGACTCCGCAGCAGTGGGCGGGCTCGAAAAATTTTTTTGCGGCGCCTCGCGCAAACCATCCTTCAGCTCGACATCGACATCGTCTGGCAGGGTCCCGGTCATTCTTCTTCGTCCGTTTCTTCGTGGGTGTCGTGGGCGATGTCTTTTTGAACCGCAGGTGTTCTCAAGAGCTTCTCTATTCGTTCCGCTTCGTCGAATCGTTCATCAACGCGGAAGCGAATATCAGGCGCAAATTTTAGGTTAATGCGTCGCGCGATCTCGCCGCGCAGGAATTTCTTGTTGTGATCGAGCGCAGCGACGACGGCGTCGATGCCGTGGCCGCCGAGCGGCATCACATAGATGGTCGCGAGCTTGAGGTCGGGAGACATCCGCACCTCCGGAACGGTGATGATGTGGCCCTCGAGGGCCGGGTCGTGCACGGCACCCTGCGAAAGAATCTCGGCGAGCGCGTGACGCACCAGTTCGCCGACGCGCAGCTGGCGCTGCGAGGCGTCGGCGCTCGAGTTTCTGTTCTGGCCGCGTTGATGATGACGGGGCATGTGGTTTCGTTCGCTGGTTTGGTTTGCAGGTTTCGTTTGTTCATGGGCTCCACGGCCCGCAGCACGCGGGAGCACCGCGTGCCGAGAGCCGTCGGAAGCCTGGGTTTGCATCATCCGCCCGGGGAGCGCCGCGGCGCGGCGCTCCCGAGGACGGGATCAAATCGGAGATCTAGAGCCGGAACTCGCAGTAAGACTTGGACTTACAGCGAGCGCTGGATGGTCTCCACGCGATAGCACTCGATGACGTCGCCGGGCCGCATGTCCTGATAGTTCTCGAACGACATGCCGCATTCCTGCCCGGCAACCACTTCCTTGGCGTCATCCTTGAAGCGCTTGAGCTGCGAGAGCTTGCCTTCGTGGATGACCACGTTGTCGCGGATGAGACGCACATTGGCGCCACGCTCCACGGTGCCGTCGGTGACGCGGCAACCCGCGATCTTGCCGACCTTGGAGATGTTGAACACCTCCAGAACCTGGGCGTTGCCGAGCATGGTCTCGCGCAGGGTCGGCGCGAGCAGGCCGGACATCGCCTTCTTCACGTCATCCACGAGGTCGTAGATGATGTTGTAGTAGCGGATCTCGATGCCGTTGCGCTTGGCGGCGTCGCCGGCTTCCTTGTGCGCGCGCACATTGAAGCCGATGATTGCGGCATTGAAGCCTTCCGCCAGCGTGACGTCGGACTCGCTGATGCCGCCGACGCCGGCATGCAGCACGCGCGCCGCGACCTCGTCGTTGCCGATCTTTTCCAGCGAGCCGAGGATCGCTTCGAGCGAGCCCTGGACGTCGGCCTTGACGATCAGCGGGAACTCCTTGCGGCCCGCGGTCTTGAGCTGCGACATCATCTGCTCGAGCGAGCCGCGCATGCCGGAATTGCGGGCGGCCTGCTTCTCGCGCTTCTGGTGGGCGCGATAGTCGGTGATCTGGCGGGCGCGAGCTTCGTTCTCGACCACGGCGAGACGGTCGCCGGCTTCCGGCGGGCCGTTGAAGCCGAGCACCTCGACCGGGACCGACGGGCCGGCTTCCTGCAGGGTGGTGCCCTGGTCCGAGATCAGCGCGCGAACGCGGCCCATCTCGGCGCCGGCGACGATGATGTCGCCGATCCGCAGCGTGCCGCGCTGCACCAGCACGGTGGCCACGGGGCCGCGGCCGCGGTCGAGCTTGGCCTCGATCACGGTGCCCTCGGCCGGACGGTCGGGGTTGGTCTTCAGATCGAGCAGTTCGGCCTGCAGCGAGATCATCTCGAGCAGCTTGTCGAGATTGGTCTTGTTCTTGGCCGACACCTCGACGTCGACGACGTCGCCGCCGAACGATTCGACCTGCACCTCGTACTGCAGCAGCTCGGTGCGGACGCGCTCGGGCTTGGCGTCCGGCTTGTCGATCTTGTTGATCGCGATGATCATCGGCACCTTCGCCGCCTTGGCGTGGTTGATCGCCTCGATCGTCTGCGGCATCACGCCGTCGTCGGCGGCCACCACCAGCACCACGATGTCGGTCACCTTGGCGCCGCGGGCGCGCATCGCGGTGAACGCGGCGTGGCCGGGCGTGTCGATGAAGGTGATCTTGCCGCCCTGCGGCGAGGTCACCTGGTAGGCGCCGATATGCTGGGTAATGCCGCCGGCTTCGCCGCTGACCACGTTGGCGTGGCGCAGCGCGTCGAGCAGCGAGGTCTTGCCGTGGTCGACGTGGCCCATCACGGTCACCACCGGCGGCCGCGGCGTCTGGTCGGAGGCATGGTCCTCGGCGACGTCGAACAGGCCTTCCTCGACGTCGGAATCGGCGACGCGCTTGACGGTGTGGCCGAGTTCCTCGGCGATGAGCTGGGCGGTGTCGGCGTCGATCACGTCGGTGATCTTCACCATCTGGCCCTGCTTCATCAGCATGCGGATCACGTCCACGGCGCGCTCGGCCATGCGGTTGGCGAGCTCCTGGATGGTGATGGCCTCGGGGATGACGACCTCGCGGACCAGCTTTTCCTTCTGCTCGCTCGCCTGATGGCCCTTGAGGCGCTGGGTGCGGCGGCGGAACGAGGCGACTGAGCGCTCGCGGACGTCGTCGGCGGTCAGCGCGGTGACCACGGTCAGGCGGCCGCGCTGCTTCTGCGGTCCTGGCTTGGCGGTGGTCTTCGGCGGGACGACCGGACGGGCGCCGCCAGGGCCACGGCGGATCTGGCGCGGAGCCTCTTCCTCATCCGCCTCGGCGGCGACGCCTGGCGGGCGGCCCGGAACCAGGCCCGGACGCGCGGTTCCGGGCGCACCCGGACGTGCGGTGCCAGGTGCTCCCGGACGCGCCGAGCCGGGCGCTCCCGGGCGCGCGGTCGCTGGCGCGCCAGGCCGAGAGGCCGGCGAAGCGGGGCGGGCCGCGGGTGCGGCGGTGGCTGGCGCTGCGGCCGAACGCGCCCTGGCTTCGTCCTCGCCGAAGCGCTTCTTGGCCTCGAGCTCGGCCTTGCGCTTGGCATCGTCCTCCAGGCGGCGGCGGGCGGCTTCCTCGCGGGCGCGGGCCTCGGCGGCCTCACGCTCCTGCTGCTCCTGGAATTCGCGGCTGGCGCGGCGCTTGGCCTCTTCCTCGGCGATGCGGCGTTCTTCTTCCTCGCGCAGGCGCGCGTCGGCAAGCGCCATGGCGCGTGCACTGCGCTCGTCCTCGGTGAGGCTGCGCAGCACGACACCCGATCCGCCGCGCTGCTGCGGGGCGGAGCGCGGTGGCGCGGATGGCGCCGGCCGGCTCGGCGGCGCGGCGGGGCGCGCCTGCTGCGGCTCGGGCGCACGGGGTGCGGCGGCGGGCTCGGGAGCGGAAGGCGGGTCGCCGGGCATGCGGCGCTTGGTCTTCTTTTCGACCACCACCGATTTGCTGCGGCCATGGCTGAAACTCTGGCGCACGACGCCGGTCTCTGCGCGCGGCTTCAGCGACAGAGTTTTCGAACCGACGCTCAGAGTCTTGTCGCCAGGATTTTTCGTTTCAGCCATTCAGTCAGTCCTAATCTCGTTGGGCGCTTCAGGCGCCGCGTCAGTCTTGAGGCCGTCCCGTCGGGGCGTCCTTTAACCTCGAAGTCGTGGTCGCGGCAATGGTTGTCGCTGCAGCCTTGGTCGCCCGGTGCTCCGGTGTCGCGCGAAACCGGAGGACGCTGCGGCAGCGGTCCAGGACGGTTCTGACCGCCGGGCCCGCGCGCAGGGCAGCATGTATCACATTTGACCGCCCGAGTGCCAAATCCAATTCTGCAGAGGTCAATGCGCAGAGGATCGGAATGGGCCCGGTTTCACCGGTATTTTGCCGGGCAACGGCGTCGAGTTTCCGGATTCCGTCGGCGGCCCCGTCGGCGGCGTGGAGCAGCAACGCGGCATTCCCGGCCCCGAGAGCCGCTTCCACCTTGGTAAAGCCCGCGATCACCTCGCCGGCCTTGCCGGCCATCGCCAGCGCCTCGACCGCGCCGCGCGCCAGCAGGCCGTCGGTCAGGGCCGCGAGGTCGGGCGGCACCCGCACCTCGCGCTTGAACCCGCGCCCGAACGCCCCGCGCTTGACCGCCTCTGCCACCGTCTCCCGGCTGGCCGTGACCCACAGGCCGCGGCCCGGCAGCTTGCGCTTGAGGTCCGGGACCACCGCGCCGTCGGGGCCGACGACGAAGCGGATCAGATCCTCGACCGGCTGCACCTGCCGCGTGACCGCGCACATCCGTTCCCGCCCGGACCGGGCGGTCCGGGGGCCGTCATCAAGATCGGCTGGGGCGGTGGCTGTCAGCATGCAGGAACATGGTCCTTACGCCGGGTGGTCTTCGGTGGCCTCGTCGGCCGCCTCGGTCGGCTTGGCGAGGTCGCTTTCGCTGATCCAGCCGGCGGCAACGCGCGCCTGCATGATCAGCGCCTCGGCGTCCTCGCGCGACAGGTCGGACGCGTCGATGAAGCCCGCGTGCTTGACGGTCTCACCGTCCTTGCGCTCGGTCCAGCCCGCAAGGTCGTCGGTGGCGCAGTCGGCGAGGTCCTCGACCGTCTTGACGCCGTTCTCGCCGAGCTTGACCAGGATCTTCAGGGTGACGCCGGGAACCGACTTCAGCGCGTCGTCGACGCCGAGTTCCTTGAGCTTGGCGGCGAGCTCGGCCTCCTGGCGCTCGAGGAATTCGCGGGCGCGGCTCTGCAGCTCCTGGGCGGTCTCCTCGTCGAAGCCCTCGATCCCAGCGAGTTCCTTCTCGTCGACCAGCGCCAGCTCCTCCACCGAGGAGAAGCCTTCCGAGGCCAGCAGCTGGCCGACCACTTCGTCGACGTTCAACGCTTCCATGAAGATCCGGGTCGAGTTCTCGAAATCGGCCTGGCGGCGCTCCGACTCCTCCTGCTCGGTGAGGATGTCGATGTCCCAGCCGGTGAGCTGCGAGGCGAGGCGCACGTTCTGGCCGCGCCGGCCGATCGCCAGCGACAATTGGGTATCCGGCACCACGACTTCAATGCGCTCGCGGTCCTCGTCGATCACCACCTTGGCGACTTCCGCCGGCGCCAGCGCGTTGACCACGAAGGTCGCGATGTCCGGCGACCACGGGATGATGTCGATCTTCTCGCCCTGCAGCTCGTTGACCACGGCCTGCACGCGCGAGCCGCGCATGCCGACGCAGGCGCCGACCGGGTCGACCGAGGAATCGCGCGACACCACGCCGATCTTGGCGCGCGAGCCCGGATCGCGGGCGACCGCCTTGATCTCGACGATGCCGTCGTAGATTTCCGGCACTTCCTGGGCGAACAGCTTCGCCATGAACTGCGGATGGGTGCGCGACAGGAAGATCTGCGGGCCGCGGGTCTCGCGGCGGACGTCGAACAGGTAGGCGCGGACACGGTCGCCGGTGCGGAACAATTCGCGCGGCAGCATCTCGTCGCGGCGCACGATCGCCTCGCCACGGCCGAGATCGACGATCACGCTGCCATATTCGACGCGCTTGACGGTGCCGTTGACGATGTCGCCGATGCGGTCCTTGAATTCCTGGTACTGGCGGTCGCGCTCGGCCTCGCGGACCTTCTGCACGATCACCTGCTTGGCGGACTGGGCGGCGATGCGGCCATATTCCAGCGGCGGCAGGGTGTCGGCGATGGTGTCACCGATCTGCGCGCCCGGATTGGCGCGCTGCGCGTCCTTCAGCGAGATCTGGTTGGCGGGATTCTCGACCTGCTCGACCACCAGCATGTGGCGCGACAGTCGCAGCTCGCCCTTCTTGGCGTCGATCTCGGCGTGGATGTCGGTCTCACTGCCGTAGCGCGCCCGCGCGGCTTTCGCGATGGCGTCCTCCATGGCGGAGATCACGATCGTCCGGTCGATCGATTTCTCGCGCGCGACGGCATCCGCAATCTGCAGAAGTTCGAGCTTGTTGGCGCTGATCGCGGCCATGGTCAGTCTCCTTCGTGGTGCCCGTCGCGCTTGGCTTGCGCAGCGAGGCGGTGTTGCTTGGTGTTGGTCGGCTTGGCCTTCGCCTTCCCCTTGGCAGCGGGCCGGGTCTTCGGCTTGAGCGGCTGTGATTTCATCTGGTCGCGTTTGGCGTGCGGCGGCGACGGCGCGGCGAGGCCGAGGTCCTGGCGCAGCGCCCGCTCGGCCGCCTTGCCGCGCCGCATGGATTCGGCGATCAGCTCGTCGGTCAGCACGAGGCGTGCGTCGGAGATGTCTTCCATCACCAGCAGCACGTCCGGATCGTCGTCCTTGCGCACGTCATCGCGCTGGATCCGCACCTTATCGCCCTCGATGCCCGCGATCACGCCGCGAAACCGCTTGCGGCCGTCATGCGCCACCGCCATCTCGATCTTGACCAGGTGCCCGGCATGGCGCTCGAAGTCGCTGCGGCGGACCAGCGGCCGGTCGATGCCCGGCGACGAGATTTCCAGCCGGTAGGCGCGCTCGATCGGATCGGCGACGTCCAGCACCGGCGACAGCGCCCGCGACACCGCCTCGCAATCGTCGATCAGCATGGTGCCATCGGGCCGTTCGGCCATCACCTGCACGGTGCAGCCGGCTTCGCCCGACACGCGGATGCGGACCAGACGATAACCCATGCCGTGCAGCACCGGCTCGGCGATGGCGGCGACCCGCGCCGCAACGCCGGGCTCGACCACGAGGCGCGGCTCGTCGAGCAGGTCGGCAGGGGCGGTGGGCTCGGTCGGATCGGTCATGTCCAGTGTCGATTCAGGGTTAACGCGTGGTTTAGATGTCGGCATTTCATCAAGGCGGGATTTTCCGCTGTCGGAAAATCCACCTCACGCCCCGGATGCGCGGCAGCGGCGGAACCGGAGCCGCCAGCGGTCGCATCCCTTCCCCGCGGGGTGCTTCGGGTAACAAAAAAGAGCGGGTCCCCGGAGGAGCCCACTCTCAATACGCGATCGTATGAGATGTCTTGAGTGGCTGGAATATAGCCCTGTCCGGGCATCTGGGCAAGGGTGGTGGTGCCGCTGCGGGCGGGTTCCATTGCGGCGATGGCGCGGAAACCGGAGCGGGCGGCTAACCCTTCGTTCATTTCGGCGGACTAGCGTAAGCCGACCCGAAGGACCGGGCAGGGATACCGTTATGGCCTTGGCGACATCTGCAATTCCGGAACTCGACGCCATCGTGAAGGGTGGCGATCCGCGTCGGCAGGCCGATGTCATCCGCAAGATCTCCGATCTGTTCGCGCAGGGCGCAGCGCATTTCCAGCCCAAGCATGTCGAGCTGTTCGACGGCATCCTGATCGGGCTCGTGCCGCTGGTCGAAATCGACACCCGTGCCCGTCTCGCCGAGCAGCTTGCGCCGATTGCCAACGCGCCGCCGGAGCTGGTCGGCCTGCTGGTGCACGAGGACGAGATCGCCATTGCCGGGCCGCTGCTGCGGTCGTCGCCGTTGCTCGACGAGCCGACGCTGATCGAGATTGCCGGCGCCAAGGGGCAAGGACATCTGTTCGCGATCTCCGAGCGGGCGACGCTGTCGCCGCCGGTCACCGACGTCATCGTCACCCGCGGCGACCGCGACGTCGTGCGCAGTGTCGCCGGCAATTCCGGCGCGCAGTTCTCGAGTTCCGGCTATTCCGGGCTGATCACCCGCGCCAGCGACGACGGCTCGCTCGCGCTCGCGATCGGCCGCCGCCACGACATCACCCAGCTGCAGCTCAAGGAGCTGCTGGAGCATTCCGCCGACATCGTGCGCCGCCGCCTGTTCGACATGGCCTCGCCGGCGCGCAAGGTCGCGATCAACCAGGCGATGATCGGCATCGGCTCGGCGCCGGCGTCGCGCGGCGGCGCGCGCGATTTTGCCCGCGCCCAGCGCGAGATCCTCACCCTCAGCTATGCCCAGGAGCTCAACGAGGCGGCGCTGCTGGCATTCGCCAAAGAGCACAAATACGAGGAAACCGTCGCCGCGCTGTCGGTGATGACCGGCGTCAGCCTCGCGATCATCGATCATCTGATCCGCGGCGATCGCCACGATCCGATCCTGATCATGGGCAAGTCGCTGGGGCTGCAATGGACCACGGTGCGCGCGCTGATCATCGTGCGCATCGGGCCGGGCCGGCCCAACCCGTCGATCCCGGAGATGGAAGAGGCGCGGCTGAACTACGAGCGGCTGGTGCCGGCGACCGCGCAGCGCGTGCTGAAGTTCTGGCAGAAGCGCCCCGGCGACAGCGCCGCCTGAGCGGTCAGGCCGCCGAAGCTCCCGGCTCGTGGCGGAAGATCAGATAGTTGGCCTTGCGCCCCTCGCGCTCGGCCTTTCGCCCATAGCGCGTCATCGTGTAGTCCGGCCACGGCAGCCGCCAGTCGTCGGCCCGTTCCGCCGTCCAGCGAAAATCGCTCGCACGCAGGAAGTGCGCCAGCGTCCAGGCATTGTAGTGGTCGATGTCGCTGACGAAGCGGAATTCGCCGCCGGGCGTGAGCGCCCGCGCCATCATGGCAATGGTTGCGTCCTGCACGAAGCGGCGCTTCCAGTGCCGTCGCTTCGGCCATGGGTCGGGATGGATCAGGTCGATGCGGCCGAGCGATCCGGTGGGCGCCCAGGCGAGCAGTTCGGCAGCGTCGCCGGCGAGCAGGCGGATGTTGCCGATCTGCCGGGCGTCGATCTGCGCCAGGATCTTGGCCATGCCGTTGACGTACGGCTCGACGCCGATGAAGCCGGTGTCGGGAAAGGCGCTGGCTTCCGCGATCAGGTGCTCACCGCCGCCGAAGCCGATTTCGAGGCGCACCTCGCGCACCGGCGTCGCGAACAGGCCGCGCAGGTCGCCGGTGGCCGGTGCGGCGAGGTCGAGCGCAAGGCGCGGCAGCAGCTCCTCGATCAGGTGGGCCTGGTGGTCGCGCAGCTTGTGGCCCTTGCGCCGCCCGAAGAACGAGCCCTGCGCGGGATGAGCCGTGGCGTCGGCAGCGGGAGTGTCGGGGGCGGGCATCTCGTCTGTCTGCTGAAGCGAATGTCAGGTCCACCACATCAGGCGCAACGGTGAACGTCCGCGACTGCGCGCGGCGTGTGTGGCGCAAGGCGATGGCGTTTGCGGCAGCGCTGGGCGCGCTTGATCAGTGGCGGTCCTGCAGCTCGCGTGCGGCCATCTGCTCGACCAGGTCGACGATGGTTCGCCGCAGCTTGGGATCGGAGATCCGGGTGAAAGCCCGGGTCAGCGCCAGTCCTTCCGAGGTCGCCAGGAAATCGGACACATAGGCCGGCGACGGCGCATCGTTCAAGCCTTCGGGATGCGCCCCGCCGGTCGGGCCGCCCTCGAACAGGAACGAGACCGGGACCTGCAGGATATCCGAAATCTGCTGCAGACGGCTGGCACCGATGCGGTTGGTGCCCTTCTCGTACTTCTGGATCTGCTGAAACGTGAGGTCGAGCGCCTCGCCGAGCTTTTCCTGACTCATGCCCAGCATGATGCGGCGCATCCGCACGCGGCTGCCGACATATTTGTCAACAGGATTGGGTGCTTTTGCCGACATCAGCACAACTCCCTATGAGCCTGCATGGCTGTCATGAACCTTGTGAAACACCCCGGCCCATTACGCCGTTGGTGTACTAACGTCAATTCTTAACCGGTTGATTAAGCCGATGACATCCCCATCGGCGGCCATATCATTCCGGATTTCAGCCCGCGAGGCAAATTTCCTTTGCCAAAACAGGTAGCGCATTAGGGGTAATCCATCTCAGCCAGTCGTCGTCGTGCGCCGCCGCCGTGCCACCCAGATGGCCGCGAGCGCCATGAGGATGGCCGCGGGCAGGTCGCCGACCCGGGCATAGAGCGGCGGAGGCAGGGCCGACGGCAATCCGGCGTCGAGCACGCCTTCGACGCCGAGGCCCAATCGCGCCACCACCCGCCCGAGCGGGTCGACCACGGCCGAAATCCCGGTGTTGGCGGCGCGGACCACCGGCAAGCCTTCCTCGATCGCCCGCATCCGGGCCTGCTGCAGGTGCTGGTACGGCCCGGTGCTGATGCCGAACCAGCCGTCATTGGTGACATTGACGATCCAGCTGGGACGGTCGTTCGGCGGCACGACCTCGCCGGGGAAGATCGCCTCATAGCAGATCAGCGGCAGCACCCGCGGCGCATGCGGCAGTTCCAGCGTCTTGCGGCGCAGGCCGGGAATGTAGCCGCCGCGCAGCTTGGTGAGCTGCTGGAAGCCGAGCTTCTCCATCGCCGCCTGGAACGGCAGGTATTCGCCGAACGGCACGAGGTGCAGCTTGTCGTAGATGTCGAGGATGGTGCCGTCGTGGTCGATCACGAAGATCGAATTGTAGGCGCGGATCGGCGCCCGCAGCGGTCCGTCGGGCGGCCGCACCGCGCCGGTGATCAGCGTGGTGCCCGGCGGCAGCAGCGCAGCGATCTCTGCCATCGCGTCCGCCTCGCGCGTCAGGAAGAACGGAAATGCCGATTCCGGCCAGATTAGCACCGTGGCGTCCTTGACGCCGGTGGTCGCAGGCCCGGTCGCGCGGTCGGACAGCGCGAGGTACTTCTGCATCACCGCCTGCTTGGCGGAATAGTTGAACTTGACGTCCTGCTGCAGGTTCGGCTGCATCAGCCGCAGCTTGACGTTCTCGACCAGCCGCACCGGCTCGCGTGCGAGGCGCAGCGTGCCATAGGCGCCCATCGCCACCAGCACCAGCAGCGCCATCGCGGGGGCGACAACGGGCCGGCGGAACCAGCGCTCCTTCGGCGTCGCCGGATCGATCAGCGCCGCGGGGCTGGCAAAAATGCCGACGGCGAGGAAGGTGACGCCCCACAGGCCGATCAGCGCTGCGCTCTGCGCCAGCGCCAGCGGCTCGCTCAGCGCGTAGCCGAACGCGTTCCAGGGAAAGCCCGTCAGGATGTGGCCGCGCAGCCATTCGCTGACGGTGAGACCGACCGCGAGGGCGACGATGCGCGAGGTGCCGTTGGTCCAGAACAGCCGCGCCAGCGCAAAGCCGAGCGCGGTGAACAGCGCGAGCCCGGCCGGCATCGCGGTGACCGCGAACGGCAGCAGCCAGCCGAAGATGTCGGCATCGACCAGGAAGGCGTAGCCGATCCAGTAGAGGCCGGCGAGGAAATAGCCGAAGCCGAACCACCAGCCGGCGAGCGCAGCCGCGGGCAGGCCGCCGAGCCGCCCGGCGCCGGCGCCGTCGATCAGCCAGACCACCACCGGGAAGGTGATGAACAGCACCGGCCAGGCGTTGAACGGCGCCATGGCCAGCGCCGAGAGGGCGCCGGCGATTAGCGCGATCAACGCCCGCCGCCACCCCCAGGCAAGCACCACGGCGAGGGCGGTCTTGCGCAGCTTTTCCAGTCCATTCACGAGGATGCGGTCCCATCGGCAGGGGGCTGTTGCGGGCTCCCGTCGGAGGCGCGCGCGGCAGCGTCCGCCGCCTCGCGCCGTCGTGCGTCGCGCGGCCGCGGCGTCGTGCGGTCCTTGCGGGTGCCGATGCGCAGCCGCTTGACGCGGCGCGGGTCGGCGTCCAGCACCTCGATCTCGTAGTCGCCGGGACCGGAGATGATCTCGCCGCGCACCGGCAGGCGGCCGACCTGCGCCACCAGATAGCCGCCGAGCGTATCGACTTCCTCGCCGGCCTCGCCGGTGACGAAGCCCTCGCCGACCACCGACTTGACGTCCTCGAGGCTGGCGCGGGCGTCGGCGATGAAGGAGTTGTCGGGCTGGCGTACCACCGCCGGCGGCTCGTCGCTGTCGTGCTCGTCGTCGATCTCGCCGACGATCTGCTCGACGATGTCCTCGAGCGACACGAGGCCGTCAGTGCCGCCATACTCGTCGACCACCAGCGCGAGATGGATGCGGCTCGCCTGCATCTTCGCCAAGAGGTCGTGCGCCGGCATCGACGGCGGCACGTACAGCAGCTTGCGGACGATGTTGGCGTCGGCGAGCTGCGTGGCGAGGTTGACCGCGCGCAGGTCGAGCCCGGCCGGAAACGGCTTCTTGCGCTTGGCGTTGACCTGCGGATCGACCTTGGCGCGCGCCGCGATATAGGCCAGCAGGTCGCGGATGTGGACGATGCCTTCGGGGTCGTCGAGCGTATCGTTGTAGACCACGAGGCGCGAATGCGCCGCGCTCTCGAACACCGCGATCAGCTCGGCGAGCGAGATGTCGCGCTTGACCGCGACGATGTCGGCGCGCGGCACCATGACGTCGGCGATGCGGCGCTCGCGCAGGCCGAGGATGTTGCGCAGCATGGTGCGCTCGACCGCGCTGAAGCTGGTCTCGTCCGGGGTCGAGGCGTCGAGCACCACCTGCAGGTCGGCGCGCAGCGAGCCGGGCTTCCAGCCGAACAGCGTGCGCAGCGCGCGCATCAGCCAGGTCTCTGAGGTCGGGCGCAGCACCTCGCCCTCGCGCACCGGCACCGGCAGGTTGCGCGGCGCTTCGGTGGCGGCGTCGCTCAAGTCCGTCGGCGAGCCGCCCGATGAAGGATCCGGGATCACTTAAGTCACCTCGTCTTGCGAGGCGTACGGATCGGCGATGCCGAGCCGTGCCAGAATCTCGCGCTCGAGGCCTTCCATCTCTTCGGCCTCGTCGTCGGTCTCGTGGTCATAGCCGATCAGGTGCAGGAAGCCGTGCACCGCCAGGTGGCTGAGATGGTGGTCGAACGGCTTGTGCTCGGCCTCCGCCTCGCGCCGCGTCGTCTCGTAGGCGATGGCGATATCGCCGAGCATCGCCGGCGCGCCATCGTCGTCGTGGCCGGGCGCGGGCGGCGCCGGGAACGACAGCACGTTGGTCGGCTTGTCGATGCCGCGAAAGTCGCGGTTCAGCGTGCGGATGCCGGCGTCGTCGGTCAGCATCACTGCGATTTCGGCGCTGTCGGTGTCGGCGTCGGCCGCTTCCGCGGCGGCGGCGATGGCGCGATTGATGATCGCTTCATGGTCGTGCACGTCGTGCCAGCAGTCGGCGCTGACGACGATCTCGGTGACGGGTGGGGCAGGGCGGGACATGGCTGTCGGTTGGGCTGCGGGCGAACGGGCCTCAAGGCTTCGGCGCCGCGGCCTTCGGGGGCGATCCTTCATACGCCGCGACGATCCGCGCCACCAGCTCGTGGCGGATGACGTCTTCCGCGCTGAAACGCACCTGCGCGATGCCTTCGACGTCGGCCAGCAGCCGCGAGGCTTCGGCAAGGCCGGAGGGCTGGCCGTTCGGCAGGTCCACCTGGCTGGGGTCGCCGGTGATGATCATGCGGCTGTTCTCGCCGAGCCGGGTCAGGAACATCTTCATCTGCATCGAGGTGGTGTTCTGCGCCTCGTCGAGGATGATCGCGGCGTTGGTCAGGGTGCGGCCGCGCATGAAGGCGAGCGGGGCGATCTCGATCTCGCCGCTCTGCAGCGCGCGCTCGACGACCCGTGCGTCCATCAGGTCGTAGAGCGCGTCATAGATCGGGCGCAGATAGGGATCGACCTTCTCGCGCAGGTCGCCGGGCAGGAAGCCGAGCCGCTCGCCGGCCTCCACCGCCGGGCGCGACAGGATGATGCGGTCGACCTCCTTGCGCTCGAACAGCTGCGCGGCGTGCGCCACGGCGAGCCAGGTCTTGCCGGTGCCGGCGGGGCCGATGCCGAACACCATCTCGTTGCGCTTCAGCGCACGGATGTAGGCGTCCTGCGCGGCGGTGCGGGCGCGCACCGGGCGCTTGCGCAGGTTGATCTCCTCGAAGGCCGACTTGGCGATCTTCGGGTCGAAGTCGAACAGCGACCCCTGCGCGATCACCGCGCGGATCGCGCCCTCGACGTCGCCCTGGGCGAGGTCGTGGCCCTGCAGCGCCTGCTCGTACAGCGTCTCCAGCACCCGCCGCGTCGCGTCGCAGGCATCGCGTGAGCCGGCGATGGTGATGTGATTGCCGCGCGAATCGACGACGACGCCGAGGCGGCGCTCGAGCAGCGCGAGGTTCTGGCCATAGGGGCCGACCAGCGCCGAGGCGGCGCGGTTGTCGTCGAAGGCGATGACGACCTGGGTCTCCGAGGAGATATCTGCGGTGGGTGTGATCGGCGATGTCCGAATGTCGCGGTCGAGCTTGCGGCCAGGGGCGAGGGAGGGTGAATCCGAGGCGCTCTTGGGCAAGGGCTCAGGCTCCGTTTGTTGCGGCGTTGATCGGGGCGTCTGTCGGCGGCGCGGCGGGCGCCGCGAGGGTGCCGAGCAGGCTGTAGCGCTCCAGGCTGTCGAGGCGCACCGGCAGGATCTGGCCGATGATGTCGGGCGAGGCCATGACATGGGCCGGCTGCAGGTAGGCTGTGCGGCCGACGATCTGGCCCTCGTTGCGCGCGGTCCGTTCGAACAGCACATCGACGGTCTTGCCGACCGCAGCCTTGTTGAAGGCCGATTGCTGACTGTCGATCAGTTCCTGTAGCCGCGCCAAACGCTCGTCCATCACGGCGGTCGCAACCATCTCCTGCATCTCCGCCGCCGGCGTTCCCGGCCGCGGCGAATATTTGAACGAATAAGCGCCAGCGTAGCCGATTTGTGTGACCAGCGCGAGGGTGGCGCGAAAATCTTCCTCTGTTTCGCCGGGGAAGCCGACGATGAAATCCGAAGAAAAAGCAATGTCTTCGCTGGCCGACCGGAACCGGTCGATAACGCGGCGATAGTCATCGGCGGTATGCTTGCGGTTCATGGCGGCCAGAATCCGGTCAGAGCCCGACTGCACCGGCAGGTGCACGAAGGGCATCAGTTCCGGCAGGTCGCGATGGGCCGCGATCAGGCTGTCGTCGACGTCGCGCGGGTGGCTGGTTGAGTAGCGCAGGCGGGCAATGCCGGGAATGGCGGCGAGGCGCCGCAGCAGCCGGCCGAGCGGCCACGGCGAGCCGTCCGGTCCTTCGCCGTGGAAGGCGTTGACGTTCTGGCCGATCAGCGTGATCTCGCGCACGCCGTTGTCGGCGAGGCGCATGACGTCGTCGACGATGCGCGCCACCGGCCGCGAGGTCTCCGCGCCGCGCGTATAAGGCACCACGCAGAAGGTGCAGAATTTGTCGCAGCCTTCCTGCACGGTGACGAACGACGACACGCCGCGGGCGCGGATCGCCGCCGGCTTCGGCGCCGGGAGGAAATCGAACTTGTCGTCGCTGGGAAACTCGGTGTCGAGCGCGCGGCCATCCTGCCGCGCCCGTGCCAGCAGTTGCGGCAGATGGTGGTAGCTCTGCGGGCCCACCACCACGTCCACCACCGGCGCGCGGCGGATGATCTCCTCGCCCTCCGCTTGCGCGACGCAGCCGGCGACCGCGATGGTCACCTTGCGTCCCTGCAGCGCGGCCTCGTCCTTGGCCTCGCGCAGCCGGCCGAGCTCCGAATACACCTTTTCGGAGGCCTTCTCGCGGATATGGCAAGTGTTGAGGATGACGAGATCCGCATCGGCCGCGTCGGCCGTCTCGACAAAGCCTTCAGGCGCGAGCGTGTCCACCATGCGCTGTGCATCGTAGACATTCATCTGACAGCCGTATGACTTGATATGCAGCTTGCGCGGCGCGGACATTGTTTCCAGTGGTTTTCTTTAAAGCCGTGGTCTGCGATCGGACCACCCCGTCGCCGGCCATTGGCGGACGGCCGCCGGCGCGTCCCGGCGGGACCGCGCTCAGATATCGTCAAAAGGCGGCGAAATCCAGCTTCCGGAGCGGTTTTGCCGCCGTTGTGGCCGATCCGGCCCGATTCGAGCAGGTTTTGGGGCGGTTGCGGCCGGTCAGGAGGCCGGATCGGTATCGTCGAGCGGCACGCAGTACAGCTCGAGGCGGTGGTCGACCAGGCGGTAGCCGAGCTTGCGGGCGATCTCGGCCTGCAGCTTCTCGATCTCGTCGGAGGTGAACTCGATGACCTTGCCGTCGCGCAGGTTGATCAGGTGGTCGTGATGGCTGTCGGGCACCTGCTCGTAGCGGGCGCGGCCCTCGCGGAAGTCGTGGCGCTCGATAATGCCGGCATCCTCGAACAGCTTCACGGTGCGGTACACGGTCGAGATCGAGATCTTGTCGTCGATGGCGACGCAGCGGCGGTACAGTTCCTCGACGTCGGGATGATCGACGGCCTCCGCCAGCACGCGGGCGATGACACGGCGCTGCTCGGTCATGCGCATGCCGGTCGCCGCGCAGCGCTTTTCGATATCGGTCGGAGCGGCAGCTACCGGTTTGAGGGCGGTCATGAATTGGTTCCCGTTCGCGGTCCGCCGCGCGCGGGCAGGCGGATACCGGCCTGATACGTGGTCAGGCGCCTGTGATTGCGCCTGTTTTGCCACCGGGCGCGGGTTACGACAAGTCGCGCTGCATCACCAGCGCGTTCAATTGTTGGCCGCTGGGATCGCGGTAATAGCGCTCGCGCCGGCCGACGATGCGAAAGCCCATCCGCTCGTAGAGGCGGCGCGCCGGCTGGTTGTTTTCCTCCACCTCGAGGAACACCTTGCGCACGCCACGGCCGGCGAGGTGGCCGAGATGGGTCTGCAGCAGGTCGCGCGACAGGCCCTTGCCGCGCTGCTCGGCGGCGATCGCGATCGACAGGATCTCCGCTTCGTCGAGGGCGATGCGCGACACCGAGAAGCCGATGATCTGCCGTCCCCTGCGCAGCCGGTGCGTCAGCGTGTTGCGGTCGAGGATCATCTGCTCGAACTCGCCGGCGCCCCAGCCGCGGTGGAACGAGGCGCCATGCAGCTGTCCGAGGCGCGCCGCGTCGGCCAGCTGCGCGGCCTCCACCACAGGCGGGCTCGAGGCAAACAGGTTGGCGAAAAAGCGGCGCATGGTGTCGGTTGCAGGCGGTCGAACGAGAAAGGTTGGTGCAGGCTTATACGAAGCCGCAGGGCAAGGGAACCGATGCGCTACAGCGTGGGCAGCGCGGTGGCCTGCGGCTTGGCGTCGGGCGCCCGCAGATAGTAGGGCCGCGCCGGCGCGCTGTCCGGGCTGACCGCGGCGCCGAGCCAGGCTACCCAGGCGATGTCCGGCGCTGGACGGTTCAGCACCTCCACTGGCGCTGGCGCATCCGCCGGCCAGCGGTCGGCGACCAGCTGCGCGGCGTTGCCGACGAGGCGCGGGGCGCCGAACTGCGCCGCTTCGAGCGCCTCGGTGATCGGGGCGAGGCGCGGGCGCACCAGCGTGCTGCCGCTGCCGCTGACCACCTGCAGGTAGACCTGGTCGTGCCGCGCGTCGATCACCGAGATCACCGGCGCCGGGCCGTTCTCGCTCACCGGTCCTGCGGCGAACGCCGACAGCGTGGTGACGCCGACCACCGGCTTGCCGGCCGCGAGGCCGATGCCGCGCGCCGCCGACAGCCCGACGCGCAAGCCGGTGAAGCTGCCGGGGCCAGTGGTCACCGCGATGCGGTCGAGATCGGTGAAGGGCACCGCGGCGGCCTGCATCACGCGATCGAGCAGCGGCAGCAGCGCTTCTGCGTGGCCGCGCTTCATCGGCAGCGAGTCCTGCGCGATCAGCGCATTGGCGTCGGTGTCGAGCACGGCCGCGGCACAGGCGTCGAGCGCGGTATCGATGGCGAGAATCAGCATGGTCTCGAGTGTCCCGGTTCTAACATTCGCATCCCATCGCGGCAGGCTCTTTTGCGAATGTTAGAACCATAGGGACACTAGCAAATATAAGATTCTAGTGTCCCGGTTCGCAAGTTCGTAGCATTTGCAGCGAACTCATTTCGAACTTGCGAGCCGATCAGGACACTAGAGAATTATATCTTGCTAGTGTCCTTATCGAATCCGAAGTTCGCGAAGGAGCTAGCCGAGAAATCGTGCGAACTTCGGATTCGGGACACTAGTGTGGTTTTGGATTTGACATTCGCTCGAAGTGCTCGCGGCGATACTGAAGCGAATGTCAAATCCACCACACTAGCAGCGGGGCGGATGCGTTCGGCGGCAACCTGCCCGGCAAACGGCGAAGGGGCAAGCGTTTCCACGCCTGCCCCTTGCGAAATCGCAGGTCTGTCGATGCTTACGCCATCGGGCGCACTTCGACGACATCAGGCACGAAGTGCCGCAACAGGTTCTGGATGCCGTGCTGCAGCGTCGCTGTCGACGACGGGCAGCCGGCGCACGAGCCCTTCATGTCGAGATAGACGATGCCGTCCTTGAAGCCGCGGAAGGTGATGTCGCCGCCGTCGTTGGCGACCGCCGGGCGCACCCGGGTCTCGATCAGCTCCTTGATGATGTCGACGGTCTCGGCGTCGGCTTCGTCGAAAAACTCGTCCGCACCGGCTTCGTGCGCGCCGTCGCTGAGCAGCGGCTCGCCGGACATGTAGTGCTCCATGATGGCGCCGAGCACCGCCGGCTTGAGATGCTGCCAGTCGCTGTCGTCCTTGGTCACGGTGACGAAATCCGAGCCATAGAACACGCCGGTCACGCCGGGCACGGCGAACAGACGCTCGGCCAGCGGGGAGCGCGTCGCCTCGCTGCGGTCGCGGAACTCCATGGTGCCGTCGCCGAGCACATGGCGGCCGGGCAGGAACTTGAGGGTCGAGGGATTCGGGGTCGCTTCGGTCTGGATGAACATTGCGGTCTCCGGCGCGTCGCCGGTTCAAGGCCGGCGCGGCCCAGGGGTGGTTCGATAAGGCGGCCACCTTAGCGCCGATCGCGGCGCCCGGAAATGAGGGGCCGGCATGGCAGGCGCGCAGGCGGCTCCATTCCCTTCAGATAGCCTCTTTGGCAGCGGGATCAAGGGTTTGGCGGTATTTCCGGGGGTGTGGGGGCGTGCCGTCAGCACAGCGCGTCGATTTCGGCGTCGCTCAGGCCGCCGGGAACCACGGTCATCGGGATCGGGAACGCACCGGCGCTGGCGGTGATCGCGCTGATGATCGGGCCCGGCCCCTCGACGCCGGTGCTGGCGGCGAGCACCAGCAGGATGATGTCGGCATCGGTCGCGATCACGTCGCGGATCTGCTCGCTGGCATTGCCCTCGCGGATCACCCGTGCCGGCGTGATGCCCGCCAGGCCGATGGCGCGGCCGGCGGCGCGGTCGAGCGCGGCGTTGGCCTCCTCATGCGCTTCCGCGCGCATGATGTTGGCCACCCCGAGCCATTGCTGGTTGTGGTCCTCAGTCTCGATCACCCGCAGCATCACCACGCCGCCGCCGACGCGTTGCGCCCAGCGGCTGGCGTAGTGCACGGCGTGATCGGCCTCCGCGGTGTCGTCCACGATCACCAGGCATTTCGGGGCGTGGCCGGATTCGTAGGCGCGGCGCTGCTGCGTGGTCATGCAAGCCTCTGGCCTCCAAGCCTCGATGCGGTCCGCCGGCGCAGCCGGCGGCATCGACCTTCGCGTCAGCCGCGCCGTCGCGCAAGCCCCCTTCGCGCAGGTGTCTTACTTCTTGCGGATGAAGCCGACGATGTCCTTGACCGCGTTCATGGTCTGGTCGGCGAGCACCCGGGCGCGGTCGGCGCCGTCGGACAGGATGCTGTCGATATAGGCGGTATCGCCGGTCAGCCGCTTCATCTCGGCGCCGATCGGGCCAAGCTTTTCGACGGCGAGATCGACGAGGTTCGACTTGAAGCTCGAGAACTGGCCGCCGCCGAACTCCTGCAGGATGTCGGGCTTGGGCCGGCCGGACAGCGCGGCATAGATGCCGACGAGGTTGTCGGCCTCGGGGCGGTGCTCCAGCCCCTTCTCCTCGGTCGGCAGCGGCTCCGGATCGGTCTTGGCCTTGCGCACCTTCTGCGCGATGGCGTCGGCGTCGTCGCTGAGGTTGATGCGCGAGTAGTCCGACGGATCGGATTTCGACATCTTCTTGGTGCCGTCGCGCAGGCTCATCACCCGCGTCGCCGGGCCGGTGATCAGCGGCTCGGGCTGCGGGAAGAACAGGCCGTCGGCAACGCCGTGCTGGCGGATCTGGTCACCGAAGTCGTTGTTGAACTTCTGTGCGATGTCGCGCGCCAGCTCGAGATGCTGCTTCTGGTCCTCGCCCACCGGCACATGGGTGGCGCGGTACACCAGGATGTCCGCCGCCATCAGGTTGGGATAGGCGTAGAGGCCGACGGAGGCGTTCTCGCGGTCCTTGCCGGCCTTCTCCTTGAACTGGGTCATGCGGTTGAGCCAGCCGAGGCGGGCGACGCAGTTGAACACCCAGGCGAGCTCGGCGTGGCCGGAGACCTGGCTCTGGTTGAAGATGATGTGGGCCTTGGGGTCGATGCCCGCGGCGATGAAGGCGGCGGCGACCTCGCGCGTCGCCTTGGTCAGCTCGGCCGGGTCCTGCCACACGGTGATGGCGTGCATGTCCACGACGCAGTAGATGCACTCGTGGGTCTGCTGCAGCTTGACGAAATTGACGATGGCGCCGAGGTAGTTGCCGAGGTGCAGGTTGCCGGTCGGCTGCACGCCGGAGAACACCAGTTGTTTTGCCGTCATTGTTTCGTTCCTGGCCGTCGTTCGTAAGGAGATAAGGTGCTGGCCCCACGCCTGGTGCGCCGCATCCGGCGGCGCTAGAGGCGTCCCTTGCCACGCGCGCCTCACGCGCGCAAGTCGTCGATCGCCTGGCTCCAGCTGACGATGCCGAACAGCTCCAGCAGCAGCCCGTAGAGCGCGAGCCCAACCGCCACCAGCCCGCCGAGAATGGTGAGCTGGGCGGTGAAATGGGCGTCCGCGGTCACCGGCGCCACGAACGCTTCGGCGAGCCACAGCACCGCGCCCATGATCAGGGCGGCGCCGGCGATCCGCGGCAGCCGCCGCCGTGCGGCGTCGTCGAGCGACAGGCCGAAGGCGCTGGCGCCGCGCCACAGCAGCACGCCGGCACAGCACCAGGCGCCGAGCGCGATGCTGACAGCGACGCCGTTGGCGCTGAAGCGCGGGCCGAGCACAAGGCCGGTGATCACCGCGGCGGCGAGACCGGTCAGCGTCGCCCACAGCGGCGTTGCCGTGTCTTCGCGGGCGAAGAACGCCGGCGACAATGCTTTGACCAGCACATGCGCCGGCAACCCCAGCGCCAGCACCGTCAGCGCTTGCGCGGTGGCGCGGGTGTCCGCGGCGGTGAAAGCGCCATGCTCGAACAGCACCCGCACGATCATCTCCGACAGCACCATCAGCCCCAGCGTCGCCGGCAACACGAGGCCGACGGCGAACTCGACCCCGCGCGATTCGGTCTTGACCAGCTCCGGGCGGTTGCCGTCATGGACGGCGCGGGTCAGCGACGGCACCAGCACGGTGCCCATGGCGACGCCGACGACGCCGAGCGGCAGCTCGATCAGGCGGTTGGCGAAATACAGCCACGACACCGCCGCGGGCGAGGCAGAGGCCAGGATCGCGCCGGCGACGATCAGGAACTGCGGCCCCGCATTGGCGAACATGCCGGGCACGGCCTTGCGCAGGAAGCCACGCATCTCCGCATCGAAGGCGACACGGATCGGATGGGCGAGGCCTTCGCGGTGGCGGCGGCGCTGGATCAGCACCAGCGCCTGCAGCAGCCCGGCGAGGCCGACGGTTGCCGCCATCACGGTCGCGGCGAACGCCGGATCCGCGTGCCGCAGCATCAGCACCAACGTGACGCCGATCAGCGTGATGTTGAACAACAGCGGCGAGAATGCGCTGAGCAGGAAACGATGCTCGGCATTGAGCACGCCCATCATCACGGTCACCGGCCCGACGAACGCGAAGTAGGGCAGCATCAGGCGGGCGGCGGTCACCGCGCGGTCGAGCGTGCCGGCGACGAAACCCGGGGCGAGGAAGTTCATCACCTGCGGCATCAGCAGCGCGAGCAGTGCGGCGATCGCAATCAGGATCACGCTCATCGTGCCCATCACGCGGCCGGCGAACGCTGCGGCCGCCACCGGCCCGCCGGCCTCGCGCGCGCGCAGATAGCCCGGCACCAGCGCCGCGTTGAGAGCGCCTTCGGCGAGCAGCCGCCGCGTGACATTGATGAACTGGAAGGCCACGAGGAACGCGTCGGCGATCGGGCCGGCGCCGAACAGCGCCGCGATCAGGGAATCGCGCACGAAGCCGAGAAGGCGCGAAGTCAGCGTTCCCGATGAGACCGTGACGACGTGGCGAATCATGGCGGTGGTCCAGCGGGCGGGGCCCGTCTCCAAGCACGTGCAATGTCCGAGCATTCGCCCGGCCGTCTATCCCGCGCAAGGGGGCGGTGGCCAAATCCCTGATTTCAGGGGAGCTTTCGCCGAACAGGGTTGCCGGCCCGTTGCCGCCGGCCGCGCCCGCCGCCCTTGCTGGCGGCGGCGGGGACGTGATAGGTCGGCCCGGTTTGCACGGACCTTCCGTGCGCCGTGATCACAAGGCGGGCCGGGCCCCGCGAGCGGAGCGATGTCGATGACGACTGCGAAATACGATGTTCTCGGCATCGGCAATGCCATCTTCGATATTCTGGTGCGCACCGACGACGCCTTCCTGACCCGCCATGGCATGGCCAAGGGGTCGATGGCGCTGATCGACGAGGCACAGGCGGCGGCGATCTACAGCGCCATGGGCCCGGCGACCGAGGTCTCCGGCGGCTCGGCGGCCAACACCATCACCGGCGTTGCCGCGTTCGGCGCGCGGGCGGCCTATGTCGGCAAGGTCAAGGACGACCAGATCGGCCGCATGTACAGCCACGACATTCGCGCCGCCAACGTTGCGTTCACCACGCCGGTGGCGGCCGACGGCCCGGCGACCGGCTGCTCCTACATCCTGGTCACGCCCGACGGCGAGCGGACCATGAACACCTATCTCGGCGCGGCGCAGAACCTGCGGCCGGACGACATCGATCCCGCGCAGATCGCGGCGGCGTCCATCACCTATCTCGAAGGCTATCTGTGGGATCCGGCGGATGCCAAGAACGCTTTCGTCAAGGCATCGAAGATCGCCCACGACGCCGGTCGCACCGTGGCGCTGACGTTGTCGGATGCGTTCTGCGTCCATCGTTACCGCGACGAATTC
Organism: Pseudomonadota bacterium; assembly: GCA_040756765.1. Classification (GTDB taxonomy): domain Bacteria; phylum Pseudomonadota; class Alphaproteobacteria; order Rhizobiales; family Xanthobacteraceae; genus Bradyrhizobium_A. The sequence goes on along the minus strand of JBFLYG010000013.1, from coordinate 152,293 downwards.
CTTGATCTGATGCGCGGCTCGACGGTCGACCTCGTGTTCGCCAACGAGGCCGAGCTGCTGTCGCTCTACCAGTCGACCGATGTCGACGCCGCGCTGGCGCAGCTGCGCAAGGATGCAGCGTTCGCAGTGGTGACGCGCAGCGAGAAGGGCTGCGTGGTGGTGACCAAGGACAAGGTCACCGCGGTGCCCGCGTTCCCGGTCGACAAGGTGGTCGACACCACCGGTGCCGGTGATCTGTTCGCGGCGGGCTTCCTGTTCGGCCTGGTGCGCGGCGCCAGCCACGAGCAGGCCGGCCGCCTCGGCGCGCTCGCCGCAGCGGAGATCATCCAGCACATCGGCGCCCGTCCGCAGGCATCGCTGAAGGAGCTGGCGCAGAAGCACGGCCTGCCGGTCTGAGCGGCGGGCTCGGCTTATCTCCTCATCCTGAGAGTCTGGCTGGAAAAGGCATTCGGCCTTCGTGAAGGGGCGGCCCGTTCCGTATTTCTCTGTCGTGGCCGGGCTTGTCCCGGCCACCCCGCTTAGGGGCGCAGTGCCTTCCTTGCGGGGGTCGCCGGGACAAGCCCGGCGACGACAAACATTTGGGACGATGCTTGCATTTTCAGTCAGACTCTGAGGCGCCCGCGTTAGCGGGCGTCTCAAAGCATGAGGCCCGCAAGCGGATGTGCCCTGGCCTGGAGTGAGACGCGTATCGCCGCCGCGTCACCGGCGTGTGCTGTGAGCCATATGCAACGTCCCGGTGGTGCGCAGGCGCGGCCGCAAGGAATTCCGCGTCGGATCTAAGCCTCATTGCTTTCAAGCGTTTTAGCCGTTCGGGCAGCGCCATCAGTGCGGCGCGGAGCAATGGCGCGGCGGGGCTTGCGCTGTTGCGCGCGGCGCGGCCAAGATGGGCTGTTCGCGGCAGGCCGCTTCGATCTCGCCGACAACGGCGGTCCGGCTTGCCGCATGTCTTTGCAACATCCTTGACGAGCAAGCCGATGTTCACGGTGGCGCCATGACAACCGCAGTGATGCGGCCGATCGGAGACAGACGGCAATGACAGCGTCCGCGACGTTCATCGCCGACCAGCTGTTTGGCCCGCGTCATCTGGTTCTTGCGAGCGGTGACCTCGATGAGGTCGTCGACGGCTGCAGCAGGGCCCTTCGCCCGCATGACATGTTCATCCGGGAACGGCGCGGGAAGCTCGCCGCGCGTTTGCATCATCTGCCGATCGGACCACTGTCGCTCAGCCGGCTGCGATATGGCCGCGACGTCACGGTGGTGCCGAGCATGCCGCAGGAAGGCAATTTCCTTGTCACCCTGCCGCTGCAGGGAGGCGCGCGCTTTCGCTACGGTGCCGTGACCGCCGACCTGAAGCCGGGCCGCGGCACGATCGTCGGGCCGTATCAGGAATTCCAGCTCGATATCGACGGTAGCTTCGACCAGATCCTCCTGCGCCTCGATCGCCGGCGGGTCGAGGTGGCCTGCGCCAGCCTGCTGGGTGCGGAAAAAGCCGCGCCGGTGCATTTCGATCTGCAGCTTCGCGATATTCCGGCGTTCTGGCACAAGCTTCTCGAAGCAGCGGCCAGCCTGTCGACGTTTGCCGGCGCGCTGGCGCACCCGAAGATGTTCGTGCGGCTCGAGGAGCTGATCATCGAGTCCTTGCTCGTGGCGCAGCCGAACAACTTCAGCGCCGCGATCGCTGCAGCCGCGAGCCCTGCTCCGACGCCGCAGGTGCGTCGCGCCATGGACTACATGCGTGAGCACATCGGCGAAACGATGCGCCTCGGCGATGTCGCGCGACATTGCGGCATGAGCCTGCGCAGCCTCCAGGCCGGATTCCAGCGCGACCTCGGGCTCTCGCCCGGGCGGTGGCTCCGCGCGGAGCGGCTCGATCGTGTCCATGCCGCGCTGTCGTCGGCCGAGCCCGGCAGCGTCGCGGTCACCGACGTCGCGCTGCAGTGGGGGTTCTTCCATCTCGGTGAGTTCGCGGCGCAGTTCAAGGACAGGTTCGGCGAAAAGCCGTCGGCCGTGCTCGCCAAGCGGCGCTCGTGACGCCGACAAGCTCGCTCAAAATTGCACGATTCCGATAGCGGCCTTCGCGTGTCCGCTAGCGTCTCCCTGCCGCCCTCCTGACTATCGGTCCCACGAAATCTGCCGTCGCTGTGTGGCGAACAGAGCAGAGGCGAGAGACCGGAGGGGACATGCTATCGCAACGGATTTTTGCTGCCACGCTGATCATGGGGCTTGCTGCGGTCGCCCGACCGGCTGTGGCATTCGAGGCCGGCTATATCGGCTCGGCGCAGAAGCCAGGCCTCGTGCTCGGCAATGCCGCGGCCACGCCGCCGGCCGGCCTTTACATGTTCGATCAGGCGCTGACCTATTCGGGCTCGCTGGTCGGCCCGGGAGCGCCTGGTGCCGGCGGAGGTGACAAGGCCTCGGTCCATATCGCTGCCGGTGCCGCAGGGCTGTTGTGGGTGCCTGGCTGGATAGTGCTGGGCGCGACATATGATGCGGTCATCGTACAGCCGTTCATGATGGTCGACGTCGGCGCGCCGGTGAACGTCAATCCGGCGGGGATGCACAACACCTTCCTGGCGCCGGTCGAGCTGAGCTGGAAGCTCGGTGACAGCGGCTTCTTCGTCAAGGCGGGTTTTGGCATGTGGATGCCGACGGGCTCGACCTCGGGGCCGAATGGACTCGGCAATGTCGGCGCGCCGTGGTGGACATTCCAGCCCAATGTCGTGATCTCGTACTTCAAGGACGGCTGGAATCTCACCGCCAACGTCTTTGAAGAGATCAATACGGCAAGCTCGGTGACGGGCTACACCAGCGGCAATGTGCTGCACGCCGAATTCACCGCGACGAAGACGATCGGCAACTGGACATTCGGTCCGGTCGCCTACTACGTGGGCCAGGTGACCGGCGACCAGTCGAGTGCGTTCTATGCCGGGGCAATCAATGTCAATCGCTACGACATCTGGGCCGCCGGTGCGCTGGTAGGCTACAATTTCGGCCCGGCCTCGCTGAACGTCTGGGCCACGCAGGACGTCTCGGCACGCGCGTCCGGCGGAACGCCGCGGTTCGGCGCCGACAGCGCGGCTGTCGCCAGGGGCTTCACGCTGTTCGCCAGCCTGAGCTACCGGCTGTGGGCGCCCGACGATGCGGGTGCCGCGCCCACGCGCCCGATGTTTCGCAAATAGCTGCATCGCAGTCGGCGCCTCCCGAGATCCGTCGGCTGCGACGATCGGGGCACGTGCTCTCGGCCACTCCACACGGCATTCCGCAGGCGTCGCCGCGTCTGCGACTGGATACACGCGAAAGACAAGAGGAGATGTTGATGTCCTATGCGGTTGAAGACTGGGGCGGTGGCGATAAGCGGATCGTCTTGGTCCATGGCAGTCTGGGTGTCGGAGCGGCGGCTTTCGGCGAACAGAGAGTGCTCGGGGACACCTTTGCGCTGTCTGTTATGACCCGCCGCGGCTATGGCGACACGCCGCGCATTGCCGCGGTCGACGTGCTGCGCGATGCGGAGGACGTGATCGAACTGCTGGGCAGCGGCGCGCATCTCGTCGGCACGTCGATGGGCGGTATCGTCGCCATGAATGCGGCGGGGCGCCGGCCGGATCTCGTGCGCTCGCTGACGGTGATCGAGCCGCCGGCGTTCGCGCTCGCCTGCGACGTGCCGGCGGTGCGCCGCGTATCGGATGCGTTGAAGGCGCACTGGAAGCTCGCCGATCCCAAGGAACTGCACGCCTTTGTCGTCGGCTTCGTGGCGGCGCTCGAAATGAACATGCCGCTGCCTGATCCGTTGCCGCCGCCGGTCGCGGCCGCAGCCGTCAACCTCGTGACGGAACGCCCCTGGCGCGTCGATGTGCCGATCGGCGCCGTGGCCGACGCTTCCTTTCCCAAGCTCGTCGTCACCGGCGGCTGGAGCGAGGCGTTCGACGGCATCAGCCAGCGGCTCGCGGACCTGCTTGGCGTCGAATGCCATTGCCTGCCGGGTGCTGGACATGCCGTCCAGAAGGTCGGCGCGCCCTTCAACGATCTGCTGCGGCGGCACATCGCGTCCGCCTGAGTCCTCCCCTGTCAACCAAGGAGACCATCGATGACCATCACCACCGACGACAAGATTGCAATCCACGAGCTCGCCGCGCGCACCTATATCGGGCTCGACAGCGAGGATGCGGCCGGCTTTGCCGCGGGCTTTGCCGATGACGGCGTGTTCGTCGCCCCCTACGGCGAATTCGTCGGGCCCGCGGCCGTGGAAGAGTTCATCACCCGCCACATTGCGGCCGGCAAGGAGGATGGCGTGCGTCATTTCCTCACCAATCAGCTCGTCGAGCCTCACGAGGAGGGGGCGCGCTATCGCTTCTACATCCTCAAGGAGAACATCGCGACAGGCCCGGTCGCGATCGCGACCGCCGGCGGCGACTGCATCGTGCGGCGGACGGCGCACGGCTGGCGCTTCAAGCGCTTCCAGTTGACCATTGATCCCGCGATGTTCGGCGATGCCAAGCCGGTCGTCGCCCCGGCGGCTCAGAAATAGCGCGAGGGACAATCTTCGGCGCGCTCGGCTTGTCTCCTCATCCTGAGGAGCCCGCGTTAGCGGGCGTCTCGAAGGATGAGGTCCGCGAGCCGATGCGCATCGGCCTCATGGTTCGAGACGCGGCCGCAGCCAAATTTGCGCAGGCTGCGTATACTTGCCTGCGCGGCCGCTCCTCACCATGAGGGGAGAGGCCGCCCTGTGGAACGCGCTATGCCGCGCGTTGGCCGCTGTCGAGGCTGTCGTCAACGCCGCGCTCGCCGCGGCGGAAATCCTCCGACCGGCGGGTTCGACGAGTCCGCGGCAATGGCGTAGCATCCATCATGCACGGTCGATCCGCCGTGCTTGAGCGGAGGGCGGGCGCATGGCCGATCGCATTCTCGTCGTTTATGGTTCCTATCGCGCCGACCGGATGGGCATTCGCCTCGCCGACTACATCGTCGCCGGCCTGCGCGGACGCGGTACGGATGCCGAGCTCGTCGATGCCAAGGCGATCGGGCTGCCGCTGCTCGACAGGATGTACAAGGAGTATGCCCCGGGCCCCGCTCCGCCGGCGCTGGAAGCGCTCGCGGACAAGATTCGCACTGCCGATGCCTTCGTTTTCGTGACCGGAGAATACAACTGGGGCATGCAGCCCGGGCTCAAGAACCTGACCGATCATTTCCTGGAGGAATGGTTCTGGCGCCCCGCCGCCATCGCCAGCTATTCGGCCGGCCGCTTCGCCGGTGCGCGGGCCGGCATGATGTGGCACGGCACGCTGTCCGAGATGGGCATGGTCGTCATTTCGAGCACGCTTGCGGTCGGGCCGATCGCCGAGGCGCTCACCGCCGATGGCAAGCCGGCCGGCACGGCCGGCGCGTTTCTTGATCGTGCATTCCCCCGCTTCGCCGACGACCTCGCGTGGTGGACCGAGGCGGCCAAGGCGCAGCGCGCCCGCAAGCCTCCGCCCTACTGAGATCCTCCCTTGAGCGCCAGCCCTGTCGCGGCTTCCAGCTCCGCGATCGCCTGCGGCGCATTCAGCACCTTGATGGTGGTCATGCCCATCTCGCGCGCCGGCTTCAGGTTGACGCCGAGATCGTCGAGGTAGACGCACCGCGCCGGATCGACATGCAGCGCCTCGACCATCATGCGGTAGATGCGCGGGTCGGGCTTGCGCAGGCCGATCTTGGCCGATTCGATGACATGGTCGAACAGCACCATCACTTCGGCGACATAGAGTGAGCGGCCGCTCCTGCTGCCGATGCTGTTGGCGGGCAGGTTGTTGGTGATGCACCCGGTCTTGCAGTGGGCCTTCACCCGGCGCAGCGCCTCGATCATCTCCGGCCGCAGGTCGCCCGACAGCAGCGGCAGCACGTCGGCGCCGCGCACCTCGGCGCCGAGCGCGCGCGATTCCGCCGCGAACAGCGCATCGAAGGTGGCAAGATCGACCTCGGCACGCTCGAACTTCGCCCAGGCGTTCTCCAGGTGATTGGCCGCATTGGTGCGCCGGATGATGTCGCGGGGCAGGCCGCGCTCGGCCTCGAACCGCGCAAACGCCTCGAACGGCGAGGTCGTCATCACCCCGCCGAAATCCCAGATCACCGCCTCGACCATCCGCTCTCGCCGCTGTGTCATTGAATGCGCCACGAGATTAGCCGTCGGGTCCGCCGGATGTCCATCGCGCCTCGATCATGCGCGCCGCGCGTGTGGGCACGCCGCCGCTTCTCACCTCGGCGAGAAGCGGCGCTTGCCGGGCGTCTGGCTCACGCCGCGCGCTGGCTGCCGCCGAGGTTGTCGTAGACACCGCGCTCGAAGCCCGCGAACGTCTCCAGGCACTTGGCGTCGGCGAACGGCAGCAGCTGCATCAGGATGACGCCGGCGACATCGCGCTCGGGGTCGATCCAGTAGTAGGTATTGGCGAGGCCCGCCCAGGCGAGGCTGCCGGGGCTGCGACCTTCCGGCGTCTTGGCGGTGTTGATCAGGAAGCTCAGGCCCCACTTCTTCGACATGCCGGGATAGAGGTCGACATCATTGCTGAGCGGCGGCGCCGCCGTCGTCATTTTCGTCACCTCGAGATCGCCGATGCTGTTCTCGCCCATCAGCGCGACCGTTTCGGGTTTCAGCACCTGGTGGCCGTTGGCGCGGCCCTTGTTGAGGATCATGCGGGCGAAGGCGAGGTAGTCGCGCGCGGTGCCGTAGAGGCCGCCGCCACCCATGTGGAATTCCGGGTCCTGCTCCAGCTCGAACGGGATCGGCACGAGGCCGTCCGGCGTGCGGGCATGCATGCCGACGAGGCGCTCGCGCATCGCAGCGCTGATCTTGAACGCGGTGTCGGTCATGCCGAGCGGCGCGAACATATGGTCGCGCAGGTACGCGTCGAGCTTCTGGCCGCTCGCCGCCTCCACCGCCTTGCCGACGAAATCGATGTTAGTGCCGTATTCCCAGCGCGTGCCGGGGTCGGCCATGATCGGCGTCCTCAGCGCGGCATTCTTGCAGGTGGTGACGCTGGGCGTGCCGGTCTTCTCCTGGTAGATCGCCATCTGCCCGTTCCAGATCTCGTAGCAGAAGCCGGCGGTGTGGGTCATGAGCTGGCGCAGGGTGATGGGGCCTTTCGCCGGCCGCAGCTTCGGCGTGCCGTCGGCGGCAAAGCCTTCCAGCACCTGCGGTTGCGCGAGGTCGGGCAGCACGGCGCCGATGGGGCCGTCGAGCGCCAGCTTGCCCTGCTCGACGAGCTGCATCGCCGCGGCGGAGGTGATCGCCTTGGTCATCGACGCGATCCAGAACACGCTGTCGGTGGTCATCGGCTGCGGCTTCGCCAGGTCGCGCTTGCCGAACGCGCCGTCGTAGATCACGCCGCTGCTGGTGCCGGCGGTCGCGACCACGCCGGGCACGTCGCCGGACTCGGCGGCGCGGCGCAGGACCTGATCGATGTTCGCGGATTGGCTCATGGGGCGTTTCCTCCATCGTTGTTTGTTGTTGAGGCGCGCAATCTTGAGCCCGCGCCGTGCGAACGGCAAGGCCGCTGCGTCATGTCGCTGCGATGGCTGACCCGCGCATGACGGTCCTGCGGCACCCGGTCACGGTGTCGCAGGACCGTCATGAATGGCTGAGGGCCTCCATCCGGATCGATTGTGCTGGCGGCGCAGCAGGATGGAACGGGCGCGCGGCGGCCTTGACCATGCGTGAACAGGTGTCCGTCGCCAGCCTTTCGGATCACCGGAATGTGCCGCGGGTATGATTGACATCCGGGCGCGGCCGGCGCGAACCTCCCGGCCGTGGCCGACCCCGATGACCTGCCGTTGCTGGCGGATGTTCGTCATGGCCGCGGCCATCAGTTCCCGTAGGAGATCCTGTCCATGACACCCGCTTCCTCCGCCGCCGTCGCGTCCCCAGCCGCTTCGCTCCATGATCGCCTGAAGGATCCCTCGCTGCTGCGCGACCGCTGCCTGATCGACGGCGCCTGGGTCGGCACACCGTCGGTGAAGGTCGAGAACCCGGCCACCGGCGCCACCATTGTCAGCGTACCGCGGCTCGGCGCCAACGAGGCGACCGAGGCGGTGGAAGCTGCCGAGCGCGCGTTCAAGACCTGGTCGAAAACTACGGCCAAGGAGCGCGCGGTGCTGTTGCGCAAATGGTTCGAGCTGATCGCTGCCAACCGCGAGGATCTGGCGCTGATCCTGACCTCCGAGCAGGGCAAGCCGCTGGCCGAGGCGCGCGGCGAGATCGACATCGGCGGCGCCTATGTCGAGTTCTTCGCCGAGGAGGCGCGGCGGATCTATGGCGAGACCATTCCGTCGCCGCGCGGCGATGCGCGGCTCCTCGCCATTCGCCAGCCGATCGGCGTCGCCGGCGCCATCACGCCGTGGAACTTCCCGTGCTCGATGATCACCCGCAAGGTGTCGCCGGCGCTTGCCGCGGGCTGCACCGTGGTGCTCAAGCCCGCCACCGAGACGCCGCTGACCGCGCTGGCGCTCGCTGTGCTGGCCGAGAGAGCCGGCCTCCCCAAGGGCGTGTTCAACGTGCTCACCGGCGATTCCGCGGCCATCGGCAAGGTGCTGTGCGAGCATCCGGCCGTGCGGGTGGTCGGCTTCACCGGCTCGACCGAGGTCGGCAAGATCCTCTACCGCCAGGCGGCGGTGGGGGTGAAGAAGCTCGGCCTCGAGCTCGGCGGCAACGCGCCGTTCATCGTGTTCGACGACGCCGATCTCGACGCCGCCGTCGAGGGCGCCATCATCTCCAAGTTCCGCAACATGGGCCAGACCTGCGTCTGCGCCAACCGCCTCTACGCCCAGGACAAGGTTTATGACGCCTTCGTCGAGAAGCTCGCCGCCAGGGTCGCGGCGATGAAGCTCGGCGACGGCACGCAGGACGGCGTGGTGCAGGGCCCACTGATCAACGGCGCCGCGGTGAAAAAGGTCGAGGAGCACATCGCCGATGCGGTCTCGCACGGCGCCAAGGTGATCACCGGCGGCAAGCGCTCTGCGCTCGGCGGCACCTTCTTCGAGCCCACCGTGCTCGCCAACGTGCCGGTGGATGCGCTGGTGACGCGCGAGGAAACCTTCGGCCCGCTCGCGCCGGTCTACCGCTTCAAGGACGAGACGGAGGTGGTGGGCATGGCCAACGCCTCGCCGTTCGGCCTCGCCTCGTACTTCTACTCCCGCGATCTCGGCCGCGTCTGGCGCGTCGCGGAGGCGCTGGAGTCCGGCATGGTCGGCGTCAACACCGGCCTCATCACCACGGAAGTGGCGCCGTTCGGCGGCGTCAAGGAATCCGGGCTGGGACGCGAAGGCTCGCACCACGGCATCGAGGAGTATGTCGAGATCAAGTACATCATGATGGCCGGCATCTGAGCTGCCGTCGTTTCAAGACAAAAGCCGCGCAGCGATGCGCGGCTTCTTTGTTGGCTACAGGACCAATTGATACCCGGCGCGTCGGCGCTCTCAGCGTCATCACCGGGCCGACGCGAATCGTCGTGACAACCCAAGTCGGATGTTTCCGACTTGGGTCATTCTAGGACGCAATTCGGCATAGCCGAATTGCTATGGATCCAGCTTCAGGAGTTGTCGCCCTACAGCAAGCAAGCTGGATTGCCGGGTCGAGCCCGGCAATGACGCGGTGGTTGCGGCGCGTTCCGAGATTCAAACCCTCATGGTGAGGAGCGGTCCGCAGGACCGCGTCTCGAACCATGAGGCCAAGGTGCTCGGAAGTCGTCGGGCACCGGGGCCTCATCCTTCGAGACGCAGGCTGCGCCTGCTCCTCAGGCCTGGCTGGAAAAGGCGTTCGGCCTTTGTGAAGGGGCGGCGCGTTCCATATTTCACTGTCGTGGCCGGGCTTGTCCCGGCCACCCCGCTTAGGGGCGCAGTGCCTTCCTTGCCGGGGTCGCCGGGACAAGCCCGGCGACGACAAACATTTGGGTCGATAGCTGCTTTTTTAGTCAGGCTCTTAGGATGGGGGGAAGCGCATGTGGCTCACTCCGGCAGCGGAATGAATTCGTGTTCCTGCGGCACGTGGGCGAAGCGGCCCGTCTTCCAGTCCTCTTTGGCCTGCTCGATGCGCTCCTTGCTGGAGGAAACGAAGTTCCACCAGATGTGGCGCGGGCCCTCGAGCGCGGTGCCGCCGAGGAACATCATCCGTGTCGGCTTCAGCGCGCGCACGGTGATGCGGTCACCGGGGCGGAACACGAGGAGGCGCGGGCCCTCGAAGATGTCGGACGCGATCTGCACCTCGCCGTCGACGAGGTAGATCGCGCGCTCCTCGTGGTCGGCGTCGAGCGGCGCGGCGACGCCGGTGTCGAGCGTCACCTCGACATAGAACCAGGGCGAGATCATCTCCACCGGCGAGGTGGCGCCGAAGGCGGAGCCGGCGATGATGCGGGCGCTGAGCCCGGTGTCCTTGACCACCGGCAGACGCGTGGCGTCGAAATGCTGGAAGGTCGGGTCGATCTCCTCGCGCCCGGCCGGCAGCGCGATCCAGCTCTGCAGGCCCAGCATCTTCTGGCCGACCGCGCGCTGCACGTCCGGCGTGCGCTCGGAATGGGCGATGCCGCGGCCCGCGGTCATCAGGTTCATGGCGCCGGGCATGATCTCCTGGACGTTGCCCTCGCTGTCGCGGTGCATGATATGGCCGTCGAACAGGTAGGTGACGGTGGCGAGCCCGATATGCGGATGCGGCCGCACGTCCATGCCCTTGCCGGCGAGATACTGCACCGGCCCGAAATGGTCGAAGAAGATGAAGGGGCCGACCATCTGGCGTTTGCCGTGCGGCAGCGCGCGGCGCACGGCAAAACCGTCGCCGAGATCGCGCACCCGCGGCACCACCACGAGTTCCAGCGCGTCGCAGGATTGCGGGTCGCCGAGGATCGGGTCGGCGGAAGGTTGCCAGCTCATGATCGTCTCCTGCTTCGGGAACAGATGGCCGTAACGATAGGCCACGCAGGAGTAGAATTCTACTGCAGAGCGAGCTCGTGCCGTGTGACGGCGCCATGTCGCGTCGGCGCCAGCTCCAGCACCCGGTAGGCGGTCGCCATGAGGTGCGCGTCGAGATCGTCGCGGCGCAGCACTTCGCGCGGCATGCGCGGCGCGGAGATCAAGAGCCCGATGGCGGCATAGACGGCGAGGGCGATGTCCGCCTCGCTACGCTCGGGCGCCAGCGCACGCATGGCTGCGACCCAGCGCCGCGCATGGTTGCGCTGGCGCTGGCGGAAATGCCGGCGTAGGTCGTCGGGCAGCGCGCGCTCGATCTCGAACACGCAGGCGAGTTCGGGATGGCGCAATGACAGTTGTGTCTGCCCTCGCACCAGCGCGGCGAGCTCGTGCTCCGGCGTCTGCGCCGGCGGGCCGACCAGCTCGGCGAGGCGGTCGAGGGTGAGGTCGCATACCCCTCTGAAGATCTCGACCTTGTTGGCGAAATGCCGGTACAGCGCCGGCCCGCTGATCCCGGCGGCCTGCCCGATGTCGTCGATCGACACCGCGTGGAAGCCGCGCTCGGAAAACAGCCGGGAGGCGACATGCAGGATTTGTTCGGTGCGGCGCAAGGCGGCCTCATGTTGGCGATTGACTCGATGTTAACGGGCGTTAACATCCGCCGCAATCAAAAGCGGCCGGGCATCACGGCCGATCACAACATCGGGAGGGACGATCGTGTTGATGACGGAGATGATCCGCCGGGGCGCGCTGTATCATGGGCCGCGCCCGGCCGTGCTGTTCGGCGACCAGCAGCTGACCTTCACCGAGGTGGACAAGCTGTCCAACCAGTTCGCCCATGCGCTGATCGCGGGCGAAGGCCTTGCCGTCGGCGGCCGCATCGGGTTGCTGCTCAACAACTCGCTCTACAGCATGGCGATCGACTTCGCCTGCGCCAAGGCCCGCCTCGTGCGCGTGCCGCTGAACTCGCGGCTGTCGGCGAACGAGCAGAAGCAGATGCTGGAAGGCGCCGGCGTCACCGTGCTGCTGCACGGCCCCGACCTCGCCGACCGTGCCCGCGAATTGCAGCAGCTGGTCGGCGGACTGAAGATCCGCAGCCTCGGCAGCGCGCAGGGCGACGACCTCCTGCAGCTCGCCCGCACCCAGCCCGACACGCTGCCCGATCGCAGGCCCGAGCCCGACGATGTCGTGCTCGCGATCTACACCTCGGGTACCACCGGCAAGCTCAAGGCGGTGCTGCACACCCAGGCGAGCTGGGCGGCGATCACCGAGAACGTGCTCAAGAACATGGAGGTCAGGGCCGGCGACATCATGCTGCACGCCGCCTCGCTGATCCACGCCAGCGGCTGCTTCGTGCTGCCCTACTGGATTCGTGGCGGCGCGGCGGCGGTGCTGCCGGGCTTTGCGCCGGCGGCTTATGTCGAAGCCATCGAGCGCTGGAGGCCGACCGCGCTCAACCTCGTGCCCACCATGATCGGCATGCTGCTCGACCAGCCCGGCATCGAGATGGTGGACATGAGCTCGGTCACCACCATGCTCTATGGCGCCTCCCCGATGCCGCGGCCCACCATGCTGCGGGCGCTCAAGCTGTGGGGCCCGCGCTTCATCCAGTACTACGGCCAGACCGAAGCGCCGCTGTTCATCACCATTCTCGACAAGGACGACCATGTCGGGCCGATGGCCGAGAAGCGCCTCGCCGCCTGCGGCCGGCCCAGCATCGACTGCGAGATCCGCCTCGTCGACGAGGATGGCCACGACGTCGCGCCCGGCGAGAGTGGCGAGATCGTGCTGCGCGCGCCGTTCGCCATGGCCGGCTACTACAACGCGCCGGAGCTGAACGCCCAGACCATCCTGCCCGGCCACTGGATCCGCACCCGCGACGTCGGCCGCTTCGACGACGATGGTTATCTCTACCTCGTCGACCGCACCTCGGACATGATCGTCACCGGCGGTTACAACGTCTATCCGCGCGAGGTCGAGGACGCGCTGGCCGCGCACCCGGCGGTGCGCGAGGTGGTGGTGGTCGGCCTGCCTGACGACAAGTGGGGCGAGGCGGTGGCGGCGTTCGTGGCGCTGCGCCAGGATCTCGCCGCCGAGGAGGCCGAGCTGATCGCCTTCGCCCGCGAGCGGCTCGCCGGCTACAAGGTGCCGAAGGCCGTGCACTTCATCGCCGAAGTGCCGAAGAGCCCCGTCGGCAAGCTGCTGCGCCGCGCCGTGCGCGACCCGTTCTGGGCCGGCCGCGAGCGCAAGATCTGAAGCTGACGCTGGAGGCAGTCATGAGCAAGGTCGTCGTTGAGAAGAACGATCGCGTCACCACGGTGATCATCAACCGGCCGGAGTGCCGCAACGCCGTCGATCACGAGACCGCGCTGCTGCTGCGCGCGGCCTTCGCCGCGTTCGACAAGGATGACAGCAGCGATGTCGCGGTGCTCACCGGCGCCGGCGGCGCGTTCTGCGCCGGCTATGACCTCAAGACGGTCAGCACGGCGCCGTTGCATGAGCCGGCCGGCGAGGGGCCGATGGGCCCGTCGCGCATGCTGCTGTCGAAGCCGGTGATCGCCGCGGTCGAAGGCCACGCGGTCGCCGGCGGGCTTGAGCTGGCGCTGTGGTGCGACCTGCGCGTGGCGTCGTCCACCGCGGTGTTCGGCGTGTTCTGCCGCCGCTGGGGCGTGCCGTTGATCGACGGCGGCACGGTGCGGCTGCCGCGCCTGATCGGCCACAGCCGCGCCCTCGACATGATTCTCACCGGCCGGCCGGTCGCGGCCGAGGAAGCGCTGTCGTTCGGCCTCGCCAACCGCGTGGTGCCGCAGGGCACCGCGCGCGCCGCCGCCGAGCAGCTCGCGGTCGAGCTGTCGCGTTTCCCGCAGGTGTGCATGCGCGCCGACCGGATGTCGAGCTACACCCAGTGGGGCGATGACATTGCCACGGCGCTGCGTCACGAGGGCGAAGGCGGCGACGTGCCGCTGAAGGCGGAAGCCGCCAAGGGTGCGGCGCGCTTCTCCTCCGGCCTCGGCCGCGGCGGGGATTTCAAGGCGATCTGAGAGGACGGGAGCCTGAGACGACGGGAGCGCTCGCTATCTCTCTCTGTGTCATCACCGGGCCGACGCGAAGCGTCGTGACCCGGTGATCCAGCTTGAAAGCTCTCAACGGAAGCAAGGCGCCGAAAAAGCTGGATGCGCGGGTGACCTTAGTCCTGGCGATCCGTCGAAGACGGATCGCGCTGCCCGCGCATGACGCTGAGTTTGTGTTGAATACTCCGAGGTGAATTGCTTCGACGCGAAGGTGCGGTCCGACAGCGTCAGCGGCGCCCGAGCCGCACCGCCTCGCTAACCCTGCCGAACCGCTCCAGCGACAGGATCGCCTCGCCGAAGCGCGACGCGCCGTCGTTGAGCACCGGACGGGCGAGCTGCAGGAACTTGTGCTGCATGGCGTCGGCATCGGGGAACGACGACGGCTCGCCGGAGGGATCGGCCACCAGCCGTTCGTGCGTGGTGTCGCCGCTGACGACGCTGACGCGCGCGCCGAACGGATGGCTGCGGCCTTCGAGGCGCGCGTCCTGCACCACCTCGATGCGGTCGGCGAGCTTGTCGATCGCCGGATCGCCGAGCCGGCCATAGTCGTCCCAGCCGAAGCTGCCCTGATCGAGCGCCAGCGCGCCGGTGAAGAACATCGAGAACTGGCCGCCGACGATGCTGCGCGGATGGCGCTTGGTGGCGGCGTCACCCGTCAGCGTGATGCCATTGCGGTGCAGGCCGATCTCCACTTTCGCAACATTGTCGGGCGTCAGGTTGTGCTCGCGCCGCATAGCGATCAGCGCGTCGACCGCCGCATGGGTGTAGCGGCAGCTCGGATAGGGCTTCACGCCGATCTTCATGGTCTCGTAGACGGTGCCGAGGCCGGCGGTCGCCTTCGCCGCATCGGCATGGTCGGTGTAGCCGACCAGGAGACCGTGCTTGCCCTCGACCGATTCGCTCGCGCCGACGAAGTTCTGCTTCGCCAGCGTCGCCGCGATCACGCCGTTCATGGCGGCGGCGCCGACCTGGAAGCGCTTGTTCCAGGCGCCGTTGACCAGGAACTGGAGCGAGCCGGCGGCCTGGCTGCCGGAGACGCCGAAGGCGGAGATCAGCTGCTGCTCGCTGAGGCCGAGCAGCTTGCCGGCGGCGGCGGCGGCGCCATAGGTGCCGGCGGTCGCGGTCGGATGAAAGCCGCGGGCATAGTGCGAGGTCGGGTCGAGCGCATTGCCGAGCCGGCAGCATACTTCATAGCCGGCGACGATCGCGGTCAGCACGTCGCGCCCGGAGGCGCCGACCATCTCGCCGACCGCGAACGCGGCCGGCACCACCGGCGCGCTCGGATGCAGCGAGGAATCCGCATGGGTGTCGTCGAAATCGAGGGAGTGGCCGAGCGCGCCGTTGAGCAGCGCCGCCACCGCCGGTGTATAGCCGCGGTCGTCGCCGAACACGGTGGCGTCGCCGCGGCCGTCGAGCGCCAGCGTCGCCAGCATGGCGAGCAGCGAGGGCGTGGAATCCGCCTCGCGCCGTGCCCGCACCGCGCTGCCGAGCAGGTCGAGGGTCAGCGCCTTGGCGCGCGCCTTCACCTCGGCGGGAATGTCGTCGAAGGTGAGGTTGTTGACATAGGCGGCCAGTGTCGCGGTCTCGTTCGCCATCTTTTTCTCTTGTTCCCTGTATCCCGTGTAGGCACGTTAGGAGCCTGTCATTGCTGGTTCAAGCATCCATCATACGCATATCGGCCATCCGGCCATGCTCGGCGAACGGATTGCGGAACGGAGCGTAACATGGTCGGCGGCCGGGGCGGTCAGGGCGTGGTTGCATGATTCCATTTTTCCGGCGGCTGGAAAGCCACGACAAATTCCTCATCATGGGATGTGGTGGTGGCTTCGACGTGTTCGCTGGAGTTCCTCTTGCGGAATACCTGATGGCGGCGGGAAAGACCGTGGTGTTCGCAAATGTGTCATTTGCCAACCTGTGGCTCTGTGGCGGCGAGCGCGTGACGCCGGTGACCTGGCGCGTCGATCGGCAGTCGTCCGAGCTGCCATATTTTCCCGAGAGGTGGCTGGCCGAGTGGTATGTGTCGCGTGGCCAACCGTCGCCGATCTATGCCTTTGCGAAAAGTGGCGTTCGACCGCTGTCTGCGGCTCTCCGCTGGATTGTCGACCATCATGGCATCGAGCAGATTGTCCTGGTCGATGGCGGGACGGACAGTCTTCTGTTCGGAGACGAGTTCGAGCTGGGCAGTGTCGTGGAAGATGCGGTTTCGATCGTCGCGGCTCAGGAGGCTGCTCGCGATCGGACCCTGCTTGCGGCGATCGGCTTCGGCGTCGACGATTATCATGGCGTCTCACACCATTCTGTACTCGAGAACGTGGCGCAGATCACGGCAGACGGCAGGTTTCTGGGCGCGTTTTCCGTTACGGCCGGCACGCAGGAAGCTCGCGCATACCTTGATCTGGTCGACTTCGCCAACCGGCGCCAGCCCGAGCATGCGAGCATCGTTTGCAATTCGATCGCGAGTGCCCTGCGGGGCGAGTTCGGCAATGTTCATGCTACCCGTCGGACCAGTGGCGCGGAGCTATTCATCAATCCGCTGATGACGCAGTACTGGACATTCGAGCTTTCGGGTCTTGTTGATCGCATGGTCTACGCCGAAGCGCTGGTGCAGACCGATCGGCTCGATGAGGCGCGACGGGCGATTGAACAATGGCGGGAAGGCGCCGAGCTGAGATTGCGGCGTCCCATCCCGCTCTGACAGACACGTCCGGCGCCTCAGGCGTCCCATGCCGCCGGCAGGTTGACCGGGCCGCGGAACACCCAGCCGCTCCAGCGCACTTCCTCGCCGCTGAGGCGGAGATTTTTCAGGCGGCGGAATAGCGTCGGCAGCGCGATGTCGCCGACCATCACCCGCGACGCCCAGATGCCGAGGCAGAAATGCGGGCCGCCGCCGAAGGCGAGATGCGGCTTCTTCGGCCGGCGGATGTCGAAACGGTCGGGGTCGTCGAACACCGCCTCGTCGCGGTTGGCGGACCCGAGCACGACGCCGAGCCGCGCGCCTTCGGGCAGCAGCGTGCCGCCGAGCTCGGTGTCGCGCGTCACCTGCCGCGGATACATGCCGATCGGCGCCACCCAGCGCACCGTCTCCTCGAACGCGGCGCGCCACAGCGTCGGATCCGCCTCGACCAGCGCGCGCTGCTCGGGAAACGCCAGCAGCGCATAGGTGCCGACCGCGATGGCGTCGCGCGGCTCGTTGAGGCCGCCGCCGATGAACACCTTGACGTTGCCGCGGATCTCGTCGCGGCTCAGCGGGTCGGCGGCGTTGAGCATGCACGAGATCACCGACTCGTCGGGATTGGCGCGCAGATACGGAATGATGTCGTCGATCGCCGCGTCGACCGCAGCCGCCGCTTCCTCGGCGCGCTTCCAGATCTCCGGATCGTTGCCGTAGTTGCCGGTGCCGTCGATCAGCGCCTGCGACCAGGTGCGTAGGTCGGCGGCGCTGGTGTTGTAGAGGCCGAGCAGGCGGCCGAGCGCCAGCGCGGCGCAGGGCGCGGCAAAGCGGTCGAACAGGTCGGCGCTGCCGTCGGCGATGAAGCCGTCGATCAGGCGATCGACGATGCCCTGGAATTCGCCCGTCCAGCGGCTCTTGATCGCCGGCGGCCGCAGCGCCGGCTCGCACGCCATGCGCTCGCGGCGGTGTGCGGCGCCGTCCTTGCGCAGCAGCGTCGGTCCCATCACGCGGATCATCAGTGACTGCGTCTCCGCGGCGCTGAAGATCTCCGGCTGCCGCTCCAGCGTCACGATGTCGGCATGGCGCGTCACCAGGAAACGGTTGGCCGCCGGCACCCATGCCACCGGCGCGTCGCGGCGCAGCCGGCGGTAGATCGGATAGGGGTCGGCCGTCAGCGCGGCGAGCGTGATCGCCTCGCCGTCCTCGCGCGGTTCGCTCAGCATGGGCATCCTCCGGCCCGCGCCGCGTCGCGGCCGGGCATCTGTCGTTGTTGCCGCGAAGTGTCCGGCCGGCTCCGTCATTTGTAAAACCCGAAATTCCGTCTAACATCTTCGGAAATTCCGAATTTTAAGGAGGCGCAAGCGATGTCGTTCCAGCCGCGGTTTTCGCTGCGCCAGCTGACTTATTTCCTGCAGCTCGCGGAGGCCGCGACGCTGTCGGAGGCCGCCGGCCGGCTCAATATCTCGCAGGGCGCACTGTCGGAATCGCTGCGCGAGCTCGAGGCTGACCTCGGCCTGCAGCTGTTCGTGCGCCGCCGCGCGCTCGGCATCACCCTGACGCGGCCGGGGCGCGAGCTGCTGGTGCATGCGCGCAACGTGCTGGTGGCGGCGGAAGATTTTCAGGCCCGCGCGCAGGGCAAGGGGGCGGTGCTGGCGGGGCGCTTCACGGTCGGCTGCTACACGACACTGGCGCCGTTCCTGATGCCGAAGCTGATGGCGGACTGTCGCGCGGCGCATCCCCAGGTCGAGATCGAGCTGGTCGAGGGATCGGCGGAGGACCTGCAGCAGCGGCTGCACGACGGACGTTGTGATCTTGCGGTGCTCTACGATTTCGATCTCGCTGCCGAGACGCTGCGCGACGATCTCTATCGTGTCGCGCCCCATGTGCTGTTGCCGCGCGGTCATCGGCTGGCGGGCGCCGGCAAGGTCGAGTTGCGCAAGCTTGCCGGCGAGCGCTTGATCCAGTTCGCGCTGCCGCCGGCCGAGCACAACACCCAGCAGATCTTCGACAATGTCGGCGTCGTGCCCAAGGTGTGGCTGCGCACCCGCAATTTCGAGCTGGTGCGCTCGCTGGTCGCGCGCGGGCTCGGCTATTCGGTGCTGCTGCAGCGGCCGCCGGTCGAAGTCTCCTATGACGGGCATTCAGTGGTCGCGCGCGGCATCGCGCGGCTGACCAGCGCCTTCGCCGTGGTGCTGGCGCGCAGCCCCTACATGGCGCCGTCGCAGCGGCTGGAGCTGTTCCGCGCCTTCTGCATCGCTGCGCTCGCGCAGGCAGGACCTGCGTTGGGGCGAGAGGCGCGGTCCGTCGCGTCCGCACGACGCGCGAGGCGGCGCCGCAGGTCTACGTAACAATGCGTACTTGAGCGGGGCCGCGCTTTCGGATTGCGGGACGACCGGCGCGACCAGGCACGAAGGCTGTTGATCTGGCTCAATTCGCCGGCTCCGGAATATCGCTTAGGTGACGCCACCTAGGATATCGGCCTGACTGGCCAGATCCCGGCACCGCGCTAGAACAGGGCGGCGATCATTTGGAGCAGACGACAATGTCCACCCATGTCACGCTTGCTTTGACTTTAGCCGTTCCGGTCTATCTGCTGTGGGCCGCCACGGGCCGTCAGTGGGTTCGCCAGGCCATCCCCGTCGTAGCGCGACGGCGCGCGCGCCGCCGCTGACGTCGCGCGACGTCGGGCAGGGCGAGGCGTGGTGCCGCTGCGGCCCGTGTTCGCTTGGCGCGTGACATGATCGAGCCGGTCATCTTCCGTCACGTCGGCTCCGTCATATCGGCTTGGTCTGACGCTCCGGTCACGGAAGCGTGACGCGGTGGGAAGATTGATTGATGTCAAATCGACGGTTGGGCGGGGCCGCTAGATTGCGTCCCGAGAGTGGGAGCGTGTCATGCATCGTGCGGCTGTTATCGGTTCGGTGGCCCTGACCATGCTTGGTGCGGTTCTGTTTGGGCCAGGACAGGCGCAGCAGCCCCAGTTGTTCGAACAGCCATTGTCCAGAGATCACTACATTCCGCGGCTCGGCGATATCATGGGCGCCATGCAGCTGCGTCATTTCAAGCTCTGGTTCGCAGGCAAGCTCGGCAACTGGGAGCTGGCATCCTACGAGCTCGCCCAGATGCGGTCGAGCTTCGATGATGCCGCGACGCTGTATCCGGGAATTCCGGTCGCCGACATGACGATGATGGCCGAGCCGGTCGGCTGGATCGGAGACGCGATCAAGAAGAAGGACGTGGCGGCCTTCACGTCGGCCTTCGAGGGCATGACGGCGGCCTGCAACGCCTGCCACCACTCGATCGGGCGCGGCTTTCTGGTGATCCAGGTGCCGACATCGTCTCCGTTCAGCAACCAGTCGTTCGCACCCGGCACGCCGTAGCGCCGTAGCGCCGTAGCGATGGCGCCCGCTGCGGCGTTTGCGCCATGGTGCCGGGAGAGAAATGTGAGTGAACAGAAACCCGCAGGCGACGACGCAGCGGTGGCGCTGGCATCGCCGCCGCCGCCACGCGATGTTCTTGACGGGCACGCCAGGGAGTATTCCCTGCCGGCGCCGCTGCCGCCGGCGCCTCGCCGAACGACGACATCGCGCCTCAAGCTGATCGTCGGCTGTTTCGTCGTCATCGCGGCAGCGGGAGGGAGCGGCGTCTACTGGTGGCGGCTGCACCAGGCGCTGCTGCCCGTCGGAATCAGCTGGGGCAATGGCCGGCTGGAGGCCGATGAGATCGACATCGACACCAAGTTTGCCGGGCGCATCGCCGAGCTGCGCGCCGATATCGGCGACATGGTCACGGCGGGGCAGATCGTGGCGCGCATGGATACGCGAGATCTGCAGGAATCGCTGAAGAAGTCGCAGGCGCAGGTCAGCCAGGCGCAGCGGGCGATCGATGAGGCCAGCGCCAATCTCGTCCAGCAGCAGACGCAACAGACGCTGGCTGCCCAGGAAATGTCCCGCACTGAAGAATTGCTCAGGAACGGCTGGACGACGAAGGAAACGTTTGACCAGCGCAGGCAGCAGCTGGATGCGGCGAACGCCGGCATCGTGGCCGCGCAGGCGCGCCTGGCGATCGCCGAGCATGCGCGCCAGGCGTCGGAGCACGACGTGCAGCTCTATACCGTCAACATCGACGACAACGACCTGGTCGCGCCGCGTCAGGGGCGGATCCAGTACCGCATCGCCAATATCGGCGAGGTGCTGCCGGCAGGCGGCAAGGTCTTCACCATGCTCGACGTCGGCTACGTCTATATGGACGTCTATCTGCCCACCCAGCAGGCCGGGAAGGTCAAGGTGGGAGCCGACGCCCGCATCGTGCTCGATGCCTATCCGGATACGCCGATCCCGGCGAAGGTGTCATTCGTTGCGAGCCAGGCCCAGTTCACGCCGAAGACCGTGGAGACGCAGAGCGAACGTGACAAGCTCATGTTCCGGATCCGGGTGCGGATCGATCCGGAGCTGTTGCAGGCGCATGCCGAGGCGGTTCGCAGCGGTCTTCCCGGCAACGCCTACCTGCGCTGGGATCCGGCCGTGCCCTGGCCGGCCCGTCTGCAGGGCCGGTCATGAGCGTGATCGGGAGACCGATCGTCGAACTCGAGGAACTGACCCAGCGCTATGGCAAGGTGACGGCGCTCGATCGGGTTGCGATCGCCATTCCCGGCGGCTGCATGGTCGGACTGATCGGTCCGGATGGGGTGGGAAAGTCCACGCTGCTCGGCATCGTCGCCGGGGCGCGCCGCGGTCAGACCGGCAAAGCGCTGGTGCTGGGCGGCGACATGGCGGACGCCGCGCATCGCGCGACGGTCTGTCCGCGGATCGCCTACATGCCGCAAGGCTTGGGCAAGAACCTCTACCCGGACCTCAGCGTCCGCGAGAACATTGCCTTCTTTGCCGGCCTGTTCGGTCTTTCGCGTCGCGAGCAGGCGTGGCGGATTCCCGAATTGCTGCACAGCACCGCGCTTGCGCCGTTCGCGGACCGGCCGGCCGGCAAGCTGTCCGGCGGGATGCGGCAGAAGCTCGGGCTGTGCTGCGCGCTGATTCACGATCCCGACCTGCTGATCCTCGACGAGCCGACGACAGGCGTCGATCCGCTGTCGCGCCGCCAGTTCTGGGAGTTGATCGATCGCATCCGGGCGCGTCGTGCCGGCATGAGCGTCATCGTCGCCACGGCCTACATGGACGAGGCGGAGCGCTTCGACTGGCTGTTCGCACTGAACGCCGGGCAGGTGCTGGCGGCCGGCAGCCCGTCGGAGCTTCGTCGGCAGGCCGGTGCGGCGACGCTGGAAGAAGCGTTCATGGCGCTGCTGCCGGGGAGTGACGCGGCCGAGAGGCGTGGACCGTCACTTCCGCCGCGTACCCGCCGCGATGCCGAGCCGATCATCATGGCGAGCGATCTGACGTGTCGTTTCGGTGATTTCACCGCGGTCGACCGGGTGAGCTTCACCATCGAACGCGGTGAGATCTTCGGCTTTGTCGGCTCCAATGGTTGCGGCAAGACCACCACCATGAAGATGCTGACCGGCCTGCTGCCGGCCACCGATGGCGAGGTGCTGCTGTTCGGCAAGCCGCTCGACGCCGGTGACCTGGCGGCGCGCCGCCGTGTCGGCTACATGTCGCAGGCGTTCTCGCTCTACACCGAGCTGACGGCGCGTCAGAACCTGACGTTGCATGCCCGTCTGTTCCATCTCGAGACGGAGCATGCGCGCCGCCGTATCGCGGAACTCACCGAAGCCTTCGGTCTCCAGCCATATCTCGACCAGTTGACCGGCGCGCTGCCGCTCGGGATCCGGCAGCGGGTGTCGCTCGCGGTGGCCGTCGTGCACGAGCCGGAGCTGCTGATCCTCGACGAGCCGACGTCCGGGGTCGATCCGCTGGCGCGCGATCGCTTCTGGGAGCTGCTCGGGGACCTGTCGCGACGGCAGGGCGTCACCATTTTCGTATCCACCCACTTCATGGGCGAGGCGGCCCGCTGCGATCGGCTGTCGCTGATGCACGCCGGCCGCGTGCTCGCGACCGATACGCCATCGGCCCTGGTCGCGGGCTGTGGCGCGGCGTCGCTGGAAGAGGCGTTCATCCATTATCTCGAGGAGGCCCATGAGGCCACCAGCGATGAGGGCGCCGATGTCATCCCGCGTCCGGAGCCGATTGTCCTGGCCGCGGGCGCCGATGACACGCGCGCACGCCCGATCCGCTTCAGCATGCAGCGCCTGCTCGCCTGCACGATGCGGGAGAGTCTCGAGCTGATCCGCGATCCGATCCGGCTCGCCTTCGCGCTGTTCGGCACCACGCTGCTGATGATCGTGTTCGGGTTCGGGATCTCCACCGATGTCAACAACCTGTCCTTCGCGGTGCTCGACCGCGACCAGAGCCATGAGAGCCGGGCCTATCTCGAGGAGGTGCGCGGCTCGCCCTATTTCGTCGAGAAGCGGCCGATCGTGAACGATCAGGATCTCGATCGCCGCCTGCGCAGCGGCGAGATCGACGCCAGCATCGAGATCCCGCCCGGCTTCGGCGAGAACATCAAGCGCGGCCGGCCGGCGTTCGCGTCGGCGTGGATCGACGGTGCGATGCCGTTCCGGGCCGAGACCATCCGTGGCTATCTCGAGGGGATGCACCAGCTCTATCTGTCCGATCCGGCGGTGAAGACCAGCATGCCGCGGCGGCCGCCGCCCGCCAACATCGAGATCCGTTTCAAGTACAACCAGAACTTCAACAGCATCTACGCCATGGTGCCCTCGACCATCGCGATGATGCTGGCGCTGTTTCCGGCGATCCTGATGGCGCTCGCCATCGTGCGCGAGAAGGAACTCGGCTCGATCACCAATCTCTACGTGACCCCGGTCACTCGATTGGAATTCCTGGTCGGCAAGCAGTTGCCCTACATCGCGGTGGCGCTGGTCAATTTCGCCGTCCTGTTCACCATGGCGCTGGTGCTGTTTCATGTCCCGCTCAAGGGCAGCTTCCTGGCGCTGCTCGCAGGCGTCGTGGTCTATGTGGCGACGACCACGGGCTACGGCATGCTGGTGTCGGCGTTCTGCAGCACCCAGATCGCGGCGCTGTTCGGCACTGCCATTCTCACCATCCTGCCGGCGACTCAGTTCGCCGGCATGCTGACCCCGGTATCGTCGCTGTCGGGCTTCGCACGGGTGCTCGGCCGCTGCTTCCCGATGTCCTATTTCCTGCCGATCAGCGTCGGCACCTTCACCAAGGGGCTGGGATTTCCCGAACTCTCCATGAACCTGCTGGCGCTTGCTGCCTTCATTCCGGCGCTGCTGACATTGAGTCTGTTGCTGCTGCCGAAGCAGGAGCGCTAGCGTCATGCGCAGCCTCTCGAACATCTTCTGGCTCGGCACCAAGGAGCTGCGCAGCGTCCTCAGCGACATGGTCCTGCTCGGCCTTGTGATCTATTCGTTTTCGCTCGCCGTGATCAGCCAGGCCCAGAGCTACTCGCAGGAGCTGCACAACGCCTCCATCGCGATCGTCGACGAGGATCGCTCTGCCCTGTCCCGTAACATCGCGGCGGCATTCCAGCCGCCTTACTTCAAGCCGCCGGTCGCGATCGCGCCGCAGGACATCGAGCGGCTGATGAATGGTGGCCAGTTCACCTTCGTGATCGATATTCCGCCGAACTTCGAGCGCGATGTGAAGGCCGGTCGGCAGCCGGCGCTGCAGGTGAATGTGGATGCGACTGCCATGGTGCAGGCCGGGCTGGGGGCGGGCTATGCCGAGCAGATCATCGCGACCGAGATCGCCAACTTCGTGTCGCATACCGACGTGCCGGCTCCGGCGCCGGTCAACCTCGCCATCCGCATTGCCTTCAATCCCAATGTCACCACGGCCTGGTTCACCAGTGTGATGGGCATCATCAACAGCGTGACCATGCTGGCGATCGTGCTCGCCGGCGCAGCTCTCGTCCGCGAACGTGAGCGCGGCACGATGGATCACCTTTTGGTGATGCCGCTGTCGCCGTTCGAGATCGCGGTGTCGAAAATCTGGGCCAATGCTCTGGTCATCGTGGTCGCGGTCGGGCTGTCGCTCTATCTCGTGGTCCGGCAACTGCTGGGCGTTCCGATTGCGGGATCGGTCCCGCTGTTTCTGGTCGGGGCGTCGCTGTACCTGTTCTTTGCCACTTCGGTCGGGATCTTTCTCGGGACGGTGGCCCGCTCGATGCCGCAGCTCGGGCTGCTCTACATGCTGGTGGCGGTGCCGCTGAACCAGCTGTCCGGCAGCTCGACGCCGCTGGAGAGCATGCCGCCGCTGCTCGCCACCATCATGCAGGCCTCCCCGTCCACCCATTTCGTCGCGTTCGCGCAGTCCATTCTCTACCGCGGCGCGGGAATCGACGTGGTGTGGCCCCGGTTTCTCGCCGTCGCGCTGATCGGCGCGCTCTTTCTGGCCGCGGCGCTCGCCCGGTTCCGGTCGGCGGTGGTGCGGACCGGCTGACCGCGGAGCACAGGCGGCCTTGATGCGGGTCAAACGTTGCCGCGACCGTCCCGTCTAACGTGCAGTGCGCCGGCGCTAGCCGGCGGATCAAAGGTGTTACCGCCATGATGTTCAAGCCGGTCCTGTACCTGCTGACGGCATCCGTTCTCATGGCCACTCATCCGGCGCGAGCCGAGCCGGACCTGGTGGCCCGAGGTCGCCGTTTTGCCGAGCTTGTCTGCAGCACCTGCCATCGCGTCTCCGAGGACAAAACGCAGATACCGCTCGCGCGCGATCCCGGGCCTGCGTTTGTCGAGATCGCCGGCCGATCGTCGACGACGGACGCGAGCCTCCGCGCATTCCTGGCCAACGATCATCCCAACATGGGGCCGTCGGCCCGGATGCCGAACCCGCAGCTGGTCGATTACCAGATCGAGGAGGTCGTCGCCTATATTCTCAGCTTGCGCAGGCGGCCGTGATCGCATGCGGCGGTCCCGGGGGCTAATCTCGGGCGCCACGCAAGGCCGGGTTGTCGGCGCGGCCGGTCACTGCGAAAACACCAGGCTCCTGCTCTCCAGCCGCGGTGTGAGCTGTTTCTCCGCGACCTTCAGCGCGGGAATGTTGACGGCGAACTTCACGTCGTTGAACTCGTACGGGATCTGCTTGCCGGTCAGGTAGGGGCTGATCGCCTTGTTGACGGCGGTGTCCCAGGTCGCGAAGGCGAGCGCGCCGGTCAGTGCCAGCGAGCACTTGATCAGCAGATCCGGATTGCGCGCGAAGATGATGTCCAGCGGCGACTTGTCGAGATCGAAGTGGAGCGTGGTCTTGTCGAGCGCGAGCGTCAGCCGCAGCCGGTCGGCCTCTGCCGCCGGGGTGATCGTCGCGCCCGCCGCCTGCTTGACGGAGGCGGAGACGCTGGCCTTGAACACCTTGTCGAAGCCGGCGACGCAGCTGAGGGCCTCGGCGCCCGGAAGCCCGAGCGCCGGCAGCGCCTGAAGCGCCAGGCTCGGATCGAAATCGATGTGCGCGCTCATGTCGGCTTGCCCGGCCGCATTGACCGCGAACGCGCCGCGCGCGAGATCGGGGTCGAGATGGCCGGTGACGCAGCCATTGACGGCGCCCTTGGCGTCGGCGCCGCCCTTGACCTTGGCGAGCGGGTTCTTGGCGAAGTAGTCCAGCGCCGCGGTCCGCACCGTGCAGCCGGCGACGCCGATGGTGTCGAGGCCGAGGCATTGCGGCGCCGTCAGCACGTCAGCTGCCCTGCACACCGCCGGCGCGGTCCGGTTGATCTCGCGCAGCGCATCGCACACTGGCCCGCCGGCGGCTTCCACGATCGTCTCCTCGGCCTTGTCGACGATGGTCTGGACTTTGGTGCAGGCGCGCTCGATCGGCTCGCGGACCTTCTTGAGCACGCAACCGACACCTCCGGCGGCGGCGCACGCCGCCGCTACGCACGCCTTGTCCAGAAACGGAGGACTGAGGTGTGTCACGGCCGGAATCGTCCGCACCCGGTCCTTGCACTGCTCCTTGGAGTCGCAGATCGACTTCTTGGCGCAGGCCTCGATGTCGCGGGTGCAGTTGAACGTCGCCGGCGGTGTGCCGAGGGTGATGGCCTCGTCGAACGGCTTGAAGGTCTCGTCGAGCAGGACGGTGCCGCATACCGGCTCAGCCAGTGCCGTGTTCAGCGTCGCGGCGACATAGGGCAGGGTCAGCGCGATGCGGGCGACGGCCGGGCTGCCGGGTGTGACGCCAAAGACCTGGTCCGCCCGCGCCAGCATCTCCTGCCTGAAGCCCTGGTAGGCCGCATCGACCTTGGCCGCGTCGCCGCTCGGCTCCGCCGGCCGCAGCAGCGGCAGGCTCTCGTCGAGCATGTCCTCGTCGCGCGTGTTGTTGTGAATCTTCGCCACGATCAGCGCCGCCTGTGGGTCGATCAGCAGCGCGGTGCCCTGCAGATGCGGGCTCCAGTACAGCGCTCGCTTGTCGGGCCTGAACTTGCCCTTAGTGATCAGCTTGGTGATGTCGGTGTTCAGCAGCGGGCCGAAGTCGAGCCGATACTTGATCGGGTTCACCTGTGTGTCGAGCGCGGCGTTGAGGATCGGCAGGGTGTCGGCGATCAGGCTGTTGAGCGCGCCGGCGATATCCGAGCCGAGTGGATCGAGGAAGCCGGTGTGAATGGCATGGATGACGAGGTTCGACACGGCGGCATTCACGGCGAGGGTGTTGTCGTCGATGTCGGCGGCGGCGAGGCCGCTGGCGGTCGCCGCGACCGATATCTTGCCGCGGGCGGCGGTAAAGGTGACGTCAACCCTGACCGCCTGGGGCTGCAGCGCCACGGCCGCATCCGACACGGTGATGCTGAGGTCGTCCTTGGCTGGCAACGTCTTGCCCCGCAGCTTGGCGATCTGTTCGTTGGCGACCTGGACGATGAGCGCGGCAGGCAGCTCGGCCAGCACATCGGCATGGGCGCCGATGTCCTGCAGGTGGCGCCGGTTGGCCGCGACGGAGCGGCCCTCGATCTCGTTGGTCAGGCCGGACGGCCATCTGGCCTGCACGGCGGCCTTGAGGCGATGCTCCGCGAAGGTGAGAGCGGCGATGCCGCCGCCGATCACGGCCGCGATCAGCAGCACCGCCACAAGCGCCAGTCTGGACGGTGAGAAACCCATGCCCCAGCCTCCCGCATCCCGCTGCGAAGTGTCCGAGGTCGGAGCGAAACCGTCAAGGTGCCCGAGGCGATTCCCCGTTTCTCGCCGCAGAGCATTGGTCTTGCTGGGGTTTTGGCTTGCGGCGCCTGCGCCTGTCCGGCATAAAGGCATCGTGCGCGCGCGTCCTTGTCGGAGGACGCGGCCGATTGTTCTGGTGCGTTCTCATGCTGCCTCACTCCGTGCTCGACACCACAGGTCTTCCCGTCAGGGAGGCGACCGCGGCCTGGCAGGAGAGCGTCGGGGTGATGTTCGACACGCGGCTGCGCCGCGCTCCGGAGAACGGCTTTCGGGCCGAGGTCGAGGGCTTTCAGTTCGGTGAATTGCTGCTCGGCAACTGCCGAACGGTGGCGCAGACCTTCGACCGCTCGCCGCGGCGGATCAGCCGCGACAATCTCGATCATGTGCTGCTGCAGTTCTACACCGAGGGCAGCTGCGGCCGGCGTGACGGCGGGCTCGACGAGCGCACGCGGCCCGGTGACCTCTGGATTTCCGACCTGGCGCAGCCGCAGGCAGCGGCCGCGACCGATTTCCGCAATCTCAACCTGGTGGTGCCGCGGCGCCTGCTGGCGCCGCTGCTCAATGCGCCGAACGAGCACAACATGCGCGTGCTGTCCGGAACGAGCCCGCTGGTCCGGCTGCTGCACAGCCACCTGCAGGCGTTGTTTCACAGCGCGCCACAGCTGCGCCTGCAGGATGCCGAGGCGCTGCTGCAGCCGACGCTGCAGCTCGCCGCTGCCGCGCTCAACGGCCATGCCCGCGAGGACAGCCGGCAGGGCGTGGTCTCCTCGCTGTTCGGTGCGATTGCGCGCCATATCGAGCTGCATCTCGCCGATCCCACGCTGTCGGTCGATAGCGTCGCAGCGGCGTTCGGAATCTCGCGGCGCAAGCTCTACTATCTGTTCGAGCCGTGGGACGGCTTTGCCAGCTATGTGCAGAAGCAGCGGTTGCAGGCCTGCCGCAGGGCGCTCACCGATCCGGCGCAGCGCCATCGCAGCGTCGCGGAGATCGCCGGGGCCTTTGGCTTCACCCACCCCAAGAGCTTCAGCCGCGCGTTCCGCCGCCACATCGGCATGACGGCCCGCGAGGTCCGCAGTCTCGCCGCCGAGGGCGGCCAGCGCAGCGCGGCCTGGTCGGAGGCCGACGCATGGTGGACCTGGATCCAGCAGCTGCGCTGATGGGTCGCATTCTCCCCGCCAGGCGCAGGCCGGGGTTGTCGTGCCGGTTCGGCCGGTGAGCCGGATTTGCAGAAAGCGTTACCGAATTTGCAGGCCCTGCAACATTTCACCCGGCCGTGCTGACGGGGCGTGAACCGCGCTGCGCGGATTGGTAATCCGGGGCAGGGATCAAGAGCCGGGCGATCCCGGAGGCCGCGCCGCCGGCACGCCTCGGCACAACAACAATCATCGGTGACGACCGGGGGCCGCTCGGGTGCGAGCGGCCGAACGAGATCGGCTGCCGCGGCGCCTCGGGCGTCGTCCTGACAGTGGAGAGCTGTATCGTGGTGAATCTGACTTCGACGATGGTCTATGGCCGCCGTGTCTCGCTGGTCGCGCTGCTGGCGTTGCTGTCGGGCCTTCATCCTGCCGCGGCCATCGATGCGATGTGGCTCGCCAATCCCGCCAGCGGCGAATTCAACCAGGCCGCCAACTGGAATGGCGGCGCGGTGCCGAACGGCTACGCGACCTTTGGCGCCTCGTCGCAGACCGCCGTGACCATCACGCCGGACAGCGCGCTCACCGTGTGGGGCATCCAGTTCGCGAACAACGCCCCGGCCTACACCTTCGGCCTGTCGACCGGCACGCTGACACTCAATGGCAACGGTGTCATGGGGAATAGCGGCAGCGCGACGTTCAATGTGACGACGGGCGCGTCGATGTTCTTCACCACGGGCAGCTCCGCCGGCAGCGCCAGCTATGTCCTTAGCAGCGCAAATCTGGCGCTCGGCTTCTACAACTCGAGCACGGCCGGCAACGCCGTGATCACCAACAACGGCAGCCAGCTCGCGTGGACCGATGCCTCGAGCGCCGGCAACGCCACGATCACCAACAATGGCGGCCTGGTCGCCTGGCAGGCGTCGTCGACGGCGGGCAACGCCACCGTCATCAACAACAGCGGCACCATCGGTTTCCTGAACAACGCGACGGCGGGCAACGCGCGACTGATCGCCAATGGCGGCTCCATCGACTTCTCGATGAATGCCGGGCCGCAGAATGACGGCAGGTTCACCGCCGGCTCGATCGAAGGCGCGGGCCGTTTCGTGCTCGGACGCGGCCAGCTCACCGTCGGCAGCAATAACCTCAGCACCACGGTGAGCGGCGCGATCATCGACTGCACCGCCAGCGACGGCTGCCTCAACGTGGCGTCCGGCGGCAGCCTGGTCAAGGCCGGCACGGGCACGCTGACCCTGACCGGCACCAACACCTATTCAGGCGGTACCACCATCAACGCCGGCACGCTGGCGGTGGCGAGCGACGCCAATCTCGGTGCCACGGCCGGCAACCTCACGCTGGGCGGCGGCACGCTGCGCTTCCTGAGCGGCTTCACCACCGACCGGTGGGTCACGCTGAACGCCGGAGGCGGCACGTTCGATACCAACGGCAACGACGCTGCGCTCCAGGGGCCGATCGGCGGCAGCGGCGCCCTGATCAA
Organism: Pseudomonadota bacterium; assembly: GCA_040756765.1. Taxonomy (GTDB): domain Bacteria; phylum Pseudomonadota; class Alphaproteobacteria; order Rhizobiales; family Xanthobacteraceae; genus Bradyrhizobium_A. The sequence goes on along the minus strand of JBFLYG010000013.1, from coordinate 121,863 downwards.
GGTCGGCGCCGGCACGCTCACCATCACCAACGAGAACTACTATGGCGGCGGCACCGTCATCAACGCCGGCGCGGTGGCGATCCGCAACGACATCAGTCTCGGCATGGGCGGGGCCGGCGGGGTGGTGTTCAATGGTGGCACGCTGCGGTTCCTGAAGGGCGTGTCGACCAGCCGGTCGATGACCTTCAATGCCGCGGGCGGCACCATCGACACCATGGGCAACATCGGCGTGCTGCGTGGCATGCTGAGCGGCGACGGCGGCCTGACCAAGGTCGGCAGCGGCGTTCTGGTGCTGCAGGGCGTCAGCAGCTATCTCGGGCCGACCAACATCAATGCCGGTGTCGTGGTCGGCGGTGGTGCCAACGCGCTGTCCGCCGCGAGCACGTTTACTGTGAGCGCCGGCGCGACGCTCGATATCGGCGGCTCCGACCAGACCATCGGCGGGCTCGCCGGCGCCGGCTCCGTGATGAACTCCGGCGAGCCGGCCGCCACTCTGACGGTCGGCGCCAACGGCGCGAACACCATCTTCTCGGGCGTGATCGCGGACGGCCCTGCACCGCTCGCCTTGACCAAGGTTGGCGATGGCACGCTGGTGCTGAACGGCCAGAACACCTTTACGGGTCCGACCACGATTGCGGCCGGCAAGCTGGTGGTGGGCGACGACAGCCATCCGACCGCGAGCCTTGTCAGCACCGTGACGGTCGCCGGCGGCGCGCTCGGCGGTATCGGCACAGTCGGCGGTGTGGTGGTGAGCGCTGGCGGCCATGTCGCACCGGGCAATTCCATCGGCACGCTGAATGTCGCCGGCAATGTCAGCTTTGCGGCGGGCTCGTTCTACGATGTCGAGATCAATGCCAACGGCCAGAGCGACAGGATCGCAGCCGGCGGCAAGGCGCAGCTGTCCAGCGGCGCCGTGACCGTGAGCGCCGCTGCCGGCTTCTATCGGACGGGCACGCGCTACACGATCCTCACCGCCAATGGCGGCGTGACCGGGACTTTCGCGCCGCTGGCGCAGAGCTTCCCGTTCATGCAGCTCGCCCTGAGCTACGATCCCACCAGCGTCTATCTCGATGTCACGCGCGGCCAGGCGACATTCCCCTCGGTCGCGATCACGCCGAACCAGGTCGCGTCGGCGGCGGCGACCCAGGCGCTGGGCAGCGGCACGCTCTATGACGCGGTGGTGCAGCAGCCGAGCGCGGCGAGCGCCCGCCAGGCGTTCGATCTGCTCTCGGGCGAGGCGCTGGCGTCGGCGAAATCCGTGATGATCGAGGACAGCCGCTTCGTCCGCGATGCCGCGCTCGACCGTCTCCGCACCGCTTTCGACGGCGTCGGGGCCGCACCGTCACCGATGACCGCATATGCGTCGGCCGGTCAGGCATCGGCGCGGGCCGATGACGGCATCGCGCTGTGGGCCCGCGGCTTCGGCGCCTGGGGCTCGGCCTCGGGCAACGGCAACGCCGCCGGCCTGTCCCGCGACATCGGCGGCCTGTTCGCCGGCGGCGACGCCCGTGTCGCCGACACCTGGCGCCTCGGCGTGCTCGGCGGCTACAGCCGCAGCACGTTCCGCATCAGCGACCGCAGCTCGTCGGGCGCGAGCGACAACTATCACGTCGGCCTCTATGGCGGCACGCAGTGGGGCAGCCTCGCGTTCCGCTCCGGCGCCGCGTTCACCTGGCACGACATTGCGACCAGCCGCTCGGTCGTCTTCCCGGGATTCGCCGATGCGCTGAAGGGCAGCCAGCAGGCCCGCACGTCCCAGGTGTTCGGCGAGCTCGGCTACCGCATCGACGCAGGGCGCCGCACGGCGTTCGAGCCGTTCGCCAACCTGGCCTATGTGAACCTGTCGAGCGACGGCTTTTCCGAGCGTGGCAATGCCGCGGCGCTCGCCGTGCGCGGCGACAGCACAGCCGTCGCCTTCACCACGCTCGGCCTGCGGGCGGAGCACGGGTTCTCGTTCCCCAGCGGCCCGCGCATGACGGCGCGCGGCAGCCTGGGCTGGCGCCACGCCTATGGCGACACCGCACCGTTCGCCACGGTCGCCTTCGCCGGCGGCTCGCCGTTCGGCGTCGCCGGCCTGCCGATCGGGCGCGATGCGGCGGTGGCAGGCGCCGGGCTCGACATCAGCCTGACGAATGCAGCGACCCTCGGCTTCGCCTATGACGGCCAGTTCGACGGCCGCCTGTCGGACCAGTCGGTGAAGGGCAATCTCAGCGTCAGGTTCTGAGCGCGGATCGGGGACCTGCGAGAGCAGGCCCGATCATTGTTGATCACGCGCATCTGCGATGAGCCTTGCAAGGCCCGGAAGGTACCGCCGCTCAGGCCGCAGCCGTGGGCAGGCTGACAGTCACGCGCAGGCCGGACCGGTCCGGCCTCACGATATTCTCCAGCGTGACCGATGCGCCGAGACGGTCGGCAATCCGGCGGACGATCGACAGGCCGAGCCCGGTGCCGTCGCCGTCCGTTGCGCGGCCGCTGCGGACGAACGGCTCGAATACGCGCGTGAGATCGTCGGCCGGAATGCCAGGGCCGGTGTCCTCGATACGCAGGACAGCGGCTGAGTCCTGTTGGACCAGGTCGATATCGACGCGGCCGCCGGTCGGCGTGTGACGCAACGCATTGTCGATGAGGTTGCGGACCAGCACCGACAGTGCTGTGGTGTCGGCCCGCACTGCGACAGGCTCCAGACGTTCGAAGCCAAGATCGATTGCGCGCGCCTGTGCAGTCGGAAGCAGATCCGAGACGACGCCTTTCACGATCACGTCGAACGCCTCGTTGGCCGGCGCACGCTCGCGGTCGGTTTCCTCGTAGCGCGCCAGGGTGAGCAATTGCTCCAGCAAATGGGCGGTGCGCCGGATGCCGGTCTTCAGCGCTTCGAGGCGCTGCAGGCTGTCTCCCGACAGTGCCGTTCGTTCCAGATTTTCGGCCTGCAGGCTGAGCGCGGTGATCGGCGAGCGCAGCTCGTGCGCGGCGTCGGCGACGAAGCGGCGCTGTTGGGCGAACAGCATGGTGATCCGCTCGATCAGACGGTTGATCGAGGTCACGAACGGACGCAGCTCGTCCGGAAGGGCGTCGAGCGGCAGCCTGTCCGGCAGGCCGGACTGGCTGGCATCCAGTCGCGCGGCAAGGGCGGTCACCGGGCGGAAGCTGAGGCGGATCACCACGGCGACCAGCAGCATCAGGCATGGAATCAGCGCCATCAGCGGCAGCACCGCGCGCATGGCCGCACCCCGTGCGATCTCGTCGCGGGTCTCGGTGCGCTGCGCGACGCCGACACGGCTGCCGTCGGAACGCGTGCGGACCAGAACCCGCCAGGTATGCGAGGCGGCAGTAGCGGTCTGCAGTCCTTCGGGCATGTTCGTCGGAAATGCTGGCAATGAAGGGCGCGCCTCGGCCGAAGCCTCCGGACGGTCGAGCTCGGCGATGACGATCCTGGCTTCGGGGTCGACGCCGCGCTCGAGCGGCCCTTTCGCCGCCAGGTGATGGCCGGCGACCAGGGCGCCGATCTGCAGCAGCATCGCATCCTGCATCTCGATGGCTTCGACAAACGCCCAGCGGAAGGTCAGTCCGCCTGCGATCAGCCCGGTGGCCATGATGAAGGCGGCGAGGCCGGCGAAGATTCGTCCGTGCAGCGATGTCATCATGATGGACGGTCCACCATCCAGCCGACGCCGCGGACGTTGCGGATCGCGCGCGCGCCGATCTTCCGGCGAATGGCATGGATCAGGAATTCGACGGCATTGCTTTCGACTTCCTCGTTCCAGCCATAGATCTGTCGCTCGAGATCGCTGCGCGACAGGATGGTGCCCGGGCGGGCTAGCAGCGCCTGCAGCAGGGCGAATTCGCGCGCCGTCAGGCGACGGGTTGCGCCGTCGAGGCTGGCCTCGCGGGTGGCCGGATCGAGACTGATCTGGCCGTTGCTGAGAACAGGCGATGCGCCGCTGCCTTGCCGGCGCAGGATCGCGCGCATGCGCGCCAGCAACTCGCGGATCTCGAAGGGCTTGACGAGGTAATCGTCGGCGCCGAGATCCAGCCCGCCGATGCGGTCGTCGATGGCGTCGCGTGCGGTCACGATGATCACGGGAAGCTGCCGTCCATTGCGTCGGAAGCGCCGCAGAATTTCCAATCCGCCGACGGCAGGCAAGCCGAGGTCGAGCAGGACGAGGTCGTATTGCTCGACGTCCGCGGCCTCGACTGCCGTCGGTCCATCGGTCACCCAGTCGACCGCATAAGCGGCATCCCTCAGCGCCTGCATCACGGCAGCGCCGATCATCCGGTCGTCCTCGACGAGCAGTATGCGCAAGCTGTGTCCTCCGGCGCGGCGCAGGTGCCCCAATGTGATGGATTTGGTGGCAGCACCATGGCGGCCTCGCGGCGGCGCGGAACCGCCGTCGCGAGGATCGCGGCTGAAACTTAGCGTCACCTTAGCGCTGCTTGGAAGCGCATGTGCCCCGGGCTAAGGCACAGCTAAGTCGCTGGGGTCATCGTCTCCCCGTCACCTCGGCCTCGCCTGCCGTGCTGCGCGCCGCCGGTGGCCGACCAGCTCTCGGGGAAATCACATGAGCGAACTGCCCAACACCTCGTCGTGGATGCTCAACAAGGTCCCGGATGTCACGCTCGCCTTCTGGGTCATCAAGGTCCTGTCGACAACGGTCGGCGAGACCTCCGCCGACTATCTCGCGGTTCATGTCGGCCTCGGCGTCGCCGTCACCGACGGCATCATGGCTGTGCTGCTGGCTGCGGCGCTGGCGCTGCAACTGCAGGCGCGCCGTTACGTGCCCTGGATCTACTGGCTCACCGTGGTGCTGATCAGCATCGTCGGCACTCAGATCACCGACTTCCTGACCGACGGTCTCGGGATCAGCCTCTACGTCAGCACGGCCGTGTTTGCTGCGGCGCTCGCGCTGACCTTCTTCGTCTGGCACCGATCGGAGCGGACGCTGTCGATCCGCACCATCGTTACGCGGCGCCGCGAAATCTTCTACTGGTCGGCCATTCTCGTCACGTTCGCGCTCGGTACGGCCGCAGGCGATCTCGCTACGGAAGCGTTGGGACTGGGCTTCAATCTCGGCGTGTTCGTGTTCGGCGCACTGATCGCGATCATCGCCATCGCCCGCCATGCCGGCGTGAACGCTGTGCTCACGTTCTGGCTGGCCTACATCCTGACCCGCCCGCTCGGCGCCTCGCTCGGCGATCTGCTGTCGCAGGCGCGTGACTATGGCGGGCTGGGACTGGGCACCGTCTACACCAGTCTCGGCTTTCTCGTCGTCATCGTCGCGCTCGTGGCCATCGTCAGCATCGGTGCGAAAGACAGTGACGGACCGACGCTGACCAAGGATGCGGCGTGATCACGGATGCCGCGGCTTCATCCTGTTGACTTTCATCCTCAGCCCCAAAAGGAGACTCTTCATGTTCAAGCGCAACACTACCCGTGCGGCAATCCTATCGGTCGTGACCCTTGCGACGCCCCTGGTCACCACGGCACTCGTCACCGCCGATGCGATCATCCTGCTGTCGTCGGCTGAGGCCGCAGCGCCGTCCAGACTCGGCGACCTCGCCAAGTTCCGCGTCATTGCGGCCGATACCCTGGCCCTGGTCGACAAGGGCGATCTCACCGGCGCCAAGACCCGCATCAAGGATCTCGAGACGACGTGGGATGAAGCCGAAGCGGGCTTGAAGCCGCGCGCGGCGGCGGACTGGCACACGGTGGACAAGGCGATCGATCGTGCCTTGGCGGCACTGCGGGCGAGCACGCCCGACGCCCCTGCCTGCCGGCAGGCCATGGCCGATCTGCTGGCAGTCATGGATCGCATGAGTGGCAACGCCTGAGTTTTCCGCCAAACCCTTGTTGCGCGACGTCGGCGCCGTCGCGCCGGCGTCGCCCCTCAGGAGAGCCATGACATGATCGACACCATCCGCGAGAGCGTGAGCAAGGTCCCCGCGGTGACGCTCGGATTCTGGATCATCAAGATCGCGGCCACCACCCTCGGCGAGACCGGCGGCGATGCGGTGACGATGTCGATGAATCTCGGCTATCTCACCGGCACCGCGATCTTCGCCGTCATCCTGGTCATCGCGGTGACAGCGCAAATCACCGCCCGCGCGTTCCGGCCGTCCCTGTACTGGACCGTGATCGTCGCGACCACCACGGCCGGCACAACGCTTGCCGACTTGGTCGATCGTTCGCTCGGCATCGGCTATCTCGGTGGCAGCCTGCTGCTGCTCGGCCTGCTGTCGTTGTCGCTGGCGCTGTGGCATCGCGCGACCGGATCGGTCGCGGTTGAGCGGATCAGTTCGCCACAGGCCGAGGTGTTCTATTGGGCCACCATCATGTTTTCCCAGACGCTGGGGACGGCACTCGGCGACTGGATGGCTGATTCCACCGGCCTCGGCTACCAGGGCGGGGCGCTGGTGTTCCTGGCTGCGCTCGCCATCGTGGGGGCGGCTTACCACTGGACGCAGCTGTCTCGCACGGTGCTGTTCTGGGCCGCGTTCATCCTGACCCGGCCGCTCGGGGCGACCGTTGGCGATTTTCTCGACAAGCCGCTCAGCCATGGCGGGCTGGCGCTCAGCCGCTATGCCGCCTCCGCCGTGCTTGCGGCCTTCATCGTTCTCTGCATCTCGCTGCTGCCGCAGCGCGCGGAAAGCCATCCCACCTGACCATTGCGGCGCGCGGTGAACGTGTTCCGCCGGGGAGAGATCTCGATGGGCCTCAGTCCGTCGCCTTGAGCAGCAGGTTGGCGGTGGCATGCGCATCGCCGCTGCCATTGAGAGCGGCGGCGACGAAGGCGTGCCGGCGCGGATCATAGGCAACGACCGCGCGCACGCCGGCGCCGCCGCCGCTGTGGCCGATCCAGAACAGTCGCTGCGGCGTGTCCGGGCGGTCATAGACCATGACACCAAGGCCGTAGAAGGTGCCGGGATCGAACATCGGATAAAGCCGCGCCAGCATCAGCTTGCGGCTCGCGGTCTTCAGCAGCTCGCCGTCGAGCGCCGCCTGCTCGAAGCGCACCATGTCCGCAGGTGACGCGACGAGAGCGCCGGCCGCGCCCGGCACGGTGATGTCGAGTCCGTCTTCGCCATCACTCGCCGCCGGCAGCGCCACGTCGTCGGTCGGCCCGTCCGGTTGCGCCACGCGCATCTCCTTCAATCCGAGGCGGCGGATGATGCGCGCCTCGATCGCCTGCGGCCACGGCCGGCCGTCGGCCTTGGCGATGATCTTGCCGAGCAGGGCATAGCCGGAGTTGGAGTAGCGCCAGTTCTCGCCCGGGCAGAACAGCGCGCCGCGCTGGCGCAGGATCGCCATCTCGTCGGCGTCCGTCATGCGTCCGCCCTTGCGGCGGACCCTCTCGTCCTCGTTCGCGCTGAAGAGGCCGCTGGTGTGGGCCAGGAGCTGCTCGATGGTGATGATGTCGCCGTTTGGCACGCCGTCGACCCAGCGCGCCACCGGATCGGAGAGGCGCAGCTTGCCGTCCTCGGCGAGTTGCAGCACGACGATGGCGATCGCCTGCTTGCCGGCGCTCGCCCAGAAGAACAGCGGCTTGTCGGTGCCGCGGCGGCCGGTCCACAGGCCCTTGCCCGGCAGCGCGACGGCCGCGGTCATCGATTGGGCCTTCGTCGCCTCACGCGCCTTGTCGAGCGCGCTGTCGAGCCTGTCGGTCAGCGCGGCGGTGAGCTGCCCGGCGAGGGGAGCGCGCCGGGGCAGCTGATCTGCCGCCGGTGCCGGGTGCAGCGGCTGGCCGGCATAGGGCTTGGCCGCCGTGCACGCCGCCGGCGTCTCGGGCGGCGTCGCCTCCGTCGCGGCGAAGAGCACGTCGGAGGTCTTGCAGCCGGCGAGGATCAGGCCGAGCGCGGCGCCGGTGATCAACATTGCCAGGTGCCGCGGCCGGCGGCGCTGGCGCGTGGCGGCGGCGCGATGCGGGCTGCGCATGGACGCAGGCAGGGGCGGCATGGGTGTCTCCCGGTCGATGCCGCAGCCGGCGGCCGGGGACACCATCCATGGGTTGGATGACGCCAACCTTGCAAGATCCGCAATCGCGGGCGAGCGGGACGGAAAGGATCAGGCTAGCCGAACAGATGGGCGAGCCAGAAGGCCACGAAGCGTGCAGGCGACCATGTCGCCGCGCTCGCGCGCGGTCGCGTTACCACGCGTACCGCACCACGCCCTTGCCGGCATAGCTGCGCGTGACGTTGGAGAATTCGCCCTCGAACGTCGCCGCCGCCGACCAGCCGTTCATCCACCTCAGCTCGGCGGAAGCGGTCGTCAGTGCGGAGTCGGCCGCCTGCGCGGCGCCGTTCACGACAAAGCTGGCGCCAGGCAATGCCTGGAAGGTCGCGGCGATCGAACGGTCCGCGTTGAAGTCGTGCGCCCAGGCGAGACGGCCGCGCAACGTCAGCACCGCGGCATCCAGCGGGATGGATTTGTCGGCGCGCAGGCCGAGTTCGCTGCGTGCATCTGTCGGACGCCGGGCAGCGTAGTTCAGCGCAAAGGTCGATGCGCCGGCGATCGCCCGCTCGGCGTAGGCGGGCAGATCGAAGGTCGTGAACTGCGCCGCCGCATAAGGCGTCAGGCCGACGCCGCCGATCCACGGCATGACAAGGCGGTATCCGCCTTCGAGCCGGCCCGACCAGGCATTGGCGTCGAATTCGGCGCGCAGGCGGTCGACGCCGGCGAGGGCGACGGTGCGATCGGTGGTGATGTCCTGCCGGCCGTAGGCGAGTGCCGCGGAGACATACGCAGGTCCGTTGCTGTGACGCAGGTAGGCGCCGGCCTGGAACAGGTCGGAGCGTCCCGAGCCGAGGCCGTTGGTGTTGAAGGTGGTCCCGCCGCCGGCGAGCGCAAAACCGGCCAGCGTCGAGGCCGAGATCCGGTAGTCGGCCCCCACGGCGGTCCCGAACACCTGGCTCGTGGTGGCGTTGGAGCCGGTGGCTGCATTGCCGTCCGTCGATTGCGAGCCGCCAAAGCCTGCCACCCACACGCTCCAGCGCGGTTCGACCGCTGTGGCCGGCGGTGTCTTGGTCAACATGGCGAAAGCATCGGTCCGCCGGCCCGCAGCGGTCGAGCTGTCATCCTCGGCCGCAAAACCAGGCGCGCCGGTGCCGGGGCCCGCGCCTTGCCGCGTGAACGGATCGGTCAGCACGCCCATGAACTGGGTCATGGCCTGGAAGGTGGTCTGCTGCGCGGAGGTGCCGGGCTCGCCCGAGGCCTGCGTCAATCCCGCCGCGCTGAGCCCGCCATAGGCCAGCGCAATGCCGCCATTGCGGTTGAAGGCGTTGGTCAGGGTGTTGGCGACCGCCTGCTGGTTGGCGGACAAGCCGCCGCCGAAATTGGGCGCCGTCGGCGGCGTGTAGCTCAGTGTCAGATCGAGATAGGCGTGGGTGGCGTCGTAGCTGAGGCCGGTCTTGAAATTCGCCGGCAGATTGCTGTTCGCGACCGTCGGCGCGAAGGTGCCGGAGACGCCGCCGCTCGCGGTGAGGAGGGTGTATTTCTTCTCGATATAGCTGCCATTGCCGAACACCGCATTCACCGCGGCGCCACTGAGCGTTGCCGTGCCGGAGACATTGGCGCCGGCGGCGGCTGATGGGGTCAGATGCACTACATACGCGGCGCCGGACTGGAACGCGAGATTGCCGGCGATGGTCAGCGTGCCGGTCGGGCCTGCCGCATTGCCCGGCGTGAGCATGCCCCCGCTCATGATCGTGGTCGCGCCGACACTGCCCGTGCCGGACAATGTCCCGCCCGAGGTCACGGTGACCGCCGATGATGGCGCGATCGCGCCATCCACCTCCAGCGCGCCGGCCTTGACCTGGGTGGCGCCGGTGTAGGTGTTGGCGCCCGTGAGGGTGACGATGCCGTTGGTCGTCTTGGTCAGGCCGCCTGATCCGCTGAGGATGCCGTTCACGGTGCCGGCCTGCATATCGAAGGCCGTCGATGCCGTGATCGTCGCCGTCGACGCCAGCGTACCGCCCGTCATCTGGTAGGTGGTGGTCGTCAGCACGCCATTCCGGACCGCGCCGCCGGTCTGGAAGACGCCGCCGTTCTGGGTCTGCGTCAATCCGCCGAGATCGAGCGTGCCGCTGTTGACGGTCAGGGTGTTCGTTGGGCTGCCCAGCTGCGTTTGCGCGCCGGGCGTTCCGGCATCCTGCAGCACAAGCGTGCCGCCATCGACGATCGTGCCGCCGGTGTAGTAGTTCCAGGGATAATAGAGCGTGACCGTGCCCTGGCCTGCGACCGTCAGCGATCCCGAGCCGGCAATGGCGCCCATGATATAGAAGGTGGCGGCCGGCGAGGCCGTCGTGACGACCGTGTTCGAATCGAGCGCAAGGAAGAGCTGATAGTCGGGTCGAAAGCTGCTGCTCTGGACATTGATCGCCGCCGATCCCGTGCTGACCTGCATGTGCAGGAAGTTGTCGCCGTCCGACGTGAGAACCCAGCCGCTGTGGGCGGCAATGGCGGCGGGGGTCGCATTGAAATTGAGCGTGCCCGCCGTAACCGTCGCCATTCGATCAATGATGACGGAGTAGACGGCGCCCGCGGGATCGGCCACGTTGAATGTTGCGACCGCATCGACGCCGTTCGGCACGGTCCCGGTCGACCACTTGGTCGGATCCGTCCAGCCATCGCCGTCGTTGCCGATCCAGGTCTGCGCTGTCGCGTCCCCTGCCGGAACGACCGCCGTCGCCCCGACCACGATCAGTGCGGTCGTGCCGAGCAGCGCGCGCCGGATCCCGGCCGGCGATGTCGAAATTCCTCTGCCCAGCGTTGCCAGCGTCATGACATGTCCCCGAGAGTGTCTCTTCAGAAGAGTGCTTCTTCAGCGTGCTTCTTGGCGTCACCCCGAGGCCGGCGGCCCTGCCGTGTCCCGCGTGGTAAGGCCAGCGAACGCGCAGTCCGGGAGCCGGCCTGTGATGCGCAACCCACCGGAAGCCTGCCTACTCCCCCTCGCGCCAAATTTGTCAGGCAATGCACGTTCGGGTTGTAAATGGATGTAAAGGCGACATGGCCCCGACGCCAACGCGACGCGCGACCTGCAGGAGGCTGCCGACGACGACCTGACGTCGCACACGGCAGCGAAGCAGGCATGCAGCGGCTTTCGATGCGCTCGGAAAACGCGTCGAGACACAAAATGACAGCGCGTCCGGAATGCCGTCGACAGCGAACCCGCTCTAGTTACGCACGAGATAGAGCGGCGTTCTCAGAACGAACTGAAACGCCGGCTTCGGCGTCCAGTCGATTTCGGCGGTGACGCCGAAGAGGCGGTTGTCGTTGTCGTCCATGCGATCGAGGTCGATGCGCAGGACCGGCTGGGTGAACGGCTGCAACGGCGTCCGGCCGGCGATCGTGGCGCCGCCAAACGATTGAACCCCGGCGCGGCCGGTCAGCTTCCAGTTGTTGTCCCACTGGTAGTAGCCGCCGACATAGCCGGTCACGCTCGGGTTGACCTTGGCGACGTCGGAGTCGACCGCCACACCGATGAAGCGTACGCCGGCGAGGACGCCGCGGGTCTCATCCTTGTCGAAGGCATAGGACGCCTCCGCGATCGTTGTGGAGCTGGTGGTGGCGAGCAGGGTCTGCGCGATCGACCTCGTCAACGTCGACTGCACCGTCACCGTGGGGATCGATCCGCCCTTCTGCTGGATCACCTCGGCCTGGAAACCGATGTTCCAGGTGTCCAGCGTCAGCGGAGACCACGGCGTGATATCGGTGTGCGTGGTGAGCGCCGTGACGCCGCCATAGATGCTCAATCGGTCGGAGAGATCGATCGTCAGCGGCAGATCGAGCGTCAGATGCTGGCTGTGGACGCCGGACAGCGCAGGCAGAGAGGACAACGAGGGAAAGGTGCCGCCGAACCCGACCGACAGCGTGTCGGGCGGCAGCGCGGTGAGGGTGGTTCGCATGTCGAGATAGGTGGTCGGGAACTGCGGCTTCGCCTTCGGTTTCTCGCCGTCGCCATCCTCGTCATCGCGCGACAGCGCCCGGCCCGGGCTCAAACAGGTCGCAACAACACAGAGTGCAGTGATCGCTGCGATGGACTGGAGGCTGGATTTGCGCATCATTACGGTCAAGCTCGCCATGCGAAATTGACGTGAAATATGTGCGATGGTTGTCTGCCGACGAAGCTAAACATCAGGCCGGGACCAATGCAAACGGTATGTTCGCGCCTCGCTGACCCGTCGTGAGCTTTGTCGCCCCGGAACCGAGGCAGCTCAGGCGGCGCATCGCGTGACGTTTGTCACGCTCCTGGCGGAAGCGGTCGCGCTCGAATGACGATGTGGTAATGTCATACGCTTCGAACTGGTCGCATCAAGGGAAGAACAGGGCCTCACATGCGCTTGTTCAGATCGGTGGTGGCGGGATGGGGCGTCGCGATGGCGTTGGCCGTGTCGACCGCGGCAGGCGCGCAAACGGTCAGGTGGAAGGAATATCTGCACCCTGAAAAGCCCGCCTACAAGGAATTCACACAGCTCTACCTGGCCGGCGTCAGGGACGGATTGATCGCGTACGGCGTGACCACGCAGGAGAAGCTGTTCTGTCTGCCCGCGAAGCTGGTGCTGACGAATGAGCAGCTCGACGACATCATGAAGCGCTGGGCCGACAAGCAAACAGCCAATCTCGATAGCACGCCGATGGCTGCCATTCTGCTCGCAGCTCTCAAAGATGCCTTTCCCTGTCGATGACGTTCATCCATCCGGGCCGGCTTTGGCCCCATCGCGCCAGGGGCGCGTTGGGGCAGGGAGCGTGAACGCCCTAGCTGGCGCTCCGCATAGTCCCGGTGGCGACGAAGCGCTGGTGCCAGGACAGCGCCTCGCTCAACAGCGAGGGCGACTGCAATCCATAGGACTGTTCCTGCGCGCGCCGGACGTAATCCTGCAACGCCGGCCTGTAGTCTGGGTGGGCGCAGTTGCCGATGATGGTCTTGGCCCGCTGCTTGGGCGACAGGCCGCGCAGGTCGGCGAGGCCCTGCTCGGTGACGATGATCTGGACGTCCTGTGAGATATGATCGACGTGGCTCGCCTGCGGCACGATGGCCGAGATCCGGCCGCCCTTGGCGGTGGAGGGCGTCATGAAGATCGAAACGTAGGCGTTGCGCGCGAAGTCGCCAGAGCCGCCGATGCCGTTCTGGATGCGCGATCCCATGACATGGGTCGAGTTGACGTTGCCGTAGATATCGGCCTCGATCAGGCCGTTCATCGCGATGCAGCCAAGGCGACGGATCAGCTCGGGATGATTGCTGATCTCCTGCGGGCGAAGGATCAGCCTGTCGCGGAAGCGCGCCATGTTGCGGTTGAGCTCGGCCGCCGCGTCCGGGCTGAGCGAAAATGCCGTGGCCGAGGCCATGCGGAGCTTTCCCGCGGCCAGCATGTCCAGCATGCCGTCCTGGATCACCTCCGTGAAGGCGGTCATGTCCTCGAACGGTCCCTCGAGCAGGCCCGCGAGCACCGCGTTGGCGGTGTTGCCGACGCCGGACTGGATCGGCAGCAGCGATGGCGGCAGCCGGCCTTTCGCCACTTCATGGCGGAAGAACTCCATCAGGTGGCCGGCGATGGCATGGGCCACGGCATCGGGCGCGGCGAACGGCGCGTTGCGGTCCGGCGCATGGGTCTCCACGATCGCGACGATCTTGTCGGGATCGCATTGCAGCCAGGGCTGACCGATGCGGTCATCGGGGCGAACGAGCGGGATCGGCTTGCGATGGGGCGGCAGCGCCGTTCCATAATAGATGTCGTGCATGCCTTCGAGGGCATCGCTCTGCCAGCTGTTGACCTCGATGATGACCTGCCCGGCGCGATCCAGCCAGGTTTTGTTGTTGCCGATGGACGATGACGGCACCAGCGCGCCGTCGGACCGGATTCGCGTGACCTCGATCACTGCCGTGTCGAGCGGTCCGAGAAAGCCCTGCCAGGCCATCGGCGCCACCTGGCTGAGATGCATGTCGAAATACTCCATCTCGCCGCGGTTGATCTTGTCGCGCGCGATCGGGTCGGAGTTGTAAGGCAGGCGGAATTCGATGCCGTTGGCCTTGGCCAGTGCGCCATCGAGTTCCGGACCGGTCGACGCCCCGGTCCAGACGCGGACGCGAAAGGGATTGCCCTTGGCGTGCTCGGCCTCGATCCGGGAGGCCAGGGCGAGCGGCACCACCTTCGGATAGCCGGCTCCCGTGAATCCGCTCATCCCGACGGTGCTGCCGGATGTGATCAGGGATGCCGCATCCTCGGCGCTCATCACCTTGGCGCGCAGCCGGTCAAGCCCAATTCGTTGGCGATCGATCACTGATCAGCTCCGTTGTCTGGAAGGGAATGCATGATGGATGTCGAAGGAGGCCACCTTGCGGCAGAGGACCGGCCAGACCAGCGGAAACGCAGCGACATGACCTTGATACGCCGTCCGCCGCGCGGCCGATTTGACCGGGGTCAAATGCGCCGGGACGAGGTCCACGATGCCGGGCCGCGGGGCCGGGCCATCGCACGCCGCAGGCTCAGATCCTTCGATGACTGTCGAAACATCGGGATGTCTCGGCGCGGTAGGGTGTGCCGGCGAATCGCGGCGGGGTGCGGGGACACGGACAACCCGACACCTCGGGCGAGGCCGTGCGCGGATCAGGCCATCGCCTGGCCGGGCGCGAAGCGGTTGTGTTCGAGCAGGCTCAGGAATGACACAGGGACGCGTGGCCTATTTCACCGACTGCCACCTCGGCCAGCGGCCGGTGATGGAGCCTGATCCGGACGGCGGCAGGATGCGCTATGATCACGCGCCCGACGAACATGGCGGGCGTCTGCGCCGGGTCCTCGATGATATCGCCCGCAGGGGAGTGACCAGCGTCGTGTTCGGCGGCGATATCGGTTCACGGGCTTCGGTCGGGAGCTTCTTTCGTCGCCTGAAGGAGCATTCGCTCACACCGTCGATCGTGCTCGGCAATCATGACGTCCTTGACGACGTCACATCTTACTGGTGCCCAGCGACCAGCGCCGTCGACCGCAGAATGTGCTATTCGCGGCCCGACGGGCAATGGCAGTCCATCTTTCTCGACACATCCGACAACACGGTCGGCGAGGCGCAGCTCGCCTGGCTGGCGGGGCAGCTCGATCGCGCGCCGAAGGTCGCGCTGTTCATGCATCATCCCGTGCTGGCGATCGACACCCCGGTGGAGCGCGCCGGCGCCGCGCTGCGCGATCGCCACAAGCTTGCGTCGCTCCTCATGACGGCCGGCTGCGAGGTCGTGGTGTTCTGCGGCCACTATCACATGGTCGACGACACCCGCGAGGCCAACATCCGCCAGCTGATGTCGCCGGCGGTGTCCTATCAGCTCGTCAAGGAGGCGGATCGCGTCCAGCTCGATTCCTCGACGTTCGGCTACCGCCTCATCGACCTCTCAGGTGATGAGATCACGACCGAGGTTGTTTTGTTTCCGTAGGCATTGCTAGTTCCGCACGAGGTAAGGCGGCGCTCTCAGAACGAATTGAAACGCCGGCTTCGGCGTCCAGTCGATTTCGACGGTGACGCCGAAGAGGCGGTTGTCGTCCATCCGGTCGAGGTCGACGCGCAGGATCGGCTGGGTGAACGGCTGCGGCTCGGCGGTTGCCGTCATCCGCGAATGAAGGCGAGCAGATCGGCGTTGATCACGTCGGCGTTCGCTGTGTGCATGCCGTGCGAAAAGCCGGGGTAGATCTTGAGCGTGCTGTTTGAGAGCAGCTTGTCCTGCAGCAGCGCGGCGTTCCTGTACGGAACGACCTGGTCGTCATCGCCCTGCATGACCAGTGTCGGCACTGTGATCGCCTTCAGATCCTCGGTCTGGTCGGTCTCCGAGAAGGCCTTGATGCCTTCGTAATGGGCCTTGGCGCTGCCCATCATGCCCTGGCGCCACCAGTTCTGAATGATCCCCTGCGAGATCTTCGCGCCCGGCCGGTTGAAGCCGTAGAACGGGCCGGCCGGCACGTCGATGTAGAATTGCGCGCGGTTGGCCGCAAGGGCTGCCCGGAAGCCATCGAATACCTCGATCGGCGTGCCACCCGGGTTGCTGTCCGTTTTGACCATCAGCGGCGGGACGGCGCTGATCAGGACCGCCTTGGCGACGCGGCCCTGGGGTTGCCCGAATCTGGCGACGTACCGCGCCACCTGGCCGCCCCCGGTGGAATGGCCGATATGGACGGCGTTCTTGAGGTCGAGATGCTCGGCCACGGTCGAGGCGTCGGCCGCGTAATGGTCCATGTCGTGGCCGTCGCTGACCTGGCTTGAGCGCCCGTGACCGCGACGGTCATGGGCGACGACGCGGAAGCCCTTCGCCAGGAAGAACAGCATCTGTGCATCCCAGTCATCCGCACTGAGGGGCCAGCCATGATGGAAGACGATGGGCTGGGCATCCTTCGGTCCCCAATCCTTGTAAAAGATACCGGTCCCGTCCTTGGTTATTGCGAACGTCATGGTGTCGTCTCCTTGTTCCCGTGAACGGCTTCCTACCTCTCGAGATGATCGAGAACTTGCAATCGCCTGGGCATGTGAAGAACCAATTGTGCGTCCTTGACGACGTCCAGGCGAACAATGGTGGCCGCGCCCAGCCCGTCGAGCAGCTGGCTCATCGGCCCGCCGTGGCGCACGAGCTTGACGTCGCGTGGGAACAGGCGTTGCGCGAACGAGAGTGTGTTCGACTGAACGGAGGTCTGGTGCCATTCCCCATCGATCAGGTTGATCATGGTGTTGGTCCCGATGTGCGACTGGGGCGCGACATGACGGAAGACCGGAAGCGGCGCGCTGAAGGACAAATCCGGTCTGCCGCCGGTGGCGGCGATGCGGGCCGTCACATCAGCGTCGATATTGACGCCGATCGTAGCGCGCCACTTGGGCAACTGATAGCCATATACCCCGCGCACCCGCGCGATGTCGGTGTCGACCGGGAGCGCCAGGACGTGGGCGAAGAAGCCTCGCCGGCGCACGGACTGGACCAGTTCCAGTGCCTGCGATCCCCGCGCGCCCGGCTGTCGGATCACCACGGCAATCGAAACTTCGTTGTAGGGATCGTTGTCGCAGACCGCATACGAAAAGAACGTCAGCGCCACCAGCCCGAACCCCGGAACAGCGCGCAGAGGTTCGAGCGGCGCCGGCAGGATCGCCCGCAGCTGGGCCATCGGGGCGAGAAAGAGCAACTGGATGTTGCTGCTGCGATAGTAGAAGTTCGGAGCCCATGTGGGACCGACGCGCGTCGCGACCAGTTGCTTCGGGATCCGGCGGAAATAGTCGATGTTCCCCGCGGCAGGGTCGCGCGCGACCTCGTCGAGATCCGGGTTCATCCGGAACCGGTCGTAGTAACCGCCTTCGGGGACCCGGACCTTTTGCCCTGCGAATTCGACCTGCGTGAGCGGCCTATTCATCGATAATGGCCTCCCGAGGAATGGCCCTTCAGGCAGCTCCCTGGAGCGTATCGATCCAAAGTCCATGGCGAGATCGTAGGGTTGAACCGGACTTGAAGGTCAAGCATTGAGATCTCCATTCTTCGTTGAGCCTCGGTCACGGTCTCGTCAGGCCTGCGCCGCGCGCGCCGCCATCCAGTGGCGATAACGCCGGGCGCGGCGTCGCGTATCCAGCTGCGAGACCACCAGCGCCCAGGCCGGCGGAACGCCGGGCGTGGCGCGCTGACGGCGGCTGAGGCGGGTCAACTGATACTTGACGGCGGCCATATGCGCCGACGAGGCGAGCTGCTTGTTCTTCCAGGTGATCGGCTTGAGCGCCGGCATGCTCGGCCGGCCGAGCCGCCAGCTGCGGGGCAAGTCCGGCTGGATGGCGAGCGCGGTGGCGATCCCCGCCATGGCGACGCCGCTGTCGATCACTTGCTCCGCGACCTCGCGCCGCCGGATGCCGCCGGTGACCATGAGGGGCATCGTCGCGACCGCGGCGATGTCGCGCGCGAACGTGAGGAAGTAGGCCTCGCGCGCCAGCGTGCGCTCGTCCCGGGTGGAGCCCATCATCGCCGGCGCCTCGTAGCTGCCGCCGGACAGCTCGACGAGATCGACGCCGAGCGGCGCGAGCATCGCCACCACGGCCTGGGCCTCCTCCGGCGAGAACCCGCCGCGCTGGAAATCGGCCGAGTTCAGCTTGACGGCCACGGCGAAGCCGGGCGCGACCGCCGCGCGCACGCCGCGCACGATGTCGAGCAGCAGGCGTGCGCGGTTCTCCAGGCTGCCGCCCCAGCGGTCCTTGCGGCGGTTCGAGAGCGGCGAGAGGAATTGGCTGAGCAGATAGCCATGCGCGGCATGAATCTCGACGCCGGTGAAGCCCGCGCGCTCCGCGAGCCGTGCGGTGGTCACGAAGCGGCGCGTGACGTCGGCGATGTCGGCGGCCGTCATCTCGCGCGGCATGGGGAATTGCTTCGACAGCGCGCCGAGATCCATGGCGATCGCCGAGGGCGCCACCGTCTCCTGGCCGAGTGCGGCGGGCATCTGCCGCCCGGGGTGATTGATCTGCATCCAGATCTGGGCGCCGTGCGAGCGTCCGGCCTCGGCCCACGCCCTGAAACGGTCGAGGTGGCGGTCGTCTTCCAGCACCACGCCGCCGGGGCCGGTCATGGCGCGGGCGTCGATCATCACGTTGCCGGTGATGATCAGGCCGGCCTCTCCCGCGGCCCAGGCCCGGTAGAGCTGCAGCAACTGCGCGGACGGTGCATGGTCGTTGTCGGCCATGTTCTCTTCCATCGCGGCCTTGGCGATGCGGTTCGGGACAAAGGCGCCATTGGGCAGCGTCAGCGGGGAGAAAAGCGACATGCGTGGGGCTCCAAGATTTTGACGCACCCTAACCTTTAAGTTAAGTTTAAGGTCAAGTCGCTTTTCGGAGGAGGATCGAGCGTGAACATCGGGGAGTTGGCGAAGCGCACCGGCCTGACCCATTCGCGCATCCGCTTCTATGAGAGCGCCGGCCTGCTGAAGACCGTCGAACGCCGGCCGAACGGCTATCGCATCTATCCGGCGGAGGCGGTGCTGGTGCTCGACCTGATCGCGACCGCGCAGAAGGCCGGCTTCAGTCTTGATGAGATTCGCACGCTGCTTCCGCCCGACCTGGCGCAGTGGCAGCACGGCGCGCTCATCGAAGCGCTGCGGCGCAAGGTGGCGGACATCGCGGCGCTGGAGGTGCGGCTTGCCCAGAGCAAGGCGCAACTGGTCGCGCTCATCGCGGATATCGAGGCGAAGCCCGAGGACGTCGCGTGCGCCGACAATGCGCGCAGGATCCTGTCGCGCATGCTGGGCAAGGAGATGGAGAGCCCGACCATGGAGGCCGGTGACGTCAAGCTGCTCGGCAAGGCAAGCCGGCGCCGATCCGCGCGGGCCAGCTAAAGCGTGATGAGTTTAGGTTGAGCCAAAACCCGTCATCCTTCGAGGGCCATGCATCGCATGGCCATCTCAGAGTCTGACTGAAAAAGCAGTCTTCGACCTTAGCTTTTGTCGTCGCCGGGCAGCGCGATCCGTCTTTAACGGATCGCTAGGACTAAGGTCTCCCGGCGACCCCGATCAGGAAGGCACTGCGTCCCTAAACGGGGTGGCCGGGACGAGCCCGGCCACGACGGTGAAAAGAAGTGGTGCCGCCTTCCTGGGTGTCGCCTTGGCAGACCGGGGGGTAACGCGAGCGAAGCCTGGGGCTCGTCCACGGACCTATTGCGTCGGACAGGGAGCGCCAGCCGCGCCCCACTCCCTCACGAATTCGACCAGTTGAGCCGCGGAGGAGGGAGCGGGCTCCCGTCCTGGGCCCGGTGCCCACCCCCAGTGGACAACCTCACTCTGCGCGATGTGCTCGGCGATCTTGTCGATGGTGCGGCCGCCGTTGCGCGCGGGGTCCTTGATCTGGGCGCAGATCTCGGCGCTCGATTTGCCGAACCATTGCATGTCCGGTGGCGGCAGCAGCCACTCCTGCGCGCCGGGTGGACCATGCGGCACTTGTGAGTTGTGCAAGCCATGACATGTGCCGCAGGCGATGGTCTCGGCGCCGATGCGGCTCATCCCTGCATTGATATTCATCCCATGCGGACGTGGCTTGGGGCCATAGCTGGAACCAGACCAGATCGGCACGTTGTCGGGACCGACATGGCAATTGGCGCAGCGCGGGTGTGAAAAGACCTCGTAGATCTTGCTCCAGAGCTGCGGGCCCTGATCCTGGGCGGCGGCGGGAGTGGAGATCAGCAGGATGGCCAGCACATGACGGATCATTTTGTCCGGCTCTCAGACGAATGCGATATGCTTGTTCAGCGGCAGTTCGCGGATGCGCTGTCCGGTCGCGGCAAAGATGGCGTTCGCTAGCGCCGGGGCGGCGGGCGGCACGCTTGGCTCCCCGATGCCGCGGATTGCGCTGGTGTTGGTGAGCGCCCGAACCTCGATCCGCGGCGCCTGGTAGAGGCGCATGCCCTCGTAGGCGTGATAGTTCGTCTGCTGCGCGATTCCGTCCGCGTAGGTCAGCTCGGCATTCATGGCGTGGCCGAGGCCCCAGATGACGCCGCCTTGAACCTGGTTGGTGAAATTCTCAGGGTCGACGACTTTGCCGACCTCTGCTGCGACAAACACCCGATCAATCCGGATGCCGTGCGACGTGTTGGTGACCTCGACGACCTCGGCGACGGGCACGCCAAATGACAGCGTGAAGGCAATGCCGCGCCCGCGATCCTTGCCGAGGTCGCTTCCCCAGCTGGCCATTTCGCCGACCGCCTCGAGCACCTTGCGCGAGGGCTCGTGCCAGCACAGCCGCAGCCGCTCCTTCAGCGGGTCTGCACCGGCGGCATGGATCAGTTCATCGAGAAAGCAGTCGTGCAGGAAGCCATTTCCGGATGCCCCGACCGAGCGCCAGGAGCTGACCGGCACGAGCTCTGGTACACGGTAACCCGTCACCCGATAGTTCGGAATTTTGAAGGGCTGATCCCAGGCGCCGGCGACGATGGCGACATCAGGTCCCGGAATGGACAGATTCTGCCGGCCGAGCTGCGAGGCATTCACGGACGGGCAGGCGATGCCGAGATCATAGGCATCGACCCTGCCATCCCTGACGGCGCCGCGCATGCGGGCCATCGCGAGCGGACGCGGAAAGTCATGGGTCATGTCTTCCTCGCGCGTCCACGTCATCTTGATGGGCCGGCCGGGAAACGCCTTGGCCAGCTCGATCGCCTGGCGGACATAGTCGTCCTCCAGACGCCGGCCGAAGCTGCCGCCGGAGATCTGCGCGTGAAGATGGATGTCCTCGGTGCCAAGCCCCGACACCGACGCTGCCCCCTTCACGAGGAAAATCGGGATTTGCGTTCCGGTCCAGATGTCGAGGCGGCCGTCCTTGAGCTGGACGACCACGTTCATGGGCTCGAGCGGCGCATGGGCGAGGTAGGGCACCCTGTATTCGGCCTCGATGACGCTTGCATGCGCGAGCGCGGCCTCGACGTCGCCTTCGTCCTTGAAGCGGCTGTCGCGGCGAGCTGGAATGAAGGACGCCGCCACCGTCTCGAACATCGCCGCGCTGCTCGCGGGATACGGCGCAGGCCCCCAGTCGAACGTGATGAGGCTTGCGGCCTTGAAGGCGCGCCAGGTGTTGTCGGCGATGACGCCGACGCCGCCCGTGATCGGCACGACCTTGAGGACGCCCTTCGCCTTGGCGGCGGCGCTGCTGTCATGGCTGCGGACGCCGCCACCCAGGCGCGGATTGGTGCGGACGGTGGCATAGACCATGCCCGGCAGCCTGAGATCGATGCCATAGGCGGCCGTGCCGGTGCACTTCGCCACCATGTCGATCCGCGGCATCGTCTTGCCGAGATAGCGCCATTCCGTTTCGGGTTTGAGCTTCACATCCGCCGGCGCAGCGATGGTCGCCGCCGTGGCCGCAAGAGAAGCATAGCTCAGCGATCGGCCGTCCGGCGTGATGACGGCGCCATCCCTCGTCCTGAGAGCGGCCTTGGCGACGCCGGTCTGCTTGGCGGCCGCCAGCAGCAGCACCTCGCGCGCGGTGGCGCCCGCCATGCGCATTTTCTCGTAGGCGTCGGCAACCGTCGATGAGCCGCCGGTGACATGCGCGCCCAACAGCTTGGCAGCGACGTCGGCGAACGCGCGCGCCTCGCGTGCCAGGAGGCTGTCGTCGGTCGCGGCAAACGGCAAGCCCTCCGCCAGGACCTTGCCGTTGTAATAGGCGGGGCTCGGCGGCCCCGGATCGACCTTGATCTGCTCCCACGCCAGATCCAGTTCTTCGGCGACCAGCGCCGCCTGCACCGAGGACACCCCCTGGCCGACGTCGGCACGTGGGGTGATGATGGTGACGCCGCTCTGGTCGATCCGCACGTAGGGCGTCAGTGCGGCCTGCCCGTCCTTGAGATCCTTGAGCAGCGGATTGGTCGGCGTCCGCTTGATGGCGTAAATGCCGAACACAACGCCGCCTGCCACTGCAGCCGAGCCGGCGAGGAAACTGCGCCGGGCGATCTTTCCAACGCGGCTCATGGCTTGCTCTCGCGCAATTTGGTGGCGGCGGCCTTGACCGCGGTCCGGATGCGGGCATGGGTGCCGCAGCGGCAGAGGTTGGCCGACATCACCTGGTCGATATCCTCATCGCTCGGCGCGGCATTGATGCTCAGCAGCGCAGCGGCCGCCATGATCTGCCCGGACTGGCAGTATCCGCATTGCGCCACCTGATGCTCGATCCATGCGGCCTGCACCGGGTGCATCGCCTGCGGCGATCCCAGCCCCTCGATGGTGGTAATCTCGCCGCTGACATCGCCGACCTGGAGCGAGCAGGACCGCGCGGCCACGCCGTCGATGTGCACCGTGCAAGCGCCGCACATCGCAATTCCGCAGCCATATTTCGGGCCGGTGATCCCCAGCTCGTCGCGCAGCACCCACAGCAGAGGCATGTCGTCTTCGACATCCACCTCGTGCGTTGTTCCGTTGACCTTCAGGCGCATGATCCCTCCGGAGCACGGTTGGTGGCGCACCACTGAGCTGATGACATTGACCGCAAACCAGATCCCACGGGCCGTAAGATTATCCTCCGGAAATGCAACGATGACAAAACCTGAGATGAGACGCTTGTGACGTGTTGATCAGCCCCAGCGTGTTCCAGTTCCGTAGCGCCCCGGCGATGTGCTCCGCTGCGTCGCACGCGAGAGCCCGGGTGGCCAGCGGCGCTCCATCGTCGGAGCGGGATGAGTGATGGGCTCTTCCTTTCGGACCAACTGATAACCTTGAAGTCGAGTTGAGGGTCAAGCTGTTCAGGGGAGCTCTGTGCGCAGGGGGCCTGGCCGCGACCCGCACGAACGTTTCCATCGCAGCCAGACGGTCCATCCTATTCTCCGCAGGAATGAGCGCTGTCGCTGCGCCCTCTCTGCCATGGCCCCCGAGAATTGGCCATCTCTCCGCCCATCCGCTGTGACGAGGCGCAGCTTCAGCCTCTGGGGTGGCGACGCCGTTCCTGGATCAGATCGATGAAGGCGCGCAGGCCGGCCGGCACATGGCGGCGGCCGGGGTAGTAGAGGCAGATCCCCGGATACGGCGGGGTCCAATCCGCCAGCAGCTGAACCAGGCGCTCTTCGCGCAGGTCGGCGGCGACGTCCCACTCGGACACGTAGGCGAGCCCATATCCCGCCAGGGCCGCCTCGCGGATCAGGCCGCCGTCGTCGAGCGTCAGCCGGCCGGACACGTCGACCAGCAGTTGCTCGCCGTCCTTCTCGAATTCCCAACGGTAGACGCCGCCGGCGGGCAGGCGCATGCGGATGCAATCGTGCCGCGCGAGATCAGCGGGCGCGACCGGACGCGGCCGCTGGGCCAGGTAAGTGGGCGAGCCGACGAGGATAAGCCGCTCCTTCGGCCCGAGCGGAACGGAGATCATGTCGACGGGCACCTGTTCGGCGAGGCGCAGGCCAGCGTCGAAGCCCTCCCGGACGATGTCGATCAGCTTTCCTTCGGTGACAATGTCGACCGACATTTCGGGGTAGCGGTCCAGGTACGCGAAGACGATCGGCTGCAGGATGCGCCGCGCTGCTCCGGTCGACGTGTTCAGCCGCAGCACGCCGGTGGGGGTGGTGCGATGCTGGTTGACCGCGTCGGCTGCGTCGCGGATCGCGGTCAGCGCCGGCGCCACCTGGGCCACGAACTGCTCGCCGGCCGGCGTCGGCGACACGCTCCGGGTCGTCCGGTTGAACAGGCGCACGCCGAGGCGCGCCTCCAGCTCGGCGACAGCCTGGCTGAGGGCCGTGCTGGAGAGCCCGAGCTCGGCGGCGGCGGCGCGGAAGCTCCGGCGCCGTGCGACCGCGACTGCTGCTTCGAGTTCGATCAGTCGTCCGCGACTCATTGTCCCGGTTTTCAGGTTAATTCATCCGAGATAATGCCACTAATACCTGCCAATCGCCAAGGCTATCTCCGGGGCACCAACCACGGAGAACACCCATGCGCATCATCGAGCACATCTATGTCGACGGCCGGTTCGTCGCACCTCACGGTCGCGAGCTGTTCGACCTGTACAATCCTGCAACCGGCGCGGTGATCGGCCGGGTGCGCCTGGGCGATGGCGAGGATGTCCGCGCCGCGGTGGCCGCGGCAAAGCGGGCGCTGCCGCGGATGGCGCGCACCACCAAGGCCGAACGCCTGCAGATGCTGGAGGCGCTTCACGCCGCCATGCATGCGCGCGTCGACGAGCTGCGTGAGGCCGTGTTTGAGGAATACGGCGCGCCCGTCTCTCGCTCGGCCTGGATGGCCGACTACGCGGCCCACTCTTTTCTCACCGCCGCGCGCACCCTCGCCGACTATCC
Organism: Pseudomonadota bacterium; assembly: GCA_040756765.1. Classification (GTDB taxonomy): domain Bacteria; phylum Pseudomonadota; class Alphaproteobacteria; order Rhizobiales; family Xanthobacteraceae; genus Bradyrhizobium_A. Next base: position 97,126 of record JBFLYG010000013.1, on the reverse strand, counting down.
GCTGGAGCGCGACATCGGCTCGGCCCGCGTCGTCATGGTGCCGGTCGGGGTCGTCGGGCTGATCACGCCCTGGAATTCCAACGCCGGCTTCATCTGCAACAAGCTCGCCTATGCCATCGCCGCGGGCTGTACCGCCGTGATCAAGCCCAGCGAAATGAGCGCGATTCAGACCGACGTCGTGCTCCGCGCCCTGCACGAGGCCGGCCTGCCGGCCGGAATCTACAACGTGGTCAACGGCCGCGGTGCGGATGTTGGCGCCGGGATCGTTGCCCATCCCGATGTCGCCAAGATCTCCTTCACCGGCTCAACAGCGGTAGGCAAGGCCATCCTGCGGGCGGGCGCCGACAGCCTGAAGCGTGTGACGCTCGAACTCGGCGGCAAGTCCCCGACGATCATTCTCGACGATGCCGACCTGGAAACCGTGATCCCGGGCGTGATCGAAGCCGGGTTCATGAATTCGGGCCAGGCGTGCATCGCCGGGACGCGCCTTCTCGTCTCCGAAGCCCGCCGTGCCGAATTCGAAGCGCGCCTCAAGGCGGCGATCGAAGCGCAGGTGAGGGTGGGCGATCCCCGCGACCCCGCGACGACGGTCGGGCCCATGGTGAGCCAAACCCAGTGGGAGCGCGTCCAGCGCTACATCCGCCTGGGCTTTGAAGAGGGCGCGCGCTTGCTGACGGGCGGCGAAGGCCGCCCCGATGGCCTCAGCGGCTATTTCGTGCGTCCCACGGTCTTCACCGATGTGAGGAATGATATGCGGATTGCGCGGGAGGAGATTTTCGGGCCGGTGCTCGCGATCATCACCTATCGCGACGAGGACGACGCCGTCGCCATCGCCAACGACACCACCTACGGCCTCTCGGCTTACGTGTTTGGTGCGCAGTCGCGCGCGGAGCGGATCGCCGCCCGTCTGGATAGCGGACGTGTGGTGATCAACGGCGCCGCGCACGAGCCGCTGGCGCCGTTCGGCGGCATGAAACAGTCCGGCCTCGGACGCGAGAACGGCTCGTTCGGGCTGGAGGCCTACCTGGAGCCGAAGACTGTGCTCGGTGCGAGCCGCGCTTGACGCGACTCGACTTTCCCCCTCGGCTGGTTCTTCCTTCCGATTCTCGGCAACTGGGGTGCCCCCCGGATGTCGGCCATAGAATTGGGGACCAAGCAACAGCCGGGTTTGCCTTAAATTTTCGGATAACGACGGCTGCGATGATGGAGGTCGCTATGCTAACGGCCATTCGAGCAACCGCTGCGGTGAGTTTGCTTGTCACTGCATTCCTTGCGCACGGGCAAAGCGTTCAGGCGAAGGACATGCGAATCAACGATGTTCCTCCGATTCGAAATCTGGTGCCTGATGCTGAGACAGCCATTGCCATAGCGACGGCCGTGCTGATTCCGATCTATGGTGAGCGGCAGGTCAAGTTCGAAAGCCCCTTCACGGCCTCACTCGAGGGCTCAACGTGGCTTGTCGTGGGCCACGTTCCGGAGGGGTGGCTTGGCTCGGCAGCCGCAGTCGAGCTCTCCAAAGAAAATGGCAGGATTATCCGTATCCTCCACGTTCGGTAGAAACCGATGTGACAACTCTTCGGTGGCCCCTGTTGATGAGTGGTAACGCCAGTATTGGGATATCGGTCCAGGAGCGCCGGATTTCATGCTGTGGCATGCCCGAAGGGGCTAAGCCTGGTCACCTGGGTGAGAGGTCGGCTTGGCGCTCGGATCAGGGGTCTTCCATCGTCGCCAACGGCGTAAGCTGAACAATAGTGGTCCGAGGGAAAGGGTCGCCTGATAGGAGATATCCATGTGCTCAGGCTGCTTGGTCAGTTGGTTGTAGTGGACCTGGAAAACCTGTCCATCCTTCTCGCTGGTTTCGCTCCACATGAGCGAGACCTCGACCAGACCGGGAGTGTGAAGGATCCGGTAACCCCCAATACGGTGGCCGCCTTCGTCCGTTCCGATGTAGCCTTTGCTCTTCCCATCATCGACTGAAACATCGCCGACGCCAGCGGCAACGCCGGAAGACGAATTGCCAGTAGAACTCCAGCCGAGCCCGCCGCCAAACCAGCGGGCGCGCTGGATCGGAATGAGACGTATGAGGTCCTTGGCGTCCTGTGGATCGAAAAACTCGCTGTCCGCGGCCAAACGCTCGACCACGCTGTTGACTTCGTAGCGGGTAGACAATGGCAGAACCGTCATGTCGAGTCTTCCTGGCGGCTAACGCTGGACTGTGTGGTGGGCGCAGCCTGCATTTTTCACCTGCAGGCCCGCTTACCGATGAAGCTCGTCCGACTCAGACCGTCGGCGGAACGTCGGCGAACAGATGGACACTGGAGAGGAGCAGCTTCAAGATTGGGGACTTGTTCCCCTGATGGTGGGCGATGACCAGGTCAAGCGTGGGTGCGTCCCCTGTCAGCGGGCGAACGGCGATCGACGCGGGCAAGTAGTGTTGCGCGTAGGCCGGCAGCAGCATGACCGCGCGCGTCGACGTGATCATCGATATGGCATGCACGACATTATGGACCTCATATGTCGGCCTGAGATCGATGCCAGCACGGCTGAAATAGGCGAGAACGGCCCGGCGGGTGGTTGGCGCAGACCTGGACGGAAGACAGAAGGGTTCGTTTGCGATCTCCTGCGGCGCAATCGCCGTGTTGGACGCGAGCCGATGATCACTCGGAAAAACGCAGACGAGCGGGTCCGTCCGCACGTGCTTGGTGTGCAAGTCGTCCATTTGTTCTTCCGGCCGGATAAAGGCCGCATCAAGCTTGCGCCTCATCAAGGCCTTGGCGAGGACCGGCGAGTAGTCGCTCGACAGGCGGACATCGATGTTGGGGAATTGGTCGCGAAGGAGGCGATCGACCCCGGGCAGCAGGCCGATTTCAGCGCCTGATATGAAGCCGAGCGCGAATGTCGGTTTCGCCGGCTGAGCTGCGCGCAGGGCCGCTTCCCTGGCGGCTTCCGCTTGGACCAGTGCCATGCGCGCATGGTCCAGGAAGGCCTTGCCCGCCGACGTCAGCTCAACCCCTTGAGCGCTACGGCTGATCAGCGAAGTGCCGACTTCCTCTTCGAGATCACGAATTTGCCGGCTCAGGGACGGTTGAGACGTGTGCAGCTTTTGTTCGGCGGCGACCGTCAAACTGCCGGCATCAGCCACGGCGACGAAGTAGCGAAGATGCCGGAGCTCCATCACAACCTCCCATGCCTCACGAGCATGGGGCCAGCCTACAAAGTCTTTCTCGGGCGTACCAGTACCCCGTATAGCACTCCCTTGGCGTCTGCCCGTGAGGCAGGACGCACGTCGAGACCGAACACCACGAAAGCGGCGCATGAACAGAAGCATTGCAGGATCGCTGCTGTTGGCTCTGGCGCTGATCGCAGGCACCAACGGCGCTGCGGCGCAATCGGCCAGCGGCGTCTCACCGAAGGCAGGCAGCATGGAAACAGACGTGACGAAGATCAAGAACGCGATGCTCGGAAACTGGGAGAGCATCGCGCCGGAGGTGCGACCGAGCAAAAATCCGGACGGTTCGCTCAAGCCGTTCTATCTCAAGCGTGCTTTCAAATATCAGCCGTCCGATCGGTTCGAGCTTGAAGTCATCAACTCGGCCGACCCGTATGGTGCCGTGCCGCTCGCGAAGATCAGGATTGTCGGGCACATGCTCTGGCAAGGGCCCCATCCGATCGCACCAGGTGCACAGAAGGTCGATTTCGTCGCGGATGAAGCCTACGAGGTGATGCCGCTCGTCCAGGGGTTTTCCGACCTGCTCAACAAGGTTGCGTCCGCGGGATATGCGCCTTGGGCCGTCAACTCATCCCAGAGTATTTTTGGCAAGACCTTTGCTCCCTTCGGCCTCAAGGAAGGGACGAACTTCATGGAGTACGATCTCGTCTATCTCAGGGGAGATTTGCTGTTCTGGGGCGCCCGCAATATCGACGGGCGTGGCTTCGACACGGAACAGAACCGTCCGACCAACCTGCAGATTCCGCTGATCCGGAAGTAGGCTCGGACTGCGAAGATATTTGAATCTCCTGCGCGAGCTTCTCGCATGGCCGGCTCCGCGCGGGAGATTCCTTTCCGATTTGGCCGAATGGCCATGATGACCTGCGTAACGAGCGGCCTCGGTGACGAGACGGCGCTCGCTTTGGCCAAGGCCAATGCAGAGGTCATACCGACGGGCGGGACGACCGTAAGGCGCAGACCGCGATCGAGAGAATAGGTCGGGAGGCGTCCGGAGCCGAGGTGAGCTTCGAGCACCTTGACAGACAACGGGTCGGCCACCATCAGGCCGATGCTGGCAACACGCAGGTCAGCGGGTCGCGATGCGTTGTGGACGGGCATCGCTCAAAAGAATAGATAGATCTCCTACGTCGTGGGCTTGCGCGAGGCAAGCGTGCCGCCATGGCTGGCCGCCATCACCGAAGATCAAGGACGTCCTCCCGTGCGAGACCTGGAGATCGGCATCCCCTGGAGTGCGACCAGCGAGGGCCCGGTGGCACAGCACCTTCATGACGCTTTTCGCCAGGATCTGGCCCATGCCGGAAACGCTGCGCCACCGGCGGTCGTCCGATCCATGCCGTGATCTGACAATGGCAATCGTCCTCATTCCCGGCTTCATGCTCGATCGCGACCTTTGGTCGGACATCGCGCCGGCGCTTGATCCGTTCGGACCGTTGATGCATGCCGATCCCGGGGCCGGCAGCTCGATCGAAGACATGGCGCGGCGCACCCTGCAGGAAGCCCCCCGCAGCTTCACCCTGATCGGCTTCTCGATGGGCGGCTACGTCGCGCGCGACATCGTCCGCATCGCGCCCGAGCGCGTGTCCCGCCTCGTCCTGATCGCGACATCGTCGCGCGGCGACAGCACGTTGCAGGCGCGTCGGAAATCCCAGGCCTTGGGGACCGTGCCCGAAACCTACGGCGGCGTCAGCCGCCAGTCGATCCGTCAATCGCTTGCGCCCGCACGCGAACACGATGCCGCGCTGATCGCGCGCATTCATGCCATGAGCGTGAGGCTCGGCGGCGAGACGTTTCGCAGGCAGGCATCCTTCCACCGCGACGGCGACACCGACCGGCTCGCTGATATCGGATGCCCGACCTTGATCGTCGCCGGGCGGCAGGACCGGCTGCGCAGCCTGGACGAGGCGAACGAGCTGCACCATGGAATTCCGCGATCGCGGCTCGTCGTTCTGGATGCGGGCCACATGATCCCGCTCGAGGCCGCCGGTGAACTCGCAACTGTTCTGCTGGATTTCATGGGCGGGTAAGCGTCAGGTTGCGGACGTTCTCCTGACAATCTAGGCGGATTCGCCAGGAACGCCTCCGTGGCGGCCGCGCCGCTAGGCATGCTCAGCTAAGTCCCTCTCAAGACTCGGAGTGAAATCCGAGCTAAATCATAGAAGCCGAATGCGACGCCACACGTGGTCAAGATCACGACTTCGGGCGCTATCCAGCGCAGAAAGTGAGAGACGACGATTTCGGTTGGCAGCTTCGAGCTAACAGACAACGGGTCAACAACCATCACGAAAATGTTGAAAACACGCAGTCCGACACATGCGATGAAGCCCTTTAGAATTGGAGCTGTCTTTAGCTGCTCTGAACTTAAGTAATCTGCGCCAGCACACGACTGGCATGTGCGAACGATCAACACCAGGAAGAAGAACAAGAAAGCAAGAACGAAAAATTGCTACTTGAAGAGCGGCAGATCAAAGCCAGTCGTCACAATTCTTTCTGGGTGAGGTAGCCAGCTGATCAATGCAGCGACGATCGATTTTTCCCAAGAAAATACGGAAAATGGAAAAATGAGCTCAATGACGGATTCGGGCAGGATCAGCGCCTTTCTTTCGCCGAATAACAGCAATGCAAATCCGGGCACCAAAATAAAAAACGCATGCACGCTGGCATAGAAAATCGGGCGATGAAAAAGTGCAGGCCTGATGAATTGGTCGATCGAACCCCGCGCCTCTGTGCCCCGCATGGCCGTATTTCTCCAATGTGTCCCGATACAAAGTCGCTTCCAGGTCAATCACGGACCAGTCGTTGCCGCCAACTGCCGCCCATCAGCTTGGTGGCGAAGTTGTCAGCCGCATCGACTTTCTTGATCCTGATCTGCGGCAGTGAGCGCATGTTGATGCCGAGCGTTGGCTCCCTGAATTGCTGCATCCATTCACAGCACTTCGAGCACCAGCTCCATGGTCATCAGCACGGGGTTGTCGCCGCGCACGAGCCGCCCTTCGGCGAGACCGCCGGTATGGTCGACCAGCGCGACATCGATGTCGGCACGCGGCGTGCCGTCGCCGGCCGGCGCGATCTGCCCTGAACGCACCGCCACCTCGGTGGCGAACGGCGTGACAATCCGGCCGTCGTCGAAACGCGCGCCGATGGTGCTGCCGACGCCGCCGTGGATCCGGGCGCGGCTCACACCGTGCGCCGTGCAGAAGTCCTCGAGAAGGCGGGCCACGTCGCTGTTGGGTCGCAGCCGCATCGCAAAGACGCGCCGGTCGGCCCGCATTCCAGACGCCGGGCGGACAACCGGGCCGAACAGCTTGAAGTTGGTCTCGCCGTCCTGCTCGGCGACGAACGCCGCGCCGCTCAGCCCGATCGCATCCACCCGGAAAGGCGCTGCGACGATGGTTTCCTCCGGCAGGATGTGACCGCCGCCGCGGGCGCCGTCGGCCTCGATCCAGAGCGCATGGCAGTGGAAAAACGGCTTGTCGTCGCGGATGCCGAAGGTCATCGCGCCGATCGCAAGCCGCGTCTCGCCCGCGGGGCGAAACGGCCTGCTGTAGAACGCCGCGTGGTCGGGCGTCTCGGAGAGGGCCGGCATGACATAGGCGAAAGGCCCCAGCGTGCCCGCTGTCATGCTGAGCACGCCGCTGTCATGGCCGCGCGCGGCAAAGCCGCGGCGCACGGCCTCGAGCAGAGGCACGCCCGGCGTCAGGTCGAACGCGAATGTTTCTCCGCGCGCCTCGACCCACTGGATGCGCTCGGTGGGCGGAGGCCCGGGTTGGGCGACTTGCCTCATCAGTTCGACCGTTGTCCTTCACTGCGTCCGACAAGCCTCCGCAAGCCGGCTCATGCTTCCAGCGTTGCAGCAGAAAGTTGGCCACGCGGCCGCGCTGCGGATCAAAGATCGCTGGACGTTGCTTTTCATACAGCTGGAGGATTTCTCCACCCGCCGTTGCACGAATGTCGATAATTGTGATGTGATCGATGGCATCATGCAACCGACCTGTTTGCTTTTTCCTGCAAACAGATCTGCAGGCACCGGCCCACAAAGGCCGGCCCACAAAGGCTCTTGTCGTCCCGTCATGATCACGTGGCGGCTGCTGAAGCCGTCTTGGGTGCCGATGTCTGCACAGGCGCCTCGGAGCCGCTGCTCGCTGCATGCGGTTTGCCCCAGTCGGCGAGGGCGTGCACCGCCAGGGCCGCGACACTGACCGCCGACGGGGTCATACTCGCGGAAAGCGCGCCCGCGCGTTTGAAGGAGTGGGCCGATAAGCCCCTCTCTTGTCGTCGGCGCCGAACTCTTTCACTTTTTGCGGCTGTGGTAGGTGATATTGATCGAGCTGCGTTGTGGCGAAGTTCGCCACGCCGATAGTCCGATCGTGTCGCCGCTTCCCGCCGCGCCTGTGTGCCAGCTCGCCACAAGCCGCTTGCCGTCATTGGCCGCCTGCTCGGTTCGGTCGTGGGCATCGAGCGACTTCTCGATGAGACCCGGCAGAGCATCGGCCGACGCGCCGATAGTGTCCAGCGAGCACGACACGTCCAGCTTATCGAGAGATTCCCCGAAATAGGCGCCCAGACTGATGTTCTGACCCGACCTCGTGAATCTCGCCCGATAGACGATGTCGATTTTGGGCCCGGCCTCCATGTCAGGCGAGATCTTGTCATCGCTGACGAAACCCAAACCGGTGACGATTTTTGCCAGTTCGCTCGGCAAGGCCGGCCGTAACGCGCAGGTCTTGGCGAAGAGCGCGACCAATTCGGGACCGTGGTCATCTTCGGCGGCGGCCGGGCTCACCAGCGTGAGCATTGCAAGGCCCGCGAACGCAAATCGAACCATGCAGCCCCTCTACTCAAAATTGATTCGCAGTTTTCTGATCTTTAACCGTTCGTATTCGAACGAACAGGCGTTTTATGGCATGATCAACGGCACGCTGAAACTTCCTTATTTTCCAAACGTCATTTCCTTCCGGCCCAAGCCGCCACGGGACTATTCGCGATAAAAGAAAAGCCGATTCAAGCGCTCTCCTCCCGACAGGAGCCAATGCGCGGTGCCGGTGTGAGAGGAACAGCCAGAATGAGATCACTCTTCAAGATGTCGACTGCTCTCGCGCTTCTCGCGCTTGATGTCGTCGGTGCGCAAGCGCAGCCGGTCACCCGACTCTCCACCAAGGCGCCGGAACTGGTTTCGCCCGCTTACGATTGGTCGGGTTTCTACGTCGGCGCGAACCTTGGCGGTCAATGGGCCAACGCCCGCAATTCAGCGTTCACAAGCTTCGACAATAATTTCATTCTCCCCTCCGCCATAGCCATTTTCAACGGGATGCTGCCCAGCAAGCTTTCTCCGTCCGGCCTCGTCGGAGGCGTGCATGGGGGCTATAACTGGCAGATATCGAGCATTTTGTTCGGCGTTGAAGCCGATTTCGACGGCCTGAGCGGTTCGAAAAAACGTAGCGTTTCCGGCGAGCTGGCTCCCACAGGTTACGGCAACACGTTTCAGTTCGAGGATAGGGCGAGCGCCCGCTGGATGAGCACGGTCAGGGCGCGAGCGGGTGTTCTGGCCACCGATCGGCTGTTGATCTTCGCCACGGGCGGCGTTGCCTTCTCAAGCTGGCAATTGAGCCACAGCTTTATCGGCGGCCCCAACCTTTTCGTCCCGGCGGCCACCTTCGTCGCCGAGACGACCCGGGCCGGATGGGTTGTCGGCGGCGGCGTTGAATATGCCCTCAACAGCAATTGGTTCGTTGGAGCCGAATATTTGCACGCCGATTTCGGAAAAGCGACCAGCGTTCTGAATGCGCCGAGCACGTTTCCTGCCTATACGACTCAGTTCACTTACCACGCTGCGCTTTCTGAGGATCTGGCCCGCTTCAGGATCAGCTACAAAATTGGCTCGAACTGAGTTCTTCTATGACGCTACAATGGCGGCATCGTCATCACCGCCAGCGTTTTGGTCCCAAATGAAAGCAAAGGCCATCGTTGCGCTCTTCGTGGGGGTCTCTCTCAGCGGGCCAGCGCTCGCCGTTGAACAATGTCCGGTCGGCGACGCCGACGCCGAAAAGGCAGGGGGCTACGTGGATGCCGTTATGGCCGCCGTGCGTAATGCGCCAAATTGCGAGCGCGCTTTCAAGATGACCGAAGGCTGCCAGTTCGGCGACAGCAAGACCAATCGGCTCCTGGAGATCGTGGAGGCAAAGTGCGAGCCGCTGTTCATGAAACGAGCCGGCCCTGCCACCAAGAAGGCGTATAAAAAGGCGCAGGCACGCTGCGACAAGATCGCCGAGAGAAATTCGGGGACGATGTACCAGTCATTCGCCGCCGTTTGCCGCGCCGGCGCGGCGCGGGAATTCGCCCGCAAATATGGGCGGGGAGGAGGATAGGGTAGCGGGCTTCGCTGTAACCAGCCGTGAATGCAATCCGCGCATCCTTCAGCGCCACGAGAGCGTCACACCATGATCGGTGTTGGCCCAGACCAAGCGCCTTCCCCCTGATTGTACGTAAAGGTCGTAATTCTTCTGGTCGGCAGCGGCAATATTCGTGTGCACCTCATCCCTTCGACTGCGCGCGGACGTCGGACGGCGTTGCGTCGTAGCGCAAGCGGAAGGCGCGATTGAAATAGGACAAATCGCTGAAGCCCGATTCATAGGCGATCGCGCTGATCGCCGATCCGGCATGACGCGGGTTCATCAACAAGCCATAGACACGCTGTAGGCGTTGTTCTCGAACGAATTGTGAGAAGGTCTCGCCTTCCGTTTCGAACAGCATGCGCAGATACCGTGGCGTTATACCTTGCTGTTTCGCCACATCATCGAGCGTTAGGTTGGCCCGGCTCAGATGGGCGAGGACGTAATCCTTGGCGGCTTGAAGCCTGCCGGCAGCGAGCCCACCTTTCTTCGCCATCTCGGCAGCGTCGCGATTGGCGCCAAGGGCGACCGCGACGAGATCATAGACATGGCCGACCGCGGCGGCGCGTAATTCCGCATCGGCCAAGGGCTGCCGCCATAGATGCGACACATACCGCCGCAACAGGCGCAACGCCTCATTATTTCGCCGGATATGGCCAAAGGGCGTTGCACTTTTAGTTCGCAACCGCGGCAGCAAGGTTTCCCGGGGCAGAATCTGAACGGCGACACTCGATACGCTTGGCGTGACGCTGGCGCCGATCTCGGCGAGCGAAAGGAGCGCTGCGTCTCCAGCTTCGAGAGTGAATTCGCGCGCAAATTGGTGAGCGCACCAAGTCGTCCTCGGGATAAAGAGTACGAGCCCGTCGTTGCCATCCGTCAACAGCGTCCGGGTGCGCGCCATGCGCATCGGCGTCTGAGTTTTGGCTAGAAGGGTGAGGCCGGGCAATTTCTTGACCGAGGTCTCAATGAGAAAGGGCTCGTCGGAAAGTGGCTCCACGTCGATGCCTGCGACCTTGCGTCCGAACAACTCCTGCCAAGCTTCCAGACGCTCGGAAGGGCGGAAATCCCTGGTCGAAAACCGAAAAATCGATGATTCATTCGTGCTCGACATGCATTAGCCCCGGCAAACCTCATCTATAGAAAATAGAGTAAATCTCACGTCCATCTTCGGACGATACGTTTCTCTCAATCAACTTCCTTATTTTCCAAACGTCTCTTCCTTCCAGCCCAAACCGCCACAGGGCCATTCGCAATAAAAGCAAGGCGATTGAGGCGCTTTCCTCGCGACAGGAGCCAATGCGCGGCGCCGGTGAGGGGAACAGCCAGATGAGATGACTCCTGAAGATGTCGACGGCTCTCGCGCGTCTCACGCTTGAGTGTGTCGTCGCGCAAGCGCAGACGGTTCAGCCCGGGCGGAACAAGCCCTGCGCCAGTGCTGAGACTGCCAGTCAATCGCAGTTGGCTACCGCAACGAGCAGTAAGGCGACCGGAACGACCGCCGTCGGCGTCGGCAGCGCCGCCTCGGGCGACGTCTCCACGGCGACCGGTGTTGGCGCCAGTGCACTTAACACCTTCACCACGGCAACCGGCGTAGCCAGCGTTGCTTCGGGAGCGGGAGCCACCGCGACCGGCTCTGGAAGCAAGGCAACCGGCGATGGCTCGACCGCGACGGGACTCATGAGTGCGGCCTCCGGATATTCGTCGACCGTGACGGGCGAATGGAGCAAGGCGTCCGATCATCCCCAGGACCGGATGGAGGTTGATCTGGGCCCCAAGATCGAGGAGGGCTGGACGGCCCCCCAACGATGGCGCGGAGATCCTATTCCAGTTTCCGATGCCTCGGCGTGCTCCACAAAGGCGCACCGCTGCAGCCGCGGCCGACGTGGCAGGTCGGACCGTGACCTAGCCGGACCGCGAGCTCGATGTTCAGCTTCCCGCCTGGAAAGCCGCTCCGCAGGCTGCGGGCAGAACTGTGCGCTGAATGCGGCAACCGCAGAATGGCAAATGCGCCCTCATCAGAGGCCTAATGCTGCAAGCGACCGAGCCCGAGCTTACTCAGACGTCGACGCTCGCCACCAGCGCGTTGTCCTGGATGAAGTCGCGGCGCGGTTCGACGACGTCGCCCATCAGCTTGGTGAAGATGTCGTCGGCCTCGTCGACCTCCTTGACCCTGACCTGCAGCAGCGAGCGCACATTGGTGTCGAGCGTGGTTTCCCACAGCTGCCCCGGGTTCATCTCGCCGAGACCTTTGTAGCGCTGCAGCGCGACGCCCTTGCGGCCGGAATCCGTGACCGCGTCGAACAGGCTGACCGGGCCGTGGATCGGCGTCTCGCTGTCCTTGCGGCGCAGCGCGCCGGGGCGCGGATAGGCCTCCTGCAGCCGGCTGGCGTATTCGTCGAGCTTGCGCGCATCGGCCGAGCCGAGCAGCGCGGCGTCCAGCACCGCCACTTCCTTGACGCCGCGCACGGTGCGCTCGAAATGGAAACCCTCGCCTTCGACATAGTGGCCGATCCAGCCGCGCTCGACTTCCTCGGCCAGCGTGTCCAGACGCTTGGCGATGTCGTCGGCGGCGGCTTCCGCGGTCTGCGGGTCGGCCGTCATGCTCGGGTTGAGCACGCCGGCGATCGCCGCCTGCTCGACCACGGAGCGGTTGTAGCGGCTGTGCAGGCCCTGCAGGGTGCCGCGGATGACGCGGGCGTCCTCGACCATGGCCAAGAGGTCCTGCCCCGCGCGCTCCTCGCCGGTCGCAAGGCGCAGCACGCAGTCGTCGAGGCCGGTGCCGATCAGATAATCCTCCAGCGCGCGCTCGTCCTTGAGGTACTGCTCGGACTTGCCGCGCGTCACCTTGTAGAGCGGCGGCTGGGCGATATAGAGGTTGCCCGCCTCGATCAGCTGCGGCATCTGCCGGAAGAAGAACGTCAGCAGCAGCGTGCGGATGTGGGCGCCGTCGACGTCGGCGTCCGTCATGATGATGATCTTGTGGTAGCGCAGCTTGCCGAGGTCGAAGTCCTCGCGGCCGATGCCGGTGCCGAGCGCGGTGATCAGCGTGCCGACCTGCTCCGACGACAGCATCTTGTCGAAGCGCGCGCGCTCGACGTTGAGGATCTTGCCGCGCAGCGGCAGCACCGCCTGGAATTCACGGTTGCGGCCCTGCTTGGCGGAGCCGCCTGCCGAGTCGCCCTCGACGATGAACAGTTCGGACTTGGCGGGATCGCGCTCCTGGCAGTCGGCGAGCTTGCCGGGCAGGGAGGAAACGCCGAGCGGGCTCTTGCGGGTGAGCTCGCGCGCCTTGCGCGCGGCCTCGCGCGCGGCGGCGGCCTGGATCACCTTGCCGACCACGCTCTTGGCCTCGCCCGGATGCTCCTCGAGCCAGGCGGCGAGCGCCTCGTTGACGACGCTCTCGACCACGGGTTTGACTTCCGAGGAAACCAGCTTGTCCTTGGTCTGCGACGAGAACTTCGGGTCCGGCACCTTCACCGACAGCACGGCGGTGAGGCCCTCGCGGCAGTCGTCGCCGGTCAGCCCGACCTTCTCCTTCTTGGAGATGCCGCTGGTGTCGGCATAGCCGGTGATCTGGCGCGTCAGCGCGCCGCGGAAGCCGGCGAGATGGGTGCCGCCGTCCCGCTGCGGGATGTTGTTGGTGAAGCACAGCACGTTCTCGTGGTAGCTGTCGTTCCACCACAGCGCGACGTCGACGCCGATGCCGTTGTGCTCGGCGCGGATCACGATCGGCGCCGGCATGATCGCGGTCTTGTTGCGGTCGAGGTACTTCACGAACGCCTCGATGCCGCCCTCGTAGCGCATCTCCTCGCGCTTCTCGACCGCATGGCGCATGTCGGACAGCACGATGTTGACTCCGGAGTTGAGGAAGGCGAGCTCGCGCAGCCGGTGCTCCAGCGTGGCGAAGTCGAACTCCACCATCGTGAAGGTGTCCGGGCTCGGATAGAACGTCACCTCGGTGCCGCGCTGGCCATGCCCCTCGCCGACCACGGCGAGCGGCGCCACCGCGTCGCCATGGTGGAACTCCATGAAGTGTTCCTTGCCGTCGCGCCAGATGCGCAGCTGCAGCTTGGTCGACAGCGCGTTGACGACGGACACGCCGACGCCATGCAGACCGCCGGACACCTTGTAGGAGTTCTGGTCGAACTTACCGCCGGCGTGCAGCTGGGTCATGATGACCTCGGCCGCCGAGATGCCCTCGCCCTTGTGGATGTCGGTCGGGATGCCGCGGCCATCGTCGCGCACCGTCACCGAGCCGTCGGGATTGAGCGTCACGTTGACCGCGCTGGCGTGGCCGGCCAGCGCCTCGTCGATGGCGTTGTCGACCACCTCGTAGACCATGTGGTGCAGGCCCGAGCCGTCATCGGTGTCGCCGATATACATGCCCGGACGCTTGCGGACAGCGTCGAGGCCTTTCAGGACCTTGATGGACTCGGCGCCGTATTCGGCAGCCGGAGTGGCGACGGGTTCGGCAGGCTGCTGCCGGGCGGGTTCGTTCATAAAGGATGCCTTCGCGAGGGCCGGCGAATCAGTTCACGACCATGCGTGCTGAGGCGCTGTTTGTGCCATGAATCCGAGGGGGCGTACAGGGCAAAAGGATGCCCTTCAAGCTGTTGAATAAATGGTGATTTTTGCCGCTTTTGCAAGGCCGCAAAACGGCCGCTTCGAGGCATGCGAAAAGCGCCTTTGACGCGGCCTGCGCAGGGCGGATTCGCGAGGTTGATTCAGGGTCGTTCAGGCGCCGCCGCGGCGGCTGATGCGGCCGCCCTCGACGTCGAACAGCTCGGCGTTGGCGCCGATCTCGGCGAACGCGGCGGGATCGGCGCCGGTCATCCAGACCTGGGCGCCGAGATCGGTCAGCTCGCCGAACAGCGCCGCGCGGCGGCCGGGATCGAGATGTGCCACCACTTCGTCGAGCAGCAGCAGCGGCGTGATGCCGGTCATCTCCGACACCAGCGTGGCGTGCGCCAGCACGAGGCCGATCAGCAGCGCCTTCTGTTCGCCGGTGGAGGCGTCCTTCGCCGGCATCTGCTTGGGCGCATAGACCACCTGCAGGTCGGTGAGGTGCGGGCCGTCGAGGGTGCGGCCGGCGGCGGCGTCGCGCAGCCGGCTGTCGCGCAGCACCTTGCGGTAGCGGTCTTCCACCGCCGTCGCCGGCTCCTCCAGCAGCGCGTTCTCGATCCAGCCGTCGAGCGCGATCTGGGCGGACGGGAATGCGGAGACCGCGCCGCGGGCGCGCAACTTGGCGGACAGGCGGGTCAGCGTCTCGCTGCGCAGCGCCGCCACCGCGACCGCAAGCTCTGCGGTCTCGCGCTCCACCGCGTCGAGCCAGTGGCTGTCGCCGGGCCGCTCCTCCAGCAGGCGGTTGCGCGAGCGCAACGAGCGCTCCAGCGCCGAGACGCGGCCGGTGTGGCCGCTGTCGACCGCCAGCACCAGGCGGTCGAAGAAGCGCCGCCGCTCCGACGCGGCGCCCATGAACAGGCCGTCCATCGCCGGTGTCAGCCACACCATGCGCAAATGATCGCCGAATGCGGCGGCGGAGCCCACCGGCTCGCGGTCGATCCGGCAGCGCCGCGTGGTCGCGCCATCGCCCGCGGACGGATCGATGCCGGTGCCGAGGGTCGCAAGCCCGAGCGCGCCCTCGACCTCGGCGGATACCGCCCAGGAGCCGTCGCCCTGGATGTCGGCGACATCTTCCAGCGTCGCCCGCCGCAGCCCGCGGCCGGGGGAGAGCAGCGAGATCGCCTCCAGGCAATTGGTCTTGCCGGCGCCGTTGGGGCCGGCCAGCACCACCAGCTGCCCGCGCGTCGTCACGCTCGCCGCGCGGTAGCTGCGGAAATGCGTCAGGCTGAGGCGGCGGATGTGGCAGGCGGTCATGGCTCGATCGAGTGTGATGAACGCGGAGGTCCTGTGATGGGGCAGCGGACTCTTTCAGGAACCTGGCATTCACCGAGTCCGCCAGAATCGCAAGGTGGAAATTGCCTTGGCCGTTCTGCAAGTTCGAAATCGGGCTCGCTGAAAATGCAACGAACGTGCGGGGCGGGACACTAGCCAAGCCTGTTGGTCAAAACCAGCGGCAGACCGGCAGATCAGCACCCGATCCGGAAGATGGCCACAGAAGACGGCCGGATGGCGGTGCCGGTCGCAGCGCGGACCATCGTTCGGAAGCGCATGCCACGCTGCACGACCAGGCAAAAAAGCGGCTCCGGGACGGCGTGCCTCGGACGTTCGATGCTGACGGCCCAATTGCGGCTTGATACAACTCTAAGCTGCGAAGGGGAGCCTGTTCGGGCATGCAAATTGCGCGTGGATTGATTTCGACCGTTGCTGCGTGTGCGCTTCTGGGAATGGCAAGGGCGTCTGCGGCGGATCTGGCGCCGATCGCGTTCAAGGGGCCGCCGCCCACGGAGTCGGCTGGCGACTGGACCGGCCTCTATCTCGGGGTGAACGGAGGAGGTGGGTTCGGCGCGGCCAATGCCGATACCTTCGGTCTCTACGGCGCCAATCCTGGTTTTCGTCTCGCAATGGGCTCCTACGGACTCGGTCACGACATGACTGGCGGTCTTGCTGGCGCTCAGGCCGGGGTCAACTGGCAGGTCGATCGCTGGGTCTGGGGCCTTGAGGCCGATATCGACTGGGCTGATATCCGCGGCCGCGGGCTCCTGTCGGGTCCGATGGTGAGGGAGAATAACGGCGGCGGCTCCTTCCCTGGGAATTTCACTGCGGCAGGCCAGACCATCGACATGTTCGGGACGCTGCGCGCCCGGCTTGGTCTCCTCGCCACGCCGAGCCTGCTGCTGTACGGCACCGCGGGCCTTGCCTATGGCGATGTCAAACAGGACGGCATCTTTCAGTTCGACAGCCGCAGGGGCTTTGCTGCGTCGGGGCACGCCTTCCAGGTCGGCTGGACGGCGGGTATGGGCCTCGAATACAGGATTGCCCCGCACTGGTCGGTCAAGGGCGAATATCTCTACTATGACCTCGGCAAGCGATCTCTGGTTTCGAGCTTCGGCTTTCCGACCCCGTCGAGCGGATACCAGTCCCAGTTCGATTTCGCGACGCGCGGAAGTCTCGCCCGCATCGGGATCAACTATCGTTGGGACGATACGCCGGTGGCCGTTGCCGCGGGAATGCCGTTGAAGGCGCGGCCGGTCGCTCTGTCGTTGTGGCAGCTCGAGGTCGGCGCACGCTATTTCTACAGCAGCGGCCGCACCCGTTATAGGCTCGGCGACCCCTTCAATGCCGGGCAACTCAACTCGCAACTCACCTACAAGGCTCTCGACAGCAATGCGGGTGAGGGCTTCGGGCGGATCGATCATTCGTCGGGCGTGTTCGCCAAGGGGTTTGCCGGTGCCGGCAACATCTTCAAGGGCACCAACACCGACGAAGACTTTCCGCCGGCGAGCTTTCCCTATTCAAAGACGGTCGCGAGCGTCAACAACGGCAGTCTGTGGTACGGAACCATCGACGCCGGCTATAATTTCTGGAAGGGGCCCACCTTCAAGATCGGCGGCTTTGTCGGCTACAACCACTTCTATGAGAGCGTGAATGCCTATGGCTGCGCGCAGGTGGCGGGTAATCAGTCCATCTGCGCACCGCTGTCGATTTCGGGAGACACCCAGGGGCTCAGCAAGACCGAAAACTGGGATTCGCTGCGTGTCGGTCTGAACGGCGTGTTCGACCTTGGCCGACAGTGGAGCGTCACCCTCGACGGCGCCTATCTGCCGTATGTTCACCTGAGTGGCTTCGACAATCACTGGCTGCGGCCGAACATCAATCCGCTGCCGCAGTCGGGCAGTGGCTGGGGTTATCAGCTGGAGGCCATCGCCTCCTATCAGATGACGCAGAACCTCAGCGTCGGTGTGGGCAGCCGCTACTGGTACGCCAGGACCACCGGCGGCACGACCCAATTCCCCGGTTTTCCGCCATCGCCGAGCACGTTCACCTCTCAGCGCTACGGCGGTTTCATTCAGGCGTCCTATTTATTTGGCGCGCCGGCCCATGGCGTCGCCAACTGAGCAAAGCCCCGCAGGCAAACAAAAGCCCCGGGCCATGCCCGGGGCTTTTTGCAGGTCATAGATTGCCCTTCGCGGGGCCGGAATAGCGAGCAAGCGCTCGGCCCGGCCGTGATGTCATCCGCTGTGCAGCGGTCCGACAGAAAGCGCGGTCACACCCGCATCGGCATCAGCACGTACAGCGCGCCCTTGGAATCCTTGTCCTGCATCAGGGTCGGCGAGCCGGGGTCGGCGAGGCGGAGCACGGCGACCTCGCCCTCGATCTGGGCGGCGATGTCGAGGAGGTAGCGCGAGTTGAAGCCGATATCGAGCGGGTCGGCGGCATACTCGACCTCGAGCTCTTCGGTCGCGCTGCCGGAGTCGGGATTGGTCACCGACAGCACGAGGCGCCCGGCCGACAGCGACAGCTTGACGGCGCGGCCGCGCTCGCTGGAGATGGTCGAGACGCGGTCGACCGCGGCCTCGAAATCCTTCTTGTCGACGACCAGCTCCTTGTCGTTGTGCTGCGGGATCACCCGGCCGTAGTCCGGGAAGGTGCCGTCGATCAGCTTGGAGGTCAGCACCACGTTGCCGAGGGTCAGGCGGATCTTGCCGGTCGAGAGCTCGATCAGGATCTCGGCCTCGGTGTCCTCGATCAGGCGCTGCACCTCGCCGACGGTCTTGCGCGGCACGATGACGCCGGGCATGCCCTCGGCGCCGGCGGGCAGGGCGAGGTCGACCTGGGCGAGGCGGTGGCCGTCGGTGGCCACGCCGCGCAGGCTTGCGCTCTGGCCGCTGCCGGCGGTGTGCAGGTAGATGCCGTTGAGATAGTAGCGCGTCTCTTCCGTGGAGATCGCGAACTGGGTGCGGTCGATCAGGCGCTTGACGTCGCTGGCCGGCACCTTGAAGCCGTTGGTCATCTCGCCGGCGGCGAGGTCGGGGAAGTCGCTTTCCGGCAGGGTCTGCAGGGTGAAGCGCGAGCGGCCGGCGCGGATCGCCAGCACCGAGCGGTCGCCATCGGCCTCCAGCACCACCTGCGAGCCGTCCGGCAGCTTGCGCACGATGTCGTAGAACATGTGGGCGGGAACCGTGGTCGAGCCGGCGCCGCCGACTTCGGCCGGCAGCGTCTCGGTGACCTCGAGGTCGAGGTCGGTCGCCTTCAGGCTGAGCTTGGCGTTCTCGGCCCGCACCAGCACGTTGCCCAGGATCGGAATGGTGTTGCGGCGTTCGACCACCCGGTGGACATG
The DNA here is from genome assembly GCA_040756765.1 of Pseudomonadota bacterium. GTDB lineage: Bacteria > Pseudomonadota > Alphaproteobacteria > Rhizobiales > Xanthobacteraceae > Bradyrhizobium_A. Next base: position 78,270 of record JBFLYG010000013.1, on the reverse strand, counting down.
GCCCAGGGACTTCAGGAGCTGCGCACGCTCGACGGTGACCTTCATCGCACTATCCGTCCGATACTCTACGACACGATGGGAATGCCGGCGCGGGCGCCGCCCCGGCAAGTGACGCCCGCGGGCAGGCCCGCGGGGGACCGCAAGGTGCCGTGGACGGCGGGGGAGCGCAAGTGGGCAGCCCCCGCCGATCGGGATTTCTCGCGCGTTATCCGCCGTTTCCCCGGGCGCAGCGCGCCCGGGCCGGGCAGCCGTCCTGACTTCAGTCCTGCAACTGCCGCTTCAGCAGCTCGACCTCGTCCGCCAGCGCCACGTCCTTGGACACCAGCGCCTCGATCTTGCGCACCGCATGCAGCACCGTGGTGTGGTCGCGGCCGCCGAACCGGCGCCCGATTTCCGGCAGCGAGCGCAGCGTCAGGGTCTTGGCCAGGTACATGGCCACCTGCCGCGGCCGCACCACATTGGCGGTGCGCCGCGAGGACAGAAGATCCGAGCGGCTGACATTGTACTGCCGCGCCACCACGCGCTGGATGTCCTCGATCTTGACGCGCTTGGGCTCCTGCGGGCGGACGAGGTCGCGCACTTCGCGCTCCGCCATTTCCAGCGTCACCGGCTGGGCGTTGAGCTTGCTGTGGGCGAGCAGGCGGTTCACTGCGCCCTCGAGGTCGCGGCCGTTGTGGGTGATGGCGCGCGCCAGATACTCCAGCACCGGCTGCGGCACGTCGAAGCCTGCATGGTGGGACCGCGCCGCGGCGACGCGCGACTTGAGGATCTCAAGGCGCAGCTCTTCGCCGAGCGAGCCCATCTCGACCACGAGGCCGCCGGCAAGACGCGAGCGCACGCGGTCGTCGAGCGCTTCCAGCTCGGACGGCGGCCGGTCGGCGGCGATCACGACCTGGCGGCCGGCGTCGATCAGCGCGTTCAGCGTGTGACAGAACTCGGCCTGGGTCGACTTGCCCTGCAGGAACTGGAGGTCGTCGATCACCAGCACGTCGATACCGCGCAGCGCTTCCTTGAACGCCAGCGCCGTCTGCGTCTTCAGCGCGGCGACGAAGCCGTACATGAACTTCTCGACGGTGAGATAGAGCACCTTGCGCTCGCCGCTGGCGTTGCCCGCCCAGGTCACCGCCTGCAGCAGGTGGGTCTTGCCGAGGCCGACGCCGGCATGGATGTAGAGCGGGTTGAACATCACCGGATCGCCGCGGCGGCCTTCGGCAACCTGACGCGCGGCGGCATGCGCCAGCGTGTTGGAGCGGCCCATCACGAAGCTGTCGAAGGTCAGGCGCGGATCGAGCGGCGAGCCGCCGAGCGCGTCATGGCCGGCGGACACCGGCGTCAGCGCAGGGCCGCGCAGCTCGGCCGCAGCCGGCGCGCTCGGACGTTCCACGCGGCGCTCCTCGACGGCAGGTTTCACGACCTGAACCGGCGCGGTGGCGCGCATCGCCGAGCGCACGGTCAGATCGATGCGATGCACTTCCGGCATCTCGGCCTGCCAGCACGACAGCACGCGGTCGGCATAGTGCGCCTGGATCCAGCTCTTGAGGAAGCGGGTCGGCACCGACATGTGCACGCTCTCGCCCTGCACGCCTTCGAGATCCATGCGGGCGAACCAGCTGCTGTAGACATCCTCGCCGACGGTCGAGCGCAGCCGGACCTGTACGCGAGCCCAACGATCCTGATTCATGTCTGTCATTGACGTAAACTTTTCTAACGGTGTTGCGTGAACGGCCTGGAGCCGACGAAGGGCTTGGGCCGATGAAGAGGGGCCGCTGCTGCCGCGGCGCGCGATCCTTGCGTCCATGCCTCGCGATCCTGTCGGGCGCGCCACTCCGTTCGGCATCCATGGGATGCCGTTGGCAGGCGCAGCTCTGGCTTCAGGAAAGGAGGCTGGTCCGCAGGATCAGCTGGTACTGGCGCGGGAATCGCAGGAAGAGGGCACAGACGCAATCAGGATCCGGACCGACAGACAGGCGCGGTTGCGCGACGCGTTGCGAATGGAACGCAGTGCGCGATGGATGGCCGTGATTGGTCGTTGTGTCATGAAAAACCCCCCGCTCGCCGCGCAGGTGCGCGGCAAGGCTAGTAGCGTCGATGGTTGCGTTTTCGAGTCTTTTAAAACTCCGGTTGAGCGGGCCAGATCCCTTCAACCGAAATTACGCCGCGTACTGAAGCCCTCTTACATTCAGTCCCGTTTCCCTGGCCGTCGGTCGCTCGTTTTCGTTCGCGTCATTTCTTCTTGTCAGCGCCGGCGGACAAATCCGCGGCGTTCGAGAAACGTGGGCGCACGAAACCGTTCTCATATCGCTATGAGTCGACCGACTATCGCTTGGGAAACTTCGCTAACGCGACGACCATCGCTGATCGTTGCGTTTTCCCGAGGGTCTCAGATCGCGCTGATCTGACGAGCCGCGGGTGCCGCGAACGAGTTAAGAAATACACGATGGCTCACGGCCCGCAACGAAATGATTCGTCGACGTGTGCTCGGCCAATCCTGCATCATGGTTGACGGCGCAAACGGGACGCGCGTCCTTGTGGACAACATTTTGAATCTGCGCGCGGAATCGATGATGCGCGGCATTGTCACATTTCGCCGGCGAGCGAAAAAAAACTTCACAAATTCTTCACCAATGGTTGGATCGCGTCCCCGTTTTGAAAGTACCTGATCGCGCTTTGCCGATAAGTGATTAGCGACGCGCGTTTTTTCTTGATCATTTTTGCAGGGTAGCCGTCATGTGATGAAAGCGGCGTGTTGCGCTGGTCGCTTGCAAATCTGAAAAACGATGCTAGGCGATTCTCGATCGCTCAATGCGCGACATGATGGTGATGCACGCCGCTGCGGTTGCGTCGATGAGCGAAGCGCAATGCATGAAGGCGCTGAAGCATGAAGCGCCGATGCGTGAAGCGCGATGTGCGATGTTCGTGGCAGCGCAGGCAAAGATGCAGCAGCGACGTCGACGCCGAGAAGCAAAATATCGAAAAACAAAATCAGCAATAAAAAAGCCCGGCGGAAGCCGGGCTTTTGTGACAGTCTTATCTCTCGACGCAGATCACTTCGCGAGCTTCGCGATCTGGTGTGCAAGACGCGACACCTTGCGGCTCGCGTTGTTCTTGTGAACGATGTTGCGCTGCGCTGCGCGCATCAGCTCGGGCTCCGCCTTCTTGAAGGCGACGAGCGCGGCGTCGCGGTCACCCTTCTCGATCGCCGCCTCGACGGAGCGAACCGAGTTGCGCATCTGGGTACGGCGCGACTTGTTGATCAAAGTGCGACGAGCGATCTTGCGCGTCGCCTTCTTGGCTGAAGTGGTGTTGGCCATCTCTCAAGGTCCTGCAGCGACGACTCGATGCCGAGCCGGGCTCGTTGGCGTCGTCCGCTTCGAGTGCTGCGACCGACGTGGGAATGAATGGGTTCGTTCTTGAAATAGCCAGGTCCGGAAACCGGACATCGGGGCTGCTCAAAGAACAGCGGCGGCAGGGTGAACCTGCCGCCAGTTGCGCGTCCTTATAAAGGCGTGGGAAATGATCGTCAACGCGGCCGTGGCCTGCCGGAGCCGCGGCGGTTCGGCGCCAAGGCACCGGCCCGGCGGGTCCCCAGCGTTTATAAAAAGTTAAGATATTCCATGTGCTTGAGTGGTGGCTCGATGCCGTCCGCGCGCCCAAAGGCTGCGGCCCGAGGTTGAATTCAGCGCGTCCTGCCGGTATTGCCGGGCGGGGTGTTCGGGAACGGGATGACGACATGATCCGCGGCTTCTTCCGCCTGATCGGGCTTTTGCTGCTCGCCGGCGGGTTCATTTTCCTGGTCTATGACGGCGCCCGCTCGATCGCCGACCAGACCCTGCGGCTGACCCGGCTCGGCGACTTCTGGAACGACATCCATCAGGCCAGCCAGCGCGCCGCCCAGGCGATGGTCGAGGGCTACTCGCCCTGGCTCTGGAACAGCGTCACGAAATTCGTGCTCAATCAGCCGACCTGGGCTGTGCTCGGCGTGCTCGGGCTCGTTCTGCTGCTGTTGTTCCGCCCCAGGCGGCGGCTGATCGGTTACGCCCGCGACTGAGCGGCCGGGGCGGGCTTTTGAGGTAACGCCCTGACGTTGGCTGCGTAGAGACATATATGTCGGACACGTTTCGTGATCCGAAGCAGGAGCCGATCTATGCTGTTCATGCGCAAGTCTCTGGAGTTGCCGACCGCCGCCACCGCGCTGCCGGGGCGCGCGACGCCGATCCCGACCGCGACCACCCATTTCGTCAACGGCCGCCGGCTGCAGGAGCCGTATCCGGATGGGTTCGAGCGCGCGGTGTTTGCTCTCGGCTGCTTCTGGGGCGCCGAGCGCAAGTTCTGGCAGCTCGGCGATGCGGTCCATGTGACGGCGGTCGGTTATGCCGGCGGCATCACGCCGAACCCGACCTATGAGGAGGTCTGCACCGGCCGCACCGGCCACACCGAGGTGGTGCTGGTGGTGTTCGATCCGAAGAAGATCTCCTACGACACGCTGCTGAAGACGTTCTGGGAGAGCCACGACCCGACCCAGGGCATGCGCCAGGGCAATGACATCGGCACGCAGTACCGCTCGGCGATCTACACCTATGGCGAAGCCCAGGCGCAGGCGGCGCAAGCTTCGAAACTCGCCTATGGCAAGGCGCTCGCGGCGCAGGGGCATGCGGCGATCACCACCGAGATCGCGCCGGCGCCGGCGTTCTACTTCGCCGAGGACTATCACCAGCAGTACCTCGCCAAGAATCCCGGCGGCTATTGCGGTCTTGGCGGCACCGGGGTGTCGTGCCCGATCGGTGTCGGCGTCCACGCCTGATGGTGCGCCCCGCTGCGGCACGGCCGGGCGACGGTTCAATCCCGCGAACCGGGCGTGCGGCCGCGGCGGATCGATACGTTTTGTTAACCATAATCGGTGCACATCAGAGCCGTGTCCTGGATAAGGGATCGGTTCGGTGCGGTGTTGGCGCGCGTTTCAGAGTCTGTTGGCCGGTGCGCTCGTCGCCGTTGCGCTGTCGGGGTGCATGACCGTACCGCCGCCGGTGGCCGGTGGGGGCCCTGTGCTGGGTGGGCCTGGCCTCGATCAGCTCGCCTATGGCGCGCCGAATGTCGCAGTCACGCCCGTTGCCTTCGCGCCCAGCGCTGAGTATCGCCTCGATGCCGGCGACCGGCTGCGCATCGTGGTCTTCGGCCAGGACGGTCTCACCAACTCCTATGCGGTCGATGCCGGCGGCGCCATCACCATGCCGCTGATCGGCACCGTGCATGCGCGCGGCCTGACACCCGCCGAGCTTGCCCGCGCCGTCACCGGCAAGCTGCGCGCCGGCTATATCCGCGAGCCCTATGTCGCTGTCGAGGTCGAGGCGTATCGCCCGTTCTTCATCCTCGGCGAGGTCACCGCGCCGGGCCAGTATCCTTATGTGCCCAACATGACGGTGGAGAGCGCGGTGGCGATCGCCGGCGGCTTCTCGCCGCGGGCGCAGAAGGCCTCCGTCGAACTCACCCGCACCGACCGCAACGGCGCCGTCCGCGCCACCGTGCCGCTCGGCACCATCATGCGTCCGGGCGACACCGTCGTGATCGGCGAGCGCTGGTTCTAGAGCGTTTTCGAGCGAAGTGGGCACCGGTTCGCGTGAAGAAAACGCGTCAAAACAAAAAGCTAGAGCGCGTTTGCGATTCCATCAAAAGCAAACGCGCTCTAGGCGCCGCGGGCTCGTCGGGTCTCTCACTCACATATAGAGTGTGAAGGGGCGCGGACTACGGAAAATGTCTGCTCCATGATCAAGGCGCCGTCTCTCACCTCATGATGAGGAGCGCGGCAACGCCGCGCGTCTCGAACCATGAGGCCGAGGTGTTCGGGCCTCATCCTTCGAGACGCGGATTCGCCGCTCCTCAGGATGAGGGGAAAGGCTTCGCGGCCTTATCCATCGATCGAGGCGACGGCAACATCGCCGTCTCACCCCAGCAGATGCTTGGCAAAGAACGCCAGGCTGCGCTGGCGGGCGAGGTCGGCGCTCGGCTTGTCGTAGCTTGCGCGCTGGTCGCAGTTGAAGCCGTGCTGGGCGCCGGGATAGACGAAGATCTCGACCTCCGGCCGCTTCGCCCGCACCGCCTCGACGTCGGACAGCGGGATGCCCTGGTCCTTCTCGCCGTAGTGCAGCAGCGTCGGCACCTTCGGCGTCTCGTCGGCGAAGCGCGCCACCGCGCCGCCATAGTAGCCGATCGCGGCCGTGATCCCGTGCAGCCGTGTCGCCGCCAGGAACGCGATGCTGCCGCCGAGGCAGAAGCCGATCACGCCGACCGGGCCGATTGGCTTCACCGCGTCGATCGCCGCCTGGGTGTCACGCAGGAATGCGGCAAAGTCAGGATTGGCGACGAACTTGCGCGCCACCGCGACCTCCTCCGGTGAATAGCCGGACTGGAAGTTCGGCTCGACGCGGTCGAAGATCGCCGGCGCGATGGCGGTGTAGCCCTGCACGGCAAAGCGGTCGCACACCGTGCGGATGTGGTCGTTGACGCCGAAGATCTCCTGGATCACCACGACGGCGGCTTTGGGCGGGGTCGCCGGATCGGCGCGGTAGGCGCCGAGTTCGAAGCCGTCGGAGGCGGTGAGCGTAATGGTCTGTCCCATGGTGGAGGTCCAAGTATTTCCAGGTGTTGCGAAGCGTTGGGGAGAGAATGTGTGCGACGGAGGGCTGGGCGCGCGCGGGCTACTGCCACATCCAGTTGCGGCCCCAGTCGCCCTTCCAGCCGGCGAGCCGGCCCTTGCGGAACTGGAGGAACAATTTGTCGTCGCGTGGAAAGAAGCCGCTGCCGCCGTTGTGGCGCACCGCGAGGTAAATTTCGTTGCCGGTGCGGCCGCTGACATATTTCAGCGGTGCGCCGAGCGCGGTCGCGGCATCGTCGATGCTCATGCCGAAGGCGAGCGGGGTGTTGTTCGACAGCGTGCGGGTGAACGGCGCGGGCGGCAGCTCGTCGGCGCGCACCGGCGTCAGGGCGGCATGCGTCAGAGCCAGGGCGACAACGGCAGAGAACGGAACTAGCTTCATGCCGCCGATTGTTCTTCGGATTGCGGCGCAACACAAGTCGAAAGCGGGTGAGGCATGACGTGCCGGGATTGAGAATAGGCGCCGGCTCGGCCTGGTGGGGCGATCGCATCGAACCGGCGCGGCTGAACGCCGAGCAGGGCGATCTCGATTTTCTCTGCTTCGAGACCATGGCGGAGGCGACGGTGTCGGCCGCCCAGGTGCGCAAGCGCCGTGATCCCGCGTTCCCCGGCTATGACACCTATCTCGACGATCGCATGCGCGCGGTGCTGCCGGGCTGCCTGCGCCGCGGCACCCGCATCATCACCAACCAGGGCTGGATCAATCCCGACGGCGCGGCCGAGCGCATTGTCGCGCTGCTGCGCGAGCACGGTGCGCGCGGCTGGAAGGTTGCAGCCGTATCCGGCAGCCTGATCACGGAGCTTGCGCGCGATCTCGATGCGCCGATCCTGGAGAGCGGCGCGCCGGTCGGCAGCATCGCCGCGGACATGATCTCCGCCGAAGCCTATCTCGGCGCCGAGCCGATCGTCGCGGCGCTCGACGCCGGCGCCGACATCGTCGTGACCGGGCGGGTCGCCGACCCCTCGCTGTTCCTGGCGCCGCTGATGCACACATATCAATGGCGCGCCGACGACTGGGCACGGCTCGGGCAGGGCAGCGGCATCGGCCATCTCCTGGAGTGCGGCGCGCAGGTCACCGGCGGCTATTTCGCCGACCCGCCGTTCAAGGAGGTGCCGGCGCCGTGGGACCTCGCCTTCCCGATCGCGGAGGTCGAGGCGGACGGCAGCGCGGTGCTCGGCAAGGTCGCCGGCACTGGCGGGGTGATCGACCGCCGCACCGTCGCCGAGCAGATGCTCTACGAGGTGCATGATCCGGCGAACTACATCACCCCGGACGTGGTGGTCGACTTCACCTCGGCGGTGGTCGAGGAGGTCGGCCCCGACCGCGTGCGGGTCAGCGGCATCGGCGGCAAGCCGCGGACGCCGACATTGAAGGTGTCCATGGGCTGCATGGAAGGCTTCATCGGCGAGGACATGTTCTTCTATGCCGGCCCGGGCGCGCTGCGCCGCGCGCGGCTCGCCAAGCGCATCCTCGAGGAGCGCTTCCGCATCGTCGGGCTCAAGGCCGACGACCTGCGGATCGATTTCCTCGGCGTCAATGCGATCCACGGCGACGCCACCCCGGCGGATGCGCCGGAGCCCTACGAGGTCGCGGTGCGGGTGGCGGCGCGCACCGCCAGCCGCGAAGAGGCGCTCAAGGTCGGCCGCGAGGTCGACGGCATGGCGGTGTCCGGTGTCGGCATGACCGGCAAGCGCGTGCCGCACCAGGACCGCACCCGCGAGATCATCGGCGTGTGGTCGACCCTGGTGCCGCGCGAGCGCGTGCCGGCTTCGATCGCGTGGTATGAGAGCTAGCCGGTATGACGGCTGCTTACGGCTGCGGCATGAAAGACCTTTCTCCTCATCCAGAGGAGCAGGCGAAGCCTGCGTCTCGAAGGATGAGGCCCCCGGCGAGGTGGCCTCATGGTTCGAGACGCGGCCAAGAGGCCGCTCCTCACCATGAGGAGAGGGGACGTGCAGGATGGGATCCTGAGCATCGCAAGCTGTGCGAACGGGCGTGACGGGGTCGGAAGTGTCGAAAGCGGAGTTGCGAACCATGCAGGTCAATCTCGAGCGCGTCGCGCATGTCCGCTCCGGCGACAAGGGCAACACCTCGAATATCGCGGTGATCGCCTATCGCGCCGAGTTCTATCCGCTGCTGAAGGAACAGCTCACCGCGGAGCGGTTCAAGGTGTTCTACCGCGGCGCCATCAAGGGGGCGGTGACGCGCTACGAGGTCGACAATCTCGCGGCGCTGAATTTCGTGGCGGAAGGCGCGCTCGGCGGCGGCGTGTCGCGCAGCCTCAGCCTCGACAACTACGGCAAGGCGCTGTCGGCGGCGATCCTCGGCTTTCCGCTCGAGGTGCCCGATGCCTATGGCACCCTGCTGCAGGGATCATGAGGTGGCGGCCATGCTTCGACGCGCGGCGAAGCATCATGCGGCCTTCGCCTGCGATCATCGCCGCGTTGGCTCTGAAGAAAGAAACGTGACGTCATGACGATGGTGGTCGGTGCGCCGGACAAGTCGCGCTATGTGGTCAACCTGGTGCTGCTGCTCCTGCTGGCCACGGTGTGGGCGGGCTCCTACATCTTCATCAAGATCGGGGTCGCGACCATTCCGCCGGTGACGCTGATCGCGGCGCGCACTCTTGTCGCCGGCAGCATCCTGCTCGCCATTCTGTGCCTGCGCGGCATCGCAATTCCGCGTGATCGCGCGGTCTGGCGCCGCTTCCTGATCCAGGCCTGCTTCAACAGCGTGCTGCCCTTCACCCTGATCGCCTGGGCGGAGCACGAGGTCGATGCCGGCCTCGCCACCATTCTCAGCTCCAACGCCCCGATCTTCACCTTTCTGCTGGCGCTGGTGTTCCTGCGTCACGACCCGCCGACGCCGCGCCAGCTGTTCGGCGTGGCGGCGGGGCTCGCCGGCATCTGCCTGATCGTCGGCCTCAACGCGCTGTCGGGTCTCGGGCAGCAGGTGCTGCCGCAGCTCGCGCTGGTGAGTGCGGCCGTCAGCTTCGGCGGCGCGGCGATCTTCGGCCGCAACTTTGCCGGGCTCGATCCCATGGTGCCGGCCGCCGGCTCGATGATCTGCGGCGCAGCCGTGCTGGTGCCTGCGAGCCTCGTGGTCGACCATCCCTGGACATTGTCGCCGTCGGCGGCGTCGGTCGGCGCACTGCTCGGGCTCGCGGTGGTCTCCACCGCTCTCGCCTTCGTCATCTATTTTCGCCTCATCCAGACGCTCGGTCCGGTCGGCACCACCGCGCAGGCCTATTTGCGGGTGCCGATCGGCGTCGCGCTCAGCGTCGGCCTGCTCGGCGAGCGGCTGTCCGCGACCGCCTGGATCGGGCTCGTCTGCGTCATCGTCGGCATTGCCGCGATGACCATTCCGTCGCGCGGCAGGCGCACGCCGTCTCCAGCTGGATCGGACGGATAGCGTCAACATCCGTGCGTCGTCGGCGCATCGTTCGCTGCCGGCTTATCGTCGTGGCATGCGCGCGGCGCATATGATGGCCGACCGTTCAAGCGGCCGTGATCGATCACATGTATTTGTCGCGGCGCAGCAAGCGCGGTTGCGCGCCGATTTTCATTTCGAACAATTCCAATTTGCGTTGCCAGCGCCGCGGAACCAGATCATGCTCCCGCGTCCGGCACGCACCGGTGGTGTCGGCCCGTCTCTTCTATCTTCAATCCCGTCTTCAACGAAATGTCGCCGTAAGTGACATCACGCACCGGCAGGGGAAGATCGATGCCCACTCTTAATATCAATGGACGGAACATGTCCGTCGACGCGGCCAGTGATACGCCGCTGCTCTGGGTCATCCGCGAACAACTGCAAATGACCGGCACCAAGTTCGGCTGCGGCGCGGGACTGTGCGGCGCATGCACCGTGCATCTCAACGGCGAGGCGGTGCGCTCGTGCCAGACCGCGGTCAGCGATGCGGTCGGCAAGAAGATCACCACCATCGAGGGGCTGAGCGCCAAGGGCGACCATCCGCTGCAGAAGGCCTGGATCGCCGAGCAGGTGCCGCAGTGCGGCTACTGCCAGTCCGGCCAGATCATGCAGGCGGCGTCGCTGCTGGCCAAGAACACCAATCCGACCCGTGACGAGATCGTCGCCCACATGGACGGCAATATCTGCCGCTGCATGACCTACGCGCGGATCCAGAAGGCGATCGTGCGCGCGGCGTCCGACATGCGCACCGCGTCGAACGCGGGCAACGATCGGAGGAGCACATGAATACGCACGTCAAAGTGCCCGCCTCGCAGGGCCCCGCCGATCTCAGCCGCCGCGCCTTCCTGGTCGGCGCCGGCGCCGCCGGCCTCGTGCTCGGCTATGCCGGCGTCACCGGCAACGCCGCCGTCGCCGCGCCGGCGAATTTCGAGCCGAGCGTGTGGTACGCGATCGCTCCCGACGGCACCGTCACCGTGACCTGCGGCAAGGCCGACATGGGCCAGCACATCGCCTCGACCATGGCGCAGATCGTCGCCGAGGAGCTCGGCGCGAGCTGGAAGGACATGCGTGTCGCGCTGGCGTCCAACGATCCGAAGTTCAACGACCCGATGCTCGGCGTCCAGATCACGGGCGGCAGCTGGAGCACCATGATGAACTTCGACGCCATGAGCCGCGCCGGCGCCGCCGGACGGATGGCGCTCGCCGAGGCCGCGGCCGGCATCATGGGCGTGCCTGCGGCGGAGGTGATCGTGCGCGACTCGGTCGTCTCGCATCCGAAGTCGAAAAAGGCGATGACCTTCGCCGAGGTGGTGAAGAGCGGCAAGGCGACACGGACCTTCACGCCCGACCAGCTCAAGGCGATCAAGCTGAAGTCGCCGGATCAGTACACCATGATCGGCGTCTCGGTGCCGCAGCTCGACATTCCGTCGAAGACCAACGGCACCGCCAAGTACGGCATCGACACCTTCCTGCCGGGCATGGTGTACGGCAAGCTGGTGCTGCCGCCGGTGCGCTACGGCGCCAAGGTGACCGCGGTCGACGACAGCGCGGCCAGGAAGGTGCCGGGCTTCATCAAGGCGGTGACGGTCGACGACAAGACCGGCACGACCACCGGCTGGGTGGTGGCGGTGGCCAACACCTACCAGGCGGCGCGCAAGGCGGCCGAGGCGCTCAAGGTCACCTGGGACAACGGCCCCAACGCCAAGGTCTCCAGCGAATCGTTGCTCGCGGAGGCCAAGCGCCTGCAGGGCCTTGACGACTCCGGCCTGTTCTTCGTCAAGAGCGGGGACACCAAGGCGGCGCTCGGGTCCGCGGCCAAGGTGCTGGAGGCTGAGTACACCACCAACATCAACATCCATGCGCCGATGGAGCCGATGAACGCCACGGCGCAGCAGCAGGGCGACATCTGGCATCTCTACTCGGGCAACCAGTTCGCCACCCGCACCGGGGCGATCGCGGCGGCCGCCGTCGGGGTCGATCCGAAATACGTGGTGATGCACCAGATGTGGCTTGGCGGCGGCTTCGGCCGCAGGCTCGATGCCGACATGATGGTGCCGGCGATCATCGCGGCGAAAGCCGTGGGCAAGCCGGTCAAGGTGATCTACGCCCGCGAAGACGACATGACCATGGATTTCTCGCGGCCGCTCACCTACCAGAAGATCAGGGCGGGCCTCGACGGTGACGGCAAGCTCGTCGCCATGAACCATGACGTGGTCAGTGCCTGGCCGACCAAGCGCTGGGGGATTCCCGAATTCCTCACGCCATCGGTCGACAACAAGGGCGGGCTCGACGGCTTCACCGTCAACGGCGCCGACCACTTCTATACCGTGCCCAACCACAATGTCCGCGCCATCATCAATGAGCTGGCGCAGAACGCCACGCCCTCGGGCCAATTGCGCTCGGTGGCGCCCGGCTGGACGTTCTGGGCGGTGGAAAGCATGATCGACGAGCTCGCCCATGCGGCCGGCAAGGATCCGGCCATGTTCCGCATCGCCCTGCTCGACGGCCAGGGGGACAACAACGGTGGCGCGCAGCGCCTGCGCAACACCTTGCTCGCGGCCATGGGTCTCGCCGGCTACGGCACCAAGCCACTGCCGAAAGGCGAGGGCATGGGCGTCGCCTGCGTGTCGTCGCAGGAGCGTAAGACCGCGAGCTGGACGGCGTGCGTCGCCCATGTCGCTGTTGGTTCCGACGGCGAGGTCAAGGTGAAGAAGCTCACGGTGGCCACCGACGTCGGCACCGCGGTCAATCCCGACGGCGTTCGCGCCCAGGTGTCGGGCGCCGCGCTGTGGGGGCTGTCGCTCGCGCTCTACGAGAAGGCGACGCTCAAGGACGGCGGCATCGAGCAGACCAACTTCGACAGCTACACGCCGCTGCGCATGAGCCAGCTGCCGGAGGTCGAGGTCAACATCATCGCCAACGGCGAAAACGCCACCGGCGTCGGCGAGCCTGCGGTCACGGTGATCGCACCGGCCATCGGCAATGCGGTGTTCAACGCCGTCGGCGCCCGGGTGCGGTCGCTGCCGATCACCGCCGAAGCGGTGAAGGCCGCGATGAAGGCGTAAGCCTCGCCGGGCGAAGCCATCCGCCGGGACGGCCGCATGGCCGCCCCGGCTTTCTTGTGCGCCGTGACCGGCGCGGTTCATCGGCGCTTTCGCCGGAGGACGCCGGCGACAGGCGGCGGCGGGCGCGGGTCCTGCCGGCGCGCGGCGCAGGCCGGTGATCGCAGGCGGTTGCCATTGTCGGGAGCGCGGCCGGGAACGCCGGCGCGCGCCGCGCCCACTGCCGCGCCGTCCATCGGCAGAGTGCGGCACAGAGGATCAGACCAAGGCAAGCGATGAGGACGGCGCAGGCGACGCCGTATCCGAGCGCACGAAGCATGGCGTTGCAGTCTCGCGGCGAACCTTACGACCGGGCGCCGGACATCCGGGCGAAGAAGCCGTTGTACGTCGCCGGCTCGGTCGCGATGCGGGTCTTGGCGTCGCCCTTGCTGTCCCACACCGTGGTGACGAACTCGACATGCACCATCGCGGCGCCGCCATGGGGCTGCGCGGTGACGAGGGCGCGCGTGGTCTCATGGTCCGGCTTGCCGCGCAGCATCGGCAGCTTGGCGTTGAGCACCGCGCGCACCAGCTTGCTGCCCTGCGACGACAGCGAATGATTCTTCTCGCCCTGCACGAGGCCGGCGGCGGCGTTCACGGTCACCTGCTCATAGCCGTCGGACTTCAGCGCCGCCGCGGCCGCGGCGAGGGCCTGCGCCACGGACTGGCTGACACGGCGGGTCTGCAGGGGGGCGAGCTGGGCCTGCTCCGCCGCCGTCAGATCGGTCGTCACCTGCTTGGAGCTGCACTTGCCGACGAGCGCGATCGCGCAGTCGCCGGTCACGCGTTCGGTGGCCGCCTTGTGGGCGCAGCCGGCAAGGCAGGCGGCGGCGAGCGCGACCGCCGCGCCGTACGGAATGGATCGGATCAAGGGCATGGCTGGGCTCTTGGCGGGGCGGCGCGGCGCGCCGGGACCGCGGGCAGGGGATCGACCGCCTTGCTCTAGCCGAGCGCGACATATTGATCTAATCGATAGTTTGTATAGCCAGGTATTGCTTCAATGAATTTGCGATCGATCGATCTCAACCTGCTGGTGGTGCTGCAGGCGCTGCTGGCGGAGCGCAACGTCACCCGGGCGGCCCAGCGCGTCGGCCTGTCGCAGCCGGCGCTCAGCAACGGGCTCGACCGGCTGCGCCGCCTGCTCGACGATCCGCTGCTGGTGCGCCGTGGCAACCGCTTCGTGCTGTCGCCCAAGGCCGACCGGCTGATCGAGCCGCTCAACCGACTGCTCGCCGATGTCGAGGCGGTGGTCGGCCTCACGCCGCAGCCGCTCGCGGAGATTCGCCAGACGGTGACGCTGATCTCGGGCGACTATGCGCTCGCCGGCCTGCTGCCGGCGCTGTGGCAATGGCTCGGGCAGCGGGCGCCGCAGCTCGCGCTGCATGCCAAGCCCTGGCCCGGTGCGGCGGCTGCGGTGCAAAGCATCGTCGATGGCGACTGCGACCTGCTGGTGGCGCCGCTCGAGCCGTTGCCGGCGCAGTTGCATGCCCTGACGCTCCGCCGTTCCGGGTTCGTCGGCATCGCGCGGCCCGGGCACGCCATTGGCCGGCGGCCGTCGCGCGAACGTTTCGCCGCCTGCCGCCATGTCATCGTCGCGACCGATGGTCAGCTGCCGTCGCCGATCGATCTCCTGCTGCGGCCGCAGGGCATCGTCCGCGAAGCAGGCCTCGTGGTGCCCAGCCACATGCTGGTGCCGGGGCTGGTGGCGCAGAGCGACCTGCTCGGCATCGTGCCGGCCGATCTCGTGGCGGCCAATCCCGCCGTGGCGTCGTTCCAGTTGCCGTTCGAGCTGCCGGATTTCGATGGCGGCATCGTCTGGCACGAGCGCAGCGCGCGCGACGTCGCCGTCTGCGCCGTACGCGACGCCATTCGCGACCTGGTGCTGATGGCCAATGCGGCGCGGCCGTCTTCGGCGTCGCGTCGCTGATCTCCCTCCTCATGGTGAGGAGCGCGGCAACGCCGCGCGTCTCGAACCATGAGGCCGCTGAGTGACGGGCCTCATCCTTCGAGACGCCCGCTGCGCGGGCTCCTCAGGATGAGGGGTTATCTCGAATTGCGGCGCTCGCGGCAACCGCGCGTCTACGCCTTGCGGCTCACCGCGGCGCCGGCGTTCTTCGGCAACCGCGCGCTGTCGTAGAGGCTGACGATCACCAGCACGGCGGTGAGCAGGAACGCAACCTTGAAGTCGGCGAGGGTCAGCGAGCCGGGCGGATGGCCGAGCAGCAGCGAGGCGAGCTTGAGGCAGACCGCGCCGATCGCCACGCTCATGCCGAGGCTGAGCTGGAACATCAGGCTGAAGAAGGTGTTGGCGCCGCTCATCTTGTCCTGCGGCACGTCGGCGAAGGCGATGGTGGCGATGGCGGTGAACTGCATCGAGCGGCAGGCGCCGCTGATCACCAGCAGCGCCAGCAGCACCACGCGCGGCGTGTCGGGAGTGAGGAAGGCGCAGCCGACGAGGGTCAGCGCCATCAGCACGCCGTTGCCGAGCAGCACCGGGCGGAAGCCGAACGCGCGCAGGATCGGCGTCGTCAACGGCTTGATGCCGAGATTGCCGACGAACACCGCGAGCACCAGGAGGCCGGCCTCGAACGCGCCGAGCCCGAAGCCGATCTGGAACATCAGCGGCAGCAGGAACGGCGCGGTGCCGATCAGCGCGCGCATCAGCGAGCCGCCGACCACGCTCATGGCGTAGGTCTGGATGCGCAGCGCCGAGAGGTCGAGCAGCGGGGTGGGGTGACGCACCGAATGACGGTAGGTGATCGCGCCGAACACGATGCCGATGACGACGAGGCTGCTGGCGAGCACGACCGGCACGTCGACATTGCCGAACAGGTTGACGCCATAGGCGAAGGCGAGGCAGGCGATGGCGCCGATGACGAAGCCGGTGCCGTCGAGCGCGCGGCGCGGCCGCTCGCCGCCGTCGGGGATCAGCCGCGACGCCAGCACGGCGGCGATCAGTCCGAGCGGAATGTTGAGGAAGAAGATCCAGCGCCAGCTGACATAGGCGGTGAGGAAGCCGCCGACGGCGGGGCCGATGATCGGCGCGATCAGGCCGGGCCAGGTGATGAAGGCGATGGCGCGGATCAGGTGCTGCTTGGGCGTCGTGCGCAGCACGGCGAGGCGGCCCACCGGCACCATCATCGAGCCGCCGAAGCCTTGCGCGATGCGCGCGGCGGTAAAGCTCCATTCGCCCTGCGCGAGGCCGCACAGGATCGAGGCGGCGGTGAAGATCAACAGCGCTGCGACGAAGGTGTGGCGGCTGCCGAAGCGGTCGGCGAACCAGCCGCTGAGCGGGATGAACACCGCCAGCGTCAGCATGTAGGCCGTCATGCCGAGGGTGAGGTCCACCGGATGCACACCGAACGAGCGCGCCATTTCCGGCAGTGCGGTCACGATCACCGTGCCGTCCAGCATCTCCATGAAGAAGGCGCTGGCCACCAGCAGCGCGATCTGCGTGGACTGTCGCGACATCGCCGCGGGATGCGCTTCGGTTGCCGGGTCCTGCGGCTTCGGCTTGTCCAACATCGGGCTTCGATCGCGCCTCTCATGGTCAGGGAGCGCAGCAATACGCGAACGCCGCGCAGAAGGCACGCGCGCCGGCCGCATGGCCGGCGACGCATTCATGCAGGTCAGACGACCGGCAGCGGGGCGTCGCGCTTGACCTCTTCCATCACCGCATAGGTGTGGGTTTCGCGCACCCCGGGCAGCGCCAGCAGGGTGTCGCCGAGAAAGCGGCGATACGCGCTGATGTCGGCGACGCGGGCCTTGATCAGGTAATCGAAGCCGCCGGCCACCATGTGGCACTCCAGCACTTCGCGCGCGCCCTGCACCGCCTTGGCGAAGCGCGCGAACACGTCGGGCGTGGTCTTGTCGAGATGCACCTCGACGAACACCAGAAGGCCGAGGCCGAGCCGTTGCGGGTTCAGACGCGCGGCAAACCCTTCGATGTAACCTTCGCGCTGCAGCCGTTTCAGCCGCTCGCCGACCGAGGGCGGCGACAGCCCGACCCGTTCGGCGAGATCGACATTGGCGATGCGGCAGTCGGCCTGCAGCAATGCGAGAAGTTTGCGGTCGGTCGGATCGAGACTCATCGATTTTACTGAAATGCGTGCGATGAAGTTCATAAATTAAGGCGGTGTGGTAAATTCGTCTATCGAAATAATGGTCAAGGCGGCTTACCCTTCCACGCGTTCAGGAGATCAGGATGTCGCCACCGCTGCCGTCCTTCGATCGCGTGCCGGACGATCGCGCCATCGCCACGCACCTGCTTGCCGGGGCGCGGCTGACGCCGGAGCGGGAGGCGCGGATCGACGCGGTCGCCACGCGACTGATCGCGGCCATCCGCGCCGAGCCGGCCGGCCTCGGCGGCGTCGAGGAGATGCTGCGCGAGTTCGCGCTGTCGACGCGCGAGGGGCTCGCGCTGATGGTGCTGGCGGAAGCGCTGCTGCGCGTGCCGGATGCGGTGACCGCCGATCGCTTCATCGAGGACAAGCTCGGCCAGGGCGATTTCGCCCATCACGACGTCAAGTCGCAGGCGCTGCTGGTCAATGCCTCGGCCTGGGCGCTCGGGCTGTCGTCGCGTCTGATCGGCGCCGGCGAGACGCCGTTCGGCATTGTCGGGCGTCTTGCCAAGCGCATCGGGCTCCCGGCGGTGCGGATCGCGACACGGCAGGCGATGCGCCTGCTCGGCAATCATTTCGTGCTCGGCGAGACCATCGAGGCCGCGCTCGCCCATGCGCGGGAGCAGCCGGGGCCGGCCGCGCGCTACTCCTTCGACATGCTGGGCGAGGGCGCGCGCACCGCCGAGGACGCGGCGCGCTATTTCGACGCCTACGCCGCGGCGATCACTGCGATCGGCGGCACCGCCGGCATTGCGGCGCTGCCCGACCGGCCCGGCATCTCGGTGAAGCTGTCGGCGCTGCATCCGCGCTACGAGGCGGTGAACCGCGTGCGCGTGCTGAGCGAACTGGTGCCGCGGCTGCTTCAGCTCGCGCGACAGGCGAGGGCGTTCGACCTCAACCTCACGGTCGATGCCGAGGAGGCGGACCGGCTCGAGCTGTCGCTGGAGGTGTTCGCCGCCGCGCTCGCCGATCCGTCGCTGGCGGGCTGGGACGGTTTCGGACTTGCGATCCAGGCCTACCAGAAGCGCGCCGCGGCGGTGATCGATCATGTGCATGCGCTGGCACAGGTGCATGATCGCCGCCTGATGGTGCGCCTGGTCAAGGGCGCCTATTGGGACACCGAGATCAAGCGGGCCCAGGAGCGCGGCCTCGACGACTATCCGGTGTTCACCCGCAAGGCGATGACCGATCTCAACTACCTCGCCTGCGCCCAGCAGCTGCTGGCGCTGCGGCCGCGGCTGTTCCCGCAATTCGCCACCCACAATGCGCTGACGGTTGCCTCCGTGCTGGCGCTCGCGGTCGGCGGCGGGACCTACGAATTCCAGCGCCTGCATGGCATGGGCGATGCGCTCTATGCGCAATTGCGCGCCGATCATCCGGAGCTGGCGTGCCGCACCTATGCGCCGGTCGGCAACCACCGCGACCTGCTCGCCTATCTGGTGCGGCGGCTGCTGGAGAACGGCGCCAACTCCTCGTTCGTCGCGGTCGCCGCCGATCCGGCAGTGCCGGTGACGACGCTGCTGCGGCGGCCAGCCGACATCGTCGCGACGCCCGACCATGCCCGCCACCCCAAGCTGGCGTTGCCGCGCGATCTGTTCGAGCCGCAGCGGCGCAATTCCCGCGGGCTCGATTTTGGCTCGCGCGCGGCGCTCGACCGCCTCGTTGCCGCGGTCGCGCAAGACGATGCGCCGGTCGCGGCAGCGTCGCGAATCGAGGGCCATGCGGTCGCGGGCAGTGGCCGCGTCGCGCTCAGCCCCATCGATCTCGTGACCGAGGTCGGCACGGTGGTCGAGGCGACGCCGGACATCGCCGCGCGCGCGATCGCGGTGGCGGCGCAGGGGTTTGCGTCCTGGGCGGCGACGCCCGCGGCGCGGCGGGCCGCGGTGCTCAAGGTCGTCGCCGATCTGCTGGACGAGCGGCGCGTGCGGTTCATTGCGCTGCTGCAGCGCGAGGGCGGCAAGACGCTCGACGACGCGGTGTCGGAGGTGCGCGAGGCGGTGGACTTCTGCCGCTACTATGCCGCGGAAGGCGTGCGCCTGTTCGGCGCGGATGCGCCGCTGCCCGGGCCGACCGGCGAAAGCAACGCGCTGCGCTGGCGTGGTCGCGGTGTCGTCGTCGCCATCTCGCCGTGGAATTTTCCGCTGGCGATATTTCTCGGCCAGGTCGCCGCGGCACTGATGGCCGGCAATGCGGTGGTGGCGAAGCCCGCCGAGCAGACGCCGCTGGTCGCAAGCGAGGCGGTGCGGCTGCTGCACGCTGCCGGCATTCCGGCATCCGCGCTGCAACTCGTGATCGGCGATGGCGCGATCGGCGCCGCGCTGGTGGCGCATCCGGCCGTCGCCGGCGTCGTGTTCACCGGCTCGACCGAGGTGGCGCGCGCCATCAACCGTGCGCTCGCCGCCAAGGACGGCCCGATCGTGCCGCTGATCGCCGAGACCGGCGGCATCAATGCCATGATCGTCGACGCCACGGCGCTGCCCGAGCAGGTCACCGACGACGTCATGACCTCCGCGTTCCGCTCCGCCGGCCAGCGCTGCTCGGCGCTGCGGCTGTTGTTCGTGCAGGAAGATGTGGCCGACGGGATGATCGACATGATCGCCGGCGCGGCGCGCGAGCTCGCCGTAGGCGACCCGCGCGACCCGGCCATCCAGGTCGGCCCGGTGATCGACGCCGAGGCCAAGGGGCGGCTGGAGGCGCATCTGCGGCGCATGCAGGGCGAGGCCCGCATGCACTTCGCCGGCACGGCGCCGGCGCAGGGCCTGTTCGTTGCGCCGCATGTCATCGAGCTCGCGTCCGCGGCGGATCTCGATGCCGAGGTGTTCGGACCCGTCCTGCATGTGGTGCGCTACCGCGCCGATGCGCTCGACGAGGTCGTCGCCGCGATCGATCGCACCGGTTACGGGCTGACGCTCGGCATTCACTCACGCATCGACGAGACGGTGGCGCGGATCGTCGCGCGCCTGCCGGTCGGCAATGTCTATGTCAACCGCAACATGATCGGCGCGGTGGTCGGCGTGCAGCCGTTCGGCGGCCATGGCCTGTCCGGCACCGGCCCCAAGGCCGGCGGGCCGCACTACCTCGCCCGCTTCGCCACCGAGCAGACCGTCACCGTCAACACCGCGGCGGCCGGCGGCAATGCCGGCCTCCTGGTGCAGGACGAGGGCTCGGCTGACGGGTAGTGGATCCTCCGAAGGATTTGCCTGCGCGCCAAAATGCTCTATCGAGCGCCCGCGCCGTTGCGGCGCGAGCCCCTCGAACCGGAGCGCCCCATGGATGAACTCAACGGCCGCATGATCGCCTGCCAGCTGCTGATCGCCGGCCTGATCGCGCGTGTCGCCAATGATTCGACCGATCCGCTGCGGTTCCTCACGGATTTCCGCGATGAAATGCATGCAGTGGTGCGCGGCATCAACATCTCCGGCATGGAGGACACCGAGCGGGTGCGTGACACCGCGCGGCGGACCGTGGACGAGCTGTTCGCGCTGATGAAGCCGCCGAGCCCGCCGGACGCCGACGGCGCGTGAGCTGAAAGCGGTGGTCGCCGCAGGTCTCGCGCGATGATGAAGCTTAGAATCTCTCCAATTTAGAAGCGTTTCAAACTGCAATTTAGAATCGTTTTGATCTGGAGCGATTCAAGCTTTCGCGCGCGCGGATTGGATCAATTCGAGTTGCCCGCAGGTCGTGCGCTGCTACAGACACCCCCTGAGCTATTTGGTCGCACGGTTGGAGGCGGCCGCTGCAAGACCATCTCGGGGGCAAGTGGACATGAGCTGTGTGAAGGCGCCGCGCTCGTTGCGCGCGAACATCGTGATCGCGGCAGCGGGTGACGAGCCGGTCGCGGCCGGCAAGATCGGCGCCGTGGCCGGCCTGATCGCGGTGGCCTCGATCACCGGCGCCGAAGCGCAGCAGCCGCAGCTTCCCGCGGTCACCGTCGACGCGCCGGTGGCGCGGCCGCGCCCTGCGTCCAAGCCCAATGCCGAGCAGACCCGCGCCCGCAACGCGCTGCGCCGCGCCGCGCGCCAGCAGCAGGCGACCGCCGCGCCGGTGCCGTTCCCGAATGCCGGCGGCCTGACCCCGCCCGACGCCAATCCCTATGCCAACGCCGCGGCGCCCTACCTCGCCAACCGCGTCGCTTCCAGCAAGTTCACCGAGCCGCTGATCAACACCCCGAAGACCATCACCGTCCTCACCAAGGAGCTGCTCGAGGACAAGAACGCCACCTCGCTGAAGGAGATCGGCCGTTCGACCGCCGGCGTCACCCTCGGCACCGGCGAGGGCGGCAATGCCTTCGGTGACCGCTTCTTCATCCGCGGCTTCGATGCCCGCAACGACATCTTTGTCGACGGCATCCGTGATCCCGCGGTCAGCATCCGTGAAAACTTCTTCACCGAGCAGGTCGAGATCCTGCGCGGCCCGGCGTCGTCCTATGCCGGCCGCGGCACCGCCGGCGGCGCCATCAACATCGTCACCAAGCAGGCGGCTGACCGCAACTTCTACAACGCGGAAAGCTCGTTCACGACCGATTCCGGCAAGCGGCTGACGCTCGACGTCAACCAGGTGATCAACCCGACGCTGTCGGTGCGCGCCGGCGGCCTGTTCCAGGACGCGGGCGTTGCGGGCCGCGCGCTCACCACCGACGACCGCTGGGGCGCGTTCGTCGCCACCAAGTGGACGCCGACCGACAATGTGAAGATCACCGGCAGCTACGTTCACACCGATCTCAGCTCGCTGCCTGACTTCGGCGTGCCGTATCGGCACGACGCCGGCGGCAACGGCCCCGTGACCGAGTTTGGCGTGCCGCGCAACACCTACTATGGCTTCGTCTATCGCGACTTCCAGAAGGCCATTCAGGACATCGGCACCGTCAGCGGCGAGGTGAAGGTCAACGACAATCTGACGCTCCACAGCGCGTTCCGGGCCGAGCGCTCCGTGCTCAACTACATCGGCACCATCCCCGAGAAGCCGGTGACCACCAACCCGAACCCGCTGCTGTGGACGTTCACCGCCAATCCGCAGAGCCGCTACCAGGAAACCACGACGGTCGCGAACCAGAGCGATGCGACGTTCAAGTTCGACACCGGGCCCTGGAAACACACCACCGTGACCGGCGTGGAGCTGTCCCGCGAGCGTGTGTCGATCGACACTTATACCGGCCTTGCGTCGGAAACCGTTCCGACCGATGGCAGCGTGTTCAACGGCTCGGGCAGCTTGTCGGGCGCGTCCATCTTCAATCCCGGCTACACCTACCTGCCGTTTACCGGCGGCGCGACCGTGATGGGCAATCCCTCGATCGTGACGGTCGATACCAGGAGCGTCTACGCGATCGATACCGCCAACTATCGTGATTTCGTCATCCTGAACGGCGGCGTTCGCTACGATGATTACGCCATCACCGCGCACAACAACACCATCAGCGCGGTCCCGCTCAACAACGGCATTGTCAACTACAATGCCGGCATCGTCGTGAAGCCGCTGCCGATCGCCAGCGTCTATGCGGCGTATGCGACGTCGGCGAACCCGGTCGGAGCGGAGCTCGACGGCACCTCGACCAATTATGGTGGCGTCAGCCTCAGCCCGACGCAGATCGCCGGACAGATCTTCGGTCCTGAGAAGAACAAGGCCGTCGAGGTCGGCACCAAGTGGGAGCTGTTTGACAAGCGCCTGCTGCTGACCGGCGCGCTGTTCCAGACCGAGAAGACCAACGCCCGCGAATCGGGCACGGTCAACGGCGCGCCCAATACCATCGTGGCGGGTGCGGCCTATCGCATCCAGGGCATCGACCTCGAGGCGGCGGGCAAGATCACCGACCGCTGGAGCATCTTCGGCGGCCTGGTGCTGATGCAATCGAAAGTCACGGCTTCGAATGTGGCGCCACCTGCGTCCTCAGGCTACACAACCAACGTTGGGCTGCAGCTCGCCAATATTGCGCATCAGTCGTTCAATATCCTGACCAAGTACCAGTTCGACGATGGCTGGGAGGTTGGCGGCCAGGCGACCTATCGTTCGAAGATCTATGGCGGTTCGCTGCTGGCAGCGAATGCGAACACGCAACTGCCGAGCTACTGGCGGTTCGATGCCTTCGTGGAGAAGAAGGTCACGGCGAACCTGACTGCGAAGATCTTCGTGAACAACATCTTCAACAAGCTCTACTACGACGGCTTCTACCAGAGCGCGACGCCATTTGTGTTCGTCGCGCCGGGCCGCGTCGCCGGGCTGGTGCTGAACGCGAAGTTCTGAGGACGCGCGGCGTCCGCGCCGCGGTCCATGCTGACGACTGCCGGCCCGGCCTGGAGCGCTCCGATGCCGGGTTTCGGCGATGAGGGTGTGATGCTGATCTGTGTTCCCGACGTGCTGAGCAAGGCCGAGGTGGCCGACTTCCGCCGCATCATGGATGCGGCCGACTGGGAAGATGGCCGCTCCACCGCCGGTGCGCAGTCGGCGATGGTCAAGAGGAACGAGCAGCTGCCGCCCGACAGCGAGGTGGCGCGCGTTCTCGGCCAGCGCGTGCTGAGTGCGCTGACCGCGAGCCCGCTGTTCATTTCGGCGGCGATCCCGCTGCACATCTTCCCGCCGCTGTTCAACCGCTATGCGGCGTCCGACGGCCACCATTTCGGCATTCATGTCGACAACGCCGTGCGCGGCGACCGCCTCACCGGCCTGCGCATCCGCACCGATCTGTCGGTCACGTTGTTTTTATCGGAACCCGAGGACTACGACGGCGGCGAGCTGGTGATCGAGGACCTTTACGGGTCCCATGACATCAAGCTGCCGGCCGGACACCTGGTGCTCTACCCGGCGTCGAGCCTCCATATGGTGACGCCGGTGACCCGGGGCGCCCGGGTCGCGTCTTTCTTCTGGCTGCAGAGCATGGTACGCGATGCCCACGCCCGCAGCCTGATCTTCGATCTCGACACCGCGATTCAGGCGCTGGTCGAGCGATTGGGGCGCGATGACCCCGAAACGGTCAAATTGACCGGCATCTATCACAACCTGATCCGCTATTGGGCCGAAGTATGAACAAGCCGTTGTTCCCTGCCGTTCTCGCCGTTGCTCTCGCCGCCGGTCTGTCGTGGGCCGTGCCGGCCGCCGCGCAGCAGCCGGCCGCGGGAACCTCGCCGCCGGTGGTCGCGCCGGCTGCGGCGCCTTCCGCCCCGGTGGCGACGGCCCCTGCCGCCGCTCAGCCTGCGCCCGCGCCGACCGCGCTCGGCGTCACCGACGGCAGCGGCCGCTCGCCGCGCGCGGCCCTCCAGGTTCCGCACGAGCTGTCGCCGTGGTCGATGTTCATGTCGGCGGACATCATCGTGAAGGCGGTGATGGTCGGTCTCGCCTTCGCCTCGCTGGTCACCTGGACCGTCGCCATCGCCAAGTTCATCGAGCTGTTCGCCGCGCAGCGCCGTCTCAACGGCGCGCTTGCGGCGATCACTGAATCGCGCTCGATCGCCGAAGCGCGCGTCGCGCTGGGATCGGCGCCCAACATTCTCTCCACCTTCCTCGCCACCGCGCTGAAGGAGGCGCGGCTGTCGGCCGGCATCTCCAGCGACAGCGGCATCAAGGAGCGCGCGGCGTCGAGCTTTGCCGAGATCACCCGCGCCGAGGCTCGCCGCATGCGGCTCGGCATGGGCCTGCTCGCCACCATCGGCGCCACCTCGCCGTTCGTCGGCCTGTTCGGCACGGTGTGGGGCATCATGAACAGCTTCATCGGCATCTCGAAGTCGCAGACCACCAATCTCGCGGTGGTCGCGCCCGGCATTGCGGAGGCGCTGCTCGCCACCGCGATCGGTCTCGTCGCGGCGATCCCGGCGGTCATCATCTACAACCACTTCGCCCGCGTCACGAAGGGCTACCTGGAGCTGGTCAGCCGCGCCTCCGGCGCCGCCGGCCGCCTGCTGTCGCGCGATCTCGATCGTGCCCATGGCGGCGCCCCGGCGCGGGCGGCGGCCGCAGAATAACGGAGACGCGGCATGGGCGTGACCTTCAGCGACGTCGATGACGGCGATGATTTCGGCGAGACCCACGAGATCAACGTCACGCCGTTCATCGACGTCATTCTCGTTCTGCTGATCATCTTCATGGTGGCGGCGCCGCTGTCCACCGTGGACGTGCCGGTCGACCTGCCGTCGTCGACGGCGCAGCCGCAGAAGAAGCCGGACAAGCCGACCTACGTCTCCATCAAGTCCGACCTCGCCGTCGTGGTCGGCGAGACGCCGGTGCGGCGCGTCGATCTCGTCAAGACGCTCGATGGCGCCGGCGACAAGGACCGCCGCATCTTCCTGCGCGCCGACCGCGCGGTGCCCTATGGCGACATGATGGACGTGCTGGAAGTGCTGCGCAGCGGCGGCTACCTCAAGGTGGCGCTGGTGACGCTCGAGGGCGTGCCCGAAGGCGCGCCGCAGCCGGCACCGGCCGCTGCGGCGGCGCCCGCGCCGAAGCCTTGAGTTCATCCGGGCCCGCCGCCATGTCCACGCTTCCCGACAGCGATCTGCCGCACCCGCCGTCCCGCTGGCTGTGGGTGATGGCGGCGGCCGTCGCGCTCGGGCTGCATCTCGGCGGCGTCGCGCTCGCCATCGCCAGCCGGACGCCGGCGGACGCCGACGACGATCTCGGCGCACCGGGCCTCGAGATCGGGCTCGAGCTCGCCGCGCCGCGTGCCGAGCCGACCGACCTGCCGCCGGGCCCGAACAGCGAAGCCGCCGCGGCCTCGGCTGCCCAGATGGAGCAGAAGGCGGTGGAGAAGCAGAGCGACCTGCCCAAGGACACGCCGATGGAGTCGGACGATCCCGACCGCGTGGTGTCTCCCGACAGCGCCAAGAAGACCACCGAGGACAGCCCTGAAACGCCGACCGCGCAGGCGACACCGTCCACCGAGTCGGCGGCGTCCGAGGCCACCGCTATGCCGACTTCGGAGACTGCCAAGGAAGCCGAGCGCTCGACCACGGTGGCGCAAGGTATCGGCGAAGCCAAGCAGCGCGTGCGCACCACCTGGCAGAAGCAGCTCCTCGCCCATCTCGACCGCCACAAGAAGTATCCCGCCGATCGCGACACCAAGAGCGCCGAGATCCTGGTCTCGTTCGACCTCGATCGCACCGGGCATATCCTGTCCAGCAGCGTCGTGAAGAGCTCGGGCGATCCCGCCTTCGACCAGGCGGCGCTGGCGATGCTCAAGCGCTCCGATCCGGTGCCGCCACCGCCGCCGCTGATCGCCGATGACTCGCTGAGCTTCACCCTGCCGGTGATCTTCCGCGTCAAGGGCCGCAGCTAGCGGGCGGTGCGCCTGCTTGCCCGGCCGCCGTCTTCGCGCTGCACGATGAGATGCAAAGCGCGCTCTCCGCTTTCCGCCGTCATCACCGGGTCGCCGCGAGCCAGCCGGATTGCCGGATCAAGTCCGGCAATGACACACTGGGTTTGGCGAGCTTCGAGAATAAATCGGTCGCCGCGGCCTTGTGCTGAACATCCCTGTGGCTATGTCTCGACAGCGCGGCGCGATGGGAAGCGCCTGCCTTGTCACGAAGTGGAGTACGAATGCCTGCCGATATCCGATCGTTGACCGGCGTGCGGGGCGTCGCCGCGGTGCTGATCGTGCTCTATCATTTCGGCAACGTGCCGCTGCTCGGTCCGGGCACCGCGCCGTACTACCGTGTGCCGCACGGCTATCTCGCGGTCGACCTGTTTTTCATGCTGAGCGGCTATGTGATGGCCTATGTCTATCGCGACGCCTTCGTGACCGCGCCGTGGCGCCATTACCTCGATTTCCTCGCCAAACGCGTGGCACGGCTCTACCCCGCCTATCTCGTCATCGCCGCGCTCTACCTCGTCAAGATCCTGCTGGGGTTGTCGCGCGACACGCTGGCGTACTTCCGCCCGTGGGACTGGGCAGGCAACCTCCTGATGCTCACCGGCTGGGGCCTGCATGTGCAGCCGATCGTCGGCGTGTCATGGGCGGCGAGCGCCGAGCTCGGCTCCTACCTGGTGTTGCCGCTGCTGCTGGTGGTCATCAATCGCCGTGGCCCGCTGCTCAGTCTGCTCGGCTGCGCCGCCGCGCTCGCCGCCGTCGTCGTCATCGCCATGAGCGGGCTCGGCTCCGCCGGGCCGCTCGACGTCACCAATGGCGATTCGATGCTGCCGCTGCTGCGGGCGGTGGCGGGCTTCGCCATCGGCCTCAGCATTTTTCGCGTCGCCCATCACCTCGACCGGCTATCGGCGCGGGCACAGGACGTTCTCGTGGCAGCGCTGACCCTGGCGATCGTGGCGGTCGGCATCGCGGTCCATCACGATCTGCCGATCTACCTGCTGTTCATCCCGTTCGTGGCGCTGCTGTCGCGCGACGGCCGGCTGGCGCAGGCGCTCTACGGCAACCGCCTCGTCTACCACCTCGGCGCGATCTCGTACTCGATCTACCTGCTGCACCAGCTGCTGCTGAGCTTCGCCGTCGAGGCGGCGCGGGCCCTCGGCGCCACGCCCTGGGCCTATGTCGCCTGCGTCGCGGTGGCGCTCGCCGTGGTGTGGCTGCTGGCATGGCTGAGCTATGAATGCGTCGAGATGCCGGGGCGGCGCTGGCTGGCAGCATTGCTGCAACCGGCAAAGCGACCGGTGTCGTCGCGCACGTAGCCTCACTCCTCATGGTGAGGAGGCGCGCAAGCGCCGTCTCGAACCATGTGGCCGTGGCGCTGAGTCCTCCTCTTTCGAGACGCCGTTGCTTCCGGGCGACAGCGCTTATCGTCTTTCGCTGTCGTGGCCGGGCTTGTCCCGGCCACCCCGCTTAGGGACGCAGTGCCTTCCTTATCGGGGTCGCCGGGACGAGCCCGGCGACGACAAACATGAAGGTCGGTGGATGCTTCTCCAGTCAGTCTTTCAGGAGAAGGAGCCTCGCTCAAATCTTCGGCATCCCGATCGGCGGCGCTTCGCGGGCCTGGGCGGCGAGGCGGATGGCGGCGTTGGCGGCGCCGAAGCCCTGGTAGTCGCGCCGCTGCACGATCTCGAAGAAGAAACGGTCGTCGAAGGCGTGGGTGTAGATCTGGAAGAACTCGCCGTCGCCCTCGCGGTCGTACAGGATCTGGTTCTCGCGCAGCTTGGCCATGGTGGCGGCATCGAGGTCGTGCTTGCTCTCGATGTCGTCATAGTAGTTGTCGGGAATTTTCAGGAAGCCGGCGCCGCGCGCCCGCATCTCGGCGACGGTGGCGAAAATGTCGTCGCAGGCGAAGGCGATGTGCTGCACGCCGGAGCCGAAGAACTCCGACAGGAAGCGCGCCGACAGCGTGCGGTTGGCGGCGGTGCCGTTGATGATCAGCCGCAGGCTGCCGTCGGCGTTGCTGATGGTCTGGCTCTGCACGAGGCCCGCGGGGTCGGCGACGTCGACCTGCGGTCCGCGCGCCAAGTCCAGCATGCCGGTGTAGAACAACAGCCACGACAGCATGTCCTCATAGGGCATCGACTGCGAGATATGGTCGACCACTTTGAGGCGATCGGCGGCCGATGTGGCCGGGCCGGTCGGCGAGAAGTCCCGGTCCCAGTTCTGCGCGTCGGGCTTGAGGAAGTACATCAGGCTGCCGCCGACGCCGTGGACCGCCGGAATCTCCAGCTCGCCGGGCCCGACCGGCTGATAGAAGGTCTTGGCGTGCAGCGCCTCGGCGCGCGCCATGGTGGCGTCGACGTGATCGACCTCGAGGGCGATGGCGCAGACGCCGGCGCCATGGGTGACGTAGTGCGAATGGGCGAAGCCATGGGCCTCGCAATTGACCACGAGGTCGATCGTCCCTTGCGTCCAGCGCTGCACCGCCTTGCTGCGGTGCTGGCCGGTCTGGCGGAAGCCGAGCTGGCCGAGCAGCGTGGCGAGATCCTCGGCCTTGTCCTCGTTGACCGCGAACTCGATGAAGCCGACGCCGCGGCTTGCTTCGCGCGGCGGCATCGGGCGCGGCGTCGGCGGCGTCGCTGATCGCACCACCTCCTCGTCGAGCAGGATCAGCGAGCGCAGGCCGTCGACGGCCACCCGCGCGGCGGAGCCGGCACGGAACTGGTCGTTGAAGATCTCCAGCGACAGCGGGCCGTTGTAGCCGGTCGCCGCGACCGCGGTCATGAAGTCCGCCACCGGCAGGTTGCCCTGGCCCGGGAAGCAGCGGAAATGGCGGCTCCACGACAGCACGTCGAGGTCGAGCTGCGGCGCGTCCGCGAGTTGCACCAGGAAGATGCGGTCGCCGGGAATCGAGGCGATCGGGCCGACGGGGAGCGCCGGCGCCAGCGCATGGAAGCTGTCGAGCACAAGGCCGATGGCGTTGTGGTCGGCGCGGCGCACCACCTCCCAGGCGTCGCGGTAATCGTTGATGTGGCGACCCCAGGCCAGCGCCTCGAAGCCGACGCGCAGGCCGCGCCTGGCGGCGCGCTCGCCGAGCTCGCGGAAATCGGCGGCGGCGCGGTCAATGCCACCGAGCGAGGCCGGCGAGACGTTGCTGCAGATCAGCAGCAGGTCGGTGCCGAGCTCCTGCATCAGGTCGAACTTGCGCTCGATGCGGATGAAGTTGCGCGCACGCTGCGGCTCCGGCATGCCCTCGAAGTCGCGCAGCGGCTGGAACGCGGAGATCGACAGGCCGAGGTCACGGCACATCTGGCCGACGTCGCGCGGGCCGCCGTTGAACGACAGGAAATCGTTCTCGAAGATCTCCACGGCGTCGAAGCCGGCGGCGGCGATCGCCCGCAGCTTCTCGTCCAGCGCGCCGCTCAGCGACACGGTTGCGATCGAACGCTGGGTCATGGGGTCGGCTCCTTCTTAAGCAGAGTGGTGGGTAGTTCCATAGATGTCATCCGTCAGACCGAGATGGTCCAGCGTCTAGGCATTCTTTGTTGAACTCGTCATGGCCGGGCTTGTCCCGGCCATCCACGTCTTGCGGCCTGGATGAGCCGTAAAGACGTGGATGCCCGGCACAAGGCCGGGCATGACGGAGAGAACCGATATTCTGCGCGCTTCAACAAAGGCATTGAAAATGCGGGCTGCCTTTTCAGTCGGACTCTCGGGATGACGGAGCACGGCTCTGCCTCGGTAACGGTCAGCTCTGCGGCGTGACGTGCGCGCCGGTACGGGCGGCGTCCTTGACGGCCTCGACCACGGCAAGAGTGGCGAGCGCATCGGACGCCGAGATCAAGGGGGTCTCGGTGCGGTCGATCACCGCAAGGAAGTGGCGCAGCTGCTCGACCAGCGGATCGGCGACGGCGGCGGGCAGCGTCGCGCGCTGCAGCGGCTCGTACCAGCCCGGGCGTCCCGGATAGCTCCAGGTGTCGAGCGTCGGCACTGCGAGCGACCCCTCGGTGCCGGCGAGGATGTAGCAGGGCTGGTCGGGGTTCGGCGGATAGGCCGGGTTCTCGCGCGAGGCCAGCTCCCAGCTCCAGGGCGAGGGGGTTGCGTCAGACAGCGTGATGGTGCCGAGCGCGCCACTTGCAAAGCGGAACAGCAGCGCCGCGGTGTCTTCCACCGCAAAGCCGCGCACGGCGTTCGAGGTCTGCGCCTGCACCTCGACGATGTCGCCGCAGATGAAACGCAAATTGTCGATGTCGTGGATCAGGTTGATCAGGATCGGGCCGCCGCCCTCCTCCTTGCGCCAGGTGACGTTGAAATAGTCGTCCGGCTTTTTCAAGAGCCACAGGCCGATCACCGCGGTGAGGCGGCCGAGCCGGCCCTCGGTGACGGCGGCGCGCACCGCCTTGATCATCGGGTTGTGGCGGCGGTGATGGCCGACCAGCACCGGCACTTGCGTGCGCTCGACCGCGGCGACGATCTGGCGCGCGGCCGCCACCGTCTCGGCGATCGGCTTCTCGACGAGGGCGGGAACGCCGCGCTCCAGGCAATCGATCGCCATCGGCACGTGCAGCGTGTTGGGGGAGGCGATGATCATGCCGTCGGGGCGCTCGTGCTCCAGCAGCGCGCGATGATCGTCGTACCAGGGCACGTCGAAGGTCTTGGCGATGTCGCGCGCCTGCGGCGCCGGGTCGGCGATGCCGGCGATGCGGCAGGCCGGGTTGGCGGCCATCAGCTCGGCGTGCTTGCGGCCGATCAGGCCGGCACCGATGAGACCCAGACGCTTCACTTGACTCATGCTGCCGCTCCACTCATCGCTCCGCCGAGGAACAATTGTCCGATCCGCGGGTCGTTCAACACCTTGTCCGCCTTGTCGACAAGGCGGGTCTGGCCGAGCTCGAGCACGATGCCGAGATCGGAAATCTCGAGCGCCGAGCGTGCGTTCTGCTCGATCATCAGGATCGAGACGCCGCGGTCGCGCAATTCCTTGAGAATGGCGAAGGTTTCCTGCACCATCAGCGGCGACAGCCCGATCGACGGCTCGTCGATCAGCACCAACTGCGGATCGAGCAGCAGACCGCGCACGATCTCCAGTTGCTTCTGCTCGCCGCCGGACAGGGTCGAGGCCTGTTGCCCCGCCTTCTTGCGCAGCGCCGGAAAGCGGTCGAGCGCCGCCTCGATGCGGCGCGGCAGGTCGGTGATGCCGCGCCCGGCGGCGACGGCGCCGAGCTCGATGTTGTGGCGCACCGTCAGCTCGGCGAAGATGTTGCGGCCCTGCGGTACGTAGCAGATGCCCGCCGCCAGCAGCTGGCGCTGGCTGAAGCCGGTGACGTCCTGCCCCTTGAAGACGATCTTGCCTTCGCGCAGCTTCAGCAGGCCGAAGATCGCCTTGAACACCGTCGACTTGCCGGCGCCGTTCGGGCCGATCACCGTGGTGATGGCGCCCGCCGGCACGCTGAAGGTGGTGCCGTTGAGGATGGTCATCTTGCCGTAGCCGCCGACCAGGCCCTGGACCTCGAGGATGGCGTCGCTCATGGCATGCTCCTTGCGTCTCGCATCGCGCGGCTCAGTGTCCCAGATAGGCTTCGATCACGGCAGGATTGGAGCGGACATCCTCGGGCCTGCCCTGCGCCAGCACCTTGCCTTCCGCCATCACCACCACGCGCGAGCACAGCGACATCACGAACTCCATGTTGTGCTCGATGACGACGAAGGTGGCGCGCTTCTCGCGGTTGATGGCGCTGAGGCGGTCCTTCAGATCCGCCAGCATCGACAGGTTGACGCCGCCGGCCGGCTCGTCGAGCAGCACGAGGCGCGGGCCGCCCATGAACGCCATGGCGGCGTCGAGCAGCTTCTGCTGGCCGTAGGACAACCCGCCCGCCGGCTCGGTGGCGAGATGGTCGAGCTTGAAGAATGAGATCATCTGGTCGGCGGCGGCGCCGAGGCCGGCGTCGGACGGGCCGAACAGCCGCGACACCATGCTGCCCTGATGCTCCTGGCCGGCGAGGATCAGGTTCTCGCGGACGGAGAGTTTCGGGAACACCTGCAGCAGCTGGAAGGTGCGGCTGACGCCGAGGCGGTTGAGGTCGGACGGCCGCATGCCGGTGGTGACGCGGCCGTCGATCTTCACCTCGCCGTCGCTCGGCAAGAGCTGGCCGAGGATGCAGTTGAACAGCGTCGACTTGCCGCAGCCGTTCGGGCCGATCAGACCGAGGATCTCGCCCTCGTTGACCTCGAACGACACGCCGTTGACGGCGGCGATGCCGCCAAAGTGCTTCTTGATGTTGGTGATCTGCAGCACCGGGGTGGTCATGGCACCGTCTCCAGCTTGGCCTTGCTGGCCGCCCGCTGCGCGGACGCGGCCTTGGTGCGGCGTTCAGTGAGATAGCGATCGAGAATGCCGAGGATGCCGGTCGGCGAATAGATCAGCAGCAGGATCACCGCGGCGGCATAGAGCATCAGGTAGTAGCCTTCGGTGAAGCGCAGCCACTCCGGCAGCAGCACCGCGATCATGGCGCCGAGGAACGGGCCGAAGAAGAAGCCGGAGCCGCCGACGATCACCATCATCAGGAGGTCGAGCGACAGCGACAGGTTGAACGGCACGGGATCGACATACTGCGTCAGCGGCGCGTACAGCGCCCCGGCGACGCCGCCGAGCGCCGAGCCGATCGCGAACGCCATCAGGGTGTAGCGGCGGGTGTCGATGCCGAGCGACAGCGCGCGCACCGGGTTCTCGCGCAGCGCGATGAAGGCGCGGCCCCACGGCGAGCGGATCAGCCACCACACACAGAAGGTGACGATCGCGAGCATGCCGAGGCAGACATAATAGAACGGCAGCGGCTTGCTGGTGGCGAAGCCGAAGATGTGCGGCCGCGGAATGTTGCTGATGCCGTAGATGCCCTTGGTCAGCCAGTCCTCGTTGCGGAAGACGAGGAATGCCAGGGTCGAGAATGCCAGCGTGACGAAGGCGAGGTAGTGGTGCTGCACCCGCAGCGCCGGGTAGCCGAGCAGCCAGCCGACCACGAAGCACAGCACGATGGCGACGCCGAGCGCGCCGACCAGCGGCACGCCCTGGGTGGTGAGGATCGCGGAGGCATAAGCGCCGATGCCGACGAAGGCGCCCTGCGCCAGCGACACCTGCCCGGCATAGCCGAGCGTCAGGTTCAGGCCCATGGCGGCGATGGTCATCACCGCCCACTGGCTGAGGATGAACAGCCCGTAGCGGTTGAAGTTCGGCGGCACCAGGATCAGCGCGGCGACGACGACGGCGCCGAGCGCGAGCGACAACAGTTTGT
This sequence comes from Pseudomonadota bacterium, assembly GCA_040756765.1. Lineage (GTDB taxonomy): Bacteria > Pseudomonadota > Alphaproteobacteria > Rhizobiales > Xanthobacteraceae > Bradyrhizobium_A. The sequence continues at coordinate 44,394 of JBFLYG010000013.1, read as the reverse complement.
TCGGCCGGGTCATACGGTGCGCTCCTCGGCGCGGCCCAGGAGGCCCTGCGGCCGGAACAGGATGATGACGATCAGCAGGATCATCGGCACGGCGGCGCGATATTGCGTCGAGACGTAGGCGGCGGCGAGGTTGTCGACGACGCCGATCAGCAGGCCGCCGGCGATGGCGCCGCGCACCTGGTTGAAGCCGCCGACAATGGCGGCGATGAACGCCGCCTGGCCCAGCACCTCGCCGCTGCTGAATTTTGCGAGGTAGATCGGCGTGATCAGCAGCGAGGCCACCGCCACCAGGAAGGCGTTGATCAGGAAGGTCAGCAGGATCATGCGCTCCACCGGCACGCCGATGATGCGCGCCACCGTCGGGTTTTGCGCGGTCGCCTGCATCTGATGGCCGATCGAGGTGCGGTTGAGCAGCGAGGTCAGCCCCAGCACCACCACGATCGCCAGCACCAGCACGCCGAGGCTCTGCAGCGCCACGGTGTGGCCGAGAATGGAAATGTCACCGGCGGGAATGATCGAGGGGAAGGGCGAGGCTTCGGCGCTGAAGAACTGCTTGACCGCCTCCTTCATGCCGATCGCCAGCGCCATGGTGGCGATCGCCAGCGGCAGCACGCCATGGCGCAGCATCGGATCGACCAGCAGCAGCTTGAAGCCGAGCCCGAGCAGGATCAGCGACAGCAGGATGCCGAGCAGGATGGCGACCCAGAACGGCGCGCCGGCATGCATGGCGGCGAGCATCAGGAATGCCGGCAGCATCACGAACTCGCCCTGGGCGAAGTTAATGGTCTGCGACGTCTGCCACAGCAGCGTGAAGCCGACCGCGATCAGCGCATAGATCGCGCCGGTGGCAAGGCCTGCAATCAAAAGATCAGGCAGATTGGACATCATTCCCCTCCGCAATGTGTTGTCGCAGCACGGCTTCGCAATCGGCCTTCTTCATGGGCCTTCTTCTTCCTGCGCGCCGCCGTGCCTCTCTCCTCATGGTGAGGAGCGCGGCCATGCCGCGCGTCTCGAACCATGAGGCCTCAGGTCTCGGCCTCATCCTTCGAGACGCCGCTGGCGCGGCTCCTCAGGATGAGGAGTTTTCTGTTCCGCGTAGCCCGGATGAGCGCAGCGATACCCGGGGTCTTGCGCCGTGTGATTCCCCGGGTATCGCTACGCTCACCCGGGCTACACGTGCTGTTGGTTCGTCACCATGAGCGTCTGACCGAAAAGGCGCCAGGCCACGGCGAAATCACAGCGCTTTCCGTATCTCTGTCGTGGCCGGGCTTGTCCCGGCCACCCCGCTTAGGGACGCAGTGCCTTCCTTATCGGGGTCGCCGGGACAAGCCCGGCGACGACAATTACTAAGGCCTGTCGTTACACTTTCAGCCCGGGATTTGAGCACGACGCGCTCAGTCCGCCTCAGTTCAGCTTCGGCAGCACTTCCTTCACCACCTGCTTGCCGTTGACGATCTCGACCAGGAAGCCCTGGCGGTCGATGTCGCCGTTCTGGTCGAAGGTCACGTCCATCAGGATGCCGGGCTCGCTCGCGGCCTTGATGGTCAGGCCGTGCAGGGTGTCGGCGAACGCCTTGGAGTCGACCTTGCCCATCTTCTCGGTGGTGGCCTTGATCATGTAGATCGCGAGATACCCCTTGATGCCGTTGTGATCGGGCACGTAGTTGTACTTCTTGGAGAACTTCTCGCGGAAGGCCTTCACGAGGTCGACCGGCGCGTCGGTGGTCAGGCCGACATGGCCGCGCGCGCCGTTGGCGGCGTCGCCCGCCAGTTCCACCACCTTCTGGCCGACCAGCGTGGTCTCGCCCATCAGCGGCACGGTGACGCCCTGGCGCTTGAGCTCCTTGAGGATGCGGGCGCTTTCTTCCTCGTTGACATAGACGAAGACCGCATCGGGGGAGGCTGCCTTGACCTTGGAGACGTCGGCGGCGAAGTCGGCCTGGCCGGCTTCCGTCGACTGGTCCGCGACCACCTTGACGCCGCGCTTGGCGAATTCCTTGAGGATGACGTCGCGGCCACCCTTGCCGAAGTCGTTGTTGACCCACACCACGGCGACTGACTTCGCCTTGAGCTCCTCGGCCATGTACTTGGCGACCTTGGGCATCGACGACTGCTGGCCGAACGAGGTGCGGAACAGATACTTGTTGCCGCCCTGAGTCAGTTCGGCGGCTTCGCCGCCCATGATCTGGGCGATGCCGGCTTCCGCGGCGAGCGGCGAGGTGACCTTGACCGAGCCGGAGTAGCCCGGTCCGAGCAGCACGTAGGGCTCGCCGTCGAGCGCCTTCTGCACCTGGGCGCGGGCGACGCCGGGGTTGGACTGCGAGTCGGCGTGGGTGACCTCGATCTTGCGGCCGAGGATGCCGCCCTTGGCGTTGATCTCCTCAACCGCGAGATCGATGCCGTTCTTCCAGTTGGTGCCGACCGTGGCGCCGCCGCCGGACAGCTCGGCGACGTCGGCGAGCTTGATGGTCTGCGCGCCGGCGGTCGTGCTCAGCGCGGCGAGCATGGCGCCCGCCAGGATCATCGGTTTCACGTTGCTCTCTCCTCTCTTTAAGGTTTTCCGTCCCAGTCGGCAGGCCTTGAACGGCCTGTCCGTCATGCGGCGTTCGACGCTGCATATCTTTTTGCCATCACGGCATCAAAAGCTTTTCCCATCTCCACGGCCGACGGCGCGAGCCCGGTGAACAGCTCGAAGGCGTCGGCCGCCTGGTAGATCGCAAGCTCCCGTCCGGTCATCACCTCGGCGCCGCGCGCCTTGGCCGCGGTCAGCAGCGGCGTCCACAGCGGCGAGTACACCGCGTCGGCGACCCACAGGCCGCTGTGCAGCAGCGCATCCGGCACCGGCGTGCCGCGGTTCGGCAGCATGCCGACCGGCGTGGCGTTGACGAGGCCGACCGCGCCTTGCAGCGCGGCCTCGAGGCTGTCGACCGCTGTGGCCGCGCCCGACGGCACGGCCGCGGCGAGCGCGCGACTCTTCGCCGCGTCGCTGTCATGGACGCGCACATCGCCGACGCCGAGGCCGGCAAGGGCGAAGGCGATGGCCTTGCCGACGCCGCCGGCGCCGATCACCGCCACCGGGCCGCGCCTTGACGCGTCGACGAGGTCGCGCGCCGCGCGGGCGAAGCCCGAGGTGTCGGTGTTGTGCCCGGTCAGGCGGCCGTCGCGGACGACCACGGTGTTGACCGCCTGCATCGCCGCGGCCGTGGGACCGAGCGCGTCCAGCAGGCCGACGACGGCCTCCTTGTAGGGAAAGGTGATGTTGACGCCGGCAAAGCCGAGGTGGCGCACGCCGTCGAGCAGCGCGCGCAGCTCCGTGGGCCCGGCGCCGGCCACCTCGATCAGCTGGTAGTGGCAGTGCGCGCCGAGCGCCCGCGCCGCCCATTCGTGCATCGCCGGCGACGCGGAATGGGCGATCGGGGCGCCGATCAGTCCGGTCAGGAAGCGCAGCTCGGTCAGGGGCACGTCGTCAGGCACAGGCGTCGTCCAGCATGGTGAGGGTGATGGCCCGGCGGGGGCGCTTCCGGCGCCGCTCCGCATTGGCATGCCAACGATAGTCGAATCCGGAACTAACACAATTACTCATTTATCCGACAAACATAACATGATGTTACTTTTTGCGGCCCGCCGCCTTGCCTCGTGGCCGCGGCTGGCCGCGGGCGTCGCGGTTGGGCTCCACCGCGCGCATCTCGGCGCGCAGATAGTCGATGAAGCTCTCGGCATGCAGCGACAGCGGCACGCCGCGCTTCACCGCGATGTAGGTGTCGAACCGCGTCGGCTCGGCGATGCGCAGCAGCGCGATGCCCGGCACGCCGCCATGCGCCACCGTGAACTGGTCGATCACCGCGATGCCGAGGCCGGCCTTGACCAGCGCGCACACCGTGGTGCCGAAGCGGGCGCGGATGGTGATGTCGTAGGTCAGCTTGTTGCGCGCGAACATCTCCGCCATGATCCGGCCGTAGGGATCGTTGGGGTCGATGCCGATCAGCGGATACTGCGTCATCTCCGCGGCGGTGATCTCCGCGCGGCCGGCGAGGGCGTGGTTCTCCGGCACGATGCAGTAGAGATCGCCCGAGGCCAGCGGCAGGAACTCGAGGCCGGGATGCGGCAGGCGGTAGCTCATCGCCACGCACTCGCCCTTGTCCAGCAGCAGGTAGTCGATCGCCTCCTCGAGCTTGAGGATGTTGATGTCCATGTGCAGGTCGGGATAGCGGCGCCGCACCCGCTCGATGGCGCGCGGCACCATCACCTGCGAGATGCTCGGCACCGAGCCGATGCGCAGCTCGGAGAGGCCGCCGCGGCCGATCGCCGAGATGGTGGTGGAGAGGTCGTCGACCTTTTTGTAGACGCCGTTGATCTGCTCGAAGATGCTGCGCGCCTCGGGGGTCGGGAAGTAGCGGCCGTTCTGACGCTGGAAGAAGCGGATGCCGAGCGATTTCTCGGTGTACTTGATCAGCCGGCTGATGCCGGGCGCCGACACGTTGAGCAGCTTGGCGGCGCCGCCGATCGTGCCCGTCACCATCACGGCGCGGACGACTTCGACCTGGCGGAGTGTCATCATGGCTTGCAGCTCGCTGCTCGTGCGCGGGATCAGGGCGTGAACGCCCGTCGCGCCTGTTGAACCATCAACCGCTCGGTTTCGCCAGCGTCACGGCGCGACGATCTCTGCTGCGACGCAGCAATCATCGCGGCGGTGAGGCGGCGGTCCCCGCTCAAGTCGTGGGCACTCTCGGAGCGATCAAAGGGCGCGCTCGGTCATGGAATCGTCCCTCCGGTCGATGGCTGCTCCTGTCGCCCTGACGCAGAATGCGCTCGGCGACGCGCCGCGCCGCGACGGGCGGGGGCATGACGCGGCGGCGCGCCGGCACGGGGAGGGGACATGCGCGGTTGGGGAGTGTGGGCGGGGCTGGTGTCGGGGCTGGTTCTGGCGGTCGCGGCTGCGGGCCCGGGGCGTGCGGCCAGCGACGGCGATATCAGCCAGTGCAGGCTCGCCGGCGATGTCGGCAAGGCCGACCACAGCATCGCCGCCTGCGACCGTGTGCTCGGCGACGCGAGCGTGACCGGTGCGGCCCGCGCCGCCGCGCTCGGCAACCGCTGCGGCTGGCGCTGGCTCAAGCACGATGCCGATGGCGCGCTCGCCGACTGCAGCGAGGCGATCCGGCTCGACCCGGCGCAGATCGCAGCCTATCTCAACCGCGGCAATGCCTTCCTGAGCAAGGGCGATGTCGCGCGCGCGGCGCAGGATTTCGACGAGGCGGTGCGGCGCGACCCCAAAAGCGCCTGGGCGCTGACCGAGCGCGGCAATCTCCATCGCAGCCGCGGCAACCTCGACCGCGCGCTCGCCGATTTCAACGATGCGGTCCGGCTCGATCCTGCTTACGCCGCGGCCTATGTCAACCGCGGCCTGCTGTTCAAGGGCAGGGGCGACTTCGATCGCGCGCTCGACGACTTCAACCAGTCGCTCAAGCTCGATCCCAACAATGCGCTGGCCTATTTCAACCGCGGCTGCGTCGCCTATGCGCGCGGCGACAACACCGTTGCGATCGATGATTTCGGCCGCGCGTTGCGGCTCGATCCCGACAATGCGCTGGTCTATTTCAGCCGCGGGGTCGCCTATTTCGTGCTCGGTGGCCACCTGCCGGACGCCGAGGCCGATTTCCGCAAGGCCAACAAGATCAATCCGCTCGATCCCTATGCCGCGCTGTGGCTGGAGCTCGTCGAGCGGCGCAACAACGGTCCCGGGCACCTGAAGGAGACGGCGAAGCCGCTCGACCTCGCGGTGTGGCCGGCGCCGCTGATCCGTCACTATCTCGGCGAGGCGAACATCGCCCAGGCGCTGGCCGCGGCCGGCGACGGCGATGCCAAGGTGAGGCTGGCGCAGAGCTGCGAGGCGAATTTCTACGGCGGCGAGCTCGCGCTGCTGCGCCACGATCGCCCGGAAGCGCAGCGCCTGCTGCAGATCGCCGCCGACGGTTGCCCGCAGGGCTTCGTCGAGGCCAATGCGGCGCTGATGGAGCTGATTGCGCTGCGTTAGGTGGACGACGGCGGGCGGCTGTCACGCGCCGCAATCGCGGCTTCCGCGCGCAGCAGTGCGGCGAGCTGCTCGGCCAGCAGGCTGCGCGGCCGGCCGGCCGGAAACAGCAGCATGGTCTCGACCGCAATGGCCGGCGTGAAGCGTTTCAGCACGATGCGCGGATTGGCGAACTCCCGCGCCGCCACGGGATCGACGATCGCGACGCCGAGCCCTTGCGCCACCAGCGCGCAGCGCTGCACGCTGTTCTGGGTCTCCGCCACCACCCGCGGCTGCACCCTGGCGTCGTCGAACAGGCGCTCGAGGCGCGGCTGATGCGGCGCGCCCGGCGGCGCGGCGATCATCGCCTCGCCGGCGAGGTCGGCGGGCGTGATGCCGCGCCTGGCCGCCAGGCGATGCCGGCGCGGCACCGCGCACACCGCCTGCACGGTCAGGAACGGCTCCGCGTCGACGCCGCTGAAGCCGGCTTTCGGCCGCGCGAGACCAAGGTCGCACTGGTGCGAGGCCACCCAGCTCCAGATCGTCTCCGGGCTGCGCACCGCGACCGAGATGGTGACGTCGGGATGGCGCGCGGCGAAGGCCTTCAGCACACGCGGCAGGAACGAGTAGGTCAGCGACGGCAGGCAGCCGATGCGGATCAGCCCGCGGCCGCGCTCGCGGATGTCGCGCGCGGCGCGGTTGAGCTGATCGAGGCCGATCCGGCTGCGCTCCACCTCGTGCAGGAAAATCTCGCCTTCCGGCGTCAGGCTGACGCCGCCGCGGCCGCGCGCGAACAGCGCGAAGCCGACATCCTTCTCCAGCCGCGCGATGGCGCGCGTGACGAAGGGCTGGCCGATGCCGAGCGCCTCGGCGGCGCGGCTGATGCCGTTGTGGCGCACGACCTCGCGGAACAGGTCGAGATGGCGAGGATTCAGCGACATGCCTGATCTGCATGAAAAGCGCGATTTCAGTCATTTGACGGCATGACCGCGCGGTGCGTCAATGGGCCATGTCGCTCGCTCCGCCTCTCGCCCGTCCCGACCTTCCGGCCACCGCGCGCATCGCGTTGCGCCCGCTCGCCGAGGCCATGGACCAGCTGCTGCACCTGCCCGCGCTGCATGGCCTGCCTCCGTTCGATGGAGGCACGGCCGCAGATGCCGCGGCCGGGCTTGCGGCCGTGGCGGATGGCGCGGGCGACGACATCGCGGCGTACGCGCTTGTCGACACGGGCGGCGCTGTGTGCGGCTGGACATCGCTGGTGGCGATCGATCGGCGGCATCGTCATGCCGCGCTCGGTCCGGCCTGGCATATCGGTGAGGGCGGCGACGTGCGCCTCGGCTGTCATGCCGTGCACCTGCTGCTGCGTCTTGCGTTCGAGACCCTCGGCCTTGTCCGGGTCGAGGCGCTGGTGGCGCCGCGTGATCGCGAGGCGCACCGCCTGCTCGATCGTCTCGGCTTCGTGCGCGAGGGGATACGTCGCGCCGGCCGCTGGACGGCTGACGGTCGTCTCCACGACGTCGCACCATGGAGCGTCGTGGCCACGCAATGGCCGGCGACGGCGCGGATACAGGCCGCGTTCCTGGATGAACAGGATTCGCCCTGGCAGGGCCGATTGCCCTCGATCATGCCGCCTTGACACCCAAATGCACCGAAATTGTCGGAAAATGATCGAATCCGGCGCGTTTTTGCTGATTTTCGGCCTGCCGCCTTTTACCGTCCCCTTACCAAGTACCGGTACCATGGTCGGGCGATTGCAGATGCGTCGGGGGCATGCCGTGCTTTGCTTCGGCCCGCAGTGGAGTTGGACGAGCCTTGCCGTTCTCGGTGCCGCCGCGGCTTTGCCGCTGGCGGGCGGCTGCGCGCATGCTGCCGGCGACATGCCGGTCGTGACCGTGGCGCTCAACGAAGCGCGGCTGATCGATTTGCCGAAAGGCGCTCGCCGCATCGTCCTCGGCTCGCCGGTGGTGGCGCGGGCGCTGCCGCTGCCCGATGGCGGCCATGCGGTGCTGACGGGAACGGCGTTCGGTGAAACCAATCTGATGGTGCTCGACGACGCCGGGGTCGTCATGCTGGACACGCGTGTGCGGGTCGAGGCGCAGGTCGGCGCGGGTGCGGTGGTGCAGCGTGGCCTCGAGCGCATGTCCTACAGCTGCATTGATCAATGCCAGCCGACGCTGCAGCTCGGCGACACCGCGGCGCAGGCCAGGGATCTCGACACGCAGGTCATGAACCGCAGCGGTCGGGCGGCGGCGCCGTCCGCGGCAACGCCGCCGACTGCGAACAGGATCGTGGGCAAAGATGGCGCGCTCTAGCAGATGGCCATGGCGGGACGCGCGCGTCGCGCCCGGCCGGCGTCGGCGTTGGCTGGCGCGGTTTGCGCGAACGGAGCGCGGCGCCACCGCGGTCGAGTTCGCCATCATCGCCCCGATCTTCATCGGGCTTTTGATCGCGGTGCTGCAGACCGGCATCTTCTTCTTCGCCCAGGAGACGCTGCAGGCTGCGGCGATGCAGTCCGGCCGCCTGTTCATGACCGGGCAGGCGCAGAACAGCAGCATGACCCAGGCCCAGTTCCTCAACCAGGTCTGTCCGCAGGTCCAGGCGCTGTTCAACTGCAATCAGCTGATGGTCGACGTGCAGAGCTACACGTCGTTCAGCGGCGCCAACACCGGCAGCCCGACCCTGACCTACAATGCCCAGGGCCAGGTCACCAACAACTGGTCGTTCAGCCCGGGCACGCAGGGCCAGGTGGTGGTGCTGCGGCTGATCTACCAATGGCCGCTGATCGGCGGTCCGTTCCAGCTGATCCTGCCCAACCTGTCGAACGGCACGGCGCTGATGATGGGCGTGTCGGCGTTCCGCGTGGAGCCTTACTGATGACGGGCGCGCGTGCGGTCCGCCGCTTCATGGCCTCGACGCGCGGCGTCGCCGGTGTCGAGTTCGCCATGATCGTGCCGCTGCTGCTGCTGGCGCTGCTGGGCTTCTATGATGCCGGAACGGCGATGGCGATCTACACCAAGACGCGCTACGCCACCGCGACGCTCGCCCAGATCACCAACCAGTACACCACCATCCATGACACCGACATGCAGCAGATCATGGGGGCGACGACGGCGGTGATGTCGCCCTATGCCAGCACGCCGGCGACGGTGAGCGTGTCGCAGATCGCCATCGACGGCAACGGCAAGGCGACCGTGAGCTGGAGCACCACGCTGACGCCGGGGGCGTCGTTTGCGCTGCCCACGGCGCTCGCGGTGCCCAATTCCTGGCTGATCTACAGCCAGGTCAGCTACACCTTCACGCCGGTCACCGGCTTCTTCATCCGCACCCCGCTGACGCTGTCCGACAGCCTCTACGTCGCGCCGCGCAAGAGCGCCTCGATCTCGCGCATCTCGCCGTGACGGCGATGTCCCGTCGCGGGGCGCCATCTTCAGACACATGCAGCAACATGACCGCCGCGGCGACGGTTCCGCGTGGCGAGACCGCCGCATTCCCCGCGATTCCGCGGCATCCGGTAAGCTTCTATTAGCTGGCCCATCTCATACTACCGCCGCCGTCGTTCGGCTCGCGATTTTCAGTCAATTCATTTGTTCAAGGCGGCCGCTCATGCTGTCATGGCCACGATCACGGACATCGTCTTCCCGCGCGCCGCGCTGGGCCGCGGACACGCGCGGCGGCGTCGCGCTCACCTTCGCGATCGCGATGATCCCGATGGCGCTCGCCACCCTGGGCGTGCTGCAATACGCGATGATCCTCGCCACCCGCGCCAAGCTGAACGCCATTGCCGATGCGGCGGCGCTGCAGGCGGTGTCCAATGTCGCGATGCTCACCTATGTCAATTCCGGCACCACGGGCCAGGCCCAGGCCCAGACCATGTTCAACACCCAGGCGGGCCAGGTCAGCGGCGTCACCATCACCACGCTGAATGTCAGCGTGAAGAACAATGCCGCCACCACCGGCGCCGCCGCGTCGCTCACCGCGACGGTGACCTATTCGGCGACGATCCCGAGCCTCGTGCCGGGGCTGCTCGGCTCGGCTTTCACCACCGTCGGCGGCACCTCGACGGCGAATTCGTCACTGCCGGCCTATGCCAATTTCTACCTGCTGCTCGACGACTCGCCGTCGATGGGCATCGGCGCCACGCCGTCGGATATCACGGCGATGCAGAACGCCAACAATGGCTGCGCCTTTGCCTGCCATTCGCCGAATGCCTACAATGGCACCTATCCGGGCTATACGCTGCCGAACGTGCCGGGCACCCAACTGCGCATCGATGCGCTGCGCAATGCGACGGCGCAGCTGATCTCCACCGCGATCGCGCAGCAGACCATTCCGAACCAGTTCGGCATCGGCCTCTACACCTTCGACAACACGGTCACGACCGTGAGCTCGCTGACCACCAACCTCACGGCGGTGCAGGCGGCGAACGCGGCGATCCAGCTGCCGACCACCGACCTCGGCACCCAGATCGGCGACGCCATCGACTGGCTCAGCCGCAAGGTGGTGACCACCAACTCCGGCAACGGCACCAAGTCGTCGCCGTTCGAGTTCGTGTTTCTGGTCACCGACGGCGTCGAGGACCAGGCCTTCAACTTCACGCCGGGCAGCTACGACACGCTGAGCACCCCCTACGGCAGCTGGTACGGCACGCCCTACAGCGGCTATCTCAACGCCGCCGCCTGCACCAGCCTGAAGAACAAGGGTGTCACGGTGGCGGTGCTCTACACCAACTACAACCCGCTCAGCGACAGCCGCTACACCAACATGGTGCAGCCGTTCGCCAGCAACATCATTCCCGCGCTGCAGTCCTGCGCCTCGCCGAACTTCTTCTTCCAGGCCGACAGCGCCAGCGACATCAACACCGCCATGCAGCAGATGTTCGCGATGGCGCTGCAGAAGACCGCTCATCTCACCAACTGACCGGCGTCTCGCGGGCGGGCGGCCGCGCTGCGGAGGTGCGGCAGGCGTGATCGCTGTAAAATGCTGACCTTCCCACCCGCATGGCCCGGCGCTACTGTGCCGGGCTTTCGCGCACACCGGCGGATCTGCGCGGGGCCACACCGGAGCAACAGCGCCGGCATGACAAGGGGAGGTGGATGTGAGCTTGTTGGAGCGATTGAAGGCGGAACCGTTGCCGTTCGCGGCGCTGCTCGGCATCGAGCTGGTCAGTGCCGAGCCCGACAAGATCGTCGCGCACATGGACGTGCGCCCTGATCTGTGCACCCGCCCGGACGTGGTGCATGGCGGAGCGCTGATGGCGTTTGCCGATACGCTCGGCGCCATCGGCACCATCGCCAACCTGAAGGACGGCGCCGGCACCACCACCATCGAGAGCAAGACCAACTTCATCGGCGGGGCGCCGGTGGGCACGCGGCTGGTCGGCGAGAGCACGCCGGTGCATCGCGGCCGCCGCACCATGGTGTGGCAGACGCGGATCACGACCGCGGAGGGCAAGCTGGTGGCGCTGGTGACGCAGACGCAACTGGTGCTGGGTTGATGGGGCATGGCGTGATGCATTCGGCGAACGGGGATTGTCGGACATGACCGATCGGGGTGGCGTGATCAGTGCGGCGGAGCTGGCCGCGGCGCTCGCCGCGCCGGAGTTGCGGGTGTTCGACTGCACCACTTATCTGGAGCCCGCGCCGCCGGGGCACCCGGGGCCTTACGTTGCCGTGCCGGGCCGCCGGAGTTTTGAGGCCGCGCATATCCCCGGCGCGGATTTCCTCGACCTGCAGGGCGAATTCTCCGACCAGGCATCGCCGCTGCATTTCATGATGCCGCCGGTGGCGCAGCTCGCCGCCGCGTTCGGCCGGCACGGCGTCGGCCCTGCCACGCGGGTCGTGCTCTACAGCATCGGCAGCATGATGTGGGCGACGCGGTTCTGGTGGATGCTGCGCGCGCTCGGCTTCGACGCCGTGGCGGTGCTGGACGGCGGCTTCGAGCGCTGGACCGCGGACGGGCGGCCGACGGAGCAGGGGGCACCGCGCGGCTATCCCGAGGCCGCCTTCGTGGCGGCGCCGCGCGACGGCCTGTTCGTCGACCGCGGGGAGGTGCTCACGGCGCTCGGCCGCGCCGACACCACGCTGGTCAATGCGCTCGGCCCGCAGCTCTTCAGCGGCCGCACGCCGAGCCGCTATGGCCGGCCCGGGCGCATTCCCGGCAGTGTCAACGTGCCCGGCGCGTCGCTGATCGATCCCGCAGACAATACGCTGGTGCCGCTGGAGACGGCGCGCGACATCTTCGCCGCAAAGGGCATCGATGCCGGTCAGCGGGTGATCGCCTATTGCGGCGGCGGCATCTCCGCCACCCTCGACCTGTTCATGCTGCACCGCCTCGGCCACGACGACCTGACGCTGTACGACGCCTCGATGGGCGAATGGGCGCGTGATCCCGCGCTGCCGATCGAGACCGATTGACGGCGCTGGCCCGCGGCTGTCACGCCGCGCGGATCGAGGCGAAGAACGCCTCCACCTGGTCGCGCAGGATCTGCGACTGCCGGGAGATCGTCTGCGCGGCAGCGCGCAGCTGAGCCGCCGTCCGGTCGGTTTCACCGGCCGTCTGGCTGACGCCGCTGATGTTGCTGGAGACGTCCTGGGTGCCCCGCGCCGCTTCCTGCAGGTTGCGCGCGATCTCGCTGGTCGCCATGCCCTGCTGCTCCACCGCCGCGGCCACCGCGGTGGCGATCTCGCCCATGGCGCCGATGGTGGTGCCGAACTCGCCGATCGCGCCGACCGAGCGCGCCGTCGCCTCCTGGATCGCCTGCACCTGCTGGCTGATGTCGTCGGTGGCCCTGGCGGTCTGCGTCGCCAGCACCTTGACCTCCTGGGCGACCACGGCAAATCCCTTGCCGGCTTCACCGGCGCGCGCCGCCTCGATGGTGGCGTTCAGCGCCAGGAGGTTGGTCTGCGCCGCGATCGAGGTGATGAGGTTGACGACGTCGCCGATGCGCTGGGCCGCGCTGGCGAGGCCCTGCATCATCGTGCCGGAGTGATCGGCCTGCTCCACGGCGCTGCGCGTCATCCGGCTGGATTCGGTGACGAGGCGGCCGATCTCGCCGACCGAGGACGTCAGCTCTTCCATGGCGGAGGCGATGGTCTGCACGCTCGACGACGTCTCCTCCGATGCGGCGGCGACGGCGTGGGACTGCTGCGTGGCGCGCGCCGCGCCGGATGCCAGCGCATCGGCCGAGCGCTGCAGCCCGGTCGCGGCGTCGCCGAGGCCGCCGAGCAGCAGGCGCGCCTCGTCGTCGAACTGTCCGATCGCGGCCTCGATCCGGGTCTGCCGCGCCGCGCGCTCGGCCATGGTCGCCTCCTGGTAGACCGAGATCGCGATGTCCATGTCCAGCATCACCGCGCTCTGGGTGGCGCACAGGATCGCCGCCAGCCGGCGCGGCGACCAGCGATAGCGTGCGACCGCGAGCGCGGTCAGGCGGCTCAGCACATAGCTGTAGCCGCCGATGTACCAGCGCGGCTCCAGCCCGATCCGGCTGTGCATCACGCCGATGCTCCGCGCGCCCTGCATGTAGCGCTCGTCGAACCGTCCGCTGAACAGCCGCCGCCAGTGATCGCTCTGGGCGTTCTTGAGCCGCGGAATGTCGGTGCCGATCAGGCGCGCGAGCCGCGGCTCCGCGGCGACGTGGCGGTAGAACTGATCGAGGATGTCGGGCAGTTGCGGCTCGACCTCGGTCCAGAACAGGCGCAGGTGGTGGCCCGTGTCGGGATCGATGCGCAGGAAACGCAGGCGCGTCTCTTGGTCGTGATGATCGGATTCAGCGTGGGGCGTGGCTGTCATGGCCTCTCGTCCAGCAATGACGTGTCGAGCGATGAACGTGTCGGGCCGGACGGAAAAAGCGCAACAGTCACGCCGGCGATCAGCAATGACCGCAGCCTACGGCGTGCAGCGTTAACATCCGTGACGTGCGGTTTGATCTGGATTGTTGATCCAGGTTAAGGCGCGCCGCCATGACGTGCCCAAATGGTGTGCGCACGGCGTGACTTCGCTGCGCCGACGGTAACTTCGGCGCTGTATGACGGCGAAACCACCGGCTCGGAACAGATTGCTGTTGCAACGATGGGGTAAATGTTGAACAATTTTGTGCATCCTTGGATGGATGCTGCCTGCGACAGGCTCAACTGTCGCTCCCGCGCAAGAGCCGTCGTGTTTCAGTTGTCCCCGTCGTTCGCATGAGATCTGCGTCGCTTTGTGTCACCTGCCCGAACCGGGAGCTGGGATTTTGCGGGGCGCTGCTGGAGTCGTCGAGCCAGTCGGCGGCGGATGAGCTCCCCAACTGGCAGCGCTTCCTCACCGCGCGCGCCGGCGATCAGATCGCAACGCGCAACCAGACCTCCGGCGATGTCTTCGTGCTGTGCTCTGGCTGGGCGTTTCGCTTCCTGCAGCTGCCCGACGGCCGGCGCCAGATCCTGAATTTCCTGCTGCCGGGCGACCTGTTGTCGGTCGTCACCATTTTCGACAAGCAGTACCAGTTCTCCGCCAAGGCCGTCACCGGAATCCAGCTGAGCGGTTTCGTGCGCTCGGAGATTCTGGCGCGATGCAAGGTCAGCCCCGGCATCCAGAGTGCGATCGGACGGTGCTGTGTCGAGGAAAGCCGTGTGGCGGGCGAACTGGTCAGCGTGCTCGGCCAGCGCTCGGCGGATCAGCGCATCGCCTATCTCTTTCTCCATCTCATGAACCGGATCAGGGCGCGCAGCGTGGTGCGCGACCATCGCTATCCGCTGCCGCTGCGTCAGCAGTTGATCGCCGATGCCGTCGGCCTGACGCCGGTGCATGTCAGCCGGGTGCTCGGCCTGTTCCGCGATCGCGGCATCTGCGTGCTGTCCGACAACGTGCTGAATGTGCTCAACCCCGCCGAGCTGGAGCGGATCGGCGCGATCGGTTGAGCGGCCGGCGCGACGCCGCTAGGCCGCGAGCGTCGTCTGTGCGATCTGCATGAGCGCGGCGAGGTCGAGGGCGGACAGCGGGCATGGCCGGCCGAACAGAAAGCCCTGCATCTCGTCGACGCCGGCGCCGCGCAGCAGCTCGAACTGAGTCCGCGTCTCCACGCCCTCGGCCGTGACGGCGATGCCGAGCGAACGTGCGAGCGCGAGGATCGAGGCGACCACGGCGCTGCAGTCGGCGCGGGTGGCGAGGTCCTGCGTGAAGCTGCGGTCGATCTTGATGCGGTCGAACGGAAACATCAGCAGGTAGCTCAGCGAGGCATATCCGGTGCCGAAATCGTCGAGCGCGGTGCCGACACCCAGCGCCTTGAGCGCGTGGATGGCGGCGACATTGCGCTCCTGGTTGTGCAGCAGCAGGGTCTCCGTCAGCTCGAGCTCGAGCCGGTGGGGCGCAAGTCCGGTCTCGGCGAGCGTGGTGGCGATGGTGTCGACGAGATCGCCGGTGCGGAACTGGGCGGCGGACAGGTTGACGGCGACGCGCAGATGGTCGGGCCAAGTCATGGCGTCAGCGCAGGCCTGCCGCAGGATCCAGCGTCCGAGCGGGGCCATGAAACCGGTCTCCTCGGCAAGGCCGATGAATTCGGCCGGGCCGAGCAGGCCGGCTTGCGGATGCCGCCAGCGCACCAGCGCCTCCAGCCCGCACGGGCGGCGGGTGCCGACGTCGAGCAGCGGCTGGTAGTGCAGCTCGAACTCGTGGCGCTGCAGCGCGCCGGGCATGTCGGCGGTCAGGCGCAGCCGCTTGCGGGTCGCCTCGCCGAGCTCATCGTCGAAGAAGCTGTAGCCGTTGCGCCCTTCGGACTTGACGCGATAGAGCGCGAGATCGGCCTTCTTCAACAGCTCGCCGGCGTCGCGTCCGTCCAGCGGCGCGCAGGCGATGCCGATGCTGGCGCCGATGACCAGCTCCTGGCCCTCCAGCCTGAAGGGGCGTGCCATCGCTTCGAGCACGCGCTGGGCGAGGCGGCCGGCATCGTGGCGCGGATCGGCGCCGCTCGCCTGCAGCATCGCGAATTCGTCGCCGCCGAGCCGCGCCACGAATGCGTCGTCGCCGAGCAGCGCCGTGATGCGGCCGGCGAGCTGCCGCAGCAGCGTGTCTCCGGCCGCATGTCCGAGCGTATCGTTGACATGCTTGAAGCCGTCGAGATCGAGTAGCAGGATCGCCTGCGTGCCCTTGTGGCGGCGCACGTCGAGCAGGGCCGTGTCCAGCTGCTCCAGCAGGGCGGCGCGATTGGCGATCCCGGTCAGCGTGTCGTGCAGCGCGGCATGGGCGAGCGCGGCCTCGACACGCTTGCGCGCGGTGATGTCGACGCGGATCGCCATGTAGGCCACCGGCCGGCCGTCCGCGCCGAGCTGCGGCGTGATCACGGTGTCGACCCAGTAGAGCGTGCCGTCCTTCGCCCGGTTGCACAGCTCGCCGCGCCACACCCTGCCGCGCGCGATCTGCCGGTACATGTCGCGAAACAGCGCCGGCGGATGCGCGCCGGATTTCAGCAGGCGATGGTTCTGGCCGAGCAGCTCGTCACGGCAATAGCCGCTGATCCGGCAGAAGTTGTCGTTGGCGTAGATGATCCGTCCCTGCACGTCGGTCAGCGCCACGATGACCGCCTGGTCGATGGCGTATTGCCGCTCGATCAGCTCCTGCCGCGCCGCCTCGGCACGCGCTTCCGCAAGATGGGTGTCGGTGACGTCCTTGTGCACCTCGACCAGGCCGCCATCGGCCATCGGATGGCGGCTGATCTCGATGATGCTGCCATTGGCGAGGGTGATGACCATGCGCCGGGCGTCGGCCGGATCGGCGGCCGCGAGACGGAAGGCGCGGAAGGCTGCCGCATCGACGGGCGCGCCGCCGGCGGCCGCAAGGTGCAGGTCGATGAGGTCGGCGAGCGGCAGGCCAGCGACGAGCTGCTGCGGCGCAAGGCCATAGGCCCGGCCGTAGCCGCTGTTGGCGAGCATCAGCCGGCGGTGGCGATCGAGCACGCAAAGCCCGTTCGGAATGCTTTCGATCGCGAGGTCGATCAGGCGGCGGTCACGGCGGCGGTTCAGCGTTCGCCATGTGGCGGGCGCGCTTCGCCCGGTGCGGCTGGTCGCGAGGATGGCGGCGGCGACAGCCGCAAGCCCGGTCGGCCAGGCCAGCATCGGCGTAGTCACCTGCGGAGCGAAGGCGAAAAGCCCGCCGCCGATGGCGGCGGCGAGGGCCGCGAGCCCTGCGCCCGCACAAGCATACCGTCTGTCGATCGCAGGTCGCGCAACTGTCATTCGCTGCTCGTCTCGGTTGATCCGTGTGGCGACGAGCATGGCGGAGGTGCTTTAAGCGTCCGCCGCGCGCGGTTGACGTGGATTGTTGATCCAGATCAAGCGCACTGCAGCGATGTCCGGGGCTGCCTGCCGCGGACGGTAGGGGTGTAGCGCGGCGCGGCGAGATCTGACCAGCGGGGCCACGAATCATAGGGAAAACCCCGAGAATCGGGCGATCATCCTACCGTTTGTTAACGCCTGTTTCCCTACGTTTCCCGCGCTGTTCACTGCGTTCCGGGACCAACGTATGTCGATCGTCAGGAGCTTCCGCCGATTTTGCGAGGACAGGCGCGGCAACGTTGCCGTGCTGTTCGGCATTGCCATCATCCCGGTGCTGGGGTGCGTCGGCGCCGCCATCGACTATTCGCTGTACAACCAGCGGCGCGCCAAGATCACCACCGCGCTCGACGCCGCCGTGCTGATGGCCACCAGCAAGACGGAGGCCAGCCTGCCGAAAGATGTGGTGAAGGTTCACGCCACGGACATGTTCAATGCGCAGATCGCCACCTATGGCGTGACCGTAAGCGCGGTGAACTTCGACATCAACGACACGACCAGCGGCCGCACCGTGATCGGCACCGCGTCGAGCACGATGCAGACCAATTTCATGCAGATCATGGGCTTCAGCTCGCTCAACGTCGCCGGCTCGGCGACGGCCAAGGTCGGCCTGCCGCCCTATATCGACTTCTACCTGCTGCTCGACAACTCGCCGTCGATGGGGGTTGCGGCGACGCCCAAGGATGTCGATACGATGGTGAGCAAGACGCCGGACCAGTGCGCGTTCGCCTGCCACAACGTCTACAAGAGCAGCAACCACAGCCGGCTCGACACCAACACCTATTACGACATCGCCAAGGCGGCGGGCGTCACCATGCGGATCGACGTGGTGCGCCAGGCGACGCAGAACCTGATGGATACGGCGACCGCGACCGCGACGCTGCCGAACCAGTTCCGCATGGCGATCTATACGCTGGGCTCGTCATGCACCTCGGCCGGGTTGACGACGATCGCGCCGCTGACGTCGAACCTCAGCAGCGCCAAGACCTCGGCCAATGGCATCGACCTGATGACCGTGCCCTGGCAGGGCTACAACAACGACCAGTGCACCGATTTCGACGGCGTGTTCGCGGGGATGAATGCGGCGATCCCGACGTCGGGAACGGGCGGGTCGACCGACCCGCAGAAGTTCGTGTTCTTCGTTTCCGACGGTGTGGCCGACGCCTACTATCCGTCCTCCTGCCAGCAGCCGACCACGGGCGGGCGCTGCCAGGAGCCGCTCAATATCGACAACTGCACGGCGATCAAGAACCGCGGCATCAAGATCGCGGTGCTCTACACCACCTATCTGCAGCTGCCGACCAACAACTGGTACATGAGCTGGATCGATCCCTTCAACCAGGGGCCGTTCGGGCCGTCGCCCAACAGCCAGATCGCCCAGAACATGCAGGCCTGCGCGTCCGACGGCTTCTACTTCGAGGTCAGCCCGACACAGGGCATCAGCGACGCCATGAATGCGCTGTTCCAGCGGGCGGTCACCCAGGCGCACCTGACCAACTGACGCGGTCAAGACGTCGCATCCGGAGTTGCCGCTGGACCGGTGATCCGATGGATCACACGTCGGTCCCGACGACCGATTCGGTCCATCTCCGCGGCGGCATCGTCTGCGCGCCGTCGGTGCGGTCGCCTGACCAGGGCGGATCTTGAACCGGCAGGAACTGATCTTGATCCTTTCGGAAGAGTGCGGCCGCCCGGCGGGCCGTGCGCGCGCGTTTAGGGGTCTTCCCATACCGCTCGTTCTTGAGGTCGCGGCCGCGGCACCGTAGGATTGCGTTGCAATATTTGCGTTGAATCGATTGTAAGGGCACCTCGCCCCATCGTCGGACGCTGATGGCCAGGATCGTCTTCTCATCGCAGGATCTGTCGGCCGGGCTCGACGACCACGCCCGCTTCTCGCAATGGCGCGACATCTACACCAGCGTCGTCGGCCCGGCGGATGTGATCCGCTTCACCGACCAGCCGTTTGCGGCGCGCTCGGAGGTCCTGTCGCTGGCCTCGACCGTGATCACCATGTTCGAAGGGCCGGTGGCCTCGGTGAAGCTGCTGTCCCGCCGGGTGGTCGACAACCGCGGCTTCTTTCTCAGCTTTCATCTCGGCGGCGCCGGGCGGCGGTTGACCCAGCGCGGCCGCGACACCACCACGATGACGGGCAGTTCTTTCCTCGGTTCGTTCGCCGACCCGGGGCTGGCCGAGGCGCAGCAGGGCGCGGGCTCGCTGTCGTTGCTGCTGCCGACAGACCAGGTGCTGTCGGCGGTGCCCGGGGCCGAGGACCTGGTCGCGACGCGGCTCGAGATCAGCAATCCCAGCATGACCTATCTCTACAGGTATCTGCGGTTCGTCATGGCCGATGCCGGCATCGACGACAATCCGGCGCTGGTGAAGCATGTCGATGCGACCCTGATCGATCTCGCCGTGCTGGCACTCGGCGCCCAGCGCGACGCCGGCGAGATCGCGCGCGGCCGCGGCCTGCGCGCGGCGCGGTTGCGCGAGGTGCTCGCCGCCATCAAGGCCGGCTTCGACGATCCCGGCTTCTCCTCGGAGCAGGTCGCGCGCGCCCATGGCGTCACCGCGCGCTATGTCAACGACCTGTTGCACGAGACCGGCCAGACCCTGGCCGAGCGCGTGCTGGAGCTGCGGCTGTGCAAGGCGCGCGACATGCTGTCCGACCCCCGGCACGATGCGCTGCGGATCGGCGAGGTCGCGCTCGCCTGCGGCTTCAACGAGGTGTCGTATTTCAACCGCTGCTTCCGCCGCCGCTTCGGCCTGTCGCCGACGGCCTGCCGGGGCAGCGGTGGCTGAGGCGCCTGCGCCGGCCGCGCCGCGCGTTGTGATCATTTCACCACAGCCGCGGAATCTCTCGTCCTGTTCCCTCCAGTCCTGATCGGCTGCCCCTGCGTGCAAGACGGCGCGTTCGGAATTCTCTAGTCGTTTCATCATGTTCGGTCGCGCGCCCGGTTCCGGGTGATGACCATGGCGGTGCGTGCCGCGAACGAGTTTTGGGAAGCCGTCGAGCCATGACGAAGAGATTGTCGATGTTCATTCGCACGCTGCTGGGGACCACGTCGCTGGTCGTGATGGCCACGGCCTCTGCCACGGCCCAGGTGGTGACCAATCCGGCGATGCCGTTCACCAACAGCGGCAGCATCAACCAGTTGATCTTCAACGACGGCGCCGTGCACACCGGCGACGTCACTAACGCATCGACCGGCCAGATCAATTTCTCCGGCAGCAACGACGCGGCGGTCAGCATCACCGGCACCACCGCGATCAATGGCGGGCTGTTCAACCAGGGCACGGTCTCCGCCGTCAACACCAGCAACGGGATCGTCGAGGGGCTCAACATTGCTACGGTCGGCAACCTCACCAATTCCGGCACCATCACGGTCAGCGGCGGGACCGGCTTCAATATCGGCCTCGCCCTGGGATCGGCGACTTCGCTGACCAACAGCGGCACCCTCAGCGTGTCGGGAGGCGGTTCGGTCACAGGGATCAACGAGAACGGCGTGTCCGGCAACCTCTTGAATTCGGGGACCCTCAACGTCACGACCACCGCGACCAATGGTCTGGCGATGGTCTTCAGTTTGTCAGGCAATGGCATCAGTGGCGCGCTGATCAACACCGGCGCGATCAACGCCACCGCGGCGACCGGGGGCGCGCTGCTCTATTTCGGCAACAGCACCAGCCTGCTCGGCGGCTTCCGCAATGACGGCGCCATCACCATGTCCGGGCGCTCGGCCGAGGGGCCGACCTCTCTGTTCGGGATGAAGGGCGGCATCGTCAACAACGGCACCATGACCTTCACCGGCACCGGCGCGGCCGGTGGGGCGAGCGGCGTCGTGCTGGTCGCCAGTCTCAGCGGGACATTTGCCGGCGGTGTCGTCAACAACGGCACGATCAATGTCAGCGGCACCCTGGCCTCCACGCTGGCCTCGCCGATCGCCGGCGGCCCGACGGCGATTGCGGTCAGCGCCGGTTTGATCGGCCAGCCGGCGCTGCCCTATGGCGGCACCATCACCGGCGGCATCACCAACAACGGCACCATCAATGTTGTCGGCCTCGGCAGCAGTGCGGTCGGCATCGGCCTCAATCCGCTGGTCGGCGGTGGCGCCGGTACCGTGACCATCGATGCGGTCACCAATGCCGGTCTCATCAACGTCAGCGCGGCCGGATCCGGCGCCACGGGCATCCAGATCGGCAACGGCCTGCCGGTGGTGGTCGGCGCCGTCACCAACAGCGGCACCATCAACGCGACCACCGGCATCGAGATCGACGGCGGTGGCCGGATCACCACCGCGCTCACCAACACCGGCACGATCAACGCCCAGACCGCGATCTCGACCGTGAACGCCGCGGCCGCGACCACGATCAACCAGAACGGCGGCGCGCTCAATGGCGCGGTGCTGCTGTCGGCGACGCAGGCCGATGTGCTGAATGTCAATGGCGGCACCCTCAACGGCCAAATCACCGGCGGCGCCGCGACCACCATGACCATGACCGGCGGTGCCGTGTTGGTCGGTCCGACCGTCGCCGACACCATCGGCACCTACCGGCAGACCGGCGGCACGCTGACGTTCGCGGTCACACCCGATGCAACCACCCATGGCAGCATCGCCGCCGCCGGCACCGCGACGCTGGGCGGCATGGTCGGCCTTGCGCTGCAGCCGGGGCTCTACGCGACTTCCACCACCTATGCCAACGTGCTGTCGGCGGGATCGCCGATCAGCACCCGGCTCGCGCAGGTGCAGGCGGTCGCGGCGGGAACCGCGACGCCGCTCGCTTATTTCAGCGCCGCGGCCGTGTATCACGGCAGCTCGGTCGATCTCACGCTCACCCGTCAGGGCTTTGGCGCGCTGAGCGGGCAAACCCGCAACCAGCAGGCGGTTGGCCGCGCGCTCGATGCGGTGTTCTCGCCGGGGTTGACCGGCGGCGCCGCGACGTTCTTCACGGGCCTGCTGCAATCGACCTCGGCGGCGCAGGCCGGCGCCATCATCGACCAGGTCTCGGGCGCCGGCGCGAGCAATGCGCAGCAGACCGCGTTCTACGCGTCCGACGCGTTCGTCTCGACGATGATGGACCAGGGCCGGACGCTGCTGACCGGCGGCACGGCAGGCGGTGCCGTGGTGTCGGCGCCGGCGAGCCAGTATGCGGAGACGCTGGCGAACCGTCCGGTGTTCAAGGCGATGGCGCCGCGCGCGCCGGAGCGGACCTGGAGCGTGTGGGGCGCGGGCTTCGGCGGCAACGCCCATCTCGGCGGCGATGCGGGGGTCGGCAGCGCCGACGCCAGCCTGCGCACCGCGGGCGGCGCGTTCGGCGTCACCTATCGTGCGCCCGACTGGCTGCTTGGCGCCGCGGTCGCCGGCAGCACGTCGTCGTTCTCAGTGCCGTCGCTCGCCACGCGCGGCGATCTCGATGCCGGCCATGTCGGCGTGTTCGGCACCGTGCGCTGGGGCCAGCTCTACACCTCGGGCAGCCTGACCTACGCCCATGCCGACAACACCATCAATCGTGCCATCAACGTGCCGGGCCTCAGCGAGCAGACCAACGGCAAATTCGGCAGCGACCTGTTCGGCGGCCGCTTCGAGGCCGGCTGGCGGGAGCGGGTCGGCGTGCTCAACGTCACGCCGTTCGCGGCGCTCCAGTTCGCGCAGCTGTGGCAGCCCGCCTATCGCGAGACCAGCGTCAGTGCGGCCGGCGCCGGCACGCTCGGGCTGTCCTATGCGGCGAAGAGCGTCAACTCGCTGCCGCTGTTCCTCGGCGCCCAGCTTGATACCCGTGTGGCGCTTACTGAAGACGCGGTGTGGACGCCGTCGCTGCGGGTGTCCTGGGTGCACGAATTCAACCCGACGCGCAGCGTGACCGCGACCCTGGTCAATCTCGGGAATAGCACCTTCACCGTCGACGGTCCGCGTGCGGCGAGCGATGCGGCCCGGGTCGAGCTCGGCTCGCAGCTTGCGCTCAGCAACGGCCTTGCGCTGTTCGCCAACGCCTCCGGCGAGTTCGGCGACCGCACCCACGCCTATGTGGCGAGCGGCGGCCTGCGCGGCAGCTGGTAGCGCGGCGCGCCGACGCTTTGTCGGCGTGATTGCAGGAGGCAACATCTCTGCATAGATCTGTCGGATCATGCGGAGCCGCCGATGACCGCGACGGACGATGTGGCAACCGGCCCGGGGCGGGCCGGGGTCGTGCTGCTGCACGGCATCGCGCGCACCGAGCGATCCCTGCGCCGGATGGAGCAGGCGGTCGCCGCGGCGGGGTTCGCGACGCTCAATCTGAATTATCCCAGCCGCCGGGCCGCGCTGGCGACGCTCGCGGACGGCCTGCATCCATCGATCACGGCGTTCGCCGCCGAGGTTCGCGGTCCCCTGCACTTTGTCGCGCACTCGATGGGCGGCTTGGTGACGCGGGTCTATCTCGCGCGCCACCGGCCATCACGGCTCGGGCGCGTGGTGATGCTGGGCACGCCGAACGGCGGCAGCGAGGTCGCCGACCTCCTGCGCGACACGGCGTTCTATCGCGCGGCTTTCGGCCCTGCGGGCCAGCAACTGGTCACCCGGCGTGATGCGGCAACGAAAGCGCTGCTGCCGCCGCCGGATTATCCGGTCGGTGTCATCGCCGGCAACCGCTCGCTCTATCCGCTGGCGTCGCTGGTGCTGCCGAAGCCGCACGACGGCCGCGTCTCGGTGCGCAACACCCGTATCGAGGGCATGCACGACCACATCGTGGTCGCGACCTCCCATCCCCAACTGGCGCACCACCCCGCCGCGATCCGCCAGACGCTGGCGTTTCTGCAGTACGGCCGGTTCAGCCATATGGCATGATGGTCAGCGAGCTATTGGGAGCGTCATCACCGGGCCGGCGCGCAGCGCCGTGACCCGGTGATCCAGCTTAGGACATTTTTGCCGCGTCGCGAGCAAGTTGGATTGCCGGGTCAAGCCCGGCAATGACGACGCGGATACGATGCGCCCCCTTCACGCCACCTGCTGCGGTGGTGCGGCGAGCTCGCGGGCGAGCGCGGTGGCGCCGACATAGTCGGTCTTGCCGGAGCCGAGCAGCGGGATCTTGTCGAGCACGCGGACGTCCGCCGGCACCGACAGCTCCGACGCGCCGGTCGCCTTGGCGCGGGCCTGTAGCGCCTCGCGGCTGGCGTCGCGCTGCGTCGTCAGGAGCACGATGCGCTCGCCCTTGCGGGCATCGGGCACCGTCACCGCGGCGGACAGCGCTTGCGGCCACAGCGCGGAGGCCATCGCCTCCACCGCCGACAGCGACACCATCTCGCCGGCGATCTTGGCGAAGCGCTTGGCGCGGCCCTTGATGGTGATGAAGCCGCCGGCATCGATGCTGACGATGTCGCCGGTGTCGTGCCAGCCGCCGGGCAGCGGCTCCAGCACGCCGGGATTCTCCGCGCGCAGGTAGCCGAGCATGACGTTCGGTCCGCGCACCGACAGGCGGCCGCCGTCGTCGATGCCGGGCACCGGGTCGAGGCGGGCTTCCATCAGCGGCGACAGCCGGCCGACCGTGCCCGGGCGATTGGCCATCGGCGTGTTCATGGCCAGCACCGGCGCGGTTTCGGTGACGCCGTAGCCCTCCAGGATGCGGATGCCGAACCGCTCCATGTAGATGGCGCGGGTGCGCTCCTTGACCGCTTCCGCGCCGGCGAGCACGAGGCGCAGCGTGCGGAAATCGTAAGGGTGCGCCGAACGGGCATAGCCGGTGAGGAAGGTGTCGGTGCCGAACAGGATGGTGGCGCCGGTCTGGTAGATCAGCTCGGGCACGATGCGATAGTGCAGCGGCGACGGGTACATGAAGATCGGGATGCCGGCGAGCAGCGGCATCATCAGGCCACCTGTGAGGCCGAACGAATGGAACACCGGCAGCACGTTGAACACCTTGTCGTTGGCGTTGGCGTCGACGCGAGCCAGCGCCTGTGCCGCGTTGGCGAGGATGTTGCGGTGGGACAGCACCACGCCCTTGGGCGTGCCCTCGGAGCCGGAGGTGAACAGGATCACCGCCGGATCGTTGGCCTTGCGGCGCACGCGCGGCTTGCTGCCGTCGAGGAGGCCCATGATCTTGTCGCGGAGGCTGACGGTGGCTCGGATGTCCTCGAGATAGACCACGCGCGCATTGGCCGCGATCGCGGCGACCAGCTTGTCGAGCTTGCCCTTCTCGATGAACGCGCGCGACGTCAGCACGGTCTTCACCTTGGCTGCGGTCATGGCGCTGACCACGCTGGTCGGCCCGGCCGAGAAGTTCAGCATTGCCGGTACGCGGCCGATGGTCTCAAGCGCCATCAGCACCACGGCGACGCCTGCCGAATTCGGCAAGAGCACGCCGACATTCTCGCCGACCGCCGTGTCCGTCTCCAGCTTGCGGCTCAGCACCTGGGCGCCGAGGATCAGCTTGCGGTAGGTCAGCGACGTTCCCAGCGCGTCGGTGATGATCGGCTTGCCGGTGTCGTGCAGCTTCTTGGCATGGACCAGGGCCTCGAACAGCGTCCGGTCCAGCATCGCGGTCTTGACCATGGCGTCGATCATCACGTCCTGCAGCGCGGCGCCGGCCTGGATGCGCCGCACCTTGCCGCGCAGCGCCGGATCGACCGGCAGCTTCACCGGCGGCAGGAACGAGATGGTGATCTTGGGGAACCACACCCGCTTGGCCTGGCCGCTCGAGAGATAGCCGAGATAGGAGCGCTGCGCGCCATCGATGCGCACCGGCACCACCACGGCGTCGGCCTTGTCGGCGATCATGGCGGCGCCGTCATAGACCTTCATCAGGCTGCCGGTGACGGTGACGCGGCCCTCGGGGAAGATCACCACCGGCTCGCCGCGGCTGACGAGGTGCACGAGGTCGCGCGTCGCCAGCGGCCGCGACGGGTCCATGGTGTAGTGGCGGATCAGCTTGAGGAACGGCTTCGCCCACCACGCCTTGGCGATGCCGGTGTCGACCGCGAAGGCGGCGTCGATCGGCAGCACCGCATGCAGCAGCGGGCCATCGATCAGGCTGCCGTGGTTCGGCGTGATCAGCATCCGCGTGCCGGCCGGCGGCAGGTTGTCCAGGCCGCGCACCTCGACGCGGAACAGCGCCTTGAACAGCAGCGCGCCGAGGTCGCGCACGCCCGCTTCGCCCCACTTGCGCATCACGAACACCGTCACCGCGAAACTCGCCACCGCGAGGCCGCAGAAGATCCAGGCCACCGCAAGACCCGCCGACTGCAGCAGCGCGACGCCGAGCGAGGCCACCACCATGAACGCCGCCGACATCACGTTGCCCGCGGCGATGACGCGGGCGCGCTCGGCCGGCGCCGACCATGCCTGCACCGCGGCGAACGACGGCACCACGAACAGCCCGCCGCCGGCGGCGAAAATGAAGAAGTCGACGAGGATGCGCAGGCCCGTGCCGCTCGCCGCGAACGCCAGCGGATGGATGGCGCTGCCCGGCACGGCATGGCCGATGGTCCAGGCGAGGTCGAGGCCGACAAGGCCCATGACGATGCCGCCGAGCGGCACCAGCGCGAGGTTCGGCCTGACATGGCTGAGCTCAGCGGCGACCAGCGAACCCGTGGCGATGCCGATCGCGAACACGGTGAGGCACAGCGTCACCACGCCCTCGGTGCCGCCGATGCTCGCCTTGATCACCGCCGGCAGCAGCGACAGCACCACCGCGCCGACCAGCCAGAACCACGACACGATGATCATGCCGTCCCACAGCCGCGGCTCCGCTTTGAGCGAGGCGAGCAGGCGCATGGTGGAGGTCAGCGGATTGCGGGTGATCACGAGATCGGGCGCAGCCGGCGTCGTGGCCGGGATCAGCCGCGCCGACAGCCAGCAGGCGATGGCGAGCAGCACGACCGCGCCGGACACATAACCGGGGTGGCTCGATTCCGACATGAACAGCCCGCCGCCGATGGTGCCGCCGAGGATCGCCAGGAACGTCGCGCCCTCGACCAGCGCGTTGCCGGTCGCCAGTTCGCCCGTCGAGAGCTGGTCGGGCAGGATGCCGTACTTTACCGGGCCGAACAGGGCGGCGACGATGCCGAACAGCCCGAGCGCGACGAACAGCAGCGGCACCGAGTGCAGGAAGAAGCCGGCGGCGGCGAACGCCGCGGCAAAAATCTCGGCGAACTTCAGCCGCCGCGCGATCAGCGCCTTGGGATACTTGTCGGCGATCTCGCCGCCGAGCGCGGACAGCACGAAGAACGGGAAGATGAACACTGCGCCGGCGACGGTCACCAGCGAGTCGCCGTGGCCGGTGGCGGCGCCGAACAGGATCAGGATGACCAGGGCGTTCTTGAGGAAATTGTCGTTCAGCGCCGAGAAGAACTGCGCCCAGAACAGGGGGGCGAAGCGCCGGGCAGTCATCAGATCCTTGATCATCGCAATGTCCTTGCAGACCGAATTGGCAGATCGACGGATGTGGTCGATCGATTGGGGGGTGGAAAACTGCGGGGCGCGCGCAAGCGCACCCTTACTCTCGGCAATGAGTCGCGATCATGCCGCCGGAAGTTCTTAACTTTTGATGAGATGGCGGCTGCAGCCCCGCCGGGGCCGCCGCGGATCGTCAACGCATTGTTGCGGCGATCGCGCGAATAGCGTCGGGACGGTGCCCGGTGCCTCAGGTCAGGTGCTTGAGGTTCTTGAAGCCGGCGCACAGTCCGATGCGGCGCAGGGAGAACGCGGCGCGCTCGCGCGGCCGCCTCACCGTGCGCGCGTCCAGGACATGGCCGACGTCGGCGGCCAGGGCGAGGCGATCGATGGGCGCCATCACCAGGTCGCGAAGCGGCCGGAGGAGGCGCTGCCAAAGGCCGGTCATGGCGGGACGGCGGCGGATGGTCGGGGCGGGGATCTGGATCAGAAGAGCTTGCGTCATTGCTGTCTCCCAGGCATGAACATTGTTCATAAAGACGGTGTAGCAAGATTTTGAGCGATGCTCAAGAGCAATGCTCATAATCACGGAAACGTGATCATGAGGGTGGCCGTCGAGCGATGCGAGGGACGAGCGGATGATGGACGCCGAGGACGGGACGCCAGGCGGCCTGAGCGCGCGGGGGCGGCAGCTGCGCGACACCGCGCGCGATCTGATCGCGGACAAGGGCCTGCGGGCGCTGAAGGTGCGCGACGTCGCCGCCGCGGCGGGCTGCGCGATCGGCTCGGTGTATCTGGAGTTCGCCGATCTCGATGCCCTGGTGCTCGCGGTCAGCCGCCAGACGGTGCGGTCGCTGCACGATGTCATGGCGGTGATCGCTGATCCCGATCCGGCGCGCCAGCTGCACGCGCTCGGCGCCGCCTATCTCGCTTTCGCTGCCGCACATCCCAACCTGCTGCGCGCGCTGTTCGAGCATCGCATGGCAGGCGACCGGCCGTTTCCCCAGGATCTGCTCGACCGCGTGCAGGAGACGTTCGCGCTTCTGTACCCGCCGCTCGCCGCGCTGCAGCCGGCGGCGCCGGCGGATGAGGTGGCGCTGCTCGCGCGCACCATGTTCTCCGCAGTGCATGGCATCGTCTCGCTCGGCCTCGAGGACCGCCTCGTCGCCGTCCCCGCTCCGCTGCTGCGCCAGCAGGTGGCGCAGCTGGTGGAGGTGTATGTGGCGGCGCTGCGAAACGCGCGCGGGGGGTAGTCAGCGGACACGTCGGTCTTACTCGAAAACCACGGCCCACGACGCGCACGCCGTGCGCCTGCGTCGCGTAACGTCTTCATCGGAAAATGTTTTCGGACATCTCTGGACATACTCCTTGCACTCCACCGGAGGTTGCGGAATCCTAGGGAGTGCTGCTGTGGGAGTGAGGGGATGACGTTTTCGAGACTGGTTCTGGTGCTGGCTGCTCTGATGAGCGCGGCAGTCCCTGCGTCCGCGCGCGGGCCTTACGGCTCTATCCGGGCCGCCGGCTGGTCGGGGGGCGGCTTTACCGATGACACAACTGGCCAGTTCAACGGCTGCCTCGTCGCCGCGTCTTACAAGAGCGGGATCAACGCCTCGATCATGGTGACGCCGAATCTGCAATGGCGCCTCGGCTTTTTCAGCGAGGCCTGGCAGTTGAACGTCGGAGGCCAATTCCCGATTGTGCTCACCTTCGACGGCCGGCCGCCATTCAATGTGACCGGGCGGATCATCGGGCGAAGTCTGGTGTCTGTGGACATGCCCGACAACTCGGCATTGATCACGCAATTTCGAGCGGCGCGAACCATGTCGGCGTTCGCAGAGGGCAATCTGTTTCAGTTTTCCTTGAACGGTACCGCACAGGTTCTGCCGGCGCTGGTGCGCTGCGTGAAGACTATCAACGACGGCGGATTGGCTGCGGCCACCAATTTCACCGCGCCGCCGCCGAAGTCGGCTGTCGCGGCGGCAGCACCACCGCAGCCGCAGGTCGGCACCAGCCTGCGGCCCGATGCGGGTGGCGCATCGTCTCCGGAGCTGCAGATCGAGGCCCTCGAGTTCGCATCGAACTTTGTCATGAAGGCCTCGCTCAAGAATGCGAAAGTGCTGTCGCGCGCCGAGACGCCGGTGGCGCTCGCCTCGAACGGCGCCGCCTGGCGCGCGGACGATGCCATTGGCTTCGTCCGGATCATCCCTGCTCAGGAAGGAGTGAAGGGGCTCGACGTCGCCTCCGCAATCGTTGCTGGCGATGCCAAGGACTGCAAGGGCAAGTTCGCGTCGGCGCGCAACAGCGAGCTCGTCGACAGCGACGTCGTCTTCCGCGGCATGTCGTCCTGCGAAGACTCCGAGCGCGTCGCCGTCTCGGAATACTTCATCCTGCCTCGCAGAAAGGGCGGCTTCGTGATGTTCTCCGTGGTTGCGGGCGCCAAGCTCGGCGAATTCAAGCCCACCGAGCGCGAGACCAAGAACACCGATTTCCGCAAGGCCGCGCTCGTTGCCGTTGGGCCCTGATCGAAGCGCGAAGTCTGATTCTAGAGCGTGATGATTTGAAGTTCGATCAACGTGATCCGTCACCCTGAGGTGGTCTCGCGGAGCGAGACCCTCGAAGGGCGACGGCCCGAGCGGCAGCTCAACGGCCGTTCATCCTTCGAGGCTCGCGGAGCCTGTCATCGGGCTTGTGGCTCAACCTAAACCCATCACGCTTTAGCATCGGGCTGGTGGTCCGCGGCGCGCTGATTTGTCTGGACCATCGCGCGGTTGACTGATGGCGGTGACGCGGCGCTGCTGCCATCCGAGGGTGGCTTGCATCCCGGCGGATCCGGCGGGGCCGTAGAGTTTGACCGACTGTTTGATCGTGTAGGAGCACGGCATGCCGCGGAAAGTCATTTTGTTCTTGCTTGCCGCCGCGATGATCTCCGGTGGAGTGTACCTGCTGGCTGCGGAACTCCTGACGGCGCGTATACTGTATAGCAGGCTTGTCGTGGCGGGGGGCTTTCTGATCGTCTTGGGGGGCTATCTTCTCTGGACGGATTTCATTGCCCCAGCGCTGCGGATCAAGACTTGGGAGGATTGAGGCGTCAGAGTGGTGCGCCCATCCCGCGAGCTGGCTCAAAAGGAAGCCAATAAGCAGGCGTAGGATGTTGGCGCGTCATGGCCGAGATCGACCTTGGCCGCCCGCTGGCGGACCACGCGATGGACAGTGAAAATGTAACGCTTTGCATGATAGGGCTGCGGGCCGGGGCGGGTCTGCGACGGTCGTCACCCCGGTCGAATGATGGTGCAGAGATAAGGCGGACATGGAATCCTCGCTGCTGTTCAAGGTTCTCTATTTCGTCGCCATCATCGCCGAGGCGATGACGGCGGCGCTTGCCGCCGGGCGGCGAGAGATGGACTGGGTCGGCGTCTGCCTCTTGGGCTGCGTGACGGCACTCGGCGGCGGTTCGGTGCGCGACGTGCTGCTCGGCCGCCATCCGCTGTCCTGGGTGGAGCATCCCTCCTATCTGCTGATCACGGGGGCTGCGGCGCTCGCGACCATCGCCATCGCCCGCTACATGCATCACCTGCGGCGCCTGTTCCTGTTCCTCGATGCCGTCGGCCTCGTCGTCTTCACCGCCATCGGCTGCAATGTCGCGATCAGCATGGCGATGCCGGTCACCATCGTCATCGCCGCGGGGATGATCACCGGCTGTGTCGGCGGCGTGCTGCGCGACATCCTCTGCACCGATATCCCGCTGTTGTTCCGCGCGGAGCTCTACGCCACCGTCTCGGTGGTGACCGGCGGCATCTATGTCGCCGGCCAGCACACCGGCATCCCCCACGACATCATCATCGTCTTCGCGATGCTGGTCGGGCTCGGCCTGCGCCTGCTCGCGCTGCGCTTCGGCTGGCGCATGCCGAAATTCGTCTACACCCAATCCCTGCACTGACCGAATGGGCGCAGGCGTCAGATGACTGGCGCCGTCGCCCGGCCCCTCCACTGTTGAGCAAGGCAGCTGAACATGATCACCGCGAAGAACAACACATCGTCGACCCGGACAGCGGTGTCGAGCAGCCAGTACACGCTCCCGGCCGATACGACGCCGCCGAAAGGAGCGGGCGAGGGGTTTCGGCCGCATGAACTGCTGGAGGCCGCGCTGGCCAGTTGCACGGCGATCACGCTGCGCCTCGTGGCCGCGGAACGCGGCATTGCGTTGAAGCATGTCGACGTGACGATCGATCTCGATCGCACGGACCCTGCCCAATCCGTCTTTCGCTCCCGCATCGCGTTCGACGACGACGTCAGCGAAGCCGATCGCAGGACGCTGCTGGCCGCCGCGCGGCTCTGTCCCGTGCGCAAGACGCTGTCCAGGGCCATTGCCTTCGACGAGATCGCGGAACAGTGACGATCCGAACGTGGAGTCGCCGTCACGTACGGGCTCGCCTGCGCGGCCTTGCTCCATCGAGAGGTCAGGGCCTGCCCGCCACCCACGCCGCGGGCGATGATCCCAGCCGCGGCGCCGGCAACTCCCAATGCATGGCGTTTGCGTCGATCGCAGCCGGCGGTCGGACGCGGCGCGCCGGTCCCCAGCCGGTCTGCTCGATGGGCTCGGACCAGTCGTCAGCTTGCTCCGGCTCGGGTGGGGCAGCGTCGGCCGCCTGGCTGCCGCCGGAGATCAACAGCCGCGCCGTGCGCGCCAGCGAGGCGCGGGCTTCAAGGCCCTGACCGCTCTGCAGCCGCTGCGTCAGGCCGCGGATGGCCGCAGCCGCCATCAGATAGCCGGTCGCGTGATCAATCGCCTGGTTGGGCAGCGGCATCGGGCGATCGCGCTTCATCGCGCGCATCCCGGCAGCGGCGATGCCGGTGCTCATCTGGATCAGGCTGTCGAAGCCGCGCCGTCCCTGCCACGGCCCGCTCCAGCCATAGGCATCGAGCGAGACGTCGATCAGCGCGGGATTGAGCGCGCGCCGCCGCGCCGCATCGAGCCCGAGCCGCGCCAGCGCGTCGGGGCGATAGCCGTGCACCAGCACGTCGGCTTGCGTCAGCAGTCGCTCCAGCGTTCGCCTCTCGTCGACGCTCTTGAGGTCGAGCCGCGCGCAGCGCTTGCCCAGCACCACCTCCGGCACGGTGCCGGGCTCCTCCCAGCCATGCGGATCGATGCGCAGCACCTCAGCGCCGAAGCCGGCGAGGAAGCGCGTCGCGACTGGGCCGGCGAGGATGCGCGTCAGGTCGAGCACCCGCAGGCCCTGCAGCAGGCGGCCCTTGGCCGGCGTCCATTGTGGCTTGTCGCTGCCGCCGACCGTCGCACGGTGCAGCAATGGCTCGGCATTGACCGCGCGGCCCTGCGGATGCGCGGCCCATGCGTCGACCGTGCGCATCGATGCCGCGCAGCCGTTGTTGGTGACGATCGCGCTTTCCAGCTCCACGGCATTCCAGCTCGCCACCGCGCGCGCCACCGCAGCGCGGTCGGCCGGCGTCTTCAGCACCGCCATCGCGGCGTCGCGGTGATGCGGCGCATTGGTGTGCAGCCGGATCCAGCCGTCCGCGGTCTTGTAGTCGCCCGCCACCGGGTCCCACGGTGGCGGCATCTCCCAGCCCTGCGGCCGCAGCGAGGTGCCGAACCAGAACGAGGCGAGGCGGCGGTCGACCTGCACCGCGGGAAATGCCCCCGACGCGAGCGACGACAGCTCCGCGATCGCAAGGCTCGCCGCGCCGATCGCGGCGGTGGCGAGATCGCTGACATGAAACGCGGACGGCAGCGCGCCGGCGCCGGTGATCGCAAGATGCCGTAGCTGCGCGGCATCGCCACCGGCCGCGTGCCAGATCGCGTGCAGGAATTGCGCTGCGGGGCTTGCTGAAGTGGTTGTGGTCGGCGGCAGGGGCGTGTCGTTGGGCATGGCAGGTCTCGCAAGCGATGCAGCGTCCGCACCCGCGCCCGCTCGGCGCGGGTGCGGACGTCAGCCCGGCGGGATGGAAAGGCTGACGCGGATTGATCGCGCCGCGGCCGCGCCGGGGTCAAGATTGATTATGCCAATCAACTTATCGCGGCGGGCGGTGCTTGTGACGTCCGGGGCTGCGGCTTCAGTCCTGAGCCCTAGATAGGCCGAGGATCCGCCGCGCGCTTGACTGCTGACGGCGCCAGGCCGACGTCGCCCTCGTCGCGTCACGTCTGCAGGTTTATGGGTACTCAGCCTCACAGGACATCGACTACGATTGATCCGGCCTGCTGATACGGTGCTACGGCCCGGCGGACCCGGCGCGATTGTTGTCGCGAGATGGGCCGCAGAGAGGATGTGTGGAAAGTGCGTGCGACTGTTCTGGTGCTGATCGAGACGATCAGTGAATTCCTGCCGCTGATCGAGGCGATCGGGCTCCGCGTCGTCGTCGCGGGCACTGCGCAGGACAAGGCGCGCGCGATGCTGGCGCACGGGCCCGACATCCGTGCCGTGCTGACCCGCGGGACCACCGGCCTCAGCGCGCAGGACATCGCCAGCCTGCCGAACCTCGAGATCATCTGTGCGCTCGGCGCCGGCTATGAGAACATCGACCTGAGGGCCGCGGCCGCGCGCGGCATTGTCGTCACCTATGGACCGGGCCTCAACGCCGCCACGGTGGCGGACCATGCCATGGCGCTGCTGCTGGCGGTGGTGCGCGGCATTCCGTCCGCCGATGCCTCGGTGCGGCGCGGCGAATGGGATCGCGCCCTGCGGCCGGGCGTCAGCGGCAAGCGGCTCGGCATTCTCGGCTTAGGGGCCATCGGCAGCGCGATCGCAGCGCGCGCCGCCGGCGGCTTTGCCATGGCGGTGCACTATCACAACCGCACGCCGCGCCCGTCTTCGACCTATGTGTACCAGCCGAGTGTCGTGCAGCTCGCGCAAGCGTCGGACATTCTGGTGATCGCAGCGCCCGGCGGGCCCGGCACCCGCCATCTCGTGGATGCCATCGTGCTGAAGGCGCTCGGCCCCGGTGGCTTCCTCATCAACATCGCGCGCGGCAGCATCGTCGACACGCCGGCGCTGGTCGAGGCGCTGCGCAGCGGTGCGATCGCCGGCGCAGCGCTCGACGTGTTCGAGACCGAGCCGAACGTGCCGGACGAATTGAAGCATTGTCCGAACGTCGTGCTCACGCCCCACGTCGCCGGCCGCGCGCCGGAAGCCGTCCGCGCCACCGTGCAGCATGTCGCCGACAATCTCGCGGCGCATTTTGCCGGCAGGCCGGTGCTGACGCCGATCGGGCGGGATGCGCCAAAGACCGGCGAATGAGCCGCGCCGCGGACGGCGATCACCGTGCGCTCATGCCGCCTGCAGAAAACCAATCGCGGCGGCATAGAGCGCGGTGCGTGCGGTCTCCAGATGCATCAGGTGCGTCGCCTTCGCGATCTTGACGTCGCTGACCTCCGGTGCGGCGCTGAGCGCCTGCCTGAGCCACGCCACATCCGCATCGGAGCACAGGCTGTCCCACTCGCCGCGCGCGATGAGGACCGGCGCCCTGACGCGCGCCGGATCGTAGGCCAGCCGTCCGGACCAGGCGGCCATGATGTCGGCGATCGGTCCGTTCGGGGTCTTGACCGACGGCGGGGTGCGCAAAGCGCTGGTCGGGTCGGCCTTGAGGTAGAGATCGGCCCAGGCCGGGAAGTCGGCTTCGAGCAGAACGCCGGCCTCGCCCTGCGGCACGTCTTCCGTGAAGCGCGCCTTCTGCTCCGCGACGGTGATGAAACGCCACGGGCCGAAGGGCGGCGCGACATCGAGTGTCTCGCGCCGAACGACGGGGCCGAACAGCACCAGCCGATCGACGAGGTCGGGATGGTCGCCGGCAAATCGGCTCGCCACCATCGTTCCCCAGGAATGCGCGATGATCGATACCCTGGTGGCCCCGGTCTCGGCAAGGATGGCGTGCACCGCGCGCGCGACCTGGTCGGCCGCTTCCGGCGCGCGCCCGAGCGGCTCGCCTGCGGGCGGCGTCTCCGCGGCCATCGCGGGATAGGCGTCCGATCGTCCGTAGCCGGCAAAGTCGAGTCCCCAGGCGGGGAAGCCGGCCGCATTCAGTGCGTCGGCCCACGACGTGCCGCCGAACCTGAAGAAGAACGCATTCTCGGTCGGGAATGT
The DNA here is from genome assembly GCA_040756765.1 of Pseudomonadota bacterium. Lineage (GTDB taxonomy): Bacteria > Pseudomonadota > Alphaproteobacteria > Rhizobiales > Xanthobacteraceae > Bradyrhizobium_A. The sequence continues at coordinate 8,637 of JBFLYG010000013.1, read as the reverse complement.
TGCGCCATGAACGTACAGCACCGGCCGATTGCGATCGGTCGTTGCTGGAGCCTGCGCGAGAAGCTGCAACCGCGGTTGCCACGGTTGACTGCCGGCGGCGGGCGTGCCCGCCAGAGTGATGCGATGAAGCTGAACGTCCGCCATGACGGTGTATTCTCCGGGACCGGTGATGACCACAATGCCGGCGAACATGATGTGTCCGGATGTCGGCAAGGTGCGATGGTGTTAATCACGGCGGTGCGGCCAATGCTTCGGCGAAGGACGAAGTGTTCAGTGCGTCGTTGGGTTGTGCAGGCGCTCGGCCATCCCTTGACGGCGCGCCGATGACGATCGGCACGACGCGACCGTCCTGCGGTCGCGCGCGGATCTCATGGCGCGACGGCCTGCGCGCGGGAACGGCGCTCGCTTATCGACTTTGATAGGGGATGCTGCTGGTTTGAGCTATAGTGCCGCGCGCCGCGATGACGGCTCGCCTGCAAGTGGAAGCCAACGATGTTGACCGTTGACAGCGCTGTGATCATTGTTGCCGGAACCGCCTTGTTCGCGGCCTTTGTCAATGGCGCCCTCGGCTACGGGTTTTCGTCGCTGACCGTGCCGCTGGCGCTGGTTTTCTACACAAACCGCATCCTGAATCCCGCAGTCGTTGTCATCGAAGTCTTCGTCAACCTTTACGTTCTGATCATCAATCTGAAGGGCGTTCCGACCGTCTGGCGCAGGGTGTTTCCCATTATTGCCGGGATGCTGCCCGGCATCGGACTCGGAGCGGTTGTCCTTGCGTCGCTGCAACCTGGCTGGATCAAACTCGCCACCTACGCGATTATTCTGCCCCTCATCCTGCTCCAGGCGGCCGGTTGGCGAAGGCCGATCCGGTCGATATGGCTGGTGGGCCTGCCGTTTGGAGCGGCGCTGGGCGTGCTCTATTCGGTCACGACCATCTCCGGTCCTCCGCTGGCGATCCTGTTCAACAACCAGGGCCTGGTCAAAAACGAGTTTCGGGCCGGTCTCGCCTTGGTGCGCGTGGCGGAGTCGACCGTCACGGCCGTCGTGTACTACGCGCTCGGCCTGTTCATCACCGAGAGCATGAGCCTGTTGTCGGTGTTCATTCCCTGCGTTGTGGTCGGAATACCGCTCGGCGCCTATATCATCCGGCGTCTCGATGCCGAGACCTTTCGCCGGATATGCATGAGCTTCGATGCGTGGGTCGTCGGCTTCGGCCTCTCCCGCGTGTTGATCGAGTTGAACCTGGTGCGGAGCCCGTGGGCTTACGTCGTGCTGGTGGCCACCATTCTGATCGACGCCTGCCTGCTGTACGTCTTCTTCGCCAGGAGGGCGGCAAGGCAGTCGCAGCCCGTCCGCTCCGTCGCCCAATGATGGCTGTTCTGCGGACACGATAGAAGCTGCGGCCCCTGTGACATCGCGGAGATGCGACGGCGATGCTTTCGGTCGTCGCATGCGGCTGGACGGCAGCCGTGGTGTTGGCGCATATCCTCTGGCACGCAAAGGATCAGTGAAAGGCTCGCCAGCCGTGCTGTCAAAACTGAAAAGGCTGTTCGGCAGCGGCTCACGAGAGGCCGATGCAACGCATCATGCCTATCGCCGCGCCGTCTACGAATCGGAGCTTGGCAGTCCCGAGCACTGTTTTCCTGACGCCGTGCCCGGCGGCATCGAGATCCTCGGCTTTGGGCGGGATTTCTCCGTGACCGACGCCGAGGACGAGGGCTATGTCCTTGTGACCAACGGCATGAGCGACCGGCGGATGGCGATCCCGCCGCAGGCCGAGGGAGAGGTCAAGCGTCGTGCCGAGCTGATGTGGTATGTGCGCGAGCCGACGCCCGACATCGTCGCGGCCATGCGCTGGCTGGCACAGCTCCCCGGTATCGACAAAACCTGGCTTGGCTTCGGCCATCGCATCCCCATGCCTGTGCCGCCCCTGCCGGGATCGGATTTCCGCACCTACCTGCTGCTGACACCCATCATCGCGCCGGATCAGCGGCTCGCGGAGCAGCTGTCGATCGCGGGCGAGGCCGTCGACATCCTGACCGTGAACCTGATCTCCGACGCGGAATATCGCCTCATCCAGCAGGCCGGCCTCGATCCATTCCTCGATTTGCTGGACGACAACGACCATCCGCCGATCTTCGATCCCGGGCGCGCGTCCTATGTGCCGGCGGCGCCGGATCGCGACGCGCCTCCTTACGCAGGACACCCGTCAGTGAAGCCGCGGCATGTCCTGTGCGTCCTGGGCGGGGATCGCGACCTGCACCGGCTCCGCGCCGCTGCGCAGGCGGCCATCGCCGAGTTCGCGACCGGCTTCAGCATCGACGACGACTATTGGCAGGAGGCGCCGGACGGCAACATGAGCCGGTCCTTCGATGTCTGCTGGGATCGGGTCGAACCCAACGCCTGGTCGCAGGCCGACGCGGACGCGGTCGCCGCTCACCAATCGGTGCTCTACGTTCTTGGTCCGCGCATGAGCAGGGACGACGCGGTCGCCGTGTCGATGACGGCCTTGCGCCTCGTCGGCCGCTTGCTCGATGCAGGAGCCGTCGCCATCAAAGGCGAGAGTGCGGGCATCGCCCACGGCTTGTATCGCTGGCGCGAGCTCGTGCGGCAGGGCGCCGCCGTTGCAGAGGCGGGCGACGCGCCGGCCCGGTGCCGTATTGGCCGGCTGGCGTTTGCCAAGCGGCCGTTGTCCACGACGCAGGTCTTCGAGAGCGTGGGCTACCATCTCGTCGGACTGCCCGACGTCCAGGTGCCAATATCGAGAGGCAGCGACACAGAAGCGGTCGCAATCATGGACGGCTTGGCTGACGACATCGCGGTGCGTGGGATCGCGGCGGCGCTGCAGGCGCATGGCGCGACCTTGATCGCGGATTCCGGTCACGACGAGGACGATTTCAAGTTCAATCCCTATGGCATCGTGCGGCTTGAGTCTTGACGCGCGCCCCCGACCAGTATGCGGCCGTAATCCGTTCGTCGCGTCTCAAGCCGCCGCGGCTGTCGAACACAGGGCGAGCAGCGATCGGGCCAGCGGGTCCTGCGGAAATGCCAGCAGGATGTTGCGGTAGCGCTGCGCGGCTTCATCGAACCGGCCTTGCTCAAACAAGCGCGATGCAGCCCGCGTCATCCCGCACAGCTTCTCGAACCCGTCGGGCGCTGCCAGCTCTGGATCGTCGCTGTTGCGGATTCCCAGCAGCTCATAGATCATGAATTTGTGTTCGCGGCCCTTCACCTGAACCGTTCTGATCGGTCTCGCCACGATATCCCCGCCGGCGGCATCCAGCACGCTGTCGCTGACGCAGATGGTCGTGCCGAAGGTCTTGTTGATGCCTTCAAGGCGAGCCGCGACGTTGACCCCGTCGCCCATCACCGTGTAACTCAGCCGCTCACTCGAACCGACATTGCCGACCAGCACGTCGGCGCAATGCAGCCCGATCCGAAGGTGCAATTGCGGGCGTCCCTGTGCGCTCCATTCCGCGTTGAGCTGTCGCATGCGCCGCGCCGCGCGCACGGCGCCGCGGCAGGCGCACAGCACGTGGTCCGGCCGATGGGCAGGCGCGCCCCAGAACGCCATGATGCCGTCGCCGATGAACTTGTCGACGGTGCCGTGCTCTTGCGCAACGGCCTGCGACACCGCCTCGAAATAGACCGAGAGCTGGCCGAGCAGATCGTTGGGCGCCATCTGCTCGGCAAGGCTGGAAAAATCCTTCAGGTCGGCAAACAGCACCGTCATGAAGCGCTGCTCGACCCCGAGCGTCAGCGGGGTGCCGGTCTTGATCAGCTTTCTGACCACGTCCAGAGGCACGAATGAGGAGAACGACCGCAGCGAGGTTTCGAACAGCGCCGCGGCGCTTTGCAGCTCCTTGATCTCCCTGATGTGCGATGTCGCGGGGACCGCGTGCGAGAATGTCAGGTCCTCGACGGAGCGCAGTTCTCGCGACACGCCTTCGATCGGGCGCGACAGACGGCGCGCGAAAGCATAGATCAAGAGCAGCTCCATTCCGGTCAGGATCGCGATCAGAACGATCATCTGCCGGTTGGTGCGCTTGAGGGTGCCGACAAAATCATCCGTCGGCGTCAGGACGATGATCTCCCACGGTTGTCCGAAGCTGCCCGGAAAGCGGGTAAAGGACGCGCTGATCTCCTGACCGTTCCGGGGCGACGAGAAGAAGAAGTCGTCCCGGTTGGTCGCGCTCTGCAGCCGATAGGCTTCGCGCACGTCGTCGTCGTCGATGGTGTCCAGCTTCGCGAGTTGCGGCCGGCCGCCCTCCATGCGCAGGACTTTGCCGAGGTCGGGCGCGGCGATGATCGTGCTCTTGACCGGGTTGGCGATGATCGTCGTGCTGTGAGGGCTGGCGCGGTGGGCGGACAGGAACCGTGACAGCACGTCAAGGGTGATGTTGGCGGACGCGCAGCCGATGAACGCCCCGTCCCTGATGATCGGCTGCCGGACCGCGATGATCGGAAAGCCGGTGTCCGGATTGATCGATGGCTCCTCGACAATGAGGGCGCGCGCATCCTTCGCGGCCTGGTACCCCCGCAGGGTCCTGATATCCATGATCTGCCCGACGTCGTAGCTGTCGACGACATGCGGCCATGTATCGAAGAACGTGCGATGCCGGACGCGCTGCGCGGAGCCGGAGAAGCGGTCGATATAGCTGGAATGCCAGTTCGCCGACGGCGGGATCTTCGGATCGGAGCGCCTGCGGTCGTCGTCGATCCGGGTCACGACGCGGTGATAGCCGTCTTCGAAGCTGACATAGACCGCATCGAGCTGCCGCGCCGAGATCAGCATCTGGTACAGCAGATTGCGGCTTCCTTCCTTTCTGAAGGCGTCCGGGTCATCCGCGGCAATCGTCGCCAGCAGCGTCAGCGTCGCCGCCGCCGGATTGATGAGGTTCTGTGCGTCCTCGATGCTGGCCTGTTTCGTCTTGGCGACGGCGTCGTCAAGGGTTGCGTTGATGGCGGTCGCATTCTGCCAGTAATTGTACACGAGAATGAAAATCAGCACGGGAATGCTGAGCAGGACGAACACGCCCGACATCACGACACTCAGCCGCATCGCACCCAGCGCGTGTGCATTCCGGCGGTACAGCGTCCAGCCCAGGCCGGACGCCAGAACGATGGCGAGCAGCGCCCATGGCAGCGGGGCTCGCAGCCACGCCCGCCATCCTTCGTCGCTGGCCATGTAGATGAAGCCACGGGGCAGGCTCGCCTCGTTCGCCATGCCGAGCTCGGCATAGGCGTCGGCGATGGCCTGCCAGCGAGCCGCGCTCTGATCGCCAATGAGCAGGAGGTGCGGCTTGATCAGCAGCTCGGTCTGCGCGGCTTCGAACAGCAGTGCATCGCGGGTCTTCTGCGTCGGGTAGTCGCGCCGGATCAGGTCGACGATTTCGTCCTTGTGCGCGAGGGCATACTGCCAGCCCTTCAAGCTTGCTGCACGAAATTCCTGCACGCGTTGCGGATGCTCTGCCAGTTGACGTCGCGATGTACAGATGCCGTCGCCATAGAAGTCCAGTCCGAATGCGCGCGGCGCAAAGATCAGATAGGGCGTGCCGAGCTTTTCGAGCGCATACGGCTCGTTGGTGCTGTACGCCACCATTGCGTCCGCGGTGCCGTTGATCAGATCACGGGGATTGCCGTCATGAGCGACACGAGGCAGGCTCGCATAGTCCACGCCCTCGGACTTCAACATCGCCGCGAGATCGTCGTTTCCCGGCCGATCCATCAGGCGGCGCCCCTTCAGTTCGGAGATCGAATGGATGCCGGCGCGATGCGGTGTCAGAATGACGGCAGCGGATTGCTGGAATATCACCGCAAGCACGACGTCATTGGCGCGCGTCGCGCTGTTCAGCAAGATGCTCGTGGTGCAGACACCGAAATCGGCGCGGCCTTCCGCGACTGCGACGCCGGCATTGACGTCAGGGCCGCCCTCGCGGATGTCGACCTCGAGGCCGCTCTCCCGATAGAAGCCCTTGGCGACCGCGGCGTAATAACCCGCGAATTGAAACTGGTGCTTCCACTTGAGCTGCAGCGACACCTGCTCGGCCGCTTGCGCGGGTGACAAGAAGAGGAGTGCCGCGAGCAGCCAGGCGAAGCGCGCCATGAACAGGTCGCGCGTCCGAACGCTCGCCTGCGCCCCGGGGGCTGCTCCCGACTTCGCGTTTGCAAGGCCCATTGCCGTGCCCCTGCTGCCTGCAGTGCCGCACAACTGGAATTATGCCATCTAACGCCTAACGCCGCCGTCCCCTCGGTCTCATGATATAGATCAAGGGCGGCGCTTGCTATTCCACGACATGAGTTGGGTCAGGTTGGCTGCCGCTGAAAGCGCGTTTCTGCGTGGGCTCATATCCCGGAAGTTGTGGCAGTCGGAGAACTGCAACGTGTCGGTGCTGCGGTTAAAAGCTCCGCAGCCCTGCGGAAGCGGGCGAAGAGCCGCCAGCCGCGATCGTGGATGCCGGCCTCGATCCGGACATCCCGTGCAATCCCGCAAGCTCGTCCGCATGCGTCGAATGGGCGGGGGACGCGACGCCGTCACCGCTCCCTGAAGGATTCGGACGCCGTCTCGACGAGAGGCGAGAACAGATATTCCAGGATGCGCCGGCTGCCGGTGGTGATCTCAACGTTGATCGCCATGCCGGGTGTGAGCGGCACGACTTCGCCGTCGATGGTCATCGTGGTTTTGTCGGGCGTCAGTTTCACCGGGAAGACGAGGTTCTGAACGCGTTGGGCGCCTGCGAAGGCCTTGACTGAGCGGTTGGCCTTGGAGCGTTGCCGCCATGTCCAGTTCGTCGGCTTTCGCGTCCGCCGGATCCATTTCGATCAGGACATCGCCCGCCTTGACCCGCTGTCCGTTCTCGACATGAACCGCCGCCACGCGGCCGGCTTCGAGCGGCTGGATGACCTTGACGTCGTGATCTTACCCTGGGCCACCGCGATGATGTCGACGCGTCCGATCCAGGCCCACACGAGAGCGGCGGTGACGAGGGCGCAAATCGTCACAATCAGCCGCTTGCGGATCGGGGAGGGCGGCGTCTCGATGATTTCGAGATCGGCGGCCAGAAACTCCATGTCGTCGGGATGGGTCGGATACGGCCGTAACGCCGGCGAAACCGGCCGCACGGACGGATGGCCGGCAGACTTGTCGGGAGGCACGAACGCGTTCATGCCGGCACTTTCTCGCTTTGCATCGCCCAGAGATGCGCATAGAGGCCTTTCGGCCTCGCCAGCAGTTCATCATGCGTCCCACCGCGAGAATGCGCCGCTACGGATTCGTCCGGATCACCTGCATCATGGATTCGCGCAGCCATCGATGGCCGGGGTCGCGCTCGCTCCCCACGTGCCACATCAGATAGGCGTGCTGCTCGGGCAGCGGTATCGGAACTTCATGGATGTCGAGATTGAAGTTCGCGGCGATCTCGTTCGCGAAGCGGCGCGGCGCGAAGCCGATCAAGTCGGTGCGCTCGATCATCGGCGCCATCGACCAGATCTTGCCGACCAGATACGGCGTGCGGCGAACGGTGTCGGCAGCTATCAGCTTCTTGTCGACGCCCGTGAAGCCGCGCAGCTCGCGGCCGATCGCCACCTGCGGCAGCCGACGCAGGGTGTCGACATCGAGTGGCTTCCTGATCCCGGGATGGTCCCGTCGGCTCAGGATGACGAGCTCGATCGGACACAGCACCTGGGTGACGATGTCCGTGCTGTCGATCGGAAAGGCAAAACAGGCGAGATCGATGCCGCCGTTGCGGATGTCGTCGGCAAATCGCGCGGTCGCCTGCACGCATTCGATCTCGATGCCCGGCGCCTCGGTGGTGATGGCGCGTACGATGGGCGGCATCAGAATGGGCTCGAACGGATCGGCGACGATGATCCGGAAATGCCGCTTGTAGGTCGCAAGATCGATCTTGCCGGGGGCGATCAGCTGACTGCTGATCATGCCGAGCGCCTCGCGCACGGGATGAATGATTTCGTTGGATTTGCTGGTCGGCTTCAACCCGCGCGGATCCCGCACGAACAGCTGGTCGCCGATCAGATCGCGCAGCCGGCTGAGCGCGTTGGACACTGCGGGCTGGCTCATGCCGAGGCGCTGGGCCGCGCGCGCCGTACTGCTGGTCGCATACAGCGCTTCGAAGATCACGAGCAGGTTGAGGTCGATCTTGCGGAGGTTGAACGCCATCGTCGCTCAATCAAAAATGAAATATTCCGCCTGTTCGTGTCGCGTCGGCGGTAGGGGCAATCGAATTTCTGAAAATGGATCGGATATCCACTTCACATGGTTCCCGCCGTCCCTTCAAGAAACAATTGAGCGAAAATTCGATCCTGTTCCGGCCCTCAAAAAAGCGGTGCGTTGCGTTCGCGGCGATGACGGCGGGCTCGGCGCCGACGACAAGGCCCGGGCAGCAGCCGCGCGGGCGCGCGTCGCTCTGACCTGGATCGACATTTTAACGACGGGGGAGTTCGCCATTCCATTCTGAATGGCGCACCCGACACGATTCGAACGTGTGACCTTTGCCTTCGGAGGGCAACGCTCTATCCAGCTGAGCTACGGGTGCGTTGGGCCTCCTTTAGCCGATTGGCGGGGGAGGGGCAACGGTAAAGCGGGGGGCTTTTCAGGGCTTAAGGTCGCCATCCCCTTGC
>JBFLYG010000012.1:0-30265 GCA_040756765.1 Pseudomonadota bacterium | reverse complement strand
AGTGTGGTGGATCTGACATTCGCTTCAGCATTTGCCGCTGGTCCTCCAAGCGAATGTCAGATCCAAAACCACACTAGAATCTTATATTTGCTAGTGTCCCTATGGTTCTAACATTCGTAAAAGAGCCCGCTGCAAAGTGATACGAATGTTAGAACCAGGACACTAGTGTCCCGGTTCGCAAGTTCGCCGCATTTGCAGCAACCTCCGTGCGAACTTGCGAACCGATCAGGACACTAGCAACTTTATGTTTCTAGTGTGCTTTATGAACGCGAAGTTCCTGAATGAGCCAGCCGCGCAACCGCAGGAACTTGACGATCAGCACACTGGGCTCTTCGTGGCGTGTTCGCAGCGATTTCAGCGTGCAGCGGCAGCGCGCGGCTTGAGGTCGCTGACGATCTGGCGCAGCAGCTCCTGGGCCGCCGGTGGCAGTGTGCGGCCACGCAGCGAGAGCACATGGCTGCGGCCACGGTAGAGCAGCGCGTTCTTCATCGGCAGCGCGACGATCCGCGACTCCTCGGCGGCCGTCATGGTCAGGCGCGGCACCAGCGCGTAGCCGAGACCTGCGGCGACGAAATGCATCACGGCGTCGAATGACGCGGTGGTCAGCGCGACATTGAGCCGGACGCCTTCACTGATCTCGGCGGCCTCGATGTGCTGGCGCACGCCGAAGCTGCGGTGCACGGTAGCGCCGGGGTAGGGCAAGAGGTCCGCCAGCCGCAGCGGACGGTCGATCTGTGCCAACGGATGGCTGCGCAGCACCCAGGTCTGGATCGGCTGAGGATTGGAATGGTGCGAGCGCAGCCGCTCGTCGTTCGGCGGCTTGAACAGCATGCCGATGTGGATGCGTTCCTCGATCAGGCTCTGCACGATCTGGTTGGTGCTGCCGACGTCGAGGCCGATGGTGATCTTGGGATGCGCACGCATGAAGCGGGACAGCGTGCGCTGCATCAGCGTGTCGATGTAGCCTTCACCGGCCATGATGTCGATGTGGCCGCTCTCGATCTTGCGAATGCTGTCCATCTGCGCCAGCAGGGTCTGCTTCTCGCTCTGCTGACGGCGCAGATAGGTGGCGAGCAGCGCGCCAGCGTCGGTCGGGGCGACGCCGCGGCCGCGCCGTTCGATCAACGCCGTGCCGCATTCCTGTTCCAGCAGGCTGACCGCACGGCTGACGGCGGAAGGGTCCATGCCGAGCGCGCCGGCGGCGCCGCGCACCGAGCCGCTCTCCAGCACCTGCATGAAATAGCGCACGCGCCGGGTATCGAGCCGATCGTCCATGTCGCTGAGCACTGCCGCCACCGTGAATGTTTCGTCCTGGCGCGGCGTCGTGCCCGCGCCACGGAATTATGACCGTTGCATGAAATGCAACACATAACCACTGTGATTGTCATTGATGCAAAGAAGATTTTCTCTGAAAGTCGAGTTCCAGAGTTGGTCCCGCGCGCGACCTGACGCGCCGCCTCACGCCTGGAGCGCCGCAATGACGACGACAACTGCCGCCGCCGCCGCTGAACCGACCCTCGCGCCGCTGGCCTCGTCCAGCCTGGCCAAGCTCAAGCTCTTCATTGTCGTGATGGCGATCGTCGCCGTCGCCGAGACCATCGGCATCGTCCAGTTTCAGGTCGGGCCGGGCAAGGTGCTGCTGCAACCCATGGTCTGGGCACTGCTGATTGCTGCCGCCTGGGGTGTGGCGCAGCGGGTGCCGCCCTCCGCGGTGCGGGTCGGCTCCAGCCTGCAGGCGTTCGCCGGCGATCTCCTCAACGTCGGGTTGCTGCTGTTCGTGGTCAAGCTCGGCCTCACCGTCGGCGGTGCGCTGCCGCAGGTGAAGGAGGCCGGCTGGGCGCTGCTGTTCCAGGAATTCGGTCACACCTTCGGCACGCTGGTGCTGGGCCTGCCGCTGGCGCTGCTGCTCGGCGTCAAGCGCGAGGCGGTGGGCGCCACCTTCTCGATCGGCCGCGAGGGCAACCTCGTGATCATCGGCGAGAAGTACGGCATGGCCTCGGCAGAGGGCCGCGGCGTGCTCGCCGAATACATCACCGGCACGGTGCTGGGCGCGCTGTTCATCGCGCTGCTCGCCGGCTTCGTCACCAGCCTCCACATCTTCGATCCGCGCTCGCTGGCGATGGGCGCCGGTGTCGGCTCGGCCAGCATGATGGCCGCCGCGATCGGCGCCATCAATGGCCAGCAGCCGGCGGCCGCCGCGTCGCAGCTCACCGCCATCGCCGCGGCCTCCAACCTCTTGACCCAGGTGGTGGGTTTCTACTTCACGCTGTTCCTGTCGCTGCCGGCGTGCTCGTGGCTGTATGACCGGCTCGAGCCGGTGCTCGGCCGCTTCTCCAAGCGCAAGGCGGCGGAAGGCATCGAGCTCGCCAGCGTCGGCGGCCTTGCGGCCAAGGAGCTGTCCTTCGTCGATACGCTGATCGCCTGGGCGATCATGAGCGGCGGCGTGACTATCGGTAACCTGCTCACCTACAAGGTGCCGGTGGCGGACTCGCTGCTCGGCATGGCGATCGTGGTGGCGATCGCTCTTGTGATCGACATCGTCAAGCGCCTGGCGCCGAAGCTGCCGATGGTGCTGGTGCTGTCGGTGGTCTCCACGGTGCTTGCCATTCCCGGCCTGCTGCCGTTCGGTGATACCCTCGCCGCGATCACCGGCAAACTGAACTTCCTCACCTTCACCACACCGGTGCTGGCGCTGGCCGGCTTCTCCGTGGCCAAGGACCTGCCGATCTTCCGCCAGCTCGGTTGGCGCATCGTGGTGGTGTCGCTCACCGCGGCCGCCGGCACCTTTCTCGGCGCCACGCTGGTCGCCGAACTCTTCCATTAATCCAACCGAACGGATCCCCCATGTCGACCCAACCCGAGATCGCCGCCGATATTCGCGCCCGCATGGTGGCCTGGCGCCACGACATCCACGCCCATCCGGAGACCGCATTCGAGGAGCACCGCACCGCGCAGGTGATTGCGGAGGCGCTGACCGACATGGGACTGCCGGTGCACCGCGGCCTTGCCGGCACCGGCGTCGTCGCTTCACTGAAGAACGGCGAGGGCCCGAGCATTGCGCTACGCGCCGACATCGACGCGCTCGACATCAACGAGCTCGGTAGCCCGGCCTACAAGTCGCAGCGCCCCGGCAAGATGCACGCCTGCGGTCATGATGGTCACACCGCGATGCTGCTCGGCGCCGCGGCGCATCTCATCCGCCACAAGCCGTTCCGCGGCACGGTGCACTTCGTGTTCCAGCCCGCCGAGGAGAATGAGGGCGGCGGCCGCCGCATGGTCGAGGAGGGGCTGTTCGACAAGTTCCCGGCGGACGCGGTCTACGGCATGCACAACATCCCGCAGATCCCGCGCGGCAAGTTCGCCATCAAGCCGGGCATTATGATGTCGTTCTTCGACACCTTCGAGATCGTCATCACCGGCAAGGGCTGCCATGCGGCGACGCCGGAGAAAGGCATCGACGCGGTGGTGGTGTCGGCGCAGCTCGTCAACGCGCTGCAGGCCATCGTCAGCCGGCAGATCGGTGCGATGGATGCGGGGGTGATCAGCGTCACTCAGATCCACGGCGGCGACACCTGGAACGTGGTGCCGGAAACGGTGGTGCTGCGCGGCACCGTGCGCACCCTCGATGCCGAGATCCAGGACCACATCGAAGCGGCGATGCACCGGACCTGCGCCGGCATGGCACAGATCCATGGCGCCTCGATCGCGCTCGACTATCAGCGGCGCTATCCCGGCGTCATCAACACGGTGGCCGAGACCAATGCGGCGGTTGCGGCTGCGGCGAGCCTCGTCGGCGAGGCGCGGGTCGAGACCGACATCAAGCCGGCGATGGGATCCGAGGATTTCTCGTTCATGCTGCAGAAGCGCCCCGGCGCCTACATCTGCATCGGCGCCGGCGAAGGCAAGAACGATGCGCCGCTGCATAATCCCCACTACGACTTCAACGACGCCATCATGCCGATGGGCGCGGCCTACTGGGTGGCGCTGGTGCAGCAGCAACTGCCGCTGGCGGCATGACGCTGATATTCGCGGCTTACATCGTCGCGAATGGGCAGTGTACATATGAGAACTGGAACACGAGGAGCCAGTCTGGTCTGCTCCATCGCAGTCTGTCTCCTCACGGTGAGGAGCGCGGCAAGGCCGCGCGTCTCGAACCATGAGGCCAATGAGCTGTCACGTGCGGGCCTTATCCTTCGAGACGCCCGCTCCACGGGCTCCTCAGAGCCCGACTCAAAAAGAAGCCAATGAAATAAGGCCTATATTGTTGAACTCGTCATGGCCGGGCTTGTCCCGGCCATCCACGTCTTTTCTGTTGCAAGGCAGTGAAGACGTGGATGCCCGGCACAAGGCCGGGCATGACGGAGAAAACCGACATTCCACGTGCCTTAACAAAGGCTCGAGAATGTGGACTACCTTTTCAGTCAGGCTCTCAGGATGAGGGGTGAGGTTGGAGTGATGCTGTCCGCCTTCGACATCTTCAAGGTCGGGATCGGCCCGTCGAGTTCGCACACCGTCGGGCCGATGCGCGCGGCGCTGATGTTCGCGCGGCGGCTCGACGAGGATGACCTGCTGGCGCGTACCGCGCGGGTCGAGGTCGAATTGTTCGGCTCGCTCGGCCTCACGGGGCGCGGCCATGCCAGCGATCTCGGCGTGATCCTCGGCCTGTGCGGCGAGGCGCCGGACAGCGCCGACCCCGCCATCGCCCGCGAGAGGCTCGCGGCAATCCGGCAGACCGGCGAGCTGCCGCTGCTCGGACATCATCCCATCGCGTTCGATCGTGTCCGCGACATCGTCTTCCGCGGCGAGCAGTCGCTGCCGGAGCATCCCAACGCGCTCCGTCTTGCGGCGTTCGCGGCCGACGGGACGCGGCTCAGCGAGCGCTGCTACTTCTCGGTGGGCGGCGGTTTCGTGATCGAGGCCGGCACAGACGCGCCACCGGCCACGGTCGCGGCCGGGGCCGTCTGGCCGTATCCCTTTCACAGCGGTGCCGAGCTGGTGGCGCAGGCCGCCGCGAGCGGCCGCTCGATTGCCGGCGTGATGCTCGCTAACGAGTGCACCTGGCGCTCGGAAGCCGAGGTGCGCGACCGCCTGCTGCGGATCTGGCGGGTGATGCAGGCCTGCGTGCGCCGCGGCTTCGGCCTCGACAATGCCGAGGCCGAGACGCGGCTGCCTGGCGCATTGCACATTCGCCGCCGGGCGCCGGCGCTCTACCGCGAACTGATGGCGCGCGGCGGCAATACCGAGGCGGTCGATCCGCTGGCAGCGATGGACTGGGTCAACGCCTTCGCGATGGCGGTCAATGAAGAGAACGCCGCCGGCGGCCGGGTGGTGACGGCGCCGACCAACGGCGCGGCGGGCATTATCCCTGCGGTGCTGCACTACTACGAGACCTTCGTGCCCGATGCGTCCGACGACGGCGTCGTCGACTTCCTGCTCACCGCTGCGGCGATCGGCGTGCTCTACAAGACCAACGCCTCGATCTCCGGCGCCGAGGTCGGCTGCCAGGGCGAGGTCGGGGTGGCCTGCTCGATGGCCGCCGGCGCGCTCGCCGCGGTGCTCGGGGGCACCGTCGCCCAGGTCGAGAATGCCGCCGAAATCGGCATGGAGCACAATCTCGGCCTGACCTGCGATCCGGTCGGCGGCCTCGTGCAGATCCCCTGCATCGAGCGCAACGCCATGGGTGCGGTGAAGGCCATCAACGCCGCGCGCCTCGCGTTACGCGGCGACGGCCATCACTACGTGTCGCTCGACACCGTGATCCGCACCATGCTGCAGACCGGCGAGGACATGAAGTCGACCTACAAGGAGACCTCGCTCGGCGGCCTCGCGGTGAACGTGGTGGAGTGCTGACGGCTCCGCAGTCCGCGATCAGTGCGCGGCGCAGGTCTGCGTTGCCTCGTCGGCGAGCCAGCCGACGAACGCCTGGATGTCGTCGTCGCGGCTGAGCTCGGCGCGCCAGCGCGCGACATGGACCTTGCGCGATTCCATGACTGGCCCGTCGGGAAGCAGCCGCGTCAGTCGACCGTCCGCCATGGCGTCGCTGACCAGCAGCGATCGTCCCAGCGCGACGCCTGCGCCCTCCAATGCAGCGGCGAGGCACAGGCCGATGTTGCCGAGCTGCAGGCCGCCGCCGTGCGCCTGATTGCGCGACAAGCCGAGGTGGCGAAACCAGGTGTCCCAGCTCCACTCGCTGGTCTGATCGGCATCCTTGTGGATGAGGGGCAGCGACAGCAGCGCCTGAGGTGTCGCGTCCCGCGGCCGCAGCGCCGGTGCGCATACCGGAAACACCTGCTCGCGAAACAGCGGCCGTTGCGTCGTTGTGGGCCGCGCCTCGTCGCCCGTTACCCAGGTGACGCGCACGTCCGGCGGCGCCGTGTCGCCGGCTCCGTCCGGCATCAATTCGAGCGCGATCGCGGGGTGCTGCGCGGCGAAGCGCGGCAATCGGCGGACCAGCCACCATGTGCTCAGCGCGGCGCCGACACCGATCCGCAGGCGGCGCTGCCGCGAGGCGCGGCGGACATGGGCGTCGAGGGCGCCGAGAGCGTCGAGCGCCGTCGTCAGCTCAGGCAGCAGCGCGCGGCCTTCTGCGGTGAGATCGAGACCGGGAGGCCGGCGCTCCAGCAGCGCGACGCCGAAATGCCGCTCCAGCCGCCGCACCTGGTGGCTGACGGCGCTCTGGGTCACACCGAGCTCCTCGGCCGCGCGGGTGAACGAGCGGTGGCGCACGACGGCGTCGAAGGCCAGCAGCGGTGGGAAGGGCGGCAGGCGGCGCGGCATGCCGCCATGATATCGATTCATGGGTTTTGAAAGAAGGGTCATTCGCCGGCCGGCGGGGCACGCGGCAGACTTGGCGCCATGACCTGCGATGCGACGCGTCCCGATCCTTCGATTCCGAACCCCATCGTCAACCTCGCGCCGGCGTCTGCGACGCTGTGGGCCGCCAGCATCGGCGGCTTCCTGTTTCAGTTCGATCTGACCGCGCTGGTCGCAGCGCTGCCCGACGTCGGCAGCGGCTTCGCCGCGAACGCCGTGCCGGCGGTCTGGGTGATCGACGTCTTCAGTCTTGCGCTGATGTTTGCCCTGCCGGCGTCCGGTGCACTTGCCGATCGCTTCGGGCGGCGGCGCATGTTTGCGTGCGGCACGGTGGTGTTCGCCGCGGCGTCCGCGCTATGCGCGCTGGCGCCGTCGTTCATGGCGCTGCTCGCCGGGCGCGCCATGCAGGGGCTTGGCGGCGCCGCGTTCACCAGCGCATCGCTGGCGCTGGTCGCGGCCACCTCGTCCGCCGCGGCGCGGCCGCGGGCGTTCGCCATCAACGGCACGGTCATCGGCGTCGCCATGGTCGTCGGGCCGCCGCTCGGCGCGCTGGTGGCCGCGACGATCGGTTGGCGCTGGATCTTCTGGTTCAACCTGCCGTGCTGTGCCGCGATTCTGATGCTGATCCGCTCGGGCGTGCCGGAATCGAGAGGCCCCGGCATGGCAGGGGCGCCGCTGGACTGGCCGGGTTGTGCCATGCTCGCTGTCGCTGCGGGCGGCGTCGCCGTCGTGCTGCTCGATGGCCGTACGATGGATGTCGTGACGTTGGCGCTCCTGCTCGGTACTGCCGTGCTGGCTGTCGGCGCGTTCATGGTGATCGAGCGCTGCAGCCGCGCTCCGGCGATCGATCTTGCGCTATTGCGCGCGCCGCGCTTCGCCGCGATGTGCATCGCGCCGCTGGCGAGCTCGGTGGGATACTGGGCGTTGCTCGTCTATGTGCCGCAGCTCGCGCGTGGGCCGCTGCAGATGGCGCCGCTCGCGGCGGGGGCTCTCCTGACGGCGCTCACGCTGCCCATGCTGCTGCTGCCATGGCTCGGCGCTGTGCTGGCGCGGCGGTGGCCGCCGCAGCTCTTTTTTCCGTTTGGGCTCGCGGTCATTGCGCTGGCCGATCTCGCCGTCGCCCCCGCCATCGCTCATGGGGCGTTTCCCGTGGTCATCGCCCTGCTGGCGAGCGGGGCCGGTGCCGCGCTGATCCAGGCGCAGGTGACCGCAGCGGCCGTCGGCGCCGCACCGCCGGGGCGTGCCGCGATGGCGGCGGCGATCTGCGTCACGCTGCGCCAGCTCGGCTTCAGCCTCGGTATCGCGCTGCTCGGCGGCCTGGTCGGGGCGGGTGGCGAGGCCGGCTTCGCATGGGCGTTTCTCGGTGCCGGGGTACTGACGCTGGCTGCGGCCGGCGCCTGCCGTGTCCTGCTTGCGAAAGGGTGAGGGGAGCGGGCCGCCTGCTCCGGGATGCGCCGCGCCTGTGCTCGCAGCGCAGCCTGAATGGGCGCTGAACGCCGCCGCCGGGCTGCTGCGGCCAAGGGACCGTGTTGCGATTCAATGACAGTTTGACTACCTTTTTATGACACGGCGACCGCCGCCGGCCGCGCCGTTTGCCTGCTGGCCTTCGCCAGCGCCGGGCTCCTGACCTGCCGGATGGTTCGTGCCCCCGCCATGGCGTCGCCGCCGAATTCCGGCCTGCCCAATCCCGAGACGCCCAATGGCGGTCGCGCCGCGGTTGCCGCCGGCATCGCCTCCGCCGGTGTCTGGCGGCTGCTGGCGGTGGCCTCGCCGCATCTCGCCGCGCTCGCGGTGATGCTGCAGACCGAGACCGACCTGATGTCGCGGGTCGGTTTCCTGCTGGCGTGGGGCATCCTCAACTGTGGCTTCATTGCGCTGCTGCGCCGGCCGGCATTGTCGGGCGCGCTGGCGTTCGCCCTCATCGTGGTCCTGATTCTGCTGTCGCGGCTCAAGCACGACGTGGTGCAGATGACGGCGAACTTCGTCGACCTGATGGTGATCGACCGCGACACGGTGGCCTTCCTGTTCACCATCTTCCCGAACCTGCGCTGGTCGGCGATCGGCACCGCGGCGTTGGTGCTGCCGCTGATGGTGGCGCTGTGGCGGCTCGATCCATTCCGCCTGCGCCGCCTGCCGGCGGTGGCGGCACTGCTCGGCTGCCTCGCCGCGCTGGTCGGCCTTGCGAAGGTCTGGCCGGACGAGGCCTGGCGCGGCTACTACGACGACGGCTACGTCTCCAAGTTCGCGCGCTCGGGTGTCACCGCCGTCTCCGATTTCGTCAACTATGGCTTCATGGAATCGGATGCGTTTGCCGCCGAGCCGTTGAAGCTGCCGCTGGTGGATTCCTGCAATCCGGCAGGGCGGCGGCCCAACATCGTCATGATTCATGATGAATCGAGCTTCGACATTCGCACCGCCGCCGGCGTCAAGGTGCCGCCGGGCTATGGCAGCCATTTCCTGTCCTACGACGGCAAGGCGCGCAAGTTCCTCGCCGAGAGCAATGGTGGGCCGAGCTGGTTCACCGAATACAACGTGCTGGCGGGCCTCTCGGCGCGCTCGTTCGGGCCGTTCGCCTATTTCGTCACCCGCATCGCCTCGGGGCGGGTCGAGCGCGGCCTGCCGCTGGCGCTGCGCCGCTGCGGCTACAGCACCATCTCGCTCTATCCCGCGTTCGGCGGCTTCATGAGCGCCAAGAGCTTCCAGCTGACCACCGGCGTGCAGGCGTTCCATGATGCCCGCGCGCTCGGCGCCAAGGGCGTCGAGCCCGACAGCTTCTTCTACGGCAAGGCGGTGGACCTGCTGGCCCGCGAGAAGGGGCGGCAGCCGGTGTTCATGTTCGTCTATCTCGCCGCCAACCATTTCCCCTGGGAGGTGAAATTCCGTCCCGAGTTGACGCCGCAGTGGCGCGCGCCGGGCAACGCGCCGTCGGTCGACGAGTACCTGCGGCGGCAGGCGATGAGCGCGAAGGACTATGCCGGCTTCGTCGCGGCGCTGAAGAAGCAGTTCCCCAACGAGCCGTTCCTGATCGTGCGCTATGGCGACCATCAGCCGGAATTCTCGCCGCAGCTGCTCGATCCCGGGCTGAGCGAGGCCGACATCGGCAAGAAGCTGATGGCGCATGATCCGCGCTATTTCGCCACCTACTACGCCATCGACGCGGTCAACTTCAAACCGGTCGACAGCCCGACTGCGATGGAGACCATCGACGGCGCCTACCTGCCGCTGGTGATCCAGGACGCCGCCGGCCTGCCGCTCGATCCGACCTTCGCCGAGCAGAAGAAGATCATGCTGCGCTGTGGCGGGCTGTTTTATGCCTGCCACGATGGCGCCGAAGCGCGGCGGTTCAACCGCCAGCTGATTGACGCAGGCTTCATTAAGGCGCTGTAACTGGAGGGCCTTGTGTGATCCCCGGCGGCTTGCCGGCTTTCAACGGTAACATGGCAGTGTCTGCCGGTAAGGTTGACTGGTTAGGTTAAGAACGGAGTCCGGATGCGCGGTTTGATAGCCCTGCTAACAGTAGGGGTGTTCCACCGTGTTGGCCGGAGACCCCAGAATCACCGGTGACGTTCACATGTTGGAACAGGGGCCGCCGATTCAGTTGCGTACGGCGGCCCCGCCCCCTTCCGCCCGCGGCACCGCCGGTTTTGTTATGTCCCGGTCTCACGGGACTGATACAGGTTGCGGATGTTTGCCGCGCGGCAACGCCGCGCGGGGCTAATTCTGGATTCTCTCGATGCTCGACCCGAGCCGCCATCCAATGTTCGATCGCCGCAGTCTTTTGAAGGGAGCCGTCACCGCAGGTCTGCTGGTGCCCGGATTGTCATGGGGAGCATCGTCGCCGGCGCGTGCCGATTTCGACAAGATGCCGTTCACGCTCGGCGTCGCCTCGGGCGATCCCGCCCCCGACGGCTTCGTGATCTGGACGCGCCTCGCGCCGGAGCCGCTCGAGCCGCGCGGCGGCCTGTCGATGCAGCCGTTCGAGGTGACCTGGGAAATCGCCGCCGACGCCACGATGCAGCAGGTCGTGCGCTCCGGCACCGCGATGGCGCGGATCGAGCTGGCGCATTCCGTCCATGTCGAGCTCGAGGGGCTCGAGCCCGCGCGCGACTATTTCTACCGCTTCCGCGTCGGCAGTGCGATCAGTCCGGTCGGCCGGGCGCGCACGCTGCCGGCCCCTGGCGCCGATCTCGCGCAACTGCGCTTCGCCGCCGCCGGCTGCCAGGCGTACGAGAGCGGTTACTACACCGCGTGGCGGCATCTTGCGGCGGAGAATTTCGATTTCGTCTTCCACTATGGCGACTACATCTACGAGCACGGCTTCGTCACGGTGGACCGCACCGGCCGCACGCTGCCGCGCACCATGCCCCGCGACTTTCTGCCCTGCGTCACGCTCACCGACTACCGGCGGCGCTATGCACTCTACAAGAGCGATCCCGACCTGCAGGCGGCGCACCTGTCCTGTCCGTTCCTGCCGAGCTTCGACGACCACGAGGTCGCCGACAACTGGGCGGCCGATACCGATTCCAAGAACACGCCGGCGGAGGCGTTCCTGTTCCGCCGTGCGGCGGCATTCCAGGCCTGGTATGAGCACATGCCGGTGCGGCGGGCGCAGTTGCCGCGCGGTCCCGACGTGCTCGCCTATCGCCGCTTCCGCGTCGGCAGCCTGATGGACGTCGCCGTGCTCGACACCCGGCAGTATCGCTCCAAGCAGCCCTGCGGCGATGGCATCAAGGCCAATTGCGCGGCGGCCGACGAGCCGTCACGCACCATGATGGGCGCGCGCCAGGAGGCGTGGTTCGCCGAGGGCCTGCGCGCGGCGCAGGCCGCGGGGCCGGCGACCTGGCAGGTGCTGGCGCAGCAGGTGCTGTTCGCCCGTCTCGACTGGCGGTCCTATCCCTGGCTCGCTGCGTCCGATGCGCCGCTGGTCAATCTCGATGCCTGGGACGGCGCCAGCGCCGCGCGCGACCGCCTGCTGAGGACGCTGTACGAGGCCAAGGTGACGAACCCGGTGGTGCTCACCGGCGACATGCATCGTGGCGTCGCCCTCGACCTGCATCTCGACTGGCGCGATCAGGCGTCGCCCTGCGTCGCCGTCGAGCTCTTGGCGACCTCGATCTCGTCGGGCGGGGATGGCGTGGCTGTCATGAGCAATGCGGAGACGTTGCGCGCCAACAACCCGCATCTGAAATTCATCAGCGACCAGCGCGGCTATCACCGCCACACCGTGACGCGCGGGCGCTGGCAGGCCGACTTCCGCGTCGTGGCGCAGATCTCGCAACCCGACCAGCCGATCGCGACGGCAAAGTCGTTCGTGGTCGAGGCGGGCAAGCCGGGGCTCGTCGAGGCGTAATCCGGCTCGCGTTTTCCGACCCGGATGTCGCTTCGCTCATCCGGGCTACGCGTCCGCACCGCTGGCGTCATCGCGTAGCCCGGGTGAACGCAGCGATACCCGGGACTCTGTGTCGAACGTCTCCGACCGCCGCCCTCAGCCCGCCGGCAGAAACATCCGGCGGACGTCGTGCAGGTCGCGCGCCACGAAGACGCAGAGACGATGCATCTCGTCGGTCGCCTGAAGAAGGTCCGGCACCATGATCGGCCGGCAGCCCGCGGCGTGGGCGGCGCGCACGCCGTTGTGGGAATCCTCCAGCGCGAGGCAGCGCTGCGGCGCGATGCCGATCTGCTCGGCCGCCTTCAGGTAGAGGTCGGGGTGCGGCTTGCCGCGGCTGACGTCGTTGCGGGTGACGACCGCGCGGAAGTAGTGGTGCAGTTCGGCGGTGTGCAGATGATGGCTCGCGGCCTCGCGGCCGGAGGATGTCGCAAGGCCGATCGGCAGGCCGAGGCCATGGAAGTGCCGGATGATGTCGGCGGCGCCGGCCTTTAGCGGCACGCCGTTTGCGATCAGCCGCGACCAGTCGCTGCGATAAGAGCTGAGGTAATCGTCCATCGGAAACGCGGGGCCGAAATGGCTCTGGATGCGGATGTCGCATTCCGGGCCGGGCACGCCGATCATGGAATTGTAGAACGCATCCGACAGCTCGAAGCCGAGCGCGCGCAGCGCGCCGAGCTTGGCGGTCTTGATCAGCGGCTCGGTGTCGAACAGCAGGCCGTCCATGTCGAAAATGACGGCTTCAATGCTTGAGAGGTCCGTGCGGCTGGTCACGATGATCCCTGAGCTTTAAGGGAAGGGCAGGCTGCCGTTTAGCGCGATTTGGCCGGCGGCGAAACCGCGCCGATGTCACAGCCGGCCGCGCTTTCGACGTGACAGCGGATATCGATATCCATGATTGTGCCCGATTATGCGGCAATATCGGCGCCCCCGCGCGCGGACCACGCCTGGTTCCGCTCTTCCGTGATTGCATGGCGGGCTTGCATCAAAGAAGGGAGCACGCTTCAATGGTGCGGGGATGTGACGTGCTGATTTGGAACGGCTGATGCGACAACTGATTTTTGCCGGACTTTCGCTCCTCCTCCCGTGCGCTGCATCGGCGGCCGATCTCCAGGGCGAATGGCTCGACGCCCATGGCCTTGCCCGCATCCGTATCGCCGACTGCAATGGCCACCTGTGGGGCGCCTCGGTCTGGGAGAAGGAGCCCGGCGGTCTCGATATCCATAATCCCGACCCCGCCAAGCGTTCACGGCCGACGCTCGGCGCCCCGCTGGTGCTCGACATGAAGCCCACGCAGGGCAAAGCCGATCATTGGGATGGGCAGGTCTACGATTCCGAGAACGGCAAGACCTATACGGCCAGCATCCGCGTGCTCACGGCGACGACGCTCGAGATCAAGGGCTGCGTCGCATTTGGCATGCTGTGCGGCGGCGAGACCTGGACGCGCTATGTCGATCCGGCGCCTCCCGCGACCGCATCCAGTAGCCCGATGGCGACCGGCGCGGTGAAGGGCGCCAAGGGGCCGCCGGTGAAGCCCGCGGCGCTGCCGGTGCCACCGCTCGCCGGCGCCAAGCCGGCCGCCACTGCGACGGCCTCCAACGCCGATTTCTGCACCGCCGTCACCGCCGCGAAGTAGCTGCGGTCATCCCCGCTTCATCCGGGCTGTCTGCCCGCGCTCCCGCCCGAGCCGAATTGTTTCTGAATATGTCCAATCGCGGTCATTCAAGTCCTGAAAGCGTGCGTGCCTTCGCGCCCTACGAGGCGCTGGCGGCGCGGTTGCTGCCGCAGGCGATCGGCAGCGATGACGGTGCGCACGACATCGCGCACCTGCTGCGGGTGTGGAAGAACGTCTGTGCCATCCAGGCCGTGGAAGGTGGCGACGGCGAACTGCTCGCGGCGGCGGTGCTGCTGCACGACGCCGTCACGGTGGAGAAGGATTCTCCGCTGCGGGCCGAGGCGTCGCGGCTCGCCGCCGACGCCGCGCGCATGCGCCTGGCGGCGGACGGATGGCCGGACGCCCGGATCGAGGCGGTGGCCCATGCCATTGCCGCGCACAGCTTCTCCGCCGGCATCACGCCGACGACGCTGGAGGCGCGCATCCTGCAGGATGCCGACCGGCTCGACGCCATCGGGGCGGTCGGCGTTGCGCGCTGCTTCTATGTCGCCGGTCGGCTCGGCGGCAGCCTTTACGACCCGTTCGATCCCGAGGGCCGTGCGCGGACGCTCGACGACCGGCGCTTCGCGCTCGATCAGACCGCAACCGGCGCGGCGCTGGCGCGCGAACGGCACGAACGTCTGATGCGGTTCTGGCGGGAGATGCTGGACGAGATCTAGACAAGGGCAGTCGGCAGCGCCGCGAGCTGCCACAAGGCCAGCGCCTTGTCGGCATAGTCGCCGTCGGCCTCGGTGCAGCCTTCGATCAGGACGGCCTCGGGCGGCGGAAAGTGAAACGGCGGCCGCATGAAGTTGAGCGGGCGCCAGTCGCCGTCGTCGATGTCGCGGTTGTCCGTCAGCTCCAGGAAGGTCGTCGTCAGCAGCCAGCGCGCGCCCGAGCGCTGCATGTTGGCGAGCGCGCGGCCGATGTGGTCGAACGACAGATGTACCAGGCAATCGCGGCACAGGATCAGGTCGGCTGTAGGAAGAGGATCGCTCACGAGATCGCGCGTGACAAAATCCACTTGGCCAGATCGCCCATGAGCGGCCGTGTTCGCCGCCACGATCTCCGGCACGATGTCGGCGCCGAGGTAGCGGATGTCACCGAGCGCGGTGTGCGCCATCCAGCCGAAATCGCCGCACGGCAGGTCGAGCAGGGTGCGGACGCCGAGCGAGCGCAGCAGCACCGGCAACTCGTGCCGCAGCCGCGTGGTGGCGGCGAGCTCCGAGCCGACGCCGGACAGGGACGCGTTTGCGCCCCACAGGTTGGTGCGATGGATCAGCGCGAAGCGCGCGGCGAGATCGAGGCCGTTGAATTCGTGGCGTCGCGCGGCAAACTGCCGTTGTGCAAGAACAGGCGTGCGGGATCGTTGATCTGTCATCGGCGCGACCGCATCCGCATGTAAACTGATTCGCCAGTGTAGGGCCGGCGCGGGTGAGCGGGAAGATGACCGGCCCATGTCGATCGGGTGACGCCATGATCCACATCCTTCGCAAGGTGACGACCGACGCCGACTGGCGGGACTATCACGCCCTGCGCCGCACGGTGCTGTGGGAGGCCAAAGGACGTCGCGGCTACGACGACCGGCATATCGATGAATACCGTCCCGCACATCATCCGCTGCTGCTGACCTGGGCGGGGCGCGCGATCGGCACCACGCGGCTCGACGATTTCGGTGACGGTACCGGCGCGGTGCGGCTGGTGGCGATCGCCGCGGACCGGCAGCGCCATGGCCACGGCCGCGTCTTGTCCGCCCGGGTCGAGGATTTCGCCCGCGGCCGCGGCGTGCGCACGCTCTATGTCAACGCCGCGCCGGAAGCGGTCGGCTATTATGACAAGATGGGGTGGGAGCGCTTCGTGTGGAGCGAGGCCGAGATCGCCGGTCACGCCGCCGACTGCGTGCAGATGCGCAAGGTGTTGCTGACACTGGAGCGGGATGACTTATCGTCGAAGCGCCATCCCGCTTTATTTCTTTGATGTTTCCCGCTCCGGGCCCGGCCGTTCAGGCGTCGTCAGCCGAGCTGCTGACGCCGGCCGATCTCAGCATTTCCTTCAGCACCGACCGCGGGACTATGATGAAGCTCGTCAGGCGCGAGCCGAGCGTTCGCGCCAGGAAGTCGAGCATGGTTTCGAGCGGACCGAGAAACCGGCTCAGGGCGGCACGCGCCGCGCCCGCGGCGGCGCGCAGCTGTGCCGCGATCATCTGCCGCATCAGCACGACCACCGGGGTCATCCGCACCAGCGCTTCCCGCTCTTCCGCGGGCAGCGCCTCCGCCTCTGCAATCAGGGCGCGCTCCGCATCCGTTGCATTGGAGATGAGCGTCGGGTCAATGCCGCGCTGACGCAGCTCCGGCGCCTGCCGGGCGATCTGCTGCACGATGGAGGTGGCGCGGCCGCGTTCGCCTGCTTCGAACTTGATTCCGGCAAGCCGGTTTGGAACCGTGCGGGCGAGCTGGGCTGCTTCGGCAAGGACATTGCTGCCGACGCGCCGCGTCTCCCGCGACAAATCCATCAACGGGCGCAGCACGTCGAAGACGGCGTTGCCGACGGATCGGTTCGCCCGCTGGATCTGCAGCAGTTGCTGGGTGATCTGGCCCTCCTCGTTCTCCAGGTTTGCCAGCGCCTGCTGCAGCGCCCCGCCGTGGTTGGCCACCACGCCATTGCTGCGAAACAGTTCGGCGCCCTGCGCTTCGGCGAGCGTCGCGAGTTGCGTGTTCGACATCCAGTTGTGGTTGAGCACCAGGCTTTCGAGCAGGTCCAGGATCGACATCATCAGCCGCATCACCTCGGCGGGGGTCATGCCCAGCAGCAATTGGACTTCGCGCTCGAACATCTGGCCGGTCTCCCCGCACATGATCCGAAAAGCGCGCGACGGCGATCTGACGTCGGATCATCACGCTTCAGGACACGATCGCATCCCTTTCATCCCTGAGGTGGCTCAGGGGCCGCACCGTATTCCACGCCACGATGATGCCTTCGACCTCGGCGGCCGAAATGTCGTTCGCGGCGAAGATCAGTGTCTCCTCGGTGCGCGGCCCGACGATGCCGTCGGTGACGAGACCGAACCGCGACTGGAATTCCTTCACCCGGGCGAGCGTCTTGGGGCCGAAGATCCCGTCGACCGCGAGCGACGCCTTGGGCGCGTCGCGGCTCCGATTCAGGTGGTCCTGCAGCTTTCGCACATCGTCGCCCGTATCCCCCATCCTCAGAATGGATTTCATCGCGACCTCCGCAGGCGGGGAACGGTCGCAGCCGTCCGCACGACCACCACCTTGGCGGCCCTGTCGAGCGCCATGATCCCTGCAGCCCTCATTGGTCAGGGATCGGCGGCGGAAGGTTCAAGCGACGGCGCGCCGCCATCATGCGCATGCCCACCCAGCCTGTCACGCCGCCGCGATCGCCTCGATCTCGATCAGGAAGTCCGCGCCATACAGCCGCGAGACCTCCACCAGCGTCACCGCCGGCGCCGCGGGCGGCGTGACGGTGGCGAAGAAGCGGTTGCGGGCCTCGCGGTAGCTCGCAAGGTGCGACATGTCGCGCAGGAACACCGTCATCTTGACGAGGTCGGCGGCGGTGCAGCCGGCGGCGCGCAGCGCGATCTCCAGATTGCGGAAGACCTGCGCGGCCTGGGCCACAATGTCGCCGCGGCCGACGATCTCCCCGGAAGCGTCGAGCGCCGTCTGCCCGGCGATGAACACGAGGCGGCCGGCGCGAACCTCGACCACCTGGGAGTAGCCCGGCGGCGTGCCGAGTTCGGGAGGATTGATGCGGGAGACGGCAGAATTATCGGCGTTGGTCATGGCCTGTCCTCATTGAGCGGGATGTGACGAGATCTTCTCCCACAGCCAGCGCGCGACGCCGCTCGCCGAGCGGTCGCCGTCGCCGGCCGCGGCGCGTAGATTGGCCTCGCGCATGGTGGCGATGTCGATGCGGCCGAATAGCGGCTGCAGCGCGGCGGCCAGCGCCCTGTCGTCCGCACGCTTCGGGGCCAGCAGCACCACCGCGTCGTAGGGCGGGATGGCCTGCCGGGGATCATCGAGCACGACGAGGTCGTATTTGGCGATCAGGCCGTCGCTGGTGTAGCCGGCGATGACGTCGACGTCGCCGGCGGCGACCGCTGCGTACATGAAGTCCGGCTGCATCTGGCGCTGGCTGCGAAAGGCGAGGCCATAAGCCCTCGTCAGCGCGGCCCATTCCGGGCGCGAGAAGAACTCGTAGTCGCCGGCGATCGACAGCGTGCCGGCATGGGAGGCGAGATCGGCGATGCTGTGGATGCCGAGCGCCCGGGCGCGGGCGCGCGGCATCACCAGCGCATAGGCGTTCTCGAAGCCGAGGGAGCCCGCGAGCGCGATATGGAAACGGCTGGCGAGCGCGTCCCTGAGCTCGGCGAGCAGTTGCGCCCGCGGCGGCAAATCGCTTCGGTGCAGCAGGTTGGCCCACAGCGTCCCGGAATAGTCGACGTAGACGTCGATGTCGTTGTCGGCGAGGGCGGCGAAGATCACGTTGGAGCCGAGGCCCTCGCGGCTGCCGGCCGAAAGCCCCGCTGCCTGCAGGCGCTGGGCGATCAGCGCGGAGAGCACATATTGCTCGGTGAAGGTCTTGGCGCCGACCATATAGGTGGGAGCGGCGCGGGTCAGCGCCGGCGTCAGTGTCGCGACGACAAGCGCCGCGAGCCCGAGGGCGCCGGCGACGACGCGGCCACGGCGGCGGTTGCGCACGCCGTTCTCCATCAGCGCCAGCAACTGGTCGACCAGCAGCGCCAGCACCGCAGCGGCGGCACAGCCGAACAGCACGGACACCCAGTTCTGGGTCTGCAGCCCGGCGAAGATGTAGTTGCCCAGACTCGTCTGGCCAATCGGCGTCGACAGCGTCGCAGTGCCGATCACCCACACCGCCGCGGTGCGGATGCCGGCCATGATCACCGGCAGCGCCAGCGGCAGCTCCACAAGCCGCAAGGCCTGCCATCGCGTCATGCCGACGCCGTCGGCGGCCTCGCGCAGCGCCGGATCGATGCCGTCGAGCCCGGTGATGGTGTTCCGCAGCACCGGCAGCATGCTGTAGAGCGCGAGCGCCAGCACCGCCGGCAGGAAGCCGAGCGCGGAGAAGCCGACCCCGAACCAGCGCGCCGCCAACGCCGCGAGCGCCAGCAGCAGCGGATAGAACAGTGCCAGCAGGGCGAGCCCCGGCACGGTCTGCACGATGCTCGCGATGCCGAGCAGGGCGGTGCGCCAGAGCGGGCGGTGGCGCGCGGCGAGCGCCAGCGGAAAGCTGACCGTGAGCCCGAGCGCGAGCGCCGCGAGGCTGACCCGGACATGGCCGCCGAGATAGTCGGGCAGGTGGGCGAGCGCCTCCTGCCAGCGGGGATCGTCGATCATCACGGCGCCGTGCTCTCGAGCGGCGGCAGCAAGTCGCGTAGCCGTTCGGCCTGGCGGCGCGGCGTGCGCAGCAGCGCGCGCACGTAAGGATCATCGCTCGCGGCAAGCTCGGCCGCGCTGCCCTGCGCCAGCAGCTGTCCGCCGCGCATCACCGCAATACGGTCGGCGAGCAGCACGGCCTCCGCCATGTCATGGGTGATCATCACCGTGGTGAGGGAGAGGTCGCGGTGCAGTTGCCGGTAGTCCTCGCCCAGCGCATCGCGGGTCAGCGGGTCGAGCGCACCGAACGGCTCGTCCAGCAGCATCATCTGCGGCTTTGCGGCGAGCGCACGGGCGACGCCGACGCGCTGCCGTTCACCACCGGAGAGCTGATGCGGAAAGGCGTCGCGGTGACGGGTGCGGTCGAGCCGCACCAGGTCGATGAGCTCGTCGACGCGGGCGGTAATGGCGGCCGCCGGCGTGCCGACGAGGCGCGGAGTGATGCCGATGTTGTCGGCGATGGTCATGTGCGGGAACAGGCCGCCGCTCTGGAAGACGTAGCCGATGCGGCGGCGCAGCGCGATGGCGTCGAGCGTCTCGACATCCTCGCCGAACACCCGGACCGTGCCGCCGTCGGCATCGATCAGGCGGTTGGCGAGCCGCAGCAGCGTGGTCTTGCCCGAGCCGGAGCCGCCGACGATGGCGAGGAATTCGCCGCTCGCCACGCGCAGCGTGACGCGATCGACCGCGGTGACGCAGCCGAACCGCTTGCTGACACCGTCATAGGCGAGGGCGGGCGCGGGATCGTTCATGGCCGCGATGCTGCCACAGCGAACGCAGCCGACCAAGGGCCGGCTAGTGTCCCGGTTCTAACATTCGCATCACTTTGCAGCAGGCTCTTTGCGAATGTTAGAACCGTAGGGACACTAGCAAATGTAAGATTCCAGTGTGGTTTTGGATCTGACATTCGCTTGACGGCTTCGCTGCGATACTGAAGCGAATGTCAGATCCACCACACTGGGGCGCAAGCCCCTTGCATCTTGCGCCGGTCCGGGGGAATTTGCCCGCCGATTTGTGCCCGCGGGTGCGCCGCCGGGCCAGTGACACAGAATCACGGGAGGACACGGCTTGCAGACAGACGGGGGCACGGCGCCCGCAGTGGCGCTGACGGACGCGACCGTCGCGTTCCGCCTGGCTGGCGGCCGCAGCTACACGGCGGTGGAGACCGCCAGTCTTTCGGTCGCCGCCGGCGAGTTCGTTGCCATCGTCGGCCCCACCGGCTGCGGGAAGTCGACGCTGCTCAATGTCGCCGCGGGCCTGCTGACGCCCGCCGCCGGCCGGGTCGAGATCTTCGGCCAGCCGCTGACCGGCCTCAACCGGCAGGCCGGCTACCTGTTCCAGGCCGACGCGCTGTTTCCCTGGAAGACCGCGCTCGAGAATGTCGCAATCGGTCTCGACATTGTCGGCACGCCGCGCGCGGCGGCGCGCGAGGCGGCGCAGACATGGCTGGCCTCGGTCGGTCTCGCCGGCTTCGCCCAGCGCTACCCGCACATGCTGTCCGGCGGCCAGCGCAAGCGGGTCGGCCTGGCGCAGATGCTGATCCGCGAT
The DNA here is from genome assembly GCA_040756765.1 of Pseudomonadota bacterium. Lineage (GTDB taxonomy): Bacteria > Pseudomonadota > Alphaproteobacteria > Rhizobiales > Xanthobacteraceae > Bradyrhizobium_A. Next base: position 9,450 of record JBFLYG010000012.1, on the reverse strand, counting down.
CCGCGCATCCTGCTGATGGACGAGCCGTTCGGGCCGCTCGACGCCCAGACCCGCCAGATCATGGGCAACCTGCTGCTGGAGCTGTGGAGCGCGGCGCGCAAGGCGGTGCTGTTCGTCACCCACGACCTTGAGGAGGCGATCGCGCTCGCCGACCGTGTCGTCATCATGTCGGCCGGTCCCGGCTCGCACATCATCGGCGACTGGAAGGTGACGCTGCCGCGTCCGCGCGACATCTTCGAGATCCGCCTCGAGAAGGACTTCCACGACCTGCACCGCGAGATCTGGAGCGTGCTCAAGGCCGAGGTGGTGAAGAGCTATCAGCAGGCGGCGTCATGAAGATCAACCGTTTCACCCTGCTGGCGCTGCAGGTGCTGGTGGCCGTGGTCGCCATCGGCCTGTGGCAGTTGCTGACCACGGTGCCGATCTTCGGCTCCATCGTGCTGCCGCCGTTCTTCTTCTCCACCCCCGGCAAGGTGGCCGAGCGCATCGTCAAATGGGTGGTGGAGGGCACCATCTGGCGTCATCTCGTGGTGACGCTGATCGAGTCCATGCTCGCCTTCATCATCGGCTCGCTGGCGGGGGCGCTCGTCGGCTTCTGGTTCGCCCGGCAACAGACGGTCGCCGCCGTGTTCGATCCCTATGTGAAGATGATGAACGCGCTGCCGCGCGTCGTGCTGGCGCCGATCTTCGCGCTGTGGCTCGGGCTCGGCATCTGGTCCAAGGTCGCGCTCGGCATCACGCTGGTGTTCTTCGTGGTGTTCTTCAACGTCTACCAGGGCGTCAAGGAAGCGAGCACCACGCTGGTCGACAACGCCCGGATGCTCGGCATGAGCGAGCGGCAGCTGCTGCGCCATGTCTACTGGCCGTCGGCGCTGTCGTGGATGTTCTCCTCGCTGCACACCTCTGTGGGGTTCGCCGTGGTCGGCGCGGTGGTCGGCGAGTATCTCGGCGCCTCCGCCGGGCTCGGTTACCTGATCCAGCAAGCGGAGGGCGTGTTCGACGTCGCCGGGGTATTCGCCGGCATGATCGTGCTGGCGGTATTCGTGGTGCTGATCGACACGCTGGTCAGCCACGTCGAGCACCGCCTGCTGATCTGGCGCCCACGCGCCGGCGACCGGCAGGGATGAGACGTGACCGGCGTGCCAAGCGCGACATTCGACGGATGCCTGCGATCGTCATACCCGCGCTTGTCGCGGGCAACCACGTCTTTAAGATGCGCCGCAAGAAAGACGTCGAATGGCCGGGAGACGCCCGGCCATGACGGGACGAGAAACGATCGCCTGGCAGCGCGACATTCTGGGAGAAACGTCATGACAATCATCAGCAAGATCGGCACCCGCCTTGTGGGAGCGGTTGTGCTGCTCGCCGGCCTGACCTCGCTCGCCTCGGCGCAGGCGGTCGAGAAGCCCGACCTGATCCTCGGCGTCGGCGGCAAGAACCTTCTTTACTATCTGCCGCTGACGCTGACCGAGCGGCTCGGCTATTTCAAGGAAGAGGGTCTCAACGTCACCATCACCGACTTCGGCGGCGGCGCCAAGGCGCTGCAGTCGCTGATCGGCGGTTCGGCCGATGTTGTCACCGGCGCCTATGAGCACACCATCCGCATGCAGGCGAAAGGCCAGGATATCGCCGCTGTGTTGGAGCTCGGCCGCTTTCCCGGCATCGTGCTCGGCGTGCGCAAGGACCGTGCCGCGAACGTGACCTCGTTCAAGGACCTCAAGGGCATGAAGATCGGCGTCACCGCGCCGGGCTCGTCCACCAACTTCTTCGTCAATGCGCTGATCGCGCGCGAGGGGCTGAAGGCCGACGATGTCGCGATCATCGGCGTCGGCGCCGGCATGAGCGCGGTCGCGGCGATGAAGAAGGGCGATCTCGACGCCATCTCCAACCTCGACCCGGTGATGACCAAGCTGGAGCAGGACGGCGACATCAAGGTGCTGGCTGACAGCCGCACCGAAGAGGGCAACATGAAGCTGTTCGGGGGCAACAATCCCGCCGCAGTGGTCTACCTCAAGCGCGACTTCATCGAGAAATACCCGGTGACCACCCAGCACATCGTCAACGCCTTCTACAAGTCGCTGAAGTGGCTTGCCAAGGCGACGCCCGAGGATGTCGCGAAGACGGTGCCGGAGGAATACTATCTCGGCGACAAGGCGCTCTATCTCGCCTCCGTCAAGGCGTCGGCGCCGATGTATTCCAAGACCGGCGTGATCCCGCCCGAAGGCATGACAAACGCCCTCGACATGTTGCTGCGGTTCGATCCCGAGCTGAAGGACGCCAAGGTCGATCTCGCCCGCACCTTTGACGGCCGGTTCGTCGCCAAGGCGGCGGCTGTGCAATGACCGAAGTGACCGATGCGCCGGCGGTGACGCTCTCGCGCATCCGGCGCCTCGATCTGGCGTTCGAGCCGTGGGACTGGCCGTTTGCCAGGGAGCGGCAGGCGGAGATCTCCGCGCATTTCGCCCGGGTGCAGGAGACGCGTGCGGTGTGGAACGGCCGCGTGCTGCTGCTGCGCGACCCGCGCGAGGAGGGGGATGTCTTCCGCGCCAGCTACTTCGAGGTGGATTATGCGGCGTTTCTCGCCTGGATCCACTGGGGCTGCCCGGACCGGGAGGTGTTCAACGGCTTCGGCATGGGGGCGCTGCGCGGCAGTGACGGCGGCTTCCTGCTCGGCGAGATGGCGCCGCACACCGCGACCGCGGGGCGCATCTACTTTCCCGCCGGCACCCCGGACCGCAACGACCTGCGTGGCGGCAGGGTCGATATGGCTTTCAGCGTCGCGCGCGAGGTCGAGGAGGAGGTCGGCCTTGCGCCCTCGGACTATCGCGCGGCGGACGACTGGACCTGCGTGCGCACCGAGCAGTGGATCGCCTTCATGCGCCAGCTCGATGTCGCGGTGCCGGCTGCGGTGTTGCAGGAGCGGATCACGCGCTGGCTCGCCACCCAGGAGACGCCCGAGCTGAACGCGATCCACCTGGTGCGCGACACCAGCGATTTCAAGCCGGCGATGCCGCGTTTCATCACTGCCTTCCTCGCGGCGAAGCTGGAATAGGCCCGGGCCGGCGGGGAACGTTGTCGACTTGCCAGGCGCATGCGCGTCCATGCGGACTTGACCCGCGCATTGCTCTTCCTTGAAACTTGCGTATCGCACCTGCGTCGTCGTCGGGATCAGCCGGAGCTTCCATGCCCAAGTCCAAAAAGTCCGCAGCCAACAGCCGCAAATCCCCCAAGCCGCTTGCCGACGAGTTGAAGCCCTATGTTGCGCCGTTCGTCGCCGACGGGTCGCAGTCGTTCCGCCTCGTCTCGCACAAGACCGGCGAGAAGGGCGGGCTCGACAAGGAGACGGCACAGCAGCTGATCGAGCGCAACCGTGCGCAGCTCGCCAGCCTGCAGGAGCGCCTCTATGCCAATGGGCGCTGGGCGGTGCTGCTGATCTTCCAGGGCATGGATGCGGCCGGCAAGGACAGCGCCATCGAGCACGTCTTCTCCGGCGTCAACCCACAGGGTGTCGACGTCGCTTCGTTCAAGACGCCGTCCTCGCGCGAATTGAGCCACGACTTTCTGTGGCGCGCCACGCGCGAGCTGCCCGAGCGCGGCCGGATCGGCATCTTCAACCGCTCCTATTACGAGGAATGCCTGATCGTCCGGGTGCATCCGGAGATCCTCGCCAAGCAGAAACTGCCCAAACAGTTCGTTAGCAAGAACATCTGGCGCGAGCGCTTCGAGGACATCAACGCCTATGAGCGCTACCTGGCGCGCAACGGCGTGCTGATCCTGAAGTTTTTCCTGAACGTATCGAAGGAGGAGCAGCGCCGGCGCTTCCTCGATCGTTTGCAGGAGCCGGGCAAGCGCTGGAAATTCTCCATGGACGACGTCTCCGAGCGCGCGCTGTGGGCGAAGTATCAGGCGGCCTACCAGGACGTCATTGCTCATACCGCGACCACGATGGCGCCGTGGCACGTGGTGCCGGCCGACCACAAATGGTTCGCTCGCGTGGTGATCGGATCGACCATCGTCAGCGCGCTGGAAGGGCTCAAGCTCGAATATCCCAAGGTGGACAAGGCCGTGCTGCCGGAGTTCGAGAAAGTGCGGATCGCGCTCGAGCGCGAGGAGCGCAAGAGTGCGGCGGCGAAGCGGCGACGTTAGCGAAGACTTCGCCTTTGGTCCCTGTCTACGAACAGGCTGGACTGCCGGGTCTTCACCCGGCAATGACACAGCGCGTGTGGTTCGTGCCGAGACTAAAGCGGACAGGACAGTGATGCATCGCGTGTCGCGTGCAGGTATCGCTCACGACGCGCGGTCGAGCTCCGCGGCGAGCTTCTCCAGCAATTCGCGCGAGCCGTGTTCGCGTCCCGCCGGCGCGTTGGGATCGCCGAAATACGTGCCCTGTTCGGTGTAGCGCATCAGCGTGCCGCGGCCGTCGGGCTTGAGCTCGATGGTCGACAGCGACGCCGAGATCGGCGCGCCCGCGACCGTCATGCGGTAGGCGAACACGATGCGGCGGTCCTGAATGATGTCCTGGATCACCGAATCGTAGGTGATCTCGGGACCGCCCTGGAAAGTGAAGCGCGAGGCTTCGATGCCACCGACGCGGAAGTCGAGCGTATAGCTGGAGATGTTCCAGCCCTCGCCCTCGGCGAACCAGCGGCGCTTCATGGCGGCGTCGGCATTGGCGAAGAACACCCGCGCCGGCGCCTGCGGGTAGCGGCGCTCGAGGGTGAAGGTGGAGTGGATCACGAGATCCGGATTGGTCGCGGCAGTCGTCTCGCTCATGGCAGGGCTTCCTTAAGGTTACGCGGGGAACGGGTCGAAGGAGTGGTGAGGTCAGGACTCGTCGGCCGGGGCCGGCGGGTCGGTTTCGTTGAGCAGGTCGCCGAGGCGGTCGAAGCGGCGCTCCATGAAGGCGCGGCGCTGCGCCACCCAGTCGGCGAGGGGCGCAAGTCCTTCCGGCTCGAGCCGGCAGGTGCGGACCCGGCCGACCTTCTCGCTGCGGATCAGTCCGCAGCCCTCCAGCACCTGGAGGTGCTGGACCACGGCGGCAAAGCTCATGTCGAACGGCGCGGCGAGGTCGCTGACGGTCGCTGGGCCGCTGCTCAGGCGCTCGACGATCGCCCGCCGGGTCGGCTCGGCCAGGGCGCGGAGGGTGGCGTCGATGTCCTGATACTTAAGCATGGACTTGAGTATTGAGGGATTGCCGTTAATTGTCAAGCGGTGACTTAAGTATTGAGGTTGAGGTTCGCGGCTGGCCGGGCCTGAAGGGCCTGATAAGGCAGTGATACTGACCGATTATTTGGCGTTGCGGCGCGCCGCGGTCCTCGTCTACAACGATGGCGCGCCGGTCCGGCAACCAACCGTCAACGGTTGTCGGCAACACTCCGGTGTCACGGGACGCGAGTATGACGACGAGCAGCGCTTTGCAGGGGGTCGACGGGAAGGTGGCTTTTGCCGCCGGCCGTGCCGCTGCCGCGCGGGCCGACCTCATTCTTGGCGAGCTTCTGCTGCTTACTGGCCCCTGAGGCCGGCTGGGCTTTTGCGCCTGGGCACTCAGGGGGACTGAAGACGAAGCAACCCCGACAGCGCCTCTCACGATCGATCCGCGATCACGGCGCAAGACCTTAAGGACCAGCCAATGACCAGCCCTTCCGCCGCCGCTCCCTCGGATCAAGACCGCGTCATCATTTTCGACACCACGCTGCGCGACGGCGAGCAATGCCCCGGCGCGACCATGACCTTCGAGGAGAAGCTCAACATCGCGGCGCTGCTCGACACCATGGGCGTCGACGTCATCGAGGCCGGCTTCCCGATCGCCTCCGACGGCGACTTCGAGGCGGTCAACGAGATCGCCAAGCGCACCCAGAACGCCGTGGTATGCGGCCTGTCGCGCGCCGGCGCCAAGGACATCGACCGCTGCGCCGAGGCGATCAAGCCGGCGAAGCGCGGCCGCATCCACACCTTCCTGTCCACCTCGCCGGTGCACATGAAGTACAAGCTGCAGATGGACCCCAAGGACGTCTACGAGCTGGTGATCTCCTCGGTGACGCGCGCCCGCAACCATGTCGACAATGTCGAGTGGTCGTCGGAGGACGGCACCCGCACCGAGTTCGACTTCCTGTGCCGCTGCGTCGAGGCCGCGATCAAGGCCGGCGCCACCACCATCAACATCCCGGACACCGTCGGCTACAGCGTGCCGGAGGAGTATTTCGACCTGTTCAAGCGGGTGCGCGAGAACGTGCCGAACTCCGACCAGGCAGTGTTCTCCGTGCACTGCCACAACGATCTGGGCATGGCGGTCGCCAACTCGATGGCCGGCGTGCGCGCCGGCGCCCGCCAGATCGAGTGCACCATCAACGGCATCGGCGAGCGCGCCGGCAACGCCGCGCTGGAAGAAGTCGTGATGGCGATGCGGGTGCGCAACGACAAGCTGCCGTTCTGGACCAAGATCGACTCGACCCTGCTGACCCACGCCTCGAAGGTGGTGTCGGCGGCGACCTCGTTCCCGGTGCAGTACAACAAGGCGATCGTCGGCCGCAACGCGTTCGCCCACGAGAGCGGTATCCACCAGGACGGCATGCTGAAGAACGCCCAGACCTACGAGATCATGCTGCCGGAGACGGTCGGCGTGAAGCAGACCTCGCTGGTGATGGGCAAGCACTCCGGCCGCCACGCCTTCATCCACAAGCTGGAGGAGCTCGGCCACAAGATCACCGGCAACCAGCTGGAAGACGCGTTCGTGCGCTTCAAGGCGCTGGCCGACCGCAAGAAGCACATCTACGACGAGGACATCGAGGCGCTGGTCGACGAGAACATGGTGCATGCCAACGACCGCATCCGCCTGCTGTCGCTGACCGTGATTGCCGGCACCCATGGCCCGCAGCGCGCCACCATGAAGCTGGACGTCGAAGGCCAGATCAAGATCGAGGAAGCCGAGGGCAACGGCCCGGTTGACGCGGTGTTCAACTGCATCAAGTCGCTGGTGCCGCACGACGCCAAGCTCGAGCTGTACCAGGTGCACGCGGTCACCGAGGGCACCGACGCCCAGGCCGAGGTCTCGGTGCGGCTGTCGCACAACGGCCGTTCGATGACCGCCCGCGCCGCCGATCCCGACACGCTGGTCGCCTCCGCCAACGCTTATCTCGGCGCGCTCAACAAGCTGGTGATGAAGCAGCAGCGCGACGAGCAGAACGCGCACGCGGCTCCGGCCGCTGCGGCGCACTGAGGCGACGAAGGCGCGTCGTTCGCGGCGTGCGCTGATGCAGGCACCCACCTTCATGTTTGTCGTCGCCGGGCAGCGCGATCCGTTTTTAACGGATCGCTAGGACTAAGGTCTCCCGGCGACCCCGGCCAGGAAGGCACTGCGTCCCTAAGCGGGGTGGCCGGGACAAGCCCGGCCACGACGAACAGAGAACCTCTTTCGACTGTTTTGACATGACCTCGCGCAACCACATGCAGCACGACGCCGGACGGGTGGCCTTCGCCGCCGCGCCGGTTGCTGCCGTGTCGGTGCGCGTCCTTGCTCTCTCGCTTCTCGGCCTCCTGCTTCTTAGCGGCCCCTGAATGCCGGCTGGGCACTTGTGCCTGGGCGTTCAGGGGATTGTGAGGCCAACACCCCTGAAGCGCGCCCTGAAGACAGGCGCAAGAGAGCAAGGACCCAGCCCATGACCGTTTCAACGACTGACCATTCGACCGTCGCTTCCGCCCCCGCGCGTTCCGAGAAGGACCGCGTCGTCATCTTCGACACCACCTTGCGTGACGGCGAGCAGTGCCCCGGCGCCACCATGACCTTCGAGGAGAAGCTCGAGGTCGCCGAGACCCTCGACGCCATGGGCGTCGACATCATCGAAGCCGGCTTTCCCAGTACGTCGGAAGGCGACTTCCAGGCCGTGCAGGAGATCGGCCGGCGCACCAAGAACGCCGTGATCGCCGGGCTTGCCCGTGCCCATCCCAACGATATCGACCGCTGCGCCGCCGCGGTGAAGGTGGCGCGGCGCGGCCGCGTCCATATCGTCATCGCGACCTCGCCGCTGCATATGAAGGTCAAGCTGGCGAAGACGCCGGAGGAGGTGCTGGACATCTCGGTCGCGAGCGTCACCCGCGCGCGCAACCAGATCGACAATGTCGAATGGTCGGCGGAGGACGGCACCCGCAGCGAGCTCGATTACCTGTGTCGGATCGTCGAGGCGGTGATCAAGGCCGGCGCCACCACCATCAACATCCCCGACACCGTCGGCTACACCACGCCGGCGGAATACGAGAGGCTGATCCGCAACCTGCGCGAGCGGGTGCCGAATGCCGACAAGGCGGTGTTCTCGGTGCATTGCCATAACGACCTGGGCATGGCGGTCGCCAACTCGCTCGCCGGCGTGATGGGTGGCGCGCGCCAGGTCGAGTGCACCATCAACGGCATCGGCGAGCGTGCCGGCAACGCCGCACTGGAAGAGGTCGTGATGGCCATGAACGTGCGCAACGACGCCTTTCCGTTCTGGAACCAGATCGACACCACCATGCTGACACGGGTGTCGAAGCTGGTCGCGGCGGCGACCTCGTTCCCGGTGCAGTACAACAAGGCGATCGTCGGCCGCAACGCGTTCGCCCACGAGAGCGGCATCCACCAGGACGGCGTGCTCAAGAACGCGCAGACCTACGAGATCATGACGCCGGCGTCCGTCGGCATGCGTCAATCTTCGCTGGTGCTCGGCAAGCACTCCGGCCGCCATGCCTTCATCCACAAGCTGAAGGAGATGGGCTACGAGCTCGGCGAGAACCAGCTGGAGGACGCCTTCGCGCGGATGAAGGCGCTGGCCGACCGCAAGAAGGACATCCATGACGAGGACATCGAGGCGCTGGTCGACCAGAACATCGCCCAGGCGCATGACCGCATCCGTCTGAAGTCCCTGAGCGTGATCGCCGGCACCCACGGGCCGCAGCGCGCCACCATGAAGCTCGACATCGACGGGCAGGTGCGGACCACGGAAGCGGAGGGCAATGGTCCGGTGGACGCGGTGTTCAACGCCATCAAGGCGCTGGTGCCGCATCAGGCGGCGCTCGAGCTCTATCAGGTGCACGCGGTCACCGGCGGCACGGATGCGCAGGCCGAGGTCTCGGTCCGTCTCGCCGAGGACGGCCGCGCCATGACCTCGCGCGCCGCCGATCCGGACACGCTGGTGGCCTCCGCCAACGCCTATCTCGGTGCGCTCAACAAGATCGTGATGAAACGCGAGCGGGACGCGGTAGGGGCCTGAACTGCCCTTCTTGAACCGCGGCGTTGCGTTGCGACGCTGCTACCAGGGTCTTGAAGTCAGGGACGAAGAGCCGTGCGCCAAACTCTGCGTCATTGCCGGACTCACATGAGGTGTGTCGCGTCAAGTGGGCATAGCTGCAGGTTCGGCCGAGGACATCTCTGCGCCCCGACGGTGGCGTTGCAGGGATGGCGCGCGCAGATCAGGTCAAGGC
>JBFLYG010000011.1:0-281648 GCA_040756765.1 Pseudomonadota bacterium | reverse complement strand
GCTCGACTTGCATGTGTTAAGCCTGCCGCCAGCGTTCGCTCTGAGCCAGGATCAAACTCTCAAGTTGGACTTGAACTTTGAACCGGCTGATCACAACGTTTGACGAGGTCCCACCATATCCATGCAACCGCGATTCACATCGCGATCGACGTCGTAGCCGAAGCTACGATGGTGTTACCTATGTAAACGTGTACCGCCGAAGTCTTTCGTCCAGCCACTCACTTCAAGAACTTAACGTTCTCTCCGTGCGCGGCTCGCAAGGACTCCGCCGTCCACGTTTCTCTTTCTTCATCTTCACTTGTCAAACAGCCCGAGGCCCGAAGACCTCACGGAGCCTAGCGGCCCCACCCTCTGTTGCAGAGGGCGAAATAACTCCATCCGACGGCGATTCCCAACCGATGACTATCGGCTGGAGCTTCACTCATCGCGATGGAGAGTTACAGAGGCGCGACAACGTCGTCTTGGCAGGGCCAAGTTGTTGCCGCCGCGCTCAGTGGTCGGGTTATAGGCCCACCCGATCCGGCTTGTCAACGCCCATTGTCAACAAATCGTCGCACGACGCGAAAGAATCGCCCCGGGGCCAAAAAGCCCTTATTTTTCGGGGCCTCACGCCGTACTCAAGCCACAATCCTGCGACCTTCTGGTACCGGTCGGGACGTTGCTCGCGGAAAAAATTCAGATTTTTTTCGTGGGCTGGTTCCGGGGAATGGTCCAGGGCGGCCCTGGGTGCTGACGCTGGAAGCTGACAGGGGGTGGGGCATGAGGTCGACTCGTTCTTCCGCGCATCCGAAAGCCAACCGCTCCGTCCGCCAGCATTGACGATTTCGCCGCGCGCCACCATGTTGGCGCGCGTTTGTTTGGGTTCTGGTCTTTGGGGTCTTCCGCGTCTGCCATCGCAGGTTCGCCCGCCACTCGGGCGCCTTCAGCGGCCTTCGGCCGACGCGTTCGCCACTGAACATCTAGAATTTTGGGGGAAGGCGGCTTGAACCACGGAACGTCACGGGGCGGGCATCACGGCCGTGAGGCGGGGATCATTGATCTCGGCCACGAGCCCCCCCTGTCCGTCGACGGATCCGAAGCCGCCGTCATCGACCGCCGCCGTGTTTCGGTGCAGTGGTTCAGCGGCACAATTCTGACCGGTCTTTGCGGCGCGGCCCTGATCGGCGGCGCCGTTTTCACGTCTCTTGATGGCGAGATGACTTTCGCCAAGGTTCCCGAGCGCGTCGAGAGCGCGCTGCGCGGCACCTTCGGCACCAATGACAAGACCACCGCCGCGCGCAAGAGCGACCGTCTGCCGCCGCCGAGCGACTCGACCGCCGCCCGCCAGGTGGTCCGCGTGTCCCAGGTGGTGCGGGTCGGCAACCGCGACACCATGCGGGTCCGTCCTTTCATCCGCATCACCGGCAACCTGTCGCTGACCACCAGCGATCTCAGCGCCAAGATCCCCCCCTTCAATGCCCAGCGGATGCTGACCGATGTCGGCTCCCCGACGCCCTCCAACGGCGACGACGGCCAGAACGCCGATGCTGCCGAGCCGGATGCGGAAGTCTCGTTCGTGACGCGGGACCTCGGCGCAGTGCTGCCGAAGGCCAAGATCGCGGCCAACGTCTCGCTCGATGAGGTGCTGCTGCGGGTGCGTGACGCCTCGAACTGGAAAGGCAACGGCACTCCCGCGAGCGGCGTGCGCTATGCGGTCGCCGGCACGCCGTCGGACATGAAGCTCGCTTATGCGACCGAAGGCGGCGTCGATCCCTATTATGCCGGCTTTGAGACGCGCGTGGTGCCGGAAAACGTCACCCTGCTGCCGAAGACCAAGGAACAAGCCACCGGCGGCAACCAGACCGGCGAGCGCGTCCACATCGTCAAGAAGGGCGACACGGTCATCTCGATCCTGCGCGACCAGGGCGCGACGCCCGAGGAAGCCAAGTCGATCGCCGCCACCCTCGGCCCGCGCGGCCGCGACGGCGGCCTGAAGGAAGGCCAGAAGCTGCGGATCCTGATGGTGGCAGCTGCGCCGGGCCAACGGCTGCAACCCTACCGGGTGATTGTCGCCAACGACAACACCGTGGAAGCGGTCGCCGCGCTGTCCGACATGGGCAAGTATGTCGCCGTCGACGTGCAGAGCCTCAACAGCACGCCCGAAACCGCTGACAACTCCGACGACAGCGACGACGATGATGACGGCACCGGCGTGCGGCTCTACCAGAGCATCTATGAGACGGCGCTGCGCAACAAGGTGCCCGCCCCCGTCATCGAGGACATGATCCGCATCTATTCCTACGACGTCGATTTCCAGCGCCGGGTGCAGGCGGGCGATTCGTTCGAGGTGTTCTACGCCGGCGAAGACGAAACCCCGAACAACGCCGACAAGAACGACGTGCTCTACGCTTCGCTCACGGTCGGCGGCGAAACCAAGAAATACTATCGCTTCCAGACCCCCGACGACGGCGTCGTCGACTTCTACGACGAGACCGGCAAGAGCGCGAAGAAGTTCCTGGTGCGCAAGCCGGTCAACAACGCCATCATGCGCTCCCCGTTCGGCGGCCGGCGCCATCCGATCCTCGGCTACACCAAGATGCACACCGGCGTGGACTGGGCGACCGCCTACGGCACGCCGATCTTCGCCTCCGGCAACGGCGTGGTCGAAAAGGCCGAATGGTCGGGCGGCTACGGCAAGTACATTCGCATCAAGCACCCCAACGGCTATGAGACGGCCTACGGCCACATGAGCGCTTATGCCAAGGGCATGGAGCCGGGCAAGCGGGTGCGCCAGGGCCAGGTGATCGGCTTCGTCGGCTCGACCGGCCTCTCCACCGGCGCCCATGTCCACTACGAAATCCTGGTCAACGGCCGCTTCGTCGATCCGATGCGCGTCAAGCTGCCGCGCGGCCGCTCGCTCGACGGCACGCTGCTCGCGGGCTTCGAGCAGGAGCGCGACCGCCTCGACGGCATGATGAACAGCCGCGGCGGCCCTGCCCGCGTCGCCCAGAATCAGCCCACCCCCGCGCCGCGGACCGGCAAGGGCCAGGGCTTCAGCTTCTCCAATCAGGACGTGCTCGATTCGGTCGGGACGACCTCCAGCCGCTGACAGCCCGTCACGGCACAACCCCTGACGGCCGTGCCGCCCCCGGAGCATCCAGCATAAGAAAACGGCCGGAGATGCTCCGGCCGTCGTCATTTTCGATACAGCGAATCCGCAACGATCCACTCAGTGCGTGGTATGCGGTCCCTCTTCGCCGCGCGGCGCACCGCGTGACGAGCTGCGGGCGGCAAAGACCTCGTCGTCGAAGCCCTCGACGGCCTTGCCGTTGAAGGTCAGGCCCTGCTTGTCGGCCGCGATCTTCACGGTGTCGCCATCGTGCACGTCGCCGCCGAGGATCATCTCGGCGAGCGGATCCTGCACGCTGCGCTGGATCACCCGCTTCAAAGGACGCGCACCATACGCCGGATCCCAGCCCTTGTCGGCCAGCCAGTCGCAGGCTGACGCCTCGAGCTTGAGCGCGATCTTGCGGTCCTCGAGCAGCTTCTGCAGCCGGGCGAACTGGATCTCGACGATCCGGCCCATCTCGCTCTTCTGCAACCGGTGGAACAGGATGATCTCGTCCACGCGATTAAGGAACTCGGGCCGGAAGTTCGCCCGCACCGCGGTCATCACGAGGTCGCGCACGGCGCTGGTGTCCTGCCCCTCGGGCTGGTTCACCAGGAACTCGGCGCCGAGGTTCGACGTCATGATGATCAGCGTGTTGCGGAAGTCCACGGTGCGCCCCTGACCGTCGGTCAGGCGGCCGTCGTCGAGCACCTGCAGCAACACGTTGAACACGTCCGGGTGCGCCTTCTCGATCTCGTCGAACAGCACGACCTGGTACGGCCGCCGGCGCACCGCCTCGGTGAGCGCGCCGCCCTCGTCATAGCCGACATAGCCGGGAGGCGCGCCGATCAGGCGGGCCACGGAGTGCTTCTCCATGTACTCCGACATGTCCATGCGCACGAGCGCGGTCTCGTCGTCGAACAGGTACTCGGCGAGCGCCTTGGTCAGCTCGGTCTTGCCGACGCCGGTGGGCCCTAAGAACATGAACGAGCCGATCGGCCGGTTCGGGTCCTGCAGGCCGGCGCGGGCGCGGCGCACCGCGGTCGACACCGCGCGCACCGCTTCGGTCTGGCCGATCACCCGCTTGGCGAGGCTGTCCTCCATCTTGAGGAGTTTCTCCTTCTCGCCTTCGAGCATCTTGTCGACCGGCACGCCGGTCCAGCGCGACACCACCTGCGCCACGTGGTCGGCCGTGACCGCCTCCTCGACCATGGCGCCGTTGGCCTCGCTGGCCTCGATGTCCGCGAGCCGCTTCTCCAGTTCCGGGATCCGGCCATAGGCCAGCTCGCCGGCACGCTGGAATTCGCCGCGACGCTGCGCGTTGGCGAGCTCGACCCGGTACTGGTCGAGTTCGGCCTTCAGCTTCTGCGCGTTCGACAGCTTGCCCTTCTCCGCGCTCCAGCGCGACGTCAGGTCGGCCGAGCGCTTCTCGAGATCGACGAGTTCGGTCTCCAGCGTCTGCAGCCGGCTCTTGGAGCCCGCGTCGGTCTCCTTCTTCAACGCTTCCTGCTCGATCTTCAGACGGATGATCTCGCGGTCGATCGAATCCAGCTCCTCGGGCTTGGAATCGACCTGCATCTTCAGCCGCGCCGACGCCTCGTCGACGAGGTCGATGGCCTTGTCGGGCAGGAAGCGGTCGGTGATGTAGCGGTTGGACAGCGTCGCCGCCGCGACGATGGCGCCGTCGGTGATGCGCACGCCATGGTGCTGCTCGTACTTGTCCTTGAGGCCGCGCAGGATCGAGATGGTGTCCTCGACCGACGGCTCGCTGACGAACACCGGCTGGAAGCGCCGCGCCAGCGCCGCGTCCTTCTCGACATGCTTGCGATACTCGTCGAGCGTGGTGGCGCCGATGCAGTGCAGCTCGCCGCGCGCCAGCGCCGGCTTGAGCAGATTGGACGCGTCCATCGCGCCGTCCGCCTTGCCCGCGCCGATCAGGGTGTGCATCTCGTCGATGAACAGGATGATGCCGCCTTCCGCGGACGTCACCTCCTGCAGCACGGCCTTCAGCCGCTCCTCGAACTCGCCGCGGTACTTCGCGCCGGCGATGAGGGCACCGAGATCGAGCGACAGCAGCTTCTTGTCCTTGAGGCTCTCGGGCACGTCGCCGTTGAGAATGCGCAGCGCCAGGCCCTCGACGATCGCGGTCTTGCCGACGCCGGGCTCGCCGATCAGCACCGGGTTGTTCTTGGTCCGGCGCGACAGCACCTGGATGGTGCGGCGGATCTCCTCGTCACGGCCGATCACCGGGTCGAGCTTGCCGTCACGCGCCGCCTGGGTGAGGTCGCGGGCATACTTCTTCAGCGCGTCATAGGCGTTCTCCGCCGAGGCGCTATCCGCGGTGCGCCCCTTGCGCAGCGCGTTGATGGCGGTATTGAGGTTCTGCGGGGTGACGCCGCCCTGCTTCAGCAGCGCGCCGGCCTCGCTGTCCTTGTCCAGCGTCAGCGCCAGCAGCAGCCGCTCAACGGTGACAAAGCTGTCGCCGGCCTTCTCGGCCGCCTGCTCCGCAGCCTCGAACAGCCGCGCTGTCGCCGGCGCCAGATAAACCTGCCCGGCCCCGCTGCCAGACACTTTCGGCATCTTGCCGAGCGCCGCCTCGGTCGCCCGCAGCACCGCCCGTGAATTGCCGCCGGCGCGGTCGATCAGGCCGCCAGCGAGGCCCTCGCTGTCGTCCAGCAGCACTTTCAGCAGGTGCAACGGTGTGAATTGCTGATGCCCCTCGCGCAACGCGAGTGACTGCGCGGACTGGATGAATCCCCGCGCGCGTTCAGTGTACTTCTCGATATTCATAATGGTCCTTTCCCTCGGCCTGCCGCGAATGCCCCTTAGGCACATTCCCCGGCATCGTCATTGGGGGTTCCCCTCGCGTCGTTGATGTCCGTCAACACACCCGGGGTCGTCGTCGTTCCGGCTCGGTTGATTGCCCCGATCCAGTTCCAATGTGGGAGCGGCGACCGGGCAGCGAAAGGGGGAAACATTGGGAAAACGAGGATTTTCCCAAGGACCCAATCGCCCCGCGGATGGATGTGGCGACTCGGCACGCAATTTTCTACCAATAGGCCATGAGCGCGACCGGCACCGTCGCCAGCATCTACCGCTACCCGGTCAAGGGACTCACGCCCGAGCCATTGCCCCGAGCGGGGCTGCGCGCCGGCCAACCCCTGCCCGGCGACCGCCGTTATGCCATCGAGAACGGACCGAGCGGTTTCAATCCCGCCGATCCACGGCATCTGGCGAAGATCCATTTCCTGATGCTGATGCGGAACGAGCGTCTGGCGACGTTCGAAACCCGCTACGACGAGGCCAGTCACCTCCTGACCATCCGCCATCACGGCCAGGAGGTCGCCCGCGGCGACCTGCAGACCGACGAGGGCCGCGCCGCCATCGAGCACTTCATCAGCAAGACGTTCGTCAAGGAATTGCGCGGGCCGCCGAAGGTGCTGTCCGCCCTGGGGCACAGCTTCTCCGACACGCCGAAGAAGGTGCTGTCGATCATCAATCTCGCGAGCGTCGCGGAGCTTGCGGCCCTGGTCGGACAGCCGGTGCATCCGCTGCGCTTCCGCGCCAATCTCTATGTCGCGGGATGGCCGGCGTGGCGCGAGTTCGACCTGGTCGGCCGAACGCTCGTCGTCGGTCACGCGGGCCTGAAGGTCATCAAGCGGATCGTGCGGTGCGCGGCCACCAATGTCGATCCCGTCACGGGACTGCGCGACCTGACGCTGCCGCACGACATGATGCGGCAATATGGGCACGACGATTGCGGCGTCTATGCCGAGGTGGTCGCCGACGGCGAAATTGCCCCCGGCGACCCGATCATGGAGCGTGACGAGGTCAGCTCGACGGCATGACGTAGGCGTAGACGCGCGAACGCGGATAGACCGCCTCGGCGACGCGATGCCCGTGATTGCCGGACACGACAATCGGATTGCCCTGCGCATCGACGCCGCTGACAACGCCGACATGCCCGCCGCCACGGCGGCTCATCACGGCGATAGCGCCGACCTGCGGACCGGAGACGCGCTGGCCGTAGCTCGCGAACGAGCGCGCCATGTCGGAGCCGGTGCCCTTATGGCCGGAGCGCTGCAGCACCATGTTCATGAAGCGTGCGCACCACAGGCTGCGGCGATCAGTGGGATTGCCGCTGCCGATGTAGCGGCGCGCTTCAGCAACGACGTCCGATCCTCCTCCGAAGCCCGGCGCCGGTCCGGCCAATGCCGGATTTTCCCAAGGCGACATCGAGGCCTCGTCCTGCGGCGCGGCGGCGCGGCGCGCATGCCGATAGCGCCGGCCATCATGGTTGCGGACGTGATGGCTGTGAGCGTGAGAGTGACGGCTTGCGCCGTGAGAGGGCCTCGCCGAGGCGGGAGTCGCAAGCGCGACGATTGCCACCGAACACAGCGCGAGCGCGACATGCCGCAGCGGCAGGCGAAACGTAGTCGATTCGATCATCATGTATCCCTAGTGACACCCCCAAATCCAACGGGCCCCACAAGGGGGCCCGTCATCCGCGTGTGAAAAACGAATCTGATGTGACGAGAGCAAGGCACAATGCGGTCGCAGCGCAACCATTTCGTGGTGATGTCGCGCTCAGAATGTGACGACTTCGTGCCCGCGCCTGCCGCTTCGGCGCCCGAAAGCTGAAGCGACGGTTAACCGCGAGACTAGCGGCCGCCACGGCTGAGCAGGAACACGCCCTGCTCGCCGAACATGTTCCAGAACCACCACGGCGCATTGAGGCGCAGCGGTCGGCCGTTCGGATTGAGCGCGACGGCCCGCTCCATCTTGACGTTGATCTCGTCGCACAGCTGCACGAAATCCTTGATGGTGCAGAAATGGATGTTGGCGGTGTCGTACCAGGTCGCCGGCAGGTGCTCGGTGCGCGGCATCTGCCCCTTGATCAGCAGCTGCAGCCGCATCTTCCAGTGGCCGAAATTGGGAAACGAGACGATGGCGCGCCGGCCGATCCGCAGCAGGTGCTCGAGCACGACCCTGGGCTGCCGTGTCGCCTGCAGCGTCTGCGACAGGATCACATAGTCGAACGAGTCGTCGGGATAGTTGACGAGGTCGGTGTCGGCGTCGCCCTGGATCACGGCGAGCCCCTTGGCGACGCAGCGATTGACGCCTTCGCGCGACAGCTCGATGCCGCGGCCATCGACCCCGCGGCTTTCCAGCAGCCGGAGCAGATCGCCCTCGCCGCAGCCGACGTCAAGCACCCGCGAGCCCGGCTCGACCATCTGCGCGACCAGGAGATGATCGCCGCGATAGCTGTCGATGTCGCGCACAATCGTAGCGGCCTGCTGAAGGACTTGCGCCTGAGCCGTCATGTCGCTGCACCTGTCTTGCCGAGGCCGCGCGCCACTGCGGCAGAATCGAGAAACGCCCGGGCGATGTCGTGAAACTCGGGCACGTCGAGCAGGAACGCGTCGTGGCCCTTGTCGGTTTCGATTTCGGCGAACGACACGCGGGCGCCGCCGGCGTTGAGCGCATGGACGACGCTGCGGGACTCCGCCGTCGGGAAGAGCCAGTCGCTGGTGAAGGAGATCAGGCAGAACCGCGTGCGCGTGCCGCGAAAGGCGCGCGCCAGCACGCCGTCGTGATCGGCGGCGATGTCGAGATAATCCATCGCCCGCGTCAGGTAGAGATAGCTGTTGGCATCGAACCGTTCGACGAAGGACGAGCCCTGGTAGCGCAGATAGCTCTCCACCTCGAAATCGGCATCGAAGGAGAAGGTCGGCATCGCGCGGTCCTGCAGCCGGCGGCCGAACTTGCGATGCAGGGCGGCATCCGACAGATAGGTGATGTGCGCCGCCATGCGCGCGACACCGAGCCCGCGATGCGGACGCACGCCGTGCTCGAAATAGCGGCCCTGGCGCCAGTCCGGATCAGCCATCACCGCCTGGCGGCCGACCTCGTGGAACGCGATGTTCTGCGCCGAGTGGCGCGTCGCACAGGCGATCGGCAACGCCGCGAACACCCGCTGCGGATAGGCGGCCGCCCACTGCAGGACCTGCATGCCGCCCATCGAGCCGCCGACAACCGCCAGCAGCGTGTCGATACCGAGATGATCGATCAGCATCGCCTGGGCTCGCACCATGTCGGGAATGGTGATGAGCGGGAAATCGAGGCCCCACGGCTTGCCCGTGGCAGGATTGAGCGACGCCGGCCCGGTGCTGCCGAGGCAACCGCCGACCACATTCGACGAAATCACGAAATAGCGCTCGGTATCGATCGGCTTGCCGGGACCGATCATGATGTCCCACCACCCCGGCTTGCCGGTGACCGGATGCACGTTGGCGGCATGCTGATCGCCGGTCAGCGCGTGACAGATCAGGATCGCGTTGCTGCGTTCGGCGTTGAGCGTGCCGTAAGTCTGATAGGCGATCTGGAACGGCGCGAGGTCGACGCCGCAATCAAGATGAAGCGGCGCGTCGGTGCCGAACAGCGCGACCTGCGAGCTCGGCTGATCCGCCTCGCGCGCGTGCGCCTCCATCCGGGCTGACGGCTGATTCAGCGTATCCATGCGCCCTCCCTGAAGCACAGGTGACCGGCGGGCGCACGCGCCGCGTCCTGAGCGCCGTGCCGGCGCCCGGCCGATGGCGGAGCGGACAAACTTGCTGCGGCACGCACGGACATGGCGTCTCCAGACCAACCGATCGATTTCACCGGGGTCCGTCCGGCCATAAAAAAACCGGCACGAACAACGGTTCGGCCGGGATTTCATCTGTCCCCGGCCTGTTTAGCGAGTTTTTTAACGTGGCTGCAAGCCGGCCGGCTCAAATGACCACGGAACAGGCATGGTCTTAGTCCCGTGACCGCGTCCCGTCAAGATCAGGGCCAGAGGCCCGCCGGTCCCCGCGGCCATCCGGGACAGGCCGGCACCGACCATGTTTTCTTTGCTTTCGCCCCCTCTCTTACCTATCAATGCCCTGCAGCCCTGCCAATTTGACCGATCCGGCCCTCGCAGGGCAGCGCGAACGCCATCGCAAGGTTTTGATGACAATGTCCCAGTCTCCCCCCGCGCCGCCGATGCTGCAGGAACTGCGCCGCGAGATCGACCGCATCGACGAGCAGGTGCACGGACTGCTGATGCAGCGCGCCGACATCATCGATCGCCTGATCGCCGTGAAGCAGACCCAGGAGGTCGGCTCGGCGTTCCGGCCGGCACGTGAGGCCGATATGATGCGGCGCCTGGTGCAGCGCCATCATGGCATCCTGCCGCTCGACACGGTGGAGAGCATCTGGCGCGTCATCATCTCGACCTTCACCTATGTGCAGGCGCCGTTCGCCGTGCATGCCGATCTGTCGCCCGGCGAATCCGCCATGCGCGATTCCGCCCGCTTCCATTTCGGCTTCACTGTGCCGTTCGTCGCACACTTCAGCGCGCCGGCCGCGGTCGAAGCAGCCGCAAAATCCAAGGGCGATCTGGCTCTGGTGCCGGCCGTCGCCAGCATCTCGCCGTGGTGGATTCCGCTCGAGACGCCTGGCGCGCCGAAGATCATCGCCCGCCTGCCCTTCATCGAGCGCGCCGACCATCCGGCCGCGCTGCCGGTGTTCGTGATCTCGCGCGTGGCCGACGACGCCATGGTAACCGACGTCGAGATGTGGAGCATCCGCGTCTCCGGCTGGAACGCCGATGTCGCCCGCGCGCTGTCGCCGTTCGCCGAGATCGTCGCGGTGCCGGACGGCGCCTTCGACGGCGCGGCGCTGCTGGTCTCGGTGTCGCGGGAGCATCCGCTGTCGCGAATCACCTCGACGCTGGTCGCGGCCGGCACGTCGATTCGCTCCGCGGCCCTCGTCGGCAGCCACGCGACACGCTATACGGTGCCTGCAAACGACGCCGCGAGCGGGACCTGAGCCCGCCCTCCCGTTCTGAGCCTTTTTGATCGTTTCCGGAGTTCAATCTGATGTCCCGTCCCGTGCCGAAGCCCGGCATTCTCGAGATTGCCCCCTACACGCCCGGCAAGAGCGGGAACGGGCATTCCGGCCGGGTGTTCAAGCTCTCGGCCAACGAGACGCCGTTCGGCCCCTCGCCGAAAGCCATCGAGGTCTACCGGGCGGCGGCGGCGCATCTGGAAGACTACCCGGAAGGCTCGGCACAGGTGCTGCGCGAGGCGATCGGCCGCAAGTTCGGCCTCGATCCCAACCGCATCATCTGCGGCGCTGGATCGGACGAGATCCTGAACTTTCTCGCCCATGTCTATCTCGGGCCCGGGGACGAAGCGATCCACACCACCCACGGCTTCCTGGTCTATCAGATCGCGACGCTGAGCAACGGCGCGACCAACGTCATCGTGCCGGAAACCGATTTCACGGCCGATGTCGACGCCATTCTGCGCGCCGTGACGCCGCGCACCAAGCTGGTGTGGCTCGCCAATCCCAACAACCCGACCGGCACCTACCTGCCGTTCGACGAGGTCAAACGCCTGCGCAACAGCCTGCCGTCCAACGTGCTGCTGGTGCTGGACGCCGCCTACTGCGACTACGTCTCGCGAAACGACTATGAAGCCGGCATCGAGCTCGTCGCCACCACCGAGAACACGGTGATGACGCGCACCTTCTCGAAGATCTACGGCCTCGCCGCGCTGCGGGTCGGCTGGATGTACGGCCCTGCGCACATTATCGATGCGGTCAACCGCATCCGCGGCCCGTTCAACGTGTCGACGCCCGCGATGCTCGCCGGCGTCGCCGCGCTGGAAGATACCGAGCACTTCGAAAAGGCGCGCATCCATACCGAGCTGTGGCGCGACAAGCTCACCGAGGCCATCGGCAAGCTCGGCCTCAAGGTGACGCCGAGCGTTGCCAACTTCATTCTGATCCACTTCCCGCTGGAGAAGGGCAGGACCGCCGAGGAGGCCGACGCCTTCCTGACCCGGCGCGGCCTGATCCTGCGCGCGCTCAAGAATTACAAGCTGCCGCACGCACTGCGTCTGACCATCGGCACCGAGGAGGCCAACCGCCTGGTGATCGAGGCCCTGACCGAATTCATGGGGCGCTGACGTGACCGCCGAACCGCAGTTCCCGCGTATCGCGCTGATCGGCCTCGGCCTGATCGGCTCCTCCATCGCCCGCGCCGTCCGCCAGCTCGGTCTCGCCAGCGAGCTCGTCGTCACCGACGCTGCCGCCGAGGTGCGCGCCCGCGCCGCCGAGATCGGACTCGGCGACAGGGTCGCCGCCTCGAATGCCGAGGCGGTCGCAGACGCCGATCTCGTGATCGCCTGCGTGCCGGTCGGTATTTGCGCCGAGGTCGCGCAGGACATCGCCAGCCACCTGAAGAGCGGCGCGATCGTCTCGGACGTCGGCTCGGTCAAGGGCTCGGTGCTGCGCGCCATGGCGCCGCACCTGCCGGAAACGGTTCATTTCGTTCCGGCGCACCCGGTGGCGGGCACCGAAAACTCCGGCCCCGATGCCGGCTTCGCCGAGCTGTTCATCAACCGCTGGTGCATCCTGACCCCGCCCGACGGCGCCGATCCCGCGGCCGTGGAGCGGCTTGCGACGTTCTGGCGCGCGCTCGGCGCCAATGTCGAGGTGATGACGGCGGAGCATCATGATCTCGTGCTGGCGGTCACCAGCCATCTGCCCCACCTGATCGCCTACACGATCGTCGGCACTGCCGACGAACTGGAGGATGTCACACGCTCCGAGGTGCTGAAGTTCTCCGCGGGCGGCTTCCGAGACTTCACCC
The DNA here is from genome assembly GCA_040756765.1 of Pseudomonadota bacterium. GTDB lineage: Bacteria > Pseudomonadota > Alphaproteobacteria > Rhizobiales > Xanthobacteraceae > Bradyrhizobium_A. The sequence continues at coordinate 268,878 of JBFLYG010000011.1, read as the reverse complement.
GCATCGCAGCGTCCGATCCGACGATGTGGCGCGACGTGTTCCTGAGCAACAAGGACGCGGTGCTGGAGATGCTGGGCGCTTTCCAGGAGGACTTGTCGAAGCTGACGCGTGCAATCCGCCGCGGCGACGGCGAGGTGCTGTTCGACCAGTTCACCCGTACCCGCGCGATCCGCCGCAGTATCGTCAACCTCGGCCAGGAAACCGCGAGCCCCGATTTCGGCCGGCCGCACCCGCCGCTGCCGAAGACCGACGACAAGCCCGGCAGCTGACGCTCAATATAGCGGCGGGGTCTGCGCGACCTGCAGCGGCCCGAGGAAGATGGCGCCGTCGACAAACCGCAATGGCAGCGCGAGCGCCTTGCGCCCCTCCAGCGTGGTCGGCTGCCCCAGCATATTGATGCCGGCGGCAAGCCCGGCATTGGCGTTCTTGCGCGCGAGATTGCCGAGACCTGGGATCATCTTGTCGAGCGCGCCGATCACATTGTTGACGTCGCGGGCGCTGACACCGGGCGCCATCTTGTCGATTGCGGATTGCGACACGCCCTGGTCGATCAGGCGATCGAGCCCGAGCGCGGGAATGATCTTGTCGAGGCCGGCGACGGTCATTTCAAGCTGACCGTCGAGCTTGCCATTGGCGTTGATGCCGAGCGAGCCTGCCGCCAGCGACAACAGCTCGCCCTGCTCGACGCGCGACTGGGTGATGTCGATACGGCCCCCCGCCGCCTGGATCTCGCGGAAGCGCACCGGCCACGGCTTCGGCGACAGGTCCTTGAGGCCGCGAATCTTGGCGCGGATATCCGCGTTGAAGGGCTCCTGCAGCACGGCGTGCACCCCCTGCACACTTGCGCCCTGGACCTGCAGCACCGTCTCGATCACCGGATTGTCGGCGACCGAGCCTTCGGCGAGGCGGGCATGGAATTCGAGATGGGTGGCCCGCAGCAGCGGCACCTGGCGATCGTCGCTGATGCGGTCGAGCGTCGGCGCGTCGAATTCGAACGAGGTACGCTGCGGCGCGAACGGCAGCCCGATGACGCTGGCGCGCCCCTTGCTCCAGTTGCCGACGACCGACGGCTGCTGGCCGACGTCGGTAAACGTCACCGGGCCGGTGAACTCGGCAATGATGTGCTGCGGATCGTAGATCTGCGCGATCACGAAGATGTCAGCGAGGCGAACCGTCATCGGCGTCCGCGAGGCGACCTGCTCGGCGGTCTGCGACACCAGCGAGACGCTGGCGCCATTGCAATGGACCTCAAGGCGGAACGGAAAGCCCGCAACCGAGCGGTTGGTGCAGTCGTAGATCCGTCCCGACTTCGCCTCTCGGGCACGCCAGCCGTCCAGCTCACTGTCGATCCGCGAGGCGGCGTAGAACCAGAACGCCGACCAACCGGCGGCCAGGATCAGCACCACGACCGGAACGGCATAGAGCGGCCAGCGAGAGCGGCGGCGCGGCGGGTCAACGGCGACTGGCATCAACAAACCTCGATCACGATCGGGCGCCGTCGGGCGCCCCGGATAGCGGATACATAACGAGAATTTGCGGGCAACTAAAGGCATTGAACTCCCGTGCGGCGCATGAGACAGACACAGGTGCAATCAAGTGAGCGCCATGACGGCAAAAACCCTGTCCGAGGCCGATTTCGCCGACGGTGATCTGTGGGTCTTCGGCTACGGATCCCTGATCTGGAATCCCGGCTTTGCCTTCGTCGAGCAGGTGCCGGCGCGCCTGATCGGGGAACATCGCGCGCTGTGCATCTACTCCTTCGTGCATCGGGGCACCCCCGAGAAGCCCGGGCTGGTGCTCGGTCTCGACCGTGGCGGCGCCTGCCAGGGCACGGCATTCCGCGTAGCGCCGGAACAGCGCGTGGCCACCGTCGCCTATCTGCGCGCCCGGGAACAGGTCACGAGTGTGTATCGCGAGGTCAAGCGCTCGGTCTGGCTGCACAATCACGCCGAGCAGCGGGTCAGCGCGCTGGCCTATGTATCGGACCGCGGCCACGACCAGTATGCCGGCCGGCTCAACCTCGAGCAGCAACTGCACTACGTGCGGCAGGGCCACGGCAGCTCGGGCGCCAATGTCGACTACGTGCTGGCGACAGTGAAGGCGCTCGAGGCCCGTGGGATTCACGATGCGCCGCTGCACCAGTTGGCGTCACGGCTGCGCGGCGACATGCCCCTGCACCACTGACGGAGCGATCACACCGATGACGGCTGGTCCGCTGCCGGAATCGGCCGGCCGAACAGCCGCGCCTGCTCCTCACGCCCATCCCGCACGATGCGATCGGTCGCCGCCTCGATCACGGTCGAGACCTGCGCGAGGAAGGCGTCGCGAGAAAGGCCAGGCGGCAGCACGTCGAGAAATTCGACGACGATCGTGCCGGGGTAGCGCATGAAGGTGCGGCGTGGCCAGAACAGGCCGGAATTGAGCGCGACTGGCAGGCAACTGGCCTCGCAGTCCACGTAGATCTGTCCAACGCCGTACTTGTAGCGCGGCTCGGCGCCGACCGGCCGGCGCGTGCCCTCGGGAAAGATGATGAGCTGGCGACCGCGCTGCACCTCGTCGTGGGCAGCCCGCGCCATCTCCAGCAGGGTGCGGCCGCCGGCGCCGCGATTGACGCCGATCATGTTGGCCTTGGCCAGGTACCAGCCGAACACCGGAATCCACTTCAGCTCGCGCTTGAGGATGTAGAGCGGCTCCTCGAAGAACTGCAGCAGCGCGAAAGTCTCCCAGATTGACTGGTGCTTGGCGGCGACGATCAGTGGGCCTTTCGGAATCTTGTCGAGGCCGCGATATTCCACCTTGGTGTTGCAGATCACCCGCATCAGCCAGATGCTGCTGCGCGCCCAGCACCGCGCAATGCCGAGAATGCCCCAGCGCGGCATCACGAAGGTCGGGATGCCCGCGATGATCAGCCCGACCAGCACGATATAGAACAGGATGTTGAAGATCAGCGAGCGCAGAAAAATCGAGACCATGGTCATTCCTAGTTCATCGACAGGCCGGACCTGCGGGCGACATCGTGCGGCGCGCCCTGCTGGCCGGGATCGCTCCGCGTCTGGCTGCCGGGTCCGGCACCACCGGACGCGACCATCGTGCTCAGGCCCCAGCGGTCGAGCCGCACCCGCACTTCAGCCGCGACGTATTTGGCATATTCCAGCACCAGCAGCCGCATCGCCGCACCGCTCGTCCACCACGGCTCGTCGTTCCACTTGTCGCCGACCACCGGGAACGGAATCAGCGCGACATCCGGCATCGCATGCGACAGCTCCACGATGGCCCGCGGCATGTGATAGTTCGACGTCACCACGATCAGCGAGCGGAAGCCGCGCTCGCGCACCCAGCGCCGCGTCTCCACCGCATTGCTGCGGGTATTGACGGCGGAGCGGTCGAGATCGACGCAGCAGCCGAGCAGCGGCTGGCTGTCGGGCAGCGAGCGCTGGATATCGGACACGCCGTTGGTCGGATGCACCCCGGAGATCAGCAGCCGCTTGCCGTAGCCGACGGCGAGAAGCTCCATGGCGTCGGAGATGCGCGACGAGCCGCCGGTCAGCACCACGATGCCATCGGCATCGTGCGGCGGAGTGACCTCGGACACCGGAAGCCGCGCGAGGAAGATCAGGAAACCGATCACACCGATCATGCCGACGCCGGCGACAGCCAGCAGCGCCGCCAGCAGCACGACCAGCAGCGGTCGTCGCCTGCGAGGCACGCCCGTGGACATCGCATGTCCGGCATTCGTCATCATGACGAGGTCGTTCGGCTCCTGCGCCATCTCTCCGCCCCCAACAGCTGCCCCTCCGGGCCTGCCCTCGGGCGATCCCCCTTTTCCCACCCGCAACAGCCCCCGCGCTTGCCCCGTGCCGGGTCAGCATCGGGGAGCGGCCTGGAGTCTAGCGCAAAATCTGGCTTTGCTGCGACCCCAAAACAGCCCCCCTGGCGTCGCGGCGGTTCAATCGATGTCGGCCAGCGTCGCAAACAGCGTGCGGCGCGAAGCCCAGCCGGTGATCGCGGCAATCAATGCAGCTTGCAGCAGCAGGATGAGATATCCCGACGGCCGCAGCGAGAAGGTTCCGAGCAGCGCCGCGAACTGGTCGCCGACCGGCGTGCCGGCAAACCAGCGGCCGATCGATTCGGAGAACCCGAACAGCAGCATGGCCGCCACCACGCCGATCAGGCCGCCCTCGCAGCCGAGCAGCAGGAAGTGCCGCAGGAAGCGGTTGGCGATGTAGCGATCGCCGGCCCCGACGAAATGCAACACCTCCACGATCGGGCGATTGGCCGCCATGGCACCACGGGTTGCGAACGAGACCGAAATGATGGTGGCGACAATGACCAGCGCCAGGATGCCGATCCCTGCAAACACCGTTGCACCGGTGGTCGAGCGCATCCGCTCGATCCAGGCGCGGTGATCGTCGACGCTCGCCGACGGCGCGACCTGCGCCACCCGGCCGCGCAGGGCGACAAGATCGAGCGAACCGTCCGAGGCGACGCGCGCCACGACCACCCGCGGCACCGGCAGATCCTCGAGCGACAGGCCGGTGCCGAGCCACGGCTCCAGCAGCTTGGCCGATTCCTCATTGGTGAAGGGCCGCACATCCACGACGCCGGGTTGCGCCCGCACCACCTCGATGACCGCCCGCAAGTCCTTCTCGATATCGCGACCGGGCACCGGCCGCACCTGCAGGGTGATTTCACTGGCGACATCGGACTGCCACTCGGCGGCGGACGCCCGCACCAGCAGCACCGCGCCGGTCGTCAGCGACGCCAGGAAGGTCATGATCGCCACCACCGCGACCAGCGCCCTGCCCGAGATCGACGCGCGCGGCACGATCGGCGAGGAATTACGCGCCTTCGCCGGCAGTTGCGGGCGCTCGTCGCGCCCCAGGTCCATCATGCCGCGATGTTCGCCGCCGGTCCTACTCATAGATGTGCAGCCGCCCTTCGTGCAGCACCATGCGCCGCGCGTCGACCTGATCCATCAGGGTGATATCGTGGGTCGCGATCACCACCGCCGTCCCGGTGCGATTCAGCTCGATGAACAGCCGCAGCAGCCGCCGCGCCAGCGTCGGATCGACGTTGCCGGTGGGCTCGTCCGCGAGCAGCAGCAACGGCCGCGCAATCACCGCACGGGCGATCGCCGCACGCTGCTTTTCACCGCCCGACAGGATCGGCGGCAGCGCATCCATGCGCTCGCCGAGGCCGACCCAGCGCAACAGATCGATGACCTCCTTGCGGTAGCTCGATTCCGCGCGCCCCATCACGCGGAACGGCAGCGCCACGTTCTCATAGGTGGTCATGTGGTCGAGCAGGCGGAAGTCCTGCAGCACGATGCCGATGCGCTTGCGCAGGTCGGCGATCTGATCCTTGCCGAGCAGCGAGACGTCTTGCCCGAACAGATTGATCAGGCCGCGGGTCGGCCGCAGCGACAGGAACAGCAGCCGCAGCAGGGAGGTCTTCCCCGCGCCTGAGGGACCGGTGAGGAACTGGAAGGAATGGGCCGGGATCTGGAAGGAAAGGTCGCGCAGAACCTCGGGGCCGAGCCCGTAGCGCAGACCGACGTTTTCGAACCGGACCAAGCTCAGCTCCGTTCGCCAACAGCCTGGCGGCGCCGGGGATCCTGCAGCACCGTCAAAAGCCCTTCAAGGTCAAAATGTTACACACCATGCCCAAGGTGGCGCCCCGGGCGACCGCGCGTAGGCGCCGTCCCGAAGGCGGTTGTGCGTCCGTTATGGTTTCCGGTTCGTTAACGGACGGCTGCTAACACTTCAACGGTCTCGATCCGGCGACAGGTTCCATGCAGATCGTTTGCCCCCATTGCGCGACATCCTATGCCGTCGATCCGGCAACGTTCGGCACCGCGGGTCGCACCGTGCGCTGCGCCCGCTGCCGGGAAACCTGGCTCGCCTATCCCGAGCAAGTGCCCTATGCGCTGACCCCCGCCGTCGACGAAGACGATGCGGGATGGGGGCTCTCGGCACACGACGATCCCGCCGACGAGGCCGCTCACGACGCGATTCCCGAGATCGAAAGCCCGTCGATCACCAGCGACCTGCCCGACGACAATCCGCATGATGCCGACGCCCCGGCGGAGGATGCCGAGTGGACCGCGCTCGCGCGGGAGGACGACGGAGCCACAGCGGACGACGGAGAGCGCCCCTCGTGGCTCGCTCGCCTCGGGCTGTCGGCGCTGTCGCTCGGACCGCTCGCGCGCCCCGGCGCGCTGCCCTTCGGGTTGCCGATCGCCTGCGGGGTGATGGGCGCGCTGGTGCTCGGCCTGATCGTGTGGCGCGCCGATGTGGTGCGGATGATGCCCCAGACCGCGGCGTTCTTCCGGACCGTCGGCTTGCCGGTCAACCTGCGCGGGCTCGCCTTCGAGGACGTCCGCATCTCCACCGAGCTCGTCGAGAACAAGCCGGTGCTGATCATCGAAGGCAACATCATCGATGTCGCCAAGAAGCCGATCGAGATCCCCCGGCTGCGTTTCCTGGTGCGCGACGCCAACGGCACCGAGATCTATGCCTGGAACGCGGTGCTGGACCAGCCGGTGCTGAAGCCGGGTGAAAAAGCCTGGTTCAAGTCGCGCCTCGCCTCGCCGCCGCAGGACGGCCGCGAGATCGTGGTGCGCTTCTTCAACCGCCGCGACATCGCCGCCGGCGGCGCCTGAGCCCCACCTTCAAAGCCGCTTCAGTTTCGACCGGCCCGTGCGCCCTTGCGCCGCGGCGCATCGACGCAAATTTCGCATACGGCGAATAGCTTCGCCATTCCCATATGGTGGGATTATTTGTCATTTACAAATTCATTCGCCATATGCTTATCATGAGACGCAACCGCGATGCCGGCCCGAAGCCGTCATGGCGGACAGAACGTCAGGATGTCGGGGCGGACCGCGGGTCCTGCTCGAAACACGCCGGCCCAAGCCGCGACACCGCACCACAGGGAGAAGCACACCATGCCGCGCCTCGAAGGCAAGACCACCGTTCCCGGCAGCCATTTCCGCAAGATCATGAGCCTGCGTCCGGACATCTCGAAGAGCTGGATGGCGATGGACGAGGCGATGCGGTTTTCCGGCGTGCTGCATCCGGCGCTGAAGGAAGAGGTGCGGCGCATGGTGGCCCAACACAGCGGCTGCGCATTCTGCGCCTCGCTCGGCAAGCCGGTCGGCAGCTATGACGATCCTCGCCTCACCGCCGCCGTCGCCTATGGCCGCGCCGTCGCCGAACGCCCGACCGGCGTCGACGACGCGATCTGGGACGAGTTGCGCCGCCATTTCAACGACGAGGAGATCGTCGAGCTCACCGCCTGGATCGCCTTCATGTTCGCCAGCGAGATGATCGGCGGCATCATGAAGCTCGACCCGGCCTCCCCTGAGCTGCTCTCCATGTACACCAAGTGGATCCAGACCGGCATCGACCGCTACACGCCGGCCGTCGCCGGCTAACCGTCTCCCGACAATCCGTCACCACCAGCCCGGACGCGGATCTCCTCCGTTCCGGGATCGAGACGACGTGCGCCGATCGTCGGCGCACCACCATGTTGTCATGCGATCGAGGTTATTCTCCCATGCTTTCAGGACGCCATCCCCTTCTCGCGCTCGCCGCGGCGACGCTGCTCTGTAGCGCAGCGGCCGCGCAAAACGCGCCGGACATCAAGATCGGCTTCAACGGCGATCTCTCCGCCTCGCCGTCCGCCTCGAGCGGCCAGGCTGCCGTTCTGGCGATGCAGCTCGCCGCCGACGACCTCAACGCCAAGGGCGGCCTGCTGGGCCGCAAGCTGGTCATCGTGGCGCGCGACGATCTCGCGCTGCCGCCGAAGTCGATCCAGAACATGAGCGACCTGATCGACAGCGAGAAGGTGGCCGCGATCCTCGGCCCGACCAACTCCGGCAATGCCATGGCCTGGAAGCAGATCCCCAACCAGAAGCGCATTCCGGTGATCGTGCCGCTGGCATCGGGCAGCGACATCACGAAGCCGCTGAGCGAAGGCGCCGACAACTACATGTTCCGCGTGTCGATGAGCGACCGCGCCCAGGTCGGCGGTCTGCTCGCCTACGCCAAGGCCGATCCCGCGGCGAAGGCGATCGCCTTCGCGGTCGAGACCACCGGCTACGGCCAGGGCGGCCTCAAGGACATGACCGAAGTCGCCGCGCTGCAGAACCTCAAGCCGGTGATGATCGAGAAGTTCGGCGTGGCCGACACCGACATGACGTCGCAGCTCACCAAGCTGAAAGCGGCGGGGGTCGACACCCTGGTGGTGTGGGCGCAGGGCGCGCCGCTCGGTCACCTGCTGCGCAGCATGGACAAGATCGGCTATTTTCCAAAGGTGCTGAGCTCGTGGGCCGCCGACAACCCGAGCTTCATCGATACTGCCGGCGCCAAGCTCGCCGACCGGCCGATCTTCCTGCGCACCGTGGGACCGGAGCGCACGCCGCGGCAGCAGCAGCTGTTCGACCGGCTCGGCCCCAAGCTCAATCCCGGTGCATTCCACCTCGCCGCCCACACCTACGACGCCATGATGCTGCTCGCGCTGGCGATCACGCAGGCCGGCTCGACCGATGGTCCTGCATTGCGCGCGGCGCTCGAGCATCTCAACAGCCCCCACGACGGCTTCATCAAGGCCTATGACAAGCCGTTCTCGCCGACCCAGCACGAGGCGCTCGCCGGTCCCGACTACAAGTGGGCGCACTGGCAGGACGGCAAGCTCGCGACCTACAGCGATGCCGTCACCGCTGCGCTAAAGCCTGCCGACTTCAAGCAGTAAGGCCGCACGACGGAGAGCTCCATGATCAAGCGCATATCCATTCTCACCCGCAAGGACGGGATCGACGACGCCGAATTCGACCGCCGCTGGCTGGTCCAGCATGCCGCCATCGTGCGGCAGGTGCCCGGCGTCGCCGGCTATGTGCAGAACCGCGTCACGCCGGGTGGCGGCGGCGCCACAGTCGACGGCGTCGCCGAGCTGTGGTTCGCCGATGCCGCCACCATGGACCGTGTGCTGGCTTCATCCGACTGGCAGAAGGTGGTCGCCGATGCCCGCGAGTTCGTCGCCGGCGTCACCTCGCTGGCGGTCGAGGAACACAAGGTGATCTCCAACGCTTGAACCGGACATCGAGGAGGATATCGACATGCACGATCTGCTGAAGGGACGCATCGCCCTCGTCACCGGCGCGGGCCAGGGCAACGGCCGCGGGCTGGCGGTCGGGCTCGCCCGCTGGGGCGCCGACGTCGTCGTCACCGACGTCAATGCGGACGCGGCCGCCGAAACCGCGCGCCAGATCCACGACATCGGCCGCAAGGCCTGGTCCCATGTCTGGGACGTCTCCGATCGCGCCGCCGGCACGGCGCTCGCCAAGCGCGTGGAGACCGAGGCCGGCGACGTCTCGATCCTGATCAACAACGCCGGCATCATCTTCCGCGGCGACAGCGACAGCGAAGAAGCCCTCGCCGCGTGGAAGCGCGTGCTCGGGGTCAATCTCGACGGCACCTACTATGCCACCATGAGCTTTCTGCCGCAGCTCAAGCGCACCCGCGGCGCGGTCATCAACATCGGCTCGGTGCAATCGTTCCTCGGGCTCGCCACCAAGGGCGCGGCCTATGCGTCGAGCAAGGGCGCCGTGCTGCTGCTGACCAAGGAGCTTGCGGTCGAGCTCGCGCCGTTCGGCATCCGTGTCAACGGCATCGCGCCCGGCATCATCCGCACGCCGATCAATCCCTGGATCGAGAACGACCCGCAGAAGCGCGATCTGCTGCTGAAACGGGTGCCGCTCGGCCGCGTGGGCGAGCCGGAGGAATTGGTCGGCGCCGCCGTCTTCCTCGCCGCCGACGCGCTCGGCAGCTACGTCACCGGCACGATGATCCCGGTGGACGGCGGATTCCTCGCGATGTAGCGCTGCGACGGTCGGCGACCGGACATATCACGGGCGCGGGCGAAACCGCCCGCGCCCCAAACTTCGGGTTACGGCAAGGTAACCAGCACCGGTACCTTGACAAGATCGGCATCCTCCCCCACGGCTGAACCAGGCCCCGCGCCGTTGCGCGGCGGCGTTTATGGGATGACGTGCCGATGCCCCGTGTCCTGATCGCCGACGACGAAGATTCGATGCGGACCCTGGTGGCCCGAGCGGTCGCGATGGACGGACATGACACGGTGACCGCCGAGGACGGCGCCGAGGCCCTCGAAATCCTCAGCCGCGACAACGGCGGCTTCGACCTGCTGCTGTCCGACATCAAGATGCCGATCATGGACGGCATCGCGCTGGCCCTGACGGTCGCGCGCGACTTTCCCGATCTCACCATCCTGCTGATGACCGGCTTTGCCGACCAGCGCGAGCGCGCGTCGGGGCTGGAGGCGATCGTCCACGACGTGGTGACCAAGCCGTTCTCGGTGGCGGACATCCGCGCGGCGGTCGCCAAGGCCCTCGCATCACGCAACGGCCGTCCAGCCTGAGACCCCGCTAGTGTCCCGCTTCGCAAGTTCGTCGCATTCTCGACGACCTCCATACGAACTTGCGAAGCGATCAGGACACTAGCAACTTCAATAATTCTAGCGTGCTTATTGAACGCGAAGTTCCTGAAAGAGCCTGCCGCGCGACCGCAGGAACTTCGCGTTCAGCACGCTAGTAATCCTTCAGCAGACGCTCGATGTAATCGAGCTCGACCTGAGGCCGCTGAGGATCGGCAAGGCGCCGGCGCAGCTCCTCCAGGATCCGGCGGGCGCGCTGGACATCGATCTCGCCCGGAATCTTGACCGAATAGTCATCCGCATGCTCGCGGCCGCGCAGGGGCCGTCCCAGGGGATCGCTGTCGCGGCCGCTGCCTTCCTGGCGCCCGACGCGATTGCCCGGCGTATCGCCCTGGCCGTCGCCCATCTGCTGCTGCATGTCCTGGGCGAGCTGTTCGGCACCGCGGCGAAGCGCGTCCAGCGCCCGCCCCTGGGCATCCACCGCGCTGTCGGCATTGCCCTCGCCGAGCCGGCCGTCGGCATCGCCCATGGCCGTATCGGCGTCGTCGAGCCCCCCCGCGTCATCGCCGCCCTGGCCTTGTTGTCCCTGCTGGCCCTGCTCGCCGTTCTGGCCGCGCTGTTGCGGCCCCATGCCCTGCTTGTTGAGGTTGTCGAGCAGCTTCTTCAGGCGGTCGCGCAGGGCCTGCTGGTCCTGGCGGAGGTCGTTCATCGCATTCTGGTCGCCCTGCTGGCCGCGCATGCGGTCGCGCCGCGAATCCTGGCCCTGCTTGAAGGTGCGGTCGCGTAGCGCCTGCTGCTTGCGGATGACGTCGCCGAGCTCGTTCATCGCCTGGTCCATGTCGCTCTCGCCCTGGCCGGGCTGCGCCATCTGCAGGTTTTCCAGCATCTGCTGCAGCTGGTCGAGCAGCTGCCGCGCGGCATCCTTGTCGCCGGAGCGTGACAGCCGCTCCATGCGCTCGATCATGGCATTGAGATCCTGCTGCCGCAGCATCTTGGTGTTCGGATCGAGGGGACGGGCGAGCTGCTGCGGATTGTTCTTGAGCTGCTCGGCGAGCTGCCGCAGGTAGTTGTCGAGCGCCGCCCGCAACTGCTCGGTGAGCTTCTTGATCTCCTCGTCGCTGGCGCCGCGCTCCAGCGCCTGCTTGAGGGCGTCCTGCGCGGCGCGCAGCGCCTTCTCCACATCGGAGATGTTGCCGTCCTCGATCGCTACCGCCAGCGCCCACAGGCTCGCCACCACCTCGCGCAGATCGTTGTCGGTGCGGGCGCGGTCGAGCTGCGCCGTCACGCTGCGCAGGCCGAGATATTGCCCGAGCTCGGGCATGAACGCCTCCGGCGCAATCATCAGCGCCTCAAGCGCGGCATACACCTGCCCGTTCTGGTTGGCATCGAGCGCCAGCATCCGGCGCAGCTCGATCAGGGCGCGCGGCAACGGCTTGGCGAACACCCGCTCCGGCAGGCGCATGGTGAAGGGTTCGCTGCGCCCCTCATTGCCGGCTTCGTCGCGCGCGCTGAGCGTCAGCGTGACCTCGGCGCCCGCAAAAGGATGCTCGCTGAGATCCTTGACGGTCTGGCCGACGCCGTTGCGGGTCCGTGCATTCGGCAGCACGAGCGGAAACTGCGGTGGATCGAACAGCGGCCGGACCGGTGTTGCCGCCTCGCCGCCGGTCGGCGCAGCCCCTGGCTGGGCAGCGAACTGCGCGTGGGCTTCGGTGACGCCGTAGTCGTCCTCGATCTTGTAGGCGAGCAGCAGCGCGCCGCGCGCCTGGCGCTCGGGATCCTTCGCGAGCGAGATGGTCGGCGGGTGATCGGACTGCGTCTTGAAGGTCCACACCGGCTGCCCGGACGGGCTGCGGACATGGGCGCTGCCGTCGGTGGCAATGGTGAAGCGGCGCTCGGTCGCCCCCTTGGGCGTATCCTTGGGCGTATCCTTGGGGGTATCTTTGAGCGCATCCTCCGCCGCCGCCTCGGTGACACCGCCGGTGACGGCGATATCCAGCCTGCTGCCGCTGGTGCGCACGATCAGCGTACTGCCGGCCGGCACAGACAGCACGCCCGCCTCGGATGCGCCCGGCACCTCCCGGCCGCCGGTGGCCGACAGGATCACCGGAGGCCGCGCGGTGTAGGCCGGCGGAGTGACCCAGGCGTCAATCCGGATGTCGGGCGAAGCCAGGAAGCCGTTCCAGTCGAAAGCGGAGGCAACCCGTACCGTCCGCTCGCCAGCCGCCGCGACGAACGTCGCCACCATCAGCACGACGACCAGCCCGCGCAGCGCCCACGGATCGTGGAGCGCAAGACGCGGCGACGGCAGGCCGGCGCGAATGCGCTTGAGCGCGGCGAGTGTACGCTCGCGCTGGGCCTGCCACAGCGCCTGCGCCACCGGATCCGCCGACTGCAAGGTGTCGGTCAGCGCGGTGGCGGGACGGTGAGGAATGCCGGCGCCGCGGTCGAGCCGGCGCAGCGCGTCATCGCGGGTCGGCCAGCGAAACCGCACCAGCGGCACCAGCGCGGCAATGACCAGCACGGTGAACAGGCCGACGCCGATCATCCGCCCGGTAAACGGCAGCGCCAGCCACAGGCCTGCCCATGACACCGCGAGAAACAGACCAATGACCGTCAGGACCCGCGCGAGATGCGGCCACAGCCGCTCCCAGGCGATCGCCCAGCTCGCCCGCTGCAGCGCCTGCGCCAGGCGAAGCTGCGCCGTATCCGGGGCGTCTGGGGGCGATGGCGTCAAACCGGTCTCCTGGAATACCGACAGGTCAGCCTAGCACGGCGGCGGCAATGAGGCACGGCGGATCGCCGGCCCCGCGCCGCTGCCCACATCAAACATCCTCCGCGCCGCCTCCGCACCCGATGCCAGTTCCGTGCCAGAAGGCGGCGCTTCCGCGGGAAAGGCAGCCATCCGCAAACGGTGGCCCAGAACCGCGCACGCACGCTCACAAGAGCGTGACGAAGCGATTTAAGCCGCGCTAAAGCTGGCGCGGTTGCAGCAGAGGAATGCCATGACCGGATCGACGCACGAGATCTATGCCATCCGCTACGCCCGCCACGACGGCCGCAATGCGGCGCAGAACTACATTGGCGGCGATCCGCACGAGGCTTCCCAGGCGCTCGATTTCTACGTGTGGGCGATCAAGGGCGAGCACGGTACCATTGTCGTCGATACCGGCTTCGACGCAGCCATGGCGAGGAAGCGCGGACGCACCCTGCTCAAGCCCATCGCTGAAGGGCTGCAAGCGGCCGGCATCCAGCCCGACGATGTCAGCGACGTCGTCATCACCCACCTGCACTACGATCACGCCGGCAACTACGACCTGTTCCCACGAGCACGGTATCATCTGCAGGAGTGCGAGATGCACTTCGCCACCGGCCGCTGCATGTGCGATGCGGGAATGCGCGTCGCCTTCGAGGCTGACGACGTCGCCGCCATAGTGCACAAGGTGTTCACCGATCGCGTCACCTTCCACGACGGCGACGGCACGATCGCACCGGGCATCACCGTGCACCGCATCGGCGGCCACTCCAAGGGATTGCAGAGCGTCCGTGTGACGACCGCACGCGGACCCGTGGTGCTCGCCTCGGACGCCAGCCACCTCTACAGCCATCTCACCGAGCGGCGGGTGTTTCCGATCGTCTTTGACGCGGAGGCCGTGGTCGCGGGCTACGACACGCTGAAAGCGCTGGCGGCGTCTGCGCAGCACATCGTGCCCGGCCACGATCCGGACGTGCTCAGGCGCTACCCGGCGCCGCGGCCGGATCTCGAAGGCTGGGTGGCGCGGCTCGACGTCGCACCGAAAGCCTGAGGCCGCGCGCTCAATCCAGCCAGGGCGCCGGCCGGTCAAGCGCGATCAGCGCCTCGACCTCGATACGCGGGCGCACGACCGCATGCTGGTCGCCCCTGACCAGCACTTCCGGCACCAGCGCGCGGGTGTTGTAGGTGCCGGCCTGCACGGCGCCATAGGCCCCCGCGGTCATGATCGCGAAAAGGTCGCCGGCCTTCGGCTCGACCAGCGTGCGGTCGAGCGCAAGATAATCACCGGTTTCGCACACCGGGCCGACGACGTCGGCGACGATGGTCGGCGCACCCACGGCCGGCTGCCGCACCGGCAGGATGTCGTGATGCGCCTCGTACAGCGTCGGGCGGATCAGATCGTTCATGGCCGCGTCGATCACGACGAAGTTCTTGGCGTCGCCGTGCTTCATATACAGCACTTGCGTCACCAGGATGCCGGCATTGCCGACGATCAGCCGGCCCGGCTCGAACAACAATTCGACGTCGAGGTCGCGCACCGCGCGCTTGGCGATGTCGGCATACGCCGTCGGCAGCGGCGGCGCGGGACGGTCGGCATGGTAGGGGATGCCGAGGCCGCCGCCGAAATCGACATGCGAGATGACATGGCCGTCGGCGCGCAGCGCACGCACGAAATCCGCGAGCAGCGCGAACGCATCCGCCATCGGCTGCAGGTCGGTAATCTGGCTGCCGATGTGCATGTCGACGCCGGTCGCGCGGATGCCGGGCAGCCGCGCAGCTCGGGCGTAGACCTCGCGCGCGCGGCTGATCGGGATGCCGAACTTGTTCTCGGACTTGCCGGTCGCGATCTTGGCATGGGTCTTGGCGTCGACGTCGGGATTGACGCGCACCGAGATCCGCGCTTCGCGACCGAGCGATGTTGCGATGGCCGACAGCAACTCGAGCTCGGGCTCGGATTCCACGTTGATGCAGAAGATGTCGTGATCGAGCGCGGCACGCAGCTCGGCCGCGGTCTTGCCGACACCGGAGAACACGATCTTCTTCGCCGGGATGCCGGCCGCGAGCGCGCGGCGCATCTCGCCGCCCGACACCACGTCGGCGCCGGCGCCGAGCCGCGCCAGCGTGCGCAGCACCGACTGGTTGGAATTGGCCTTCATGGCGTAGCACACGGTCGCCTTCACATCGGCGAAGGCGTCGGCGAACACGCGGAAGTGCCGCTCCAGTGTCGCAGTCGAATAGCAGTAGAACGGCGTGCCGACCTCGGCCGCGAGCATGGCAAGGTCGACGCCTTCAGCATGAAGCACGCCGTTGCGATAGTCGAAGTGATGCATGGCGCAGCACGGTCCCGCAAAGAAAACGCGCCGGCCGCCATCAAGGTGACACGACCGGCATGAGGTGGCCCGGCGGCGCGTCCGCGGCGATCCTGCCGCGACAACGGACGCGATGTCGGGCCGGCGAACTAGTCCAGAATCGGATCGAGGATCGTGGTTTTCTTCGGCCCCTTGGGCACGTTCCCCAGCCGCTCCGAGGCCGCGGGGGAGCCGAACAGCGAATCACCCGCGGAGTTCGCATGAGATTCCGGTGCGTTGGGCGCCGTCGGCGCCGCAGACGCGCTCGGCGGCAGATCCAGCCCGCTCTTGCGCCCGCAGGCGCCGAGCGACAGCGCCGCGACCGCCAGCAGGATCAGCGCGACCTTCGAGGAACTGAAATCAGACGTACGATTCACGATCGAATTCCCTGGTATCCTAAGCGAAGTATCCTGATCGAAGTATCCTGATCGGAGTATCCTGGCTCGGAGCACCCCGGTTCTGGCGCATCGCCGCAGCGCTCGCGGGCGTCCGCCCACAATGCGCGCAATGCCGGCGGACCTTACAGAGATCGCCCGGTTTTGGCGAGCCCCGCGGCCTTGCGATTTTTTCCTCGCTCAGCCCGAATTTTGCTCTTTTTCCAGCCGCTTGAGCCAGCCCTTGGCCTGCGCCAGGACGTTCTTGGGGGCGGTGCCGCCAAAGCTCGTCCGGCTCTTCACCGAGCTGTCGACCGAGAGCACACCGAGCACCTCGCGGGTTATCTTGGGCTCGATCTCCTGCATGACCTTGAGCGGCACCTCGTGCAGGGCGACACCGTCCGCCGCGGCGCGGCCGACGATCCGTCCGGTGACGTGGTGAGCTTCACGGAACGGCATCTTCAGCGTCCGCACCAGCCAGTCGGCAAGGTCGGTCGCGGTGGCATAGCCGTCGCCGGCGGCCGCCCGCATGCGCGCCGCGTCGGGCGCGAGATCGCGCACCATGCCGGTCATCGCGCGAATCGCCAGCGACAGCGCGGCGAACGCCTCCATGGCGCCCTGCTTGTCCTCCTGCATGTCCTTCTGATAGGCGAGCGGCAGCCCCTTCATCACGATCAGCAGGCCGTTGAGCGCGCCGATCACGCGGCCGGTCTTGGCGCGCACCAGCTCGGCGGCATCGGGATTGCGCTTCTGCGGCATGATCGAGGAGCCGGTGGTGAACTTGTCCGACAACCGCACCAGGCCGACCAGCGGCGAGGTCCAGATCACGATCTCCTCGGCAAAGCGCGACAGATGCATCGCCGCGATCGACGCCGCCGCCAGCACCTCGAGCACGAAATCACGATCGGACACCGCATCGAGCGAATTGGCCATCGGCCGGTCGAAGCCGAGCGCCTTGGCCGTCATCTGGCGGTCGATCGGGAACGAGGTGCCGGCGAGCGCGGCCGCTCCCAGCGGGCTTTCGTTCAGGCGCTTGCGGGCGTCGCGGAAGCGGCCGCGATCGCGTGCGGCCATCTCCACATAGGCCATGAGATGATGACCGAAGGTGACGGGCTGAGCGGTCTGCAGATGGGTGAACCCCGGCATCACGGTTCCGGCGTGCTCGATCGCCCGCTCGACCAGCGCCAGCTGGAAGGCGGCGAGCGCGGCATCGGTCTCGTCGATGACGTCGCGGACATAGAGGCGGAAATCGGTAGCGACCTGGTCGTTGCGCGACCGCGCCGTGTGCAGGCGGCCGGCGGCCGGCCCGATCAGTTCGCTGAGGCGGCTCTCGACATTCATGTGAATGTCCTCGAGCGCCCGCTTGAAGGTGAAATCACCCTTGGTGATTTCTGACAAAATCGTGTCTAGACCCTTGCCGATGTTTTTTGCATCGTTCGCCGAAATGATGCCTTGAGCGGCGAGCATGGCAGCGTGCGCCTTTGACGCAGTGATGTCCTGCGCATAGAGGTTCCGGTCGACGTCGATGGAGACGTTGATTTCCTCCATGATCGCATCGGGGCTTTCAGCGAAGCGACCGCCCCACATCTTATTGCTCATCGCAAACCACTCGTTGTATTCGCCGGACAATCACCCGAAAGCCTGCCGGCGCGAAGAGAGACCATGACTGAAGACAAAGCACCCGCCACCGAACAGCCGTCTCGGAAAACCACCCGGCGCATCCCGATGGTGCTCGGCGCCATCGCCGTCGGCGCCGTAATCGGGTTCGCGGGGATATACGGGATCGGCGGCCTGATGCGCAATGGATCGGGCGATCCGGCCTGCCGGCCGGCGGTGACGCTGTCGCGCAAGATCGCGCCGCTGGCCCATGGCGAGGTCGCCGCGTTGACCATGGCCTCGGCGCCCCTGAAGATTCCCGACCTCGCCTTCGAGACCGGAACCGGCGAGCAGAAAAAGCTGTCCGACTGGCGCGGCAGGACTGTGCTGGTCAACCTGTGGGCGACCTGGTGCGTGCCCTGCCGCAAGGAAATGCCGGCGCTCGACGAGCTGCAGGCCAAACTCGGCGGGCCGGACTTCGAGGTGGTGGCGATCAACATCGACACCCGCGATCCGGACAAGCCAAAGGCCTTCCTGAAAGAGACCGGGCTGTCGCGCCTGGCCTATTTCTTCGATCAGAAAGCAAAAGTATTTCAGGAGCTTAAGGGCATCGGCCGAGCACTAGGCATGCCGACCTCCGTGCTGGTCGACGGCAATGGCTGCGAGATCGCCACGATTGCCGGACCAGCCGAATGGGCGAGCGACGACGCCATCAAGCTGATCCAGGCGGCTCTCAAGCCGTAAACACTCCGCGTTTCCCGCTCCGCCCGCGTCGAGAGCCCTCTTGACGCGGGCATCCACGTCCCTATACTTAACCACATGGTTTACTATCAAGCTGCCCCTCTCGATCGCACTTTCGCGGCCTTGTCCGACCCGACCCGCCGGGAACTGCTCGCCCGGCTGGAGGCGCGGGACGGCATATCGGTCAGCGAGCTGGCCAAGCCACTGCCGATGTCGCTGCCCGCGGTGATGAAGCACCTCGACGTGCTCACGGACGCCGGCCTCGTCACCCGCACCAAGACCGGCCGCACCGTCGTGTGCCGGCTGAACGCTGCCCCCATGGAGGAGGCGATGGAATGGCTCGCTCGTTACCAGCGCTTCTGGACCGCGGCGCTTGATCGCCTGGCCAACTTTATTGAGGACGATTCATGCTCACCCAACCAAGTCTCACCCTCGCCCGCCGTCTCAACGCCGACCCCGCCAAAGTCTTCGCCGCCTGGATCGACCCGGAAAAAATAATCCACTGGTTCGGTCCGGCGGAGACCGTGCCCGGTTCGGTGAAGGCCGACATGGATGTGCGGATCGGCGGCAGCTTCCGCATCAGCTTCACCACGGCCGACGGCGAGTATCACGAGGTCGGCGGGCAGTACCGCGAGGTCGTGGCCGACCAGCGCCTGGTGTTCAGCTGGGCCTGGCACTCGACCCCGGAGCGCGTCTCGGTGGTCACCGTGACCATCAGGCCCGACGGCAACGGCTCACTGCTGACCCTCAATCACGGCCAGTTCTTCGATGAGGCCGCGCGTGACGGACACCAGCGCGGTTGGACCGGCACGCTCGACAAGCTCGAGAAGATGTTCGCCTGACACCCCCTTAAGGGAAGCAACAAGGGATACCACCATGAAGCTGTTCTATGCAGAGACCTTCAACAACCGCAAAGCCTGCGCCGTCGCCAGATACCTCGAGCTGCCGGTCACCTACGTTCACGTCGACCTCGGCAAAGGTGAGCAGCGCAGCCCCGAGTTTCTCGCCATCAACCCCAACGGCCGCGTCCCGGCGCTGGTCGACGGCGACATGACGTTGTGGGAGTCGGATGCCATCATGTGTCATCTCGCCCGCAAGGCCGGTTCCGAGCTGTGGCCGAACGACGGCGCGCAGCAGATCGAGGTGATGCGCTGGCTGAGCTGGAATGCGCAGCACTTCAGCCGCCACACCGGCACACTGTACTTCGAGTACCTGATCAAGCCGCACATCGGCATGGGGCCAACCGACACCGCCACGGTCGAGGAAGCGACCCACTTCTTCCGCCGCAACGCCGCCGTCCTCGACGCGCATCTGCGCGATCGTAGCGCCGTGGCCGGCGACGACCTGACGGTCGCCGACTTCGCACTGGCGACGGGATTGCCCTACGCCGAGGCCGCGCACATTCCGCTGGCAGAGTTTCCCAACATCGCGCGCTGGCACGCCGGCCTCGCCGCCCTGCCCGCATGGCGCGATCCCTATCCGGCGCGGCAACCAGCCGCCGCCTGATAGCCGGCCGTCGGAACTCGACTGACCTGTCCCACAGGAGACAACCGCATGTCCAAGATCACCACCTCGCTCTGGTTCGACGGCAATGCCGAAGAAGCCGCGAATTTCTACACGTCGATTTTCAGGGATTCGAAGATCACATCGATTTCACGTTACAGCGACGCGGGACCAGGCCCGAAGGGCTCAGTGATGGTGGTGGCGTTCGAGCTCAACGGCAACCCGTTCATCGCGATCAATGGCGGCCCGCAGTACAAGTTCACGCCCGCGGTTTCGCTGCTGATCAACTGCGACACCCAGGACGAGATCGACCACTACTGGGACAACCTGTTGACCGGCGGCACGCCGCAGCGCTGCGGCTGGCTCACGGACAAGTTCGGGCTGTCCTGGCAGGTGGTGCCGTCGATGATGGGCGAACTGATGAGCAATCCCCAGACCGGCGGCCGCGTCGCCGCGGCGATGATGACCATGATCAAGCTCGACATCGCCGAACTGCGGCGCGCGGCTGCCTGACACGGCAGCCGCGATACGCTCGGCCTCAGGGTATCCCTGAGGCCCACTCGGGAGGACCATCTCCATGTATGTCGACGGATTTGTTCTGCCGTTGCCGAAGAAGAACCTTGCGGCCTATCGCAGCATGTCCCGCAAGGCCGGCAAGGTCTGGCGGGAGCACGGCGCGATCAGCTACCACGAGTGCATCGCCGACGATGTAAAGACGGGCAGGCTCACCTCGTTCCCGCAGAGCGTCAAGCTCAAGGCGGGCGAGACGGTGGTGTTCTCCTGGATCGTCTACAAGTCGCGCCGGGATCGCGACCGTGTCAATGCCAAGGTGATGAGCGATCCACGCCTTGCAAAAATGATGAACCCGAAAGCCCTGCCGTTCGACGGCAAGCGCATGTTCTTCGGCGGCTTCAAGGTGCTGATCGCAATGTAGCCGTCGGCGGCGAACGATACGGTGTGGCGCGCGCGCCGCGCCGAGGGGGCTCTCAAATCAGCAATCTCGGGAGGTCCACCATGTTGACGACAAGCAAGGCGTTCGGCGGCTTTTCCACCGACGACGTGGCGAAGAGCCGGGACTTCTACGGCCGCATCCTGGGCCTCAATGTGTCCGAGCATCACGGCATGCTGACGCTGCACCTCGGCAGCGGCGCCGACGTGCTGATCTATCCCAAGCCCAACCATGCGCCGGCGAGCTTCACCGTCCTGAACTTCCCGGTCCCCGACGTCGACGCAGCGGTCGACGCACTCGCCGGACGCGGCGTGCAGTTCGAGATCTACGACATGCCCGGCCTCAAGACCGATGCCAAGGGTATCTCGCGCGGCAACGGCCCGGCGATCGCCTGGTTCAAGGATCCGGCAGGCAACATCTTGTCGGTGCTGGACCAGGCTGCAACGAAGGACATGGGCTGACGGCGAAGGGGAGGAACGTCATGAGCGAGCCTTCGGCGGCGCTCGGCGCGCCGCGCTTCGAGACGACCGGACGCCGCCTGATCGCCGGCTTTCGCGAGAGCTACGCGTTCTCTGATGACCGCTTCAAGCAGGGTATCGGCGCCCAGTGGCAGCGGCTCGGGCCGATGATCGGCCGGATCCCCGGACAGGTCGGCGCGATCGCTTATGGCGTCTGCTTCGGCATGTTCGGGAATGCGGCGCGGTTCGACTACATCGCCGGGGTCGAGGTCGCCGCCACCGACGGCCTGCCAGACGGGTTCACCACCGTGCTGCTTCCGCCGCGCACCTGGGCGGTTTTTCCCCACCGGCTGCATGCGACGCGCTTCAACGAGACGATGGCTGCGATCCTGCGCGACTGGCTGCCTGGCTCGGGCCAGGAGATCGCGGATGGCGAGGATGCGCCGGACCTGCTGGAAAGCTATGGCGATGCGTTCGACCCGGCGACCGGGCTGGGCGGCATGGAGCTGTGGCTGCCGGTGCGCTCACGATCCTGATGGGCTGCCCGCCGCCCCCGCTGGCGGGTGGTTCAGGCCGAGATGTCGAGCCGGCCGCCGACGCCGGCGGCGAGATTGGCCTGGGACGCGCTATTGACCGCGGCCCCGAGCAGCACCTGCGCCGCCTCGGCCTGCGAGTCGTTATTCATCTTGATCATGCGCATGGCGACATTGCTCTGCAGATTCGCGGTCTGCGCGCTCATCGCAGCCATCACCAGACCCATATCCATACGCCACTCCATCACTTCCGCTGGCACCCTAGGCCGCGATAGTTAAGAAAGGTTAGCGTCGGCCGGCCACAATCTGCGTCCGAACGTCACGGCACGCCCCCCCCCGCAACAAACGTTACGGGCCGCAGCAATGGAGCGAATGGTCGGGAATCTTGGAGTCGCCGGGCCGTGACCGCCGCTTAGCGCGTCGGCACCGGCTTGTCGCCGCGGTAGTCGTAGAACCCGCGCTGCGTCTTGCGGCCGAGCCAGCCGGCCTCGACATACTTCACCAGCAGCGGGCATGGCCGATACTTGGAATCGGCGAGCCCTTCGTGCAGCACCTGCATGATCGACAGGCAGGTATCGAGGCCGATGAAGTCGGCGAGCTCCAGCGGCCCCATCGGATGATGGGCGCCGAGCTTCATCGCCGCATCGATCGCCTCGACATTGCCGACGCCTTCATAGAGCGTGTAGATCGCCTCGTTGATCATCGGCAACAGGATGCGGTTGACGATGAAGGCGGGGAAATCCTCCGACACCGCCACCAGCTTGCCGAGCTTGCTGACGTACTCCTTCGCGGTATCGAAGGTGGTGTCGTCAGTGGCGATGCCGCGGATCAGCTCGACCAGTTCCATCACCGGAACCGGATTCATGAAGTGGATGCCGATGAACTTTTCCGGTCGATCGGTCGAGGCGGCAAGGCGCGTGATCGAGATCGAGGAGGTGTTGGAGGCGACGATCGCTTCGGGCTTCAGGACGGCGCACACATCATGAAAGATCTTGCGCTTGACGTCCTCCTTCTCGACTGCGGTTTCGATCACGAGATCGCAGTCGGCGAGGTCGTCGAGGCTCTCCGAAGCCCGGATCCGGTCCAGCGCCTGCTTGCGGGCGTCGTCGGAGATGTGCTTGCGGGCGACCTGCCGCGACAGGTTGCCGTTGATGGTGGCCAGCGCCGACTTGACGCGATCGGCTGAGACATCGTTGAGGATCACATCGAACCCGGCCAGCGCCGATACAT
This sequence comes from Pseudomonadota bacterium, assembly GCA_040756765.1. Classification (GTDB taxonomy): domain Bacteria; phylum Pseudomonadota; class Alphaproteobacteria; order Rhizobiales; family Xanthobacteraceae; genus Bradyrhizobium_A. The sequence goes on along the minus strand of JBFLYG010000011.1, from coordinate 245,939 downwards.
GTGCGATCCCGTTGCCCATCTGGCCCGAACCGATCACACCGATCTTCTTGACAGTCACCGCCATTTCGCCTTCTCACCGGCCATCGCGCCACGCACATCGCGGCGAAGCGGGCCTATCTTACATGGAACGTTTGCGGAGAACACCCCCGCCCGTGCCCTCTGAAGGGCATGCAGCCCGGATACCGGGTCAGGGATCGGGGCGATGGGCGCCCGATGCGCAGGCCAGCCGCGGCGGCTGCCGCCAGCCTTCCGAATCGCGCCGGCCTCGTGAAGCCGGACGCGCACCCGCCCGCGCCATGGGCGCGGACGGGCTTGCTGGATCGCTTAGCGACCGAGCTTGGCCAGCTCGTCGGTCAGTTCCGGGACCGCCTGGTAGAGGTCTGCCACGAGGCCGTAGTCAGCGACCTGGAAAATCGGCGCCTCCTCGTCCTTGTTGATGGCGACGATCACCTTGGAGTCCTTCATGCCGGCGAGATGCTGGATCGCACCGGAAATGCCGATCGCGATATACAACTCCGGCGCGACCACCTTGCCGGTCTGGCCGACCTGCCAGTCGTTCGGGGCGTAGCCCGCATCGACCGCGGCGCGCGAGGCGCCGACCCCGGCGCCGAGCTTGTCGGCGAGCGGCTCGATGTACTTGGCGAAGTTCTCGCGGCTCTGCATGGCGCGGCCGCCGGACACGATGATCTTGGCCGAGGTCAGTTCCGGACGGTCGCTCTTGGCGACCTCCTCGCCGACGAAGCTGGACAGGCCCGGATCAGCCGCCGCGTTGACGGCCTCGACCGCCGCGCCGGCGCCCTCGCCCGCTGCCGCGAACGTCGACGTCCGCACGGTGATGACCTTCTTGGCGTCCTTGCTCTTCACGGTCTGGATCGCATTGCCGGCATAGATCGGCCGCTCGAACGTATCGGGGGCCACCACCTTGGTGATCTCCGACACCTGCATCACGTCGAGCAGGGCGGCGACGCGCGGCATCACGTTCTTATAGCGCGAGGTCGCCGGGGCGACGAACGCGTCATAGGAGCCTCCGAGCGACACGATCAGCGCGGCCAGCGGCTCGGCGAGGTCGTGCGCGTAGGCGGCGTTGTCGGCGAGCAGCACCTTGGTGACGCCAGCGAGCTTGGCGGCAGCGTCCGCCGCGCCCTTGGCGTTGTCGCCGGCCACCAGCACATGCACCTCGGCGCCGAGCGCCGCGGCCGCCGTCAGCGCCTTGTTGGTCGCGTCCTTGATCGACGCGTTGTCGTGTTCGGCAATCAGCAGCGTTGTCATCACAGAACCCCGGCTTCGTTCTTCAGCTTCGACACCAGTTCGGCCACCGAGGCGACCTTGACGCCGGCCTTGCGGCCCGCGGGTTCGGCTGTCTTGACGATCTCGAGGCGCGGCGTGAGGTCGACGCCGTAGTCGGCGGCCGCCTTCTCGGCGATCGGCTTCTTCTTCGCCTTCATGATGTTGGGCAGGCTGGCGTAGCGCGGCTCGTTGAGACGAAGATCCGTGGTGACGATCGCCGGGCCCTTGACCTTGACGGTCTGCAGGCCGCCGTCGACCTCACGGGTGACCTTGAAGTCACTGCCGTCGACCTCGAGCTTCGAGGCGAAGGTCGCCTGCGACCAGTTCAGCAGCGCGGCCAGCATCTGGCCGGTCTGATTGGAATCGTCGTCGATCGCCTGCTTGCCGAGGATGATGAGCCCCGGCTTCTCCTCGTCGGCGACCGCCTTGAGGATCTTGGCCACGGCGAGCGGCTCGACCGTGCCGTCGGCCTTGACGAGGATGCCGCGGTCGGCGCCCATCGCAAGACCGGTGCGGATGGTTTCCGATGCCTGCGCCGGACCGATCGACACCACGACCACCTCGGTCGCCTTGCCGGCCTCCTTGAGGCGCAGGGCTTCCTCGACGGCGATCTCGTCGAACGGATTCATGGACATCTTGACGTTGGCGAGCTCGACGCCCGACCCGTCGCTCTTGACGCGGATCTTGACGTTGTAATCAACGACCCGCTTTACCGGCACCAAAACCTTCATCGGTCCCCTTTCTCTTGAGCTGTTGGCGGCGGAACCTAATGGTCCCGTCCACCCCGGTCAACGCGCGAACGCTGGAACCCGGCGCGATTTTAGCGGTTCTGGCCGGGGATCCAAAGCACGTCCCGCGCCCCGCGGTCGTTCACGAAACGGCTGGCGACGAACAGAAAGTCCGAGAGCCTATTCAAATACTTGATCGCCGGCTCGCCGACCGGCTCGTCCGGCCTCGCCGCCAGCTCGACCACATTGCGTTCCGCTCTGCGGCATATGGTGCGCGCCACATGGAGGTATGCGGCCGGTGCGGAGCCGCCCGGGAGCACGAACGACGTCAGCGGCGCGAGGTCTGCGTTGAGACGATCGATGTCGGCCTCCAGCCGGTCGACCTGGCTCGACAGCACCCGCAGCCGCTCCGCCTTGCCGTCGCGTGCAGGGACCGCGAGGTCCGCCCCGAGATCGAACAGGTCGTTCTGGATTCGCCCGAGCATCGCGTCGAGCTCGGACTGCTCGGCGAGATGCAGGCGCACCACGCCGATCGCCGCATTGGTCTCGTCGACCGTGCCATAGGCGCTGACGCGCAGATCGTATTTCGGCCGCCGCTCACCGGTGCCGAGCGCCGTGGTGCCGTCGTCTCCCGTACGGGTATAGATCCGGTTCAGGACAACCATGGGGACCCTCGTTCGATGCTAGCGTCCGATGCCTTTGATCCTTGCGTCGTGCGCGCCGGCCTGCATGCTGTCCAATCGCCGGCGAACCGGGGCAGCCGTGTCAGCGTCCCATCACCCACACCGCCGTCATGGCGATGACGATGGCGACGAACTGCAGCAGCACCCGCAGCCGCATCAACCGCTGCGACGTATTGGGCGAGCCGCCGCGCATCATGTTGACGAGGCCGAGCAGCAGCACCACGGCGACAGCGGCCACGGCGACGGGAAGCAGGATATGGCTGAGAAACGTTGTCATCGGCGGTTCATATCATCCTCGCGCGTCGGGCGCCATCAGTGTGATAGCCCTTCGTGTGATAGCCCTTGGGCGTGATGGCCCTTGCCATCGCCGCCGCAATCACTCATGTCTGCGGCGTCGGTTCGAACTCCCCTTGCAGGGTGCGCGGTGAAGCAGCTTCGGGACGTCGTTCACATCGGGCTGGATGCGTTCTACACGTTCCTCGCCGACGACGGCTGGGCGATTGCCAGCCATATCGCGCTGTCGGCGTTGATGGCGCTGTTTCCCTTTCTCATCGTCATCACATCGCTCGCCGGCTTTCTCGGCTCCAAGGAGCTCGCCGACCAGGCCGCGGCGCTGCTGCTGCAGACCTGGCCGACCCAGGTCGCCGACGCGCTGTCGGGCGAAATTCATGACGTGCTGACGACAACCCGCGGCGACGCGCTGACCGTCGGCCTCGTGCTCGCGATCTACTTCGCCTCCAACGGCGTCGAGAGCCTGCGTGTCGGCCTCAACCGCGCCTATGGTATGGTGGAGACCCGCCGCTGGTACTGGCTGCGGCTGGAATCCATCGGCTACACCCTGATCGCCGCCGTGGTGTCGCTGGCGCTGTCGTTCCTGATCGTGCTCGGACCGCTGATCATCGCCGCGGCGCGGCGGCATTTCCCGCTGATGATCGAGACCAATGCCCACATGCTCAACGTGGCGCGCTACGGCATCGCCGTGCTGGCGCTGATCCTGGCGCTGTTCATCCTGCATGTCTGGTTGCCGGCCGGACGGCGCACGCTGATGCAGATCCTGCCGGGCATTGTTTTCACCATCGCCGCCTCGCTGGTCTCCGGCATGGTGTTCGGCCAGTATCTCGCGCGCTTCGCCAACAACTATGTCACCACTTATGCCGGCCTCGCCTCGGTGGTGATCGCACTGGTGTTCCTGTATTTCATCGCCGCGATTTTCGTCTACGGCGGCGAATTGAACGCCGCGATCATCAAGTCGCGGCTCGCGGACCGCGCACCGCCTCGCTGAGCACCGTCGCCAGTGCCCGTGGACTGACAGGCTTCAGCAGAAAGGCATCGGCGCCGGCCTGGCGCGCGGCGCCTTCGTCGTCGCCGCGGCCGGACACGCCGATGATCGCGAGATGGCCTGCGGTCTTTTCCGAGATCGTTTTTTCCAAGCTCGTCTTTTCCAAGGCCCGGATTCGCCGGATCGTCTCGATCCCGCCGATCCCCGGCATCACCATGTCCATCAGCACCGCATCGAAGCGGCCGTTGCCGATGCGGGCAAGGGCGGCTTCGCCGTCGCCGACGAACTCGGCCTGATGGCCAAGCTCGGTCAGGATGGTGTTGAGCACCACGCGGCCGAACGGGTTGTCCTCGACGCTGAGAATGCGCAAGGCCGCATGAGGCGCAACCTCCGCGTCCGCGGCGACATCGGCGGCTCGCCCCGCGGTGTCGCGCGCCAGCGTCGCGGTCAGCGTGAACGTGGTGCCGCCGCCGCGACGCGGCTGCACAGTGATATCGCCGCCCATCGCCCGCGCGATCTGGCGCGCCGACGACAACCCGAGGCCGGCGCCGCCGAAGCGCGCCGCAATCCCGACATTGGCCTGCGAGAATGGACGAAACAGGCGCTTGATCTCGGCGAGCGACAGGCCGATGCCGCTGTCGGACACCGCGAACGCCACTGCAACCGTTTCGCGCCGCGACCGCGCGACGCTGAGCTTGAGCTCGACGGAGCCCTGCTCGGTGAACTTGACCGCATTGTCGATCAGGTTCTCCAGCGCCGCCCGCAACCGCACCGGATCGCCGATCATGAACCCCGGCAGCTTGTCGGGCAGCCGCACCGTCGCGTGCAGCCCCCTGGCGGCGGCGCGGCCGGCGAGCGAGTCGGCCGCGGTCCGGGCGAGCGCGCCGAGATCGAAGAAATCCTGCCGTAACTCGAGCCCCGCCCGGCCGCTGCGGGCTGCGTCCACGAACAGCGTCGCCAGCGCCGACAAATGATCGGCGCTGGCCTTGATGGTCTCCGCCCAGCGCCGCTCACGCACATCGAGGTCCGAGGTCGCCAGCAGATCGCTGACCGCCAGGATCCCGGTCAACGGGGTCCGCACCTCATGGGCAAACGCGGCGAGCGCCGCTTCCACCAGGGAGGGGGCTTCGGCCGCCGGCCGCGCGGCGCGGGCCTGCTTCTTCTGTCCCTTGTTCCCCTTATTTCCCTTGGCGACCACCCGCGCCTTGGACCGCGGAGACACCCGCGCAACCGCCTTGGCCCGGCGCGGCTTCGTTGCCGGCCGCGCCTTGCGCGTCTGCGGGCGCGGTGAGCGCGACCTGGCTGCCATCCGTCTAATCCCCTGTCCCGACTCGCATTTTGGCACGGCCGGGGACGGGGAGTCACGCCGGCCCCCGCCCGCCACGCCCTTGCACTCAAGCAAGGGGAAGACCGACCCGGCCGCGGATGTCGGCCGGGGTTGCGCCCGCGGCCCGTAGTTCCCGCAACGACGGCGCCAGGGCCGATTTGGACAGCTTGTCGCCGCCCCCATCCCGGATGAGACCATGGTGCCGGTAGCGTGGTGCCGGCAGGCCCAGCAGTTCCTGCAGCAGCCGGTGGACGCTGGTCGCCCAGAACAGGTCGTGGCCGCGCACCACGTCGGTTACCCCCTGCAGGGCGTCATCGACCACGACCGAGACATGGTAGCTGGTCGGCGTCTCCTTGCGGGCCACGATGACATCGCCCCAGGCCTCCGGCCGGGCTTTGACCATGCCCGTCTCGCCTCCCGGGCCGGCGCCGTCCTCATGCCAGCTCAACGCCCCGCCCCGACTGATCGCCGCCGCCATGTCGAGCCGCAGCGCGAACGGCACCCCCGCGGCCATCTTCGCGGCGCGCACGGTGTCGGCGTCATGCCGACCGTCGCCCGGATAGAGCGGCGCACCGTCGGGATCGCGCGGCCACGGCCCCTCGGCTTCACGGGCAGCCACGCGCTGCACGATCTCGGCCCGGCTCTCGAACGCCGGATAGATAAGACCAGCACGGTCGAGGCGCTCGATCACCGCACGATAGACATCCATGTGCTGGGATTGCCGCCGCACCGGCTGCGGCCACGCGATGCCCAGCCAGGCGAGATCCTCACAGATCGCGGCCTCGAACGCCGGCCGGCAGCGGGTGGCGTCGATGTCTTCGATGCGCAGCAGAAAGGTGCCGCCGCTCTGGCGGGCGAGATCGAAATTCAGCAGCGCAGAGTAAGCATGGCCGAGATGCAGATAGCCGTTCGGGCTCGGTGCGAAACGGAAAACGGGTAGCGACATGGCAGCGACTATGATCGCTGCACCGCCGCCGGACAACCGAATTCCCCGCACCATGATTTGCAGGCGCGCGGGAATCCCATCATGCTGCAGACCCCATGACCACTCATCTGCGCTCCCAGGACGATCTCGAACGCGCGCTGACCGCACTGGCCGCGCACGATGCGCGGCTCAAGCCGCTGCTCGCACAGACCGGCATGCCGGCGCTGCGCCAGCGCGCGCCAGGCTTTCCCGGCCTTGCCGCCGCGATCTGCGGCCAGCAGCTCTCGACCAAGGCTGCGGCGGCGATCTGGGCGCGCGTGAGCGCGGCCTTCGATCCGATGCAACCGGATGCGATTCGCCGCGCCCGCGCCGACCGGCTTGGCCGCCTCGGCCTCTCCGCCGCCAAGATCAAGACGCTGAAGCTGATCGCCGGCGAGATCGCCAAGGGCCGGCTCGATCTCGAGGCGCTTGCCGAGACACCGGCCGACGACGCCCACGTCGCACTGACCGCACTGCACGGCATCGGCCCGTGGACCGCCGACATCTATCTGCTGTTCTGCCTCGGCCATGGCGACGCCTGGCCGGCCGGCGATCTCGCGATCCAGGAAGCGATCCGGATCGCGTTCGGGCTGCCACAGCGGCCGACGGTGAAGCAGATGGCCGCGATCGGCGACATCTGGCGGCCCTGGCGGGGTGCCGCGGCCCATCTGTTCTGGGCCTATTACCGCGTCGCTAAAGCGCCCGGGTTCGAGGCCGTGCTGCCGCCCGAGCCGTCCCGATCCGCCGGCGCGCCGCCACCGGAGGCTGCAGCACGGCGCACGTCGAGGCGCACCGGAGCGACAGCAAAGCTGTCCCGCTGAGCACCTCGCGCCCCATCGCGAATCGCTGACCAAAGCTTGCGCCGAACAGGGCGCTGCCTGCAACGCACGACACAGCCTTCACCGCGATCACGGCGATTTTTCGCCCATTTTGCGCCGATCCGGATCGCAGGGCGGCCCTGCGCAAACGGTCTTCACAATCCCGTCACGCTGCATGTAGTATCTGAAGTCGATGCTGCTTCGCAGCCGTTGAGAGCACGCTCGCTCCCGTCGTCTGCGAAGCCGGACACGTCGATATTGGGACGCCTCGACTATCGAGCCGCCGCGATATCGGGACATTGGGAGCGTTACTTGAACGCACATGTTCCACAAGGCGGGTGGCCGGCACTGGTATTGAATGCCGACTTCCGACCGCTCAGCTATTATCCGCTCTCGCTTTGGTCGTGGCAGGATGCGATCAAGGCGGTGTTCCTCGATCGCGTCAACATCGTCGCCAACTACGACCACGCGGTCCACAGCCCCTCCTTCGAGATGAAGCTGCCGAGCGTCGTTTCGCTCAAGTCGTTCGTCAAGCCGACCACGCACCCGGCGTTCACCCGCTTCAACGTCTTCCTGCGCGACAAGTTTTCCTGCCAGTACTGCACCTCGACGGACGACCTGACGTTCGACCACATCATCCCGCGCTCCAAGGGTGGCCAGACCACCTGGGAGAACGTCGTCGCGGCGTGCTCGCCCTGCAACCTGCGCAAAGGCAGCCTGACGCCGCAGCAGGCCCACATGTTTCCGCGGCAAACACCGTATGCGCCGACCGTGCACCAACTGCACAGAAACGGCCGGCTGTTTCCGCCGAACTACCTGCACGACAGCTGGCTCGATTATCTGTACTGGGACACGGAGCTCGATCCGTAGCGGTGCCGGGGCCTCGATTGAGCCCTCCTGGGCCCAACGAAACGCCAAAAGACACATATGCAGCGGCCGTCCCCGCGCTGGATCATCGATCGCGCGACCACGCAGGTTGACATACGATCGACGTGTGCGAGGCACTGGTGACAACGGCATAGCCCTGGTCAATCGCTCCCCAACCAGACGATGCCGAGCTGGCCGATTTTATCCGGCCCACCATATTCCCAGCGATACCGCCGAAGATTTTTAGCCCTTTACCCGGCGGGCATCAAAATTTGGAACGACCCCAGGCGCGCAGCGCGCCGGCCTCAACGCCACGATTGCCGGCGACATTCAGCGGATTGCGTTACATTCTTTTCAGAGGAATGGCTCACATGGAAAATTCCGAAAGCGTCCTCAATCGTATCGAGGGCTTACAGGCGTGGTGCTACCAACACATCGGCAGGCAGCCCTCGGACATTCCCCGCGCCATAGATTTGATGAAGACAAAGAAACTCAAGAACGCCTGGGATCCTGTCAATCTGAGCGAGAGCGCTCACGACATGGCAGGTCGCGATGAAGAAACTGATCCTCAAATTCTGCAGCAGCGGGAGGAGCTCTGGAGCCAATTCAGAACGACGAAGTATCAGGACCCCGTTATTCTCGGCGGCATTGCCTCCCAATTTGACGACGTCAAGAAAGCGGCGGCAAGGCTGAAGCCACGCAGTGCGACGCACATCAGCGACCGAACGATCAAAGCCGAGCTCACATATCGCCTGACCAATCCCGTTCTCGGCACCATTCCCGTCAGCATCCTGAATGGCTTCGCGATAAAGGATGAGAACGACAACCACGGCATCATCCTGCAAGATGGCCTTCGCTTCCTGCCCTTTTTGCTGACGACAACCCTCGGACGAGCACTGTTCCTGCAAACGAGCAACGGCGTCGCAACGAATTTCGACAGAGGTCGAATCGACAAGGCCATTTTCAGGAAGGTCGAGAAGGAGATTGTCGACCTGTTCCTGCTCTACTCCGTGATATCATCCGGCGAGCTCAGACCGTCAGAGATTGTCTACAACGAAATCTACTCAAATAAAGATCTGACCGTTCTCAGCCTCTGTATCGAAGCAGGCTTCAAATTCTTCGTACTCGCCCACGAGTATGCGCACTGCATTTCAAACCACTTCGACCAGCTTGAAAAGAAACCAAATGCCGGGCTTCTGACGCGGGATCCCGACGAAATCAAGCGCGTCTACCACACCTATATGGAAAAATACGGACACATCGAGCGGCCAGATGACGAGCAGACCCTGGCGTTCTGCCACCATCACGCCATTGAATTCGACGCCGACAGGACCGCGATCAGAATCCTGATCGAACATGTGAAAACCTTTGACCCGACCTTTCAAGGCCTCGGAATTCACACGATATTTGGCGCCCTCCTGTTTCTGATGCATCTCGAAATGCTCGAGAATGTCCAAAGAACGGTTGAATTCGGCGACAAATGGTTCGGAGATCCGCTGTTTGATGCAGATCATCTCGTGTACTCATTGCTGCATCGCCCGACCCACCCGAGCCCGAGAGAACGCCAGATAGAAGCGATTTTCGAGCTCAGAAGGGCTCTTCCGGACCTGAAAACATTCGAGCGGGTGATGGGAGCCTTCGATTGGATGCATCGATTGTTCAGCGACGCCTGGCAACAGAATCGAAACTCCCTTGCCGAGACGGTCAGGAAAGAGGGCTTAACACTCGGCCAAAGGTGGGTTTCCACGTTGCCGAATGCGGGCCTCCATATCGGCGCACCAACCTAGCGGCAGTGCTCGCGGGTATCGTGAGCGATCATGCGTGCGGCATGCCAACAACGCTCACGAAATCCGCAAGGCCGCAACAATCTTATCAAACGAAGCCGTCACAGCCGACACGACAAGCCCCAGGACAAAGAAAAGAGCATTCACCCAAAAGCCGCCCCAGAACGACATTTTGCTCTCTTTTCTGACGATCAGCTCGATGTCTGATTTGAGGGAAGACAGCAACTTAATGTGATCCAGAACGGCCTGCTCGATAGGTGCATACTTCGTCTTGAATTCCTCCAACTCTTTGCGAAATTGATCATCTTCTGGCAGAGGAGGCATTGGACCGGCCCCCAGCGCCCCCTTCAAAACCGACTTGGGCTCGTCACGTTTCCGCAATAGGTCCAGTTGAGTTCGCAAATTGCTGGCGGAGGCTTCCAGCGCGGCCAGTTCGTCGCTGATTGCTTCGCGTTCAGACTTTGTCGCAGGCATGGCCTTGGACCTCGATCAATCGGTTGAACCAACAAATATCGGTGCGGCTTGCGGCCTGGATCGCCTTAAAAAAATAATCTGAACGATCTGACGAACGTTGTTCGCCATATCAGGCCTTCACCTGCCCCTTGCCTCCTTAAAGCCTGAAAGTGACGGCCAGGTGAGCCCCGGCACCTCGCCTGTGCTTACGGACGCCGCCAGGCTTGCTTGGCGGAAGTGGCCCCATCGAATGCATCGGAGATCCGCCAGCCGTCGGAAGCGTGCGACAGATCAAATTTGATCTTCAGAGTCCGAATGCGCGGCTTGCCTTGACCGAAGGCATCATCCAGCGTCACGGTTGCGACCATCGAGGCCTTCGACTGGCTTTGCGACGTCGCGGCGACGGCAACCGGTGCCGTGATGCACCAGTCCTGGCCCGCGACAAAGAAATCCGCATCGATCGATTTGGCCTTGCGATAGATGCGCGCCAGATCGGGATCAAACAAACGCTTTGCCAATGCATCATCCAGCCCATTGCGCTCGGCGTGATCGCAGCCCTGGCCGTAAGCCGCGTAGAGCTCTGACACGGTCGCATCAGGGGTTTGGCCTGCCGCAAGCGCAGGGGAAATCGACGATAGAGCAAGGACGACCGCAATGCGAAATCGCTTGGTCACGAATGCACTCATCATAATATGTACTCCTGAACAACATTGATTGCCGGCTCGAAAGCCAAGACCATCGCTTAGGACAAATCGCCTCACAAGACTTTTCTTGTCACACGAACGCAACCTTCATTCTACAATTCGAAGCTCTGGCCGCTCTCGGGCATGATGACCTCGGTTCCGGCAAGCCGCGATGCGAACCGCGTCATCGCATCTTCCTCGCCGTGAACGAGAAACGTACGCCGGGCGCGGGTCTGCCGTTGCCACGCCAGAAGCTCCGCCTGGTCGGCATGCGCCGAGAAACCGTTGATGGTGTAGATCCGAGCCTTGACCGGGACCTCCTCGCCGAGGATGACCACCTCCTTTGCGCCGTCGATGATGCGCCTTGCGAGGGTTCCTGCCGCAGCATAGCCGACGAACACGACGCTCGACTGCTCGCGGCCGATGTTGCGTTGAAGGTGATGACGCACCCGGCCGCCTGTGCACATTCCCGCCCCGGCCATGATGATGGCGCCGCCGCGAATGGTGTTGATGGCGATCGATTCCGCGGTTTCGCGCGTGAAGTGCAGCCCATGAAGATCGAACGGATCGCGCCCCTCCCGGAATAGTTCCGCCGCCGCTGAATTGAGACATTCCAGATGCCGCCCGAAGATCTCCGTGGCGGAAATCGCCATCGGGGAATCCAGGAAAATCTCGAGTGATGGCGTAAGCCGTCCCTCCTTCACGCCCTCGCTCAAAACGAACAGCAACTCCTGTGCGCGCTCCAGCGCGAAGGTCGGGATAACGACGTTGCCACCCCGCTTGAACGTATCGGTGATGGCGCCGAACAGTTCATTGATGGATGGTTCTAGCGGCTTGTGTAGACGGTCGCCGTAGGTCGTTTCCATCACCACGGTGTCCACACACGGCGGCGTCGCCGGCCCGCGTAACAGGGGACGGTCCGCGTTGCCGAGATCGCCGGAGAACAACACGCTGGTCGAACGACCGGCCTCGTCGAGCTCCATGACAATGCTGGCCGAACCGAGAATGTGGCCAGCATCAATGAACGTGGCTCGCACGCCTGCGGCGACCTGCAGCGGCTGTCCATAGGTGGCGGTACGGCCAAAATTGTCGAGGCAGTTCAGCGCGTCCAACATCGAATAGAGCGGACGCGCGTGATCCTGAGGGCCATTGCTCCGGCGCTCCCTTCGCCGCGCCTCCTCCTCCAGGAGATGAGCGGCATCCAACAGCACCAGCCGGGTGAGTTCACGCGAGGCGGCCGTCGTGATGATCTCACCGCGAAAGCCGCGCTTCGCCAGCAGCGGCAACCGACCACAATGGTCGAGGTGGGCGTGCGTCAGCAGGACATAGTCGATGCTTGCCGCGTCGAAGCCAAACGGCTCGGCGTTCTCCTCGTCCAGCTCCCGGCTGCCCTGATACAGGCCGCAATCGATCAGGATTCGCTTGCCGGCGCACTCGACCAGGTGACAGGATCCCGTAACGCTACGATCCGCGCCGTGAAAGGACAATCTCAAATCGCTCTCCATTCCTTTCGCTGGCGCTCCGCGAGCAACCGGCCATGGGCATCCACGGAAAAGCCGGAGCAACCGCCCCGGACACGACAGAATACTGCACCGCCATTCATCTTGTCGCCGACACCACCCCTTGTTTTGTCACCGGCCAAGCCGTGCAAAGACCCCTGCGGCGATCTGCAGGGCAACACCAACCAGCCACACACAGCCAACGACCAGTGCCCACGGGCGCCCTGGATTGATGTCGAGCACAATATGAAACACTGAAATCAGAGCCGCGATGGGAGCAGCGAATGTGCCGATCGCGCTGAGCGTCTCGACCGGATCCGCTTCCAGGACAACCCCGCCTATTTCCGGCTGCAGGTTGTGCAGGCTCCTGCGCGGCATATCGATGCCGAGGTAGAAGCCGACCGCGCCGCACAGCATCGCCAGCAGAAAAAAGCCGATCGACTCGACGAACGGGATGTCGGCTTTTGCCAGATAAGCGGCCACGAACAACCCGCACGATGCTCCCGCCGTGGCGAGCCCGATCCGTTCGAGGACATGGGAGAACGAGCCGACTTGCAAGCGGACAACCATCATAAGCCTCCGAAAGTTCGAGCAGAACGCCAGGCGAAGTGACCGCTCCGGCGCTGCCCCCGGTCAGCGCCTTCAAGCACGAAACACACTTACCGCCTGGCGCTGACCTCGTCACCACATCCTTCGGACGATCCCGATCCACCAAAGACACCGCCATCACGGGGACCCGGACCGGTTGCACCTGATTTGCGCAGACCGCCCGTCACGGCCGCCACGGTTCGCCGTGGCGGCCTGCGCTGCCGTCATGTCGGGGCAGCCGCTGCAAACATGGTAATCTGCCGCATGACTGTTACCTTCCCGCTTCTTTAGAACCATGGAAAGTCACTCATGAAGCAACGCGCGCTCGGCCGTTCCGGCCTTTCGGTCCCTCCCCTCTGCTTCGGCTGCAACGTGTTCGGCTGGACGGTGGACGAGGCCGCCTCGTTCCGGCTGCTCGATACCGTGGTCGACCACGGCCTAACCTTCCTGGACACGGCCGACGTCTATTCGCGCTGGGTGCCAGGGCATAGCGGCGGCGAGTCCGAGACGATCATCGGCAAATGGATGAAGGCGCGCGGCAACCGCGAGCGCATTATCCTCGCGACCAAGGTTGGCGCGGACATGGGCGACGGCAGGATCGGGCTGAAGCCGGACTACATCGCCCGTGCCGTCGAGGATTCCCTGCGCCGGCTGCAGACCGACACCATCGACCTCTACCAGTCTCACAAGGACGACGAGGCGACGCCGCAGGAAGAGACGCTCGCGGCCTACGACAAGCTGATCAAGGCCGGCAAAGTCCGTGCGATCGGCGCCTCGAACTTCACCGCCGAGCGGCTGCAGAGCGCCCTCGACATTGCCAAACAGAATGGCCTCCCCCGCTACGAAAGCCTGCAGCCGGAATACAGCCTCGCGGAACGGTCGATTTTCGAAGGACCGCTCCAGCGCGTCTGCGAGGACAACGACGTCGGCGTGATCACGTTCTTCTCTCTCGCCGCGGGCTTCCTGACCGGCAAGTACCGCTCCGAAGCGGACTACGGCAAGAGCCCGCGCGGCACGCGCGGCATCCCCAAATACATGAACCCGCGCGGCATGCGCATCCTCGCCGGCCTCGACGAGATCGCCGGCGAGACCGGCGCGGAGCTGGCGGCGGTGGCGCTCGCCTGGCTGATGGCCAAGCCTGCGGTCACGGCGCCGATCGCCAGCGCGACCAAGCCCGCCCACGTCGAAGCGCTGGTTGCGGCAACCAAGCTCGAGCTGACCAAAAACCAGATCGAGCGCCTGGACACAGCGAGCGCGTAAAGGCCGGAAGCAACAGCGGCGCCAGAAGCGCCGCTGTCATTTTTCAGGGACTACGGGCCTGCGACGCCTGTCGCGCGATCGCCATGCGGCAGCGCCTCCGCCGGCGTGTCGTCCTCGGCGCGCGCTCGGCGGACGCCCGTGCGCTTGAGAACGAACACGTAGAACGCCGGCACGAACAGCACGGCGAGCATGGTCGCCGAGATCATGCCGCCGAGCACGCCGGTGCCGATGGCGTTCTGGCTGCCGGCGCTGGCACCGGTCGCGATCGCGAGCGGCGTCACGCCGAGAATGAAGGCGAGCGACGTCATCAGGATCGGCCGGAAGCGGATGAACGCCGCCTCGATCGCCGCCTGGCGCAGCGACTTGCCATCCGCGTAGAGGTCCTTGGCGAACTCCACGATCAGGATCGCGTTCTTCGCCGACAGGCCGATGATGGCGATCAGGCCGACCTTGAAGTAGATGTCATTCGGCATGTCGCGCACCATCACCGCGAGCAGCGAGCCGATGACGCCGAGCGGCACGACCAGCATCACCGACAGCGGGATCGCCCAGCTCTCGTACAGCGCGGCGAGCAGCAGAAAGACGAACAGCACGCTCAAGCCGAGCAGGAACGGCGCCTGGCTGCCGGACTCGATCTCCTCCTGCGACTGGCCCGCCCACTGGAAACCGAAGCCGTCGGGCAGTTGCCCCATCAGCCGCTCCATTTCCCTGATCGCCTCGCCTGACGAGTGGCCGGGCGCGGCATCGCCGGAGATGCGGATCGACGGGTAACCGTTGAACCCGACCACCTGCATCGGTCCCTTCACCCACTCGGCGCGTGCGAAGGCGGACAGCGGCACCATGCCGCCGTTGGCATTGCGGACGTTGAGCTTCAACAGATCGTCCGCGTGCATGCGCCCGCCCTCCTCCGCCTGCACCGTGACGCGCTGCATGCGGCCGGCGTTGGGGAAGTCGTTGATGTAGGACGAGCCGAGACTGGCCGAAATCGTGGTGTTGATATCGGCGAACGACACCCCGAACGTGTTGGCCTTCTCGCGATCGATGACGAGGTTGAGCTGCGTCGAGTTGGCGAGCCCCTCGATGCGCAGGCCGGTGAGCACCGGGCTCTTGGCGCCCGCCGCCATCAGCTGGCCGGCCGCGGCCGCCAGCGCCTCGGAGCCACGGTTGCCGCGATCCTGCAGACGGAAGGTGAACCCGGTGGAGTTGCTGAGACCCTCGATCGGCGGCGGCGACAAGGCGAATGTCGCGGCGTCGCCGATCTTGCCGAGTTCGCCGTTGGCGCGGCCGACGATCGCGGGAGCGGCATCCTTGCTCTCGCGCTCGCTCCAGTCCTTGAGGCTCACGAACGCGATCCCGGAGCTCAAGCCATTGCCGGAGAAGCTGTAGCCCAGCACCGAGAACACGCTCGACACCCCCGGCTCCTTGCCGAAGACATGTTCGACCTGCTCGAGCGAATTGAGCGTGCGCGTCTGGCTCGCCTCGGGCGGCGCCTGGAGGTCGGCGATGAGGTAACCCTGGTCCTCCGTAGGCAGGAAGCCCGACGGCAATCTGACGAACGCCCAGCCGACCGCGACCAGCAGCGCGAGGTAGATCACCATCATCCGGCCGGCACGCCCGGTGATCCAGCCGACGGACGAGCGATAGCCCCCGGCAAGGCGATCGAACGTGCGATTGAACCAGCCGAAGAAGCCACCCTTCTCATGATGTCCGGCCGGGATCGGCTTGAGGAAGGTGGCGCATAGCGCCGGCGTCAGCGTCAGTGCGAGGAAGCCCGAGAACAGGATCGAGACCACCATCGTCAGGCTGAACTGGCGGTAGATGATACCGACCGCGCCGGGAAAGAACGCCATCGGCACGAACGTCGCCGTCAGCACCAGTGTGATGCCGACGATCGCCCCACCGATCTGCTTCATCGCCTTGCGGGTGGCCGCGCGCGGCGACAGGCCCTCCTGCGCCATCAGGCGCTCGACATTCTCGACCACCACGATGGCGTCATCGACGAGAATGCCGATCGCCAGCACCATGGCGAACATGGTCAGCACGTTGATGGAAAAGCCGGTCGCGAACATCACAGCGCAGGTGCCGAGCAGCGCTATCGGCACCACGATGGTCGGAATCAGGGTGTAGCGGATGTTCTGCAGGAATACGAACATCACAATGAACACCAGAACGATCGCTTCGACGAGAGTGTGGAGAACCTTCTCGATCGATGCCTTGACGAACGGCGTGGTATCGAAAGCAATCTCGTAGGAGATGCCTTTCGGGAAGAAGCGCGACAGCTCCTTCATTTTCGCGTGAACGAGTTTGGACACCGACAGCGCGTTGGCAGAGGCCGACAGCTGCACGCCGATCGCCGCCGCCGGCTTGCCGTTGAGGCGGGACGCGAAGTTGTAGTCCTCGCCGCCGACCTCGACGCGGGCGACGTCGCGCAGGCGCACGGACGAGCCGTCGCGGTTGGCGCGCAGCACGATGGCGCCGAACTCGTCCGGGGTGCCGAGCTGCCCCTTCACCACCACCGGCGCGGACACGTCCTGCGAGATCGGGTTGGGCTGGGCGCCGATCCGGCCGGCCGCAACCTGCGCATTCTGGGCAGTGATCGCCGCCATGAGGTCCGCAGGGGTCAGTCCGAGGCCCAGCATCTTGTCGGGATTGATCCAGACGCGCATCGCGCGCTGCGTGCCGAACAGCTGGGCCTTGCCGACGCCGTCGATGCGGCGAATCTCGCTGAGGACGTTGCGCGTGATGTAGTCGCCGAGCGCCACGTCGCCGAACGACGGATCGCTCGACTGGATCGAGATGAACATCAGGAACGACACCGATCCTTCTTCGACAGTGATGCCCTGCTGCATGACGGCGCGCGGCAGCCGCGATTCGACGCGGCGGATGCGGTTCTGCACGTCGACCGTCGCCTGCGCCACCGACGTGCCGGGCTTGAAGGTGACGTCGATCTGCACCGAGCCCGTCGCGTCGGCGGTGGACTCGAAGTACATGAGGCCGGGAATGCCGTTGAGCTGGTCCTCGATCAGCCGCGTGACGCCCTGATAGATCTCCTCGGACGACGCACCGGGATAGCTGGTGCTGACCGAGATGCGCGGCGGAGCGATATTGGGATACTGCGACACCGGCAGGAACGGAATCGCCAGCATGCCGCCGATCATGATGAAGATGGCGACGACCCACGCGAACACGGGCCGCGCGATGAAGAATTCGGACATGGGGACGGCTCTTACTTGATCGCCTGGTTCGACTGCGCGGAGGCGTCATCCGCCGTCTGCATGCGCCACGGCCTGGGATCGACCACCGCGCCCGCCGAGAGCGCCTGGAAGCCCTCGACCACCACCTGGTCGCCGGCGTTGAGGCCGCTCGCGATGATCCAGCGCCCGTTCACCAGCCGCGACGGCGTCACCTTGCGCAGCTCCGCGCGGCGCTCGGCATTAACGACATAGAGCTGCGCCTGACCGCCGGGATCGCGCTGCAAGGCCCGCTCCGGCACCGACAGCGCATTCTGCTGTTCGCCCTGGACGATCTGCACCCGCACATACATGCCTGGCAGCAGATCGTTGTCCGGATTCGGAAATTCGCCGCGCAGCGTGACCTGGCCCGTGGTGGCGTCGACCGCCGCCTCGGACAGCAGCAGCCGTCCACGATGCGAATATTCGGATCCGTCGTCGAAGCGCAGGCAGACTTCCGCGACGTCGCCGTCCACGATGCCATGACCGGCCTTGGCGGCGCGCTTCAGCGCCAGGAGCTCGTTCGCCGACTGGGTGAAATCGGCATAGACCGGGTCGAGCTGCTGGATGGTCGCAAGGGTCTGGCTGTCGCCGGCGCTGACCAGCGCGCCTTCGGTCACGAGCGCGCGGCCGATGCGGCCGGTGATCGGCGCGCGGACTTCGGTATATTCGAGATCGAGCGTCGCGGCCTGCAGGCCCGCACGTGCGGAGGCCTCGTCGGCCTCGGCCTGGGCGAGCTCCGCGATGGCCTTCTCGAAGAGCTGCCCCGTGGTGACGTCGCGCTCCTTCAACTGCGTCTGGCGGTCGGCCTGCTGCCTGGCGAGGAGGCGCGTCGCCTCCGCGCGGCGGAGCGTCGCCTTGGCGCTGTCCACCCGCACGCGGAAAGGAGCAGGATCGAGGCGATAGAGAACGTCGCCCTCGCGGACGATGGTTCCCTGCTTGAAGACCCGCTCGATGAGGATGCCGGCCACGCGCGGGCGCACCTCCGCCATCCGCGTCGGCGCAATGCGCCCGGGAAGATCGCTGACGAGCTGAAGGGTCTGCGGTGCGACCGTCACGACACTCACGACGACCGGAGGCGGCGACTGGTCCGCCGCCTTCTTGCCCTCGCCACACCCCACGAGCATCACAGCGACCGCGGCCAGCCCTGCGGCGCGGACGAAAAACATCGATTTTTTAAGCACTTGAAGTCACCGCTAGAGCCCCGGCCGGCGGCAGGGACACGTGTTTCATCATTACAGGAAAGATACCGTCTGGATGGTTTGACGTCAATTAGCGCTTTTGCATTGCAGCATCGCTGCCGACGGCCTCAGGCCCGGCATCGATGACGGCTTTCGGAGAGAGAGTGCGGATCTACCGCCATCGCGATGGCGCGCCTGGCGCCGGCCGGGGCGGTCAGGCGCGCCGGCAGGGGTGGGTCAGCTCGACCAGGCGTTCCTCGAGCTCCGAGCGTTCGGAGGCGGATATCCTGTGCAGAGTGAAGGCATCCGACAGCCACAGCCCGTCGGCCGCGAGGCGCAGGATCTTGGCGAGAGCCGGATCCGTTTCGTTGAGATCCTTCTGCAGAAGCGATTCCACTCGCGAGAGCCAGTCGGCCCGCAGCGACGGATCGAGCAGCAGCGCCATCACCACCGTCGCCTGGGCATTGCCGAGGTCACTCGCGAGCGATGCCCGGATATAGGCGCGCGTGAAGCGTCCGTACGCGTCCGGATCGTCCGCCGCGAGCTCATCGATCTTGGAAAGGCACCTGGCGTAGGCATCCTCCAGCAGGGCCTGCAGCAGCTCCGTCTTGGTGGAGAAGTGATGCAGCAGACCGCCCTTGCTGACTTTCGCGTCCCGGGCCACGGCGTCGAGCGTCAGGGCGTGAACGCCAGTCGTCACCAGCACGCGCCCAGCGCTCGCGAGCAGTCGCTCGCGCATGCTGGCGGCCCGTTGGACTTGTTCCGGGGAAAGACCCATATCGACTGCGTCGCGCCTCAATGCCGACCGACTGGCCGCTCGGCCCGCCGGATCGAAGAAAAAAGAATCTGCCACGTATCAAATTACCGTCCATTGACATTGCGCAAGCCAATTCGGGCCTGGCGGCGCGACAAAAGCTTCGCGAACGGCAAGCTTACAGGCCCAAGCGCGCCCGCCGTCGATGCGTCTGGCGCCAGCGACCGATGCTCCATGAGGGGGTCTCATCCCCCGCGCGACCTACGCCACCACTGGCGCGACGAGAGCAGCAAGCGCGACCTGCGCATCCTTCGGACTGAGGCGGACCTGCACGCCGCGCTGGCCGCCATTGAGATAGACGAGGTCATACGCCAGCGCCGCGGCCTCGATCGCGACCGGCAGGCGGCGCATCTGGCCGAACGGGCTGATGCCACCGACCTTGTAGCCGGTAATGCGCTCGGCGTCGGTCGGCTTCATCATCTCCGCCGACTTGCCGCCGAACGCGGCAGCGAGCTTCTTCATCGACACCTCGCGATCGGACGGCACGATGACGCACACCGGCTTGCCGTCGACCAGCGCCATCAGGGTCTTGAGCACCTTGTCCGGCGTCTCGCCAAGCGCTTCGGCAGCCTGCAAGCCGACACGCTCGGCGTTCGGATCGTAGTCATAGGTATGGACCGTGAAGCGCACGCCGGCCTGCTCGAGCATTTTCGTTGCGCGTGTAACCTTGGACATCCGACGTCTCTCGAGCCTGCACCATTGCTGCGATTCCCTCGCAGCCGGCGACCATAGCCCAACCGGTCCAAGGTTGCGCAACATTGTTCGCAACGAGCTTCATCAAGCCTCCAGCTGCGAAAGCTGCTGGAGGCAACCATGAACGGGCGGCTCGGTGTGAAACGCTCAGCGGCCGACCAACCGCTGCAGATGCTCCGGGTACCGCGCACCCTGCACTTCGACCTCCGCGACAGCCTCCGCGATCGTCCGGAGATCGTGCGGCGACAGTTCAACATCGACCGCGCCCATATTCTCGTCGAGCCGGTGCAGCTTGGTGGTGCCCGGGATCGGCACGATCCACGGCTTCTGTGCCAGCAGCCAAGCGATCGCGATCTGCGCAGCGGTCACCTTCTTCTCCGCGGCGATGGCGCCGAGCCGATCGACCAGGGCCTGGTTGGCCTCACGCGCTTGCGGCGTGAAGCGCGGCACGACGTTGCGGAAGTCGCTCTTGTCGAACGTCGTGTGCGCATCGATCGCCCCGGTGAGGAAGCCCTTGCCCAGCGGACTGAACGGCACGAAGCCGATACCGAGCTCCGCGAGGGTCGGCAGGATCTCGGCTTCCGGCTCGCGCCACCACAGCGAATACTCGCTCTGCAGCGCCGCAACCGGCTGCACCGCATGGGCGCGGCGGATGGTCTGCACGCCGGCCTCGGACAGGCCGAAGTGGCGGACCTTGCCCTGCCCGATCAGGTCCTTCACCGCGCCGGCGACGTCCTCGATCGGAACGTCCGGATCGACCCGGTGCTGATAGAACAGATCGATGCGGTCGGTCTTCAACCGCCGCAGCGAAGCGTCGGCGACGTGCTTGATGTGTTGCGGCCGGCTGTTCAGGCCGCGCTGCTGGCCCGTCACCGGATCGAGATCAAAGCCGAACTTGGTCGCAATCACCACCCGGTCGCGCACCGGCGCCAGCGCCTCCCCCACCAGTTCTTCGTTGGTGAACGGGCCATAGACCTCGGCGGTGTCGAAAAAGGTGACGCCGCGCTCGACCGCGGCGCGTATCACTGCGATGCCATGCTCCCGCTCGACCGCCGGCCCATAGCCGAAACTCAACCCCATGCAACCGAGCCCGAGGGCGGAGACCTCCAGCCCGCTGCGTCCAAGCTTGCGCGTCTTCATCGTCATGCTCCTGTGAACGGCCATTCGGTGGACCCGCGCCGCGCGAAACACCGCGCCGGACGACAGCGACACTCACGCCGCGGTTCTGCCACCGGTCACCACCAACATTTAAGGCGCGCACCGCCAGCGACTAGCTGATAAAACACGCAAGAACTCATGAAGGCAGTTCATAAATGTCACGCGAGCGCATGCACGATCTCATCGCCTTCCTCGCGGTCGCGCGGGAGCGCAGCTTCACCCGGGCGGCGGCGCAGCTCGGCGTGTCGCAATCGGCCCTCAGCCACACCATCCGCAGCCTCGAGCAGCGGCTCGGGATCCGCCTCCTCGCCCGCACCACCCGCAGCGTCGCCCCGACCGAGGCCGGCGAGCACCTCGTTCGCACCCTCGGCCCGAAGTTCGAACAGATCGATGCCGAGTTGGCTGCTCTGACCGCGCTGCGGGAGAAGCCAGCCGGCACCATCCGCATCACCACGGGCGAGCATGCCGCGGCGACCATCCTGTGGCCCGCTCTGGAAACGCTGCTGCCGCGCTATCCCGACATCAAGGTGGAGCTGATCATCGACTACGGCCTGACCGACATCGTCGCCGAGCGCTACGACGCCGGCGTCCGCTTCGGCGAGCAGGTAGCGAAAGACATGATCGCGGTGCGGATCGGACCGGATCTGCGCATGGCCGTGGTGGGAGCGCCCTCCTATTTTGCGACCCGGGCGAAGCCGAAACGGCCGCAGGACCTCACGACGCATGCTTGCATCAACATCCGTCTGCCGACCTATGGCGGCCTCTACGCCTGGGAGTTCGAAAAGCGCGGGCGCGAACTGAAGGTGCGCGTGGACGGACAACTGGTGTTCAACACCATGGTGCCGCGCCTCAACGCCGTGCTCGCCGGCTTCGGCCTCGCCTACCTCCCCGAAGACCAGGTGCAGCAGCATCTTGCGGAGGGACGCCTGGTCCGCGTGCTGGAGGACTGGTGCCCGCCGTTCACCGGCTATCACCTGTACTACCCGAGCCGGCGGCAATCGTCGGCAGCCTTCGCCGTGCTGGTGGATGCCCTGCGCTTTCGGCGCTGAGGCGGACGACGCCCACCCATCATCGGCCGCGAGGAATGCCTGGCCTCGCAACACCATACTGGCCCGGGATCGGGAACCAGGATCGATGACACGTCCGTCATCCGACTGTCATATACCTATTTTAATCGACCTCTATTGGTGGCTGGGCATCCGTTTACGTACCGACGTTCGACAACAAAGGATTTCAGCGATGCATACGAGCCACAATGGTCACGGCGAAGCGCAGGCCGACCACACTGCCGAAACGCACGAAGACGAGCAGGACGGCATCGGCCTGAACAAGACCGTGGCCACCGTCGCCGTCGTCGCGGTCGGCGCCGCGCTCTTCGAGGCTGCGCTGCTCCCTGGCCTTGCGCTCGGCGTCGCGGCCGTCGCGGCTCCGAAGTATCTGCCCAAGCTCGGCAACGCGCTAAACCCGCTCTTCAAGTCGACCGTGCGCGGCACCTACAAGTTCGCCCAGAAGTCCAAGGAAATGTTCGCCGAAGCCCATGAGCAGGTGAACGACATCGTGGCCGAGGTGCAGGCCGAGAACGAGGCCGAGGACGCGAAGGCCAAGGCACGCCCGGCGGCCTGACCGCGGACGCCCCGGCGATCGAATTCGGATGAAGGAGCCGTGGCTCCTTCCAGGGAAGCGACGAAAGCAGATCATGTCGCCGCCGGCCGACATCGTATCGTCGCGTCAAGGCTCCGGGGACACCAGTTGCCCTTCGGAACCACATGCTGTCGTGACGGCAGCAGTGCAATCAAGAGATCCACTCATGGCGAAATTGAAGTTGCAGATCGCGCACCAGATCCCGGGCCGCATCCGCATGAAGGTGCCGTCTGCGAAGGACAATCCCGAGCTGCTGGAGCAGATCAAGCAGACCTTCAGCGTCATTCCCGGCATCGAGCAAGTGACGGTCAATCCCGTCACAGGCAGCGTGGTGCTGCACTATGATCACGAGCGGCACAACGACTTCCATGGCCGGCTCGAGCAGCACACCGGCGGACAGTACAAGCCGCCGACCAACGAGATCGATGCCCTCGCCAGCAAGATCGAACAGGAAGCCGCCTATCTCGCCGAGCACTCCCACACCGCCAAGGTGGTGGTCGATTTCTTCAAAGATGTCGATCACCAGATCAAGGCGGCCAGCGGCAACGTCGTCGACCTCAAGATCCTGCTGGCCGTCGGCATCGCCGGCTTCACCATCTTCGAGGTCGGTGCCAACGCAGCCACCCCGGTGTGGGTGACCCTTGCGATCTTCGGGCTCAACCACCTGATCCAGGCCAACGCGCCGCGGACGGAGGAGGAGAGCGAGGTTCCCGCGACGGCCTGAGCCCCGCTCCGGCCCGATGATCTGGATGGCTGCTGAATGGATTTTTCGTTCCGCCACGCGATGCCTGGACGCGTCCGACTCTGCATCCCGGACCTCTGCCGCAAGCGCACCTTCGCCGAGACGGTCCTCGGCTGGCTGAGAGGCCAGCCCGGAATCCGCGCCGCGCGGATCAACTACGACTGCGCCTCGCTGGTGCTGGACTATGATCCTGCACAGGAGCCGCTGCTGCGGATGCTGCTGGAGAGCGTCAAAACAGCGACGCTGGACGAGCTCAAGGCGTTCGTCGCCGCCGACGCGTCAGCCGCCGCTTCGCCTTCCGCAGCCGCAACGCCACCGGCCGTCTCGAAACGATCGCCCCTCGCCTTGCCGACGCTGTCACTGGTGATGGCGTTCAGCGCCAATCCGGTGGTCGCGGCGATCAACATCCCGCTGATGCTGTGGAACGGCTTCCCGATCGCCAAGCGCGCCTGGAAGGTGTGGGACCGCGAGCGCCGGCTCAACATCGACGTGCTCGACACGCTAGCGATCACCGCCTCCGTCCTGCAGGGCAATCCGCTCGCCGGCTGCATCGTGACCTGGCTGATCAAGCTCGGCGACTGGATCCGCGACCTCACCGCCGCCGGCCAGCGCCGCGCCATCAGCGACCTGCTCGAATTCCAGACCAAGACCGCCTGGGTGCTGCGGGACGGCACCGTGGTCTCCATCCCGGCCGCGGACCTCGCGGTCGGCGATCTCGTCGTGATCTATCCCGGCGAGATGATCCCGGTGGACGGCGAGATCGTCGAGGGACAGGCGACGATCGATCAGAAGACCATCACGGGCGAAGGCCTCCCCGTGAACCGCGGCAAGGGCGAGGCGGCGTTCGCCGCCACCGTCATCCGCGAGGGCCAGATCACCGTCCGCGCCCTGCGCGTCGGCGGCGACACCACCGCCGGCCAGATCGTCCACCTCGTCGAATCCGCGCCGCTCGGCGACACCCGCATCCAGAACCATGCCGAGCGCTTCGCCGACCGCCTGGTCACCCCGACGCTGGCGCTCGCCGCCGGCACCGCGGCGGTCACCGGCGACTTCAACCGCTTCCTGTCGCTGGTGATCGTCGACTACGGCACCGGCATCCGCGTCGCGGCACCGACCTCCGTGCTGTCGTCGATGACCCATGCCGCGCGCGCCGGCATCATCATGAAAAGCGGCGGCCACATGGAGCGCCTCGCCGACGTCGACACCGTGGTGTTCGACAAGACCGGCACGCTGACGCGCGGCACCCCGGCGGTGATCGACGTCATCTCGTACCAGGACCACATCACGCCGAACCACCTGCTCGGCCTCGCCGCCGCCGCCGAAACGCGCCTGCAGCACCCGGTGGCGGAGGCGATCCGCACCAAGGCGCGCGAGCTCGCGGTCAACATTCCGCCGTGCGACGAGACCACCTACCGCCTTGGCCTCGGCGTCGAGGGGCAGGTCAACGGCTACTACATGCATGTCGGCAATGCCCGCTTCATGCGCGAAAGCGAGATCCGGGTCGATCAGGCGCAGGCCGACCGCACGGCGCTCGACGAGCGTGGCTATTCCAGCCTCTACATCGCTGTCGACGGCCAGCTCGCGGGACTGGTGCCCTATTCCGACGAGATCCGCGGCGAGAGCCGTGCCGTCATCCAGCAACTGCATGCGATGGGCATCAAGAACACCATCATGCTCACCGGCGACAACGGCGTGGTCGCCCGCGCCGTATGCCGCGAGCTCGGCCTGACCCGGCACTTCGCCGACATGCTGCCGTCCGACAAGGCCAGCGTGATCCAGGAGCTGCAGCGCGAGGGCAAGCGGGTCGCCATGGTCGGCGACGGCATCAACGACTCGCCCGCGCTCAGCTTCGCCGATGTCGGCATCGCCATGAAGCACGGCGCCGAAGTCACCCACGAGTCCGCCGACGTGATCCTGATGGAGGATTCGCTCTGGAAGCTGGTCAAGGCGGTCGAGATCTCGCAAGGCGCCGTCCGCCTGGTCAGGCAGAACTACGGCATCGTCGCGGTGCTCAACACCGTCGCGCTCGGCCTCGCCCTGCCCGGCGGCCTGATCACGCCCGAGGTCACCGCGCTGATCAGCAACGGCTCGGCGATCCTCGCCAGCCTGAACGGCATCCGCCCCATCCTGCGTTACCAATGAGCACGGAGCTGGATCCGTCCCAACTGGCTCCGGCCGACCGCGCCGCCCTGCAACTCGCGGTCAAGCATCTCGAGAATCCGAACTTCGCCGCGCGCCTTGCGGACTATGCCGGCGTGCCGGTCAACCGCGTGCTGGGGCTCCTCCCCAAGGCCGCCAACCGCCAGATCGGCGCGCTGGTGCGCACCGCGGTCATGAAGGGCCTCGACGTCGCCATCGACACCCTCGAGGACGAGGCGCCGCCGGCGCCGGCAACCTGGTTTTCGTCGTTCCTGGCCGGCGTGACCGGCGGGGTCAGCGGCCTGTTCGGCTTTGCCGCGCTGCCGGTCGAGCTGCCGCTCACCACCACCTTCATGCTGCGCGCCATCGCGGCGATCGCCCAGCACGAAGGCGAGGATCTCGCGCGCATCGAGGCGCGCCTCGCCTGCCTCGAGGTGTTCGCCTTCGGCGCGAAACGCGACACCGACAAGGTCGACGTCGGCTATTATGCGGCGCGCGCCCTGATCAGCAAGTACACCAATGACGTCGCCGCCATGGCGGTCGAGCGTGGCGCCGTCGACGCCTCGGCGCCGGTGGTGGCGAGCCTCGTCAGCGAGATCGTGTCGCGCTTCGGCCTCGTCGTCTCCGACAAGGTCGCGGCCGGCGCGCTGCCGGTGCTGGGCGCCCTCGGCGGCGCCACCGTGAACGTGATCTTCATGGATCACTTTCAGCGCATCGCGCAGGGGCACTTCACGCTGCGCCGGCTCGAGCGCGCCTACGGCGCCAGCACGGTGCGCGCCCACTATGCCGTGCTCGCGGCACGCCCCGCCCGGATTGCCGGCTGAGCGCTAGTCCCGGCGGACGGCTCACCCCAGCCGGGCGTCGAACATCACTTCCTCCACCTCACTCATGTCGCGGATCGCCTGGTCGAACGACAGCCGGTCGGGATTGTCCGCGGCCTGGCGATGCAGCGTGGCGACGAGTTCGTCCTGCTCCAGCAAGGCACGTCGGCCGTCACGCAAGCTGGCATAGGCCGCCCACGGCACGAACTTGGTCAGCGGAAACGGCCGCCCCTCGCCCGGCGAGATATCGATATTCAGTCCCGCCACGAACAGCACGTTCTTGTCGCGATAGGCCGCTTCGCGCACGATGCTGCGATAGGTCCGGTCGAACTCCACCTGGGTGTGAAAGCGCGCCGCGTCGAGGGCCGGATGCGGCGACGTCACCAATGCCGGCATGACCGGCCCGAGCGCCACCTCGATCTGATCGTAGTGCTCGATGTCCTGCGCCGGTGCACGGCGGAAAGCGAACAGGTCGGCGGTCAGATGCGCTCCCAGCGGCTGCGGTGACCCCCGCCAGTCGTCGCTCCCGAGACGGGCGACCAGGGAGGGTGCCGGACGAAACGCCTTCGCCGTGCTCATCGCCCGCAGCGGCGCGTCCCGCCGCTCAATCAGCTGATCCAGCGCGAGGAACAGCCCCTCGGAGCGCATTTCATCGAGCAGCAGGTTGTCGATGATGACGGCGGCCTCGCCATCGAGCATCCCGCACAGCACGTGCTCTGCGGCATGGTGATATTCCTGCATGTACCAGCGCAGCACCGCGGCGATCTTGCCGCAATTGTCGCCAAAGCCGCAGCCGTCGGTCCGGTGCCGGCGGTAGACACCGAACCGCCGGCTTTCGGCATCGTAGCCGACATGGCTCGCCTGGATGATGACGAGATCCTCGCCGTGATGGGCGTGCGGCCCGTGGCGATTGATCGCGACCTTGCCGCCGACCCGGCCATGGTCGAAGGGAAAGGTGCCAAAGTGCTGGGCCAGCAGAATCACCGGGTACCCCTGGCTCTCGTCGGAGCAGAATGCACGTGACGGCATCATGCGGTCACGGCGGAAGCCCAGCGACAGGCAGTAGTTGTAGAGGCGTGGAACGAACTGGCTGTAGCGCATCGCACGGCCGGTGATCCGCAGATTGTCGATGCTCTGCCGCATGGCCCTGATCCCTGCACCGCCGACGAAGCGGTCGTCCAGGCTGACTAGAACGGGTTCTTGACACCGGTGTGAACGCCTCCCGCCCGCCATTCCCGCCTGCGTGTCACAATCGCGTCACCACCTCGCGGAATTCTGCGAACCGGCAGTGCATCGACCATACAGAGGAGCCGCAGATGGACCATTCCGACAGCATCGATGAGGAGGCCCTGCGGGCGCGGATCGACGCCGATCTGCAGGACGGGCTCGACGAGGAGCTGGAGCTCGAGTTCGAAGAGAGCCACCTCGACCCGTTCATCGCCGCGCAGCTCAAGCAGGAGGCGCGCGAGACCATGGATCGCAAACTCTATTTCAGGGAGTTGCTGAAGCTGCAGGGCGAGCTGGTCAAGCTGCAGGACTGGGTCCAGCACCACAAGCTCAAGGTGGTGGTGCTGTTCGAGGGTCGCGATTCCGCCGGCAAGGGCGGCGTCATCAAGCGCATCACCCAGCGCCTCAACCCGCGCGTCTGCCGCATCGCCGCGCTGCCGGCGCCGAGCGAACGCGAACGCTCCCAATGGTACTTCCAGCGCTATGTCACCCACCTGCCGGCCGGCGGCGAGATCGTTCTGTTCGACCGCTCCTGGTACAACCGCGCCGGCGTCGAGCGGGTGATGGGCTTCTGCACCGAGGACGAGTCCGAGGAGTTCTTCCGCTCGGTGCCGGACTTCGAGCGCATGCTGGTGCGCTCGGGCATCATCCTGATCAAGTATTGGTTCTCGATCACCGACGAGGAGCAGCAGTTCCGCTTCCTGATGCGCATTCACGATCCGCTCAAGCAATGGAAGCTGAGCCCGATGGACGTGCAGTCGCGCGCTCGATGGGAGCAGTACACCAAGGCCAAGGAGGCGATGCTGACCCGCACCCACATCGCTGAAGCGCCGTGGTGGGTGGTGGAAGCCGTCGACAAGAAGAAGGCGCGGCTCAACTGCATCACGCACCTCCTGACCCAGATTCCATACCAGGACATTCATCGCGATCCCGTGGTGCTGCCCGATCGCGTGCATCACCCCGATTACCAGCGCGACCCGGTGCCGCAGGAGATGATCGTGCCGGCCCGCTACTGAGCGGGCGCATCGCGCCCCGAGGATCGAAGCGACCGCCGCGCCTCAGGGCGCCGGCGGCGGCTGGATCATCAGTGTGGGAACGCCGCAGGTGCGGTTGCGCACCGTGAAGATCAGCGTCTTCGGCTTGCGCCCCTGGCGCACCTCCGACACATCGAACCCTGCGGCGGCGAGCCGCTCCCGTGCCGCATGGGCATCCGCGACGCGCCAGCTCAACCCCATCAAGCTGTCGGGCGCGTCCACAGCTGCGTCCTTGAGGCGCTGCGCAACCTCGACGATCAGGTCGCCGCAGCGGAAGAACATCAGGCGGACGCCCCAGTCCTCCCGCGCCAGGTCGAACCGCATGTCGAGCCCCAGCCGGGCGCCGTAGAGCGCCGTCGCGCGCTCGGCCTGTCCGGTCGACACCACCAGGTGATCGAGCCCGGTCACGGGAGACGACACCGACGGCGGCGACAGCGGTCGCTCCGCAGCCCGCTCCATGAAGAACAGCCTGACGCCGTGCGCGGCCGTGGCTGCGGCCCGCGTTCGGCGCCAGAGCAGCGTCGCGCCATCGGCCAGGTTGACGCTGCTCGCCTCGACGACTGCGTCCGGCTGAAGCTGCAGCCGCGAGAGCCGCCGCGCCATGCGATCGGCATCATCGACGCGAAAGCATGCGCTGGCGAGACCTTCACCCTGCTGCGCGAGCACCTCGCGCACGCGCGCGGCCGCCGCCCCCTCGCCTGCGGCAGCCATCAACTCCAGCGAGGTGTTGCCGAGGGTGAAGATGGCGGTTTCGACACCATCGCCCCGTGCCCGCCATGCAACGGCCCGGCCGAACAGCGCTTCGTGGTCGGCGATGGCGGCCGCGATGTCGCGGGTCAGGACCGTGACGTGATCGAGGCCTGTGATCGGAGTTGGCATGTCGGCCTCGAAGCGTTGCAAGCGTGACGGCGTGGCAGGCGCGGATGGCACCACGGACCGGATGCTACGTCGGGAGTAATCCATCAGGCAAGTTGCGAGCACTGAAGCGGACCGCATGGCGCGCCGCCTATGCGACGAATTCCGCGACAAGATATTTGCTGCCCGGTTCGCATGCTTGAGGGACGCGCCCACCGCGCTGTTCCGGGATGGACGCGCCGCGCGCGTTGGTTCAAGAATGCGGTCAACGCATCGATGACCACAATCGAGCCCTGAGCAAACGACAAGAATTCGGGAGAAACGCATGCTGCTTCCGCTCGCCGACGTGCCGCGCTGGTATGCCGACCGCAAGCCGAAGGACACGGTTGCCATCCGGCACGGCGACCAAAGCCTCACCTGGGAGCAGCTCGAACGCGGCGCCAACCGGCGGGCGCAGGCCTTCGCCGCGCGCGGCGTCAAGGCCGGCGACTTCGTCGCCATCGGACTGCCCAACAGCAACGCGTTCTACGAGACGAGCTTTGCGGTGTGGAAGCTCGGCGCCACGCCGACGTCATTGTCGCACCGCCTGCCGCGCGGCGAGGCCGCCGCCATTCTCGATATCCTCAGACCTGCGCTGGTGGTCGGCGGCGAGCCCGACTGGAACGCGCCGAACGCCGTGCCACAGGACTTCGTTCCGGAAGGCGTCACGGACGAGCCGCTCGATCGCCCGGTGGCGCGCTACTGGAAGGCGATGACCAGTGGTGGCTCGACGGGACGGCCGAAGATCATCCTCGATCACCTGCCGGCGGTCACCGACACCGCGGCGGCGCCACCGCTGCTGATGCCGTTCGGCGCGGCGCTGCTCAATCCCGGGCCGCTCTATCACAACGCGCCGTTCATCGTGTCGCATTACGCGCTGTTCGCCGGCGGCAGCGTCACCGGCCAGAAGAAGTTCGACGCCGAGGACGCGCTGCGCCTGATCGACGCCCACAAGCTCGAGTGGGTCAATTTCGTCCCGACCATGATGCACCGCATCTGGAACCTGCCCGAAGAGGTGCGCAACCGCTACGACGTCTCCAGCCTCAAGATCGTTTTCCACATGGCTGCGCCGATGCCGGCGTGGCTCAAGGAGAAGTGGATCGCGTGGATCGGCCCGGAGAAGGTCTACGAGCTCTATGGCGGCACCGAGCGCCAGGGGCGCACCGTGATCTCCGGCACCGAATGGCTCGCCCATCGCGGCTCGGTCGGCCGGCCAGATCCGGCGGCCTGCGGCGTGCGCATCATCGGCGCTGATGGCAACGACGTGCCGGCCGGCGAGACCGGCGAGGTCTACTTCATGCCCGCCGACGGCGTTGGCACCACCTATCACTATCTCGGCGCCGCGCCGAAGCGGCGCACCGACGGCTGGGAATCGATCGGCGACATCGGCCGGCTCGACGCCGACGGCTATCTCTATCTCGGCGACCGGCTGACCGACATGATCCTGCGCGGCGGCGCCAACATCTACCCCGCCGAGGTCGAAGCCGCGGTGATGGCGCATCCCGACGTCCACTCCAGCATCGTGGTGGGACTGCCTGATCCCGAGCTCGGCAACCGCATCCACGCCATCATCGAGATCAACGCCGACGCAGACCCGCAAGCGGTGATCGACGGCATGGCGCCGGTGCTCACCGACCTGCTCAGCCGCAACAAGCACCCGGAGAGTTACGAGATCGCGACCGCCACGCTGCGTGACGATTCCGGCAAGACCCGCCGCACGCTGCTGCGCGACGAACGGCTCGCCTGGCTCAAGGAGGGACGCGACTTCCGCCTGCGCCCGACGACCACCAAACACGCTTGACATCGCGCGAAGCGTTGCGCGGTCCTGTCGCGGCAGCAATGCGCGCCCCGCTGCTCGACGCGGAGCGGTGATGCGGCTAGTCTGCGCGCCATGACCTCGCATGACCACCACCATCATTCGCACGACCATTCCGAGCTGTCGGAGGTCGAGCTGCGCGTGCGCGCGCTGGAAACCATCCTGACCGAGAAGGGCTACGTCGATCCCGCCGCGCTCGACGCGCTGATCGAGACCTACGAGACCAGGATCGGCCCACGCAACGGCGCGCGCGTCGTCGCCAAGGCCTGGAGCGATCCCGCCTACCGCGAACGCCTGCTGGCGGACGCCACCGCCGCGATCGCCGAACTCGGCTATTCCGGGCGCCAGGGCGAGCACATGGTGGCGGTCGAGAACACGCCCCAGGTCCACAACATGGTGGTATGCACGCTGTGCTCCTGCTACCCGCTGCCGGTGCTGGGCCTGCCGCCCGTATGGTACAAATCGGCGCCCTACCGCTCGCGCGCGGTGTCCGACCCGCGCGGCGTGCTGCAAGAGTTCGGCGTTAATCTTGCCGACGACGTCCGCATCCGGGTGTGGGATTCCACTGCCGAGATCCGCTACCTCGTGGTGCCGCAACGCCCCGATGGCACCGACGGCTGGAGCGAGGAGCAGCTCGCGGATCTCGTCACCCGCGACAGCATGATCGGCACCGGCCTGCCGAAGCAGCCCGCCGAGGTGGCGTGATGGACGGCGTGCATGACATGGGCGGCGCGCCGGGGTTCGGCCCGGTGGTGCAGGAGGACAACGAGCCGCTGTTCCATGGCGAGTGGGAAGCCCGCGCGATGGCGATGACCGTCGCGATGGGACGCCCCGGCGGCTGGAACATCGACATGTCGCGCTCGGCCCGGGAGAACCGGCCGCGCGAGGACTATCTGAGCAAGAGTTACTACGAGATCTGGCTCGCCGGCCTCGAACGGTTGATGCTGGAGCGCGACATGATCAGCGCCGACGAGATTGCGGCCGGCCACACGCTGCATCCGGCAAAGCCGCACGGCGCCAAGCTCGCGCCCGACGACGTCCCTTCTATGCTTCGGCGCGGCAGCCCGAGCCATCGCCCGGAGACGACGCCGGCGCAGTTCAAGGTCGGTGACCGGGTCCGCGCCAAGGTGATGAGCCCGCCCACCCACACCCGCCTGCCGCGTTATGTCCGCGGTCATGTCGGCACGATCGAGCTGGTGCACGGCAGCCACGTATTCCCCGACACCAACGCGCTGGGCGCCGGCGAGCAGCCGCAATGGCTCTACACCGTCAGCTTCGACGGCCGTGAGCTGTGGGGCGGGCAGACCAACGCCAACACCTCGGTTTCGGTGGACGCCTGGGAATCCTACTTAGAGCCCATGGAGCCGGCCTGATGACGCTGGATGCAACCGCGGCCAGCCGCGCCGCTGCGGCCATCCCGAGCATCCCGCGCGATGCCGAGGGACCGGTTTTCCGCGCGGCCTGGGAGGCGCAGGCGTTCGCCATGGCGCTGGCCCTGCACGAGCGTGGTGTGTTTACCTGGACCGAATGGGCCGCGGCGCTCGCCCGCGAGATCAAAGACGCGCAGGCGGCCGGCGATCCCGACACCGGCGAAACCTACTACCGTCACTGGCTTGCCACGCTCGAGAAGCTCGTCGCCGAGAAGCAGGTCGCAAGCACCGCGACGCTGCATCGCTATCGCGACGCCTGGGATCACGCCGCCGACCGCACGCGGCATGGCCAGCCGATCGTGTTGCAGCCGGGTGATTTCGCAGGCTGAGTCCGTCGAGCGGTGTCTGTCGCCCAGATGAACGCAGCGATATCCGGATATTTGATATGATGACCGGCAGCGTCGGGCGGATCACCCCGCGCGCAGCACCGCATCCGCGACGAGGCCGGCGAACAGCAGCAGGCCGGCATCGCGGTTCGATTTGAACAGCTTGAGACACAACGCCGGATCGCCGATATCGAGGCGACGGATCTGCCAAGCGAGATGCACGGCGAAGACGGCAAGGCCCACGAAGGCGAACAGCCCCGCGCCGGCGAGCCGCAGCGCCAGGCCGATCAGCACCACCGCGAGCGAATAGAACACGACGAGGGCCGGCTTGGTGCGCTCGCCGAACAGCCGCGCGGTGGACTTGATGCCGATCAGCGCGTCATCTTCGCGGTCCTGATGGGCATAGATGGTGTCGTAGCCGATCACCCAGGAGATCGCGCCGGCGTAGAGCACGAATGCCGCGACATCGAGCCGCGCCAGGATCACCGCGAAGCCCATCAAGGCGCCCCACGAGAAGGCGAGACCGAGCACCACCTGCGGCCAGTAGGTGATGCGCTTCATGAACGGATAGATCGCCACCACCAGCAGCGAGGCGATGCCGGTGGCGATCGCGAAGCGATTGAACTGCAGCAGCACCAGCAGTCCGATCAGGGCCAGCAGCGCCATGAACGCGGCCGCTTGCGCCACCGTGACCTGCCCCGACGGAATCGGCCGCGAGCGCGTGCGCTCGACCTTGCCGTCGAGGTTGCGGTCGGTGATGTCGTTCCAGGTGCAGCCGGCGCCGCGCATCACGAAAGCGCCGATGAAGAACAGCACCACCGTCCCCGGCAGCTGGTGCAGATTGCCGGCAACACCGCAGGCCAGCGCCGCCGACCACCAGCACGGCATCAGCAGGAGCCAGGAGCCGATCGGGCGGTCGAACCGGGACAGCCGCAGGTAGGGCCGCGACCACAGCGGGGCCCGGGTATCGACCCAGTTGTGGGTGGAGTCTGCGACGCGGGCGTCGGACATGGCTTACCGCGCCAGCGCGTTGCCGTTGAGGGTTTCGAAGGTGGCGCCGCCGCGCTTGGTAGCCTCCCGCGCCTCGGGAATGGCGGAGCTGGTGCCGAGCACGTCCGAAAGGCTCGGCCCCGCGGGGCCGGCGGCCTGTTGGGCCGCAACGTTGCACACCGTGGTCTTCATCTTCTCGGTGTTGGCGTGACCGTTTTTCATCTGCTGGCCGATCTCGGCCGGAATGCCGCAGCGCTTGGCGTTGGTGTCGATGAAGCTGATCATCTTGACCTCGGCGGCGGCGAAATTCTTGATCAGCTTGCAGGCCTCCGCCGGCGGCGCCTTGTGCTCGCTGGCGGCCTTGATCAGGCCGGCCTTCTTCTCGGCGTCCTGCCGCAGCGGCAGGAACTGCTTCATGCACTCCTCGCCGCCGGGCGGCGGACCACCGGCCTGGGGCGGCGGCGCACCACCAAACGCACCGGCTCCGCCCATCACCGGCGCGGCGCCGGCCGGCGGGAACGGTGACGCTCCGTTTGGCGCAGGGAACGGTGACGGCTGCGAACTCTGCGGCGCGCCGTTGGCCGGCGGAAACGGCGAGGCCTGGGTCTGCCCCGGCAGCGGCGCGGGGAACGCGCCCTGGGCGCACACCTCGGCGGCCGAGATCAGAAGACCCGCCAGCGCGAGCGGCGCGATCCATCGGGAGCCGATCGCGCGCGGTTTAAACGGATGTTGGACGGTCACGAATGATCCTCCGGCAAGATTTCTGGTCCCCGACGCCCGGCATCCCCAGGTCACCGTCCGCCCCTGCCATCGATACGGCGGCGAACTGAGGCCAGACACAGATGCCCCCGGTGCGTCGGTCCCCGCGGCGGCCACGCAAACGCGTCAGGCCTGGCCGGCGGGATTGGTTGCTGGCGTTCTACGATTCCCCAAGCCCCTTAACAACCCGTCGAATGGGGCGACAGCACGGCGCACGGCCACCTGGCCGGCTGGCAAGCCGGCATTCTTCCGCTAGAACACGGAACCTGGATGGATATTTCCAATGCCGAAGACCGACTTTCGCAGCCCCCGCCTGTTTGCCGATGCCCCGCTGGCGCCCGGCGCCATGGTTATGCTCGATAAGGACCAGAGCAATTACCTCGGCAACGTCCTGCGGCTCGCCGCCGGCGACGCCGTGCTGGTGTTCAACGGCCGCGACGGCGAGTGGCGCACCACGATCGCCGGGCGCAAGCGCCCCGAGCAGCTGGTCGTGGAGCGCCAGACCCGGCCCCAGGACCAGTTGCCCGACATCCACTACGTGTTCGCCCCGCTCAAGCACGCCCGGCTCGATTACATGGCGCAAAAGGCCGTGGAAATGGGCGCGGCGCGGCTGACGCCGGTGATCACCCGCTTCACCCAGGCGAGCCGCGTCAACACCGAGCGGCTGCGCGCCAACGTGATCGAGGCCGCCGAGCAGTGCGGCATTCTCAGTCTCGCCGGCGTCGACGAGCCGGCTCAGCTCTCCCGTTACCTCGAGGGCCGCGATCCGGCACGCCTGCTGGTGTTCTGCGACGAGGACGCCGAGGTGGCCGATCCGCTCGCGGCGCTCGCGGCGCACCGGCCGGCGGCCGGGGGAATCGACGTGCTGATCGGCCCGGAGGGCGGTTTCGCCGAAGAGGAGCGCGCGGCACTATGTCGCCAGTCCCACGTCGTCACCCTGTCGCTCGGTCCGCGCATCCTGCGGGCCGACACTGCGGCCGTCGCCGCCCTCGGCCTGGTTCAGGCCGTGCTGGGTGATTTCAGCAAAAATTACACGCCATAGTTGCGGGATTTCTCGTTAAGCGACTTCAGGAATCGAGGTCGAAACCGCGCGGAGGGCATGTTAAAGGGCGGCCGCATCATCGATTTCCTGCGGCCCAGCCAGGAGCTGGACCGTACCTTTTTGACGAGTTCGGACGGAACGTCCGACGGAGAAGCAACCGCATGAGCCCGACCGCTCCCCGTGCGACCGGCCCTGCCGCCCCGGCGGAGGTGCTGCTGGCGTCATTCGCCCAGGCCGGCTACGCCAAGGCGGAACCGGCGATCCTGCAGCCGGCCGAGCCGTTCCTGGACCTGTCCGGGGAGGACATCCGCAAGAGCCTGTACCTGACCACCGACGCCGGCGGCGAGGAGCTCTGCCTGCGCCCCGACCTGACCATCCCGGTGGCCCGTGACTATCTCGCCTCGCCGATCGCCAGGCAGCCGGCAGGCTTCTGCTACCTCGGCCCGGTGTTCCGCTATCGCGGCCAGCGCCCGAATGAATTCCTGCAGGCCGGCGTCGAATCGTTCGGCCGCACCGACCGCGCCGCCGCCGACGCCGAGATGCTGGCGCTCGGGCTGGAGGCGCTGGCGGCGTTCGACGTCAGCGAGGTCGACGTGCGCACCGGCGACGTCGCGCTATTCGCCGCGCTGATCGATGCGCTGGCGCTGGCGCCGTCGTGGAAGCGACGCCTGGTGAAGGACTTCAACCGCAAGGCCTCGCTGGCGCAGGACCTCGAACGGCTGACGTTGTCGACCGACACCGCACGCAAGGACTACGAGGGCGTCCTCGCCGCGCTTGCCGGCTCCGACCGCAAGGCAGCCCATGCCCTCGTCACCGACCTGATGTCGATCGCCGGCGCCACCCAGGTCGGCGGCCGCTCGGTCGCCGAGATCGCCGACCGCTTCCTCGAACAGTCGACCCTGACCGGCGGCACGCTGCCCAAGGACATCCGCCTCCTGATCGAGCGCTTCCTGACCATCACCGGCGAGCCCGACGATGCCCTCGCCGAGCTGCGCACCCTCGCCGCCGACGCAAAACTGAACATGACTGCCGCGCTCGACCAGTTCGAAAGCCGCATCGGCTTCATGGCCGCGCGCGGCATCGACCTCGCCAGCACGCGCTTCGCCACCTCGTTCGGCCGCGGCGTCGACTATTACACCGGCTTCGAGTTCGAGCTGCACCGCAAGGGCAACGGCGTCGAGCCGCTGGTCGCCGGCGGCCGCTACGACAACCTGATGACCCGCCTCGGTGCGTCCGCGCCGATCCCCGCGGTCGGCTTTTCGATCTGGATGGAGGCGCTGACGAGGTCCGCCGCCCCCGCAGGGAGCCCGCGATGACCGAGCCCTTCGTTCTCGCCGTCCCGTCGAAGGGCCGGTTGCAGGAAAACGCTGACGCGTTCTTTGCGCGCGCCGGCCTGACGCTCGCCAAGTCCGGCGGCGCGCGCGACTATCGCGGCACCATCAACGGCCTCAACAATGTCGAGATCGCGTACCTGTCGGCGAGTGAGATCGCTGCCAACCTCGCGCGCGGCGCCGTGCACCTCGGCATCACCGGCGAGGACCTGATCCGCGAGAACATCACCGACGCCGACCGCCGCGTCGCGCTGATCGAACCGCTCGGCTTCGGCTACGCCAATGTCGTGGTCGCGGTGCCGCAGGCCTGGATCGACGTGCGCACCATGGCCGACCTCGACGACGTCACCACCGCATTCCGCGCCCGGCACAATCGTCGCATGCGGGTGGCGACCAAGTACATCAACCTGACGCGCAACTTCTTCGCCGGCCATGGCATCGTCGACTACCGCATCGTCGAGAGCGCGGGGGCGACCGAAGGCGCGCCCGCGGTCGGCACTGCGGAGCTGATCGTCGACATCACCACCACCGGCGCGACGCTCGCCGCCAACGGCCTCAAGGTGCTCGACGACGGCGTGATGCTGCGCAGCCAGGCCAACCTCGTCGCCTCGCGCGACGCCGACTGGTCGCCGCAGGCGCGGGAAACCGCCCGAATCATCCTCGACCACATCGCCTCGCGCGCCCGCGCCAACGCCTTCAAGGAAGTGCGCACGCGCTTCAAGGGCTGCGACGCCGCGCTCCTGGACGAGGCCCGGACTCGGTTCGGCGTGGTGGCGCCGTTCGGCGGTCCGACCTCGTCGGGCATGTTGACGCTGCACTGCCCGCCGGCGCGGATCTATGCGCTGGCGTCCTTCCTGCGCGTACATGGCGCCGACACCGTATCGGTGGCGTCGCTGGAGTATGTGCTGGATCGCGACAATCCGCTCTACGCCAAGCTGGACGCCTTCCTTGCGACGTGATCGCCACTCCTGCGGCGCGCTCGCCACTTGCGGACCGGCCGGCAGTCACTACCATCAAGGCGAGCGACGTCCGCGCCTCCGCGGCGTCCCGGAAGATGATCGATGATGCTCGGCGCTGACGTTTCCAATCTGACCGGCGACGCCCGCACGGCGGCGGCCCAGGGGCTGTCGATCGTGGTCCCCGTCTACAACGAGGCCGCCGGCCTCGAGCGGCTGCACCAGCGGCTGATCGAGCTTGCGCGCACGCTGAAGCAGCGCCACGGCCTTGCGACCGAGGTGGTCTATGTCGACGACGGCAGTGCCGACGACACCCTGAAGATCGCCCGCGCGCTGCCGGCCACTGCGATCGACGTCCAGGTGGTGTCGCTGTCGCGCAATTTCGGCAAGGAGGCGGCGCTGATGGCCGGCCTCGACTATGCCCGGCGCGGCGCGACGCTGTTCATGGATGGCGACGGCCAGCACTCGCCCGACCTCGTGCACCAGCTGGTCGCGCACTGGATCAATGACGGCTATGACGTCGTCTACACCGCGAAGGCGCACCGCGACAACGAGTCGCTGCTGCGCCGGCTGTCGGTGCAGGGCTTCTACCTGCTGATCAACTGGGGGGCGCGGCAGAAGATTCCCGAGGACGCCGGCGACTTCCGCCTGCTGTCGCCGCGGGCGACGCAGGCGCTGCGCCAGTTGCCCGAGCGCAACCGCTTCTTCAAGGGCCTCGCCAGCTGGATCGGCTTCCGCCAGATCCGCGTCGACTACGAGCCCGAAGCGCGCGCCCATGGCCGCACCTCGTTCAACGCCGCACGGCTGATCGGCCTGTCGATCGAGGGCCTCACCTCGTTCTCGGTGGCGCCGCTACGCGTGGCAAGCCTGCTCGGCCTGCTGCTCGCGACCGCCGCGTTCCTGTTCGGGCTGTCGATCCTGTGGGAGACCGTGGTCAGCGGCAAGTCGGTGCCGGGCTATCCGTCGCTGGTGGTCGGCCTGATGACGATCGGTGGTGTGCAACTGCTGATGATTGGCATTGTCGGCGAATACATCGGCAAGATCCTGTCCGAGCTGAAGGCGCGTCCCGTCTACTTCATCGCCGAGCATTCGGTGAAGCCTGCGGAGCCGGACAAGGCCACAGCCGATACCCCGGTCGGAACTGCCGCCGAATGAGCGCGCCGGGCAAGCGCCGCATCTGGCTGTGCGCCGACGACTATGGCCTCAGCCCCGGCGTCAACCGCGCCATCCGTGAACTGATCGCGCAGCGCCGGCTCAACGCCACCTCGGTGATGGTGGTCGGCCCTGCGATCGGCCGCGACGAGGTCGAAGCGCTCAAGCGCGCCGCCGCGAACGGCGCCTGCGCCATCGGCCTGCACACCACGCTCACCGCGCCGTTCACGCCGCTGACCATGCATTTCCGCCCGCTGCAGGGCGGCGCGTTCCTGCCACTCGGCACGATGCTGCGCGCAAGTCTGCTGCGCCGGCTCGATCCCGATCTCGTCGCGGGCGAGATCGCCGCACAGCTCGCCGCCTTCGCCGAGCTGTTTGGCCGCCCACCGGACTATGTCGACGGCCATCAGCACGTGCAGATCTTCCCGCAGGTGCGCAATGCCTTTGTCGCGGCGGTGAAGGCCGCGGCCCCGAACGCCTGGGTGCGCCAGTGCGGACGGGCGCTGCCGCTGTCGCAGCGCCTCGCCAATCCGAAGGCCCTTCTGCTCGACACCCTGAGCACACGGTTTTGCGCGTTGAGCACACGCGCAGGGCTCACATTCAATCCGGGCTTCGCGGGCGCCTATGATTTCTCCCGGCCGGTGGACTTCGGCAGCGTGATGCCGTCCTTCCTGCAGGGATTGCCCGACGGAGGCCTCGTGATGTGCCACCCCGGCCATGTCGACGACGTGCTGGTCAGCCTCGATCCGCTGACCGACCAGCGCGAGCGCGAATTCGCCTACCTCGCCGGCGATGCGTTCCCGCAACTGCTGCAGGCGAATGTTATAACGCTGCTCAACCCATTCACTTCGCATACCAAAAATTAATCTGCGGAACTCTTTTTGCGACACAAACGACGCCTAGATTCCGGTCGCCGACGCATCGACGCCGGAGGAGGACATTATGACCCCGCAAGAACGCCAACTGATCGACGACCTGTTCAACCGGCTCGCCGGTCTGGAGAACGCCCCGCGCGATCCGGAGGCTGAGAAGGCCATCATCGAGGGCCTGCGCCGCGCGCCGAACGCTGCCTACGCGC
This sequence comes from Pseudomonadota bacterium, assembly GCA_040756765.1. Lineage (GTDB taxonomy): Bacteria > Pseudomonadota > Alphaproteobacteria > Rhizobiales > Xanthobacteraceae > Bradyrhizobium_A. The sequence continues at coordinate 205,265 of JBFLYG010000011.1, read as the reverse complement.
TGGTGCAGACCGTGCTGGTGCAGGACGAGGCGCTCAAGCGCGCCAACGCCCACATCGAGGAACTGGAGAGGAACGCGGCCCAGCCGGCCCCCGCCTCGGGCAGCTTCCTGGATTCGATGCGCGACGCGGTGTTCGGCCAAGGCGGCTCGCGCGGCTCGGTTCCCAATGTGCGCCCGGCCGATCCGGCGCCGCGTCCGGTCTGGAACAGCGGCCAGGTGCTGAACAACGCCCCGGCCGGCGGCTACGCCGACCCGCGGGCTGCAGCCGGCTATGCGCCGCCTCCAGGCTATGGCGCAGCGCCGGGCTATAGCGCGACGCCAGCGGGCGGCGGCAGTTCGTTCCTCGGCACCGCGGCCGCAGCCGCGGCCGGCGTGATCGGCGGTTCGCTGCTGATGAATAGCATGCGCGGCCTGATGGGCGGCGGCGGCAGCCATCAGGCGTTTTCGGACGCCGGCGCGTTCGGTGGCGGCTCCGGCCTCAATCCGTGGGGCGGCAACAACGACCAGTCGAGCGGCAGCCTCGCGCGCGACGCCGGCCTCGACGACATCGGCCGCGGCGGCAACGACCAGCGTCAGGGCCTGTTCGATCAGAATGCGAACGATCGCGGCTCGGACGACCGTGGCTTCGACAACAGCAATGACTACGCGTCGAACGATGACGACAACGACGATGGCGGCTTCGATTCCGACGACGGCGGCGGCAGCGACTACGCCTGACCGCATCTCTCTCGGGGATCGCGCCTGAGACGACTCAAACGGCAACGGCCGCTCTCGCGAGCGGCCGTTACGTCATGTCATGCCGCCAATGTGTCAGATCACGATCACCCGCGTGCCGACATTGACGCGATTGTAGAGGTCCATCACGTCCTCGTTGCGCATGCGGATGCAGCCCGACGACACATTGGTGCCGATGGTCCACGGCTCGTTCGAGCCATGGATGCGATAGAGCGACGAGCCCAGATACATCGCGCGGGCGCCGAGCGGATTTTCCGGGCCGCCGGCCATGTGGCGCGGCAGGTCGGGACGGCGCTTGAGCATCTCCGCCGGCGGCGTCCAGTCCGGCCACTCGCGCTTCGCCGAGATCGTCTTGGTGCCGGACCAGGTGAAGCCGGGCTTGCCGACGCCGATGCCGTAACGCAGCGCGCGACCGTCGCCCTGCACGAGATAGAGGAACTTGTTCGGCGTATCGATCACGATGGTGCCGGGCCTCTCGCGGCCGTCGTAGGCCACCATCTGCTTCTCGTATTTCGGATCGAAGCCCTGCTGGGCTGGCACCACCGCCTGCTGGGGCGGCAGATAGCTCTGCTGCTCCATCTCCTCCTCCGGCATCGGCATCATTCGCCGGCCGCGCGGCGTCAGCTCGTAACGAGGCGCCGGCTCGTAGGCGCCAGCCGGATAGCCCGGCGCCGGCCCTGCGGCGCCACCGCCGAACAGGAACTGGATGAAACCGCCGCCCAGATCGTTGGACGCCACGCGCGCCGGCGGTGCCGCGCGACCATACGCGGCATAAGACTGGGAAGCGCTCTGGGCGGAAGCAGGGATAGCGGCAGCGCCGAACACGCAGGCGCCGGCAAGGATCACGGACACGGTTTTGAACATCGACGTACTCTGCACGTTTCGTCGGGACAGCGCGCACGGCGTCGACACGCAATCGCCGACCCGCCGCGCGGACGATTAGAGGTGCAAATCGCATCGGTTTGGTAAACGTCGGCCGCCGCTCGATTCACCACGCGAGGCGATCGCCGCGCCATTTGCCGACAGCGTTTATTTTCGATGAACGCGGCACGACCATGGTTAACCGTCGGTATGCGCGGCGGACAACTTCGATTCCCGCCCGCTCCGCTGTGAACCTGACGTTAAAACACCCTGCATTACAACGGCCCCTGTAGATAAGGGGCCTGGGGAGTTGTCATGGCTGTTCGTAAACGTTTTCGCATCGAAGAAGTGCAGTACGGCAGCATGCCGGAGCCCGAGCCAGTCCAGGCCGGAGAGATCAGCCCGATGCACAATGAGATCATGAACGAACTGCGTGCGATCCGCGCGCAGATGGCCACGCCGCATCAAGACAACGGAACGCCAAGCCCGGAGGCGACGGACGTCGCCGAGGCGCAGGCCCTGCTGCAGACCTACCGCGCGCAAATCGAGCAGTGCGAGAAGCTCAAGATCGAGCTCGACCTGATTCATGAAGCGATCAACCGCACCAAGCAGGAAATCGCCGTGCTGCACGGCAAGAGCTTCAACGGCGACGAGATGTCGAGGGTGACCGGCGAGCTCGGCGCCGTGGTCGGCGGCACCGAGGAAGCCACCCAGCAGATCCTCGAAGCGGCCGAGGCGATCGACCAGGCCGCCAGCGCGATGTCCAAGATCACCTCGCCGGACCAGCAGGCCCAGCTCAGCGAGGAGATCCAGGATCGCGTCGTCGCCATCTTCGAAGCCTGCAACTTCCAGGACCTCACCGGCCAGCGCATCAGCAAGGTGATGAACACGATGAGGTTCATCGAGCATCACATCAACGTCATGATGGAGATCTGGGGCGGCGTCGACGCCATCAAGGCCCATGCGCCGGCGATCATCGACGACCGCGTCGGCGATGCCCGCCTGCTCAACGGCCCGAAGGGGCTGGACGACGAGGGACACGCCTCGCAGGACGACATCGACGCCATGTTCGGCTGATCCGGCGCCGACCGGATCAAAGAAATACGGGGCGGCCTGCGGCCGCCCCGTTTGCTTGTCGGCGCTCTCCGATGCCGGGCCCCACCCGTCAAACGACAACGCCCCCGGAACCGCTTCCGGAGGCGTTGGCCGACAATGCTGTCGAGGTGTTACGCGCGCGGCGCGCAGCGCACGTAGATCATGGTGCCGTAGCGGCCGTCGGCATCCTTGTCGATGAAGCGGGTGATCAGCACACGGCCATCGAACGAGACGATCTCGCGGTCCTTCTCGCCGCCGGGAGGTCCGGGCGGGCCGATGTAGTTCTTGCCGCTGCGGCTGCCCTTGATGCGCAGCTCCTGCGGCGTCGCCTCGTCGGCGAGATGCATGATGACGCCACCCGACGTGCCGGGATTGATCACATAGGGCTGCTTGCACTGGCCGCGCGCGTTCGCCTCAGTGCGCAACCGATCGTCCGGCTTGTGATAGGCGCCGAAGCCCCAACGGCCGACCAGCTCATCCGGGCGGATGCTGCCGGGGATCTCCGGCTCAACCGCCGGCACTTCCGGCATCGGAGGCTGCTGCGGCGCCCCGAAGCCACTGAACCCCTGAAAACTGTTGCAGGCGCCGAGCGAGGCGAGCAATGCCGATGCGGCTGCAAGATGCGCGGCGCGGCGCGCAACACGTGAGATGTCCATCTTATCCCCTGAACGAAGAAAACCCAGTTGCGCCCGCTCGGACGGCAAGCACAGCGACCCCATCGGTTCGGCAGACGTCCCGCCACCGCCGCCGCGACATGGTGTCCAGATCATCTTATAATGACATCACCAAGGCCTTAAATCCCCTTCGCGTCGGATTTTGCGCTGCGGCAAGCCGAATCGGTGCGCCGAAAAGGCCGTTTGCTTGACAGGATCGGCGGCAAGCCATATTTCCCGAGCGCACTTTAGCACTCCCGAGGGTCGATTGCTAAAGGATGTGTTCGGGCGCATCCGCGCCCCGAAATCTGGCGGGCCAGCCTGCCCATCCGCCGGCGCTCACCTCGTTCATCTCGCAGACCAGAGGAACTCCCCATGGCCAAAACGAAATTCCGCCCGCTGCATGACCGTGTGGTCGTCAAGCGCATCGACGCCGACGAAAAGACCAAGGGCGGCATCATCATCCCCGACACCGCCAAGGAAAAGCCCTCGCAGGGCGAGATCGTCGCCGTCGGCCCCGGCGGCCGCGACGAGACCGGCAAGCTGATCCCAATCGACCTCAAGGCCGGCGACAAGGTGCTGTTCGGCAAGTGGTCCGGCACCGAGGTGAAGATCGATGGCGAGGACCTCCTGATCATGAAGGAGTCCGACATTATGGGCGTGCTCGGCTGAGCCCGCTGCCCTCGCCCGGCGCGGGCGGCCCTGAGGCCGCCGCGACGGGCGCGGACCGTTTTCCCGTCAATCACCCATCGGCCCGGCCTCGCGGACCTCAAGGTCCGGCGCAGAGTCGGGATCCCTACCAGGAGTAAGCTTACATGGCAGCCAAGGACGTCAAATTCTCCGGTGACGCACGCGAACGCATGCTGCGCGGCGTCGACACCCTCGCCAACGCCGTCAAGGTGACGCTCGGCCCGAAGGGCCGCAACGTCGTCATCGACAAGAGCTTCGGCGCTCCGCGCATCACCAAGGACGGCGTCACCGTCGCCAAGGAGATCGAGCTCGAGGACAAGTTCGAGAACATGGGCGCGCAGATGGTGCGCGAGGTCGCCTCGAAGACCAACGACACCGCCGGTGACGGCACCACCACCGCGACCGTGCTCGCCCAGGCGATCGTCCGCGAGGGCGCCAAGGCGGTTGCCGCCGGCATGAACCCGATGGACCTCAAGCGCGGCATCGACATCGCGGTCGCCGCCGTGGTCAAGGACATCGAGAAGCGCGCCAAGCCGGTCGCCTCGTCGTCCGAGGTCGCCCAGGTCGGCACCATCTCGGCCAACGGCGACGCCACCATCGGCAAGATGATCGCCCAGGCGATGCAGAAGGTCGGCAACGAGGGTGTCATCACCGTCGAGGAAGCGAAGTCCCTGGACACCGAGGTGGACATCGTCGAGGGCATGAAGTTCGACCGCGGCTATCTCTCGCCGTACTTCGTGACCAACCCCGAGAAGATGACCGCCGAGCTCGAGGACGCCTACGTCCTGCTGCACGAGAAGAAGCTGTCGGGCCTGCAGGCGATGCTGCCGGTGCTCGAGGCCGTGGTGCAGTCGGGCCGTCCGCTGCTGATCATCGCCGAGGACGTCGAAGGCGAGGCGCTGGCGACGCTGGTCGTCAACCGCCTGCGCGGCGGCCTCAAGGTCGCGGCCGTCAAGGCGCCGGGCTTCGGTGATCGCCGCAAGGCGATGCTGGAAGACATCGCGATCCTGACCGGCGGCCAGCTGATCTCCGATGACCTCGGCATGAAGCTCGAGAACGTCAACCTGCAGATGCTCGGCCGCGCCAAGAAGGTGGTGATCGACAAGGAGAACACCACCATCGTCAACGGCGCCGGCAAGAAGCCGGCGATCGAGGCGCGCGTCAACCAGATCAAGGCGCAGATCGAGGAGACCACCTCGGACTACGACCGTGAGAAGCTGCAGGAGCGTCTCGCCAAGCTCGCGGGCGGCGTCGCGGTGATCCGCGTCGGCGGCGCGACCGAGATCGAGGTCAAGGAGAAGAAGGACCGCGTCGAGGACGCCCTCAACGCGACCCGCGCGGCCGTGCAGGAAGGCATCGTTCCGGGCGGCGGCACTGCGCTGTTGCGCGCCAAGAAGGCCGTCGGCCGCATCGCCAACGACAACTCCGACGTCCAGGCGGGCATCAACATCGTGCTGAAGGCGCTGGAGGCTCCGATCCGCCAGATCTCCGAGAACGCCGGTGTCGAAGGTTCGATCGTGGTCGGCAAGATCCTCGAGAACAAGACCGAGACCTTCGGTTTCGACGCTCAGAACGAGGAGTATGTCGATCTCGTTGCCAAGGGCATCATCGACCCGGCCAAGGTCGTACGCACCGCGCTGCAGGACGCCGCTTCGGTGGCCGGCCTGCTGGTGACCACCGAGGCCATGGTTGCCGAGCTGCCGAAGGATGCGGCTCCGGCGATGCCGGCCGGCGGTGGCATGGGCGGCATGGGTGGCATGGGCTTCTGAGCCCGGCGCCTTCGCCCCATCCGAACGATTGCAAGAACAGCAAGGCCGCCTTCGGGCGGCCTTGTTTTTTTCACGTTCATGGCAGCGTCGCGCGGGCGTCCCGCAGCCGCAGGCCGTGGGACATGGCAGCACACGCCTGCACCCGTTTCAGAAGCCAGAACGCGCCGGCAAATCCATGATTCCAGTGGCGCTTTTCGCGCCGCCGTTCCTGTGACGAGCTTGCGGCCAGCGTACGGAAAAGAAATTCCTCGCCTATTGCGTGCGGTTTTGAGAATGTCCGGCGATCCCTGCCGAATCTTCTCCCGAGGCCTGCCATGCGTGCGACTGGTTTTCCCCTGCTCCTCGTTATCGCCACCACTGTCGGCGCCGCTCCCGCACTGGCCCAGACGAAGAAGGAGGCCAAGACGGCGCCATCAGGCAACGAGGTGCGCTACTTCACCTCGATCGGCGGCATCATGGACGATCAGGCCGACACCATCCTCAAGGAGATCCGCAGCGGCGGCAAAGTCTCGAGCGCGGTGCTCGACGTCTGTTTTCCGGCGATCGGCAACGCCGACCGCAAGGATCGCTTCGTCGCCACCCTCACGGTCGACGGCGCCAAGCTGACCGGGACCACGCAGAGCAGCGACGGCAAGCAGTCGGTGATGGTCAACCTGACCCGCAAGGCGTCAGCAAACGGTGTCAGCTTCGAGGGCAAGGTCACCATCGGCAGCAGCGTCTCCACCATCAATTCCGCCGACAACGGCGACGTCAGCGAAAAGGAATTCAAGGAAGGACAGGACGCCGACGACCAGATCATGCCGGCGCCCGCGGACTTCACCAGCGCCTCGCCCGAAGCGGTGGCGGTGCGCCTCAAGCCGGAGGGCGTCGCCGATTTCGTCAACGGCCTGCGCGGACAGAACGTCGAGGTGTCGCTGAGCAGCCTGCTGCCGTCGTGCACCGAGCTGCGCAAGGGCGAGCAGGTAGTGCATCTCAACATCAGTCCGGAGCGCGCCGCCGAGTTCGTCGCCAGCATGAAATCGGCCCCGGGCGTGACCGCGGTCGGCTGGACCACGGGCAAGCTCGACATGGAGCGGACCGTTCGCTTCGCCGCCGCCGACTGGCGCGACGGCGGGCGGCTCGACCGCGAGCGGCTGGCGACGACGCTGTCCGCGGCGATCGCCAAGGCGCTGTCGGCGACCGCGCTGCCGACCAGCTGGAACGACAGCAACGGCGAGCTCAAGCTCATCTTCAAGCGTCCCCACGCCGCGCTGCCGGGCCTCGGACTGGTGCAGACCATCAGCTTCAGCGCGATGGTCGCCCCCGACAAGCCGGGCGGCAGCGACAAGCTGCTGCTGTGGATCGGCTATCCCAGCATCGCCACCACTGACGAAAGCTCCGGCGCCAAGCTGAAGCTCGCCGATGCCGCGGATGCGAGCGGCGAGGAAGCCATGCCGGTCGACGAGGGCGACACCCTCACCGCGGCCGCCCGCGAGCTGAAGGCCCAGCGCTGGGATTCCGAAAACAACACCTGGAAGTAGCGGACCCGGAAGTCGCGCCCCCGGAAGCAACGAGCCCGCGCCGGGGATGATCCGCACGAGGCCTGGGTGCCAAGGGGCGCCTTCTACGAACTGCGCGGCGGATCGCTCGATGCGCCGCTCCCCCTGACGATCATTTTCGCGGCTGCTCGCGAAGCGCTGATCGGGCTCCTCCCCCACGCCCGCGCTGGATTTGAGATTCGCGTCGCGCACGCCTGGCCAGGTGGCGTGCGAATGTCAGATCCGCTCCACATCTAGCTTTTTGTTTTGACGCGTTTTCTTCACGCGAACCGGTGCCCTTCGCTCGAAAACGCTCTAGTTGGTGTTGAGGCGGAAGCGCAGCGGGCGCGGCCCGACGAACAAGATCACGTCACCCTGCCGCTTCCAGGTCGTCGCTTCACCAAGGGAAGCCACCAGCGCGTCGTCGAGCTGCGCCCTGTCGGCGGGGCAGCCGCGATCCTCGATCGCCTGCGCCATGAAGATCACGCTGTCGCCGGCCACCGAGAACTGGCCGCGGCCGCCCTTGCACCACAGCTCGAGCCGCACCTCGCCGCGCTCGCCGATCTCCAGCGACGGAATGCGCTTGGAGCCTGGCAGCGGCCGGCTGTCCAGCGTCATCTCGAGCCCGAACGGAAACTCGGACTGCGCGCGCGCCGGCGCCGCGACCAGCACCGCAAGCGCAAGCGCAAGCGCAACGGCCGCGGCAGCCATGAGGAATGAAGGACGGATCGACTCTTGCAGCATCATCGGCACCAGTTCTCTAAAGCCACGCCCGCGAGTGTCCCGGTTCTAACATTCGCATCACGCGACACAAACGAAATCCCCGCGACACACGCCGCGGGGATCCGCCACCACGTCAGAAAAGGCTAGTGCAGCACCATCGCGCTGAACGGGTGCACATAAGCCTGCAGCATCACCAATACGCCCACCAGGCAGGCCAGCACGATCGAATGCCAGAACACGAAGCGCAGGATCGTGCCTTCGTGACCGAACCAGTTGGTCGCGGTGGAGGCCACCACGATCGACTGCGCGTCGATCATCTTGCCCATCACGCCGCCGGAGGAGTTCGCCGCGCCCATCAGCACGGGCGACAGCCCGAGCTGCTCGGAGGTGATCTTCTGCAGGTTGCCGAACAGGATGTTCGACGAGGTGTCCGATCCGGTCAGCGCAACGCCGAGCCAGCCGAGCAGCGTGCCGAAGAAAGGATACAGCACGCCGGTGGCCGCGAATGCAAGGCCAAGCGTGGCGTCGAGGCCGGACAGCCGGGTCAGCGTGCCGATCGCGAGCATCGCCGAGATCGTGATCAGCGAATAGGCGCACAGCTTGATGGTGCGGCCGTAGATGCCGACCATCTTGCCCGGCGACAGGCCCATGATCAGACCGGAGATGATGGCGGCGATCAGCATGCCCGAGCCGGTGAAGGACAGGTACTGGAACGCGAACACCGCGCCCTCCGGCGTCGGCTTGGCCGCGACGGGCGCGACCTTGTTGATCATGTTGTGCAGCTCGGGCACAGGATAATTCCAGGTGAAGATCGGGTTGACCGTGTTCTTGAACCAGCCCGTGCCCCACACCAGTAGGACGACGCACAGGATGATCCACGGCGTCAGCGCCGACCACAACTCGCCCTGCGTCAGCGGCGTGGAGTCAATGGTCTTGGCTGGCGGCGCCGTGCTCGCCGAGTCATCACGGCCGCGCAGCGCCGGCGACAGCCACAGCTCCTTCGGCTGCCAGATCTTCAGGAAGCCGATCAGGCACGCCATCGAGACCAGCGACGCACCGATGTCGACGATCCACGGATTGATGAAGTTCGAGATCAGGAACTGCGGGATCGCGAAGGAGACGCCGGTGACCAGGATGGCCGGCCAGATGTCTTTCATGCCCTTCCAGCCGGCGAACGCCCACACCACCCAGAACGGCACGATCAGGGAAAACACCGGCAGCTGACGGCCGACCATGGCGCCGAGCAGATAGGGATCGAGCCCGGTGACCGACGCCAGCCCCTGGATCGGCGTGCCAAGCGCGCCATAGGCGACCGGCGCAGTGTTGGCAATCAGGGACAGGCCGGAGGCCGCGAGCGGCGAGAAGCCGAGGCCGATCAGGATCGCACCGGTGATCGCCACCGGTGTGCCGAAGCCCGATGCGCCCTCGAAGAACGCGCCGAACGAGAACGCGATCAGCAACAGCTGCAGCCGGCGATCCGGCGTGACGCCGCCGACCGCGCGCTTGAGTGCCTCGAACCGGCCGGTGGCCAACGTCAGCTGATACATGAAGATGACGTTGAGCACGATCCAGCCGATCGGAAAGAAGCCGGTGACCGCGCCGAGAATCGAGGCGCGGATCGAGAGACCGGCCGGCATCGTGAAGATCAGGATCGCCACCAGGTTGGCGACGATCAGCGCGATGATCGCGGCGACATGCGCCTTGACCTTGTTGGTCGCAATCAAGATCAGCAGCGTGACGACCGGAATGGCCGCAGCGATGGTCGACAGCACCTTGCTGTGAAGCGGATCATAAATCTGGTCCCACATGGACGTTTTCTCCCCACGGTTTTTTGATTCGCCCGCCAGCCTCGGCTGGTCGAACGTCTTTGGGGTGATGCGGAATCAGGCAGTCGGGCGCTGGCAGGCCTTCAGGATCGTGCGAAGGTTCTTCTTGCCAAGAACGAAGCCCCTTTGTTCTTGATGTCTCGCTCCCCAGCCGTCCTGCCATGCTAGGGTCGGAATGAAGGTTTGGACAAGCTGTTGTATACCACGCCATATGCGACTTTAGTCGCATGCGCGGGGTTTTTGTCATCATATCAGGGCGTTAGCGCCCTCCTCCCAGGAGATTCCCGTCTGTGAACAGCATCCGCTCGACGCTCGCGGCCATCTGGCGCATTTCCAGCCCCTACTTCCGCTCCGAGGACAAATGGGCCGGCCGCGGGCTGCTCCTCGCCGTGGTGCTGATCGAGCTCGGCACCGTGGTCATCGACGTGCTGCTGAACCAGTGGCGCAACCGCTTCTACAACGCGCTGCAGGAACGCAACTGGGACAGCTTTGCCAGCGAGCTCATCTACTTCAGCGTCGTGGTGACCGTGTTCATCGCAATTGCGGTGTACCAGCTCTATCTCAACCAGTGGCTGCAGATCCGCTGGCGCAAGTGGATGACCGAGAACTATCTCGCCGACTGGCTGAACGACGCCACGCACTACCGCATGCAGCTGCAGGGCGACGCCGCCGACAACCCGGACCAGCGCATCACCGACGACGTCAAGCTGTTCGTCGACCGCACGTTGGCGATCGGCCTCGGCCTGCTCAATTCCGTGGTCACGCTGGGCTCGTTCGTGGTGATCCTGTGGGGGCTGTCGGAGGCGGCGCCGCTGCACCTGTTCGGCAGCGCGATGCCGATTCCGGGCTACCTGGTGTGGTTTGCGCTGATCTACTCCGTCATCGGCACCTGGCTGACCCATGTGGTCGGCTGGCCGCTGGTCGGCCTCGACTTCCGCCAGCAGCAATACGAAGCCGACTTCCGCTTCAACCTCGTGCGGGTGCGCGAGAACGCCGAGCAGATCGCGCTGCTGAAGGGCGAGGGCGCCGAACGCCAGCGCCTGCTGACGCGGTTCGGCAACGTCGTCGACAACTGGCTCGGCATCATGAACCGCACCAAGAAGATCACGGCGTTCACCGCGAGCTATTCGCAGGCGAGCGTCATCGTGCCCTACGTGCTGGTGGCGCCGGCCTACTTCGCCGGCAAGACCCAGCTCGGCGGCATGATGCAGGCGGCCTCGGCATTCGGCAGCGTGCAGGGCGCGCTGTCGTTCTTTGTCACGGCGTATCGCTCGCTGGCCGAGTGGCAGGCGGTGATCAACCGTCTCGACGGCTTCACCAGCGCCGTGGACGCGGCGAAACGCACCGCCTTCACCGGCGACCACATCTCCGTCGTCGCCGGCAACACCGACGCTGTCGGCCTCGACGACCTGCTGGTCCGGCTGCCGGACGCACGGCCGCTGGTGTCGGCCAACGCCTTCCACATTCGCCCCGGCGAACGCGTGCTGGTGAGCGGCCCCTCGGGTGCGGGCAAGTCGACGCTGTTCCGGGCCATCGCCGGGATCTGGCCGTTCGGCAACGGCATCATCGCGGTGCCGGCCGGCGCCCGGCTGATGATGCTGCCGCAGCGCCCCTACTTCCCCGTCGATTCGCTGCAGGCGGCGCTCGCCTACCCCTCGCCGCGCGATGCGTTTTCGCGTCAGCAGCTGCAGGAGGTGCTGGCCGAGGTCGGGCTGCCGGCGCTCGCCGCACGGCTCGACGAGGAGGCCCACTGGAACCGGATGCTCTCGCTCGGTGAGCAGCAGCGGCTCGGCATCGCCCGGGCACTGCTGGAGCGGCCCGACTATCTGTTCCTCGATGAAGCCACCGCGTCGCTGGACGAACCGTCGGAGGCGGCGCTCTACCGCCTGCTGCGGGAGAAGCTGCCGGAGAGCACCGTGGTCTCGATCGGCCATCGCGCCACACTCGATGCGTTCCACGGGCGCAAGGTGAACCTGATCCGGGAGTCCGATCGCTTCGCTCTGCAAGGCCGAACGGAAGAGACCGCCAGCGTCTAGCGGGACAGTATCAGCTCCGGAGGGATGGGCCGCAGCCGCGGCGCGCCCTGGGTCGTGGGGATCCCGACGACATGGGTCGTCTGGTCATCTCCAGGCGACTGGCATTCACAGCAAATGCGCGTGTCCGGGGCAAAAGGACCTCTCAAACAGGCCCCCACCAAACTCTTGAACAGGAAAGAGTTTCAGCGACCTCCCCGTTGATGCCGCGAACCGCCCGGCGATCCCAAATGAAAGAGGGCGGCAGATCGCTCTGCCGCCCTCTTCTGATCCTCTCCGGGCCCTTGGGGCCCGAACCGGTTACTTCAGGTTGGTCATCGCCGTCAGGTCGGCCGACAGCTTCGCGATGAAGCGCGCACCGCACCAGTTGGTGCCCGCGCCGCCCGGGTTGATCCCGGTCACGTCGGTGGTGCCGCTGGCGTTGAAGGCGCTGGTGAAGGCGTTGCAGTTGCCCTTGTTGAGGTCGGTGTCCGAGTAGCGCAGATCGAGCGTGAACACCTTGTAGGTGAAGCCGATGCCGACGTTCCAGGTGTTGTAGTCGGCATACTTGATGCCGGGGCCGAACGGCGGGGTCAGCGAGTAGAACGAGTCGGTGGTGCCCAGCCACTGGCGGCCGAACTCACCCGACACATAGGCGCCGATGCCGCTCGAGCCGAACCAGGCGGTCGGCGCGATCGCCTTGCCGGTGATCGACGCGTAGGTGCCGTCCGCGCCCGAGTTCAGGAACGACGGGGTGTAGAACACGTTGCCGCCGAGCGAGAAGGTGTCGTTGATGGTCCAGGTGACCTTGGCGTAGCCCTCGTAGAAGCTGACGTCCTTCTTCATGACGTTGCCGTTGGGCAGCACTTCCGAGCCGACCGGGCAAACCACTGCGCCGACGCAGTGACCGCCGGGATACAGGTAGCCCCAGACACCGAAGTCGAAGGCAAAGGCGCCGAAGGTCGGGCGGATACCGCCGTAGATGTCGACTTCGGCGGCGGCACGGTTGGCGAACGAGATGCTCTCGAACGAGGTGCCGACGTAGAGCTGCAGGTTGGGGTTGATGTTGTAGCGCGGCTCGAAATAGGCGGCGACCGACGGCTTGTGGTTGGACTGGGTCACACCGCGGAACACGTAGTCGTTCATGATCGCGGAGCCGAAGGCGATATCCCAGTTCGACACTTCCGGCGCCGGCGGCGCCTTGGTGTACACCTTCGCCGGCAGATCAGCAGCCGAGGCTGCACCGATGCCCATCGCAAGCACTGCCGCGACCGACAAACCCAACTTCTTCATGACGATCCCCATCACCGTTGATACTTCAGCCTCATTGCCGAGCGCCCGGAAGGGCTAGGGACATGGCGACTGATGGAAACTGTTTCCGTTCGCCACAATCGGGGAAATCCAGCGAAATCGTGAAGCAAAAATGGCAAGCATCTGCCGCCTTTTTAGGCGATTAAGCGGCACAACGATGAGTTGTCGGCGAGTGTTGCATCTCCAACACAGTTCCTAGGACTACTTCCCTCGAACACATCCGCCTGGCCAGCCCGCGCCCCTCTCTCCAGAAGCGTTTTTCGAGGCTGCCGCGAATCAGCCCGCCCGTGTTCCGACCTCCACCGGACGAGACAAGGCTGGCCTCGTCTCCATCAACAGCAAAGGCCGCGGTGCAGCCACCGCGGCCTTCGTGTCGAGACCGGCAAGGTTGAAACCTACCGTCTCGGTATCCGTTCGGCGGCGCCCCCAGCGCGGCGGAGCGGATACATCAGCTGTGCTCGCCTCCGTCGGAGGCCTGCTCGGACGGCGGGGCGCCCCAACCGCCGGACTGCACCGGGGTCAACGCGGCTTCGGGCTCGGCATGCTCGACCGGCGCGGGTGCCGCCTTGGGAGCCCTGCGCTTCGCCGGCGCCTTCCGGGCCGCCTTCTTCGCTGCCTTCTTGGCAGCCTTCTTCACGAGTTTCTTTGCCTTCTTCGCCTTCGCCTTTTTCTTCTTCGCCTTCGCCATCATGGTCCTCCTGTTGCCGCGATCGAAACCAGAGATTCAGAAGTCAGAGATTCTGAAGTCAGAGATTACAGAATCGGAAATTCACTATCGAAGATTCGAATGTTTGGACTATCGCCGGTGCGCGCCTCGGCACGATGCGGCACCGCAGCGCCGTACCCGGCCGATGGCCCGGCTGCCTGATTTCGATCGGTCTGCTCTCGCCTGCCGTCATTCGCCCGCAGGTCTCTCGCCAGGTCATCCACGGCTGCGCCACTCACTGGTGCAGACCCGTTGTCACGACCGCCCGTTCTTCACGCCTTCACACGTCGCAAGTTTTACACGCTGCAAGTTTCACACGTCGTCAGTTCAGTTGAGGACGAGGACCGCCCGTCGCCCAGTCGAGCAGCTCGATGGTGTGGACGACCGGGATGGACGTGCCCCCGGCAATCTGCACCATGCATCCGATATTGCCAGCGGCGATCACATCGGGCGTCACGGCTGCGATGTTTGCGACCTTGCGATCGCGCAGTCTGTTCGCAATGCCGGGCTGCAGTATGTTGTACGTCCCCGCCGAGCCGCAACACAGATGGCTCTCGGCTATATCTTTCACCACGAATCCGCTCTTGGAAAGCAATTCTTTTGGAAGCTGCGTGATTTTCTGCCCGTGCTGCAGCGAACATGCGGAGTGATAAGCGACGACAAGGTCGCTGCGCTCGCGCGGCCAGGCCACGTCGATGCCTGCGATATACTCGGTGATATCCTTGGCGAGCGCTGCGATCCGCGCGGCCTTGGCGGCGTAGCTTTTGTCCTCCCGCAGCATGTAACCGTAGTCCTTGATGGTCGTTCCGCAGCCCGAGGTGGTGACAAGAATCGCGTCGAGCCCCGACCGCGCACGCTCGCCATCCCAGACGTCGACATTGTGCCGCGCGCGCTGCAAGGCATCGTGGTCCCGCCCCATGTGATGCGTCAGCGAGCCACAGCATTGCTCGTCAGCCACCAGCACCACCTCGATTCCCTGGCGGGTAAGCATGCGGATCGCTGCCGCGTTGATGCCCGGCGACAGCACCTGCTGGGCGCAGCCCTGCAGCAGCGCGACACGCCCGCGCTTCGTCCCCTGCGCCGGAAACACCGTGCCGCCGGCGGCGCCGCGCGGTGGCAAAGCGGCCGGCGCCAGCGCCAGCATCGCTTTGATCCGATTGAAGAAAGTCGGCCGAGCAGGATCCGGCTCGGCACTCCCGAGCAGCGCGCTGAACGGCCGGCCAAGCCGCGCCAAAATCATGCTCGCGCGAAACAGTCCCGGGCGCGGCAACACATAGGCGAGCACCGCACGCAACAACCGCTCGGTCCATGGCCGCGCGTACTGCTCCTCGACCCGCACCCGCGCCTGGTCGACGAGGTGCATGTAATGGACCCCGGACGGACAGGTGGTCATGCAGGCGAGGCACGACAGGCAGCGGTCGATGTGCTTGGCGACCTCCTGCGTCGGCGCCTTGTCCTGCTCGAGCATCTCCTTGATCAGGTAGATGCGGCCGCGCGGGCTATCCAGCTCGTCGCCCAGCAGCACATAGGTCGGACAGGTGGCGGTGCAGAAGCCGCAGTGCACGCAGGCACGCAGGATCTTGTCGGCTTCGGCGAGATCGGGATCGGCGAGCTGCGCCAGCGAAAATTCGGTTCTCATCAGCCGGCGTCCTTAAGCCATCCGGGAGCGATTGAAGATGTGCTTCGGATCGAAGCTGTGCTTGACGCGCCGGCCGAGCGCAGCGAGCCCGGCCTCCTGCGGATGGAAGACGTCAATGGCGCCGCGCACTGCTTCGGTGGCGCGAATCAGCGTGGCGTGCCCCCCGGCGTCATTGGTGCGCGTGCGCACGCGTGCAGCATGGGCATCCGGCGCCGGCGGCACGGCCAGCCAGATCAGGCCTCCGCCCCAGTCATAGAGCGCCTCGCCACCGGTCTCCTCCGCGAGCGCGCGGCCGAGCGCCCCGCCGGCAGCCGGCGGACACACGATCCGCCACACCTGCCAGTTCCCCCGCGCCCCGGCAGCGGCGAACGGCGTCACATCCCGGATCGCGGCCCATAGCGGCCGCGACGCCGCCTCCGCCACCGTCTCGACGCTGCCGAAGGCCCCGAGTGTCTCGGTCAGCGAGCCGGTCCGATGGGCCACGGAGACGGCGATGCCTTCGAGCCGCAGCACCGTGATGCCCCGCTGGCCGGCGGCGAACGCGCTCAGCGCCGCGCCACCGTCCCGCAGCCCCGTCGCCGGCACGTGGGCGGCGGCGGAGACGTCGAACGGCGAACCAAGTGCGGCGGTCATGGCGCGATTGGCGGCGGCCTCGTCGAGCCCGCGCAACAGCAGCGTGGTCTCGCTCTCGGCCTTCGGCATCACCTTGAAGGTCACCTCGGTGACGACAGCGAGCGTCCCCCAGGAGCCGGCAATCAACTTGCAGAGATCATAACCGGTGACGTTCTTCACCACCTTGCCGCCGGCCTTGAAGGCCTCGCCGAAGCCCGAGACAGCGGCGGCGCCGAGCAGGTGGTCGCGCGCGCCGCCGGCCTTGATCCGCCGCGGCCCTGCGAGCCCGGCCGCGACCATGCCGCCGATGGTGCCGGCACCAGGGGCGGTGCCGAGCAACCCCGCGGTATCCATCGGCTCGAAGGCGAACTCCTGCCCCTTGGCGTCGATCAGCGACTGCACGTCGGCGAGCGGTGCGCCGGCTTCGACGGTGAGGATCAGTTCGCTCGGCTCGTAGCCGACCACGGCGCTGAGCGCGGACAGGTCGAGCACTGCGTTGGTGGCCATCGGCTGGCCGATGGCGCGCTTGGTGCCATGACCGATGATCTCGAGCGGCTGCTCGGCGGCGAGCGCCGCCTGCACCGCCTGCTCCACGTCCCGGGCGTCCCGGACTTTCAACGTATCCACGATCGGCACTCAGAAACGGGGGATGTCGGGAAAGGCGAGCTTGCCGCCATGAACATGGACGCGGCCGAGCTCAGCGCAGCGATGCAGGGTCGGAAACACCTTGCCGGGGTTGAGCAGGCCCTGGGCGTCGAAGGCGCACTTCAGCCGCTGCTGCTGGGCGAGGTCGACCTCGCTGAACATGTCCGGCATCAGGTCGCGCTTCTCGACGCCAACGCCGTGCTCGCCGGTGAGGACGCCGCCGAGCTCGACGCAGCAGCGCAGGATGTCGGCGCCGAAAGCCTCCGCCTTGTCCGTCTCGCCAGGCTTGTTGGCGTCGTACAGGATCAACGGATGCAGGTTACCGTCGCCGGCATGGAACACATTGGCGACGCCGAGGCCGTATTTTTCCGAGAGCTGGCGGATCCGCGTCAGCACCTCCGGCAGCTTGGCCCGCGGGATGGTGCCATCCATGCAGAGATAGTCCGGCGAGATCCGCCCCACCGCCGGAAACGCGGCCTTGCGGCCGGCCCAGAACAGCAGGCGTTCCTGCTCCGAGGTCGAGATCTGGCAGGTCGCCTGGCCGCAGCCCTTGGCGATCGCCTCGACCCGCAGGATCAGCTCATCGACCTCGACACTCGGACCGTCGAGCTCGATGATCAGCAGCGCCTCGACGTCGAGGGGATAACCGGCGTGGACGAATGCCTCGGCGGCGTGGATCGCCGGCTTGTCCATCATCTCCATGCCGCCGGGGATGATGCCGGCGCCGATGATCCGCGCCACGCACTCGCCCGCGGCCTCGACGCTGTGAAAGCCGACCATCAGCGCCCGTGCCGTCTCCGGCTTGCGCAGGATGCGCACGGTGATCTCGGTGATGACGCCGAGCAGCCCCTCCGAGCCGGTGATGACGCCCATCAGGTCATAGCCCGAGGGCTCGGCGGCCTTGCCGCCGATCCGCAGCACCTCGCCGCTCATCAGCACGATCTCGCAACCGAGGATGTTGTTGGTGGTCATGCCGTATTTCAGGCAGTGCACGCCGCCGGAATTCTCCGCGACATTGCCGCCGATGCTGCAGGCGATCTGCGATGACGGGTCGGGCGCATAGTAGAAGCCGGCATGGGCGACCGCCTGGCTGATGGCGAGGTTGGTCACGCCGGGCTCGGTCACCACGGCGCGGTTGTCGAAGTCGATCTCGCGGATGCGCTTGAACTTGCCGAGCCCGAGCAGCACGCCGTCGGCGAGCGGCAGCGCCCCGCCCGACAGCGACGTCCCCGAGCCGCGCGGCACCACCTTGATGCCATGCTCGTGGCAATAGCGCAGCACCTGCGACACCTGCTCGGTGGTGTCGGGCAGCACCACCACCATCGGCGGCTGGCGATAGGCTGTCACGCCGTCGGACTCGTAGGGGCGCATCTCGGCGGCGCTGTCGATCACGCCTTCTCCGGGCACGATCCGGCGGAGGTCGGCGACGATGCTCGCCCGCCGCGCCAGCACCGCCTGATCCGGTTCGGGCATCCTGATCGACATCGCAACTCCCCGCACGGGCGCTCGGAATGCGCCACTTGTCATGATCTGATCCGGGGGAATCAAGCATGTCCGCACCACCTGCGCAACGTCGCGATGGTTCAACGCCGCGCATGCCGCCGCACGCTTGTGCCGGGCGCGATGGAGATGGCACACTTGCGTTTGCAATCTCGGGATTCTCAGGAGACACGGTAATGAAAGCTCTGGTTCTGTCGGCGTCGCTGCTTGCGGCGGTCATGGCCGCCTCAAGCGCGAAAGCCCAGGATGTGGCCGCTGGCGAGGCCTCGTTCCGCAAATGCTCGCCCTGCCACTCCATCGGCGACGGCGCCAAGAACAAGGTCGGGCCTGAGCTCAATGGACTGAACGGCCGCAAGTCCGGCACCGCCGACGGCTATTCGTACTCCGAGGCCAACAAGAACTCGGGCATCACCTGGGACGAGGCCACTTTCAAGGAGTACATCAAGGATCCGCGCGCCAAGGTCCCGGGCACCAAGATGGCGTTTGCCGGCATCAAGAACGAGAAGGAAGTGAACGATCTGTGGGCCTACCTCGCCCAGTTCGCTGCCGACGGAAAGAAGAAGTAGCGGCTACGGCGTCCGCGGGACGCCCCTCGCTCAGCTCTCGGAACGGCGCACTCCCTGGCGGGGGGCGCCGTTCGGCTTCTTCAGACGTCCGCTCTGCATCAAGGCTACCCGGCCGAGCGGCGTCAGCTCGATCCGCGCACCCTCCCCACGTGTCAGCCGGCGCGTGACCAGGCCGCGATCGACCGCATCCTCCCACACCGTGAGGCGCGGACAGGCGCTGCGCCAGGCCTCCATGAGCTCTGCGTAGGTGTGCGTTTCGCGGGCGACCCACTCCAGGAGATCGAGCAGCAGCGGATCGAGGCCGTCAGCGGCGCGGCGCGCCCCTCGCCTGGGGCGCCGGTTCGGGCTTTCGGCTCCGCCTTTCGCAGCGGTCACGGACACGCCTCCCTTGCTGGGACGCCGCCGCTGGACCGCAGGGCGCCGGGTCAGCCGGCCAGCACCGTGGTCTTGGCCGGCGTCGACGCCTGAACCGGCAAGGTGGCCTGCACCACCAGGCCCCGCGCCCGGGCGTCCATCACTCCCACCGCGCGCAACGCCAGCAGCGTCACGGTCTGCACCACGTCGCGCAGGCGGATCGGATCATCGAGATCGGTCGGCGCCAGCGGGCCGATCAGCGCCTCATGCAACGCGCCGAGCAGCGCGGTGGCGGCAAGCTCGGTGTCCTGGGCCGGCAGGTGGCCCGCCCGCACCGCGGCATCGATCCGCAGCTTGATCTCCGCCGCGATGGCGCGGCGACTGGCGAGCCGTGATTCGGTGACATCGACGTCCACCGGCTCGGCCAGGATGCCCCAGGCGAGCCTGCGGTGAGATACGACATGGACGGCGATGGTGGTGACGGCCGCGGCGAGCGCCGACGACGGGCCCGGCGCGGCATCCGCTGCGCGGCGGATCGCGGTCAGCTCGTCATGGGAGACGTCGGCGATCAGCTCGGAAATCAGATCGGCCTTGGAGGGGAAATAGCGATAGACCGTGCCGGCCGCGACATTGGCGCGGGTCGCCACTGGCGCAATCTGGACGGCGGCCATCCCCCCCTCGGAGGCTGCTTCACGAGCAGCGTTGAGGATCGCGTGCCGGCGCGCCGCAAGGCGACGCACGACCTGATGAGTGCGGCGATAAACCATTGAGTGTCTTGTCCCTTCTAAAACTGAACAACAATTCAGGACGGGTGACAAGATGGTCGGTTCGCACTGCAACATAGTGCCCGGCGGATTGAACCGAAGCGCTTGTGGGCGTGGTTTTAAGAGAACTGCGCGATCGACGGCACGAAGGAATCGCGTGCCGCGCCTCGCCATTCGGCGGCCAGGCGGCGTCCTGCGACAATGACGAGCGCGTCGGCTGCTAGCCGCTGAAGCCGAGCGCGCGGGCGAGCGCAGCCACCGCCATGCCGGTGAACACGGCGATGAAGTCGTTGCGGCGGATGATGGTGACGATCATCGCCGCAGCGATCGCGAACATCACCACCGGCCCGCCATTGACTGCGACCGGCAGCGAGGCGGCCACGATGATCGACCCCGGCAGCGCCTCGAGCATGCGCCGCACGCGCGGAGTGATGGTGACATAGCTCATCAGCCAGTAGCCGCCGACGCGCGACAGCACGGTGACAACCATCATGACCGCGAACGCGATCATCACATCGCTGCGCAGCTCAGTCATCGCTCATCACTCCCGCGCTGACGCTGCCGGCAATCGCACCGGAGATGATGAACCAGTAGCCCGGCACCAGCCAGTGCACGACGAGCGCGACGATCCCCGCGATCACCCAGGGAATGGCGCGGCGGGCGCCCTTCCAGGCCGGCACCAGCATGGCGGCGTAGAACGCCGGCATCACGAGATCGACACCGTATTTCTTCGGATCGGTGAGCTGCTCGGCGAGCAGATAGCCGGGAATCGACGACAGCAGCCACGCAAAATACAGCACGATGCCGCCGCCGACGAAGAACCAGGCGTTGGCGCCGCCATGCTCGCGGTAGCGCATCGCTGCGAGCCAGCCGCCGTCGGTGACCAGCAGCATGGACGGATAGGCCTGCCAGGGCGGCAGCGTACCGAACCAGGGCTGCAGGCTGGCGCTCATCAGCGCGAAACGGATGTTGACCGTGGTGGTGACGAGCGCCAGCGTGGCGATGGTCGAGGCGGTCAGCGTGTCGGGCCAGGACTGCACCGCCACGAACTGCGACAGGCCGCCGTAGACGATGGCCATCATGACCTCGACCTCGGCGAGCGAGAACTTCTTCTGCGCACACTGGGCGCCGAACGCGAGGCCGAAGGCGAGTGTGCCCGGCAGCATCGGAGCGATCGCATAGATGCCGGGCATGATGGCATCACGCGCCCAATAGGCGCGCGAGGTGTGATGGGGCTGCAGGTGAGGTGCGTGCTGCATGAAAGCGTTCCTCGCCGTGCATGAAGCGCCCCCGCCGATCCGTCAACCGGGCCTGTGCGCCCGGCCGCTCTGCAATTTCGCATTGATCGGCGCGCAACAACCAGCGCTCGCGAAAATCGCAGCACGGCGCAATTGCGGTCAAGCGACGGCCAGGAAAGCGGTGCTAGTGTCCGCGCCGCGAACACCACACCGGCGTCGCGGCCACCGCGCCCCGGCGCGGATCACGGGAGAACAGCTGTGCCGACCACCCCCAGCCGACGGCAGGTCATTGCCGCAGCCGGCGCCGCCACCATCACAGGGCTGGCGGGACCGGCCGCCGGACAGCCGGCCCCGGCATCACAAGCCGCACCACAGACGAGGAAACCCATGAGCGGACTGGAGTACGGCACGCTGCACGATCAGGTGGCAGCCCTTCGCACGAAGAAAGTGTCGGCCACCGAACTGCTCGACCAGAGCATCGCCCGCATCGAGCGGTTCGACGGCCAGATCAATGCCGTCGTGGTGCGCGATTTCGATCGCGCCCGCACGGCGGCGCGCGAGGCCGACGCGGCGCTGGCGCGCGGCGAGGCCGGCGCCCTGCTCGGCGTGCCGGTGGCAATCAAGGAATCCTTCAACGTTGCCGGCCTGCCCACCACCTGGGGCTTCCCCTCGGCCAAGGGCTGGACACCGAAGGAAGACGCCGTGCTGGTGGCGCGGCTCAAAGCCGCAGGCGCCGTCGTGATCGGCAAGACCAACGTGCCGATCAGCCTCGCCGACTGGCAGTCCTACAACGACATCTACGGCACCACCAACAACCCCTGGGACACCGGCCGCTCGCCCGGCGGCTCATCGGGCGGCTCGGCGGCGGCGCTCGCCGCCGGCTACGTGTCGCTGGCGCTGGGCTCCGATATCGGCGGCTCGCTGCGTATCCCGGCGCATTTCTGCGGCGTGTTCGCCCACAAGCCGAGCTCCACACTGCTGCCCAGGCGCGGCCACACCCCACCGGGCGTGCCGCCGTACTCCTCCTTTATCGACCTCGCGGTGGTCGGCCCGATGACCCGCAACGCCGCCGACCTCTCGCTCGCCACCGCCCTGCTCGCCGGCCCCGACGAGGTCGAGGCCGTGGCCTATAAGCTCACACTGCCGCCGCCACGCGCCGAGGCGCTGAAGGATTTTCGCGTGGTGGTGCTCGACAGCCATCCGCTGGCGCCGACCTCGGACGCGGTCCGCGCCGGGCTCGACCGGATCGCGCAGGGACTGGAGAAGGAAGGCGCCAAGGTGGTCCGGCGCAGCGACGCGTTGCCCAACCTCGTGCTCATGGCGCAAACCTACATGACGCTGCTGACCTCGGTGTTCGGCGCCGATATCCCCGAGGACGTCTACCAGGCCACCCGCACCGCACTGGCCGATGTCCCACCATCGGTCGACACGCTCGACGTGATGCGGGGACGCGGACTGGTCCTGTCGCATCGCGACTGGATCAAGGCGGACCGGATCCGCAGCTCGCTCGCCGCACGCTGGAGTGAGCTGTTCCGGACCGTCGACGTGGTGCTTTGCCCGGTGACCCAGACGCCGGCCTTCCCGCACGACCATTCGCCGGAGCAGCGCACGCGGGTGCTGGACGTCGACGGCAAGAGCACGCCCTACCAGGACCAGCTGGTGTGGCCGGGCATCGCCACGCTGACTGGACTGCCGGCGACCGCGATGCCGATGGGCCGCGCCCCGAATGGCCTGCCGATCGGCATGCAGATCGTCGGTCCTTATCTCGAGGACCGCACGCCGCTGCGCTTTGCCGAGCTTGCGGAAGCTGCCTTCGGCGGCTTCACGCCGCCGCCCGGCTACACCTGAAAAGCAACCGCCTGCAAAAAAGAAAAACGCCGCGTCACCGCGGCGTTTTTTTGTTGGATCCGAAGGATCAGGCCTGCGGCGCCGGCTCGGTGCCGATATCCGGCTCCGGACGCGGCCGCGGCTTGCCGGCCGGCGGCACCGCCGAAGTGCGCGGCCCCGTCGGTTCCAGCACCGACTCGCGGTTCGGCTTCTTGCCGCCGAGCAGGTCGACGATCTCGTCTCCGGTCAGCGTCTCGAATTCGAGCAGGCCCTTGGCCAGCGTCTCGAGGTCGTCGCGCTTGGTGGTCAGGATGTGGGTCGCCTCCTTGTAGCCTTCCTCGACCAGACGGCGGATCTCGACGTCGATCTTCTGGGCGGTGGCTTCCGACACGTTCTGGGTGCGCGACACCGACATGCCGAGGAACACCTCGTCCTGGTTCTCGCCATAGGACACGGTGCCGAGCTCGTCGGACAGGCCCCAGCGGGTGACCATCATGCGGGCGAGACGGGTCGCCTGCTCGATGTCGGACGCGGCGCCCGAGGTGACCTTCTCCTTGCCGAAGATCAGCTCTTCGGCGACGCGGCCGCCCATCATGATGGCGAGACGCGAGGTCATCTGCTCCAGCGACATCGACAGCTTGTCGCGCTCCGGCAGTTGCATCACCATGCCGAGCGCACGGCCGCGCGGAATGATGGTGGCCTTGTGCACCGGGTCGGTCGCCTTGACGTTCAGCGCGACGATGGCATGGCCGCCTTCGTGATAGGCGGTCAGCATCTTCTCTTCCTCGGTCATGACGAGCGACTTGCGCTCGGCGCCCATCATCACCTTGTCCTTGGCGTCCTCGAACTCGCTCTGGGTGACCATGCGCTTGTTGCGCCGGGCCGCCATCAGGGCTGCTTCGTTGACGAGGTTCATCAGGTCGGCGCCCGAGAAGCCCGGGGTGCCGCGCGCGATGGTCTTGAGGTTGATGTCGGGCGCCAGCGGCACCTTGCGGACATGGACCTTGAGGATCTGCTCGCGGCCGACGACGTCCGGGTTCGGCACGATGACCTGGCGGTCGAAGCGGCCGGGACGCAGCAGCGCCGGATCGAGCACGTCGGGACGGTTGGTGGCGGCGATCAGGATCACGCCCTCGTTCGCCTCGAAACCATCCATCTCGACCAGCAGCTGGTTCAGCGTCTGCTCGCGCTCGTCATTGCCGCCGCCGAGGCCGGCGCCGCGATGACGGCCGACCGCGTCGATCTCGTCGATGAAGATGATGCACGGCGCGTTCTTCTTGGCCTGCTCGAACATGTCGCGGACGCGCGAGGCGCCGACGCCGACGAACATTTCCACGAAGTCCGAACCGGAGATGGTGAAGAACGGCACGTTGGCTTCGCCGGCGACCGCGCGGGCGATCAGCGTCTTGCCGGTGCCCGGAGGGCCGACCAGCAGCAGGCCGCGCGGAATGCGGCCGCCGAGCCGCTGGAACTTGCCGGGGTCACGCAGGAATTCGACGATCTCCTGCAGATCCTGCTTGGCCTCGTCGACACCGGCGACGTCCTCGAAGGTGACCCGGCCATGAGCCTCGGTCAGCATCTTGGCGCGCGACTTGCCAAAGCCCATCGCCTTGCCGGCGCCGCCCTGCATCTGGCGGCTGAGGAAGATCCACACGCCGATCAGGGCGATGAACGGCAGCCAGGACACCAGCAGCGACACGAACCACGGCACGTTGTCGCCGGGCGGCCGCGCGGTGATCGAGACCTTGGCGTCATACAGCCGCTTCACCAGGTTCGGGTCCTGGGGCGCGTAGGTCTGGAAGCTGCCGCCGTTGGTGAAGGTGCCGTGAATCTCCTGGCCCTGGATCACCACGTCGCGGACGTGATTCTGATCGACCTCGGACAGCAGCTGCGAGAACGAGATGTCTTGCGAGGAGGCGCGTTGCCCCGGATTCTGGAACAGCGTGAACAGTGCCAACAGCAGCAAGACGATGATGACCCAGAGGGCGAAATTGCGCAGATTGGCGTTCATTCGGATTCCTTCGTGGCTGCGCGGACCGCAGCCGTGCGTCCTTCAAGATGCTCGGGGCGTCAACATCGTTGCCAAGGCTCAGATGGCGGCTCTGAAGGCCTGGACGTCTGTCGACTTGTCGGTTTCCCGCCTCGCGCGATGAATTGGAAGTCCCGGATTCGGGGCCCCGCCACAGGGTTACAATTTAGGTGTCCGCCCGGCTACTGCCAAGGGAACCTGTTGGGACTATTTAGCGCATTTTACCGCTATTCCAGGTGAAATCAGGGCAAGTTTCGCGCTGTCCCCTGCCGTGGTTAAAGTTTGTTCGGGGACGGTCGCGGGCGGGACGATTGTCTTGCCAGATTTCCCACCGGATTTCTTGACGGGTTTCTTGATGACTGTCTTGGCGGGGCTGGAGCGATGCTCAGGTTCCCGCCGACCTCCACCACGGCCCCGGCGAGGGTCTGCTTCAGCCGCCCCCGTTTCTCCCAGGCCGCCTCCAGCGCCCGCAGCAGCGCTTCGGTCTTGGCAAGCTCGGCCGGCCCCTCGTCACCGGCCCGGTCGATCGCCCGCACCAGCAGGCGCAGGCGGATTTCCTCGGGCGCGGCAAAAAATCCCGCCGCATCCAGCACCGAACGCCGGGTCGTGCGGTCGATCCGCACCAGCGCCAGTTCCGCGGCATCCACCACCGTCTCGATGGCGGCGTTGGCGCGCGCGAGCCGCATCGCCAGCCGCGCAAGGTTGCGGGCATCGCACCCCTCCGCGGCCAGCATGGGCATCAGCGCCCGCAGCCGTGGACGGGTAAAGGCCTGGTCGTGATTGCTCGGATCGGTTGCGAAGGCGATGCGGGCTCGCTTCAGCGTCGCCACCAGACGGGCCTTTGGCACATCGAGCAATGGCCGCACCAGCACGAGGCCGTCGCGCGCGGAGATCCTGGCCATCGCTGCAAGGCCGGCGAGGCCGCTGCCGCGCGCCAGCCGCATCAGCACGGTCTCGGCCTGGTCGTCCCGGGTGTGGGCGGTGAGAAGATGAACAGTGCCATAAGCACGGGCGAGATCGGCCAGCAGGCGGTAGCGCGCCTTCCGCGCCGCCGCCGGAATGCCGGCCAGCGGCTTCGGCCCGCGCCAGCGCAGCGTGTGATGCTCGATAGCGAGTGACGCGGCCAGCGCCTTGACGGCGCGCGCCTCGGCCGCCGCCTCGCGGCGCAGGCCATGATCCACGGTGACGGCGATCAGCCGCGGCCCACGCCGCAGCACGCGGCGCCAGCGTGCCGCAAGCACCATCAGCGCCACAGAATCGGGACCACCGGACACGGCCAGCACCAGCGCCGGCGCGTCCTTCAGGTCCGCGAACAGTGCCCGCGCCTCGGCGGCAGAGATCGGCGCCGCGTCGGGGTCATACCGCGCGGCGCTGCCCCCCGACCGTCGATCCCGCGCCGCAGCCATAGCCTAGCACTTGGCGCGTTTCTGTTCGCGCTCGACGGCCTGCTTCACTCCGGTCGCCGCGCGCGGATATTTGCGGGCGACCTCACCGAGCGCGGCGCAGGCCGCTTCGCGCTCCTTCAGCGCGGCCAGCGACTGGCCGAGCCGCAGCAGGGCATCCGGCGCCTTGGCCGAGGTGTCGTACTTGGAGGTGACGTTGAGGAACGTCTCCGCCGCATCACGGTAGCGCTGGCGCTGGAACATGCTCTCGCCCAGCCAGTACTGCGCATCGCCGACCAGGCGGTCGCTGGGGTACTTCTGCACGAAGTTGCGCATGGTCTCTTCGGCGAGCGCATAATCCTTGCGCTGGATGTAGCCGATCCCGAGATCGAACTCGTCCTTCGGCGTCGCGCCCGGCGGCAAGGTGGTCAGTCCGCCCGGAGCCGCGGGGGCGCCTGCAGGACCGGTGTTGGCGAGGTCGAGCGGCTCGCCCGCGGCGCGCCCGCCCGGCGCGCCGACCGGCGGCGCCCCTTGGGCATTGGGATCGATCGGCATCTGGCCGCCGCCGAGCGCCCGCGGCGCTCCCGGCGCGCTCGGGTTCTGGTTCGGATCGAACGCATCATTGCGCCGGCCGGCTTGCCGGGTCTGCGGCGGCTGCTGGACCGGCGCGGCCTGCTGGTAGGTTGGCTGCTGCTGGGGATAGCCCTGCTGCGGATAGGGCTGTTCGGCCGGCTGCTGATAGGTCTGCTGTTGCTGCGGCGGATAGGCCGGCGGGTTGGCCGCCATGCCGGGACCGGGCGACGGTCGTCCTGGCTGTCCTTGCGGTACGCCCTGGCCGGCCTGCAGCTGGCGCAGTTGTTCTTCCAGCAGCCGATTGCGGTGCTGCAGCTCCTCGTTCTGCCCGGTGAGCTGACGGACCTGGCTCTCGAGACGTTCGATCCGCTGCGGATCGTTGTCGTCGTCCATCTGCGCCATCGCGCGCACGGGCAGCACAACGGCCGCCGCGACGGCGAGCGCCGCGCAGGCCGACTTATGAAATCTGGATGACATGGATGCCTGATGAAAAATGTGTGTCAGTCGCCGCTGCCTTATTGAGGCATGCAGTACGCCGAAAATGTGACTTTTACAAAGGGTATGACGGCTCACACCGCTTGCCCAAAGCGAAACCGGCGCCTTGCGGCGCCGGTCACATTGTCGTGTCGCTGTCGGTGCCGCCGGCGCCGTCAGGAGCTGGCGTTCAGCACGGTGACCGCGCGGCGATTCTGCGACCAGCAGGAGATGTCGTTGCAGACCGCGACCGGGCGCTCCTTGCCGTAGGAGATGGTGCGCATGCGGCTCGGGTCGATGCCGCGCGAGGCGAGATACGAGCGCACCGACTGGGCGCGACGGGCGCCGAGGGCGATGTTGTACTCGCGGGTGCCGCGCTCGTCGGCATGGCCTTCGATCGTGAAGGAGTAGCGGCTGTAGGTCTGCAGCCACTGCACCTGCTTGTCGAGGGTCGCGGTCGCCTGCGGCGACAGGTCGGTCTGGTCGCTCTCGAAGAACACGCGGTCGCCGACGTTGACGACGAAGTCCTGCTGGCTGCCCGGCGTCGCGGCATTGGCGAGACCACCGTTGGCGCCATCGAGGCCGTTCTTGTTGGCGCAGGCGCCCATCGACAGCGCGACAACCAGCACGGCGGCCAGCTTCAGCCCCTGGAGGATACGCATCTGATTCATCTTTCCGGAGCCTCCACGCTCACGTTTTCCCGATCCAGAACCCGGTCTACAGGGCGATGGTTAAACGAACGTTCCGTCAACCTTGATGAGTCCTTGCCGAGCCCGTTCAAAAGCCCCCGATCACGGTAAAGCAATTGCGATGGTTAATGGGCCGTAAATGTGGCGCGAGGGTGAAACATGCCCCGCGGCGATGCAGAACGCACCGCGCCGTGACCACGACGACGCCCCCGGCGAACCGCGCCGGGAACTGCCGCCATGTCAGTCCAATGAGCCGCGTCGTGCGAGGTCAGGCCTCGGCGGCCACCTCGCCGTTGAGCACCCGCACCGCCTTGTCGCGATCGAGGTCGTTCTCCCATGCGGCGATCACGACGGTGGCGACGCAGTTGCCGATCAGGTTGCCGAGCGCCCGCGCCATGCCGATGAACCAGTCGACCGACAGCACGAGGACGAGCCCGATGGCCGGGATCGAGGGAACAGCGTTCAGCGTCGCAGCCAGGATGACGATGGCCGACCCGGGAACACCGTGCGCGCCCTTCGACGTCACCAGCGAGATCGCCAGCACCAGCAGGAGATCGCCGACCGACAGCGGCGTGTTGGTGGCCTGGGCGATGAACACCACCGCGAGCGTCAGGTAGATCGAAAAGGCGTCGAGGTTGAAAGAATAGCCGGTCGGCACCACGAGGCCGACCACCGATTCCTTGACGCCCATCCCCTCGAGCTTGCGCATCACCTGGGGCAGCACCGCGTCGGAGGACGCGGTGGCGAGCACGATGGTCAGCTCCTCGCGCAGGTAGCGGAGGAACTTGAAGATGTTGAGCCCCGCGAGGCGCATCACGGCGCCGAGCACGACCAGCACGAACACCAGAACAGCGGCGTAGAACAGCACCACCAGCGAGACCAGTTGCTTCAGCGACCCGACACCATAGCGACCGACGGTATAGGCCACCGCGCCGAGCACGCCGAGCGGCGCGAGGCGCACGATCAGGCTCATCGCTTTGAACAACACCGCGGCCGCCGCCTCGATCACCTTGCCAACCGGGGCGCCCTTGTCGCCGACCAGCGACAGGCTGACCCCGAACAGGACAGCGAAGAACAGCACCTGCAGCACATCGTTGCGGGCGAGCGCATCGAACGAAGTCGACGGAATGATATTGAGAATGAACGCCCCGATGCCGCCGCCCTGCAGCTTGTGGGCGTTGTCGGCGTAGTTCGCCAGCGCCTTGGGATCGAGCGTCGCGGTGTCGATGTTCATGCCGTGGCCGGGGCCGAACACGAAGGCAAGCACGATGCCGAGCGCAAGCGCGAGCGTGGTCATCACCTCGAAATAGACCAGCGCCTTGACCCCGACCCGGCCGACCTTGCGCAGGTCGCCTGCGCCAGCGATGCCATGCACCACGACGCAGAACACGATCGGCGCGACGATCATCGAGATCAGCTTGAGGAAGCCGTCGCTGAGGATCTTCAGAGCGATCGCGACGTCGGGCCACGCCATGCCGATCACGATGCCGGCGAACAGCGCCACCAGCACCTGAGCGAACAGGGATTTATAGAGCGGTGTCGGCTTCGCGGGCAGCGGCGAGGCGGCGACTTCGGCAGCGGTCATGATGCGAGGGCCCTCTGGTTCGATTGGTGAACCGCTCGAAGCAAGCCCTATGCCATGACCCAGGCGGCACGTCCCGCCAGCCGCCCCTCCCGCCTAGCCGCGGGGCACGATCGACGCCACGTTCATGGCCGGCTCGGGCAGGCTGACGATCGTGTCCGTGGGCGGGGCGAGCCTGCGCTCGAACAGCATGCGACGCTCGAAGAAGGTCGAGCGGAAGTAGGGATAGCGCTCAAAGATCCTGTCGCGAACGACGGCATACTCCGCGGCCATCAGGCTGAGCGGCTTGGTCAGCGTCGGATAGGGCCGCGGCTCGCACAGCGGGTTCTGCAGGAACACGCGGCGGTAGAACGCCTGATGCTCCTTGCGCACCGTGGCGGTGCCGAGATCGGCCTGGAAATAGGCGCAGGCGACATAACCGAGCCGCACCGTCACGTAAGGCAGCTCGGGGAACCGCCGGGCGCGGGCGGGCTCGGCGACGAAACGGTTGGGATCGACGATGATCTTGCCGCGCGCCAGCTCGGGCTCGAGCAGGTCGGGAAAGGCATCGACCGCCGGCGTCACCGGATTGTCCGGGGTCGCCACGCTGATCCGGATCGAGCTCGCCAGCACACCATCGATATAGATGCCGAAGGTCCAGGAGTTCATGCGGTCGTCGAACCTGTCGGTCAGCCGGCCGTCGGCCCGCGGCTCGATCGCCCCCTCGTTGAGGTAGGCGCGATAGCGCATCCGATAGATTTCGTCCTTGTCCGCGTCGGTCTCGGCCAGGCGGTAGTCGACGTGGTTCAGGATATCCAGATGACGGTCCTGAGGATTCTTGTTCGCCTGCACGACAACGCCCACTGCATGTCCTCGCATGATTGCGAGCCTTCCCAGCCTGGAACCGGCTAAAATGTTAACGGTTTCTTAATGCGCGCGCAAAGGTCGTATATGTTTAGGGTTAATCTCAAAAAGAGTATTTGCGGGACATCAAAATTTCACGAATCGAGCCCGCGCCAGAATTGGCCTGAAGAAAAAAAGCCCGGCCTCAGGCCATCGAGCGGGTGGCGTCGGCTTCCGCTGCCGCATCCTTGGGGCGTCGGCCATGGGAGGCATTGAGCAGTTGGCGGATCTGCTGCGCCGGCACCGGCGGGCTGAACAGATAGCCCTGCGCCTCGGTGATGGTGCCCTCGATGCCGATCAGCTCCAGCTGGTCGTTGGTTTCGACCCCCTCCACCACGACGCTCATGCCGAGATCGGCGCTGAGGCGGGCGACGCCGCGCAGCAGCGTCAGCGGACGATCCTTGTCGATCCCCTCGAGGAACGAGCGGTCGATCTTGACCTTCTGCAGCGGGAAATTGTTGAGGTAACTGAGGCTCGAATAGCCGGTGCCGAAATCATCGAGCGAAATCCGCACCCCGGCGGCGCGCAGCTGCGCCAGCACGTCGAGCGTCCACTGGGTGTTGCGCAGCAGCGAGGATTCGGTGATCTCGATCTCGAGGCGATGCGCCGGCAGGCCGGAGACCTCCAGCGCATAGCGCACGTCGTTGAGCACGTCGCGGCGGTGGAACTGCTGCGACGAGAAATTGACCGCAACGCTCACCGCCGACGGCCACTGCATGCACTCCATGCAGGCCTTGCGCAGGATCCAGCGACCGAGGTCGACGATCAGGCCCATGTCCTCGGCGACGGGAATGATGTCGGAGGGCGGCACGAAGCCGCGCTCCGGATGGTTCCAGCGCAGCAGCGCCTCGCAGGTGGCGATACGCCCCGACTTCAGGTTGACCAGCGGCTGGTAGAACAGCTCGAATTCCTCGTTGGCGAGCGCGTTGCGCAGCTCGAGCTCGAGGGTGCGCCGCGTCTCCACCACCTGCGCCATCTCCTCGCGGAAGAAGCAGAAGGTGCCGCGACCGTCGCCCTTGGCGCGGTACAGCGCCATGTCGGCGTTCTTGAGCAGCACGTCGACATTGGCGCCGCTCGACGACGTCGTCGAAATGCCGATGCTGGCGCCGATCTCGACGAGATGCTGGTCGATCTCGTAGCGCTCGCTGAGGCGGTTGACGATCCGCCGCGCCAGGGTCGCAGCGTCGTCGATCGACTTGATGCGCGGCTGAAATACGACAAACTCGTCGCCGCCGAAACGGGCGACGAAATCGTCCGGGCGCAGCATCTCGCGCAGCCGGTCGGCGACGGTGCACAACAGGCGGTCGCCGCATGGATGACCGAGCGTATCGTTGACTTGCTTGAACTGGTCGAGATCGATGAACAGCAGCGCCGACAACACCGGCTCGCCGCCTGTCGGCGCCGCCAGGAGGCGCTGGATCTCGTTGCGGAAGTTGAGCCGGTTCGGCAGCCCGGTCAGTTCGTCGAACCGCGCCATGTGGTTGATGCGGGCTTCGGCGTTACGCCGTTCGGTGATGTCCTCCACCAGCACGACCGTGCCGCCGCCGGCCATCGGCTGCACCGTCCATTCCAGCGCCCGCTCCGGCGTGATGGCCGGATCGAACGTGGTGATGTTGCCGGCGCGCAGGGCTTCAATCTCGGTGACGATGGAATTTGCGCTCGGCGCCGAGAGGGTCTTGGCGACGATGCAGGCCGCCGCCAGCTCACGGACGGTGGCGCCACGGTGCACCAGTTCACTGGACACCCGCAGCATGTCGGTGAAGCAGTTGTTCATGACCGCGAGGCGGCCGTCGGGGCCGAACATGCACAGGCCGTTCGGCATGTTGTTCAGCGCGGTGTCGAACTGGCCGGCGATCGAGGTCACCCGTTCACTGGCGACCAGCGCCTTCACATAGACCTGCTGCAGGCTGAGCGTGATCTTGCGCAGGCCGATGAAGAACAAGAGGTTCAGGAACGCGAAGCCGACATAATAGATGTCGCCGTGCAGCAGCAGCGCCAGCGACATTGGCCCGCAGGCCAGGATGATCTGCAGTTGCGCGATGCCGGGCCGGCCGTAGTTGCGGCCAGAGCCGGCCGCGGTGTAGGCGACGGTGACGGCGGTACACAGCATGTGGGCGACGGGGTCATCGCTGCCCAGCAGCACCACGAGGCACCAGATGCCGAGCGCGCTGGCGTAGAGCCCGGCGCCGAACCGGTAACGCTTCTCCCAACGCTCCGCGCTGGACGGATCCAGCGGAGTTGAGCGCTGGGCGTAGTGCTGCATGTCGAAGGCGCGGAACGTGCCGACCGCGATGATCAGCAGCGCACAGGGCCATAGCAGATTATTACCGGTCTTGTACGCGGTCATGACCGCCGCGATGGCGGCACACAGCGCGCCGGCGAACATCGCCACCGAATTCTGAAACAGCGAATCGACCAGCGCCGCGTAAATCGCGGGCGTCAGCGTCTTCTCGCTCGGCTCCTGTTTCAGTTCGGCAAGCTGCATGGATTCGCGTCTGCGCGGGTGTCGGCCCGTCCAGTCTTAACGTGCGCTCATGAAGCATTCCTGAGGGAACATCGTTACCGAGTGGTATTCACACGGCCCAAATGCGCCAAAAAACACCTATTAAATCAGCGCCATAGGCAAGGCTTGCCTAGTACCCATCGCGCGGTCCCGCAGATTCGTGCGTTTCCGTTTACGATAACAGCGGCGACCACGCCGGATCGGAGGCGTAGCCCGGGGTGGGCAGGCGCTGCTCATTGCGGCCGTCGATGTTGACCGTGAACAGCGAAGGCCCTCCCCCCTGGTCGCGGAAGAACATCACGACGCGGCCGTTCGGGGCGAAGGTCGGGCCTTCGTTGTGATAGCCGGAGGTCAGGATGCGCTCCCCGGAACCGTCCGGTTTCATAATGCCGATGGCAAACTGGCCGCCGCCCTGCCTGGTGAAAGCAATGTAGTCGCCACGCGGCGACCAGACGGGGGTCGAATAGGAGCCGCCTTCACCGAACGAGATGCGCTGCGCCGCTCCGCCGGCAGCCGGCATGACGTAGATCTGCGGCTTGCCGCCACGATCGGACTCGAAACAGATGCGCTGGCCGTCCGGGGAATAGGACGGCGAGGTGTCGATCGCCGGCGTGTCGGTCAGGCGGGTGGTGGACTTGGAGCGCAGGTCCATCACGAACAGGTTGGAGTTGCCGCCCTGCTGCAGGCTCATAATGATGCGCTGGCCGTCCGGCGAGAACCGCGGCGAGAACGACATGCCAGGGAAATTGCCGACGATCTCGCGCTGGCCGGTCTCGACGTTGAACAGGTAGACCCGCGGGTCGCCCTGGCCGAACTCCATGTAGGTGATTTCCTGGGTCGAGGGCGAGAACCGCGGCGTCAGCACGAGGTCGGCCCCGCGGGTCAGGTAGCGCACATTGGCGCCGTCCTGGTCCATCAGCGCCAGCTTCTTGACGCGCCGCTCCTTCGGTCCGCTCTCGTCGACGAACACCACGCGGCTGTCGAAATAGCCCTTCTCGCCCGTCAGCTTCTCATAGATCTGGTCGGAGATGATATGGGCGATGCGCCGCCAGTATTCCGGCGAGGTGAAGTACTGCTTGCCATCGATCTGCTGCCCGGACACCACGTCCCACAGCCGGAATTCGGCCTTGAGCCGACCATCAGGCTGGCGGGTCATGCGACCGGTGACCAGCGCCTGGGCGTTCAGGGTGCGCCAGTTCTGAAACTGCGGAGCAACATCGATGCTCGAGACCTTCTCGATGAACGCTGCCTGATCGATCGGCGCGAACGAGCCGCTGCGCTTGAGATTGTTGGTAATGACCTGGGCGACCCCGGCCCCGACCTCACCGTCCGACGGCGAGCCGGCAAGGAAGTTCGGAATCGCAATGACGAGCGGTGCAATGTTGCCCCGCGTCACATCGAGGCGGGTCTGCGCCTGCGCGAGGCCCGGCAGCACCAGGCCGGCTGCCGCCGCGGCACTTCCGAGCAGGGCCTGGCGCCGGGTCGGCTGCAGGGCGGGAAGCGGAAACTTCGTCACAGGCATCGTCAACTCGTTCTCAAATCGGAAAAATCAGCTCGGAAACATCTGGCGCGGATCGAAAGTCACAATCATGTCTTTCCACTGATCGTAGGTTTCGGCGCGCAGCATTTCGAAGGGTTGGCCCTGCAATACCGCGCGACGCGCAGCATCGGCGGCCGCCTGATAGCGCGGCGAGGAGCCGCGCGAGACCACCTCGGGAGGCGCCGCCAGCCGCCGGTCCGGCGTCAGACGAATGCGCACCTCCACGATCAATTCTTCGGGCCGTTCGGTGCCCGCCTGCAGATTCCACAGCTGGGTCAGCCGCGCGCGCAGTGCATCAAGCTCGGACTGCGACAGCGTGTGCGCGGTGCCGCGCGCGGTACCGAGCGAGGCGGATGCGTTCAGCGCAGCGCCAGTGACGGCCTGGCGCGTCGGATCGCGCTTGTCGATCAGCGCGGCGATCTTGCTTTGGTCGAACCTGTAGTCCTGCTTCGGCTTCGGCGGTTGCGGCGGCGCGGCCTTCGCTTCCGGCTTGGGCGGCGGCTTCTTGCTGTTGTCCTTCTTCAGCGCCTCGGCGATCGGATCGACCTTCGGATCCGGCTGCTTCTCCACCGGCTTCGGCTCGTCCTTCTTCTCGACCGCCTGCTTCGGCGGATCGGGCTTCTTCTCCACCGGCTTCTCGACGGGCTTCGGCGGCGGCTCGGGCGCGGCCGCGGTCACCACTTCCTTCTTCTCGGTGATCTTGCCGACGGGATCGTCCTGCGGCGGCGTCGCATCCGCGACCTTCTCCACCAGGGGCTTGGGATTCTCTTTCTTGCCGGATTTGATGCCGGCGGTGATCTTGGAGAGCTGGTCCGCGGAAATGATGTCGACCGGCATCGATTCGACCGGGGTCGCCTCGAGCGAACGCGTCGAAAACGACACGATGCTCCACCCCAGCACGGCGGCATGCAGGGCCACAGAGGCGACCAGAGTCTTATCGATCTGGACCTTGCCGATCTTCACGTCAGCTCCCCTGCTCGACCTCGGTCACCAGCGCCACTCGCTTGAAGCCCGCCGACGACAGCCGGCCCATCACCTTCATGACGGTGCCGTAGTCCACCTTCTTGTCGCCGCGGACGAAGATGCGCTCGTCCATGCCGTTGCGGGCTTCGGTGATCGCCTTCAGCTTAGGCACAAGGTCGTCGACCGCGATCTGGGTGTCGTTGAGATAGACCTCACCCTTGAGGTTCACCGACAGCGTCAGCGGCTCCTTGTCGTTGTCGAGGCTCTTGGCCTGGGTCTGCGGCAGGTCGAGCGGCACGCCGACCGTGAGCAGCGGCGCCGACACCATGAAGATGATGAGCAGCACCAGCATCACGTCGACCATCGGCGTGACGTTGATCTCGGCCATGACATTGGCCCGGCGGCTGCCGCGACCACGCCGCCGCCCGCCTCCCGAAGCACCTGCTGCGCTCATCCCCATCAGAGACTACCCTCGGCCACGGTCATCCCAACACGCCGGTCCACACGACCACCCCGTCCTGCACGGACGCCTGCCTCCCCAGGCCTCACGCCCGCTCATCGATCTGCCGCGACAGGATCGCGGAGAACTCGTCGGCGAACCCCTCCAGGCGCTGGGCCTGCCGGCTCACCTCGGAGGAGAACTTATTGTAGAAAATAGTCGCCGGGATGGCAGCGATAAGGCCGATCGCGGTGGCGAACAGCGCCTCCGCGATGCCCGGCGCCACCACCGCCAGCGATGTGTTCTTGGATGCGGCGATCGACTGGAAGCTCGACATGATGCCCCAGACGGTGCCGAACAGGCCGACGAACGGGCCGGCCGAGCCGACGGTCGCCAGCACCAGGAGCCGCCGTTCCAGGCGCTCCACCTCGCGGGCGATCGACACGTCCATCACCTTGTCGATCCGCATCTGCAGGCCGGCGAACGAGCGCGCCTGGCTCTCGAACGAGCGCTTCCACTCGCGCATGGCAGCCACGAATAGCGCCGCCATGGAGTAGGTCGGCTTGGCAGACAGGCCGCGATAGAGCTCCTCGATCGACTGCCCCGACCAGAACGCCTGCTCGAACCGGTCCATGGCGCGGCGGGTGCGGGCGAACAGGAAGATCTTGTCGATCGCGATGGCCCAGACCCAGACGGAGCAGCCCAGGAGGCCCAGCATCACGCCTTTCACAATCCAGTGAGCCTGCCAGAACAGGGCGATCAGCGACACGTCGGCCGAAGCCATCGGCAGAGCCGACTGAGCGACGTCGGCTGGGTTCATCGGCAGTATCCTCTCAAATTGTCCCTCGCGAAATCCCGGCGGGCGGCGACGCAGACACGCACGGCAACCGCGGCCGAACGCCAAGTCCTTCATGTCGCATGGGAAAAAGCCCAACCCGGAGCTGGTCCCCACTTTCCCGGTCAACATGTCAAAACAAGGGCTGTCGGCGCGGTTTTTCGCCCTCCCACCAAACGCGCATCGTGGTTAATGCGAGGTTACTTTAGCCCCTCTGCACTGCCGTAAAATGGCAGGCGGCGCGCCTATCCGGCGGATTCGACCTTATTTTCCAATCCTCCAGCCGTGCCCTTGGTACCGGTTCCCATCGCGAGCAGCGGCCGCATCAGCAGCGGCGACAGGTAGATCGGGAACTGGCTGAGGGCGAAATACAGCCAAGTCGTCCCGGGCAGCACGCCACCGGCAGCCGCCAGCATCAGCCCCATGTTGCGCTGGCAGGCCATCACCCCGAGCGCAAGCGCCTCCCCCCGGCCCGCCCGGCGAAACACGGCCACCGTGACCGCGAGCAGCACCAGGAACACCGCGAAGGCGAGCGCTGTGAGCAGCAGCATCCGCCCCGGCGCGGCGAGCCACTCCGCGGCGACCGTCTCCATCATGCCCGCGACCACCACCAGCAGCGCCACGATGTTGACGCCGTCGATCGGCTGCCGGTGACGCTGGATCGCCGCGGCCCCCACCAGGCGACGCAACACCGCCGCAGCCAGCAACGAGCCGCCGAGCAGGCCTGCGAGCTTGGCGCCGAGCACAAGCGGCGACAGCTTCAGCGCATCGCCGAGAAACACCATCGCGAAGACCGGCGCGGTGAGGGGCAGCAGGGCTGTACAGGTGACCAGCGTCACCAGCACCAGCGTCGCGTCGAGCCCCATCAGCGTTGCCAGCGCCGGTGCCGCCATCATCGGTGACGCCACCATCTGCAGCATCAGCCCGAGAAACAGCTCGGGCGCGCGCAGGTTCAGACCGCTCAGCGCGAAGACAAGGCCAGTCAGGAGCGGCACACCAATCGCATTCCACGCCGTCGCCGCCGCGATCAGGCCCGGGCGCCGCAGATAGCCGCGCAGCGCGGCGCCGTCGACCCGCATGAACGAGATGCAGAGCAGGATGAAGATCGCCTCGCTGACATAGGCTTTGAACACCGCGCCGAGCGGCGGGCACACCACCCCGATCACGACGATGGCAGCCAGCGCCCACACCCCCTGACGGCCGATCCAGGCCAGCAGCGCGACAGGCAAGGCAACGACAGCGGAAAGGACCGACGACATGGCTGGAAACTTTGCGTGATGAGCTGCCGCGCGACGCGGCGCTGCAGAGAAGAAAAATGTCGGGAGTGACTGGCGCCGATCGCGGCCGCCGGCGGCGATCGCCTCAGCCCATATCGTATCGTCTCAACCCATGACGGTGTGGCGCGCCGGGGAGGTGCGCCACCAGAGCCTGAGCGAGAGGCCCCGCCGCTGTGTCCTGGCAGATCGCCGCATCATGACGGCAGTGTGCCATCGCCCAGCCGACGGAACAACACCGGAACCGGCATCCACCGCCCGCGATCAATCGGCTTTGGCGGCGCTGGTCTGCAGCGGCTGGCGAATGGCGATATCCGCGAGGATCTCGTAGGAGCGCAGGCGCGCGCGGTGATCATGGATGGCCGAGGCCACCATCACCTCATCCACTCCGGTCTGCTCGACAAACCGCGCAAGGCCGCGCCGCACCGTCTCTGGCGAGCCGACGAAGGCATAGCGCAGCATGCCGGAGGCCTGCACCTTCTCTTCCGGTGTCCAATAGGCCTCGATGTCCGGAATAGGCGCCGGCAGCTGGCCGCGGGCGTTACGGAAGATGTTGGTAAAGCTCTGCTGCGCCGAGGTGAAGAGGAAGCGCGCCTCCTCGTCGGTGTCGGCGGCGATGACGTTGACGCCCGCCATGGCGTAGGGCTTCTGCGACTGCTCCGATGGCTCGAAGCGAGCGCGGTACATCTCGAGCGCCTGCATCAGCGCATCGGGCGCAAAATGCGAGGCGAAGGCATAGGGCAGGCCGAGCATGGCGGCGAGCTGGGCGCCGTACAGGCTGGAGCCGAGAATCCAGATCGGTACGTTGAGCCCGGCGCCGGGCACGGCGCGCACGCCCTGCCCCGGCTGCGCCGGTGCAAAGAAGGCCTGCACCTCCAGCACGTCCTGCGGAAAGTTGTCGGCATTGTCGGGCGAGCGCCGCAACGCCCGCAGCGTACGCATGTCGGTGCCGGGCGCGCGGCCGAGGCCGAGATCGATACGTCCTGGGAACAGCGATTCCAGCGTGCCGAACTGCTCTGCGATCACCATCGGCGCGTGATTGGGCAGCATGATGCCGCCCGAGCCGACCCGGATGCGGCGGGTGCCGCCAGCGACATGGCCAATCACCACCGCGGTGGCCGCGCTCGCGATGCCGACCATGTTGTGATGCTCGGCGAGCCAGTAGCGCTGATAGCCCCACTCGTCCGCATGCTGGGCGAGATCGAGAGTGTTTTTCAGCGCGATCGCCGGGGTTGCTCCGGCGGGCACGGGCGCGAGGTCGAGAATGGAGATGGCGGTCAAGGCGGGCTTTCCGATGACGATGGGCGGAGGGTGACGGCCGGGCCCCGCCGCGACGGCGCGGACCCCCATCGCAAATGCGCTCTCGCGGCGGCGCGCGCAAGGGCGGCGCGCGGCCGTGCATGCCGCCGATGCAGGATTGGGCGGCTCGCCTCCGGGGACAAAGGAAGAGGAGATCAGGGGTCGTCGGAGTAGCGCTGCTCCTGCCAGGGGTCACCGCGGTTGTGGTACCCGCGGACCTCCCAATAGCCCGGCGCGTCGGCGCGGCGAAACTCGATTCGGCGCAGCCACTTGGCGCTCTTCCAGAAATACAGGTGCGGCACCACAAGGCGCACCGGGCCGCCATGGTCGGCGCTGAGCGGCGCATCACTCCAGCGATGCGCCAGCAGGGCGTCGGGGGCGGCGAAGTCGGCGAGCAGCAGGTTGGTGGTGTAGTTGTCATGGCCGTGCAGCACCACGAAGCCAGCCCCGTCCTTCGGATGCACGATCTCCAGAAGGTCGCGGGTGGCGATCCCGTCCCAGACATTGTCGAAGCGCGACCAGGTGGTGACGCAGTGGATGTCGGAGACGAAGCGGCGTTGCGGCTGGGCGAGGAACTGCGCCCAATCCCACGACACCGGATTCTCCACCGCGCCGTCGACCACGAGCCGCCAGCGCGCGAGGGGGATCTCCGGTGTCCCGGTGAGATCGAGCACCGGCCAGTCGCGGGTGAGATGCTGGCCGGGCGGTAGCTGCTGCTCTTCCGGACGCGCGGTGCGGCCCGTGAGGAAACGGCCCTCCTCCGCCCACTTCTGCTTGCTGCGGGTCAGCTTGCTCTCGGGCGGATCGATGTCGTCGGTCATCGCCAGCGTCCTGGAAAGATCAGGCCTCTTCCTTGCACGTTTTCTCCATGTCGTTGAAGTGCTGCTCGATCGGCTCTGACGCCATCGGCAGCGGCGGGATCGTGCCCTTGTGAGTCTCGACCGCCGCGCCGCGCTCCAGAGTGCGATGGACCGGGCACTTGTTGGCGATCTCGATCAGCCGGTCTTGCTGGGCGGCATCGAGTGCGCCCTCCACCACCACCTCACGGCTGAACACGTCGCGCGGCTCCTCGGTGCGCTTGGCATGGGTGACGGTCACGCTGACCCGGTCGAGCGGCCAGGCTTTCTGGTTGGCATACATGCGCAGCGTCATCGCGGTGCAGGCGCCGAGCGCGGCGCTGAGCAGCTGATAGGGCGACGGCCCCGAGCCGAGCCCGCCGACATCGACCGGCTCGTCGGCGAGGATGCGCGCCCCGGCCGCCCGCACCTCGACCTGATAGCGGCCCGCGCCGGTCTCGGCGACCACGACGGCATCGTCGCGCGGCCCGGGAGATGCCGTTTCCGCCGCCGCGGCAAGATAGCGCGACGCCCACGCCGCGACCACCTCCGCGGCATAGTCCGCATCCGCACCGCCCGTCAGCAGGTGATCGGCGCGGTCGAGCGAAACAAAGCTCTTCGGATGGCGCGCGGCGAGGAAGATCGCCGACGCGTTGTCGATGCCGACGATCGGATCGAGCGGCGCATGCAGCACCAGCAGCGGCCGCTTCAGCTGCGCGATCGTCTGCCCGGAATCGTGGGCGCGCAGGTCGTCGATGAAGGAGCGGCGGATGGTGAACGGCGTGCCGCCGAGATCGACCTTGGCCTCGCCACGGGTGGTCAGTTCGTCCAGCTTGTCGCCGAACAGCTTCGTCACATGGCCGACGTCGAACGGCGCGGCAATGGTCGCGACCGCGGCGACGTCCGGAAGCTGCGCAGCCGCCGCGAGCACCGCCGCGCCGCCAAGGCTGTGGCCGATCAGCAGCGACGGCGCCATGCCCTGCTGCGCCATCCAGGCACTGGCGGCGACGAGGTCGCGCACATTGCCGCTGAAGGTGGTGTCGGCGAAATCGCCGCCGCTGTCGCCGAGGCCGGTGAAGTCGAAGCGCAGCACCGCGATGCCCCTGAGCGCCAGCGCCCGGGCGATGCGCACCGCGGCGCGCGACTTGCGGGTGCAGGTGAAGCAGTGCGCAAACAGCGCATAGGCGCGCGGACGGCCGTCCGGCAGATCGAGCTGGCCGGCAAGGCGCTGGCCCTCGGCGCCGTCGAAGTCGAAGCGTTGCGTGATCATGGAAGCCACCGGGCTGTTGGCCGCCATTGTCGAGGCGGCGGAACCTGCCGGGCATCATGCCGGGCTCACTGGACCGGGGCCAGCGCGAAATGACGGCGCGGTGCTGAATGACGCCCATGACCTGCCAGGTAATCGCCCGCGGCGCGCAACCGTGGCTGATTGATCCGCGATCTTCAGCCCAGGGAGACTTCACATGAACGTCATCGCCGCAGACTTCGCCGCGTCCAGCACGCAGACGCTTCGTCCGGTCATCACCACGCGGGACGGCCTGCGCCTGTTCCATAAGGATTGGGGCGCCGGCGCGCCGATCCTGTTCGTCCATGCCTGGTCGATGAGCTCCGACTTCTGGGAGTACCAGATGGCTCCGCTGGCATCGCAGGGCT
Source organism: Pseudomonadota bacterium (assembly GCA_040756765.1). Lineage (GTDB taxonomy): Bacteria > Pseudomonadota > Alphaproteobacteria > Rhizobiales > Xanthobacteraceae > Bradyrhizobium_A. Next base: position 163,270 of record JBFLYG010000011.1, on the reverse strand, counting down.
TCCGCTGCATTGCCTTCGACCGCCGCGGCAACGGCCGCTCCGAGGACAATGGCGGCGGCTACAGCCTCGACACGCTGTCGGACGATCTCGCTGGCGTCATCGAGCAGCTCGATCTCGACAACGTCACGCTGGTCGGCCATTCGCTCGGCGCCAGCGAGGTGGTGCGCTACCTCACGCGCCATGGCTCGGGGCGGGTCAGGGGCGCAGTGCTGGTCGCCGGCGGCACCCCGCCGCTGGTGAAGAGCGCGGACAATCCGGACGGCCTCGACAGGGCGATGTTCGACGCGGTTCGCGATGCGCTGCTGAGCGACCGGGCGAAATGGCTGCGCGACAACGCCGCGCCGTTCTTCACGGCCGACACCTCGGCCGCTCTGCAGGACTGGACGATGGCGATGATGATGCAGTCGTCACTGCGCGCGATGGTGGAGACGGTGTATCTCTCCTCCATGACCGACCTGCGGCCGGACCTGCGCCGCATCGACGTGCCGGTCCTGGTGATCCATGGCACCGCCGACCAGTCGATCCCGCATGCCTTCGGCCAGCACACCCTCGACCATCTCAGAGAGGGCCGCTTGATCACCTATGACGGCGCGCCACACGGCCTGCTGGTGACCCACGCCGCGCGGCTGCGCGACGACATCGCCGCCTTTGCCAGGGGCTGAACGAGGACGCGGACGCCGCCCACGCGACCTCACGCGCGGGCGGCTCGTCTTGCGTCACTCGTCTTGCGTCACATGTGCACGCCCATGCGCAGCAGGCGGTCGACCGCCGCGGCCATCGGCGTATCCGCCGTCGCCGCGCGTACGTCGACCCGCGGCAACGCCGCCTGCAGGAAGCGCTCCATGCGCTGATGTGCCGCCTCCGCCAGTTCGCCGCCCATGGCGGTGAAGCCGTGCACGCCGCCGGGATAGACCGCGAGCTCGGCGGGATTGCCGGCCGCCACCCAGCGGGCATGCATGAACAAGCTGTCGTCGAGCAACTGATCGAGCGTTCCGACCGAGAACAGCGCCGGCGGCAATCCGGCAAGGTCGGCATAGAGCGGCGAGACGTCGGGATGACGGCGGTCGATATCCGCCGGCAGGAACGCCTCGCCGATGCGCTCGCCCACCCGCCGCGTCGTCACCGCCTTCGCCGAACCGCCCCGCAGCTGGCTCGGCGTCATCGACAGGTCGTAGGCGCCGAACGCGAGGTTCGCCGACGCGAAGGCATCGCCGAGACCTGCGTCACGCAGCCGCAGCAGGGTGACCGCAGCGAGGTGCGCGCCGGCCGACTCGCCGCCGATGAGCAGGCAATCCGTGCCGAACAGCGGTTCGGCATGGGCGATCAGCCAGCGGGCCGCCGCCTCGCAATCGTCGGGCGCCGCCGGATAGGGATGCTCGGGGGCAAGACGGTAGTCCACGGAAACGCAGGCGACACCAAGCGCCTCCACCAGCCGCTCCATGTCGCCATCGCGCATGTCGGCCGATCCCAGCATCCAGCCGCCGCCATGCATGTGCAGGTAGACGCCGCGCGGAACCGCGGGCGCGATCACGCGCAGCGGCACCAGCCGGCCGGCGGGCCCCGGCGCATGCATCAGCCGTGCACGTGGCGACGGAGCCGTCGCCGGGATCGGCCCGTCACCGCGCGCGAAGGCGCGGCGCAGGCTCGCCGCGTCCACCGCGGCGCTGTTGACTGCAGCAAGCCGCTGCGCCACCTCGCGGTTGATGGTGTGCGTCTCCTCGGACACCGCGTCCTGACGGAACTGGGCGGCCGCCGGATAGCGCGCCCCATACCGATCGATGTCGCGAAAAAGGCGGCGGTCCATGACAATTCTCCTTGTGCATCTCGGGGCACAGGAGATGGACCAGCCGCGCGTCAGTTTCTGGCAGCAGCCCGCGCTTGCTCCCGGGCGCGCTTGGCCGCGGCGCGGTCGCCGCGATCGTCCTCCTGCCAGGCCCGGATCAGCGCCTGGCGCGACTTTGGATAGGGCTCGTCGAGCACAACCAGCTCGCTGATGCGATCGGAACGGAAATGGCGGAAGGCGATGCGCAGCTCGCACCAGGCGACGACAAGGCGAACTGCCTCGAAATAGACCAGCGCGATCGGCCACACCACGCGCTGCGTGGCCTGGCCGCTCTCGTCCTGATAGGCGATGCGCAGCTTGCGCTGGCCCCGGATGGCGCTGCGGATCACAGCGGGATCGATCACGTCCGGCACCTGCGCGCGCGACGAGCCGCTGAACAAGCCGGCATTGGTCAGCGACGCGGTCAACGGCACCGGCAGCACGGCGGCGATCTTGGCGAGCGCGTTCTCCGCGGCGGTGGCGAGATCGGCATCGCGGCGCTGGGCCACCCACTGGCCACCAAGCGCCAGCGCCTCGAGTTCGTCCTCGGTGAACATCAGCGGCGGCAGGATGAAACCCGGCTTGAGCAGGTAGCCGACACCGGCCTCGCCCTCGATCGGCGCTCCCAGCGCGATCAGCGTGTCGATGTCGCGATAGATCGTGCGCTTGGAGACGCCGAGCTCCTCGGCCAAAGCGATCGCACTGACCGCGCGGCGATGGCGGCGCAGGGTCTGGATGAGATCGAAGAGGCGAACGGAACGGGACATGCGCAAATCAGCAAGAGAGACCTGCGCGCACAATAAAACCGCCCGCTTGTGGGGGACAAGCGGGCGGTCGACACAGCGTTCAGGTCGTGGGGCGTTATGCCTGAGGCTGGTTGTTCGGCGGCGTCGGACGCGAGCGGTGCTCGGCCATGAACTGGTCGAACTCGGCCTTGTCCTTGGCGTGGCGCAGGCGATCGAGGAACTCCTTGAATTCGGTCTGCTCCTCCTCGAGCCGGCGCAGAGTGTCCTCGCGATATTCGTCGAACGCGCGGTTGCCGCTGGAAGGACCACCGTAGTAGCGGCGGTCATCGCCATTACCGCGGCCGAAGCCGTGCTCCTCCATGCGCGAGCGCATGCGGTCCATCTTCCACTGCAGCCGCTCCATCTTGTCCTGCCAGCGGCCGTACTGCGTCCAGCAACCCATCTTTCTGCTCCCGAGTGTGAAGAAAAGAAGCGCGAGGCCGATCGGCCACCACAGGATGAAACCGAGCACCGTCAGCGCGATCCATGCCGGATGCCAGGTCGAGTGGAGAAACTGCGGGTGCCGCCGATCATCCCATCCGGGGTGCTGCCCCCATCGGCTGAATTGCGCGGTGTCAGACATCTGCCTCTCCCAGTGACGGCGGAGCGCCGCCCGTGAATGTAAATAACATTTACATAGATAGACCGTCCCTATTTTTTGTCAAGCTGGGCGCTCCCGGCCGCTTCTGGAATATTTGCGGCCGATTCGGCCCTGATCCCGGCTGCGGCGTCAGACCTTGGCCGCCGCCGGCCGTTCGGTCGCAAAGCCGAGGCCACGCAGATAGATCAGCACGCCGGCCTCGAGCAGTTCGTCAGGTGACATCGGCAGCTTGCGCCGCGCCGCGTCGCCGCGGCCGAACAACGATGCAATGCCGTGGGACATCGACCAGATGTGCAGCGCCATCATCAGCGCCGGCGGCCGCGGCAAGCCCGCGGGGGTCAACGCCGCGAGACGCTCGGCCGTCATGCGAATCACCGCGAAAGCGCGCTCGCTCGCCGCCAGCACCTGCGGATTGCCGTCGAGCGACAGGCCGGATTCGAACATCGCCGAATAGTACGCCGGCTCGTCGCGGGCGAAGCTGAGATAGGCGCGGCCGAGGCGCTCGAAGGCGGTGATAAGATCGGGACGGCCATCGTCCCATGCTGCGATCAGCACGCCTTCGAACTGCTCGAAACCACGCTGGGCGATGCTCGCCAGCAATTCGTCGCGGTCGCGAAAATGGCGGTAGGGCGCGGCCGGGCTCACGCCCGCCGACCGCGCCGCCTCCGCGAAGGTGAAACCACCCGGCCCCTTCTCGGCGATCAGGTCGAGCGCGGCCTGCAGCAGCGCCTCTTTCAGGTTGCCGTGATGGTAGCCGCGCTCGGCGCGGCCAGGGTCCTTGTCTTTACGCCAGCTCATGTGAAGGGCTTTTACATGACTTGCGGCGATCCGTCACGGATGGTGTGCAGCCTGCGGCAGCGACGGCCCGCGCGGAGCGCAGGCCGTCGTCGCGCGTCAGCCGCCTGCGCCCGCCAGCGCCTCTGCCAGCGGAACCAGGCCCGTCATGGCCGAAGACGCCGGCAACGCCGCACCATCCTCGACCGCCAGAGCAAAGCGCACCGCCGGATCCGCCTCGAGCCGCGCCCGCAGCGCACGGATCTTCGGATAGGCTCCCGGTGCGATCGCATCGTGAAAGTCGGCCCACCGCGCCACGCCGACGAACACCGCGTCGGCAAGCGTCGGATGCTCGCCCAGCAGATAGGGGCTGTCCGCAATCATCGCTTCGAGCTGGGCATGACGCCTTGCGACCAGGTCGCGGCCGAAACGGCGCAGCGCCGCACGGTACGCCTCGTCCGCATCCGCCATTTCCAACGCCACCCACAGCGGGCTGAACGCGCCGGTGAAGCCGGTGTTGAGGAAGCCGACGAACTGGTGCATCCGGTCGGCCTGCACCGTGCCGGGCGCGAAGCTGATCCGCCGGTCGCGGTCCCGCGCCGCGAGCCACAGCGCGATCGCCATGGTCTCGCTCAGCGGCGGCGCATCGCCGGTGAGCAGCACCGGCGTCTCGCGCCGGCCATTGATGCGGCCATAGGCATCCGTCAGCATGTCGTCGGGCATGTGCACCCGCGACAGGCGATAGGGTTGCCCCAGCCATTCGAACGCGGCAACGAGGCCGAGCGAGCTGCCCAGCGGGAAGCCCGTCAGAAGAGTCGGTGTCATGATGTCTCCGTGAATCCGTCAGTCGGTTCACGCCGCGGCGTGACGCGAACTTAAGGAGACGCGCCATGAAGTAAATGACGCACAAAAATGTAACCGAAGACGCGAGACACGACAGATCAGCGGCGGCCTCGAAAAAGCACCTCAGCGTACCGGAAGCTGCTAGTGGTCTTTCGCTCCGCAAGCTCGTATCGAGCTCGCCGGAAGCACAACGAACCTGCGAGGCGGAACACCGGCGATGCTGGATGTCGTATCGAACTGTCCGATCGAAGAGGCAATGCGCGTGCTCAGCGGCCGCTGGCCGACGCTGCTGCTGTACTATCTCAAGGACCGGCCCAAGCGCTTCAGCGAGCTGCGGCGTGACAACCCGACGATTTCCCACCGCATCCTGACGCTGGAACTGCGCAAGCTCGAGCAGGCCGGCATCATCGTGCGCACCGCGCAGGACGGCTTTCCGCTGCATGTCGAGTACGACCTAACCCCGCACGGCCGCGCGCTGGTGCCGCTGATCGACGCGCTCGGCGCCTGGTGGAGCACCGCAAGGGTTAACGGCGCGGTGCCGCCGACGCCGCAGCGCCGCCCGAGCACACGAAATCGATTGCCCGCCGTGCAATGACCTCGAGGTCGGCGCGCGGGGTCCAGGCGCGCGCACGGATGGCGATGGTGTGGATGGCCGAGCCCGCCACCTGCACCAGCAGCTCGACGTCAGTGTCCGACGGCAGCTCGCCGCGCGCGATCGCGAGCTCAAGTAGCTTGCGCAGCGCCTTGTCGGTCGATGCCAGCGCGCGCAGCACCGTGCCGCGAATCTCCGGATCGGCCATCGCCTCCGAGCCCGCCGTCATCACCGTGAAGCAGCCGCGCGGGCCGTTGTCCCCGGCGAGGTAGACGTCGAGCGCGGTCGCGAAGATGCGCTCCATCGACTGGCGCAGCGTCAGCGCGGGATCGAACGCGGTGGCGAACTGACCGCCGACCTCATCGCGATAGTGTTCATAGGCCTTAAGGAACAGATCGCGCTTGTCGCCGAACGCGCCGTAGAGGCTCGGACGGTTGATGCCCATCGCCGCGCTGAGATCGTCGAGCGAGGTCGCCGCATAGCCACCGTCACGGAAGCGGTCGAGCGCCCGCGCCAGCGCCACCTCGGGCGTAAACGCACGCGGCCGGCCGCGTTTGCGCACCGGCGCCGACGATTGTTCGGGGCCGGCGGCCGTCGCTTCAGCCGCCGCGACCGCCACATCGGCATGCCCGCTGGCCGCCTCCTTGGCGGGCGGCCTAGACGATGGCCCTTTCCTTTTTTGTACCATTTCGCAAAAAATCCTTGACCGGACCCATTTTATGCGAGACGGTACATAAATAAACCCACAAACCGCCCGCCGCAAACCCTCAAGGGAGATACGCCATGGACCTTTATTTTTCGCCGCTCGCCTGCTCGATGGCGACCCGCATCGCGCTCTACGAGGCCGGCGCCGACGTGAGCTATGTCGAGGTCGATCCCAAGACCAAGCAGGTGTTGCGCGACGGCTCCGACTTCCGGGGCGTCAATCCGCTCGGCCTCGTGCCGACGCTGCGCACCGATGATGGGGTGGTGCTGACCGAGAACGCCGCGATCCTGCAATATGTCGCCGAGCGTTTCCCTCAAGCGCACATCGCTGCCGAGAATGCGCAGGAGCGCGCCCGCCTGCAGCAATGGCTGTGCTTCATTGGCACCGAGCTGCACAAGGGCCTGTTCGTGCCGCTGCTCGACCGCAAGGCGCCGGCTGACGTGCACGCCTACACATTGAAGAAATATCTGTCGCGGCTCGACTATCTGAACGGGCATCTCGACGGCCGCGAGTTCGTGCTCGACCACTTCAGCGTTGCCGACGCCTATCTTGCCACCGTGCTGAACTGGAGCATGGCCACCCCGATGATCGACTTCAAGGCGTATCCGGCGGTGACTGCGTATCTCGCCCGCATGCGCGCACGGCCGAGCATCGCGCGCGCCATGGCGGAGGAGCTCGAGCTCTACAAGGCCGAGATCGCCCGCCACAAGGCGGCTTGAGGCAGCCCCTCTCCACCGGAGGGCGGCGCGCTTTCCCCGGCGCGCCGCTATTGCTCGGTCAGCAGGCGCGCCCGCGCGGTGGCAATCGTACGGGCAAAGACCTTGGTGTCGTCGAGCGCCCGCGTCAGCACCAGCGCCCCCTGGATCGCCAGCACGGTCTGCTCCGCCGCCTGGCGTGCGGCCGCCTTGTCATGGCCGAGCCGGCGCAATGCCTGGGCCAGCGCCTCGATCCAGCCGACGAAGTAAGTCTTGACCGCATCCGCGAACAGGTCGCGCGCAGCGCCGAGCGACACCACGCCGACCAGGCAGACCCGCTGCCCTGAGCGAAAGTAGTCGTCGACGGACGCGAACATCGCGGCGATGCCGGCCGCCGGATCCGCCGCGGTGCGCAGCGGCGTGTAGATGTGATCGGCGAACCAGCGATCGACCGAGGCCAGCACCTCCTGCGCCATCTGCTCCTTGCCGCCAGGGAAGAAGTTGTAGAGGCTGCCCTTGCCGAGGCCGGTCGCCTCCGAGATCAGCGCGAGCGTCGCGCCCTCGTAGCCGTGGGCGCGAAACACCTCCGCCAGTTGCGGCAGCACGTCGGCCCGCTCCGCAATCGCTCTCGCCATCGTCCTAGTGTCCCGGTTCTAACATTCGTATCACTTTGCAGCAGGCTCATTTACGAATGTTAGAACCATAAGGGACACTAGCAACTATAAGTTTCTAGTGTGGTTTTGGATCTGACATTCGCTTGGAGGACTCGCGGCAAATACTGAAGCGAATGTCAGATCCACCACACTAGTTGCTCCATCTCAATCCGGGGTCTCGCCGAGCCCGGCCACATCCGCCGGGCGCGGGCCCGGCGCCGGCCAGTAGAAGCGGCGCTCGCTCTCTGCGATCGTCACGTCATTGATGCTGGCCTCGCGCCGCCGCATCAAGCCGGCGTCGTCGAATTCCCACTGCTCGTTGCCATAGGAGCGATGCCACTGCCCGGCATGGTCCCGCCATTCATACTGGAAACGGACCGCGATGCGGTTGCCGTCGAACGCCCAGAGATCCTTGATCAGCCGGTAGTCCAGCTCCTTCGCCCATTTCCGGGAGAGGAATTCGACGATCGCTGCGCGGCCGACCAGGAATTCCGAGCGGTTGCGCCAGCGGCTGCCCTCCGTATAGGCGAGCGCCACCCGCGCCGGATCGCGCGAGTTCCAGGCATCCTCGGCCATGCGGACCTTCTGGACGGCGGTGTCACGGGTGAACGGCGGCAGTGGTGGGCGGGACATCTGGGATCTCCTGAATTTGTACCGATCGGTACAAGACCATGTACCAATCGGTACAAGACGTCAAGCGTATTCCGCCGCCTGGCCGATCCGTCTATGGAAGTGCCGAACCAGGGAGATTGTCGATGAAGGAACGCGTGGCGGCCTGCGCCTGTGGCCAACTGCAGATCCGCTGCACCGGCGAGCCGGCGCTGGTGCCACTGTGCCATTGCGCCCAGTGCCAGCGCCGCACCGGCAGCCCGTTCGGCGTCGGCGCCTTCTTCGACGCGGCCGCAACCACGATCCGCGGCACGTCACGCAGTTGGCAGCGCACCGCGGACAGCGGCCACCTGGTCACGTTCCATTTCTGTGAGACCTGCGGCACGAGCGTGTACTGGCATGCGGCCAAGCTGCCGACCTTCGTCGGCGTGGCGGTCGGCTGTTTCGCCGACCCTCATTTTCCGATGCCGACGCTGGAGGCCTACGGCGCTCGGCGCCACATATGGGTCACGGATCTGCCGAGCTGCGGCGCGGCGACGCCCGCCGCTCAGGACCCGGCGTCCTGATCCGCCTGCATGGCGATGCGCAGCGCCTTCGGGATCGGCCGCGCCCGGCCGCCGGAGACGAACGCCACCTTCACTTTCGCCTCGACCAGAACCTCGTCGCCGCGGCGAACCTGCTGGGCGAGCGTGATGGACGCGCCCTTGACCTCCACCGGGGTGGTCGACACCTCCAGCAGGTCGTCCATCCGCGCCGGGCGCAGATAGTCGATCTGCATGGCGCGCACCACGAAGGCAAAGCCCGGCGCCTCGGCCTCGGCGGCAGCGAACAGCGCGTGCTGGTCGGCGCCGAGTAGGCGCAGGTAGTTGGTGCGGCCACGCTCCATGAAGCGCAGGTAGTTGGCGTGATAGACGATGCCGGTGAAGTCCGTGTCCTCGTAGTAGACGCGAACCAGCATGAGATGGCGGCCGTCGACGATGCGACCGTCGAGAGCGGCGGTGTCAACCATGACCGGCCGCCTGCTTCGCCGCCAGCGGCAGCACGTGATCGCGCGTCAGCGGCGCGATGCAGATGTCCGGCGGCGAAGCCGGATCGACCCAGATCATGTCGGCGATCTCGGCGCGCGGTGCGATGTCGCCGCTGACGGCAGCGGCATAGACCGCTGCACGCACCCGCCAGCCCGGCTCGTTGGCGGAGACCGCCTCGAAGTCGCCGAGTGATCGCGCCGACCCTTCGACCAGACGGCAGCCCAGCTCCTCGTCGAGCTCGCGCGCCAGCGTCGTCACGTCATCCTCGCCGGCGTCGCGCTTGCCGCCCGGCTGCATGAAGGCCGCAGTGCCGCGCTTGCGCACCAGCAGCACCCGTCCGTCGGGATCGCGGATCAGCGCGGCGACCACTTCGACCGTCGGCGTCATGTATCGTCGTCCCCGTTGAACAGGCCGAACTGGGAAGGATCGCGCGACGGCTCGGCGATGCCGAGATGGCGGAAGGCATGCGAGGTGAGCAGCCGGCCGCGCGGCGTGCGCTGGATCAGGCCGCACTGGATCAGGTAGGGCTCGATGATGTCCTCAATGGCATCGCGCGGCTCCGACAGCGCCGCCGCCATGGTCTCGACGCCGACCGGGCCGCCGCCATAATTGAGCGCGATGGTGGTGAGGTAGCGGCGGTCCATGGCATCGAGGCCTGCCGCATCGACTTCCAGCGCGCCGAGCGCCCTGTCGGCGATGGCGCGATCGACAGCGGACGCATCAGCCACGGAGGCGAAGTCGCGCACCCGGCGCAGCAAGCGGCCGGCGATGCGTGGCGTGCCGCGCGCGCGACGGGCGATCTCGTTGGCGCCGTCCGGCGTCATGCCGAGCCCCAGCACCCGCGCGCCGCGCACCACGATCTTCTCGAGTTCCTCGATGGTGTAGAAGTTCAACCGCACCGGAATGCCGAAACGGTCGCGCAGCGGGTTGGTCAAAAGGCCCGCGCGGGTGGTGGCGCCGACCAGCGTGAACTTCGACAGGTCGATCTTGACCGACCGTGCCGCAGGTCCCTCGCCGATGATCAGGTCGAGCTGGAAGTCCTCCATCGCCGGATAGAGCACCTCTTCCACCGCCGGATTCAGCCGGTGGATCTCGTCGATGAACAGCACGTCGCGCTCTTCGAGATTGGTCAGCAGCGCCGCGAGGTCGCCAGCCTTGGCGATCACCGGCCCCGAGGTGGCGCGAAAGCCGACGCCGAGTTCGCGGGCGACGATCTGCGCCAGCGTGGTCTTGCCGAGGCCGGGAGGACCGACAAACAGCACATGGTCGAGCGCCTCGCCACGCTTGCGCGCGGCGTCGATGAACACCTGGAGGTTGGCGCGCGCCTGGGCCTGCCCGACGAAATCGGACAGCATCTGCGGCCGCAGCGCGGTATCACCGATGTCGTCGGTGCGGCGCTCGGGCGTGATCAGGCGCTTGTCGACGCTCACTCGCTCCCCCGGCGGTACTTGTTGGGCAGCAGCTCGGCGACGGTCGTCACCGTCGGTCCGCCATTGCCGGGCACGATGACCCGCGCCTTGGCGTCATAGTCGTAGATCAGCTCGCGGCAGATGCCGCAGGGCGACACCACGGCGATCTGGCCGGGCTCGCCGGGCTTGGGATGGCGCACCGCGACGATGGTCTCGATGCCATGGTCGCCGGTCTCGGTGATGGCGCGGCCGATCGCGATCGCCTCGGCACACACCGCGATGCGACCGATATAGGCGTCGATGTTGACCCCGGTGACGATGCGACCGTCGCGCGTGCGCATCGCCGCGCCGACCTCTTGCCAGTCGTTGCGATAACGGCTGCTGATCGCGTCAGTGGCGGCAGCGACCAGTTCCTTGTCTTGCTCGCTCAGGCTGGACACGCGATCCCGCTCCTTCATTTCGACAGCTCCTTCAGCCCAAGGCGAATGAGCTGCGCCGTTTCCGCGCCATCGCCCGCGCTGCGCACCGCAGTGGCGACAGCCGCCGCCGCCTGCGGCTGGCCATACCCTAAGTTGACCAGCGCCGAGATCGCGTCGGCCACCGGCCGCGGCGCGCTGCGCTCCTCGATCGCACCCGACAGCTGCACCACCGCGGGATCGACCGAGGCAATTGCCGGCGCCTTGTCCTTGAGCTCGGTCACGATGCGCTCGGCGACCTTCGGGCCCACCCCCGGGGTGCGCACCACCGCTGCCTTGTCGCGCAGCGCGATGGCATTTGCGAGGTCGGATGGCGGCAGCGTGCTCAAGACCGCCAGCGCCACCTTGGCGCCAACCCCCTGCACGGTCTGCAGCAAGCGAAACCACTCGCGCTCGAGGTCGGTGCGGAAGCCGAACAGCTTGATCTGGTCCTCGCGCACATAGGTCTCGATCGACAGCATCGCGGCCTCGCCGGCGCCGGGCAGCGCCTGCAGGGTGCGCGACGCACAGTGCACCTGATAGCCGACGCCGCCGACGTCGAGGATGACATAGTCATCGCCATAGGAATCGATGACGCCCTTGAGCTTGCCGATCATGACGCTGCCATCCGGAGCGCGATCGACTGGCGGTGATGCGCATGGGTGATCGCGATGGCCAGCGCATCGGCCGCGTCGGCGCTCTTGGGCGTCGCCTTCGGCAAGAGAATGCCGAGCATGACACGGATCTGATTCTTGTCGGCGTGGCCGGCGCCGACCACAGTCTTCTTGACGAGGTTCGGGGCGTACTCGGCCACCGGCAGGCCGAACCGCGCCGGGGTCAGCATGGCGATGCCACGGGCCTGGCCGAGCTTCAACGTCGCCGCGCCATCCTTGTTGACGAAGGTCTGCTCCACCGCGGCTTCCGCCGGGCTGAACTCGCCGAGCACCTTGGCAAGGCCGTCGTGGATGGCCACCAGGCGTTCCGCCAGCGGCAGAGTGTCGGACGGCTCGATCGAGCCGCAGCCGACATAGATCAGGCGGTTGCCCTCACTGTCGATCACCCCCCAGCCGGTGCGGCGGAGGCCGGGATCGATGCCGAGAATACGAATCGCGCGCGCAGTCATGCCCTATGATAGCCCAAACCGCCACACGCGCGCGACCTCACAGCAGGGTGCCGCGCAGGATCACCAGCGCCACGCTGAAGTAGATCATCAGCCCGGTGACGTCGACCAGGGTCGCGACGAACGGCGCCGATGCGCTCGCCGGATCGAACCCGGCGCGCTGCAGGGCGAACGGCAGCATGGAGCCGGCCACCGAGCCGAAGGTGACCACGCCGATCAGCGCCGCCCCCACCGTGAGCGCCACCAGCACCCAGTGCTCGCCATAGTCGTAGAAGCCGAGCTTCTGCCACAACACGATGCGCACGATGCCGATCAGCCCCAGCATCGAGCCGAGGATGATGCCCGTCGGCAGTTCGCGGAACGCCACCCGCCACCAGTCCGACAGCTTGACATCGTGCAGCGCGAGCGAGCGGATCAGCAGCGAGGTCGCCTGGGAGCCCGAGTTGCCGCCCGAACTCATGATCAGCGGGATGAACAGCGTCAGCACCAGCGCCTTTTCCAGCTCGCCTTCGAAATGCTGCATGGCGCTGGCCGTGAGCATCTCGCTGACGAACAGCAGGCACAGCCACACGCCGCGCTTGCGGATCATGTCCATCAGGCCGATCTGCATGTAGGGCTCTTCGGTCGCCTCCATGCCGCCGAACTTCTGCACGTCCTCGGTGCTCTCCTCGATGATCGCATCCATGATGTCGTCGAAGGTGACGATGCCGCGAACATGGCCGGCCTTGTCCACCACCGGAACCGCCAGCAGGTCGTACTTGGTGATCAGCCGCGCCACGTCCTCGCGGTCGGCGAGCGGAGAGGTGGTGATCGGCGCCCGCTCCGCCGCCAGCATCAGGATGTTGGCCGTGGGCTCGCCGGAGATCAGCCGGCGCAGGCTGACCGCACCGACGAGGCGGCGGGACAGCGGATCGAGCACATAGATCGCATAGACCGTCTCGCGGGTGCGCTCGACCTGGCGGATGTGCTGCAGCGTCTGCTCCACCGTCCAATTCGCGGGCACGCTGACGAACTCCGTCGTCATCATGCTGCCCGCGGTGTTTTCGGGGTATTCGAGCAGGCCGGCGATCGCCGAGCGCGAGGCCTCGTCGAGCCTCTGCATCAGTTCGGAACGAACCGGATCCTCGAGCTGCTGGACGATGTCGGCAGCCATGTCGGCCGACATGCCGGCGAGCAGTGGGACCGCGATCGGACGCGGCAACGCCTCGACAATCTCGGCGCCGAAGAGCAGCTCGGGCTTGTCCAGGATGCCAACGGCGCGGTCGGTCGGCAACAGCGCCAGCACCTCGGCGGCCTCGACCGGGGTCAGCTGGTTGAGCACCTCGACGTTGTCGGCGACGTCCTCACGGGGCAGCCGCGCAGCGACAGCTGCGGCATCGAAGACGTCATCGGAGATGGCGTGGGTATCCGTCATAGCTCACCTTGTCGAACCGCCGGCAGCGGCGGGGTCGGTGAGCTCCCAGAAGCGCTCTCAGACCACCAGGGCCGCTACCGGCAATGTACGTGGACTGTCGCTTGGCATGGTTGAAGGGATCCAATGGTGCGGGACCGACCGCGATCAATCGCCGCATGTTGCTGACATGATCCCTCGGCACGCGGGCGTCAAGCCAAAAACGTCGGGGGAGGCACAGCCTCCCCCGTTTCGTCTTCAGCGATGGTGCGCGGCGAACGCGATCAGCCGCCCATCTTCGCGACAAGGGCGTCGGAGATCTCGAAGTTGGCGTAGACGTTCTGCACGTCGTCGTGCTCGTTGAGCGAGTCCATCAGCTTGAGCAGCTTCTCGCCGGTCTCGTCGTCCACCGCCACGGTGTTCTGCGGCTTCCAGGTCAGCGCCGCCTTGCGCGGCTCGCCGAACTTGGCCTCCAGCGCCTTGGCGACCTGCTGGAACGAGTCCGGTGCGGCATAGACCTCGTGCCCGCCTTCGCTGGACACCACGTCGTCGGCGCCGGCGTCGATCGCGGCCTCCAGCATGGCGTCGGCGGAGGCCTTGCCCGCGTCGAACTCGACGATGCCGACACGATCGAACATGAACGACACCGCACCGGTCTCGGCGAGGTTGCCACCGGACTTGGTGAAGTAGGAGCGGATGTCGGACGCGGCGCGGTTGCGATTATCGGTCAGCGCCTCGACGATCACGGCGACGCCGCCCGGGCCATAGCCCTCGTAGCGGATCTCGTCGTAGTTCTCGCCGTCGCTGCCGGATGCCTTCTTGATGGCGCGCTCGATATTGTCCTTGGGCATGTTCTCGGCGCGTGCCGCGATCACGGCCGCCCGCAGGCGTGGATTCATCGCCGGATCGGGGGTCCCGAGCTTGGCGGCAACGGTGATTTCACGCGCCAGCTTACCGAACAGCTTGGACTTCTGTGCGTCCTGCCGCCCCTTGCGGTGCATGATGTTCTTGAATTGGGAATGTCCGGCCATGCGGAAGTCTCTCTGACTGGGCGCTGCGTCGTGTCCGCCGGCCTGCGCTGCGGGTCAGAGATTCCCCGGATGCCTCTGGGGCGGAAACGGGGGGCAGGTCTGGCCCGGCGCAGGGCGGATTCGGCCGCGGTTTATAGGCTCGGGATCACGGAAAATCAAAAAAACCTCGCGGTTTCGGTACCGGAATAGGGAAATGCAACCAAACAGGGCAAATTCCGCGGTGATTAACCCGGCGGTTACGGCCCGGTGCGATGGTGTCCATTAACCATCATCCGTGGTCGGTGAACTCCCATGGTTTTTGCTTTGTTCCGGAAGGCCGCCCCTGAGGCGCCTCCGATGAAGGCGGCCGTCGAGAGCAATGCCGGGGCACCATCCCCCGATACGGCGCCCCCGTCCTCAACCGACACCGCCGCCGCGCAGATCCTCGCGCTGCTCGACGTCGAATTGCAGGCCATGATCCGCCAGCTCGAACGCGCCGCCACTGCGGTCGCCGGCGGCGCCCGATCCACCGCCGACACCCTGGCGGACATCCGCCGGCGAACCGAAACACTGACCGGCCGGGCCGGCGAGGCGCGCTCCACCGCGGCAACCTTCTCCGACGCCGCCGACAAGTTCACCGAGTCGGCCGGCGGCATCGGCGCCCAGGTCCGCGATGCCGGCCAGCTCGCGGACGAAGCCGCCGCCGCAGCACGCGAAGCCAGCCACAATGTCGACCGCCTGCGCGATTCCTCCGCCGCCATCGGCAACGTGGTCAACCTGATCGCCAGCATCGCCAAGCAGACCACGCTGCTGGCGCTGAACTCGACCATCGAGGCGGCACGGGCAGGCGAAGCCGGCCGCGGCTTCGCCGTGGTCGCCTCGGAAGTGAAGGCGCTGGCGGTGCAGACCCAGAGCGCCACCGAGGAGATCCGCCAGAAGATCGACGCCCTGCAGCAGGACGCGGCGACCTCGATCGCCGCGGTGCACCGCATCTCCGAGGCCATCGACGCGATCCGCCCGGTGTTCAGCCATGTCAACGGCGCCGTCGCCGAGCAGAGCGCGACCACCGGAGAGATGGCCCGCAATGCCGCGGCGACCACGAGCTTCATCGCCGCGGTCGGCGACAGTGCCGGCGACATCGACGGCGCCACCCGGCAGGCCGAGATCCATGGTGGCGAGGTCGCGCAGGCCGGGCAGAGCGTCACCGCGCTGGTGGACAAGCTGAAGGCGCGCTGCGCCGTGCTGCTCAGGCAAGGCGACGCGACGCACGCGCGCCAGGACGAGCGCCTGCCCTGCCATTTGCCGATCACGCTGCGGACGCGGACGCGCGAGATCGAAGGCCGCGTCTACGAGGTGTCGCGCCGGGATGTGCTTGTCGAGGGTAAAGACCTCGCAACGCTGCCGATCGGCGAAACGCTGACGGCGGCGGGCGCGCAGCTCGGCGAGTGCCGCCTGCGTGTCTGCGAGCATACCGACCTCGGCACGCTGCTCACCTTTGCGAGTTCGAACACCGCGCAGACGGAAAGGATCGAGGACCTGCTGTTCGCGATCCACGACGAGAACACCGAATGCGTGGCACGGGCGATGGACGCCGCCGGCAGGATCTGCGCGCTGTTCGAGGGGGCGATTGCGCGCGGTGACATCAGCGCGGCCGACCTGTTCGACACCGACTACCAGCCGATCGAGGGCACCAATCCGCAGCAGGTCCGCACCCGCTATCTCGCCTGGGCCGAGCGCGTGCTGCCCCAGATCCAGGAGGCCGTGCTGGCGAGCGCGCCGGGCATGACGTTCGCCGCGACGGTCGACCGCAACGGCTACCTGCCGGTGCACAACAAGATCTATGCCCAGCCGCAGCGCCCCGGCGACGTCGCCTGGAACATGGCCAACTGCCGCAACCGGCGCATCTTCGATGACCCCGCAGGTCTCGCCGCCGCACGCAACACCCGCGCCTATCTGGTGCAGAGCTATCCGCGCGACATGGGCAACGGCGTGCGGATACGGATGCGGGAGATCGACGTGCCGATCCACGTCGGCGGCCGGCACTGGGGCGGCTTCCGTACCGCCTACAAGCTCTGACGTCGCGCGATCGTCGTCACGCCTACCCACCTCGAGCTTCCGGATCGCCGCTGCGCGGCGTCCAGAATGACGCGTGCTTTTTTGCTAATCCCAGAACGACGGCACGGTCTGCTCGAGTCGGCCGCCGAGGCGCACCGGCGCGATCCGCGTCGCAAGGCCGGTCGCATCGTCGGTCTCGATCGCAACGCCGCTCAGCGTCGCCGGCCCGAAGGCCGGCTCGAACCGCGCCGACGGAATGCCGCTGAGGAAGCGCTGCAGCGGCTCCTCCTTCTGCATGCCGATGACCGAGTCGTAATCGCCGGTCATGCCGGCGTCGGTCATGTAGGCGGTGCCGCCGGCAAGGATCTGGTGATCGGCGGTTGGAATATGGGTGTGGGTGCCGACCACGAGGCTGACGCGGCCGTCGCAGAAGTGGCCCATCGCCTGCTTCTCGCTCGACGCTTCGCCATGAAAATCGACGATGATGGCGTCCGCCGCCTCGCGCAGCGGGCAGGCATCGAGCTCGCGATCGATGGCGCCGAACGGATCGTTCAGCGGCTCCATGAAGATGCGGCCCATGGCGTTGATCACCAGCGCGCGCTTGCCGTTCTTGGTGTCGATTAGCGCGGCGCCGCGCCCGGGCGTGCGCCGCGGGAAATTCAGCGGCCGGATCAGCCGCGGCGCGCGCTCGATGAAGACCAGCGCTTCCTTCTGATTCCAGGCATGGTTGCCGAGCGTCACCGCATCGGCGCCGGCGTCGATGAAATCCTGGTAGATCGCCTCGGTGATGCCAAAGCCGCCGGCGGCGTTCTCGCCGTTGATCACGACGAGCTCCAGCTTCCAGTCGCGGATCAGGCCGGGCAGACGGTCGGTGATCGCAGTGCGGCCGGTCTTGCCGACCACGTCGCCGATGAAAAGGATCCGCAACTCAATGACTCCGGGTCTCGATGATCTCGTGCTCGGTGGCAATATAATCGAGCGCGATATCGTGCGGCAATGCAGGAACGCGATCGACCTGCTGCACCGAAAATGCCAGCCCGACGGTGACGACGGGCCCGCGCGAGCACAGCCGCGCGAGCGTGCGGTCGTAATGGCCGGCGCCGTAGCCGATGCGATGGCCGGCGCGGTCGAACGCGGCGAGCGGCACCAGCACGATCTGCGGATCGCAGGCAGGCGCCTCCGCGGAAGGCTCGAGAATGTCGAGACCGCCGCGGATCAACGGCGCTTGCGGCATCCACTGCCGAAACACCAGCGGCTGATCGCGCGCCACCACCACCGGCAGCGCCAGCCGCGCGCCGCGCCCGGCGAGCGCCTGCATCAGCGGCCGCGGATCGATTTCGCTGCGGATCGGCATATAGCCGGACACCACTTCGCCTGGCGCGAGATCGAAGGGAAGGCCCTGCTCGGCCAGCGCCTGCGCGGCGCCTGCGCGCTGCGCGGTCGTCAACGCGTCACGCCGCGCCAGCGCCGCACGGCGCTGTTCGTCCTTGCTCTGAGCCATCTGCCCCATGACTGCGGCCATTCTCCCACAGCGACGCCGGCCCGACAGCCCGCCTCGGGAGGGTCAGCCACGACCTTCGCCCCGGTTCAAGGACAATCGGTCCTGCAAACCGCTCTCAGACCGGCCGAGGAAAAAAATGAAGCGCGAAGCCACGGTAACCGTTGGAGCGCTCGATCCCGGAGTTCCCTACGAAAGTAGGTGGGCGCCATATGCCCGGGCCCACGGGCCCGGCCAGGGACAGCTCCCGGAAGGATCGATAAGGCCCCGGGGATATTATGGCTCCTGACGAGAGACGCAGCTTCGCTAAAGCAATGTAGCGACGAACGGGCGGCGTTGCCACCTCTCGCGGACAGGTTGACAACAAAATAAAATGCCGCGCGGATCATCCGCCCCGGCGACGTCAGCCGATCGCAACGCCGCCGCCGAGCGTGCGGTTCAGCGTCTGGGTCATCTTTTCCAGCCGCTCGGCTGCGGAATTCAGCGCCAGCGAAATCGCCGTCTGCGTCGCCTTGGCACGCTCTCCCGCGGCGAAACGCGCGTCCTGCAGCGCACGGAGCTCATCCTCCAGCCGCAGGATGCGCTGATTGGCGTCGAGGAGCTCGTCGGCCATCATCAGCGCCGACATCACGGTGAGCCGCGCATCACCGATCTCGCCGAACTTGCCGCGCAGGCTGGTGATGCGAGTTTCGAGATTCTCGGCGAGTTGCAGCAGCCGGCGTTCCTGGCCTTCCTCGCAGGCCATGCGGTACTGGCGGCCGTTGATGGTGACGCTGACGTGGCTCATGTCGCTTCTCCGTTGCCGAGCACCGCGCGGATGGTCGCGATCGCGGTGTCGAGCCGCTGCGAGATGTCGCGATTGACGCGCTCGAGCTCGCGCGTGCGCACCAGCGAACCGTCGAGCTCGTTGGCGAGGCGCGAACGATCGGTGCCGAGCGCCTGGATGCGGGCGGCCAATTCGTCCTCGTCGCGATCGGCCTCGTGCCGCCGCTCCACCGCCGCTTCCAGCGCATCGAGCGCCGCGGCGAGCCGGCGCGTCGCCGCCTCGACCTCGCTAGGCCCGTTGGAGGCATCGGAACCGGTGTAGCCGGTGGATGGACGATCGATCATCAGCTCCCCGAAACAGACTGACCTGCAATCCTGCCAGGGCACAGATCAAGGCGCTGATGCTGCAAAGGCCGCAAAAACCGCACCTCGGCAAAGATTTAGGCGTCAAAATTTACAAAGTACCGCAACCGAGCGCAATGCGACGGCAAAACTATGCACTGCTATCGGCGGAACTCGGGCGGGGAGTTTGGCGTCGAGAGGCTGTGAGTGCTTGGACTCGACGGATGCAGGTGCTATTCCCCCGGTTCCTGCAGAGGTTTCCCCTCCGGGCGACCGAAATCTCCGCCATCTGCGACGTTTTCGCACAATTTTCAGACAGGCTGGTGCCCATGACTTCAAACGTCGATCATTCCCGTTTGGCCAATGCGATTCGCGCGCTGTCCATGGACGCTGTGGAAAAGGCCAAATCCGGTCACCCGGGGCTGCCGATGGGCGCCGCTGATGTCGCGACCGTGCTGTTCACCCAGTTCCTCAAATTCGACGCCGCCGACCCGGCCTGGCCCGACCGCGACCGCTTCATCCTGTCGGCGGGCCATGGCTCGATGCTGCTCTATGCGCTGCTGTACCTGACCGGCAGCCCGACCATGACGCTCGACCAGCTCAAGAATTTCCGCCAGCTCGGCTCGCTGACGCCGGGTCACCCGGAGAACTTCATGACCCCGGGGGTGGAGACCACCACCGGCCCGCTCGGCCAGGGCGTCGCCACTTCGGTCGGTTTCGCGCTGGCGGAACGGCTGCTGGCCGCCGAATTCGGTGACGCGCTGGTCAACCACCACACCTACGTGCTGTGCTCGGACGGCGACCTGATGGAGGGTATCAGCCACGAGGCTATTGCCCTCGCCGGCCATCTCAAGCTGTCGAAGCTGATCTTCCTCTACGACGACAACGGCATTTCGATCGACGGCCCGCTCAGCCTCGCCGACAGCGTCGACCAGGTGGCGCGCTTCAAGGCCTGTGGCTGGAACTCGGTGCGGATCGACGGCCATGATCCCAAGGCGATCGCCGCGGCGATCACCGAGGCACAGTCGTCCGACCGTCCGACGATGATCGCCTGCAAGACCACGATCGGCTTCGGCGCGCCGAAGAAGGCCGGCACCTCCAAGGCCCATGGCGAGCCCCTGGGGGCCGAGGAACTGGCCGGCGCCAAGAAGGCGCTGGGCTGGGAGTATGGCCCGTTCGAGATCCCGGACGACGTGCTCGGCGCTTGGCGCGCGGTGGGCAAGCGCGGCGAAGCCGCCCGTGCCGACTGGCGCAAGCGCTTCGATGCCACCGCCGCCGGCCCGCGGGCCGAGTTCCAGCGCCGGGTCGTCGACCGCAAGCGCCCGGCCGCCCTCGACGCCGCGGTGGCGAAGCTGAAGGAGAAGCTGATCGCCGACGCCCCCACCGTCGCCACCCGCAAGGCCAGCGAAATGGCGTTGGAGGTGCTGGTCGCCGAGGTGCCGGAACTGCTGCTCGGCTCCGCCGACCTGACGCCGTCCAACAACACCCGGACCAAGGATCTCAAGGAGATCGGCCCGGGCCGGTTCGACGGCCGCTACATCCACTACGGCATCCGTGAACTGGGCATGGCTGCGGCCATGAACGGCATCGCCCAACATGGCGGCTATGTTCCCGCCGGCGGCACCTTCCTGTGCTTCACCGACTACGCCCGCCCGGCGATGCGCGTCGCCGCGCTGTCGCACACCCCGGTGGTTTACGTGATGACCCACGATTCCATCGGCCTCGGCGAGGACGGCCCGACCCACCAGCCGGTCGAGCACATCGCCGCGCTGCGCGCCATGCCGAACATGCGCGTGCTGCGCCCGGCCGACGCGGTGGAGACCGCCGAGTGCTGGCAGATCGCGCTCGAGCGCACCGACGGCCCGACCGTGCTGGCGCTGTCGCGCCAGAACCTGCCGCCGCTGCGCCACAAGGCCGATACGGCCAATCTGAGCGCCGCCGGTGCCTATGAGCTGGTCGCCGCCGATGGCGAGGCCGAAGTCGCGATCTTCGCCTCCGGCTCAGAAGTGTCGATCGCGGTGGAAGCGCAGAAGCTGCTCGCCGGCCGTGGCATCAGGACCCGCGTGGTTTCGGTGCCGAGCCTGGAACTGCTGCTGGCCGCGGAGGAGAGCGCCAAGACCCGCCTGGTCGGCAAGGCCCCGGTCAAGGTGGCGATCGAGGCCGCGGTGCGGTTCGGCTGGGACGGCGTGATCGGCCCGGACGGCATCTTCATCGGCATGCACGGCTTCGGCGAGAGCGCCCCGGCCAAGGACCTCTACAAGCACTTCGGCATCACCGCGGAAGCCGCCGTGGATGCCGTCACGGCACGGCTGAAGCGCTAAGCCCCGCTTTGAGCTCTTGCCCCGGCGGCCGCGCGGTCCGCCGGGGCTCGACAGGCCCGTCCCATTGCCCCTCCCGGGCGGGTAACCCTTTCCGACCATTGGCACTTATTACACATTGCAACGGGGGGCCATTCGGGGCAAAAACCGCCGCACGTGACGCTTTTTTGAACAATCTTGAGGAGATCAGTGAATGGCAGTCCGGGTCGCGATCAATGGATTTGGCCGTATCGGCCGCAACGTGCTGCGGGCGATTTATGAGGCCAACCGCACCGATATCGAGGTCGTCGCGCTGAACGATCTCGGCCCGGTCGAAACCAATGCCCACCTGCTCCGCTTCGACTCGGTGCACGGCCGCTTCCCCGGCGAGGTGAAGGTGGAGGGCGACTCGATCGACCTCGGCCGCGGCAAGATCAAGGTCACCGCCGTGCGCGATCCCTCGACGCTGCCGTGGAAGGAGCTCGGCATCGACATCGCGCTCGAGTGCACCGGCATCTTCACCGCCAAGGACAAGGCCTCGGCCCACCTGACCGCCGGCGCCAAGCGCGTGCTGGTCTCGGCGCCGGCCGACGGCGCCGACGCCACCATCGTCTACGGCGTCAATCACGCGACCCTGACCAAGGACCACCTCGTGGTCTCCAACGGCTCCTGCACCACCAACTGCCTCGCGCCGGTGGCCAAGGTGCTGCACGACACCGTCGGCATCGAGACCGGCTTCATGACCACGATCCACGCGTATACCGGCGACCAGCCGACGCTGGACACCATGCACAAGGATCTCTACCGCGGCCGCGCCGCGGCGATGTCGATGATCCCGACCTCGACCGGCGCCGCCAAGGCGATCGGCCTCGTGCTGCCGGAACTGAACGGCAAGCTCGACGGCGTCTCGATCCGCGTGCCGACGCCGAACGTCTCGGTGATCGATCTCAAGGTCGTCACCAAGAAGGCCACCACCAAGGAAGAGATCAACGAGGCGATGAAGCGGGCCGCCGCCCAGGAGCTCAAGGGCATCCTCGGCGTCACCAGCCACCCCAACGTCTCGATCGACTTCAATCACGATCCGCACTCCTCGACCTTCGCGTTCGACCAGACCAAGGTGCAGGGCGGAACGTTCGTGCGCGTGCTGTCGTGGTACGACAACGAGTGGGGCTTCTCGAACCGCATGGCCGACACCGCGGTCGCGATCGGCAAGCTGCTCTGATCCTCCGATGTCCGGCGGTGGCACAAAAAGCCCCGCCGGACATTTTCGTTTCCGACCGAACTGCAAGGTGAAGCTGCGCGATGAGCAAGACGTTCCGAACCCTCGATGATGTCGACGTGAAGGGCAAGCGCGTACTGGTACGCGTCGACCTCAACGTGCCGATGGACAACGGCCGGGTGACGGACCTCACACGCCTCGAGCGCATCGCGCCGACCATCACCGAACTGTCCGACAAGGGCGCCAAGGTCATCCTGCTGGCGCATTTCGGCCGACCGAAGGGCCGCGACGCCAAGGACTCGCTCAAGCCGGTGGCCGACGTGCTCGCCAGCGTGATCAAGCGCAAGGTCGCCTTCGCCGACGACTGCATCGGCGCGACTGCCGAGCAGGCGGTTACGGCGCTTGGCTCCGGTGACATCCTGTGCCTGGAGAACACCCGCTTCCACAAGGAAGAGGAAAAGAACGATCCGGCGTTCGTCGCAGCCCTCGCCAAGCTCGGCGACATCTGGGTCAACGACGCCTTCTCGGCCGCCCACCGCGCCCACGCCTCCACCGAGGGCCTCGGCCGCGTGCTGCCGGCCTATGCCGGCCGCACCATGCAGGCCGAGCTCGACGCGCTCGGCAAGGCGCTGGATGCGCCGGTGAAGCCGGTGATCGCCATCGTCGGCGGCGCCAAGGTCTCGACCAAGCTCGACCTGCTGGAAAACCTCGTCGCCAAGGTCGACGCCCTGGTGATCGGCGGCGGCATGGCCAACACCTTCCTGCACGCCCAGGGCGTCGGGATCGGCAACTCGCTGGCGGAGAAGGACCTCGCGCCGACCGCGCTGCGCATCCTGGAGAAGGCGGAAGCTGCGAACTGCGCCATCATCCTGCCGGTGGACGCCACCGTCGCCTATCACTTCCAGGCCAACGCGCCGTCGCAGGCCTACGGCCTCGACGCCATTCCCGCCGACGGCATGATCCTCGACGTCGGCCCGCGCTCGATCGACCGTGTCAACGCCGCGATCGACGATGCTGCGACGCTGGTCTGGAACGGCCCGCTCGGCGCGTTCGAGCTCAACCCCTTCGACAAGGGAACCGTGGCCGCGGCCAAGCATGCAGCCGCACGCACCAGGGCCAAGAAGCTGGTGTCGGTCGCCGGCGGCGGCGACACCGTGGCGGCGTTGAATCACGCCGGCGTCGGCGAGGATTTCACCTATGTGTCGACCGCCGGCGGCGCCTTCCTGGAGTGGATGGAAGGCAAGCCACTGCCGGGCGTCGAGGTGCTGAGGACAAAATGACGCGTGCCTTCCGCAATCCGGAGCGGGCGTGATACACCCACGCCGAGCCGGCCAAGCCGCCCCGGAATGACCCCCGTTCGATCCCAATCCGCATTTCGATCCATTGCCAGACCTTAAGGAGAAGATCCCGATGAACCTCGCCGACCTCAACAAGATTGCCCGAGCCATGGTCGCACCGGGCAAGGGTATTCTTGCTGCCGACGAGTCGTCGGGAACCATCAAGAAGCGCTTCGACGCCATCGGCGTCGAGTCGACCGAGGACAATCGCCGCGACTACCGCGAGATGCTGTTCCGCGCCAAGGACGCGATGAGCAACTACGTCTCCGGCGTCATCCTGTATGACGAGACCATCTGGCAGAAGGCCAAGGACGGCACGCCGCTGGTCAAGCTGATCGAGGCCGCCGGCTCGATCCCCGGCATCAAGGTCGACGAAGGCACCCAGGCGCTGCCGGGCTGCCCGGGCGAACTGATCACGGTCGGCCTCGACCGCCTCGCCGATCGGCTGAAGAAGTACTACGAGCAGGGCGCGCGCTTCGCCAAGTGGCGCGCGGTGATCGATGTCGGCAACGGCATCCCGAGCCGCACCGCGATCCAGACCAACGCCCACGCGCTCGCCCGCTATGCCGCGCTGTGCCAGGCCGCGCAGATCGTGCCGATCGTCGAGCCGGAAGTGCTGATGGACGGCGACCACGACATCGCGCGCTGCTACGAGGTCACCGAGGCGGTGCTGAAGGAGACCTTCCAGCAGCTGTACTATCAGCGCGTCGCCCTCGAGGGCATGGTGCTGAAGCCGAACATGGCGATCGCCGGCAAGAAGAGCGCCAAGAAGGCCTCGGTCGCGGAGGTCGCCGAGCAGACCGTGAAGCTGCTCAAGGCCTGCGTGCCGAGCGCGGTGCCGGGCATCGCCTTCCTGTCGGGCGGCCAGAGCGACGAGGAGGCCACCGCCCACCTCGACGCCATGCACCGCATCGGCAACCTGCCGTGGGGCCTGACCTTCTCTTACGGCCGCGCGCTGCAAGCGGCGCCGCAGAAGGCGTGGGCCGGCAAGGCCGAGAACGTCGCCGCGGGTCAGCAGGCGTTCACCCACCGCGCCCACATGAACAGCCTCGCCAGCAAGGGCGAGTGGAAGACCGAACTGGAAAAGAAGGCGGCGTGAGCGCCAAGCCGACATCCGTCCCTGCCCGACCGGCGCCGCGGCTCTATCTCGCGACGCCGGTGGTGACCGATCCTGCGCCGCTTGCGGCGGCGCTGCCCGACCTGCTGGACGGCGTCGATGTCGCCGCCGTCCTCGTCCGGCTCGCGCCGAGCGACGACCGCACCCTGACCGAACGCGCCAAGAAGCTGGTGGCGCCGATCCAGCGCGCCAACGTCGCCTGTCTGCTCGATGGCCATCCCGGCATCGTCGCCCGCTCGGGCGCCGACGGCGCCCACCTCGACGGTATCGCGGCCATGACCGAAGCGCTGGAAGGCCTGCGCCCCCAGCGCATCGCCGGGGTCGGCGGCCTCGTCACCCGTCATGACGCGATGCTGGCCGGCGAGGCCGGCGCCGATTACGTGCTGTTCGGCGAACCCGACGCGGACGGCAAGCGGCCGTCGGTCGAGGCGATCTGCGAGCGGCTGCAGTGGTGGGAGGAGCTGTTCGAGCCCCCTTGCGTCGGCTTTGCCGCGACGCTCGAGGAGGCCTCCGCGTTCGTCGCCGCCGGCGCCGACTTCGTGCTGGTCGGGGACCTCGTCTGGAACGACCCGCGCGGCCCGCGGGAGGCGTTGACGGACGCGGCGCGGGCGATCCGTCAGGACCGGGCGCGCAGCGGGTAACCTTCGCAGCAATGTTGCCGCGAAGCCTCCATACGAACGCCAAAACACCCAGCGCACGTGTATTGATATGATCGAACACCCCGGCGGCTCGCCGTTGCCGGGATGGCGACCGGCCCCGCCGCGGACCGGAAGCTTGGACAGAATTCAGCCGGGCGCCCGATGGCGCGCAGGCCGGTCAAGGGAGCCGGTGAGGAAAGAAGGATGCCGACCGGAATAACCGTCCTGCGTGCTGTGCTGCTGACGACGTGCTGCCTCGCCTTCGGGCCGATGCAATTCGCCCACGCGCAGATTTCCCTGAGCCCGCCCGGCGTGCCGCAGCCGGCGCCGCCGGCCGCCAAGAAGCCCGGCGCCCCGAAGCCGCCGGCGCCAACCGCCAAGACGGATCCGAAGGCCGATTCGAAGGCTGCCCCGAAGGGCAATGCCAAAGCCGCCCCGCCAGCGGCCGCGACCACGCCGACGGCTGCCGCGCCGGACGATCCCAATGTCGACCTCGCCTTCGGCGCCTACCAGCGCGGCCAGTACGGCCAGGCGCTGAAGATCGCGACCCAGCGCGCCACCGACAAAGGTGACGTCAAGGCGATGGCCCTGCTGGGCGAGCTCTACGCCAACGGCTTCGGCACCAACCGCGACGACGCCAAGGCGGCGCTCTGGTACAAGGCGGCGGCCGACCGCGGCGACCGTGAGGCGATGTTCGCGCTGGCCATGTTCCGGATCGCCGGCCGCGGTGGCCCGCCGGACCGCAGCGAGGGCGCCAAGCTGCTGGCCTCCTCCGCCAAGCTCGGCAAGGCCGCGGCAGCCTACAATCTCGGCCTGCTCTACCTCGAGGGCCAGACCTTCCCGCAGGACCTCAAGCGTGCCGCCGAGCTGTTCCGCCAGGCGGCGGACGCCGGCAGCCCCGAGGCGCAATACGCACTCGCGACCTTCTACAAGGAGGGCCGCGCGGTCGAGAAGAACCCGGTCGAGGCTACCAAGCTGTTGCAAAAGGCGGCGCTCGCCAACTATCTCGACGCCGAGGTGGAATACGCCATCGCACTGTTCAACGGCACCGGCGTGCCGAAAGACGAGGACGCCGCGGTGAAGCTGTTGTGGCGGGCGTCGCGCCAGGGCAGCCCGATCGCCCAGAATCGTCTGGCGCGGGTGCTGGTGGCCGGGATCGGCGCGCCGATGGACAAGGTGGAAGGGCTGAAATGGCACCTGATCGCCAAGACCGGGGGCAACGGCGACCTGATGCTCGACGCGGAACTGGAAAAGCTGTCGCCCGAGGACCGCGCCAAGGCCGAGGCCGGCGCGCGGCACTGGCTGACCGGCAAGTGACCCCATGCAATGACCCTCGCCTGATCGCCCCTTGACGTTGCCGCCGGCACAGGGCACCCAACCGGCAACCACCCCATTGACCTCCAACCGACCCGGCCCGGGTCGCCGTGAATCGAGCCATGATCCCCTCAGCCCTCATCAACGTCATGGTGAAAGCCGCGCGTCGCGCCGGCCGGAGCCTCAAGCGCGATCTCGGCGAGATCGAAAACCTGCAGGTCTCGATGAAGGGCCCCGCCAACTTCGTCAGCGCAGCCGACAAGCGCGCCGAAGAGATGCTGTACGACGATCTCGCCAAGGCGCGGCCGGGCTACGGTTTTCTCGGCGAGGAAGGCGGCGCGCGCGAGGGCACCGACAAGAGCCACACCTGGATCGTCGATCCGCTCGACGGCACCACCAACTTCCTGCATGGCATTCCGCAGTTCGCGATCTCGATCGGCCTCTTGCGCGAGGACACCCTGATCGCAGGCGTGATCTACAACCCGGCCAATGACGAGCTCTACGTCACCGAGCGCGGCAAGGGCGCGTTCCTCAACGACCAGCGCCTGCGTGTCGCCGGCCGCAAGCAGCTGAGCGAGAGCGTGATCGCCTGCGGCCTGCCGCATATCGGCCGTGGCAATCTCGGGCTCGCCCATCGCGAGCTCGGTGCCATGATGCCGAAGGTCGCGGGCCTGCGCCGTTTCGGCGCCGCCTCCCTCGACCTCGCCGGGGTCGCCGCCGGCCGCCTCGACGGCTATTGGGAGCGCGACCTGCAGCCCTGGGACCTCGCCGCCGGTATGTTGATGATCCGTGAGGCGGGCGGCGCCGTGTCGGGCATGCTGGGCAACGACGACCCGCTGAAGACCGGCGACGTGGTCTGCGGCAACGAGACCATCCATCGCGAATTGTTGAAGGTGCTCAAGGCGGTGCCCTGACCGGGCCGCGGCTGGTCTGCGATCGTTGGAACCGGCCGCCTTGCTCGCCCGTCAAACCCGCATGCAGATGCAGTCAATTGATTGCGGGCGCGATCGGCTTTAAATTGAAGCTCATTCGAGCTTCAACCATGCAGACGTCCGCCGCCAAACTTCCCTTGCACCGATCCCCGATTGGGGTCGGCTTGATGGCCGGGCCGACCATCGTGCTCGCGGTCGGCCTGTTGGCATGGCTTGCGCGCGACCCGCTCGATCGTTTCAAGGTCGTCGCCATCCTGCACGACGTCACGCAGCCGCGCTACGCGGTGATCTATCACTACGACCATGCCGACAGCTCCGCCGCAGTGACCGCGGCCTGGATCGCGTCGGGCCGCCCACCCGAAATCGGCTCGACACACCGGCCGCGCGGCGGACCGGCCCTGGTATGGCCAGGCCAGCGTGACCAGCTGCGGATGCGCTGGGAGAAGGATAATCCGCGCCTGGTGGCCGAGATCGACGGCCCGGCCGAGGTCCGCAGCGGCGAAGCTTTCTCGAACTGCTCCTACGACGCCGCCGACGCACCGCCGGCGATCTGCGTCGATCCCAAGCGGATCGAGGTGCGCTCGGTCACGCCGCCGCCAGCCGGCAATGGCTGAGCCCCACGCCTCGTCTTCGGCATAGCCGAGCAGGCGGTCACTGCACCTGTCCGGCCTCCTCCTTGACCGTTCAGCCTTGAGCCATCCGCATCACGCGCGCGATCGATTGCCCCCACTTCGCGTTCGTCATCGATCGTTGATCTTCCCGGGCTACGAGCACCGCCGGTTCCGAACCGCGGCTGTTGCGGCCATCGCCCACCTTTCCTCCCGCCGCCGCTGTGCCATATTGGAGAGCAACACGCCCCACGTGCAAGGACAGCAGACCCTCGACATGGCGCCCAGTGCATCAGACCGCTACGCGGACGAAATCGCCCCGACAAAGCTCTCCTCGCCGCGGATCTTCCTGGTCCGCATGCTGGTTTTCCTCATCCTGTGCGCGCTGGTGCTGGTCGTGCTGTACAAGCAGATCTGGGGCGCCTTCCTCGCCAATCCCGGCCTCAACGCGCTGATCGGCGCGGTGCTGGCGATCGGCATCCTGTTGTCGTTCCGGCAGGTGATCCGGCTCTATCCGGAGGTCTCCTGGGTCAACAGCTTCCGCATCGCCGACCCCGGGCTCACGGTGGACCGGCGGCCGCGGCTGCTGGCGCCGATGGCGGCGATCCTCGGCGACCGCGTCGGGCGCATGAGCATCACCCAGCAGACCATGCGGCACCTGCTGGATTCCATCGCCACCCGCCTCGACGAGGCGCGTGACATATCCCGCTACATGACCGGGCTGCTGGTGTTCCTCGGCCTGCTCGGCACGTTCTGGGGCCTGATCGAAACCGTCGGCTCGGTCGGCAAGGTGATCGACGGGTTGAAGGTCGGCGGCGACGCCGGTGCGGTGTTCGACACGCTGAAGGAAGGCCTCGCCGCACCGCTCGGCGGCATGGGCATCTCGTTCTCGTCCTCGCTGTTCGGCCTCGCCGGCTCGCTGATCCTCGGCTTTCTCGACCTGCAGTCCAGCCAGGCGCAGAATCGCTTCTACACCGACCTCGAGGACTGGCTGGCCACCACCGTGCGCGAGTACTCGTCCGAGCGCGGCGGCGGGGCGGCGTTCGCGGGATCGGACGGCACGGAGCTGCGCACCGCGATCGAGCGGCTGCGCACCACCGTCGAGGACATCGGCTCGAAGGACATGGGCTCGAGCCGCGCCACCACCACCGCGATGGCCAACCTTGCCGACGCGATCCAGGGCCTGGTGCAGCACATGCGCACCGAGCAGCAGTTGATTCGCGAATGGGCCGACGGCCAGGGCGAGCTCAACCGCGATATCCGCAAGCTGCTGGAGCGGATCGCCCGCGAGCCCGAGAAGAACTGACGTCAATCACGGAGATTGCCGATATGGCGCTTGCCCGCGGACGCCGGTCCGATTCCGGCTTCAACTACTGGCCCGGCTTCGTCGACGCGCTGTCGACGCTGGTGCTGGCGATCGTTTTCCTGCTGTCGGTGTTCCTGGTGGTGCAGTTCTTCCTGTCGCAGGAGGTCACCGGCAAGGACAAGGCGCTGGAGCGGCTGAACGCCCAGATCGCCCAACTCACCGACCTGCTGTCGCTGGAGAAGCTCGGCAAGCTCAATCTCGAGGACCAGCTCGGCCAAATGCGCGCCGGGCTCGCCGCAGCGGAAGGCGAGCGCGACCGCGTCAAGGGACTCTATGACGGCCTCGCCGCCGCCGGCAACGACGCCGCCGGCCGCGCCAGCGAGCTCGGCAAGGCGCTGGATTCGGAAAAGCAGCTGTCGAGCCGGGCGCTGGCGCAGGTCGAGGTGCTGAACCAACAGATCAGCGCGTTGCGCCGCCAGCTCGCTGCGCTCGAGCAGGCGCTCGACGCCTCCGAAAAGAAGGACAAGGAATCGCAGAGCCGGATCGCCGACCTCGGTTCGCGCCTCAATGTCGCGCTGGCGCAGCGGGTGCAGGAATTGTCGCGCTACCGGTCCGAGTTCTTCGGCCGGCTGCGCAGCATTCTCGGCAACCGGCCCGATATCCGCATCGTCGGCGATCGCTTCGTGTTCCAGTCCGAAGTGTTCTTCGACACCGGCCAGGCGCAGCTGCTGCCGGAGGGCCGCGCCGAGCTCGACCAGCTTGCCACTGCGCTGGCCGACCTCGACAAGCAGATCCCGAGCGAAATTCCCTGGGTGCTGCGGGTCGACGGCCACACCGACGTGCGGCCGATCGCCAGCCCCGAGTTCAAATCGAACTGGGAGCTGTCGGCGGCGCGCGCCATCTCGGTGGTGCAGTACCTGATCTCCAAGGGCGTGTCGCCGCAGCGCCTCGTCGCCGCCGGTTTCGGCGAATTCCAGCCGCTCGACCCGGCAAAGACCGACGAAGCCTATGCCCGCAACCGCCGCATCGAACTGAAACTGACGGAGCGGTGATGCGGAACGGCGATGCCGCCACAGGTGATGCGTCATTGCCGGGCCTGCCCCGGCAATCCAGCTCGATCCTTGCTCCTGTCGCGCGAGACAGCTGGATGCGCGGGCCAAACCCGCGCATGACGCTGGTGGTCTGTGTGCACTCTTCGAGCCTCAGAACATCATGACGATGTCCGCCATCACACTGCGCCCCTACACCGCCGCCGACGAAGACGCCGCTATCGCGCTCTGGCAGCAGACCTGGCAGCTCGCCTATCCCTCGATCGACTTTGCCGCACGGGTGCCGTGGTGGCGCGAGCGCTGGCGCACCGAGCTCGTCCCGGCCGCACAGATCGTCGTTGCCGAACAGAACGGCGCACTCGCCGGCTTCGTCACCATCGACGCGAGCGGCTATCTCGATCAGCTCGTGGTCGGCCCAGACCATTGGGGCTCGCCGATCGGCCGGTTGCTGGTGGATGAAGCCAAGCAGCTGTCGCCGTCAGGCATTACGCTGCTGGTGAACGACGACAACGCCCGCGCGATTTCGTTCTATCGCAAGAACGGCTTTGCCGACGACGGCCGCGACGTCAATCCGGTGTCCGGCCGCCCGGTGCTGCGCCTGCGCTGGACGCCGTGAGTCAGATGCCCTCGAACTGCAGCCGCGCCAACTTGGCGTAGAGGCCATCAGCGGCGACCAGGCTCGCATGGGTGCCTTGCTCGACGATGCGGCCGTTCTCCATGACGAGGATACGGTCGCATGACAGCACGGTGGCGAGACGATGGGCGATCACCAGCGTGGTGCGGTGCTGCATCAGCTCTTCAAGGGCAGTCTGCACCAGCGTCTCGCTCTCGGCGTCGAGCGACGACGTCGCCTCGTCGAGCAGCAAGAGCGGCGCGTCGCGCAGGATGGCGCGGGCAATGGCGATGCGCTGGCGCTGGCCGCCCGACAGCGTCACACCGCGCTCGCCGAGCTCGGTCTCGAAGCCGCTCGGCAGACGGCGGATGAACTCGATGGCGTGGGCCTGCTCGGCGGCGCGCTCGACCTCGGCATCGGTCGCCTCGGGACGGCCGAAGCGGATGTTCTCCCGCGCGGTACCCGAAAACACCACGGTATCCTGCGGCACCAGCGCGATGCGGCTGCGCAGATCCTGCGGCGTGACGTCGGTGATCGGCTCGCCGTCGAACGACACGACCCCGCTCGCCGGGTCGTAGAAGCGCATCAGGAGGTGGAACAGGGTGCTCTTACCGGCGCCCGATGGGCCGACGACGGCAACACGCTCGCCGGCACGGACCGCGAGCGAGACGCCGTCGACCACGCGATGATCGGGCCGGGTCGGATAGGCGAAGCGCACATCGGTGAACGCGACGTCGCCGCGCGGAGGCTGCGGCAACGCCTTCGGCGCCGCCGGGGCGGCGATATCCGGCTTCACCCGCAAGATCTCGAACAGTCGCTCAGAGGCGCCGGCCGCCGCCGAGATCTCGCCCCACACCTGGCTGAGCTCGCCGAGCCCGCCGGCGGCGAACGCGGCATAGAGCACGAACTGGCCGAGCCGGCCGGCGGTGATGTGGCCGCTGAGCACGTCGTGGGAGCCGACCCACAGGATCGCGACCACGCTGGAAAAGATCAGAAAGATCACCACCGCGGTAAGGAAAGCGCGGGCGCGGGTGGAGTGGCGGGCCGCATCGAAGGCGCGGCCGACCTCGGCGCCGAACCGAGACGACGCCAGCCGCTCGTTGGTGAAGGCCTGTAGCGTGCGGATCGCACCGATCAGCTCGGAGGCGTAGGACGAGGCATCTGCGAGCGTATCCTGCGCGCCGCGCGACAGCGTGCGCACGCGACGGCCGAACGCCACCAGCGGCAGCACGATCAGCGGGATCACCGCCAGCACGAAGCCGGACAGCCGCGGGCTCGTCACCACCATCATGCTGGAGGCGCCGACGAACAGCACGAGGTTGCGCAGCGCCACCGACACCGAGGCGCCGACCGCCGACTTGATCTGGGTGGTGTCGGCGGTGAGGCGCGACACCAGTTCGCCGCTGTGGCTGCGATCGAAGAACGCCGGCGACAGCCGCACGAGGTGATTGAACACGTCGCGGCGCAGGTCGGCGACGATGCGCTCGCCGAGCGTGATGACGAGGTAGTAACGCGAGGCGCTCGCGAGCGCGAGCACCGCCACGACGCCGATCATGACGCCGAAATAGCTGTTGATCAGGGCGACGCCGCTCGGGCTGAAGCCGAGGTCGATCATCCGCCGCACCGCGATCGGCACCGCCAGCGTCGCCAGCGAGGCGACGATCAGCGCCACCAGGGCCGCGAGTGCCTGGCCGCGATAACGCGCCACATAGGGCGCCAGCGCCAGCAGCGGGCGCAGACGCATGCCGCGGGCCGGCTTCCCCCCGGCGGCTCCGGCCGCCTCCGCTGCCGCTTGCTGCGGCATCTGCCGCGTCGTGGTCGCCGCCGGCTCGGCCCGGCCACGCAGGTCGCCCTGCTCCATCGCGCTCATCTCGTCTGACCTGCCATCCTGTTGGGTCGGCCTGCGTTTTCAGGGCCTGAGATAGGCCGGACGAGGCCGGCTGGCAAACGGACAGAACGTCCCCGGCAGCTTGTTTCCAGGCCCGCCATGCGTTATAGAGCGGCCCGAATTCGCCCCCGAAAATACGGATCACGTCTGGACGAGCGCGCCGCGCGCCAAGAGGAATTTGCGATGAAAACCGAAATTCACCCGAATTATCATAACATTAAGGTCGTCATGACCGACGGGACGGAGTTCATCACCCGCTCGACCTACGGCAAGGAAGGCGACACGCTGAACCTCGACATCGACTCCAAGTCGCACCCGGCCTGGACCGGCGGCCAGCAGCAGCTCCTCGACCGCGGCGGCCGTGTGTCGCGCTTCCAGAAGAAGTTCTCGGGCCTGCTCAAGAAGTGATCAATCTGGGGTTGCGCCCCAGCCCGACTGCAAACGAAAACGCCCCGGCTTGGCCGGGGCGTTTTTCGTTTTGAATTAAGGGCCGTTTGGGATCAGGGCATCGCCTCGAAACACGAAGCCCCGAAACACGAAGCCGGCGCAAGGCGCGCCAGCGGTGCTCCCCCCGGATCAGCGCTCGAAAGCGGCCTTGAGGCGGTCGAGCTGCGGCATCAGCGGATTGCCGAATTGCACCGGCTCGGCAGTATGCATGCTGGCGTCGAGGCGACGCACCTTGGCCTGCAGCGCCATCGAGCGCGTGATCAGATCCTGCAGGGCCTGCGGCAGCTTCTCGATCATGTCGTTGGCGCCGGGATCGGCGGCGGTCAGCTTGACCTTGGTCTTCTCGCGGTTGGCCTGAGCCAGCGACATCTCGCCTTCCTTCACCGCACGATGCAGCAGCAGCCAGGATGCCAGCTGCATCAACCGCGTGGTCAGGCGCATGCTCTCGGTGGCGTAGGTGAGCCCGACAGAACGCTCGAGCGTCTTGGCTTCGTTGCGTCCGGCGCCGTCGAGATAGGCGGCGGTCTCTTCGACCAGATCCATGCCTTCGCGGAACAGCGTCCCGAACGCGGCGGAATTGGTCAGCCTTTCACTGAACATGACAAGGCCGGCGTCGCTTTGTTGCGCAGTCTCCGACATGGTTAACGCCTCACTCACAGCACGCAAAAATATGATGAACAAATCATTGCGCGCCGGCCTCCGAGAGTCCAGCCACGACAACGAACGACCGCGGAATATGGTTTCCAGCGGTGTGACGGCTGTGGGTAAGAATCAAAAAAGAGCCGCCGTTTCCGGCGGCTTTTGAAGTTGATAACAGGGAGGCGTCAAACAGAGTGGACAGGAGCCACTCGGTGTCCAAAAGATGGACAACCAAGTAATGAAGGAGAAAGCTTAATCTCTCGTAAATGAGCGATTTCCTTCAGATTTCGTTTGCCAAAACGATCATCACGACTTGAAGAACTGGTTGGCCGCATCGCGCGACGCCTTCTTCTTGCCGAGCGCCAGCTCGAGCCGTGCGATCTCCTCGCGCAGCAGCGCGATGCGATCATCCAGTTCCTCGACCGACAGCAGCGACAGATCCTGGCCGATGTCGTGGCTCGTCTTCTTCTTCGGGCGGTCGTCGTCATCCATGGGCATCGTCATTGTCTCCGCTGGCCGGGTCCGGCCGATCCGTCGCGGTGTCCGCCCCGCGAACACCGACACGTTTTCTTGATCCGTCGCGGCGCGAGGGCAGTCCCCGCGCCGCCCGGACACGCTATAAAGCAGGCCGTTCCGACCATATCCGCCTTCCAGCGCAAGGACCAACCATGGACAAGCTGCCCACCGAGATGACCGTCGTCGCCATCAGCCAGCCGGGAGGCCCGGACGTGCTGAAACCGCAGACACGGCCACTGCCGCAGGTTGGGGCCCATGATGTGCTGATCAAGGTCGCCGCCGCGGGCGTCAACCGCCCCGACATCTCCCAGCGCAGCGGATCCTATCCGCCGCCTCCTGGCGCCAGCGACCTGCCCGGCCTCGAAGTGGCCGGCGAAGTCGCCGCCATCGGCGCCGACGTCACCAGCTACAAGGTCGGTGACAAGGTGATGTCGCTGGTCGCCGGCGGCGGCTATGCCCAGTACTGCCTGGCGCACGAAGCCCACGCCATGCCGGTACCGGCTGCATTCTCCATGCAGGAGGCCGCCGCCACGCCGGAAACCCTGATGACGGTATGGCACAATGTATTCGAACGCGGTGGGCTGGAGGCCGGCGAGACGCTGCTGATCCACGGCGGCTCCTCGGGCATCGGCACCATGGCGATCCAGCTGGCGAAGGCGTTTGGCGCCAGGGTGATTGTCACCGTCGGCTCGCAGGACAAGGCCGAGGCCTGCCTGAAACTCGGCGCCGACCACGCCATCAACTACAAGACCGAGGATTTCGTGGCCGCAGCCAAGGCTGCCACCGGCGGCGCCGGGCCCAACGTCATCCTCGACATGGTCGGCGGCGACTACATCGAGCGCAATTATGACGCCGCGGCGGTCGACGGCCGCATCGTCCAGATCGCCTTCCTTGGGTCCCCGAAGGCGACGGTGAATTTCACCAAGCTGATGGTGAAGCGGCTGCATCACACAGGCTCGACGCTGCGGCCTCGGTCAGTGGCCGACAAGGCGGCGATGGTGGAGGCGATCACCGCCAAGGTGCTGCCGCTGCTGCAGACGGGTCAGATCAAGCCCTTGATGGACAGCACTTTCCCGCTGGAAAAGGCCGCCGAGGCGCACCGCCGGATGGAAACCAGCCAACATATTGGCAAAATTGTGCTCACGGTCTGAGGCCTGAGACACAGCGGAAACCCTTGGTTTTCCTTCATATTTGTGCCATTGAAGGCGCATCGGAAGCGATCGGTTCGCCCCTCGCGGAACGCACGGCGGAACCCGTCGTGCAATGAAATTGTCCGTGGGTGGGCCGATCCGGGGCCGCACCGAAACTCACAATGGTGCTAGTGTTTCCTGGTTCTGACGTTCGCATGCGAGCTGGATGCAGAAGGATGTGGACGTTGGAACCGGAACACGTGAACGCGGAGAGCTGACATTGCGGTTGATCCGATGGCTCGCGCCCTTGGCGCTGGGCTTCATCATGCTTGCTTCCGCGCCGACTGCACGCGCCGTTGACGCCGTCAGCGTCCGCAGCGACGCGCCCGCGATCGACCTCACGGCGATCCTCGACCATCAGCGCAGCGACACCGACCGCATCCAGGTCTCCACCGCGCCCGGCCCCGACGGCATCGTCCGCCGCATCGAGGTGCGCGCCCGCGAGGGCGGGCAGAACTGGGTCGTGTTCGCGCTCGCCAACAACACCGACGACCAGCTCGACCGCCTGATCGTGGCGCCGCATTACCGCATCGTGTCGTCGGGCCTGTTGTGGCCGGACCTCGGCATGTCGCGCATCGCCACCATCACGCCGTCGACCGGTGACCGCCCGGAACGACAGGACAGCGCCACCGCCGACATCTTCCGTGTCACGCTCGATCCCGGTTCCGTTATCACCTTCGTCGCCGAGCTGCGCACCGACAAGCTGCCGCAGCTCTATCTGTGGGAACCGGAAGCCTACAAGGACAAGGTCAACTCGTTCACGCTCTACCAGGGCATCGTGATCGGCATTTCCGGCCTGCTGGCGCTGGTGCTGACCATCCTGTTCGTGGTCAAGGGCAGCATCATGTTCCCCGCCGCGGCGGCGCTGGCCTGGGCGGTGCTGGTCTATATCGGCGTCGACTTCGGCTTCTGGGGCAAGGTGCTGGACATGTCCGCCGGCGCCGAGCGGATCTGGCGCGCCGCTGGCGAGGCCATCCTCGCGGCCACGCTGCTGGTGTTCCTGTTCGCCTATCTCAACCTGTCGCGCTGGCACGTGCGCTACTCGCACATCACGCTGGGCTGGCTGGTGTTCCTCGGCGCGCTGGTGGCGCTGGCGCTATTCGATCCCGCGGTGGCCTCGGGTATCGCCCGCATCTCGCTGGTGATGATCGCCTTCGCCGGCTTTGCGCTGATCGTCTACCTCTCGACCCACGGCTTCGACCGCGCGGTGCTGCTGATCCCGACCTGGTTCCTGCTGGTGGTGTGGGTGGTGGCCGCCGGCATGACGGTGGCCGGCAGCGTCACCAATGACATCGTCGGCCCGGCGCTGCTCGGCGGCCTCGTGCTGATCGTCATGCTGATCGGCTTCACGGTGATGCAGCACGCCTTCGCCGGCGGCGGCGCCACGCAGGGCATTGTTTCCGATGTCGAGCGCCGTGCGCTGGCTCTCGTCGGCTCCGGCGACCTGATCTGGGACTGGGACGTCTCCTCCGACAAGGTGTTCACCAGCCCCGAGACCGAGACCCTGCTCGGCCTCAAGCGCGGCACGCTGGAAGGCCCCGCGGCCAAATGGCTCGAGGTGCTGCACCCGCTCGACCAGGACCGTTTCCGCGCCGCGCTCGACAGCGTGCTCGACCAGCGCCGCGGCCGCCTGGTGCAGGACTTCCGCCTGCGCACACCGGATGGCCATTTCATGTGGTTCGCGCTCAAGGCGCGCCCGGTGGTCGGGTCCGACGGCGAGGTCTCGCGCGTGGTCGGCACGCTGACCGACGTCACCGAGATCAAGAACTCCGAAGAGCGGATGCTGCACGATTCCGTGCATGACAACCTGACCGGCCTGCCCAACCGCAAGCTGTTCATGGACCGTCTGTCGGCGGTGGCGAACTTCTCAAAGACCATGCCGGCGCTGCGCCCCACGGTGATGGTGATCGACCTCGACCGCTTCAAGCAGGTCAACGACTCCGTCGGCATCGCCGTCGGCGACTCCATCCTGCTGACGCTGGCACGTCGTCTCACCCGCATCCTCAAGCCCCAGGACACCCTGGCCCGCCTCGCCGGCGACCAGTTCGGCCTGATCCTGTTGTCGGAGCAGGACCCGGCGCGCATCACCGCGTTCGCCGAGACCATCCGCAAGACCATCCGCGCCCCGATCGCCTTCAACGACCGCGAGATCTTCCTCACCGCGTCGATCGGCCTTGCGCTATCCGACCCGCAGGCGCCGCTGACCGACGAGATCATCAAGGACGCCGAGCTTGCGATGTATCACTCCAAGCGCATCGGCGGTGATCGCATCGACGTCTACAAACCGGCGATGCGCTCGCGCAAGACCGACCGCCTGACGCTGGAATCCGAGCTGCGCCGCGCCATCGAGCGCGAGGAGATCACCATCCTCTATCAGCCGATCGTCCGGCTGGAGGACCGCTCGATCGCCGGCTTCGAGGCCTTGGCGCGCTGGGACCACCCCAAGCTCGGGCGGATGTCACCGAGCGAGTTCATCAGCATCGCCGAAGAGATCGGCCTGATCGTCGATCTCGGCATGTTCGTGATGGACCGCACCGCCCGCCAACTCGCGATCTGGCAGCGCGCGCTGCGCTCGCGCGAGCCGGTGTTCGCCAGCGTCAACGTCTCCTCGCGGCAGTTGCTGCGCCACGACCTGATCCACGACATCCGCACGGTGCTGTCGCGCTCGGCGGTGGCCCGCGGCACGCTCAAGCTCGAGCTCACCGAGTCGCTGGTGATGGAGAACCCCGAGCATGCCGCGCAGATGCTGCAGCGTATCCGCGAGCTCGGCACGGGGCTGTCGCTCGACGACTTCGGCACCGGCCACTCGTCGCTGTCCTACCTGCAGAAGTTCCCGTTCGACACCATCAAGATCGACCAGTCGTTCGTGCGCACCACGAGCCGCGGCACGCGCCCGGTGATCCTCAAATCGATCGTGTCGCTGGCGCACGACCTCGGCATGGAAGTGGTGGCGGAAGGCGCGGAGACCGACTCCGACGCAGTGGAGCTCTACCAGCTCGGCTGTGAATACGCCCAGGGCTTCGCCTTCGGCGAGCCGATGGACGTCGATGCCGCGACGCGCCTCCTCACCGAGGAGCGGCTGGAGGCGGCGCAGTAGGCAGCGCGCACTGACAGTCTTGTAGTTGCGTAGCCCGGATGAGCGCAGCGATATCCGGGTTAAAGGGTCCGGGCGCTTGCCCCGGATGTCGCTTCGCTCATCCGGGCTACAGCTTCAGCAACTACTCCTCAAACAGATCCGCCGTCTCCGTGCCCACGCCTTCGTGGGACAACAGGAAACGCTTGGTCTCGATGCCGCCACCGAAGCCGGTGAGCGAGCCGTTGGTGCCGATCACCCGGTGGCAGGGAATGATGATCGGCAGCGGATTGGCGCCGTTGGCGGCGCCCACCGCGCGGATCGCCGCGGGGCGGCCGATGCGCTGCGCCAGCGCGCGGTAGGTGGTGGTGACGCCGAACGGGATGGTCTGGAGCGTAGTCCACACCGCGTTCTGGAACGGCGTGCCCGTCAGTACCAGCGGCAGCGCGAAACTGGTGCGCTTGCCGGCGAAGTACTGATCGAGCTGGCGACGAACCTCCGGAAAGGACTTTGGGTCGTGCCGCCAGCCGTCGCGCGGATGATGCACGCGGCTGCCGGTCTGGAAGCTCAGAAGGTGCAGGCTGTCGCCATCGCCGGCGAGCAGCAGGCGGCCGATCCGCGTGTCGACATAGGCATAGCGGGTGACGCCCTCAAACATGCAGGCCCGCTCCCGCCGCGCCGGGCGGCCGCAGCATGACCGGCTGCGACCTGCGCCGCGCCCGCAACTCCGAGGGCGCACGACCATAGAGGCTGCGGAACGCCGCGTTGAAGCGGCGCAGGCTGCCGAAGCCGGCCCGAAACGCGATCTCGGTCATGCTGTCGTCGGTGCTATCGAGCAACCGCTTGGCGCGCTGCAACCGCGCGGTCTGTGCCGTCTGCAGCGGGCTCGCCCCGACATGCCGCTCGAACAGCCGCGCCAGATGGCGCGGGCTGACCCCGAGCCGGGCCGCGAGCGCGCCGACCGAGCCGTTGTCGAGCGCGCCCTCCTCGATCAGCTTCATCGCCCTCGCCACCGTGGTGCGGGTGCCGTTCCAGGCCGGGCAGAACGGCGCAGTCTCCGGACGGCAGCGCAGGCACGGCCGGTAGCCGGCGCGCTCGGCGGCGACCGCCGTCGGAAAGTAGCTCACGTTCCGCGTCAGTGGCTGCTTTACCGGACATACCGGGCGGCAATAAATCCGGGTCGTCCGCACGGCGGTGAAGAACCGTCCGTCGAACGCAGCATCCCGCCGCAGCCGTGCGGCATTGCAGATCTCGAAGCTCAGCATGGCGCAATTCTAGCTCGAAACCGCGGGCGCGGAAGAGGCCGGCGGTGATCGGGTCCGATTTCGGCGAGCGGACCAGCCCCGGCGGTCCTAGTTGCTCCCTGTCCCCTCCCAAGGAGCCTCCGATGACATCACCATCCAGCAAGGAGCTGATCGCCGAGGCCTGGCGCGTGCTCGCCAGCCGCGACACCGCAGCAATCGCCGCGCTGTTCACGCCCGACGCCGAATGGGTCGCGCCCCGGCACAACGCCACCGCGGTGGCGCTGCGGCACACCGACCACATGATCGGCGCCGAGCAGATCGCCCGCTTCATCGCCACCGGGATGCGACAACTGTTCACCAATGTCTCGATCGCGTTCACCGGACTGCATGGCGACGGACCAACGGTTATCGTGGAAGAGCGGATGCGCGCGACGTTGCCCGACGGCCGGCCCTATGAGCTCGACTACTGCTTCGTGTTCGAGCTGGAGGATGGACGGATCCGCCGGGTGCGGGAATACATGGATACATTGAAGGGGTGGCATCAGGTGTTCGGCACCACGCCGCCGGATCATCCGATGGTTGCATCCTCGAGCCAGAGCGCGAGGATGCCTTCACCTGGTCCGTGAAAGATCGGCCGGCCGCTCAGGCGTGGCCGGCTTCGCTCGACAGCGCCCCAAGATCGATGCCGAGCTTGTTCAGCGCTCGCTGATACTTGTCCTCGACATCTGTGCCGAAGATCAGGTCGGAATCGGCATCGCAGTGCAGCCAGCCATTGTCCTGGATCTCGCTCTCCAGCTGGCCCGGCGCCCAGCCGGCATAGCCGAGTGCGAGGATGGCATGGCGCGGACCCTTGCCGGTGGCGATCGCCTTGAGGATATCCAGCGTCGCGGTCAGGCACACGCCGTCGTCGATCGGCAGCGTGGCGTTCTTGATGAAGAAGTCGCTGGAATGCAGCACAAAGCCGCGGCTGGTCTCCACCGGGCCGCCCTTCATCACCTGCATGTTCTCGGCGTCGGCCGGCAGCACGGTGAGGCCGGCCTTGTCGATGATCTCGAGCTGCAGCAGCAGCTCGGAGAAGTCGATGCTGCCGGCAGGCCGGTTGAGGATGATGCCCATCGCCCCCTCCGACGAGTGGGCGCAAACATAGATCACCGAGCGCGCAAAGCGCTCGTCCTCCATCACCGGCATCGCGATCAAAAGCTGGCCGTCGAGATAACGGCGGGCTGATTCACCCGCGGCATCCGACAGGTCGGCATGATCGGCGTCCGGCAGCGCGATATGGCTGTCTTTCCCGAGCTCGGGGAGGCCGGTCTTACCGGCCTTCGGCCTTTTGGCGATCCTGTCCATCGGCAGAGGGCTTTCTCTGTTCGTGACCATCCTGATATTGGGTGCTGGCCCTGT
The DNA here is from genome assembly GCA_040756765.1 of Pseudomonadota bacterium. Classification (GTDB taxonomy): domain Bacteria; phylum Pseudomonadota; class Alphaproteobacteria; order Rhizobiales; family Xanthobacteraceae; genus Bradyrhizobium_A. The sequence continues at coordinate 121,290 of JBFLYG010000011.1, read as the reverse complement.
CAATCAACCGTGAACGACGCTCCACGCAATTGGATCACAACCAATTCAAGTGTTTCATGCCGTTCAGGATTGTAAAGACGTCACATGGTCGTATCGGTTCCATTTCGCCCCCGGATGCGGTGGGCACTCGCTGCCTTCCTGGTGAGCTTTGGCGCGCTCGAAACCGTCCCGGCCAGCGCCCAGGACGCCTCGCCCTGGGTCGCCGACCAGCACTCCTCGGTCCGGTTGGTCGCCGGATCGCGCACGGATGGCGTGCTGCTCGGCGGCATCGCGTTCAAGCTCCAGGACGGCTGGAAGACCTATTGGCGCACCCCCGGTGATTCGGGCGTTCCGCCCCGATTCGACTTCTCCGGTTCGGACAATATTGCGACGGTGAGCGTGCTGTGGCCGGCACCGATGCAGTTTCCGGACGGCGCGGGCGGCACGTCGTTCGGCTACAAGCATCAGTTGGTGCTGCCGTTGCGGATCATGGCAAAACAGCCTGACAAGCCGGTGACGCTGCGCGCCGCCATCAGCTATGCGGTTTGCGAGAAGCTGTGTGTGCCGGTAGAGGCGAAGAGCGAGCTGGCATTTACGAGCAGCGCCAGCACCGAAGATGCCGCGCTGATGGCGGCGCTGCAGGCGGTGCCGCAGCCGGCGCGGATCGGCGACGCCAATGTGCTGACGGTGCGCGGCGTCTGGCGCGAGGGCAACACCGTGCTGGTGGACGTCACCGCCCCGGCCAACACCGAGACCGCCCTGTTCGTCGAAGGGCCGACCCTGGACTGGGCGCTGCCGCCGCCCCAGCTGGTCGAGAAGACGCCGGACGGTCGGCAGCGCTTCTCTTTCCCGCTCGAGGGGCTGCCGTCCGGCGCCAAGCCCGAAGGCGCCGCGCTGAAGCTGACGCTGGTCGGCGCCGGCCACGCCTACGAGGTCGATACCACCCTCGACTGAAATCCCCTTGAACCGTCCCTTGACGCCACCCCTTGGCGGATGGCGGCCCCGGGACACTGTGCTGCGATTGCGCCAGATGACAGCCATGGTATGACTGCCGTCCCATCGTTCATTTGCGTCTTTTCGCACCCGCAAGAACACACCCCACCGGTCCTGCGGGCGACGCGTCCAGGGAGCTTCACCATGACCATCAAGATCGGCGACCGCCTGCCCGACGTCAAATTCCGCATCATGACCGGCGAAGGGCCGCAGGTAAAAACCACCGACGACATCTTCAAGGGCAAGACGGTTGCCCTGTTCGCCGTTCCCGGCGCGTTCACCAACACCTGCCACAAGATGCATCTGCCGAGCATCACGTTGAACGCCGATGCCATGAAGGCGAAGGGCGTCGACACCATCGCCGTGACCTCGGTCAACGACGTGTTCGTGATGAAGGCGTGGAAGCGCGACACCGATCTCGACAACAAGACCGAATTCCTCGCCGACGGCAACGCCGACTTCGCCAAGGCGATCGGCCTCGAGCTCGACGCCTCGGGCAACGGCCTCGGCATCCGCTCCAAGCGCTACTCGATGCTGGTCGAGGACGGCGTGGTGAAGAAGCTCAATGTCGAGCCGAACCCGGGCGCCGTCGAGGTGTCGGGCGGCGACACCCTGCTCGGCCAGCTCTGAGCAGATGATGAGTCATTCCGGGGCGTCGCGACCGCGACGACCCCGGAATCCCGACCGCCGAACTTGCTGCTGCTTCGAGATTCCGGATCGCCGCGAGTAACGAGAGATGCCGCGGCGGTCAGCGGATCGCCGCCAGCCCCTCGCGGGCGAGCTGATCGACGCGCTCGTTCTCCGCATGGCCGGCATGGCCCTTGACCCAGTGGAAGCGCACCTCGTGCTGCTTCAGCGCCGCATCCAGCCGCTGCCACAGGTCGACGTTCTTCACCGGTTTCTTATCCGCGGTGCGCCAGCCATTCTTCTTCCAGCCATGAATCCAGCTGGTGATGCCCTGGCGCACATACTGGCTGTCGGTGGTGAGATCGACGACCGCAGGGCGCTTCAGCGCCTCCAGCGCCGAGATCGCCGCCATCAGCTCCATGCGGTTGTTGGTGGTGTCGCGCTCGCCGCCCTTCAATTCCTTTTCCAGCTCGCCATAGCGCAGCAGCACGCCCCAGCCGCCCGGCCCCGGATTGCCCGAGCAGGCGCCGTCGGTGAAGATCGTCACATGCGGCCGTGCCGTATCGCTCATGCGCCGGCCCCCGTCTGCTCGAGACCGTAGTCGCGGATGCTCTTGACGCCCTGGTGGAAGCGCAGCTTGCGCAGGTATTCCTGCGGATCCTTCGGCTTCACCAGCGCGCCCGGCGGCACGTTGAGCCAGTCGACGAAACGGGTCAGCAGGAAACGCATCGCCGCGCCGCGGGCGAGCAGCGGCAGCGCGTTCTGCTCGGCGATCGACAGGGGACGCTCGCGATTGTAGCCATTCAGGAAGGCGCGCGCCTTGGTGACGTTGAAGGAATGATCGACCTCGAAGCACCAGGCGTTGAGGCAGATCGCGACGTCGTAGGCGAGAATGTCGTTGCAGGCGAAGTAGAAGTCGATCAGGCCCGACAGCTGGTCGCCGAGGAACAGCACGTTGTCGGGAAACAGGTCGGCATGGATCACGCCGGTCGGCAGCGTCCGCGGCCAGGCATGCTCCAGATCATCGAGCTCTTTTGCCAGCAACGCCCGCGCACCGACCTGCAACTCGTCGGCGCGGGACTCCACCGCCGCGAACAGCGGCCGCCAGCCCGCCAGCGACAGCGCGTTTGGCCGCGTCATGGTGAAGTCGGCGCCGGCCAGATGCATCTTCGCCAGCGCGCCGCCGACGGCCGCGCAGTGCTGCGCGTTCGGCCGGCGCGGCCACACGCCCTCGACGAAATCGATGATCGCCGCCGGACGCCCGGCGAGCTTGCCCAGCGCCTCGCCGCCACGCGTCAGCACCGGCTGCATGCAGCGCAGGCCATGGCCGGCAAGGTGAGTCATCAGGCCGAGAAAGAACGGCAGGTCGCGCGCGTCGACCCGCTTCTCGTACAATGTCAGAATGAAATAGCCGCGCGAGGTGTGCAGCAGGAAGTTCGAATTCTCGACGCCTTCGGCGATGCCCTTGTAGGACAACAGCTCGCCGATGTCATAGCGCGACAGGAACTCCGCAAGCTCCTCGGCGGACACATCCGTGTAGACCGCCATGTGGGATCACTCGACGGCGGCGGCTTGTCGCAGCGGACGCGGCAGCGGGAAGAACTCGGTCTCCTCGGCTGCGGTCACGGTCTCTACGCTCAGTTCATAGTGCTCGGCGAACGCGCCCATGATCTCCTCGACGATCACCTCGGGCGCGGATGCGCCGGCGGTGATGCCGAGCCGGGTGACGCCATCGAACATACTCCAGTCGAGTTCGGAGGCGCGCTGCACCAGTACCGCGCGCGGACAGCCCTCGCGCTCCGCCACCTCGCGCAAGCGCTGCGAGTTGGAGGAGTTCGGCGAGCCGACCACGATCATGGCGTCGACGAGGTGCGCCACCTTCTTCACCGCGAGTTGGCGGTTGGTGGTGGCGTAGCAGATGTCTTCCTTGTGCGGACCGGCGACGCCCGGGAAGCGCGCCTTGAGTGCCGCGACAATCTCGGCGGTGTCGTCGATCGAGAGCGTGGTCTGGGTGATGTAGGCGAGCTTGGACTCGTCTTTCGGCTCGAAGGCCGCGACGTCCTCGACGGTCTCGATCAGCGAGACGGCATCGGGCGGCAGCTGGCCGAGCGTACCCACCACCTCCGGATGACCGGCATGGCCGATCAGGATGATCTCGCGGCCGCGCTTGAAATGAATCTCGGCCTCGCGGTGCACCTTGGTAACCAGCGGGCAGGTCGCGTCCAGCGAGAAGAAATTCCGCTTCTCGGCCTCGCTCGGAACCGCCTTGGGCACACCGTGGGCGGAAAACACCACCGGGGCGCTGGTATCCGGAATCTCCTCCAGCTCCTCGACGAAGATCGCTCCCTTGGCCCGCAGGCTCTCCACCACATAGCGGTTGTGGACGATCTCATGCCGGACATAGACCGGGGCGCCGTACAGCGCGAGCGCCCGCTCCACCGTGTCGATGGCCCGGACCACGCCGGCACAGAAGCCGCGGGGAGAACAAAGGTAGACCTTGAGGGTCGGTTTGGCTGGCTGAGAGGGCATTTTTATCCCGGAGTCTGGCCGGATCTGGCTAGTACGGAATTGGGCCGCTCTTGTGTCCGTGTCAAGGCCGATCGGCCCGGGAAACCGGCCCGCGGGCACGCAAACCATTGCAATTTTGCCCGTCGAGGGACTATATAAACGCCAATTCCCGTCATCGCTGATGACCATTGGTTTCGCCCCCAAGACCGCTGGGCGAAGCACGAAGGAGATTTGCCATGAGCAACGCCCCGCTGATGCCGAAAGCGACTGCCGTGTGGCTCGTCGACAATACCGCCCTGTCGTTCGATCAGGTCGCCGACTTCTGCAAGATGCACGTTCTGGAGATCCATGCCATCGCCGACGGCGACGCGGCCCAGGGCATCAAGGGCATGGACCCGATCTCGTCCGGTCAGCTGACCCGCGAGGAAATCGAGAAGGGTGAAAAGGATCCGGACTATCGGCTGAAGCTCGCCGAATCCAAGGTCCGCCTGCCGGAAGTGAAGAAGAAGAAGGGCCCGCGCTATACCCCGGTGTCGCGCCGCCACGAGCGCCCGAGCGCCATCCTGTGGCTGCTGCGCAGCCATCCGGAACTCAAGGACGCGCAGATCATGCGCCTCGTCGGCACCACCAAGACCACGATTCAGAGCGTGCGCGACCGCACCCACTGGAATACGTCGACGCTGACCCCGATGGACCCGGTGACCCTCGGCCTGTGCTCGCAGATCGACCTCGACTTCGAGGTGCAGCGAGCGGCCAAGGAAAAGCCGGCGGTCGAGCAATATGGCGGCGCCACCCTGCTGCCGGCCTCCGAGACCACCCGCAAGGACGCCGAGCCGGAGCACGCCGGCAATCAGGACGATCTCGACGACGCCGCGGTGTTCGCCAAGCTCAAGACCATCGGCGGCAAGAAGCACGACGACGAAGACGAGGAGTGAGCGGCGGGCGATCCGTCCGAGATCGCCCCTGCACAGCCCGCGAGCGCGCCAGACGCGCTGCCCTCATCCGATTGGTGTTGTCATGGCCGGGCTCGTCCCGGCCATTGCGTTGACGGGGAGCCTTGCGGATCGGGCGATGTCCGCGCTCTCACCGTCTTGCGCCGGCCTTACCAGGCCGGCAGCACGGCGCCCTTGAAGGTCGTGAGAATGAATTCCTTGATCTGCGGCGTCTGGTAGCTTTCCACCAGCGCCTTGACCCAGGGCTGATCCTTGTCGGCGGCGCGCACCGCGATCAGGTTGGCGTAGGGCCCCTTGGGATCCTCGCGCAGGATCGCGTCCTTCACCGGATCGAGCCCGGCCTGCGTCGCATAGTTGGTGTTGACCGCGGCGACATCGACATCATCGAGGGTGCGCGGGGTCTGTGCCGCATCGATCTCGGTAATCCTCAGCTTCTTCGGATTGTCGACGATGTCGGCGACGCTCGGCTTGAAGCCGACGCCGTCCTTGAGCTTCAGCGCGCCCTTGTCCTGCAGCAACAGCAGCACGCGCCCGCCATTGGTCGGATCGTTCGGGATCGCCAGCGAGGCACCCGGCGGCACCGCATCCCAGCTCTTGTACTTCTTGGAGTAGAGCCCGATCGGGAAGTTCACGGTGTAGCCGACGGCTTCGATCTTGTAGCCACGATCGGCTTTCTGGTTGTCGAGATACGGCTTGTGCTGAAACGAGTTGGCCTGCAGCTCGCCGGCCTCCAGCGCCGCGTTCGGCACCACATAGTCGGAAAACTCGACGATCTGGAGGTCGAGGCCTTTCTGCGCCGCGATCGGCTTCACCGCCTCCATGATCTGGGCATGCGGGCCGGGCGTAACACCGATCTTGATGGTCTTGCGCTCCTGCGCCGTGGCCGCGCCGGCGGCGCCGAGCAGGCTGACCGCCAGCGCACCGGCGGCGATCGACTGGATGAGATGTCTGCGCGTCATGGCATGATCCTCCCGAATGTATCCGCTCACCAGGTGGCGATGTAGGAGCCCTTGAACCGGGTATCGAGGAATTGGCGAACCGGCTCGGAGTGATAGGCCGCGATCAATTCCTTCACCCAAGGCTTGTCCTTGTCTTCCTCGCGCACGGCCAGAATATTCACCCACGGTCCTTCCGCGCTCTCGCGCGCCAGCGCGTCCTTCGCCGGATCGAGCCCGGCCTGCACCGCATAGTTGTTGTTGATGGAGACGAGGTCGACGTCCCTTAGCGAGCGCGGCAGTTGCGCCGCATCGAGCTCGACGAAGCGCAGCTTCTTCGGGTTGTCGACGATGTCCGCGACCGTCGCGGTGACGCCGACGCCGTCCTTCAGCTTGATCAGTCCGTGCAGCGCCAGGATCTGCAGCCCACGCGCGCCGTTCGTGGGATCGTTGGCGATCGCCACCGTCGCCCCCTGCGGCAGGTCGGCGAGCTTCTTGACCTTGACCGAATACACGCCCTGGGGCGAGGCGATGGTGGTGGCGACCTTGACGATCTTCCAGTTGGTCTTGGAGATCTGGTTCAAGAGGTACGGCTCGTGCTGGAACGAGTTCGCCTCGATGTCCTTCTGCGCCAGCGCCTGGTTGGGAATGACGTAGTCGGTGAACTCCACCACCTTGATGTCGAGGCCGCGCTCGGCGGCGACCTTGCGCACCACGTCCAGCACCTCGGCATGGGGACCCGCGGTGACGCCGACGCGGATGGTCTCGGCGCGGGCCGCGCCGATGAGCGCCGCGAAAGCGACGATGGTTGCGGTCACGATACGCATGGCAGGCAGGTCCTTTGATGTCGAAAAGCTCAGGAGCGGCGAGAACGCTTGTCGAGCCGCCGCGCGATGGTGTCACCGATGGACTGCACGCCCTGCACCAGGGCGATCAACACCAGCACCACGACCAGCATCACGTCGGGCATGAAGCGCTGATAGCCGTAGCGGATGCCGAGGTCGCCGAGACCGCCGCCGCCGACCGCACCGACCATGGCGGAGTAGCCGATCAGGCTCACGAGAGTGAGCGTCAGCGCCAGCGTGACCGCCGGCAGCGCCTCGGGCAGCAGTACCTTGCGCACGATCTGCAACGGGCTCGCGCCGAACGCCCGCGCCGCCTCGATCAGGCCCTGGTCGACCTCGCGCACAGCGGCCTCGACCACGCGGGCGATGAACGGCACCGCTGCGATCGTCAGCGGCACGGTCGCCGCCGCGGTGCCGATCGAGGTGCCGGCGATCAGGCGCGTCAGCGGCACAATCGCCACCACCAGGATGATGAACGGCGTCGAGCGCGTGGCGTTGACCACCAATCCGACCAGACGGTTGGCAAGCGGTGCGGGAAACAGTTCACCAGCGCGGCTGGTGGCGAGGAAGATGCCGAGCGGCAGGCCGATGAGCGTGCCGAACAGGCCGGCCAGCGCCACCATGCGCAAGGTGTCGACCGTCGACCAGGCGATCATCTTCAGAAGTTCAGGCGACATAGCCGAGCTGCTCCACGGTGTTGCCGCCGGCCTCGAGCTGGGCCGCGATCTGCGCCAGCTGCTCGGGCGACGCGGGAATGGCGACAATCAAGGTGCCGAACGGATGGCCCGAGATCATCTCGACCTGGCCGTGCAGGATGTTGACGTCCACATTGAACCGACGGGTAAGCTGCGACAGCAGCGGCTGGCTCGCCTCCTGGCCGCGAAACGACAGCCGCAGCACCGCCTGACCGCCCGTGGCCGGCCTTGCCGTGAGCAACTTCTCCAGCAGCCACTCCGGCGCGCGGCTGCCGGTCACCGAACCGACGAAGCGCTGCGTCACGTCGTGACGCGGCGAGGCGAACACCTCGAAGGTCGCGCCCTCCTCGACGATGCGGCCCTGCTCCAGCACGGCGACGCGATCGGCCAGCGCCTTCACCACCGCCATCTCGTGGGTGATGAACAGGATGGTGAGGTTGAGATCGGTGTTGATGCGCTTGAGCAGAGCGAGGATCTGGTCGGTGGTTTCCGGATCGAGCGCGGACGTCGCTTCGTCCGACAGCAGCACCTTGGGGCTCGTGGCGAGCGCCCGCGCGATGCCGACGCGCTGTTTCTGGCCGCCCGACAGCTCCGCAGGATAGCGGTCTCGCTTGTCGGCGAGGCCGACCATGTCAAGCAGCGGCAGCACGGTCTTGGCGATATCGCGCTTGGCGACGCCTGCGATCTCCAGCGGCAGCGCGATGTTGTCGAATGCGGTGCGCGACGACAGCAGGTTGAAGTGCTGGAAGATCATGCCGATCGACCGGCGCGCCTGGCGCAGTCCGCGCTCGTCGAGCGCGGTGATATCGGTGCCGTTGACGACGACACGCCCGCTTGTCGGCCGCTCGAGGCCGTTGATCAGGCGGATCAGCGAGGATTTGCCGGCGCCGCTGCGGCCGATCACGCCGACGATGGCGCCGTCGGGCACAACGAGGTTGATGTCGCGCAACGCCACCACCGCCGCGCTGTCACCGCGCGCCGCATAGGTCTTGCCGACCCCTTTGATCTCGATGCCCGCAGCGGTCTGGCGGGTTGCAGAGTCCACAGGCACCCCCGCTTGTCGGGGCCAAGGCGCATTCATCGCGGAACCGGCTTTCGTCGTCTGACGCTGGAAATGACGGAATGATTACGATCTCCGCTTATCCAGAAACAGTTGACGCTGCAATGCACCCAAACCACAAAGCAATACAACGACTGCGGGCGCCGCCGACGCGACCAATTTCTTTCAAGCCATCCGCGGCCGGCGACGCGCACATCCTACGTCCACACAAGGTGATTTCAGCATCGCCGCGGCCCCGATGCAAACCGCGCTGACGGCCTTGCCGCGCCCTGCAGCAGGCACGCGGCGGCCCCAAATACCGGCAAGGGCGCATTTTCCAGCAGAGCGCATCCGTGCAGGACAAACCTGCCCGCGCTGCGGCCGAATATGGCAACTCAATCTCGCAGGCGCCGCCTAAAATCGGAACCATGATGATCCGATATACTCGCACCCTTCTCGCCATCTGGTTGCTGCTCGGCGCCGCCTCGCATAGCGCCGCCTTCGCCGAGAGCGCAAAATCCCCCGATCAGATCCGCATCGGCCTGCAGAAATCCTCGACCCTGATCGCGATCCTGCGCGCCAATGGCGAGCTGGAGAAGGCCCTCGCGCCGCTCGGGGTCAAGGTGACGTGGCACGAGTTCTCCAGCGGCCTGCCGCTGCTGGAATCGCTCGGCGTCGGCAACCTCGACTTCGGCGCCGACGTCGCCGACACCGTGCCGATCTTCGCGCAGGCCGCCGGCTCGAAGCTGGTCTATGTCGCCGAGGAAAGCGCCTCGCCTGCTGCACAGGCCATCCTGGTCGCCGGCAACTCGCCGATCCGCTCGCTCGCCGACCTCAAGGGCAAGACCGTCGCCGTCACCAAGGGCGCAGGCAGCCACTACCTGCTGCTCGCCGCGCTCGGCAGGGCGAAGCTGGCCTTCAAGGACATCACGCCCGCCTACCTCGCCCCGGCTGACGGCCGCGCCGCCTTCGTCACCGACAAGGTCGCTGCCTGGGTGGCATGGGACCCGTTCCTCACCAGCGCGCAGCAGCAGTCCGGCGCGCGCGTGCTCACTGATGGCAGCGACGGGCTCGCCAGCTACAAGCGCTATTACCTCGCCTCGGAAACTTTCGCTGAACGCCGCGACGACGTGCTAAACGTCGTGTTCGCGCAACTGCGGGATACCGGCGCATGGGTGAAGGCTCATCCGAAGGACGCGGCGAAGCTGCTGGCCGACCTGTGGGGCATCGACGCGGCGACGGTCGAGACCGCCAACAGCCATCGCAGCTATGGCGTCGGCGCGGTGACGCCCGACGGGCTCGGCGAACAGCAGAAGATCGCCGACGCGTTTTTCGGCGAGGGCCTGCTGCCGCGCAAGCTCGACACCACCACGGTGCGAATCTGGACGCCGAAGGCGCCGTGACGCCGGCACACGGCCCGGCAGTCCCGGCATGACCCAGCAGCCCGATCCGTCCGCGACGCGCCCGACCGTCGCGATCATCGGCGGCGGCGTTTCCGGCGCCACCACGGCACTGGCGCTGAGCCGGCTGGCGCCGGGCGCGTTCACCATCATCGTCATCGAGCCGCGCGAGCAGATCGGGCGCGGCCTCGCCTACAGCACCGAGGATCCGGCACACCGGATCAACGTGCCGGCACCACGGATGGAAGTCCATCCCGACAATCCCGAGCATTTTGGGCGCTGGCTGACCGCCCGCGCTATCGCGCGAACCGATCCGGCGGCGCAGTTGCCGGACGGCCGGCTGTTTCCCAGCCGCCATGCCTATGGCAGCTACATCAGCGACCAGCTCTCTGCGATCGCCGACATCAGGCATCGGCGCACCCATGCAACCGCGGTCAGGCGCGCCGCCGGCCGCCATCACATCGCCTGCGCCGACCGTGACGTGGTGGTTGCCGACATCGTGGTACTGGCAATCTGCCATCCGCCGCCAACCGTTCCCATAGCGCTCGCGCCGCTCAGCGGGACGCCACGTCTCATCGCCGATCCATGGGCGGCCGGCGCGTTCGACACCATCATTCCTGATGAGCGGGTGCTGATCGTCGGCACCGGGCTGACCATGGCCGACATCGTGGCGACGCTGGACCGGCGCGACCATCGCGGCACGGTCACGGCGATCTCGCGCCGCGGCCAGCGCTCGAAGCCGCACACCACGCAGCCGGCGGAGCCTTTCGGCGACTTCCTGTCGCCACCGCCCGTGACCGCGCTTGCGCTGCTGCGCCGCATCCGCATGACGCTCGCGCGCGCCGCCACCGAGGGCCTGTCCTGGCATCCGGTGCTCGATCAGGTGCGCCTGCAGGGCCAATCGATCTGGCAGGCGCTGTCGGTGCGCGAACGGCAACGCCTGCTGCGACATTTGCGGCCGTTCTGGGATACCCACCGCTTCCGCCTCGCGCCGCAGGTGCACGACGTGCTGGAGCGCCGCCTGCGCGATGGCCTGCTCAGCGTGCGGGCAGCCTCGGTGCGCGCCGTGGCCGACAAACGCGACCGCCTCGACGTCACGCTGCAGCCGCGCCGCGGCGGCGAGACGGTGACGCAGGCCGTCGACCGGATCGTGCTCGCGACTGGCCCCGCCCACGGCGGCCTGTTCCGCGACGATGCCCTGCTCCGACAGATGCAGCATGACGGACTGGCGCGGCCCGATGTCTACGGCCTCGGGATCGCCGTCGATCGCGACAGCCGGGTGATCGATGCAGGCGGAAGCGCACAGCCGCACCTGCTGGTCGCCGGGCCGCTGGCGCGCGGTACCTTCGGCGAACTGATGGGCGTGCCGGACGTGGTGCAGCAGACCCGGCGCGTGGCCGAAGCCATCGCGCACCTGCCGGCTCCGCCAATCAGCCGATGGAGTGAACACGACGCTGCGCCTAAGAGCGAGGATTCATCGCCCATGCTCGCGGCACCTCTCTCATGAGCACGCATGCCGGAACGGCGCGCCTCGCCTTCCATAACGATGAGAACGCGGTGCCCAGTTCGGCGCCATGCACGCGCAGCGCGAAAATGAGCAGAAACCATAAGTGATTCGCGCGCCTTGCTTATTGGGCCTGTATCGGCTATATCCTCCGCATTCGACTGCTAGCTCTGCCTTGTTGAGCGCGCCCGTTTTAGGGCTCTTTTCCCAAGACATCGCTGAAAATCGGATTAACCTGCATGGAGGTCATGCGGGCAGCATGCGTGCAAGCGTTTTGGAGAAGATCAATGTCGACTGGAACTGTGAAGTGGTTCAATGCGCAGAAGGGCTTCGGCTTCATCGAGCCGAGCGATGGCTCGAAGGACGTTTTCGTTCATATCAGCGCGGTTGAACGCGCCGGTCTGAGCTCGCTCAACGAAGGCCAGAAGGTGTCGTACGAACTCAAGACCGACAAGATGCGCGGCAAGGTTAGCGCCGAGAATCTCAGCCTCACCTGATCCGTCGGCTGTACGGGATCTCCGCGGATGTACCGGGATCCCAGGCCACTGACAGGACGCCGCCGATGACGTCCTCGCCCAGCGGGTGAGGACGTCTTTTTTTGCTCTGCGCGCCGCGCCTCACTTCGCCGGCGACTGCTTCGCCATCGCCCGCGCGTCAGCGATCGCCCGCTTGAACATCGCCGCATCCAGCACGCCGGGGACACGGAACGTGCCGATGATGAAGGACGGCGTGGAGTTGAAGCCGAACGCTTCGGCCTGGGCATTGTTGCGCTTGAGCAGCGCTTCGATGTCGTCCTTGTGGGCCAGCATGTCGGCTTCGGCCTTCGGGATGTCGACGCCGGCCTTCGCCAGCGTTTCGCGCAAGGTCGTCTCCGTCAGCCGGCCCTTGGTCGTCATCAGCGCCTTGTGGCTCGCCTCGTACTTGTCCTGGTAGCGCGTTGCCAGCACGAGACGCGAGGCGAGACCGGACGGCGGGCCGAGGATCGGCCACTCCTTCATCACGAGACGGACCTTGCCGTCCTCCTTGATCACCTTCGCCAGGTCCGGCGCGAGCTTCTTGCAGTAGGGACACTGGTAGTCGAACCATTCGACGATGGTGATATCGCCGTCCGGATTGCCCATGGCGGGGATCGCCGGATCGCGCAGCACCTTCTCGCGGGACAGCACGTCGTCGGCCTCCTCGGCGCCCGCGCCGCCGGCGCCGAGCGCCATCACCATGCCGATCAGCGAGGCGGCCACCGCCCGCCGCAGCGTTGCCAGTTCAAACATTACGGATTCTCGTCTTGTCAGGCGTTCGGGTTACGGCCCCGGACGCCGGACGGCGACAGGGCATGGGAGGTGGGAAGCATACGCCAGCCGGCACGGCAAGCCGCGGCGCCGCTGCTCACTATTTGTTGTCCATCATGTAGTCCTGAATCTTGCGCAGGTCGCGCTTGCCCTGCTGGGCCTGCAGGGTGACGACATGATCGCGATCCCTGCGGCAGGCCACATAGCCGTCGGAGCCGGGCTTGAAACCACGGGACTGGCAGAACGCATCGTCGTCAGGAACGCTGGCGGCGGCCTGCGGCCGGTCCTCCTGCTGCTGGGCACAGCCGCCGAGCAGGACCCCGGTCAGGGCGGCGGCAAGCAGGACGGGAAAAATCGAGCGGGTCATATCGGATCCATGGCGAGGCGGGCAGTGAAGGTCGGCGGGCGCGCCGACTTTCGAACCAAAATCATGGATTTGTAAAGGCGGACGGAGGCGGCCCGCGCCGCCAGCGCCTCCGCGGCGCGGACGGAGCTCGAGCGTCGCGGCCGGATCGGACCTAGTTGCCGAGCCCCTTGCCCTTCAGCGCTTGGCCGATCTCGCCGAGAATGGCCGGATCGTCGATGGTCGCGGGAATGGACCAGCTGTCGCCATCGGCAATCTTCTTCATGGTGCCGCGCAGGATCTTGCCCGAGCGCGTCTTCGGCAGCCGGCCGACGGTGATGGCGAGCTTGAACGCCGCCACCGGCCCGATGCGCTCGCGCACCAGGGCAATGACCTCGCGCTCGATCTCCATCGGCGGCTTGGACACGCCGGCCTTCAGCACCAGGAAGCCGCAGGGAACCTCGCCCTTGAGCTGGTCCTTGATGCCGAGAACGGCGCATTCAGCGACGTCGGGATGCGAGGCCAGCACCTCCTCCATGCCGCCGGTGGACAGCCGATGGCCGGCGACATTGATGATATCGTCGGTGCGCCCCATCACGAACACATAGCCGTCGGCGTCCTTGTAGCCGGCGTCGGAGGTCTTGTAGTAGCCCGGGAACTCGGCGAGGTACGACTCGTGGAAGCGGTCGTCCTGCTGCCACAGCGTCGGCAGGCAACCCGGCGGCATCGGCAGCTTGATCACGATCGAGCCCATGGTGTTCGCAGGAACGGGCTTCGCCGCCTCGTCCACCACGTCGACCTGGTAACCCGGCATCGGCACCGTCGGTGAGCCGTGCTTGACCGGCAGCAGCCCGAGGCCGACCGGGTTGCCGGCGATGCACCAGCCGGTCTCCGTCTGCCACCAGTGATCGATCACCGGCACCTTGAGCTGGGCTTCCGCCCATTCCACCGTCGGCGGATCGGCGCGCTCGCCAGCGAGAAACAGCGTGCGGAAGTGCGACAGATCGTATTTGCGGATGAACGCCCCCTCGGGATCATCCTTGCGGATGGCGCGGAACGCTGTCGGCGCGGTGAAGAACGCCACCGCCTTGTGCTCGGAGATCACCCGCCAGAACGCGCCGGCATCGGGCGTGCCGACCGGCTTGCCCTCGTACATGATCGAGGTCGCGCCGTGGAACAGTGGCGCGTAGATGATGTAGCTGTGCCCCACCACCCAGCCGATGTCGGAGCCACACCACCACACCTCGCCGGGCTTGACGCCATAGAGGTTCTCCATCGACCATTTCAGCGCCACTGCATGGCCACCATTGTCGCGCACCACGCCCTTGGGCACGCCTGTGGTGCCGGAGGTGTAGAGGATGTAGAGCGGGTCGGTGGCCTTCACCGGTACACATGGCGCCGCCTTGCCGGCGGCGAACGCGGCGTGGCGCAACTCGGCCCAGTCGTGGTCGCGGCCGGCAATGAGCTCGCAGCGCTCCTGCGGCCGCTGCAGGATCAGGCAGGCCGCCGGCTTGGCCTTGGCAAGCCCGATCGCCTCGTCGAGCAATGGCTTGTACTTGACGATGCGGCCCGGCTCGAGCCCGCAGCTCGCCGACAGGATCAGCCGCGGCTGCGCGTCGTCAATGCGGGTGGCGAGCTCCTTCGCGGCGAAGCCGCCGAACACCACCGAATGCACGGCGCCGATGCGCGCACAGGCGAGCATCGCCACCATCGCCTCCGGCACCATCGGCATGTAGAGCAGCACACGGTCGCCCTTGACGACGCCGAAATCCTGCAGCACCGCGGCGAGCGTCTGCACCTCCTGCAGCATCTCGCCATAGGTGAAGGTCGCCACCGTGTTGGCGAGCGGCGAATCGTGGATCAGCGCAAGCTGGTCGGCCCGACCATTGGCGACCTGGCGGTCGAGCGCATTGTGGCAGGTGTTGAGCACGCCGTCGGGAAACCAGCGGCCATAGACGCCCTGATCGGGATCGAAGACGGTCTTGGGAAATTCGACCCAATCAATGTCACGGGCGGCTTCGCCCCAAAACCCCTGGGGATCGCGCATCGCGCGCGCATAGACTTCGTGATAGCGACTGGCGGTCATGGCGTTGTCTCCCGGAAGCTCGTCCGTGCGGCCCCGCGCGGAGCCGGATTTTGGCCGCCATTGTCACGGGAACGGGCGTCAATTCAAGCCGAAAGCGGGGTGGCCATTGGTATGAGACGCAATCCGCCAGCACGGGGCCCGCGCGACGTCGCAGCCGGACAGCTCCGCCGGCGAGCGCCACGCGTCGGCGATCAGGGCGGGCATCGCCAACGCGGCTGACACGCGCTAGTTCGCGGGAGCCAGCGTGCGCAGCTCCGCGAGCCGCTTCTCCATGGCGCCGCGGACATCATAGTCCGGCTTGCCGAACGAGGCGTTGCGCGCGGTAATGAAATCGCGCTGCTGCCGGCGCAGTGCCGTCGCCGCACGACCGTCGGCGGCCTTCACCGCCCGCGCATAGGTAGTATCGAGATCTCGGTCGAGCTGGCTGAGTTGCGCATCGGCACAGATCACCTTCTCCACCGCGCGCCGGGCCGTGGCACAGTCGAACGACGGCCCTGCTCCCGCTTTGGCCGCCGCCTGCAGCGGCATCTGCGCGCCGATGCGCTCGATCTCCAGCGCCAGCGACTTGCGATTCGCCGCCGCCGTCTCGAGCCGCGGATTGAGCCGCAGCGCTGCGTCGTAGTCCGCCAGCGCCCGCACCCGATCGCCCTTCTTGCGCCAGATCACGCCACGGTTGGCATAGGCCAGCGCAAAAGTCGGATCGAGCCGCAGCGCGGCATCGTAGTCCGCGATCGCACGGTCGAGGTCACCCTTGAACTGGTAGGAGTCGCCACGATTGGTAAGGAAATTGGCCTTCGGCCGGATCCGGATCGCGGCATCGTAGTCGGCAATCGCCTTGTCGTAGTCGTGCCGGTCGGCATAGGACAGGCCGCGGTTGTCGAAATATTCCGGCACCGTCGGGTCGAGCCGGATCGCCTCGCTCTCGTCCGCGAGTGAAAGATCGTCACGGCCGAGCTTCTTGTGGGCGGCGCCGCGGTTGGTGAAGGTCTGGGCGCGGGACGAATCCAGCCGGATCGCCTCGTCATAGTCGCGGATCGCGGCCACATAGTCGCCCTTGAAGTAGTAGGCCGTGCCGCGGTCGGAGAACGCCTGCGCATCCCTTGCGTCGAGCCGCACCGCCTCGGTGTAGTCGGTGATGGCGCGGTCGAACTGGCGCAGATTGTTGTAGACGTTGCCGCGCCCGCCAAACGCCAGCGCGTCGTTGGGATCGAGCCGGATCGCCGTGTCGAAATCCGCCAGCGCCCGCTCCAGGTTGCCGCGGACATAGCGTCGCAGCTCGCCGCGCAGGCGATAGGCACGCGCGTTGGCGGCATCGAGCATGATGGCCCGGTCGAGGTCGCCCATGGCGTCCGCGGTCTGACCGCGATGGTCGAACGCCATCGCACGCACCAGCAACGCCGCGACCCGCGCGGCATCGGAGGTCGCCGGCGCGTCGATCACCACGCCGCAACCGCCGATCAGCGCATCCGGCGAGGCCTTGCCGCCCTCCACGCACGCCACGGCCTCTGCAGGCGGTTCGGCACGGGCCGGCCCCTCGCTCCAGGCCAGCGCCACCAGCGCCGCACCCGCCCAGACCGATGCCACAGACGTCATCCTCGAGCTCCGTTCCGCCGCCCCAGTGCGATAGTCGCGCACGGGTTCGCGATGGTTCAAGGGGTCGGCGGGCGCCCTTGCCAGCGATCTGGAATTCAAGGCAAATGCCGCGCTGGGACACGCGTCGCGGGCGGCGGGGTGCATGGCGACGAGGCTCACTTGACCACATTCGACTGGATCATCGCGCTCCTGATCGGCGCCGTCACCCTGGCCGCACTGGCGCGCCGAACCGGCATTCCCTATCCCACGTTCCTCGCCGTCGGCGGCATGCTGCTGGCGTTCCTGCCAGGCACGCCGGCCTGGACGCTGCAGCCAGAACTGGCGCTGGCGCTGTTCGTCGCCCCGGTGCTGCTGGACGCCGCCTACGACACCTCGCTGCGCGACCTGCGCGCCAACTGGCTGCCGGTCACTACGCTGGTGTTCGCCGCGGTCGCGGTGACCACGGCCTGCGTCGCTCTGGTCGCCCACACGATGGTGCCGGACCTGCCCTGGCCAGCGGCGATCGCGCTCGGCGCCATCGTCGCGCCGCCTGACGCCGCAGCTGCCACGACCATCTTGCGGCAGGTCAAGCTGCCCCACCGCATCGTCACGATCCTGGAGGGCGAAAGCCTGCTCAACGATGCCAGCGCGCTGCTGATCTACCGGATCACAGCCGGCATCGTCATGATGCACCATGTCGGGGTCGAGACCGTCGTGCCGACGATCACGCTGGCCCTCGCCGGCAGCCTCGTTGCCGGCTACGTCTGCTCGCGCATCACCATGCACCTGTTCGCCCGCGTCAGCGACGTGCCGAGCGCCATCATCCTGCAGTTCGCCACCACCTTCACGATCTGGATCGTCGCCGAGCATCTCGGCCTGTCCGGCATCCTCACCATCGTCGCCTACGCGATCATCGTGGCCCGCACGGCGCCGGCGCGCACGTCGGCGCGGCTGCGGGTACCGACCAACGCGGTGTGGGAGACCGCGGTGTTCCTGCTCAACGTGCTGGCCTTTGTGCTGATCGGCATGCAGCTCGGCCCGATCTGGCAGCGCATGAACGACGCCACCCGCCGGAACCACGCGCTGGTCGCCGGCGCGGTGCTCGTCACCGTGATCGCCTCGCGCATCGCCTGGGTGATGTCCTACAACACCGTGATGCGACTGAAGGGCGCCTACTACGCCCGCCGCGGCTGGGAGGCCCGGCACGTCCCGATGTTGAAGAGCGGCCTGGTGGTCGCCTGGTGCGGCATGCGCGGCATCGTCACGCTCGCCTCGGCATTCGCCTTGCCTGAGCAGTTTCCACATCGCGACCTGATGCTGCTGATCGCCTTCGCTGTCGTGCTCGGCACGCTGCTGATCCAGGGCCTGACGCTGCGACCGCTGGTCCGCCTGCTGAGTTTTGCGGCCGACAATCCGGTTGAGCAGGAAGTGGCGGGAGCGCGGATCGTCGCCCTTCGCGCCGCACTCGATGCCATCAGCGCCGATCCGTCGGAGGAGGCCGAGGTGCTGCGGCTGGAGTACGACGCGGCGCTGCTGCGGGCGGAGACCGATCCTGCGAGCTTCTCCGGCGAGCTACCGGCCGACCCGATGCGCCGCCGCGCCATCGACGCGTCGCGGCAGGCGCTGATCGGATTGCGCGCCAACGGCGTGATCGGCGACGACGCCTTCCACCGCCTGGAAGAGGAGCTCGACTGGGCCGAGCTCAGCGCGCAGGCCGGAACCTGATCAACCGCGCTAGAGCACATTCGCTTTTGATTGAATCACGTACGCGCTCTAATTTTTTGTTTGACGCGTTTTCTTCGCGCGAACCGATGCCCACTTCGCTCGAAAACGCTCTAGCCAAGCTCCGCGAGCCGCCGTGCCAGCCAGCGCCGCTCCGGCTCCAGCCGCACGAGATCGAGCGCCGCACGATAGGTCGCTCGCGCCTCGTCATTCCGGCCGAGCCGGCGCAGCAGGTCGGCGCGCACCGCCGGCAGCAGATGGTAACCGCCGAGCGGCTCACGCGCGGCCAGCGCGTCGACGAGGTTGAGCGCCTTCTGCGGACCGTCGACCATCGACACCGCCGCGGCGTGGTTGAGCGCGACCACCGGCGACGGGCTGAGCCGCAGCAACACCTCGTAGAGGCCGACGATTTGCGGCCAGTCGGTGGCCGCGAAACTCGCCGCCTGCGCATGTAGCGCGGCGATCGCCGCCTGCACCGCGTAGATGCTGGGAATCCCGGGCCTGCGCAGCGCCGCGTCCACCAGCCCCGCGCCCTCGGCGATCTGGCCCCGGTTCCAGCGCGAGCGGTCCTGGAATTCCAGCTGGATCAGGTCGCCGTCGGCCGACGCGCGCGTGTCGCGGCGAGCGTCGTGCAGCAGCATCAATGCCAGCAGCCCGGCCGCCGCCGCGCGTTGCGGCATCAGTTGGCGCAGCAGCCGGCCGAGCCGAATCGCTTCGCCGCAGAGATCGGCGCGGGTGAGGTCGTCGCCGGAGGTTGGCGCATAGCCTTCGGTGAATACCTGGTAGACCACCGCCAGCACACCGTCGATCCGCTCGCCGAGCTGGTCCGCCTCCGGGGTCTGATAGGGAATCCTGGCGACGCGGATTTTGGTCTTCGCCCGCACCAGGCGCTGCGCCATCGTCTCCACGCTGACCAGGAACGCACGCGCCACGGCCTCGGTGGAAAGACCGCACACCGCGCGCAAGGTCAGCGCCACCTGGGTTTCCAGGTTGAGCGCCGGATGGCAGCAGGTGAAAATCAGCCGCAACATGTCGTCGTCGAGCACACCGTCGCTGTCGACCGGCGCGGCTTCGTTAGCGATGGCGGCCTCGATCTCGAGCGCGTGCTGCTTCTCGCGATACGCCGCACGGCGGCGCAGGCGATCGATCGCCTTGTGCCGTCCGACATTGACCAGCCAGGCGCGCGCATTGGATGGCACGCCTTCGTGCGGCCATTGCTGCAAGGCGGCGGTGAATGCGTCCTGCAGGCCTTCCTCGGCGAGCTCGAAATCGCCGACGAGGCGGATCAGGGTCGCGAGAACCCGACCCGCCTCGTCGCGGAACACGCGCTCGATGGCCTCGGCGCTCACGCGAATGCCAGCCTCACATCACCGGCCAGATCGGCCGCACCTCGATGGCGCCGGTGCGCGCGCCGGGGATGCGCGCCGCGATCACGCTGGCCTCGTCGAGATCCTTGGCCTCGACCATGTAGTAGCCGGCGAGCTGTTCGCGCGCCTCGGCGAACGGACCGTCGGTCGTCAGCGTCTTGCCGCCGCGGACCCGGACCGTGGTCGCCATGGCGGAGGGACGCAGCCGCTCGCCGCCCTTGAAATGGCCGCTCTGGATGATGCCTTGGGTGAAGGTGCCGTATTCGGCGGTGGTGGCGGCCATTTCCGCTTCCGGACGAGCCGCGTTCTCGGCTTCGTTCTGGTAGATCAGCAGCAGGTATTGCATGGGACGCTCCATGGTTGACGAGCAGGATAGCTCACCAACCAGTCGAACGGGTCCTGGCCAGATCGACAGCGCCGCGATTTTTTTTCTTTGGCCTCCCGGGTTCGGGAACCCGCCCCTCAATGGGAGGCCGCGGTGGCGCAGGCCCGAACCACCGTGGTCTCCATGCCAACCGGGTGGGCGACGATCTCCGACAGGGTCCGGCAGGACCCACCGGCGCAGATCCGCCATTCGCCGGCGGCGCCGGAATTGCCCAGGACCAGGTCCGGCGGCGCGGCCACCTGGGGCGCCCAGCGCCACCAGCCGTCGACAAGGCGAGCCTCCGGTGGCGGCTCCATGCCAGCCCCGGAGCTTTTGACCCGTGCCTCCACGAGGCGCAACGCCCCGCCCTCGATCCGCCAGTCCTCCTGCCAGTCCACCTTTTCGACCGAGTGGGTCCACACCAGCGTGAAGGCGGTCACCTGCAGCACCTTGGTCACGCCGGCGGAGACGAGGCACAGGCCCAACGCCGCCCCCTCAGGCCGTGACCGGTTCGGCGTCCGCGCGCTTGCGCCACTGCCAGGCGACGACCAGCGCGCCGACCACATAGCCGATGGCGTCGCTGTAGGCGAATTCGCCGAACAAGCAGATCGCGGCGGCGAATGCCACAATGCGCTCCAGCACCGACAGGCGGGTGAACAGGAAGCCGATGGCGACGATGCCGAACAGCCCGATCGCCGCCAGCGCCTTGAGCGTGGCGTAGACCACTGCGCCGTAGAAGCCGAGCTTCAGCGCCATCGGATCGCCGTCCTGCAGCATCAAGGCCGGCGAGTACACCGCAATGAACGGAATGACGTAGCCGGCGAGCGCGATGCGCATCGCCTCCCAGCCGATCTTGTCCGGATTTTCCTTGGCGATCGGCGCCGCGGCCAGCGCCGCCAGCGCCACCGGCGGCGACAGGTCGGCCATGATGCCGTAGTAGAACGCGAACATGTGGCTCACGATCAGCGGCACGCCAAGCTTGGCGAGTGCCGGCGCCGCCAGCGCCGCCGTAATGATGTAGGTCGGAATGGTGGGAATGCCGGTACCGAGCAGGATCGATAGCACCATGGTCAGCACCAGCGCCAGGAACAGGCTCTTGTCGCCGAGCCCGATCACCCAGCTGCCGAAGATGGTGCCGACGCCG
The DNA here is from genome assembly GCA_040756765.1 of Pseudomonadota bacterium. Classification (GTDB taxonomy): domain Bacteria; phylum Pseudomonadota; class Alphaproteobacteria; order Rhizobiales; family Xanthobacteraceae; genus Bradyrhizobium_A. Next base: position 99,928 of record JBFLYG010000011.1, on the reverse strand, counting down.
GTCTGGGTCATCATGCCGATGATGGTGCCGACGATGGCGCAGGCAATGCCGACGGTCAGCGCGGCCTTGGAGCTGTCGGCGAGCGAATCGCGGCACGACGCCAGCGTGGCGCGGCCACCTTTCGTGACCAGGCAGAGCAGCACCAGCGCCGCGATCACCGCGGCGACGAGACGGATATCGAGGCCCTGCCGCAGCAGCGCACCGACAACCAGCGCGAGCCCGACCCAGAAGATGATGCGCAGCACATTGCTGGACAGTCCAAGTGCGATGCTGGCGCCGAGAATCAGCCCGACGGTGAGCGACAGCCCCATGGTGCCGGCATAGAGCGGGGTAAAACCCTCGAACAGCATGTACACCAGCGCCGCCAGCGGCAGCACCAGAAACCACTTCTCGGTGAGCGCCTTGAGCACGCTCGGCATCTCCGAGCGCTTCATGCCCTCGAGGCCGTACTTGCCGGCCTCGAGATGCACCATCCAGAACGCCGAGGCGAAATACAACACCGCCGGGATCACCGCCGCCTTGACGATGACCGCGTATTCGACGCCGAGCGTCTCGGCCATGATGAAGGCGACCGCGCCCATCACCGGCGGCATGATCTGCCCACCCATCGAGGCGGTGGCCTCGACGCCCGCGGCGAAGGCGCGGCGATAGCCGAAGCGAATCATCAGCGGAATGGTGAACTGGCCGACCGTCACGACGTTGGCGACGCCCGAGCCCGAGATGGTGCCCATCATGCCGGAGGAGAACACCGCGACCTTGGCGGGGCCGCCGCGAGTGCCGCCGAACAAGCCCAGCGAAACGTCGTTGAACAGCTGGATCATGCCGGCCCGCTCCAGGAACGAGCCGAACAGGATGAACAGGAAAATGTAGGTGGCCGACACATAGATCGGCACGCCATAGAAGCCCTCGGTGCCGTAGGACAGGTGGCCGATGATCTGGTCGAAGTCGTAGCCGCGGTGATTGAGCGGCGCCGGCAGATACTGGCCGAAGAACCAATACAACAGACACGCGCCGCACATCAGCGGCAGCGCGAGGCCCATCATCCGCCGCGTCCCCTCGAAAATCAGGATCACCAGCAGCGAACCGACGACGAGGTCGAGGCGTGACGGATCGCCGTCACGCAGGATGAGGTCCTTGTAGTAAAGCCACTGATAGAGACCGCAGTAGAAGCCGACGGCTCCGATCAGCCATCCGGCGGCGCGTCCGACGTTGCTCCGCGCAGTGAAATTGCCGATCAGGCCGAACGTCAAGAGCAGCAGGAAGCCGACATGGACGCCGCGCACCACCTGGCTCGGCAGCACGTTCCACGCCGCGATCACCAACTGGAATACGGCGAAGGCAATGCCGATGGCATAGGCCAGCCGTCCCCACCAGCCGGGGCCAAAGCCGTCGGGAAAGCCGTGCTCGAAATTGTCCAGCTCGACCTTGACCGGCTCGACCAATGCGCGCGCGTCCGCCATCCCGGAATGCCCCCTGTCCTGAAAGCGCCGCGCCCCGTTACCAGGGCGCGGCGGTCAGTCTGCCCGCTCGCGCGGGCGTCGTGGGCGTCCTTACTTGAGGACGCCCTTTTCCTTGTAATAGCGGATCGCGCCGGGATGGAGCGGCACCGGGCTGCCGCTCGCCGCAGCTTCCAGCCTGATCTCCTTGCCGGCGACATGGGCGTTCGCCAGCTCCGGCAGCCCTTCGAAGATGGTCTTGGTCATCTGATAGACGAGATCGTCCGACACCGCCGAACTCGTGACCAGATAGTTGACCACCGCCGCAGAGGGCACGTCGCTGTCCTGGCCGGTGTAGGTCTTGGCCGGGATCGTCACCGCCACGAAGGGCGGGCCGATCTTCTCGACGGCTTCCTTGGGGATCGCCACCACGTTGATCGCAGTCGAGTTGCTGAGGTCGCGCAGCGAGGCGACGCCGAGACCGGCCGACTGCAGCGTGGCGTCGAGTTGGCGATTCTTCATCAGGTCGACCGATTCGGCAAACGGCAGGTATTCGACCTTGCCGAGCGTCTTGTAGCTCATGCCGCTGGCGGCGAGGATCGCGCGCGAGTTCAGCTCGGTACCGGACTTCGGCGCACCGACCGACAGGCTGCGGCCCCTGAGGTCGGCCAGGGTCTTGATGCCGCTGTCGGCGGTGGCGACCAGCTGGATGTAGTTCGGATAGATCGCGGCGATGGTACGCAGCTTGCCGAGCTTGGCCTTGAAGCCCGCCTCCTCGTCACCGTCCCAGGCCGCCTTGAGCGTGTCGCCGAGAGTGAAGGCGATCTCGCCGCCGCCGCGCTCGATCAGGATGACGTTCTCGACCGACGCCTTGGTCGCCTGCACCTGGGTCTTCACGTTCGGGATCTTTTCGCCAAAGATCTTTCCGATCGCGACGCCGAGCGGATAGTAGACGCCGGAGGTGCCGCCGGTCAGCACGTTGATGAACTGTTGCGCGGAAGCGGCAGGAGCCGACAGCAGCAGCACAGCGGCAGCCGTCGCGGCGACGAGTTTCGGCTTCATAGAAGTTCGCTCCCCAGACACAGGTCGCAAGCCTAGCGGAAGAGCATACCCGGTTGACATATGCATGGTCTGCGGCAGGTCGCCGCACGCGCCATCGGAGCGAAGCCATGGAACCCGCAGTGGCCTGTCCGTGCGGCGAACCACCCGGTCATGCGACGGGGACGTTCGCGTTCAACGAAACGCTAGTCGAACTTCATGTCGATGCAGCGCTGCACATCCGGCTGGTTGCCGCCAACAGCGACAATGAAGCAGGCCTTCGCCGCCAGCTTGGTGTTGTCGCTGACCCACATCACGTAGCCGCCGGGGCCGAAGAACGAGTTGGTGTTGGGGCCCTCGGTCTCGGCGCCGTCGAAGGAATAGCTGGAGTCGGTGGAAAATACCCGCTCCCGCTTCTGACAGTTGCCGCCCTCGGTCTGGATCTGGATGAAATCCTTGTTGTCCTTGGTGACCGTGATCGATGCGGCGCAGCGGAAATAGTCCGAGGTCTTGGTGTTGAAGATGTAGGCGAAGGAGCGGCAGGTCGAGGTCTGCAGCTTGCCGGCGCTGAGGCCGCGGCTGCAGGAGATGCGCTGGTTGCTGCTCAACCGGATATCGTCTGCGGCGACCGCCTGCGAGGCGGACGCGGCGACCAGCCCCACCACGGACATGGCGAGCGACAGGGTTTTCAGAGACACGGACATCCACCAGCTCCCAGGACTTGCATGCGGCGGCACGATAGCTGGACGGAATGACAAGAGATAGCGGGAATTTCTCAAATCCCCGCGCTAGGATCATTGAACAACAACACAGAATCGGGAGACCAGCACGATGAACGGCCATATCGACCCGACCAAGGAACGCTATCAACTGTTCAGGGAGCTGCCGCGCACCGGGCCGATCCACATGCTCAACCTGGTGCGCTTCCGCGCCGTGGCCACCTACTCCGACGGCCGCAAGGCCAGCGGCGCCGAAGCCTACGCCGCCTATGGCCGCGACAGCGGCCCGGTGTTCAAGCGGCTCGGCGGCAGCATCATCTGGCGCGGCCATTTCCAGTTCACCCTGATCGGCCCGGCTGAGGAGCGCTGGGACGAGGTGTTCATCGCTCAGTATCCCAGCGCCGAGGCCTTCATCGAGATGCTGCGCGACCCGGTCTACCGCGAGGCGGTGAAGCACCGCCAGGCCTCAGTGGAGGATTCGCGCCTGATCCGCCTGAGCCCAGCCGAGGCCGGCGCGCATTTCGGCTAGTATCCCGCTTCGCAAGTTCGCGACATTTATCGCGACCTCGGTACGAACTTGCGAAGCGATAAGGACACCAGCAAATTGATGTTTCTAGTGTGCTTTATGAACGCGAAATTCCTGAAAGAGCCAGCCGAGAAATTACAGGAACTTCGCGTTCAGCACACTAGACTGGCGCACCACCATATCGATCACGCCCGCACAGCTGGCTTTCGCGTCCACTGCGCGGCGTTGACGGCACCTTGCGGAATCTCGCCGCGCAGAATCGCCTCAACCTGCCGCACGGTGTCGAACGCCTGCGCCTCGGCGGCCTGCGGCGTCAGCCCGCCGATGTGCGGCGTCGCGATCACGTTCGGGCAGGCGGCGAGCGCGGGCGACGGCATCTGGTCGGGCGCGCGGCCGACATCCAGTGCTGCGCCGGCGATACGGCCCTCGCGCAATGCCGCGGCGAGCGCGACCTCGTCCACCAATTCGCCGCGCGACAGGTTGACGAGACAGGCATCGGGCCGCATCCGCGCCAGCGCCGCCGCGCTGATCAGGTTCTCAGTCTCGGCGGTCGCCACCGCGAGACAGATCACATAGTCGGAGCGTGCCAGCAGCTCGGGCAGCGCAACCGGCTCGACGGCCCCATCGTCGATGCGCGCATAGGGATCGGTGGCGAGCACATGCATGCCGAACGCCGTCAGGAGAGGCGTCAAGCGACGTGCGATGGCACCATAACCGATCAAACCCGCGGTGGCGCCGGCGAGCTCGCGGCCGATGCGGACCTCCGGCACCCGGCCGACCTGGTAGTCGACGGTGGCACGCGAGATGCCGCGGGACAGATCGACCAGAAAGCCGATGGCGAGCTCGGCGACCGCAGTCATGAAGCCGGGATTTGCCCGCGTCACCAGCACGCCGGCGGCACTGGCCGCGGCGACATCGATGTTGCGGATGTCCACCGCGACACGCAGCACGGCCTGCAGCACAGGCAGACGCTGCAACGACGCGGCCGGAACCGCAGTGGCGCGATCCGCGACGATCAGGTCGGCGCCCTCGGCCGCGGCCATCAACCCGGCTGGATCGAGCGGCTGCTCAGCCTCGTGCAGGCGCACCTCGGCGAGCCCGCGCAGCGCTGCGAGCGCACGCTCGCCATAGTACTGCCGGCGCGCCTGCGGCGTGTGGGTCAGAAGCAGTTTCACACGTGGTCCTCGTCAGGAAGCAGCGTCAGGAAGCAGCCGGGCCGCGGCCGAAAATGCGGAGAGCCATTTTAGGAGCGGACCAGAGTCGCCAGCAAGCGGCGGTCATGCCTCCCGGCGTCGCGGATGCTACTCCCTGGGATCGCGGGTCGGCTCGCTCGGCCCGCGCTGCAGCGGCGGGTGCGGATGGGCGAGGCCGGTCGCGCCGGGCGGCTGCTCGGTGGAGGCGGTTCGCACCTCGACCCGGTTCAGCGTGGTGATGAGGGCGAGCGCGACGATCGCCACCATCAGAATGGCAAAGGCCATGATGGTCAGATGGGCATTGCCGAGGTTGGGCGGTCCGGGATCCTGGGCCATCGGACGGCTCCTTGTCTCGATCTCGGTCTCACTGGCGAACGGACGGGTCCATGCCTGCGGTCTGGGTCGACGCCGTCACGAAGCCGTGGTTGGTCACGGCCAGCGCCGTCACCACCAGCGCCAGAAGCGCGACCGCCGCAACGAGATCGAGATAGCGGGGATCGCGCGGATGGTTGTTGATGTCATCGCCCACGACGATGCACTCCTCTGCGGAAGCAAGGAGGCAACGCGCGGCGCCATGGCGGGTTCCGCAATGCGCGGCGGGAACACAGCGCCTATTGGCGATCCGACGCGGCGCTGCGCTGCAACATTCGCAGGCCTAATCGAGCCGCCGTCGCGGCAAGGTGGCAAGCCCTTCGAAACGACGCGCATCCAGCGCCTCGGCCCCGGTATAGGCGAACGCTTCCTCTCCGCTCTGGACCTCGAGAATCGTGCCGGGAAAGCGGACTGCCCGCTGCGCGTCGTCGAGCATCACCCGGTCGACGGCCAGCACGTTCTTGGTCTCGCCATCGGGCAGCGCCACCCGGTAGGTGGCGCGGTAGGCGCCGCCCAGCCGCCGTGCCTGCTCGATCAGCTGCTGGACGTTGGCGACGTCCTCCGGAACGATCCGCGGCAGAAAAGCCTGCACGGAAGTCCCGGCCTGCGCGTCGGCTTCAGGCACGCCGAACAGGCGCGCCACCTCGGCATCGGCATAGACACGATCGCTCACAAGATCCCAGTCCCACGCGCCGACGATCTGGAAGGTTTCAGCACCAAATCCTTTGCGCTCGGGCTCCGGCACAACCGCCGCTTCCCCGAAATCCGGCCGCGTCTCGATCAGTTCGAGAAGCGCCATGGTCAACAGCTGTTTGAGGAAGCCGTGGTTGAGCTGCGACGCCAACACGATCGCCGCCTGGATGTGATCTCCGAGCGCCTCGATCCGATCCCTGTCCGACATCCCCGCCTCCCCGACTTGCCCTGCGTCACCGTCCGCTCACCCAAACCGGACGACCGCATCCTCATGACGTTTCCTTGATGTCAGCCGTGCAGGACCACGCCGCCATCCGATCACAGACCTCGCCCACGGCAAGGCCTGCCGCAGTGCGACATCGCAGAACGGAGACAGTCCTCTGCCGACGGGACGTCCGCGCCTGCAAGGAGGCCGGATCGCAGTGCAAACAACGAGATTTCAACACGATGGTTCTTCTTGGTCTTGCTCGCCTCAATGCGTTCATGTGCAATGGATCAAACAGAGCAAGGTCATGAAACCCCCGGAGCAGACCGCGGCGAGAATACGTTCACGGCTTTAAAGATCCCCCGGGAGTCATTTTTATACCGTTCATCTGAGCACTTTTCGAGCACTTTGTTCCGGCAGCTCGCGACAATGACGTCGCACATATCCATTGGAACCCTACCGGGGCACCGCAACCACGTTCGCAGTCGTCTCATGTGCAACATTATCCGTAGCGCACGGCGATCGCGGCCACCACAGGCAGACGCGATCAAGCATGCAGCGATGGTGGCTTGAAACCGCCGAACACCTCGTCGAGCAACCCGGCGAGATGCAGCGTTGTGCGATCCTCGAGGTGCGGCCCAATGATCTGGATGCCGATTGGCATGCCTTGAGCTGCATGCGCGAGCGGCCGCGCCGTCGCCGGCAGGAAGGCGAAGGTCGCGAGCGCACCGCATCACAGCGCCTGCTCCCAGTAAGCGATCTCCCGCCCGGCAATCGTCACGGTCCGCGCCCAGCCGCCTCCTCATGCGTGTGCGCCATGATCGCACTCGGCATCACCGGACAGATCACAGCATCGTGATCTGCGAAGAAGCGTGCCCAGGCGCGCACGGTGCGGGCCTGCACCTCCTTGGCGGCGAACACCGCCGCCAGCGTGGATGCCGCCGGCGACACCAGCCGCGCATGCGCCGCCGCCACCGGACACGACGTCTCCAGCCCGGCCACCGCTGCCGCGATCGCCTGGGGCGTAGCCTCCCCGGCGAGCAGCAGCAGCACCAACCGCAGATAGGCGTCCGCCACCACGTCAGTCATGTCGAACGGCCGCGCCTTGAAGTCGACGCGCCCACCGGCGCGCTGCAGTTCGACGCCGACCCGCTCCAGCAGCGCCCTCGTCTCGTCGTCGGCGGCAAGGCGCGTATCGTCGATCCATATCGCGATACGATGGTCACGCAGCCTGGCATGACGCGGCGCGCCGAGTTGCGGCCGCCAGCGCGGATGGCTCGCGGGGGCGTCGTCGATCAGCACGTCGAACAACAATTCGAGATCCTGCGCGCTGCGCGCCATCGAGCCGAGGATGCGTCCCCAACGACGACGAACACGTCGAGAACTTAAATCTCGCAGGTTACGTCGAGCAAGCGCATGCAAGGCAAAAGCATCGCGATGTCCATGCGTTCAGGCGTCAGAGCGCATCTGTCGCGCAGGATCAGCAAACAGAGCGCCAATTGAACGAGGATCATAACGTACGAACGACAGCTTTGCGCAGCGATCAGCACCGCGGTCATGGCGAAGGCGCGGCGCCATGGACTCGGGGCCCGACGTCACCTATCGTCATCGCACATCGGGGGCAGGCTCCATGCAGCGACAACGGCTGGCCGCACTCACCTTGGCCACGCTCACCTTGGCCGTGCTGCTCGGCGCCGCCGGCGCGGCGGACGACACCCGATCGCCGGAGGACATCGCCCGCGACGTGGCGCGCGCCCGTAACCGCGAACAGTCGTTTCCAGATCTCCTGCGCCAGTTCCCCCAGCTCGCGCCCCCTCCCGCGCCGAAACCGCTGTATCTCCGCGCGCAGCAGCACCGCACCTGCCGTGTGGTGCAGGCCACCTACGAGTACGAGGCCTGGGTCGAGGACGGCGGCGGCAACCGGGTGCCGGCGCATATCGAGCTGCACTTCTGGCGGCCGCTGGGGCCGATCGGCGGCGCCGACCACGTCTGCGACAACACCACCTGGTGCCCCTTCACTGACCGGCAAGCCTACGGCACGATCTCGATCCCGGGCCTCAGCCCCGGCGGCGGCGCCTGCACCAAGAGCGTCTTTCACGCCTGCGCCAACATCAACGGCACGTACTGGTGCACCGCGGACAATGTGCTGGAGTGATCGCGCCGTCACCAGCGCCGCGAACGCGCAAAAGGGGCGAAGGCCGCAGCCATGCTGCGATCCAAGAGCGAACACTTCCGCACGATTTTAAGAAAACGACCTGACGATCGTCAGGACCGAAGATGACGAAAGTCATCTTCGTTTGCGGCCATGGCAGGGCTATCCCTGTCGGCGAACGATCGGCGCGACCGACTCGCCGACAGCTCGGACATGCAGTGCATGTTTCCGAGCGGACGTGCGAACTATCGGGCCCGGTAACGAGGCCTTAGCGGCGCGGCGGATCGGAGGCACCGCAGCTCCAAGGGGATGACATGGCGGTACTGGTCACGGGCGGCGCGGGTTATATCGGCGGCCACATGGTGCTGGGCCTGCTGGACGCCGGCGAGAAGGTCGTCGTCCTCGACGATCTTTCCAGCGGCTTTGCCTGGGCGGTGCCGGCCACCGCGACGCTGGTGGTCGGCGACGTCGGCGACATCGACATCGTGTCCGACCTCATCGCGAGGCACGCGATCGACGCCATCTGCCATTTCGCGGCCAGGATCGTCGTGCCGGACTCCATCACTGATCCGCTCGGCTACTACCTCAGCAACACATCGAAAGCCCGCAACCTGATCGCCTGCGCGGCGACGCACGGCGTCCGCAACTTCATCTTCTCCTCGACCGCGGCCGTCTACGGTGAAAGCGCGAGCGAGCCGATCGACGAAACCGTGGCGCCGCGGCCTTCGACGCCCTACGGCCGCTCCAAGCTGGCGGTGGAATGGATGCTCGCCGACGCGGCCCGCGCCCATGACATGCGCTATGTGGCGCTGCGTTATTTCAACGTCGCCGGCGCCGACCCCAAGGGCCGACTGGGCCAGTCCGCCCCCAACGCGACGCACCTCATCCGACGCGCTGTGCAGACCGCGCTCGGCCAGTATGCGCGCCTCGACATCTTCGGTGCGGACTATCCGACGCCGGACGGCACCTGCCTGCGCGACTTCATCCATGTCAGCGACCTGATCGAGGCCCATCTCGCGGCGCTGGCGCACTTGAAGGCCGGCGGCACCAGCCTTGTCTGCAACTGCGGCTATGGGCGAGGCTACTCCGTGCGGGACGTCGTCGACATGGTCAGGCGCGTCGCCGGCGTCGACTTCAAGGTCAACGTAACCGATCGCCGTCTCGGCGACCTCGCCAGCGTCATCGCCGATCCGAACTTCATCCGGCAGAAGCTCGGATGGCGCCCCCGGCGTGACGACCTCGAAACGATCGTGCGCCACACCCTGGAGTGGGAACGCCGGCTGCTCGACCGCTTCCCGCTGCTGCAGCCGCCGTCGCACGTATTTTGAGGACAGGGCGATCTATCGTTGGATCGTCACAGCGAAATCATCCGCGGCGGCGCCTGCATCGAAAACGTGTTTGACGTTTGCGAGCCCTTGTCCATCCTGCGGCCGGCTTGCTATCGCGCCGCCTTCCAGTTCGCCACCATCGCGCGCCCTTCGGACTCGAGCCGGCTACGCTGGGTAGCGACTTCGTTGCTGAACTGCATCGCGTAGAAGCTCGCTCCCCGGCATCGCTGCCTGAGATCTGCACTGATCGCATCGAGGCGGATCCGCTGCGCGTCGGTGGCGACCGCGGCCTTCGCCGCCTGGAGGCGAACATCCTGGAACAGGCAATAGCGGATGTTGTCAGCTGTCAGCGGCAGCTCGGCGATCGGCGGAACCTCCAGCCCCGCCGGCGGAACGTCCGCGCGAGCCGCCGGCGGCGCGGCGGGCCACGCCAGAGGCGGCGATGACGGAGAGCCGGCGACCGCGGGGTGCGACGCAGGCTGCCGCCAGTAGACCACGGCGGCGGCCGCCAGCAATGCGACGACCACGCCACCGATCGCGGCGCTCCAGCGCATGATGGCCTGCTGACGACGCTTCTCCGCGATCTCGCCGCGCCAAACCCGCAGCCGACCGAGCTCCTCCGTATTGGTTTCGAGATACAGCAACTCGTCGACGTGGTTCAGTGCATCGGCCCAGCGTCCGGCCTTGGTCGCCTGCTGCAGCAGCGGATACACCACGTACTGGCGCAAGGCACGCTTGTCCGCTCTCAGCGCCTCTAGCATCTGCTGCGTCGGCGGCGTGTGCCCCGCGACCGTGAGCATGCCGTCGAACAACGCCGTCGCGGCCCGGGCCAACGAGCGGTGGTGGAGATCGAGCGCCAGCCCCCGCACCATCTGCCAGGGCGCGTCGGGATCGGCCCCTCCGGCCGCCGCCTCAACCGCAGCCCTGAAGGCGATGTAGAGCGCTCTCGCCGGGCCGACCCCGGACGGCCCGAAGCCATGCGACAAAAGGGCGATCTCGAAACTGTCCGAACGGCTTCCGGCCTCTCGGCAGGCTGCGATCAGGGGCGCGAGAAATTCGTCCGTAGCCGCCTCGCCGCGGGGCACACCGGGCACGGCGCCTTCGGACGGAGGCGCGGACGGCTGGGGCGCGCGGCGGTCGACGCCCTGCGAGCGCTGCGGCGCCGCGCTCGCCAGAACCCGATCGCGATGCGAGCGGAACAGCTCGCCGCCATCGGAGGCAAGGCCTATCGCGGTGTTGAGGTCAGACAGCGCCCGCTGAAGATCGCCCCGGCTCTCCCAGATCAGACCACGCAATGCAAAAGCATGGGCGTCCGCGGGATCGAGGCTCACAGCCACATCGAGATCGGCGAGCGCGGCGTCATCGTCCTGCTTGCGCACCCACAGCAGCGCCCGCTCGCGGTAGGCGGCCGCGTCCGCCGGATTCTCGGCGATCCGCCGGCTGCAGGCAAGAAAGCGCGCCTCCAGATCGAGTGCATCCATCGCCCGATGGTCAGCGGAGGCCATGGCAATCCCCGCATGGCGCGGCGCGGACAGCTCCACCAGCGCCCGCAACGTCTTCACCGCCTGGCCTTTGCACGCGCGCCCGCACGATCCCGTGTGCTCCCGATCCCGATTCGTCGGACCGACCGTTTCACGGGTTGCAGATGGCGGCAACAGCAATCTGGAAGCGCACGCTGACACGCGCGGGTTTACACGGCCGCTCCCAGGTTCACGACAGCGCGGGGCATCGCGCATCAGGCGGTCACCTTGATTACGTCGGCGCCACCGCTCCTTTCCTCTCCGGGCGCGTTCCGGCCAATCTCCGGGCTGCGCGTCATGGCGAAGCAACGCCGCGGCAAGAGGACCAACTACGCCTTGCGCGAACCGATGCTCGCCGCGAATGCCCTCAGCCGAGCGGTATCTGCCCCCTCTCCCCCGGCATCTCCCGCGATATGCTCGAACAGTTTGGCGAGGCCCTCATAGACCGCGCTGGCCGGATGGTCGGGCCCGAGAAAGCCCGCGATCTCCTGCATTTCGGCAACCCAGCGGTAAGCTTTCGGGATCATGTCGGGCAGCGCGACCGCAAGCCGCGACAGGAGCGCTGGCTGGCTCAGTGCGAGCTCATCGCGCAGCGCATCGGCCGCGCCGGCGTGCGTCGCCCCGAGCACCATCGCCGCGCCGATACCCGTGAGCCCTTTGACGACGCCGGCATAGGACATCTTCAGCGCGGACGCCGCACCGACCGGGCCATCGATGAGCCGCAGGTCGAGACCGAGCTGTTTCAGCACGGCGAGGTCTGGCGCGCACGCGCCCGAGACATAGAACGCCGGCCCGTCACCGCCTGATTTGGGCGGCGAACCGATGATGGCGGCATCCACGAAACGCGCCTGCGCCCCGACGATGATTTTCTCGATCCTGCGCACGCTCTCCACGTTGACCGCATTGCAATCAACGACGATCGGCTTCTTCTGGCGATGGACGATCAGTTCGGCAAGACGCTCCGCCAGCGCGATGGCTTCTGCCGGCGGCACGATCGACAGGATGATGTCCGCGTCGGCGATATCCGCGTCGGCTGCAGCGATCATGCCGACTGCCGCCGCCCGTTTCGCCGTCGCCTCGCTCCGGCCCAGCAACGACGTCAGCACCCGGACGCCATGCTCACTCAACCGCTGGGCTACCGCACTGCCCATGGCGCCGGGCGCCAGGATCGCAATGGTCGGAGACATGCCGAACTCCTTTTCTGTCCTGCTTCGCAGAGACTAGCCGCTGTCGGCGAGCTCGCTGAAAAGTCGAAACAACGCGGGCTGCTCCTCGAAGCCGAACCCAGGGGCCTGCGGCAGGCTCGCCCGCCCGTCACGGATGTCGACCTCGTCGCTGAAGCCGCCGAAGATGCCGAACTGATCGGGATAGGCTTCGACTCCCGCGAGACCCAGACCGGCTGCGACATGCAGCGACATCATATTGCCGCCATGGGGAAAGATTGATTGGAGCACAACGCCGTGGGCGCGAGCGACCGCGGCGATCTCGCGCATGCCGGAAACACCATAGGCCAACGGCGGATCCGGCTGGAGCACGACGTCACGCCCCGGTTGGGCAAAGCGCAGGAAATTGTCGAACTCGCGCGGGGCGAACAGGTTCTCGCCGGCCGCGATGGGCGCGCCGGCGGCACGCACCATGGCAAAGCCTTCATAGTCGAGAGGATCGCATGGCTCCTCCAGCCACCACAGCCCGTAGGGCCTGAATGTCTCCGCAAAGCGCACGGCCCCGGCGCCATCGAATGCACAGCTCAGATCGACGGCAAGGCGTCCTCCCGGCGCAAGCGTCCGCAACGCCACTTCGATGCGGCGCCGATCGAGCGCCTCGTCTGCGCCACCCGCCTTGATCTTGGCGTCGATGAACCCGGCATCCCGCCACCGCGCGACCTCGTCCTGTAACGGCGCGACGTCGTCCGACGCGCCATAAAAGCCGCCCGCCGCGTAGGTCGGGATCGTGCGCGTGGCCGGCAGCCGAATGCCATCGCGGGCCGCCAGCAGCTCATAGAGCGGCTTGCCCTCGCGCTTGGCCACGATGTCCCACAGCGCAAGCTCCAGCGTCCCCAGCGCCATCGAGCGCTCGGCATGCCCGCCGGATTTCTCACGCGCCAGCAGCGCGGTGAGGATGCGCGGCGGATTGAGATTGCCGGTGTCGTCCAGCAGCGATGCCGGCTCAGCCGCCAGCAGCCGCGGGATGAAGCGCTCGCGCAGCGACCCGCCGCAGGCGTAACGGCCGAAGGAGTTGAACGCGAAGCCCACGAGCGGCCGACCCGCGACATGCTGGTCGGTGACGACGGCAAGTGCTGTCACGGTCATCTGGCTGAGGTCGACGCGCGCATTGCGTACGTTGCTGTCGACCTTCACCGTGCGTTCGACTACTGCCTTGATACGCATTGCACCAATGTCTCGCGGGGGGATTCTGTCTCGGGTTGCGCAACCGGCTTCCGGCCGCTCGCCGCCTGGACGGCGAACGCCGCGACCAGTGCCGAGAGCAGGGAGCAGGCGCCGAGGAAATAGAGTGCCGTCTCGAAGCTGTTGGTCTCGGTCTTGATCCAGCCGACGACGAACGGCCCGGCATAGCCCCCGATCTGCGACAGCGAATTGATGAAGGCGAAGGCGGCGGCCGCGGCGGCGCCTGTCAGGAACGCTGACGGCATCGCCCAGAACACAGCGCGTGTGCCGAACAGACCGATCATCGCAACCGACATGGCGGCGACCGCGCCGTAGCTCGGGCCGAGCCAACCGGCACCGGCCAGCCCGATGCAACCGAGCACGCTCGCCACCACCAGATGCCAGCGCCGTTCGCCGGTGCGGTCGGAAGTCCAGCCCCAGACCGCGAGCCCGATGATGCCGACGAGATGCGGCACGGCCGAGACCACCCCGGTCATCAGCGTCGACAGGCCGAGATCCTTCAGGAGCTGCGGCATGAAGAACACCACGCCATAGTTCGCCGTCACCGTGCCCAGCCAGATCACCGACAGCGCGATCACCCGTGGATCGAGGAAGATACCGCGCCAGTTGACCGGCTGCGCCGCGGCCTGGCTTGCTCGCTCGGCCGCCAGTGTTCCCGTGAGCCATTGCCGCTCGTCAGCCTTCAGCCAGTCCGCCTCCGTGGGGCGATCCGTCATCCATTTAAGGATCGCGATCGCCAGCAGGCCTGACGGGATGGCTTCGAGCACGAAGATCCACTGCCAGCCTTTCAGCCCGAGCACCCCGTCGAGCTTGAGGATCAGGCCGGAAGCGATCGCAGCGGCGGCATTCGCCACCGGCTGGGCGAAATAGAGCCCCGCGAACACCCGCCCGCGATAGGACGCGGGAAACCAGTAGGTGAAATAGAGCACCATGCCGGGCAGGAAGCCGGCTTCGGCGGCGCCGACCAAGAAGCGCACGACATAGAAGCTGGTGGGGCCGCTGACCAGCGCAGTGCAGGCGGACGCGATGCCCCAGGTCAGCATGATCCGGGCGATCCACCGCCGCGCGCCGACGCGCTCCAGGACGAGGTTGCTGGGGATCTCGAGCAGGAGATAGCCAATGAAGAAGATGCCGGCGCCGATCCCATACACATAGGCCGTGAAGCCGAGATCGTGGTTCATGGTCAGCGCGGCGAAGGAAATGTTCGACCGGTCGACATAGGCCACGACATAGCCAAGGATCGCGAGCGGCAGGAGGCGCCAGGCCACCTTCTTCATCGTTCGCGTTTCCAGCGTCTCTGTGCTTGTGCGCGACATCGTCGCCCTCCCGAGCCAGCTTGAACGTTTCATCCCGTGATTGTCCGCCGATCGTGCGACGGTTTGCGGCATCGGCCGCGCGTCATCCCGCGCGGCGCGACGCCTCATAGCGTGCCTTGGCCTCCGCATTCGGCGGATAGAGGCCCGGCAGCGCAACGCCGCGCTCGACCTCGCTCATGATCCAGGCCTCCAGCCGTTCCTGCTCGACCCCGGCCGCGACCACCTCGTCGAGCAGCGCCTGCGGGATCACCACCGCGCCGTCGTCATCAACGACGATGACATCGTTCGGGAAGACGGCGACGCCCCCACAGCCGATCGGTTGCTGCCAGTTGACGAACGTCAGGCCGGCGACCGAGGGCGGCGCCGCCGCGCCACGGCCCCAGACCGGCAGGCCGGTCGCGAGCACGCCGGCCATGTCGCGCATCACGCCGTCGGTGACGAGGCCAGCCACGCCGCGCTTGACCATGCGCGCGCACAAGATGTCGCCGAAGATGCCGGCATCGGTGACCCCCATCGCGTCCGCGACGGCGATCACGCCGTCCGGCATCGCTTCAATGGCGCCGCGGGTCGAGATCGGCGACGACCAGCTCTCCGGCGTCGCGAGATCCTCGCGCGCGGGAACGAAACGCAGCGTGAAGGCGCGACCGACCTTGCGGCCCTGCCCCGACGCGATCGGCACCGTGCCGCGCATCCAGACGTTTCGCAGCCCCTTTTTCAACAGGATGGTGGTGAGGCTTGCGGTGGTGATGCCGGCGAGCGCCGCGCGGGTCGCCTCGGAGAGCGGAAGAACTTCGGTCATGACGTCCTGATGTGGTTAGATGCTGGGAATATAGCCGCCATCGACCCGGATCACCGAGCCGGTGATGTAGGCCGCGCGCGTGCTGGCGAGGAAGGCGACCGTATCGGCATATTCCTCCGGCGTGCCATAGCGGCCGGCCGGAATCGCTGCCGTGCTTTCGGCAACCACCTCCTCGACCGCCCGCCCTTCTCGCTTGGCCTTGGCTTCGTCGAGAAAGCGGATCCGGGAGGTGGCGATGCGGCCGGGCAGGATGATGTTGCTGGTGACGCCGAACTTCGCGACCTCGCGCGCCAACGTCTTGGACCAGCCGACCAGCGACAGCCGCAACGCGTTGGAAATGCCGAGATTGGGGATCGGCGCCACCACGCCCGATGACGTCGAGGTGATGATGCGCCCGAAGCGCCGCGCCTGCATCGCCGGCAGCACCGCGTCGGTGATCGCGATGACCGACAGCACCATCGACTGGAACGACGTCGACCACAGCGCCGGATCCTGAGCGGCGACTGGCGTCGGCGGCGGCCCGCCAGTGTTGTTGACGAGGATATCGACGTCGCCGAGCGCGGACCTGATCGCATCGAGCCGGCCGGCGATCACGCCGATGTCGGAAATGTCCCAGCCCCAGGCCTTCGCGACGGCGCCATCAGCCGCGAGCGCGTCGGCCGCGCGCACGGCAGCCGCTTCATCGACGTCGGCGAGAGCGACCGCCGCTCCCTCTCGGGCCAGCGCCTGCGCGATCGCGCTGCCCAGGCCGCCGCCTGCGCCCAGCACCAGAGCCGTCCGGCCTTTCAGTCCGAGATCCACGTTGTTTCGCCTCCGCAAGTGTTCAGTGCCGCAATGTCGGCTTCGCTAACAGGAAAGAAAAGCTGGCTTTTTCTGTCATCAAACAATAGGAATTCTATTCTATGGAAACCCGCTTTCTGGAGAGCCTGATCGCGGTGGTCGACAAGGGATCGGTCGCCGACGCGGCGCGCGCGCTGAATGTGACGCCGGCCGCGATCGCTCAGCGCATGCAGGCGCTGGAGGCCGACATCGGGGCCCCGCTGCTGGTGCGCTCCGGCCGCGCCCTGAAGCCGACGCAGGCGGGCCTTGCGGTGGTCGAACACGCAAGATCCATCGTGCGGGATGTCCGCGCCCTGCGTGCGCTGGCCGTCGAAGGCAAGCCGGTCGGCGATCTGCGGATCGGGGCCATCGAGACGGCGATGACCGGCATCCTGCCGGGCCTGTTGAAGCGTTGCAGCGCCGCCTTCCCCGATATCGACATCCATGTCGAGCCCGGCACCTCACGCGACCTCTATGCGCGGATCGCCCATGGCGAGCTCGACGCCGCCATGATCATGCAGCCGGAATTCGCCCTGCCCAAGGTCTTCGACTGGCATGTCCTGCGCGAGGAGCCGCTGATCGTCATCGCGCCGGCGGAGACGAAAGAGGCAGACCCGCACGCGGTGCTGCTGCATTATCCGTTCATCCGCTACAACCAGTCGCAATGGGGTGGACGTTTCGTCGACGCCTATCTGCGGCAGACGCGGATTCGCGTGCGCGAGCGGTTCGAGCTCGACTCCTTCGACGCCATCGCGGTCCTTGTCGATCGCGGCATCGGCGTGTCGCTGGTGCCAGACTGGGCGCCGCCCTGGCCCGCCGGGCTGAAGCTGCGCAAATATCGCCTCAAGGATTCAAGGCAGCTCCGCCGCACCGGCGCGATATGGCTGCGCGCATCCAAGCGCGCGCCACATGTGCGGGCCCTGCTCGGGCTTTGAGATGGCCACCCGGCGGGTCCGGGCGCCCCCTCAGCGCTCCCGCGACGCCGGGATCGCCGTGTCGCCAAGACCAATAACCTGGAATGCGCTGTTCTGGTTATAGGTCTGCTTCTCAGGTGACTGACGTTTTTCCTCTGGCTTGCCCCCATCGGATGAACCGTCACCGCCGCCATAGCCGAGCACCTCGACCATGATGATCGACGCCTGGCCGGTATTCGACGGCGGCGGCGCAACGGTCTGTTGCTGGGCTGCGCCCGTGGTGTTGTTGGCCGCGGTCAATGCCCCCACCGGCGGGCCCTGCACCGTCGGCAGCCCCGTCGCGTTGCCCTGCACCTGGATGTTGCCGGCATTGACGATCTGCAGCGCCTGCAGCGTGACGTTGCCCGACACGCGAATGCCGGCGTCGCCCGCATCGATGATGCCGTGCGGCGCGAACAAGTCGACATCGCCCGGCTGCACGCCCGGCACGCCGATCAGGGTGGCGATGCCGGCGCCGGTCTGCGGCGTCACCGGCGCCTTGGTGACGTTGCCGTAGGGGTCGATCGTAAACTGCGGTGGCGAAGTCACGAGCGAGGTCTTCTTGCCCTTGCCGGCGTTGAGGTCGCCGTTCATCGAGAACATCAGGATGTCGCCGCCAAGCTCGGTGAACACGCGCGACTGTGCCACGATGACGTCGCGATCGCTGTAGGTGTTGATGCTGCCGCCGCGCAGCGTCAGCACGCCCGGCCGCGCAGTGTCGACCTGCCCGGTGAGATTCGGCGTCTGGTTCTCGATGCCGAGCGTCACATTGCCGCCCGGCGCCAGGATGTTGATGTCGCCGCCGGCCTCGGTGCGGATGCGGCCGAGCTGATACACTGACAAGTCGCCATGATACGCGGTGGTCGGCGTGCCGATGGTGCTGCCGGGGAACAGGGTCTGGACCGCCTTGTAGGCGCGATCATAACCCTTGCCGCCAGCACCCTCGCCGTTCGCCGCGGCGCGGCCGCCAGCCTTGAGTTCAGCGAAGTACACCTTTTCGATCAGCGGCATCTGCTGCGGCGGCGACAGTCCGCGGAACAGCGCGAGCGCCTGATCAGCCGGCAACACCGGATAGCCGAGCGTCTGGTTCAGATAGTCGACGAGATCGGACGTATGGCTCTGCAAGACCCCGCCCGCATTGGCCGGATCGAGATAGGTCGCGATGAAGCCGGCAATGTTCGGGCCGTCCTTGCCGAGGCCGACGGCGACGCTGATCGACGCCCCGGTCGGCGGCAACAGCACGTTGTCGGCGTTGCCGATGCTGGCAATGCCGATTCCCTGCGCCGAGTTCGAGTGGGTCTGCGGCGGGGTCTGGACGGTGATATCGCGTCCCGCCTCCACATCGAGGAAGCCGGGCCCGCCGATCCGGATATTGAAGCCGTTGCAACTGGTCGGCGTCAGACAGCTCGTCATGTCGCGACCGGCCCAAACCTGCGAGACATCGCTGCGCTGATTGTTCTGCAGCTCAAACGATGGCGAGAGAATATCGAGCCCCGCACGCACACTGGTCCGCTTGGAGGTCGCCAGCATGACGGATGCCAGGTTCCCCAGAGCATAGACGTGCACTGTCCGTAAATCGTTGGGCTGGACCAGGTTGGCGGCGAAGGATGACAGGGTCTGATCGCCGAACCGGAAGATCGACCCTGCATAGTCATACCCGAATGGCAGTGCCATGGGGACCGGCACGATACCGGTCATACTGATCCCGGTATTCCTGATATCCTGGCCAGCCAGCAGGTCGACTTGCGCTGTCGCCGCGGGCAGGCCAACCAGGATGTTACCGAATCCGATCGTACCGCCATTGATCATGACATTCGCCGAAAGCGACTGTGTGCTCGAGATTGATCCGGTCGCGGCCACGACATTCACCACCGGCGGCAGGTAGTCGCCATTGAGCGAGACGTCACCTCCCATCGCCAGGGCAGCGAAAGCCGAGACTGGCGTAAAGCTGCTGAAGAAGCCGTAGGGCAGGCTACCGAAAATATTGCAGCTATACGCACAGCCCTCGAGCCCGGGGTGAGGCGGGGCCCCAAATTGCACGGCTGCGCGGGTCGGATCGCCCACCTGCACGTTCAGCGAGCGGTCGGCCACGGTGGACACCTGCGCATTGCCGACCATCAGGTTGACCATCGCAGTCGTCCCCATCTCTGTCGCACGCACCATGCCGGTGCCCTGGCCGACGTCGATGTTGGCGTTGTTGAGCGCGCCTCCCACACTCAGTCGCAGATCGCCGCCTCCCGTGATCGCCACGTCCTGAAGGCTGGACGCGGTGGCCGGTGCGCGCATGGTCGCCGGCAAGCTCACATCGACATTGGTCAGGCTACCCCCGATGCTGATGGTGGCGTTGCCGCCACCGAGCGCACCGATGCCGCGATAGGCTGCAACGTGGGGCGCATAGTCCTTCAGGGTGGAGGTGCTCGGCGCCTGATAGTAAGTCCCGAAGTTAATGAACGACGTTCCATTGACGACGCCCGGTCCTGCGGGATTCGGCTGCCCCTCCGTCCAGAGCCAGAACGTATCCAGCTCGCTGCCAGCGTAGCCGTTGGACACCGGCAGACCGCGGGGACCTGGAATCTTGACGCCGCTGGCACCCGTCAGGTCGCCCTGGGCCGTGATGGTCAGGTTTCCGCCCCCCTGCGGGTAACTCGGATAGAGCGCCGTGGGATAGGTCGCATCCCATGCGACCGCGCTTTTCGTCGGCCGGATCGTATAAGAGGCGAACCCAAGATAGGAATTTGGCGCGCGCAGGAAGGATGCGATCAGCGACTGGAACAGCAGCCGCGTCGGATTGGTGAAGCCGGGCACGTCCGGCGACGGTGTGCCTGCGGTGTAGATGCCGAACGGCGTCGTCAACGTGATGTTGCCGGCGGCACTGAGATCGAGATCACCGGTCCCGGTGCGCAGCACGCTCGGAATCAGGATGCCAGCGGCATCCGGATGCGGATCGTTGAACAGGAGCGAGCCTCTCCCCGCGCCGAGCTGGCTTTGCGCCACGATCGCATTAGGATCGGCCGCGGACAAGTTGGCGCCGGCCGCCACCCGCAACGTCGCCGAGCGCGACCCCATCGCCAGCAATGGCGCGATCGCAAAGATGTTGCCATCCGGCGAGGCGACCGGCGCGGCGAAGCCGTCGCTCAGGCTGCCATTCATGACGACGTTGCCGGCGGCGCGCAGCGTCAGCACCATCGGCTCGCCATTGTAGCGATAGGCGTGCAGGTCGATGCCACTGTTGAGCCGCGACGGCGCCTGCAGCAACTGCAGATCACCCGAACTGACCAACTCGATCCCCGGCAGTAGGTGGAACGTGGTGGTGCTGGCGGGACCAGCCACAACCGTCCGCAAGGTGCCAATCCCGGCCGCGATGGATGCTGCCGTCACATAGGCCTGCGCGTCGGCGTTCGCAGCGACGATCGCTGCGTCGACATAAGCGACGTTGGTCGCCGTCGATCCAGAACCGGTGGCGACGGTGGGAAGATTGTAGACTTTCACGGCCTCGACATCGATCTCGCGCGCACCGATCACCGACACGCCGGCGTTGCCGATCTGTGCGCCGGAGGCGGTCCGCGGTGCGCGCAACCAGAGCCGGCCGCCGTTCGCGGTGATATTGGGACTGGCCCCCGCGACCATGATGGTGCTGCTGGCGTCGAGCGTCAGCAAACCCGGGCTGTTGCCGGCGAGCCCGAGGAACACGTTGCCTCCTGTCGCGGCCGTGGTGCTGGCATTGAGCAGCGCGCCGCTCGCCAGTTCGAGATTGTTGCCGGCGGTCAGACGAATGACGGCATTGCGCCCGCCGCTGGCATCGATCGTCCCGTTGACCAGGATGCTGCCGCTGGCGGCGGACAATTCGACGTCATGCGCCGTGATGTTGCCGGCCACGATGTCGCCGGTGGCCAGCGTCAGCGCCTGCTTCCCGCCGAAGCCCTGCACCGCGGTGAGCAGCGCCGAGGCATCACCGGCGGCAAGGCTCATCGTCACCTGAGCGCCTCCGTAGCCAGGCACGCCGGCGACGTTGAAGCGACCGCCGAGCAGTGCGGTGCCATGCGGGGCCACGATATTGAGCGCGCCGGCATCGCCGCCGAGGTCCGACCCCAGCAGCGCGACAACAGGCGTCTTGGTCCGGTCGAGCGCGGCAAGGCTACCGCCGGAGAGGTTCAACAGCGCTCCTGCCGTGACGGCGACATTGCCGGATTGGGACGCGAGGTTGATGGTTCCTCCCGGGGCGATGCGCACCACGTCGAAGAACGGCATGAGCGCACCGGAAACATCAGTGACGGAGCCACCGCCCAAGGTCAGGCCACCGGCCGCACTCAGGTTGATCACGCCGGATGGCAGCGCAATATCGGTCGCCTGGACGATGGTGGTGGCATTCACCGTGAGGTGCGCGCCGATCGACTGCACTTGCGTCAGCGGCGCGGTCGACGATGGCGAGGCCGTGAAGGTCATCGTGCCGCCGACATTGAAGGTGGTATCGGCACCGGCCTTGCCGGTCACCAGCGGGGTCGCGATCACCAGATCGCCGCCGCTGGCGAGCACACCGATGCCGTTGCCGATCACCTGGCTGCTGGCCGCGAGCGTGACGCCCGAGAAGCCGCCGAGATTGAGTGTGCCCGGCCCCAGGGTCAGCTCAGTGGCATTCAGCACCAGCGCCCCCTGCCCGGACGCCGCGGCAACAATTGGCACGGCCGCACCGATCAGGCTCAACTGGCGGGCCGAGATTGCAGCAACGTCTCCGCTCGCGCCCCATCCCAGAAGCACGGGGCTGGCCAGGATCAACTGACTGATGGCCGGCTGACCGCTGGCCGGATCAACCGCGCCGAGAGTGGCGCCACCATACATATTGATGGCTCGACCGGCCGCCAAAGTCAGTTGCGATGTCGGCGCGATGCCATGAGCCGCATCCCCCTGGGTCAACTGGGCCAGCAATGCGCCGGTCAATGTGATCCCGCTCGGGTTCTGGCCGCCGACATTGATCACCGGCGCGGCAAGGCTGATCGCTGGCGCGCCGAACGCCGCGGTGCCGTCGAGGCTCACATTGGAGCCGTTGGCCAGGGCAAGATTGCTCCCGGCATCGACGCGCGCCTGCGCGCCGACGACCAGACTGCTGGGGAGCGGGCTGGCCGAGGACGTCAGCACCACCGGAACCTGTGACGGCGCGTTGGATGCCATCAGGAATGCGCCATCCGTGAGCGCGATGGTGCCGAGCGAACGCCCGCTCGTCGGATCCAGCGGGAACGTGTCCGGGATCGCTCCCGCGCGCGTGGTATCGATCACCGCCCCCGGATCGAGCGTCAGCGCGGTGGTCGCACGCAACATGATCTCCGGCGCTGACAACACCGCGTGGGAGCTGATCTCGACACTCGTCGCAGCCTGACCGATGGTCATCTGATTGCCTGACAGCGTCCGCACGCCACCGATGAGAACGCTCTGCGCGCCGATACCGTTGATGAAATTGGCGTCGATGCCGGTGACCGCCGGATTCTGAACCGTGTCACCGGCGCCGAGAATCATCAGGTTGCTGCCGACGATATCGGCCGAACCGCCGCGACCACCCGCTGCATAACCGAAATTACCCACGCCCTGGAACGTGATTCCCGTCAGTGCGCTGAGTACGAATTGTCCCGCATCCACCGGCAGTGGTGGTGCAACCGTGTTGGTGGCCAGCGCCTGCGCCTTGAACAGCTGGGTCACCGTTGTTTCGGCATATTGCGACTGCTGGCGGACTACCGCCCCCGGCGTGACAATGAAGGCGGATGCCAAACTGTCACGAATGGACGTGTTGGCCACCGTGCGATAGCCCCAGGTCTGGTACGCGCCCGTCGGCAATGCGACGCCCGTGCCAACCGATGTGGGCGGCAACCCCGATGCAGCGACCGTCACCTTGTAGGCGCCGGGAAGCAACGCATAGTGCCCCGGCAGCAACGTATAGGTGCCTGCCGCAAGCCCGGCGACGCCGCTCAGAGTGACCTGATCGCCGACCTTGAGGCTGACATTGGGCGCCCCCGCACTCGCATCGCCGCTGCTCAAGTCCATCAACGGCGACCGCGGCGCGTAGGCCGTCCCGAGGCTCGGCAGGATGGCAAAAGTCGTGGTGCCGTTCAGGGTATCCACCGAACCGCCGGCTCCGCTGACGAACTGATAGCCCCAGAGATCGCCGCCACCGGACTCGTCGATGGTCGCCTTCGGTTGAACCGTCACCGACTTGCCGTACAGCGAGATGACCTTCGCCGGTGGCGTTGCGATCGCGTTCGGCGTGCCGCTGCCGTCATATCCATAGATATAGAGATTGTTGCCGAGCGGCGATCCGTACGGAATCACGGCACCGCCCATCGATACCGAGGTGATGCTGCCCGGCAGCAGATTGATCGCGGATACGCTCGCTGGATTCCCCGGATCACCGAACGTGATCTGGCCCTGAGGCGCACGCAGCACGCCACCCTGATTGATGACCGGAGCGATCAGCTGGATGGCGCCGCCGGCGGCCAGCGGAACCGGTGGAACGGGGCTGCCGTTGCTCGCAATCGTAATACTACTCGACGCACCGGTCGCCGTGATCTGGAACAGATTGCCCGGCGAAAACACAGTGGCCCCGCTAAGCGGCCCGGTCGTCGTCGGATAGAGCTGCGACGCGACGAAATTGAGATTGCCCAATGTCGCCAGGATGCTTGTCCGGTTGGCAGCGGCGGCGGTCGGTGCGGCCACGAGGCGGATGTCACCGCGGCTCGCGAATGTGATGTTGGCGAAGCCCGGCAACGCCACCGTCGTGCTCGGTTGCGAATAGTTCGGCTGGTAGCTGTAGGTCGCGCCGCTGTTGAGGACGCCTTCGATATCGATCAACGCCGCGTTCACGGTCAGCGCCGCCGTGCCGGCCAACGGCGCCATATTTCCGACATAGCTGGGCGAGCTGATGCTGAAATCATAGCCGGTGTTGCGCTGGCCGCCGCCGATATCGACATAGGCCGATGTCAGTTGCACGTTCGCACCCGGAGATGCGCTGATCGCCCGCGCGTTGATCGCCAGGCTGCGCTCGGCGCGCAGGCTGACGTCACCGCTGAACGTCACTGCATCGACGGCGCCGAGCGACGCGCTGGTGAAGCCGCCCGCCGTGATCTGGCTCGCGCTGACATGCAGCTGGCCGCTTAGCGCAGCCGGAATGGCATCCCCGACCTTCAATCCGGCGGGCGCGAACGACTGCGGTGCCTGGGTGAGGATCAGTTGGCCGACCGGCTGCAGATAAGAGTCGCCATAGTGCGACACCCACATGGTCTGATCGATGCTGAGACTGCCACCGGCTGCGCTGGTCCCGCCACGCTGCGCCATCAGCGTGCCGTCGAGCAGCAAGCCCTGGGACGCCATGATATTGACCGCGCCCGCGTCGGTCGCTTGCGGCAACGACATCAACGTCTGCGACAGTCCGGACCGCACCGGAAACGAGATCGTCCCCGCCCCGCCGGACACGTCGATCAGCGCGCCTGCCTGAACCACCACCACGCCCAGCGGATCCATGCCCGACACCGCGCCGGGAACCGTGCCGGCTGGCGCTGAGCCGGGATACAACGCGTAAGGATAGGCGTCGGGATCAGCACCGTTCTGGTTGATGTTGACGCGACCGCCTGTCCACGACCGATATGCCGGCTGGCCGCTCGCATCCAGGAAGGTCTGTACCCTTCCGCGTGCCAGCAGTTGCGCATCCGCCCCGACCCACAGTGTCTGTGTCGGATCCGACCGTTGCGGGCCGTACAGATCGAGATTGATCGTCCCGCCGGGGGCATTGATGACGCCATCGAACGTCAATTGCCGCCCGGCATGGAGCTTCACCGTCGCGCCCAGGTCGGCATTGATCCGGACGCCGGCGCCGACCACCAGCGTGCCAGTCAACGGATCGACCGCGCTCAGCACCAGGTTGACGGGACGCGCGCTCTGAAAAGGCAGAGGCACCGCCGGCACGGCGAGGCCCGCCATGCTGGACCCGGTGGGGGCGGTCAACGCGGCCGCCGTCAGCACCAGCGGCTGCGCATGCAGCTCGATGTCGGTACCCGGCGCGACTGTCAGGCCATTGTAGCTGATCAGGCTGTACTGGCTGAATCCGCTCTGCGTGAACAACGACGGATCCAGCCAAAGCGTCCGACCATCGCCCGGATCGGGGCCTCCGATGCGGATGTCACTGGTTGCCAGTGTCAGGCGGCCACCACCATCGAAGCCGTTGGAGCGCAACTGGCCGTTCAAAGCGATGCGTCCCGGATAGGCGGCAGGCGCAACGCCATAGGGGCCGAGGACCAGATAGTTGCTGATGATGCTGATATCGCCGCCGCGACCGGTCACGGGTCCGCTGGCAGCGCCTCCCTTGGCCTGCAGCCAGCCGCCACTCGTTGCGTCGATCACCGCGCCCGCGCCGATCAGCGCGCTGCCCTGAGCGTGAATCGCAACAGTACCTCCATTCGGCAGCGCAGGCGCAGCGGAACTCGGGTTCGGCACATCGTTGGTCCACAGACCGGTGACGTCGAACACGGCGCCGGGTTTCAGCACCACATCGCGCCGGGCCGTCAGCGTCCCCTGCGACGTGTCGAGCGTGATCGCTCCAGCATGTGCGACAAGCTGGCCATCGATGGAAATCGTCGCACCCGAGCTCAGATTGATCGAACCACCGTCGGCGACGCGAACCGTCGTGCCGCCCACGACGCTGATGCCACCGGAGACGGGCTGGTTGCTCACCGGATCAAACCGGCCGGAGCCGCTGCTGATGGCGATGCTGCCGTAGCCGGCGTTGCTCAAGGTTGCCGCTGACAGGTACAGCGTCTGCTGCAGATCGGGCGGCAGCAGCGTCGCCGGATCACGCGCCCCGTTGACCACTGTGCTGCTGGCGAACACGTCGGCGGGAGGCGTGGTCGCTGGCGCGATCAGCACATCGGACGGAATCAGCAGACCACCCGCCCCGCCGATGACGAGCGCGCCCGCCTGCGCCCTGCTCCCTGCATTGCGTTGATATATCCCGTTGACGGCCACGGCATTGACCGCGGCGTCGACCTCCATCTCGCGCGACGCGACGGAGAAACTGCCCGCGGACATGCCCTCGAGATAGCCCGCCTGATAGCGCTGCCCGCCCCCGAGCAGCGGATTGACATAGGTCTCCTGAACGCTCCAGTGGGCGTGATTGACGACGAACCGGCCCGCGACGCCGACATAGGCCACGCCCGCCGGCGCATCGTTGATGTCGTAGCTTCGCCCGTCAGCGCCAATGAGACGGGTGAACGGCACGTAGCCGGCCTGATGCTGCAGTGAGCCACCGGCGATGTTGATAGACGCGCCCGGCCGCAGGATCGCGTCGCCGGTCGAGAACACGCTGACGGCGCCGCCGGAGGTCAACCGCTGGTCGATGTTGCGCGACGCCAGCCCCAGCCAGCCGGAGACCTCGAGCAGCCCGCCCGCCGTGTAGATCCGATCCGGCGCCACCGCGTTGAGATCATGCACGTTGATCCAGACGTCGGTGCCGTAGAGCGGGCCGTTGCGATTGATCGGCGCATCCCGCAGCTCGTTGGCCCGCACATTCACCTGCACGACGTCAGCCGACGCCGCAATCGGGACAGCCTGCAGGCCCGAGACGTCGATGACCGCGCCGTCGGCGACATAGACGCGACCGGCATCCTGCGCGTAGGAAGGAAAGAAGCCGGACGTGTTCGGGAAATCCTGTGCAAACAAGCTGAGAGCGTTATCCGACGCCTCGAGCATGACACGACCGGCGGGGGCGACGATGGCCGCGCCGCCGAGCACGCTGACCATCTGCCCCGACGCCTTGATCCGCGACTGGCCTTGCGGCTGGCCGGCAAGCGCGGCGCGACCGTTCTCCTCCGGCAGGATGGTCGTGAGGCTGCCGGGCGACAGCTCGACCGTGCCCAGCCGAGTGGGCAGCACGTAGTAATTGGTGGTCGTAAAGTTGTCGCTCTGGATCACCTGCACGAAGGTGCCGTCACGCGCAATGAGGCTGATCGAGCCCGCCTGGTCCACCGACGTGGTCGCTGCGAGAATGCCACCCTGCTTCACGTTCAGGCCGGTCAGCGTGATGCTGCCGGTCGGCGCACTGATGAGCCCCTGTGCGGTATTCACCACGGCGCCGCCATTCTGCAGATTGACGTCGACACCGCGCACGGCAGGATCCGCGCTCTGGGTGAGATACACGGCATTGCCCGCGGCCAGCACCACCTGACCGTCCGGCGTGACGATGCTGCCGCTATTGCGGACATTGCCGCCAAACAGATAGACGTGGCCGCCGCCGTTCGTGACCGAGGTCGGCGGCGCCGTCTGGATCATCGCCCCCGCCTCGACCACGACATCCGCTGCCGTCCCTGCCCCGCTAGAGCTGAAGACCGGATCGAACACCTTGTGGTTCACGACATCGTAGGCCTGCTGGTTGACGATGCCGCTCCTGAACTGCTGATCGGTGATGCCGAGCGTCGACGCCACCAACGAGCCGACATTGATCTGGCTGGCGCCGCCGAAGATGATGCCGTTCTGGTTGATGACCAGCACCTGCCCCGGCGCATTGATCTGGCCGAGAATCTGGCTCGGGCCGGTGTTGCCGTTGACGCGATTGAGCACCGTCCAGGTCGTCGCCTGCTGATTGAAGTTGACCGTGGTCTGGCTGCCGACATTGAAGGTCTGCCAGCTCAGGATCGCCTGCGGCGCGGTCTGGTTGATGGTGACCGTGGTACCGCTGCCGTTCGCGCTCTGCACCGGCGCGTTGGCGCCACTCCACGTACCGCCAGGAGCTGCCTGTAGGCCGCCGGCCGCAAGGCCATTGGGCACGGCAATCTGTGGCGGCGTCGCCGAGCGCTGCGTGGCCGCCGCCGCCGTGCGCGCCGCGGCCTGGATGCCTTGCATCGCCTGAATCGCCTCGATCGAGCGACGCATCGCGCTCTGACCCTGCTGGGCCGCAACCGCCGCCTGCTGAGTGGCCAGGGTCGCGGCATCGGTGGCATAGGTCGTGGCCGGGACACCGCCGCCTCCGCCGAGTTGCGCGGCAAGCCCCCGATCGGGTGTGGCCATCAGCAGCGCCAGCAGACTGGTTCCTGCGAGCAGCGCGGCTCGCGATACCAACACCGGGCTTGGCACCGCGGAATGTCTCTCCGCCCGGCGCAGACACGAACGCGAAACGCGGGCAACTTTCTGGCGAGACGGCATCTGATGTCCTCTGGAAGGAAGCAACGGAGCGGCGCAACGCGCCGGACCGCACCGATGCTCGTCACACGAACATGATCATGCGACGAGCCATTCGTTCCCAAGGACGCCGCCCGATGGGCAGGACCGAACAAAAAAATGAGATCGGCTTGGAAATTCCGCGTGCGGGCAGCGGCTCCGTGCCTGGCGCTCGGCCAGGTCAACTCAGAAGCACGATGCCCCCGGGCAGATGTGTCGCCTTCGCGCCGAAGATTTGCTGGAACATCGTGAGAATGCCGTCGATATTGTCGATGCGAAACCGGCCGTTGACGAGACGGCGCCCCAGCTCCGCGTTCGTCACCATGACCCGGCCCGACCGGTACCGATTGATCTCCCCGACCACGCGCCCCAGCGGAGCGTCATGAAAGATCAACAATCCCTGTTGCCAGGCGGCGACCTCGACGGGATCGACCGACACCGGCATTCCCAGCCCCGGCGCCCCATAGTCGACCTGCTGCCCCTTGCGCAGCTCGACCATGGCATTGTGACGATCAACCCGCAGCGCGCCGTCAAGACAGGTCACGCAAGTCCGGCGCGGGTCATGGCGGACGTTGAACAGGGCCTGCTGGGCGCTGATCTCGCCGTCCCCCGCAACGACACGCACATCCCGCTTCGCGGCGACCTCCGTTGAAATCACGGCTTCGCCGGTCAGGATCTCGATGCGGTCCGAACGATCGCCGTCGAAGCGCGCATTGATGCTCGTGCCGGTGTTCAAAGTCACCGTAACCCCGCCATCAATGGTGATCCTGCGCTGCTCGCCGGCGGCCGTGCGATAATCCGCCATGACATCGTGCAGCGAAGGCCAAAGCTCGAGCGGAGGCCACACGGCGAGGCAGGCGGCGGCCGAGGTCGCAAGAGCGCCTCCCAGCACGGCCCGTCGCGTGAGACGAGGCTCGGCTCGAAAGCCCGGCAAGACGGCCTCGCCGCGACGTTTCAGCAGATTGTGACCGGCCGGACCGATCCGGTCCCACAGCAGGCTCGCACGCGCCAAAGCCTCGCCATGAGCGCTGCTTTGACGTCCCCACAGCTTCGTGTCCTCGATCTCCCGGCGCGTGGCCCGACCAGAACCGAGCTTCTGGACGCGCACGAGTGCCTCCCTCTCGATCGGGGACAGTTCCTCGGACAGATCGTCGAAATCAGTCATCAATCCGGCGCTTCTTTCACAATCGCGGGCAGCCAGCCACCATAAACAACGTCCTGACGCTTACTCATCAAGACGTTTCTCGCGGCGCCGGACCGAAGCGCCTGGTCAGTTTCTTGCCAAACCGCCTGGCGCAGTGCTCGAGCGCAGCCTTGAGTTCGAGCTCCACGAAGCGCTGCGAGATCCCGAGGTGATCAGCGATTTGCCGCAGCGGAATACCTTCCAGGCGGGAGGCCAGCAGGATCGTCCGGCGGCGTGGCGTGAGTTCGTCGAGCACTTGCTCGAGGAGCGCGACCTGCTCGCGCCCTTCGAGCTCGCGCTCCGCGCCGGGAGCCGAATCGACGATGTCGAGCATCGATTGCACCTCGAACCGCCGGATTCGGCGCGCCTCCTGCCGCTCCCGGCTCACGGCAAGGTTGAGCGCGCTGCGCAACAGGTATCCGACCGGACTCTCGACCACACCCGGGCCACTCTTGTCGCGAAGATGAAGCCAGGTCTCGTGCAGCGTCTCCCGCGCCTTCTCCTCGGAGCCGAGACGCCTCGCCAGTCGACGGCGCAGCTCGTCGTAACGCTCGACCAGAACCTGACGGAGGGTCGTCCATGTCGTTTCCGTCATCGCGCGACCGACCTCGCGAGACCCACCCCTGCCGCACCACAATCGCCGGTTTGGGCAGGCGGACGCGGAGACACCGCCATGGCAACCGGCTGCGGCATTTCGCGCGGCGGAGGCCGACCGATCGTCAGGGCTCGAAGGACGCCGGAGATGGCCTGATCGCGCGCCTCGTCATTGGTCGACGTGAGCAATTCGGGCTGCAGCACCTCCCCAGCCGGGCCGATCCAGAACCTGAACTCGATGCGATACGCGCCAGGTATCGTCAGTGAAGATCGGCAAAACGCCTTCTCGACGCTGGTCTGAACCGCGGCAAGATAAGGCATGAAGCTGGTCACAGACGCCGCTGGTATCCTTCGCTCCGCTGCCGCGGGCATGATGGTGAAGGTATTTGCGGCCGCATAGACCGCAACGAGGCCGGTTCCTTCGAGCAAAAGCTGCAAAGCCGTGTCGGGCGCCATGGCTCCGGCGACGGCTCGCGAACGGCGTCCTGCAGCCAGGGTGGCGTCATACACGACCTGAAGCCCGGTGGTCGCGCTATAGACATCGAGCGCCGCCGCCAGCGGCTGAACGCCAATGTCAAAAACAACCGGCGCGGATGCCCGAGCGCCCTCGAGGCGCTCTGCCACCGTCACCGATGGGAAGCTCACGGCAACGAAGATGCCCGCACCGACAGCGAGAAAGCGCTCCCACATCCTACCATGACCCGGCCGCAGCTCGATTTCTCGGCGCATGACATCATTAAGTACGCCGCCAGCTTTTGGCTTCCTGCATCGAATGACGGCACGACCAACCGCAGATCGGTGCTGCTGCTCGTCGGAGCCTGCGGCGGCCGGACCTTAAAAACAAAATGTGACAATCAGCTAACAGGCAAAACCGTCGTGATTGGCGACAGGCGCCAATGGATCACCGGTGACGGCGAGCACTGAGGCGGTCCGTGAACGATCGCGGATCGGATCACTCACACGGACGCGCAGTTCGATGGCCGTGCGTCATCCGCCACCATCTCCGGCCGCCTCTCCGACACGCCTTCAGCCAGAGGCGGTGCGGCGACGATCGGATGAGCGCTGCGCTCCGCGTCCGCCGGCCTCACCGGGCCGGCGGTGCGGATGCGGTTGCGGCCGGCGGCCTTGGCTTCATAGAGCGCTTCGTCCGCCCGGGCGATCAGCGATTGCAGCGTTTCGAGGCCCGTGGACTGCGCAATACCGGCGCTGAGCGTCGTGCTGACGACACCCATGGGCGTCACGACGGTCAGTGCCTCGACCTGCGTCCGGATGCGCTCGGCGATCGCCCGTGACGTGCGCGCGCTGGCACCCGACAACACGATGCAGAACTCCTCGCCGCCGATGCGCGCCGCTTGATCCTCCGGCAGCAGGTTCGAGCGGATCAGATCCGCGAAAGCCTGCAATGTCCGGTCGCCCGCATCATGTCCGAAGCGATCGTTGATCCGCTTGAAGTGATCCAGGTCCAACACCACGACAGCCATTCCGGCCGGAAGGGAAACGGACGGGCCGTCGAACAGCGCGCGACGGTTGAGAAGCCCGGTCAGCGCGTCGAGCCGTGCTTCCGATTTGTGCCGGCTGGCGATGCGGGCCTGGTTGAGGGTCAGCGAGATCGTGCCGATGCCGGTCAGGCCGATGATCACGGCGATGGAGTTGACGTCTTCGGCCCAGTTGGCCGGACGCGCGCTGAGGACGAACTGCCCTTGCGCCGCGAGGGCATAGCCGCACGCCATGAATGACAGCGCGACCAGAAGATAGAGCCCCGCATTGGCGGCCATCAGATGCGGGAATTCGGCGCGCGCCGTCCAGTACTGATGGCCCGTCAGGGCGAGCAGGACGCCGATGACGATGTTCGCGACGATCGTGCCGGTTCCGGAATATCCCGTGAGGAACGCAGCCGACGTCGCGAGGATGCTGGCAGCCGTGGCGGCGCAGGCGATGCCCCAGTTCGATCGGCCGGAACAGAACCGCGCGGAGCCGGCGTACAGAAAGCCGAATCCGGGAATGAGCAGAGTGAAGGACGCAAGCAGCAGGCGCGCGTCATACCGATCGATGACCCCGATGAAGGTGACAACGCCGGCGACGAGGGAGGCGAGGGCCGCGGACCAGATCAGCAGGTGGTTCTCGGTCCGAGCGACGCTCCACATCAGAAACAGCGTCAGCCCGAGCGAGGCGCCGGAGAAGCCGATGGCGACAAAGAGCGAAAACTGATCGAGAGGCATGGCGCGGGATCGTCGGGGGCGGGATGCCTGAGTACGCCAGCGACGGTTACGAAATATGTTCTGAACGGCTGCTCCAACCAGCACGGTTGATCAAAAGCTTCCCCATCTGGTCGAACGCCACTCCATTGCTTAGCGATGTGGTAAGCATATCGGCGTCTGCCTGGGCTATCGCCCGCGGAGAACCGCGGCGGGCAGGCCGTCCTGCCAATTCGCACATGGTCAGCCGAGGGGTCGGCTTGTCTCCAGCCCTACCGACAACGTCACCACGCCCATGCACAGCAGCGCGACCAGCGCCGCGACGCCCGGCGTCGCCATCAGTCCCCACG
Organism: Pseudomonadota bacterium; assembly: GCA_040756765.1. Taxonomy (GTDB): domain Bacteria; phylum Pseudomonadota; class Alphaproteobacteria; order Rhizobiales; family Xanthobacteraceae; genus Bradyrhizobium_A. The sequence goes on along the minus strand of JBFLYG010000011.1, from coordinate 66,945 downwards.
GGCTTGCGGCAACATAGCCGCCGAGCAGCGCGCCGCCGCTGATGCCGGCGTTGCAGATCGCGACATTCATGGCCGATGCCAGTCTCGGCGCAGACAGCGCTTGCTGGAAGACGCGCAGCAGCACTGCGGGCATGAAGGCGTAGCTGCCGATGCCCCACAGGAAAATGGTCACGAGGGCGGCGACCGCGTGATGCGCGGTCACCGTGAACGCCAGCAGGATCGTGACCAGCAGCGACAGGCTCGCGAAGATCGTGTGCAGCGGCCAGCGATCCGACGTCCTGGAGCCGATCATGTTGCCGACGGTCATTCCGAGACCGAACAGCAGCAGGGCCAATGTCACCGTCGTCGGCGCCATGTGGGTGACGTTCTCCAGGATCGCCTTGATGTAAGTGAAGGCGACGAAGCTGCTGCCGAACGCCAGCGCCAGCACCAGCAAGGCCAGCAGCAGCAACGGGTTTGTGAAGGCGCCGATCTCGCGGGTGAGCGAAGCGCCGCGCCTGACCGGCATGGGCGGCAACAGCACGAACAGGGCGAATGTCGCCACCGCGCCCCACCCCGCGATGGCCCAGAACGCCGAACGCCAATCTCCCAAGGCACTGCCGAGAAACGTGCCGAGAGGAACGCCCAGAATATTGGCGACCGTGAACCCGGACAGCATGACCCCGATCGCCCACCCCCGGCGGTCGTCGGCCACGAGCTCCGCGGCGGTGACGAGAGCAATGCCGGCGGCCACACCATGGACGCCGGCGGCCATGATGCGCGTCGCCAGCAGCAGCCAGTAGTCGTGGGATAGCGCCGACATCACATGGACGATGGTGAAGGTCGCACTCGCCACGATCAGAATGCCACGCCGGGGAAACCCCAGCGTCAGGACCGTCAGCAGCGGCGCGGCCACCGCGACGCCGAGCGCGTAAGCCGAGACCAGCCATCCTGCCGCCTGCAGTGCGGCGGCGGTCATTTCCGGCGAGATCAGGTCCCGGGCGATGTCGGTCAAGAGGCCGGTGACGATCGTTTCCGTCGTCCCCATGCCGAAGGCCATCATGGCCAGCGCCACGAGCGCCAGCGACGGGCGCGCGACGTTCATCTCCGCCGGACCGATGTCGGGGACGTCCTGCGGCAGAGCCTGGATGGTGGATTCGCGATGGGAGGTCATGACGGCCTTTCAGGTCGGGCCGCTGCAACCGCATGGGACGGCGCAGCAACGCGAGTGACGGGCCAATGGTGCTATTTATGTTGTAATCGCCAAAAAATGGCCTGAAGATCATTTGATTGATAACTTTAGTGTAATGAATGTGTCGTCGTGGATAGCCTGAACAGCCTGGTGATCTTCGTTCGGGTTGCGGAAACCCGAAGCTTTGCGGCCGCCGCATCACGCTCGGGCATCTCGCCGCCCGCCGTCAGCCGCAGCATCGCCCGCCTGGAGAAAAAGCTCGGCGTCCGCCTGTTCCAGCGCAGCACGCGCCGTGTCGCGATGACCGCCGAGGGCGACCTGTTCCTCGAACGCTGCCGCCGGATACTCGATGAACTCACCGCGGCGGAGCGTGAGCTGGTGGACGCCGCCGCGGAGCCGACCGGTCGCCTGCGCATCAGCCTGCCGATGGTCAGCGGCCTGATGGAGCCGGTGTTGTCGGCGTTCGCCGAGCGCTATCCGAAAATCGAGATGGATGTGGATTTCAGCGACCGTCTGGTCGATGTCATCGGCGAAGGCTTCGATGCAGTGGTTCGCACCGGCGACGGAGCCGATCCACGCCTGATAAACAGGGTCCTCGGCGAAAGCCGCTTTGTCTATGTGGCGACCCCGGACTATCTCGCCCGCCACGGCACGCCCGTGCAACCTGCGGATCTGGCACGGCATGCCTGCCTACTGTATCGCTTCCCCACCACCGGCCAACTGCAGAAATGGCCCCTGCGGCCGAATGGCGAGGGCGCGGACATTCGCCTGTCGCCCCGCATGAGTTGCGGCAATATCGAGGTGCTGCTGCATATGGCGCTGCGCGGCCTCGGCATCGCCTGCCTGTCCGACTTTGCCGTCCAGTCGGCGCTGGCGCGTGGAGACCTGGTGAGCATCCTCGACGAATGGTCGGATCCGGACGGCGCCATCGCTTTCCGCGTGCTGTGGCCGAACCGGCAGGTGTTGCCGAAGCTGCGCGCGTTCATCGACTTCATGGCCGACAACCTCTTTCCCGCGCGGCGCTGAATAAAAATGCGGCGGTGGCTGCCGCCACCGCCGCAATGTCCGTGAACCACGACGCAGCAGATCCATCCCGCCGCGCAGGCGGAACGCGCTACTTCTTCGGCCGGATGGCGTCCGCGGTACCCTGGATGAAGGCCGCGATCTTGGTCACGTCATCCTCGGAGAGCTTGCCGGTGAAGTCCGGCATGCCGCGATCGATGAACGGCCCCTTGAACACGATGTCCTTGAGGTGGCCGATGGTCTCGGGCGCCGAATAGCCGAGGTTCTTGATGTTGCCGCCTTTGTCGACACCGGGCACGCCATGGCAGAAGGCGCAGTTGGAGACATAGAGCAGCGTGCCGGGGCCGACGTCGTCCGCCTTGTAGGCGACGCCCTCCACGAGCTTCTGCGGCGCCATCTTGGCGAACACCGGCGGCTTGGCGTCGCCGCCGAGCGCGAAGGTGTACACCGTGCCGGGCATCTCCACGTCGGTGGCACGCGCCGCCTCACCGTAGACGCCGCCCCAGCCGACCGCGATCGACACGTACTGCGTGCCGTCGACCATGTAGGTTGCAGGCCCCGCGACGACGCCCGTGCCGACCGGCGCCTCCCACAGCTTGTCGCCGGTTTTCGCGTTGTAGGCGACGAAGCGGCCGTCGGCGGTGCCCTGGAAAACGAGGTTGCCGGCGGTGGTCGTGGTGCCGCCGTTCCACGGCGACTCGAAGTCGTGCGCCCAGGCCTGCTGCTGCTTGACCGGGTCCCATGCGATCAGGCGACCGAACGGCTTGCTCTTCGGCGGCACCGCATTGACGGCGTAGCCGAGATTCCACCCCGTGCCGCTCTGCGCCTTGCCCGGCGCGACCTCGTTGAACGTGAACGATTTCTCCGACGTCAGGTTGATCGGCACGTTCTGGGCCGGCAGGTACACGAGGCCGGTCTTCGGGTTGTAGGACATCGGATGCCAGTTATGGGCACCGTAAGGTCCGGGGATCGCATCGAACGGCGCCTCGCCGCGGGCCTCCGCGACTTCCATCGGCCGGCCGTCCTTGTCGTAGCCGGTCGCCCAGTTCACATCGACGAAGTTCTTCGCCGAGATGAACTTGCCGTTGGTGCGGTCGATGACGAAGAAGAAGCCGTTCTTGGGCGCGTGCATCACGACCTTGCGCGGCTTGCCGTCGATGGCGATGTCGGCAAGGATCATCGGCTGGGTCGAGGTGTAGTCCCAGGAATCGCCGGGCGTCTCCTGATAGTGCCAGACGTATTTGCCGGTGTCGGCGTTCAGCGCGACGATCGAGGCGAGATAGAGATTGTCGCCGCCGCCGGGGCTGCGGAACTTGCGGTTCCACGGCGAGCCGTTGCCGGTGCCGATGTAGACCATGTTGAGTTCGGGATCGTAGGTGATGGCATCCCACGGCGTGCCGCCGCCACCGGCGACCCAGTACTTGCCCGCCGGATCCCAGGTCTTGGCCGCCTTCGCCATCGAGTCGTCTTCATAAGGCTTACTGGGATCGCCCGGCACCACGAACCAGCGCCACGCCTGCGCGCCGGTCTCGGCGTCGTAGGCGGTGATGTAGCCGCGCACGCCGTATTCGGCGCCGCCGTTGCCGATCAGCACGCGCCCCTTCACGATGCGCGGCGCGCCGGTGATGGTGTAGGAGCGGCTGTGGTCGATGACCGTGTCCTTCTCCCACAGCTTCTTGCCGGTGGCGGCATCGAGCGCGATCAGGCGGCCGTCATAGGCGCCGACGTAGACCTTGCCCTTGTAGAGCGCGACACCGCGATTGACGACGTCGCAGCAGCCCTTGTAGCCGATCGAACGCGGCACCTCGGGATCGAACGTCCACAGCGGCTTGCCAGTGCGAACGTCGAGCGCATGCACGACGCTCCACGACGCCGTGACATACATCACGCCGTCGACGACCAGCGGCGTCGATTCGACACCGCGGATCGACTTGAGATTGTAGGACCACTTCAGGCCGAGCTTCTTGACCGTGTCGGTATTGATCTGGTCGAGCTTGCTGTAACGCGTTCCGGCGTTGTCGAGCCCGTAGGACAACCAGTCCTTGGTGCTCTTGGCATTGGCCTGGATCGCCGCGTCATCGACGGCCGACGTCACCTTCTTGACGAACTCGGGCGATCCTTTCGACGGCGTTTCCGCCCGCAATGTCTGCGCCATCGCGAACGTCGCGACGGTGGCCGCAATCGCGGCAACGACCGGCAACGATCGCCGCCATGGCGCGCGTCCCTCAGCCCGTTGTGACATCTCACGCGGGGATTCTGATCGTCTCATGCATTCCTCCCAATCGCTTCTTTTAAAAGTATCGCTCGACAGAGGCCTGCGCGTGCCTTCACACAGGCCGATGCCGGATTGGCTTGGCGTTCGATGTCCCGGCTGGAGCGACAGCCGGTTCAGCGCGCCTCATTCACGATATGGATCTGGGTGAATTCAGCCAAGCCCTCTTCGGCGAATTCAACGCCCGTGCCCGACTGCTTTGCGCCGCCGAACGGAATATTCGGGCCGAAGTCGAGATGCTTGTTGATCCACGCGGTGCCCGATTCCATGCGCAGGGCGATGTCGCGCGTCTGCTCGCGATCCCTGCCCCAGACCGAGCCGCCGAGGCCCCAGGGCGAGGCATTGGCGCGCGCCAGCGCATCTTCCGGATCGGAATACTTCACTACCGGCAAAATCGGACCGAATTGTTCTTCGCGCACCAGCCGCGAGGTGTCGTCGATGTCTGCGACGATGGTGGGGCGGATGAAGAAGCCCGGGCGGTCCTCGACCTCGCCGCCGGCGACGATGCGGCCGTCGGCCTTCGCATCTGCGAGAAACGTTTTCACCTTCTCGTACTGCATGCGGTTCTGCAGCGGGCCGATGGTCGCGCCCTGCTGCAGGCCGTTGTCGACCACCGCGGCATCGGCGAGCTTGGCGAGGCGATCCACCACGTCGTCGTAGATCGATTCGTGGACATAGGCGCGCTTGATGGCGAGGCACACCTGGCCTGCGTTCATGAACGCGCCGCCGAAGATGCCGGGCGCGACGACATCGGGATCGGCGCCCGGCAGCACGATGGCCGCATCATTGCCGCCGAGTTCCAGCGTCAGGCGCTTGAGCGTGCTGGCGGCGCTGGCCATGACCTTCTGGCCGGTCGCCGACGACCCGGTGAACGAGATTTTCGCGACATCAGGATGCTGGGTGAGGTGGCCGCCGAGGTCGTTCTGGTCGGTCACGATGTTCACGACGCCCGCGGGAAAGATCTCGGCCATCAGCTCACCGAGCTTCAGAGTGGTCAGCGGCGTCGTCGGCGCCGGCTTGATCACCACGGTATTGCCGGCGAGCAGCGCCGGCGGGATCTTGAAGGCGGTGATCAGCACCGGGAAATTCCACGGGATGATCGCGCCGACGACGCCGAGCGGGCGGCGATGCTGCTCGATGCGGCGCGTTGCGCTGTCCTCGATTACCTTGACCGGCAGGTCGAGGCTCGCGAGATAGCGGATGAAGGCGCAGGTGTAGATGATCTCGGCCGTGGCCTCCGCCAGCGGCTTGCCCTGCTCCTGGGTCAGCAGCCGGGCCAATTCGCTCTGCTGCCCCTCGATCGCGCCGGCCAGGGCCTCGAGCATGGCGCGGCGCTCGCCGATCGGGCGGCGCGCCCAGGCGGGAAACGCGGCCTTGGCCGCGGCGACCGCGGCGTCCATCTGCGCGACCGAGCCGCGCGGGCAGACCGCGAGAACCTCCTCGGTCGCCGGATCGATGACATCCATGCTGGAATCGCCGTCCACGAGACGCCCGCCGATCAGCAGCTTATAGCCAGTCATGTCCATTTTCCTCCGAATGATGGTCTTTTTTGTCATCCTGAAGGGAGCGCCCCCGCCTGACTTGGACTTTTCCGCCAAACTCCAGCCGTCATTGCGCGGTCCGCTGCTTCCCAGCGCCGCATTCAGCGATAAGATGGTTCAGAGAAATGGACGCCGTAGTCGAACATGGCGCCGGAGGACACGCGCTACGGAGGAACGAGGTCATGCTTTTCGAAGCGTGGGAAGATGCCCTGCGGTCCACCTGCGGGCACTATTACGCCGTCCCACACGACGATCAGCGCACGGTCGAGGGCCACTTCCTGGCGCAACGGCTGTGCGGCCTCGACATCGCCAATCTCGCCGGCAGAATTCGCCGCATCGATCGCACCCGCCAGGGCATTCGCCAGGACGATCAGGAACATCTCTTCCTGCTCATCCAGCTCGCCGGCTCGTCCCGGATCGAACAGCGCGACGACAGCGCCATTCTCATGCCGGGCACCCTCTATCTGCTGGATTCGACGAAGCCGCTGCAGATCGTCTTCGACGACTCCCGGCCGCACTGCATCTCGCTGCATCTGCCGCGCGCCGCGTCGCTGGCCGACGCAGCCGGCCCGCTCCGTGTCGGCGAGGCCATCAGCGTGACGACGCCCGCCGCACGACGGCTCCATACCTACGTTCTCGGCGCCATGAAGCATCGCGAGACCGCGGAGAAGGTACGGCCCGACTACCTCATCGATCTGGCTCGGCTGGCGTTCGCCGCCGGCGATGGCGCCGGCATCGCCGGCAGGACATTGTCACAGAGCGCGCGCTTCGAGCTCGCGATCCGCGAGATGGAGACCTTCGTCGCCCGGCCGGAACTCTCTCTGACCTGGCTCGCCGACCGCATCGGCATTTCCGCGCGCCAGCTCGAGCGCGACTTTCAGGCGCATGAGACGAGCTTCGTGCAGCTGCTGCGGGAGCAGCGCTTGAAGCTGGCGTGCAACCTCGTCGAACTCGCCAGGCGCAGCGGCCGCGAGGTCCGCATCACCGACATCGCGTTCGCCTCGGGCTTCCGCGACCTCTCGAACTTCAACCGCGCGTTCCGCGCGCGGTTCGGATTGACGCCGCGGGACTATGTGCGTGCGGCGCGGCTTCCGGCGGCGCAGAGTGCGTGCGCGTCACTGGCGGAGAAAACGATGGCGCTGTCCGCTTAGGCGGCGCTCACGCGGGCCCATCGCCCGATGGACGTTCCACCGTCTGACGCCCCAACGACAGGCGCTCGGCCAGCACTGCGGCCTGGGTGCGCGACCCGACGCCGAGCTTGCGCAGGATGGCCGAGACATGCCCCTTGACGGTCTGCTCGGCGATGTCAAGCTCGCCGGCGATCTGCTTGTTGAGCCGGCCTTCGACGATCATCGCCAGAATCCGCATCTGCTGCGCGGACAGCGACGACAGGCGCGCGGCGAGTTCGACGTCGGCGGCCTGGACGGAACCCCGGCCGCCGATGTTCGGCGGCATCCAGATCTCGCCGGCGAGGATTTTCATGATCGCCTCGGCCATCGCCGGCAGGCTGAGCGACTTCGGAATGTAGCCGGAGGCGCCGTAGGCGATCGCCCGGCGGATCGTCGCCGCGTCCTGCCGCGCCGAAATGATCGCAACCGGCACCGTCGGAAACTGCGCGAGCAAGACGAACAGCGCGGCAAAGCCCTCGATCCCCGGCATCGTCAGGTCGAGCAGCACGAGGTCGATCTCGTCGGGGCGTTCCGCCAGTACAGCCAGCACCTCCTCGAGCGACGGGCAGGCCACGATGTCGAGATCGCTCATCACCGACGTCAGCGCGCTCTGGAGCGCGGCCTGGACCAGCGGGTGATCATCACCGACGACAATGCGAATGGTCATGCCGGCTCGCTCCCCTCCTTCGCTCCGCGCTGGCGGCTCAAGGCCTCGCCCCCGAGAAACCGACGCAGCGCCGCCGGCCTGACCGGCTTCAGCAGCACCTCGCAGCCCCGCGCCCGCGCCGCCCTGCGCACCTCCTCGCTGCGGTCGCCGGTGATGACCAGCGCCCCGAAGCGGCTGTCGCCGCTGTGCCGGAGATCATCGAGCACGTCCAGACCGTTCCGCCCGCCGTCGAGGTGATAGTCGAGCAGCACCACGTCCGGCTGATGGGCCGCGGCCAGCGCCAGCGCTGCCTGCGCATCCGCCGCCACGATGGCGCGATGCCCCCAGCCCTCGAGCAGCGCCGTCAATCCCTGCAGGATCATGGCGTCGTTGTCGAGGCACAGCACGGTCAGCGGCACCTCCGCCGGCGACATGATGTCCGGCGCCGGTTCCGGCCGCAGCGCGACGCCCCGACCGGTGGCCAGCGGAACCGTGACGGCGAAGCACGAGCCATGCCCGCGGCGCGACCGGACATCAACGGCATGCCGCAGCAAGCGGGAAATGCGGTCGACGATTGCAAGGCCGAGGCCGAGCCCCTTGTCCGGCCCCGGCGTCAGGCGCTGGAATTCCTCGAAGATCCGGGCCTGATCCTCCGCCGCGATCCCGACACCGGTATCCCAGACCTCGATACGCAACTCGCTCCCGCGGCGCCGGCATCCCAAGAGGATATCCCCGCGCGGGGTGTAGCGGACCGCATTCGACAGCAGGTTCTGCAGGATGCGGCGCAGCAGATGGGGATCACTGCGGACGACGAGGCTGCAGTCGATCACCCGCAGCAGAAGTCCACGCTCGCGCGCCAGCGCCGAGAATTCGATTCTGAGCTGCGCCAGCAGGTCGGCGATCGGAAAGTCATTGAAGTCCGCCTGAACGGCCCGCGAATCGTAGGAGGAGATATCGAGCAGGGTGTCGAGCATGCGTTCGGTCGAATGCAGCGCCGTGATCGCACTGCCGACCAGCGTGCGCTCCCGGCCGTCCGGCCGCGGCGCCTCGGCGCCCGGCACGCGCAGGCTCTCGTCAAGGGCGGACAGGAACAGGCGGGCCGCGTTGAGGGGCTGCAGCAGGTCGTGGCTGGCAGCCGCGAGGAAACGGGTCTTGCCGAGGTTCGCCTGCTCCGCCTCGGCCTTGGCGCGCTCCAGAGCTTCCGTGCGCTCGGTGACGCGCCGCTCGAGATCCTCATTAGCGCGGCGCAGCGCGTCCGCCGCCCGGTGGCGCTCGGTGACGTCGGTATAGGTCGAGACGTAGCCGCCTTCCGCGATGCGGTCGTAGACGATCTCGAGAACCGTACCGTCCGGGCGCGTCCGCTCGTAGGAGTAAGGCCAGGTCTGGGTCGTGAGGTCGCGATTGACCAGCAGCGCGCCGAGCTCGGCCGCCGCATATTCGCCGCGGTCGACGTTGAACGCGATCAGCTCCGCCAGCGGCAATCCGACATGGACGAGGTCGCGCGGCAGGTCCAGCAGCTCGATGAAGCGGCCGTTCCAGGCGGTAATGTTGAAGTCCGCGTCGAACGCGCAGATGCCCTGCGGCACGCTTTCGAGCGCACTCTGCAGCAGGCGGCGGTTGAAGCGCAGCGCCTCCGACGCCTCGTCCAGCATCGCCATCGCGGCCCGCCGCGACAGCGAGTGTCCTTCCAGCGATGCGGCGATCACGACCCGCGCCGACGGCGCCCCGATGGCGCCGGCCAGCAGGTTTTCGGTGAAGCGGATCGAATCGATGTCGACGAGGCCGGACTGGTCGAGCCGTGGCCCGGTGCCCGTGCGACGCGCGACGAGGTACTGGTCGAACGCCGCGGCACCGCGTTCGGCGCCGACGAAGCGGATGGCGAGCGACCGCAGATCGTCAAGCCGGACGACGACGCGCGACGACAGCTGCGGCACGGCCTCCTGCGCCGCGCCGCGCGTGAACACGGCGGCCTGGTTGCGCTCGACGGTCGACTGCCGGCCCAGCAGCGAGAACAGCACGAAGCACGCGACGTTGCCGATAAGGCTCCAGAGCGTGGCGTGGGAGATCGGATCGAGCCCCTCGATGCCGAACAGCGCGTCCGGCCTGAGCCAGGGCAGATGCCACAGCCCGTCACGCGCGATGTCGCCGATCGCCGGCCATAGCGGCGCCGCGGCCGGCAGCAGCAGCGTGTAGCCCCAGATCAGGAAGCCGACGGTGATGCCGACCGACGCGCCGGCCTTGTTGGCCCGCGGCCAGAACAGCCCACCGACGAACGCCGGCCCGAGCTGCGCGACCGCCACGAACGACAGCAGGCCGATGACCGTGAGCGGATAGCTCTGGTTGACCAGCCGGTGCATCAAATAGGCGAGCAGCAGGATGCCGACGATCGAGATCCGGCGGACCGCCACGAGGGTGGATGACACCGACCAGGTCGCGGCGCGCCGGCCGAGAAACCGCCAGCGCAGCAGCAGCGGCATGATGACGTCGTTGCACAGCATCGTGCTCAGCGCCACCGCCGTCATGATCACCATGCCGGTCGCCGCCGAGAGCCCGCCGACGAAGGCGATCAGGCTGATCGCCTGTGCATTGGCGGCGATCGGCAGCGAGATCACGTAGGTGTCGGGATCCATGGTCAACCCGAACCGCGCGAGCCCGGCCGCGGCGATCGGCAGGATCAGGACGCTGAAGGTCACGAGATAGGCCGGATAGAGCCATGCGGCTGTGCGGGTGTGGTGCGGCCGTTCGTTCTCGACGATCGCGACATGGAACGCCTGCGGCAGGCACAGGAAGGCGATCATGGAAATCAGGATGGTCGACGGCCACACCGGCTGGGTCGGCTCGAAGGTCAGGATCCGGCCGATCTGCGGATCGGCATGGAACTGCGCCAGCAGCGCGTCAGGCCCGCCGGAGATGCCGAACAGCACGAACAGCGCCACCACCAGGAAGGCCAGCAGCTTGACCACGCTCTCGAACGCGATCGCCAGCATCAGTCCGCGATGATGCTCGCTGGCATGGACATGGCGCACGCCGAACACGATCGCGAACAGCGCCATCGACGCGGCGACGCCGAACGCGGAATCCTGCCAGAAGTGCAGCGCGGCGCTGCCCGCCCGCTCCGGCTGCAGGGTCAGGTAGTCGAAGCTCTTGCCGACGGCTTTCAGCTGCAGCGCGATGTAGGGCAGCACGCCGAGCAGCGATGCCGCCGTCACGAAGGCCGCCAGCGACTGGCTCTTGCCATAGCGCGCGGCGATGAAGTCAGAGATCGAGGTGACGTTCTGGGCCTTGGCGATCGCGATCACCTTGGCGAGAAAGCGCTGGCCGAACAGCAGCACCAGCGTGGGGCCGACGTAGATCGTGACGAAGTCGAGGCCGGTCGTCGCCGCACGGCCGACCGAGCCGTAGAAGCTCCAGGACGTGTTGTAGACCGCGAGCGTCAGGCAATAGCTGACCGCCGCCACCCACGACGTCGGTGACACCAGCGGGCCATCGACGGCCCGGCGATCGCCCCACCACGCCACCAGAAACAACGTGGTGACGTAGGCCGCCGCGATCGCGAGAACGAACCACCCCTGCACAAGGTCCTCACTCAGGATATCCCACCGCCGCCATGGCCCGAGGCGGCACCCGGCGGCCGGCTCGCGGCAGGATACTAAAGCGTTTTCGAGCGAAGTGGGGACCGGTTCGCGTGAAGAGAACGCGTCAAATCAAAAAACCAGGGCTGGTCGCGTTTCCCCCAAAAGAGAACGCGCGAGCCGACAGCCGGGCGCGTAGCCCCGGCCGTCGGCAGGATCGAGATCAGGCGGATTCGCGCGACAGCCGGCCCTGCGGCACCCCTTTCAGCACCAGGTTGACCGCCACCGCAACCACCACATTGAGCGCGAGCGCCAGCAGCCCGGTGTAGACCGCGACGGGACCCATGCCGAAGTCGATGGTGTGCAGCGGCTTCAGCCCGTCCAGCCAGGCGATCAATGAGCCGCCTGCGAAGCCGGCGGCCCAGCCGGCGAGCAGCGCCGGACTCGAAAACCAGCCGACATAGAGACCGAACACCAGAGCCGGCAGCGTCTGCAGGATCCAGAGCCCGCCCAGCAACTGCAGGTCGAGCGCGAACTGCGTCGGCATCAGCAGGATCGCGAGCAGCGCTCCGACCTTCACCAGCATCGATGTGATCTTGGCAACCTGCGCTTCGCCCGCTGGCGTGACCGCCGGGTTGATCCAGACCTTCCAGAAGTTGCGGGTGAACAGGTTGGCTGCGCCGATGCTCATGACCGCCGCCGGCACCAGCGCGCCGATCGCGATCGCGGCAAACGCAAAGCCCGCGAACCAGCTCGGGAACAGTGTCTTGAACAGGGCCGGCACGACGTCGTTGTTGCTCGCCAGCTTCAGCCCGGCGGCATGCCCCATGTAGCCGAGCAGCGCCAGGAGACCGAGCAGCAGCGTGTACGCCGGCAGCAGCACGGCATTCTTGCGAATGGTATTGCCGCTCGACGCCGCGAAGATGCCCGTCAGGGTGTGCGGATACATGAACGCCGCGAGCGCCGATCCCAGCGCCAGCGAGGCATAGGGCACGATCTGCGCCGGCGACAGCAGGATGCCTCCCGCCTTCTTGGCGCTGAATGCGGCGTCCGCGGCGGTAAAGATCGAACCATAGCCGCCGAGCTTCGACGGCACGATCGCGATCGCGGCGATCACCACGATGTAGATCATGATGTCCTTGACGAAGGCGATCAGCGCCGGCGCCCGCAATCCCGACGAATAGGTGTAGAGCGCGAGCACCAGGAAGGCGAGGATGAGCGGGATCTCGCCGTGCACGCCGAGCGCCTTGATGGAGACCTCCATGCCGATCAGCTGCAGCGCGATATAGGGCATGGTGGCGAGTACGCCGGTGGCGGCAACCACCAGCTCCAGGGCGCGGGAGCCGTAGGATCCCCGCACCACGTCGGCGGCGGTGACGTGGCCCTTGTCCTTGGCGACCTTCCACAGCACCGGCATCACCGCGAACACGAAGGGATAAACGATGATGGTGTAAGGCAGCGCGAAGAAGCCGTAGGCGCCGACCGCATAAACCAGCGCCGGCACGGCGATCACGGTATAGGCGGTGTAGAAGTCGCCGCCGACCAGGAACCAGGTGATCCAGGTGCCGAACTTGCGGCCGCCGAGCCCCCACTCGTCGAGATGGGCCAGCGTCTCGGGCTTGCGCCAGCGCGACGCGACGAAACCCATCCCTGTAACCAGAACGAAGAAGGCGATGAAGACCGCCAGCGCGGGGACGTCGACATCAGTCAGCATGGCGCGCGCTCCGGTAGACGATGTAGGTCAGGAGCGAGGTCAGCGGCACCCAGGCGAGCTGATACCAGTAGAAGAACGGGAAGCCGAACAGAACGGGATCGTGGACGTTGTAGAACGGCACGATCATCAGGCCGATGAACGGCAACAGCAAAAGCAGGCGCACCAAGCTTCCCTCCCATGTCTAACGTCTGCGAGAACGACGCGCGTTTCCGGCTGCGCGGCTCCAGTTTCGCGACTTGGGCGCGATATAACGTCAGTTGGCGGCGATCCCGGCCCCCTACATTCGCTCGGCGGAAGGCAGTACTTTCGTATGGGGGCGCGGTTCTCCCGTGAAGGACGGCCGGCGTGTCAGCGCACGCCACGCGCAGTACTAGCCGGGATCGACCGCCTGAACTGGCGTGAGCGGGGGCTGCATGCGCCAGTGTCCAAGGCGGCCTTCTTCCTCCCCGACGGCGAAGAGCTGCTGCATATAGATCCGATCGAAATCAGATTGCGGCTTGAGCGTGAACCGGTCGGGGATTGCGGTGTAGTAAAGCTTGGCCCGCGCAGCCGTGGTCTGAAGCTGCAGTCGCACCAGATCGGAGATCGTCTGATATTTGATCAGCGTCTCGATGGACCGGCGCGCGATCCCGAGCGTGCTTTCTTCTGTCGTTTCGTATTGCGGCGCCAGGCGTCCGTTGCGGATGAGATAGAGCGTTCGCGAGCGGGCACGACCGAAATTGCGCCGTTCATACCCCGCAAGCTCGACATTGGGAGGTGCGAAAAACAGCTGCGCCACTGTCCCACCATCCACATGCAACTCCTGCCTGGGCTGACCATCGACGCTGACATCGATCCGAACTGGGGGGAACACGGCGGGGATGGACGCGGACGCCAACAAGATGTCGATCATGCGCTGGCGTCGATCAGGTCGCTGGCTCGCCGCAATGGCCGACAGATCCCAGATGACAGGACGCTGCGCATCGATATTGGTCGTTTGAAGCAGAAGGCGGCGGCCAATCCGGTACTGCGATGCAATTTCGTCGACCAATCCATCGGTGAGATAGCGGTTGATCAACTGGCGCAGCGGGGCATTGTCGTAAAGGCCGCGCCCCATCACACCGGCCAGGCCCAGGTTGTTGTAGATATCGCTGTCCCCGTACTGCGTGAACACTTCACGCAATTCCTGATCGTGCGTGGGGCCGAGAAAAACAAACGGAGCGGCGAGAGCGCCGGTACTGACGCCGGTCACGACCTCGAACTGCGGACGATCCCCCTTTTGACTCCATCCCATCATGTATCCGGCAGCAAATGCGCCGTCGGCGCCTCCGCCGGAAATGGCGAGGAAATCGACATGTTCAAAGGCACTCGACGGACGGCCGCCGGACCGAACAGCCTGGCGCGTCTGCGCGTATTGCTCGGTGATGAGGGCGCGCAGAGCCGGTGTGACCTCGTCGCCCCAGAAGCGCGCGAGCTCGACCTGTGCGATGTTCGCGGCCGACGCCCGGTCAGCCGGGATCGAGACGCGCTCGGGACCGGTACCGCAGCCGGTCAGGAGGCCGGCAGCAACCAGGAGTAGCATGACCGACCATCGAATTCCCCGAAGCCGAATGGCGCCGGCAACTGACAATAACATCCCCCGCCCCTGGGCTTCGCAGCGAGGCGCCGCTTCTAGCAGGATGTCGAAGGGGCTTCTAGCACGATACCGTTGCCCACGATCGCTCGACGATCGCAGCGGGAACCGAGATACGTGGAGCCGCGGGTGCTCGAGGAGCGAAGCTCACGCTTCCGCCGACCGCGGCGCCTCTCGATCGCTCTTGCCTTCGATCGCCACCGCCAGCAGCCAGATGACGAACCCGGCCAGGGCCAGCGCGCAGCCGACCCAGCCGGTCGAGGTCCAGCCGTAACCAGCGGAGATGGCGAGGCCGCCGAGCCAGGGGCCGAGGGCGTTGGCGGTGTTGAAGGCCGAGTGATTGAGCGCGGCGGGAAGCGCCTGGGCTTCGCCCGAGACGTCCATCAGCCGCGTCTGCAGCACCACGCCGAGCGCACCGCCGAGACCGATGAGAAAGGCATCGAGGATCACGGCCCAGACGTTCGCGGCGGCGAAGGGAAACAGCGCCAGCGCAACAGCGCTCCAGATCAGCAGCCCTCCCGCCGTCGGCATCACCGCGCGGTCCGCGAACCGCGGGACGACGAGATTGCCGATCGTCAGGCCGAGGCCGAACGCCGCCAGCACCACCGGCACGAACGCCGGCGAAACCTTGGTGACCTCGACGAGCGTCGTCGCGGTGTAGGTGTAGACCGCAAACAGGCCGCCGAAACCAATGGCGCCGATGGCGAGCGTGAGCCAGACCTGGCCGCGCATCAGCGCGCTGAGCTCATGCAGCGGGCTCGCCTTCGGATCGGGCCGGTCGTGCGGCGCGAACGACGCAATCAGCAGGAACGTGAGAACAGCGAGCGCAGCGACGACGCCAAAACTCCAGCGCCAGCCGACCGCCTGCCCCAGTCAGTTGGCGAGCGGGACGCCTAGCACCGTGGCGATGGTCAGGCCCAAGAACATCTTGCCGACGGCCTGGGTGCGCTGGTTGAACGGCACCAGCGACGCCGCCATCACGGCCGCGGCGCCGAAATAGGCGCCATGGGGAACGCCGCTGAGGAAGCGAAACGCCAGCATCCAACGATAGCTCGGGGCGAAGCCGCTGAGGCCGTTACCGATGGCGAACATGGCCATCAGCAGCAGCAGGACGTTGCGGCGCGCCAAACGTGCGGTGAGAACGGCGAGCACGGGCGCGCCGGCCACGACGCCCAGCGCATACATGCTGATGACATTGCCCGCCGTCGGCTCGTCGATCCGCAGATCGGAGGCGAAATAGGGCAACAGGCTCATGGTCGCGAATTCAGTGGTGCCGATCGCGAAGCTGCCCATGGCCAATGCGAACAGGACGAAGCCGATCCCACCGGGAGCGGCACTCTGCTTTTCCATCTCGTTTCCGTGTTCCTGGATTGTCAGCCTCGTGCCTCACGTGTCATCCGCGGAGTGGCACGATGGAATAGCAGCAACGCAGCGACGCGCTGACGGCTTCCACGAACGTGGTTTGCCTGAGAACCGCACGGAAGCGTAGAGCGATTAGCGCGTGCCGGGCATGCAACGCGGACCGAACACTTGTCATTCGTCGGAGATTGAGACCTGAGGGAATGGGGCATGTCCGAGACGCACGTTCCCAGACACAGGCGCCTTGGCTTCAATGCCACAGGAGCGCAAACGGCCGGTCCCGAGATGCAGCAGACATATGAGCCGGCTTTTGATAAGACCGTTGCGCACAGCGCAATGGGGATCAGATGGACGTTTTTGCAGCGGTTAAAGCGTTTGTCACAGTTGCGGACGAAGGGGGATTTACCAAGGCGGCGCGAAAGGCCGGCGCAGCGACGTCGTCCATCATGCGCCAGGTCGATGCGCTCGAGGAGCACCTGGGGGCGGTTCTCCTCAACAGGTCGACACGCAGCGTCACCCTCACGCCCGCTGGCGAAGCCTACTATGTGCAGGCCTCTCGCATCCTGTCGGATCTCGATGAAGCCAATCACAGTGTGAGCGAGGTCTCCGGCCCGCCACGGGGGCTGCTGCGCGTCAGCCTTCCGGTGGCGTTTGCCCGCCTGCACGTGGCGCCGATCGTGCCCAAGTTCCTCAGTGCATGCCCGGGCATCGAGCTCGAGCTCGTCATGACCGATAACGTCGTCAATCTGGTCGAGGATCGCATCGACATCGCGATCCGGATCGGCAGCCTCGAATCGTCGAGCCTGATCGCGCGCAAGCTCGCCCCCAATCGACGCGTGGTGTGCGCCAGCCCCGACTACATCCGCGCTCACGGCGAACCGCGTGTTCCGGCCGATCTCGCGCACCACAACTGCCTGACCTTCTCCTACTCAACCGGAGATCGGACCTGGCGTTTTGCGCGATCCGGAGAGAGTGAGCAGGTGCGCGTGCGCGGCAACCTGCGCGCCAACCATTCTGAAACCCTGCGAGAGGCCGCGATTGCCGGCCTGGGTCTCGTGCTGATGCCGACCTGGCTCATCGGCCGCGACCTGGCGCATGGGGTACTACGGCCGGTTTTGGAGGATTGGCAGGCGAACGTCGGTCGCCCGGCGTCGACGACGCCGCAGGACGGCGGGATCCATGCGGTGTACCTGGCGGACCGACGCACGTCGGGAAAGGTGCACGCGTTTACCGAGTTCCTCGCCAAGAGCTTCGGCTCGCCGCCCTATTGGGACCAGGACTGGAAACCCGAGCGCCGGCAAGCGGCGCCGCCGTCATCTGCGCGTCCTTCCCGCCGCAGCCGGCCGCAGAGGTAGCGGCCTCGCAGCTCATGATCGCATCCGGACGGCGTTGCGATTTGCGCGATATCTGCGTCGCCCTCCGGCCTCGAAAGCTCATCCCGCAAAACGGCTGCGAGCATCGCATTGCTGCGATGCTCGCGTTGTGGCCGGCGGCGTTCAGCTCCATCAGAGATCAACGGGCTTTCCGAACGAGGCTGACAAGCTGAAATGCGGTGGCCAGTGCGCCAAGGCCCGCACCAAGCATCACCACACCGGGCCAGCCGGCTGCGTTCCAGGCCAGCGTGCCTCCGGCGGATCCGACGGCCCCGCCCAGGAACATGGCTCCCATCAGGATCGTATTGAGGCGCGCACGGGCTTCGGGACGGAGCGCGAAAACGATGTGCTGGTTCGACACGAGTGCGGACTGCATGGCGAAGTCGAGGAGAATGACGCCGACGACGAGACCCGCCAGGGACGTCCACGCACCGAAGACCACCCAGGATAGCAGCGTCACAGCTGCGCCGAGAGCGACGACCGGCGCCGGCCCGCGCGCATCCGCGAACCGCCCGGCGATCGGCGCCGCGAACACCCCCACCGCGCCAACGACACCGAAAAGACCGGCGACATCCGCGCCGAGCCCGAAGGCTGGCGACTGCAACCGGAACGCAAGGACGGTCCAGAACACGGTGAACGCGGCGAAGATCATGGCTTGCGTCGTCGCAGCAGGGCGCAGCGCCGGGAATTCAAGCCAGAGGTGGAAGATGGAATGCAACAGCCGGCCATAGCCCAGTCGCGTGTCAGGCTCGCTGTGCGGCAGGACCGCCATCATCAGGCCGCCAGCGGCGAGCGCCATCGGCGCGCCCAGCCAGAACATCTCGCGCCAGCCGGCGTGCGTCGCCACGAACCCCGCAAGGGTCCGGCTTAGCAGGATGCCCGTCAGAATGCCGGCCAGAATCGTCCCGACGGTTGCACCACGCCGCGCCGGCGACGACAGATGCGCGGCAAACGGAACGATCTGCTGGGCGACGGTCGCGGAAATGCCGACGCCGAGCGAGGCGAGAACGATCAGAAGCGGGCTCGGTGCGATTGCGGCCAGCGCGAGCGCAATCGCAAGAAGAACGAACTGGCCCGCGATCAACCGCCGCCTTTCGACGAGGTCGCCGAGCGGGACGAGCAGAAACAGGCCTGCCGCGTAGCCGAGCTGCGTCGCCGTCGGGATCAGGCCGATCAAGGAGCCGGGCAGCTCCTTCTCGATCAGCCCGAGCATCGGCTGATTGTAGTAGATGTTGGCGACCGCAACGCCGGCTGCGCCGGCCATCGCGAAGGTCGTCAGGCGTGAGAGGCCGTGGGAGGCGCCCGATGGCGCCAGGCTGATCGTTGACATGATGTTTCTCTTTTCGGTTTGCCGGAGCTCAACCGGCTCATTGAATTGATCGGTGCGGATCCTTGTCGGCGTCCAGGACGGATGGATCCTCAGCCATTCAGCGCCGGATAGTCGGTATAGCCGGCAGATGTCCCGCCGAAGAACGTCGCCGGGTCGGCGGCGTTGAGCGGCGCATGTCGCTTGAGGCGCTCGGGCAGATCCGGATTGGCGATGAACAGCCGGCCGAAGGCGATGATGTCGGCTCTGTTGGACGCCAGCGCCAACTCCGCCTTTTGCGCGTCATAGCCGCCTGCGAGCATCAAGACGCCGCGGTAGCGCCGGCGCAGACCCAGCACGATGGCATCCCAGCGCGGATCATGCTGTTCATCCTTCTGCGTGCCGACGATCTCAGGCTCGACCAGATGGAGATAGGCTAGGCCCCGCTTGTCGAGCTCGTCGACAATGGTGCCGAACGTCTCTTCCGGCGTGTCGTCATGCATCCCCATGAACCGCCCCATCGGGGTCAGGCGAACCCCAACGCGACTGGAGCCGACGTCATTGCGGATTCTGTCGACGACCTCGATCAGAAGACGGGCCCGCTTCTCGGGGCTCCCGCCATACTGATCCGCGCGATGATTGCTGCTGCTGTTGATGAACTGGTCGAGCAGATAGCCGTTGCCCGCATGAATCTCGACACCATCCATGCCTGCAGCCAGCGCGTTGCGAGCGGCCTGGGCATAGTCCTCGACGATCTGCGCGATGCCTGCGAGCGTCAGCTCCTGCGGCACGGGAATCGCGGCCCACGCGCCTTGTCCATTGTCATCAACGATGAAGGTCTTGCCGGGGACTTCCATCGCCGTCGGCGCGACCGGCAGCCCGCCTCCCGGCTGCAGGCTCGGGTGCGACACGCGGCCGACATGCCACAGCTGCAGGAAGATGCGCCCGCCCTCGGCATGAACCGCGTCGCTCACCGCCCGCCATCCTGCGATCTGCGCGGGGGTATGAATGCCCGGCGTCCAGGCATAGCCCTGGGCCTGCTGGGAGATCTGCGTGGCCTCGGTGACGATGAGCGCGGCGCCGGCGCGTTGGCGATAGTACTCGACGGTCATGGATGTCGGCACGTTGCCCTCTCCGGCACGCGACCGCGTCAGCGGCGCCATCGCGATGCGATGCGGCAATCGCAGGGAATTCAGATTCATCGGCTCGAACAGCTGGCTCATGCCCATCTCCTTGACTGACGTGTTCGACAAGGAAACTAGGCGCTGCGCCGGGCGATGATAATCGAGCCAATCCGGGGTTTACCTTTGCGCGTGGCGCAATGACGAAGGGCCGTTCGTTCCGGCCCCCTCTCGGTCCATGCGCCCCTCTCGCGCGGGAGCCCAGGTGTTGGATTCTCGAGTGTGCGGGGATCAGCCAACGGCAGCGCCACGACCGCGCATGCCATCCGAGTTGCGAGACACATCTGTCGCAAACACGACATCGCGCTTCGCCTCGTCGGAGAACGCAATATTTAAGTCAC
Organism: Pseudomonadota bacterium; assembly: GCA_040756765.1. Lineage (GTDB taxonomy): Bacteria > Pseudomonadota > Alphaproteobacteria > Rhizobiales > Xanthobacteraceae > Bradyrhizobium_A. The sequence goes on along the minus strand of JBFLYG010000011.1, from coordinate 46,665 downwards.
CAGCTTCCGGGGAGCATATTTGGACGTATGCGGAGATGTTCCGGCGTTGTGGTCCGCGAGCCGCTTCCTCAGGTCGGAGGTCACGCCGACGTAGCACTGGCCCGCGAATGCTTCGCTCTGCAGCAGGTCCACGTCGCGCATTCAGGCAGCCCCCGCCGCCAAGACTTCGGAGGGCATCTGCTTCGCAATGTTCAAGGGGGAGCAATCCTGCGAAGCGCGTCAGCGCGCGAAGCAGGATGGTGCCCAGGGGCGGAACGCCACCCATTCCGACCAACAAGCAAGATATTGATTTTATTCGTAAATTATGACCATACCAACGGCCGCGTGTAGAGGGGTGGGGTGCATTTTGTGTAGTGACTGGAGCGCGATTGCAGCAGCGGGATAGGGTGCATTTGCACCCCGCTATGCAAATGAACGGTATAGGGAATGCACCCATCGCCGTTTGTGGCGCCCGATGGCCGCGGTCAGAACTCTAATTCCCTCAAGTCATCGGCCTCAGACTGGACCTCATCGGGCCAAAACCGAACCAACTCACGAGGAAGTGTTTCGCTGTAAAGCTCCAACATCCTAGCCGCGATTTCGGGCTGTTCCCGTAGCTTTTTGCCGAAAGCCTTCACCAGCTTTTCCATCCAATCACGGGCCTGCCGTTCTATCCATCCTTCATCCGGATTCTGCGAGTTCTGACCAGCCTTAACGTCCAGCCATGACAAGCCCATCGGGTCTAGCCCCTGATCGACCAACTCCCTGCGCTTCTTGCGCATGTTGGCAATCGTTCGTAGCGAGACGGACGTAACATCCCGGAGTTGGTCCTTGGTCATTGCGCTGTTGAGAGCGATCAATCTCCACGCGCTCTCCAGCTTATCCGCCTGCTTCATAGGCAGCTTGTCTTTGGAGTTACGAGCCACCGATTGGGCAATGGCGTCGTCTAGGCTTCCCGAAAACACCTTAACCGGAACATCGGTGATACCCAGCTTAGGACGGTCGTCGTGAGCTTGGCGGATGGCGTCAAGACGATGATGACCGTCGATGACATACCAAGCTTGCCCGCTCCACCAGACCAAAAGGGGATCGAACACATCGACCCCGCCGTCCTTCACCGCCTCAGCCAAGGTGTTTATATGGCCGTCGCTAGCGAGAAATGCATCATGTACGTTGCGCGGCTGGAACACAGCTTCGCACGTTCGTATTGCATTCAGCCCTAGTCGCGTGGGCTCAGAGGGAGCGGGCGGACCTGCCTCGCTCCGCAACTGCCTCACACCATCAAGAAATGTCAGATCGGCCAATGCGAGCTGCCCTTTACATCGCGATTTCTTGGTCCGCACCTCACTCGACTTCTCCAACCGCGCTCAGGTAGGCAAGCTGGTCCCTACGTCGCTCCTCCTCCTCACGCTGTTCAAGTCGCACCACCTTCAATCCGGCGGCGCCGAACAGCATAACCAAGAGGTTGCTGAGATATTCGGCGGCCCTTGGTTCTAACTCTTTCATGGCTCGACGTTGGCGGCCATCGCTGGCTCCGTTCCAACGTGAGAAGCTGCCGTTGGACAGGCTCCTCACCCGCCGAACGAGCTGACGTCGGAAACCTGCTTCTGATTTGAACAGACCGGGATCATGAGCCTGCAACAGATACATTGCGATTGTGGTCACGGCGACATCGCGACCTGACACCGTGTCCGCCAAGCGCACCAATTCCTTATTTCCCGCCCTGACATGTCGAAGCCACGTGGCGGGCGGATTGGTTCGACAAGTACTGGTCGCGATCTCCCATCGCTGATCGCAGATCGACCACAGCTTGGCATCGGGCTGCTTTGCGATCCGAGCCTGAACCTTATCGATGAACGGTTTCAGCATGGTCTTGCTGATGGTCTGCTGCTCCTCATGGCCATGTCGGCGCTTGCGGGAGCGATGGGTTGAGCAGAGGCGAGAGTGGCCAGCACGTGACCTTGCGCAGCCACTTACGGTGCAACTTGGATGCATGATTCCCTCTACGGCTGCGAATTGCAGCCATACCCACAAAGACAGACACGATTGATTTTAGCTGGCCGCTTGCGCGGGAGGGTCCGACCGCTATCCAGCACAGCAGCGGAAGAATCGCAATAAGATATTGATTACACTAATGAAACAGCCGCATTGTCGTAACGATTTTCATTGAAAATACGCGGCTTTTGGTCGAACGCGATGACAAAAAAGTCAACGCGAATGCAAGTTATCGCGCCGCGGGCGATCTATCGAGGCGCCGCATCGTGCATAAAAACTACAGGCCCCAGCTCAGAAGCGTCGCGTTGGCCGCCGCCCGGTCATCACGAATGCGGTAGACCGTCTGGCGGGTCAGTCCGGTCGCTGCCGAAATCTCGCTAACGCCGGCAGATAGATCAAGCATGTCACAAGCGGCCGTATATTGGCTGCGATTGAAACTCGGCTTGCGACCTAGATACTTCCGTTCGTCTTGTGATGCCCTAACCAGCTCGATACCGCTGCGCTGTGCCTCTTTGATCGCTTCTGCGTTGGCCTGAGCGGTAGCTGCCATGAAACCAATCAGCGCGTCCCGCACCGCCATCTGCATGGGATCCGTGGTCGCACCATCGAAAGTCATGCTGTTAATGACAGTGCGGATGACGACACCCCGCCGCATAAATTCACGGATAGCATCGCAGACATCGCCGTAGTTTCGGCCAAGCCGATCTACCCACCTAACAACAAGGGTGTCGCCGCGGCGCAGAATGTCGAACAGGCGCTTGCCTTCCGGGCGCTCGGCCAAGCGTGTGCTTACGCCCGACACCCCGTGGTCTGAAAGCACTTGATCGATCTTGTAACCAACAGCTTCGGCTTGGATGCGTTGATGCTCGATAGTTTGGTCCTTGGTTGAAACGCGGGCGTAGAGGATCGTGGCCAAGGGAGAGCCTCCTTGTTCGTTAGGGTGCCGTCCGTTGATAATTCTGTCCGTTGACTGATGTCAACCCTAACGGACATGGATTCAGAGGAATTTCGGAATGTCCGCATGGCTATACTCTAATGGACACCCCTCACGCAGAGATGGCTAGCTGGAGCGGCTTGTACGCCCGCTAATCTACAACTGCGGGGCTTTCGCGCTATTATGGGGAATCTCTCACCGGAGTTGCTATGAGCAACATCACGCGCCGCGCATTGCGAGTTTACGCAGTCTTGTCGGAACTTCGCGGCAGTAATCAAGACATCCTTGATGCTCTAATCCCATTCTTCGAACCCTTCCTCTCGTTGATGGACGGGAAGATGTTCGAGCCCCGCTTGTTTGCTCTCGCAATGCAGCGTCTTTATCGCTGGCGGTTCACAAAAGACGTTGCTGAACAGTTTGTCCCGAGACTTTTGCGAGCAGGCTTTTTGGAGCGCAGAGGAACAGCAACAGATGCAGTGTACATCGTTCGCTACAAACCTCCACAGACGACAACTGATGAGGGGCCGATTACAGCGGCGCTCGAAAGCATCATTGATGAGTTCGAGAAATTCCCACCTCGGGTAACGGACCTTCTCTCGTACAGCCGATCTCGCGAAGAACTCACCGACATCCTGATTCGCTTTCTCGTGTCCATGGACGCCTACAATGAAGCTGCGTTCATGGCAGAACTCAAGAAGCTTCATGTCCAACACAACGACGCATCCCTGCTGGATCGCCTTGAGGAAGGTGGAACGCCCCTCCATCGGGACGACAGGTATTTGGCGGCGAGGTTTGTGCAAGCGATCTCGAAGGAAACGCCTTCCTACGTCCCTATACTGGTTCAGCTATCTTCAATCGGCCTTCTGACCGAGGTCGTAGAAGATTTCTTGAAACCTACTCAAGTTGCAGCGACCGCCAATCTCACCGCCATTTTGGATACACCGCTAGCGCTGGACTATCTCGGTTGCTCTGGCGTAGCTCTGAGGGACGATATTCGTTCAATCGTTACGTCCCTAACTGCAATTGGTTGCCGCTTCGTCGTTTTCCCGGTGACATGCACCGAGATTCAGCGGAACCTCGACAGCCTTCTGAGCAACGATCCATCCCAGCGTCACGGCTACACTAACGATGCCCTGCTAAAAAATGAGGTCAAGCTAGACTTCGTAAGAGCCGTTGCCAACGATCCTGAGACAGCATTGCGGCACGCAGGCATCACCGTGCGCCCAATGACGCTATCCCAATATCCGCACACACACATTCATTTCGATGCAAGCCGTTATGAGAGCTATTTTGAGAGCATCTATTGGGTTCCAGATGTTGCTCCACGCGAACATGATGCGGAATGCCTGACACTTACGATGCGGTTGAGAGAAGGGAAGCACAACAGCGATCTATTCAGGTCAGGCTACGTCTTCGTAACTCGCAATGGCAGCTTTGTGAACTCATCCCGAAAATACTGCGAAGAATCGCGATTGATAACACCGAGACAAGAAGGACCAGTAATCCATCAGCGGGAATTGGCGACGATCGCATGGCTTCGAACTGGATTGGGAGCAGAGAACGAAATTCCAAGAGGGCATCTTATCGCTTCTTGCGAGCGAGTGCTTCGGTTTCGACCAGAGGTAAAGGATGCGGTAGCTGCAAAAATAAGAGAAGTCACACCAGAAAACGCCGAACAGTTCGAGCTTCTGCTTACTGACGCAAAAAGTTTGAGACGGTTGGCTGACGAGACCCTTAATGATGAAAACGTCGTTACGTCCGAAAACGCCGTCCATCTATTCAACGTAATGAAGGAGGCAACTATCGCCGAGGAAAAGGCTCGGTTCGATAAAAAAATCGCCGACGAACGCGTAAAGCGCAAGCAGCAACAAGAAATTGCCGAGCGCCAGAGAGTCAGCCTTGAAGGCGAGCGCGACGAAGCGATCAAGCAAGCCGATGTGGCAAAGGAGCAGGTTCGAAGAGTGGTCGCAGATGTTGCGCGACGCGCCAACAGGACAGCTCGTTACGTCGAGCGCCTCATTATCGCAGTAATGCTCTTGCTGCTGATTGGCGGCACAGTTGACCTGCTTTGGGGCGTCCTTACGGGCTCTAAGATTTGGTCGGCAATCTTGGTCGTGGTAGCCGGTGTCAGTTCCTATCACCTGTTGATGGACGTATTACAGAGGCCCAAGGTCGGCGTCAGAAGCGTCATGAATTGGATGGTTCGCACTTACTTCTGGCGAAGCGTACAGTCTAGAGGACTAAACGGTTCGGTTCAAACTAGCGACATTCGGGTTGAGAATGGCCAGATCGTTCTTGCTGGCTTACCAGTTGAAGATGTCAAGCCGGACACTGTGCGGATAGAACCTCGGATCGTGGCTAGAAGACCTGCGGCCGAGAACCCGCCGCAGTTTCCGGGCCTCGAACATAGCGAATGATTTATGAGCGCTCGTTCTAGACGACCGTGCTGCAACCGCGAGCCTCCTATTTGACAAATGGGGCGGCTGGGGGGAAACGCCCCAGGCTTCATGGACATTGGCGCCTCGCATTTTTTCTCAGAATTTGGCGAGCTTATCCAAGAATCCGTGACCAAGCCTTATGCGCAGCATCGCGCTTAACCGCGATCAGATCGCTTGATCCGTAATCATCGGCAACGTCACCAGTGGTGTGGCCCTGTATCTTATTTGCGATGTCGCGGGCAACGCCAACCTCACGTAGCGCGTCCTTGAACGTATGCCGGAGACTGTGCGTAGTCTTTGGCTTGTCCGCCTTGGGATCACGCAGCTTGATCTTGGTCAGCCATTTGCCGAGCGCCGCCGACGCTGAGCTACTACCGTTCGGTCGCCCATATCTTGGGAACACCGGCGCTTGCCGACCTCCGGCTTGCAGCCGATGTACCCGCGCCTGTAGCGCAGCAAGTGCTTGACCATCAACGACCGGGATGACGCGAATGGACTTCTTGTTCTTGAGCCGCCTGATCGAGTTGTAGCGCAGAGAGATAGTGCCGCCCTTGAGGTCAACGTCGCCCAGCTCAAGGCCGCAGACCTCGGCTAGCCTCGCCCCTGTACAAGCCAGCAAGCGGACGATGTCCTGAAGGTCATCGTTGATGGTAGTGACCTTGGATAGGAGGGTACGGACCTCCGCGTATTCAAACGACACGCCGTTCTCATCGTCATCTTCCGGGACAATGACCTTAAGCTTGCCCCACGGATTGACGCCGCCGTGTTCAAACTCATGAAATCCGAAATCGAACATGGCCTTCAGGAAGGCGATCTGCTTCTTGACTGATCCGGCGCCGTAGCCGTCCTTTTCGAGGCACGTCAAGAACGATCTCGCATCGGCTCTCGAAACCGCCGTGATGTCCTTGTCGCCGATCCTGCGGATTAGCTCCGAGACGATCCGTTTCCGCTCACGTTCGTAGCGGGTCCAGTCTTCCCGCTTGGTGTCACGCCCCCTCGCCCGGTCTTCAAGCAGCAGCCGCAGGCAATAGGAGAGCCGAGGCCTTGGCCGGGACATTGTGCCCTGCACGATGGCAATCTCGGTGGAGACCTTCTCCAGCTTCACTCGCTCACCGCTGGAGGCCACCTCAAGTGCCTCCTCAAGTTCATCAACACTCTGCATCCCTGCACCGGCCAAGACGATGTCCACCGCATCGGAACGGTCGGCGGTAGTCCACTCGCCGTTCGCATCGTCGGACGGGAGACCCCTCGCCCTCAGCGAACGGACAGCAGCCTCAAAGACAAGATCGCTGCCGATACCTACACTGGTCTTCGCTTGGGCAAACATGCGCTCGACCCCGGCGTGAAACTCGGCATGGCGTAACTTCACGACCTTCGGATCAGCGCTCTCAAAGCTCTTGACGATCTCGGTCTTGCCGACAGCATCCCTGATGCTCTCAGGCACACGCCTGCGATAGCCGTGGATGCCGGTCTTGGTCGTGGTCAGATAGGGGAGACTGACAGCGGGCATGTGTGGTGCATCGTGTAGAAGGTCGTGTAGCGATGCACCGCTAAAACCGCAATAACTTCAAGCACTCAGAGGGTTACAAGTGCTGTATGGTGCGCCATTCAGAATAAAACTGCGAACTCTTATATAATTGATATTGCTATATAATTTAATTTCCGCGATTGCGGCATCTCCCACCATCACCATTTGGGCGACGGCGAATGTCGTAGCTAAATCAGCCGCAACAGGGATCACGCACGCGAACCGATATGTCTACCAGGGCGCTCTCCCACAATCGAGGTTGGTCGACAACGGTTAGTCGATGTCTGGTTTGGAGCGCATTACGGACACAAGCCGGACATCGCGTTAAGTCCGAAAAGTGCCAGAAGCTGACATTCGTGCGGCCCCACCCCATGCAAGCCCATTAGCAAATCAAGTCACTGTCGCCTCAATCCTTGACCTCGATTTCCTGAGGCCTGCCTCTTTGACCAATCCGTAGATCGCTGGAATCACGATCAGCGTTAGCAATGTTGAAGAGACCATGCCGCCGATCATCGGCACGGCAATACGCTGCATAATCTCGGAGTCGGTGCCTCTGCTCCACATGATCGGCAGTAATCCCGCCATGATGGCGACGACCGTCATTATCTTGGGGCGCACTCGCTCCACCGCACCTTCCATTTTCCCGGTTGGTGCGCCAAATTGCCACCATTACGCGGACCGACCAGCGGGCACCATTCAAGCGACGGTAAGATCAACCGACAGGCCGCGCAGGAACCGTTGGCATTAGGCGTGAGGCAACCCAAGTAAACGCCGATCGGCCGAAAAGACGACTAAGTCCAGCGATCAGCGCTGCTGAGCCAAGATTCCAAACCAATATCATGACCGTGGCATCAAGATCATGGACGAGAGACAACGCGAACGACGTCATCGCAGCGACGGCCAGACCTCCCATCACGCTAACTGTCGTTGGACGCAGCAGGGCTGCGTGCCGAAGCATCACGAGCATCGCAATCGACAATGGTACGCTCGCCAGCAAGAGTGTCGCGAAGCATCGAGCAGCCTCACCCATGCGAACGCCCGTCGGCCCCATACTCACCCAATCGGTGACACAACCATAGCCGATTGTTGACACCCAAAGCGCAAGTGCCGGCGAAGGGAGCGCAAGCCATAGTCTCGAACTACCGGGAAGGCTTATTCTGAACGATGCGATCGCGGCGAGAATTCCGGTCGCCAGCGCGGCAGTCAGGCTGATGACGAACACCGGCTGCTGCCATCGCTCTGAAATATCCGGTCGAACGCCATGGGCAATGGCAATGAGCCCGATGACAAATGCAGCGAATAAAAGCCACAGCCCTGCGCGGACAAGCGGCGATCGCAAGCGGCGAACGGGGGCCGCGCACTCAACCAGCATATCGATAAGGTCTGGCGTTTTTGTCACGGACCGTCACCCTGTTGTCTCAACAATTGGCGCAGCGTCCTGATGGCACGGTGCGTTGCCACCTTCAATGCACCGACTGAGCGACCGCTGGCCGCTGCTGCCTCCTTCAATGACATCTCGTTCAGTTTCAGCATCCTGATCGCTTCGCGTTGCTCGTCAGGCAATCTTTCAATCGCATCGCCCAACGCAGCTTCGTCCAAGGGGGCCGTATCGAGGTTCGTCGCAGACCCGGCAAAGGTTTCATACTCGGCCGAAAATTCGATTTCCCGCGTTTTCTGCCGCGTGTCGCGGCGGAGCCGGTCGATGATCCGCCGGTTGGCAATCGCCACGAGCCATGGGCCGAAAGGACGGCGAGGATCGTAGACATGTCGAACCATGTGAACCGTCAGCAGCACATCCTGTACCGCGTCTTCCACATCGCTTGGCTGCTTGAAACATCGCGCTGCGAGCGAACGGATGTAAGGAGCAATATCCTCAAGGAGCGTCCGATATGCCAGTCGGTCGCCGTCCTGCGCGCGCTTCATGAGACCCGACCAGTCGAGCCCCGCCTTCCGTGTTGCATCCGCCTCCGACGGCGCCACAAGCGTCAGCGGAACAGGACGATGAGGCCGGCCAGCCGACATGGACGGGTGCCCTTTATTTATCTGTCCACCACCTGGAACCCGGTTCTAGCTCGGTGGATCCTCATGAATTACACGGGCCAAGGGCAGGACGGTAGCAAAGAATTTTTCCGAAGCCCGCTAACCTTTCTTGGGCCGCCATCGAACCTCCCCTCGTTAGTCTCAAGCCGAGACGCAAGAGGAGAGGAAAATATGGCAAACATCATGAAACGCCGTCTGTTCACCGCTTCCACACTGACGACCGCAGTCGGGCTCGCGCTCGCCATGCAGGCCCCCACGGTCCATGCCCAGGGAATGGCCAATCCGCCCCAGATCGTGAAGGACAATATGGAGCGCATGGGCAAGAACAAGCTTGAAAAGTGCTACGGCATCAACGCAGCCGCCAAGAATGATTGCGCGGAAGGCGCGCATTCCTGTGCCGGTCAGGCGACGCAGGCGCGCGACACGAAGTCGTTTGTGCTTCTGCCGGCAGGCGACTGCGCCAAGATTCAGGGCGGCAAGACGACTGCAAGTTGACAACGAGGCGGCTCATGTCCGACGTCAACAAAACCAGTCTGATCCCGGCAAAAGCCGGGATTGGGTTGCGCTTTCAGCATCATCAGCCGGTGCTGGACACAAATCCCGATGTTGCCTGGATGGAAGTCCACACGGAAAACTACATGGGTGGAGGAACGCCGCTCCGCTATCTGGATGCCATCCGGCGCGACATCCCCATTTCGCTGCATGGCGTCGGGCTATCCCTTGGCAGCGCAGAAGGGATAGACCCCGCGCACCTCGAACGAATCCGGAAAGTCGCCGAGCGGGTAGAACCAGGTTTGATGTCCGAACACATTGCATGGAATGTCGTCGGAGGGACCTATCTCGCCGATCTGCTTCCGCTACCAATGACTGAGGAAGCGCTTGAGGTCGTGTGTCACCATGTCGACCAAACCCAGACTTTTTTAAAACGCCGGATTCTTGTCGAGAATCCATCCACCTACATTGCGTTCGGAAATTCCATCATTCCGGAATGGGAGTTCATGACCGCCGTCGCAGCGAGAACTGGCTGTGGCATCCTCTGTGATGTCAACAATATCTGCGTCAGCGCACACAACCATGGCTGGGATGCCTGTGCATATCTCGCAGCGCTGCCTCCGGCGGCTGTCGGGGAAATCCATCTCGCGGGTTACAGCGTCAGGCCGCTCGCTGACGGCAACACGCTTCGCATCGACGACCATGGTTCCCGCGTCAGCGACGAAGTGTGGGAGCTTTATCGACAGGCGCTCGCCCGGTTCGGTCCAGTCCCCACCCTGATCGAATGGGATAACGATGTGCCACCGCTGGACGTTCTGCTCCAGGAAGCAGGACATGCCGGTATCCTCATCGCTGCTGCCGAGGCCGAGTCTGCAAATGCCAACGCTGCTTGAGCTGCAAAATGCAATGCGCCGCAGCCTCGTCCAGCATGACGACGGAGCGGTCGCAGCGATGCTTGCCGGGCACATCGCTAATGATCGTCTGGATATCTATCGCAATACATTCTTCCTCGGCCTGACAAAAGCGCTGCGGCTCTGCTACCCGGTCGTGCGGCGGCTGGTTGGCGACGATTTCTTCAACGGCGCCGCACAGCTCTTTATCGCCCGGCATCCGCCTGGAGCGGCCTACCTTGATCAGTATGGCGGCGAGTTCCCAGAGTTCCTGCGCTCGTTTCCTCCGGCTGCATCTCTTGTCTATCTCGCCGACGTGGCGAGGCTGGAATGGGCGATCAATTGCGCAATCCATGCGCCTGATGTCGAGCCGCTCAATCTGTCAAATCTTGCGGCAATTGAACCCGGCGAACAAGACCGCGTTGCCTTCGTTGCGCATCCCTCAGTCCGCCTGTTGCGCGCGGACTATCCGGTCGATGACATCTGGCGCGGGGTGCTGGCGGACGACGATGGCGCATTGGCGAACATCGACATTGAAACCGGATCAGTCCATCTGCTCACGGAGCGCCGCAGAACAGACGTCGAGGTTGTGCGCCTCGATGAACCGGCCTGGCGTTTCATGACGGAACTTTGTGCCGGCCACCCCATGCAGGTCGCACTCGATATCGCCGGAGATTTCGATTGCTCAACAGCTCTTGCCGAGCATCTGGCCCTCGGTCGCTTTGTCGCGTTCGGAATAACACACGACGCCGTCACCACATCACCAGATCGCTGCATAAGGCGGAGAGTATGAGCAACACCGCCGCTTCGACGTCAGCCCGTTCGGCCTACGCGATCGTTGGTCGTGTGCTTCGCTGGCTCGATGGCATTCCCTACGCGGTGCTTGCCCTTCCGCTACGGTTTGCGGTTGCCACGGTGTTCTGGAACTCCGCCATGGCGAAGCTCGCGAACTGGGAAACGACGCTTTCCCTTTTTACCGACGACTACAAGGTGCCGTTGCTTCCTCCCGAGGTCGCCGCATACATGGCCACCACCATCGAACTGACGACCCCGGTGTTGCTGGTGCTTGGCTTGCTCACACGGCCGGCGGCGTTCGTTCTGCTTGGAATGACAACGATCATCGAGATCTTCGTCTATCCCCTGGCCTGGCCAACGCACATCCAGTGGGCGGCCATGCTTCTGGTGCTGCTGTGCCGTGGCGCTGGCGCCCTGTCGGTCGATCATTTGCTCCAGAAACGGTTTGGCAGTCTCTTCGACTCGACGCCGGCGCCCACTTTGAATTCCGGCCCGCGCTCTTAATCCGCTATGGGCACAGGGCGGATGTCGATCCCATTTCTGGGTCCGAAAGGGCCGGATCTTCTGGTGCAAGTGAACATCCGCTCATTTTGTAGGTCCGCTTGGGTTAGAAGCAGACTTGAGCTACCGAAGACGTGATCGGTCGAACCCGAAGTCCAACGTGCCAGTGCCGCCTAGAAATCGTACGCACGAAACTTCGAAAGCGCCTCCGTGATCCGCTCGGCTTGTACGGAACTTAACGGCATCGTGGAGTGAGGGGCCGCTTCGGTGGAGTCAGCTTGTTCAGCTTTCCATTGCCGCAATTCGAGCGACGGCTCGGTCGATATCGCTTCGACAGGGCTTTCCGAGTCTTTTGCTCACAAACCGCGAAAGGCTCGCTGACCGGCTAAGCCCTGCCCTGGCGAACACGCCGATGACGGCGGCATCTCCTGGCCTGCCGAACAATGGCAAACAATATGGGGCATTCGTAACTATCGCCGATTATATTGAGCAATGGCCTGTGCGCACTCAAAGATCGAAAAACACGATCTCTCTGTCACCCTGCAGATGGACGTCGAAACGATAGGTCACAGGCTCGCCCAGTTCACGGGTCGCAATCAGCGTCGCACGGCGGTCCGCCGGCACCAGCGCCAGGATTGGATCGACTGCATTGGCGGCATCCTGATCCTCGAAATAAATTCGCGTGATCGCCTGCTGGGTCATGCCGCGCGCGAACACCGCCAGAAGAATATGCGGCGCCTGCGGTCTGCCAGCAGGTCCCGGCACCGAGCCCGGCCGTATGGTCTGGAACGTAAAGCCGCCATTAGCGTCTGTGCCGCAGCGGCCAAAGCCCCTGAATGCCGTGTTCGGCACGGCACGCGCATCCAGCGGATCGGAAAAACGCCCCTGCACATCGGCCTGCCAGATTTCGAGCATCGCATCCGGCATAACTTTGCCGTCGCCGTCTAACACCTGACCTATGATGCGGATACGATCACCGGACACATCCGACGTGACCAGATCATTGCTGAAGGCGTCGTTCCACTGGTAGTCGTTGCCCGGCGTCAGGCCATACCGGAAATAAGGGCCGACGGTCTGTGACGGAGTAAGCTTGCTCATCAGTCATTGTCCAGTGGTGTGGCGTTGCGCCCGCGCAAGACGATGTCGAAGCGATAGCACAACGCCCATTCCGGCTTGGTGTTGTCGAGATCGAAGCTCGACACCATCCGCATCCGCGCCTTCTCGTCCGTCACCGAATTGAAGATCGGATCGTAGGCGAACAGCGGATCGCCGGGGAAATACATCTGCGTCACGATACGCGAGATAAATGAATGGCCAAACACCGAAAAATGGATATGAGCCGGCCGCCATGCGTTCTGATGATTGCCCCACGGATACGCGCCTGGCTTGATGGTGACGAACCTGTAGTAACCGTCTGCGTCGGTCTGCGCACGGCCGGCACCCGTGAAGTTCGGATCGAGTGGTGCGGGATGCTGATCCACCGCATGAATGTAACGTCCGCAGGCATTGGCCTGCCAGACCTCGAGCAGTGTGTTAGGAACACCGCGGCCGTCTTCGTCCCGCACATGGCCATGAACGATGATACGCTCGCCGAGCGGCTCGCCGGTGTGCTGGATCGTGAGATCGTTGTCGTTCACGCGCACGGTCTCGTGGCCATAGACCGGCCCGGTCAACTCCGAAAGCGTATGCGGAATGATGACCAGCGGCTTGGTCGGCGAGCGCTTCACCGTGCTCTTGTAGCCGGGCGACCGGCGCGGCGCGTGCACGGCATTACTTTCGCGTGGATAGATCAGAGACATGGCCAACCCTTTTAACAACACAATGCGGCAAACCGAACCTGCTAGGTCTGCTTTGAGGTTAGTGTGCACTCTGCGATGAGTGTTGCGGATGCCGAAACGCAGGACGGTTCAGCTATGGTCTCGCCGATCGCGATCCAGCGCCGCTCCGCCTCAGGCGCCTTCCTTTGCGGAACCGTAACGATTGTTAGCCTTTCTGGCTGAGCATTAGCTATCGACATCGGAACGCTCGCGCCACGCTCAACCACCCTTCGCGCAGCCCTGCGCAGCAGCAACCTCGCAGTATAGTCACCGAAATCAACGCCGCCCTCGGTTAAGTAAATTGGCGACGAATCGCGAAGTCGCACCATCTCATGATCGTACTTGATCAGTAAGGTCGCATTGCGAGGAGATTGTTTCAGTTCAGCTTCTCGACCACCATTATAGCGCCCTGGCCGACGCCGACACATATGGTGGTTTGCTACGCGTTCTCCGGTAGTAGTAACCCAGCGCAGCGACGAAAAGAGCTGCAACCATGACCGGTCCGGAGGAGAGGGCAAATATCTCTCCGGGAGTCCAATGTTCCGCATAGAGCGTGCCAGCCAACAAGGGACCGGCGATACCGCCAAGGCGCCCCATGCCGAGCGCCCAGCCAACGCCGATGGATCGCAAGCTCTGCGGATAAAAGACCGCTGCTAATCCGATAACACTTTTCTGGCCACCGCTAATGCAGAAGCCAGCCAGAAATACCGTGACCGCAAGCCACGCGATATTGGGAGTGAAGGCACCTCCGACCAACCACATCGACAGAGCGCCGACTCCGTAGAGAGCCGACAACGTCACAAAAGGACCTATGCGGTCCATCGCCACTCCTAACGGCGCGGCCGCTATAACTCCGGCGATCATCGGAAGCGCCGTAATCCAGACAACGGTCTCGCCTGAATATTTCAGGTCGGTCAGCATTTTCGGGAGCCAACTCTGCATGAAGTAGAACTCAGCCAAATTCACCGCGAACACAAGCCATAGCACCAACGTACCTACAAGCCGACCTTGCGAGAAGAGCGACGCTACTCCCGCACGCGTTTCGGCTCGCTCGCTGGAGCGGAAGATGGCGTTTCCCAGATCGTCCATCCGCGGGAATAACCGCCTCAATTCATTATGAATACGAGCGTCGCCGTTGGCCGACTTCTGCAGCGATAGTAGAGATTCCGGGAGCCACAAAGCGATCGGAAGAAAAAGCAATACCGGAGCAATGGCACCGCACAACATTAGCGAGGTCCATCCGTACCGTGGGATCAGTTCGCCGGATGCGAACCCAGCCACGACAAACCCGAGCGAGAAACCGCTATAGACTAACAGTACGGAGGTAGCTCGCACCCGAGTCGGCGTGTACTCGCAGGCAAGAGAGACCGCGCTTGGCGCCGCTGCGCCCAGTCCAATTCCCGTTAGAATGCGAAGCGCGATCAACTCGCCGACTCCGCTCGCAGCAACTGTAAGCGCCGTGAATAACGCAAACACTGCGGTACTCGCGAGCAGCATTCGTTTGTGTCCCAGTCGCGCGGAAAGCGGTGCAACGACTAAATAACCGATCATCAAACCAACCAAGCCCGCCGAGAAAATGGATCCAAGGACATCGGGCGTCAGATGCCACTGCATCGCAATCTTCGGAGCTGCGTAGCTAATCGCCTGAGTGTCGAACCCATCGAGCAGCATAACCAGCGCACAAAGGAACACGATCAACCATTGTCGGCCACCGAGCCTCTGACGCTCGATAACATCTGCAACATCGAGAACGGCCACTTCCATTTTTCTCCTCCCCAAAATCGCTTTGTTTTTCTTTCACTGAGCCGCGCGATATTTGCTCAGTTACTATTCATCGTTAGGCCATTCGCTTCTGATGTTGCTTAGTCTGAGGCGGCTATCTCAGCTCGACATCCGCTAGGCCCATTGTCGCGGGAACCGCAGAACACCTTACAAATCGAGAACCAACACGTCCGACTTCGAACGTGAGCAGCATACGAGCATCCTTTCGTTGGTCGCTCGATCGCTGGCGCAAAGCACTTGGTCGCGGTGGTCCGGAATGCCTTCAAGTACTCTGACTTCGCAAGATCCGCATATGCCTTCCGAGCAGGAGAACGGCACCACGACGCCGGCCTCTAACAGAGCGTCGAGTATCGTCTGACCCGGCAATAGGTCGATCTCCACCTTCGAACGATGCAGGACAATTTTGACCTGCTTGTCCTCGGAGAAATGTTTGTTTGCGGCAAAGTATTCGGTGTGCACACGTCCTCGCGGCAACGACGACGTCGCGTTCTCGAAGGCAGCAAGCATTGGAAGCGGACCGCAGCAATAGAAATGTGACTCCTTCGGCTCGCTTTCGACGAACTTCCGGAGATCGGGCGTGCAGCCAACTTCATTATCGATGTGAAATTTGATCCGATCGGGTTGCTCTTTTTCGATTTGCTCAAACTCATTGAGAAAAGCCGTCGTCTCTCGGGATCTTGTGCAATAAAGCAGTTTCCAAGATGCGCCAATCGTACGGAGCCGAGCGAGCATTGCTTTGAGCGGCGTAATCCCAATTCCGCCGCCGATCAACACGCTATGCGGAGCGTGCTCATTCAACTCGAAGAGATTGCGTGGACTATTCGCCTTGACCAAATCACCGGCGCAAAGCTTTTCGTGAATGTACCGAGACCCGCCACGACTGTTCGGTTCGTTATTGACTGCCAACACGTAGCGGTCCCGTTCAGCGGGATCGTTGCTTAAGGAATAACTGCGGATAAGATCGGTCGTCAGCTTGAGGTCTATATGCGCGCCAGCGGTGAATGGTGGCAAGGGCTGAGCGGTGGGGGATCTTAATTCTAGTGACATGATCCCCTCCGCTTCCGACCGAGTCGACGCGACAATCAATTCCAGTTCTTTCATTGGCCAATTCCGCCGAATCCTCGACCCCTTCCGGTAGACGCCGAGGAAGCCAATTTCGACGTCAAACAGTGGAGCTCAACGCCCGAGCCTCTGTATTCGTGTCTGGTAGCCATAGTGACCTCAGTGACACGTTGGATGCGGCGAGGATGCGGGAAACCCAGCACATCCCCGCAAGCGAGTGTTCTTGGAACAACGAACTCAGGCCGGCCGCAATGTCGCAGCGACTCCGAACTAGGTCGCCTCGACCACGTGCGACCGGTCTGGTCGATGAAATGATGCCTGATTTGCTGCATCGTCTGCGGTCTGATCTTTATCGAGCATCATGGCGACGGCGCGGACCCGATAGAGGTGACTGTTATGCACCTCCGGGGGAGCATCACCCACGATTTGCGCTTTGGCCGCGTCGATCAAGCGTCGACGACAACGGACGATCGCAGTGTCCGACGTACCAAGCCGCTCGATACTCCGGTCCACGATTCCTCCCTGACTCTCCTGGACGGCGATGTCTTGAAGTTGCGCGCTGCGAATGCCCGTGAAGGAACTGCGTTCCTGATCCATCCGATCGATGAGATAATCGTTCGAGCTATTTCCTTCGGAAACATACGTTCCCGGGATGCGGCGCGAGTAATCCAGATCACCGCTTTCGTATTCCGCGAGCTCATCGGAGGTCAGCGGCCGGGTCAGGTGGTAGCGGATCCGGTACCACCAACAATTCGTGTCGTCGATGGGAATGAAGAAATTCGCCCGGCACACCATATCCGTCGCGGTCGGAACCAATACGCCGAGTGGCATCAACCACTGGGTGACGCGCCAGTAGTAGTTGTCGTCGTCGCCATCGCGGCGCGCCGAGATAGCCATCCCGTAGGGAGTATCATTGCAGAAGAACTTTGGCGCGCCATCGGAGTCCGAAAATTTCAGGAGATCGCCCACTCCGAAAATATCCTTGTCCGCAGGCTTCATCGAACGATGGAGAAAGGTGAGATGAGCAGTATCGATGCTTCCCTCAAGTGCCTGCATATAGTTGCAGTTCATCAGACGCTTTGACGAGTAAACGTGACCAGCCGGCAGGTCCATGAGTTCCAAGTCGGGCATCTCGGGCGGCGTGGCCTCCGGTCCAACGTAGGCCCATATAATGCCAGCAACCTCTCTCACCGGGTAGGCTTTGGCGGTGATTCCGGCCTTCATTCGGCTGTCAGCCGGCTCACTTGGAAGGTCCAAACAACGACCGGAAATATTGAATTTCCAGCCGTGATAGACGCAACGCAGCCCATCGCCCTCGTTACGACCGAAAAACAGATCCACCGAGCGGTGGGGACATTTGGAATCCAGAAGTCCGACGCTGCCGGTCTTGTCTCGGAAGGCAATGAGCCGACGACCCAATAACTGCACGCGTATTGGCGGGCATCCCGGGCTGGGCAACTCTTCCGACAGCGCGGCGGGCTGCCAAAATCGGCTAATCATGTCCCCCATAGGCGCACCATCAACCTTCGTCAGAAGGTCGTTCAACTCGGCACTAAGCATGTTTCCTCCCGTTTTAAAATTACTAGCGCTTCGCTATCATGTTAGAACGGGCCAAGTCTGTCAAGTGCGAACTTCGCTCTCAGAACGAACATCTCTGTAGCGCCCGGGCGGAACCGCCGTTCGTCGCCTTCTGAATTTACTTCTGCTACAAAACCTATCGGCCGCGGCAAACCGCTCCGTCCTTGCAACTCAACATGATCAAGCTTTCTCTGGAATGCGTATGAAAAGGCAGACACCATCGTGCACCAACGAGGACGAATTAGTCGCGCTCGAAGACCGCGTGGCCTACCAATGCTTACTTATCGCCAGCCGTTTCACTCGATTCTTGGCGCCCATGTGGGAACAGGAATTTGGATTGACGCCAATCACGTGGCGAGCGATGGCCGTAATTGGAAGATTTGGACCCTTATCGGCGAAAGAACTTGCCAGCTATACTAGCACTGATGCTTTCTTCGCCTCCAGGGCGATCGAACAGTTAGTCAATTTAGAGTTCGTCAACCGCAGCCCGGATCCTAAAGATCGCAGACGAATTTCGCTGAAGCTTACGAAAAAAGGGACTACGATTCGAAATCGCGTAGAAAAGCTCTTGAGCCTTGTCGAGCACGACGTATTGTCGCGAGTACCGGCCGCCGAACGACCGCACGTAAGCAGGGTGTTGTCCGAATTGAACGCCGCCACGCAATTTCTCAACGAACCTTCCGCCTGTTGGCAGGACTACGAACTCTGATGCGGAAGCTGACCGATCCGTTTGTCGTAGGCTAAGAAGAGCTCGTCTGAATGCGCCGCGGGTCTATCCGCACCGGTCCCGCTAATGCTCTACAGCCCATTCTGCCGTCGTTCGACGAAGTGCCTCGGAAAGGTTTGTCTCAACAAGACGACAATCGTCCAGCGAGCAATTCAAAAGTGGTGTAAGGGATCGAAGACCGACTTATGACTACGTTCCGCTGGACTAACTGCGCCGCTGGACGTTGCAGTGAAGGTCCGAGAAGATCTGAACTCTCATGACCTTTCCTCGTTACGACGCCCGAGCACGATCTTGAGGTCCGCGTTCGTGGACGCCGTGACCGACCTGGCGAACGCGGAAGAGCCAGAGCCCAAGCTGCGAACGAGCCAACTCGCGGCCAGGGCGCTCCGCTTGCCAAGCAATACCTCGGCGCCGTCACCGACCCCAACCAGATCTGGGTGGTGCCGGGCCGCCTCACCAGCATGCTGCGCGGCAAATGGGGACTCAACGGTCTGCGCCATCGGACAATTGCGCCGGCGTTCAGGACAAGGCGGAGGAGTTCCTCGCGTCCACTGACGATATGGAATTCTCAAGAACCGCGCCGATCACCGCCATCATGCCATCGACGGTCTGGTCACCGCGCTGACAGACCGCTCGCTGCTATGGAAGATGGCCAACGCCTACGATGTGGCTTGCTTCGCGGCAAACTGAGCCCTTCTACGGGGCCGCATGGCTGCTCTTGCTTCGTAAGCGGACTTGCAATTGCCATCACGGCATGTCGCAAAAGTGCCAGAAGCGAACATCACGGCTGTTCGACTTGGGTTCATCTGCTTTCCGAGCAGCGCCAATGTCGCGACTGCATGTTTGCTAACGTGATCGTCGCTCCTAATGCGGATTTTCTAGACTGAATAACTCCGCCTGTTCATCATATGCAAACAGCTCGGCGTAGCGCCCCCACGACACGATCGTCTTCAGAGTTTCATCCGCGTAGTCCTCCGACATATAGTCTTCGAGTTCGTTGCGGAAGCGCGCTGCCGGAGCGGTGTGGGAGGGGCGCTCATCAAGCACGCGGCGAATCAAACCCATAACCGGCACATAGTTGACGAGATGTTCGGCGAACAGCTTCTTGCGGGCATCGGTTTCGAGATGCGCAAAACGCTTGCCTGCATCGGTCAACATCAGATCGCCCTCGCTCAACTGCGCGAACCTCAACAATTGAAGCGCTTCGGCGAGATGAAACAACTCGTCTGCTTCGAGTTGCAAACTTTCCGCAAGAATGGGCAAATCGGCGTGCCCGTTATACGGAGGACCAGACAACGTCTCGATCAAACCTGAGAGAACATTCGACGAGACGTGATTGAGCACCATGCCAACGCCGGTGCCATGAATGCCTTCGACGGCGGCGGTTCTCGGTTCCTTGCGTTGCGTCATGCGGGCATAGATGCTGTCCACAAGCTTGCGAAACGTCGGATCGAGGCGATTACGCGGATGCGGCAGATCGACCTTGATTTCGGCGGCAACCCGGCCGGGATTGGACGAGAAAACCAGAATGCGGTCACACATCAGCACCGCTTCCTCGATGTTGTGCGTGACCATCAGCACCGACTTGATCGGCAAACGGCCTTCGATCCAAAGATCGATCAGGTCGGTACGGAGCGTCTCAGCGGTGAGTACATCGAGGGCGGAAAACGGTTCATCCATCAGCAGCAGATCCGGATGAACCACAAGCGCCCGCGCGAAACCGACGCGCTGGCGCATGCCGCCAGACAATTCCTTCGGATAGGCGGATTCGAATCCATCGAGGCCAATCAGATCGATCGCGGCAAGCGCTCTCGTCCGGCGTTCTGCGCTCTCGACGCCCAGTGCTTCCAGGCCCAATTCGACGTTCTGGAGAACCGTCAGCCACGGAAACAGTGCGAAGGACTGGAACACCATCGAAACGCCAATCGGAGGACCGATGATGGTTTCACCACGACATTTCGCATCGCCCGAAGATGGCGCGATCAAGCCGGCAATGATGCGCAATAGGGTTGATTTGCCAGAACCCGATCGCCCAAGCAAACCAACAATCTCGCCCGAATGAATGGTCAGGTCGACATTTTCCAGAACCCGCAGATCCTCACCGCTCCCCTTTGGAAAAGATCGGCAAACGCTCCGAATATCGAGAAGGCAGACCTGGTTGACTTGATCGAGCATAAGCTTCTCCTGATTATCCGAGGCGAAGGCGGCGTTCTCCGAAGGCATAGAGTGGCCTCCAGAGGAGCCGATTGAAGAGCGTCACCAGCACGCACATGACCGCTATGCCGAGGACGACACGCGGGAAGTCACCATCCGCTGTTGCAGTAGCGATGTAGGCGCCAAGGCCAGATGCCGTCAGGTGCGTATCGCCCCAGCTTGCAACTTCCGCAACGATGGAGGCGTTCCAGGAACCGCCCGATGCAGTAATTGCGCCCGTGATGTAGTACGGAAAGATCCCCGGCAGGATGGCCTTCGTCCACCAGCGCCACCCCTTGAGATGAAAGCTGCTGGCGGCCTCTTTCAGGTCGGTGGGAAAGGCCCTCGCGCCTGCGATGACATTGAACAGGATGTACCACTGGGTCCCTAAAATCATCAGCGGGCTGAGCCAGACATCCGCGTTGAGTCCGTAGCGGACAATGATCACGACAAAGGCGGGGAACGCGAGATTTGCGGGGAATGCTGCAAGAAATTGCACGAGCGGTTGTATTCGCTCGGCGATCTTTGGCCGAAGCCCGATCCAGACACCCACCGGCACCCAGATCAGACTTGCGAGCGCGATCAGTGCGACAACGCGGGCCAGCGTGATGAAACCATATCCGACCGCACTGACCACGTCCGATATGCTCAACGTCGCCGAGAGATATTCATAGACTTTCCAGGCGGCATAGCCGGTGCCTGCGACGATAAAAATGAGCCACACGCCATCAATAAGGCGCGACGGCGGGCCGCGTCTGGTCGGCAATCTAAGCCTGGTTGGGAGTGCGATGTGCAGATTCGAGACTGATTTGTTCAAGGCCGCGAATGGATACGACAGCGCGCGCAACGCCCGGGTCCGCCGAAACAGATCAAGCATCCATGACGACGGTGCAGTTGCCGAAGCAGTCTGCTCAAATCGGAATTTATCGGCCCAGGCGACGACAGGCCGGAACAGCAACTGGTCATAGGCGAGGATGACCAGAAGCATCGCCAATAGTGCATAGCCGATTGCGGGGAGATTCTGCTTTTGAATCGCCAAAGCGACGTAGGAACCAATGCCGGGCAACGTCACCGTGGTATCCCCAACCGTGATCGCTTCAGAAGCGACGACGAAGAACCAGCCTCCGGACATCGACATCATCGTATTCCAAACGAGACCCGGCATGGCGAACGGCACGTCAAGGCGCCAGAACCGTTGCCAACCACTGAGATGAAAGCTTTGAGACGCCTCCTCCAGATCCTTCGGGACGTTGCGCATCGACTGATACATGCTGAATGTCATGTTCCAGGCCTGGCTGGTGAAGATCGCGAATACACAGGCCAATTCAGCGCCGAACACGCGGCCAGGGAATAAATTCATGAAGAAGACGACGGTGAAGGTAAGAAAGCCGAGGATCGGCACCGACTGCAGGATGTCGAGCAGCGGGATCAGCACCATCTCGGCGCGCCGGCTCTTTGCGGCAAGAGCTGCATAGATGAATGTGAAGATGATCGAGCAGACGATTGCGAGCAACATCCTCATCGTCGTTCGCAACGCGTAGGCCGGAAGATTGGCTGGATCGAGCGATACGGGGGCAACGTCGAGCGCCGACAAGGGGCCCGCAGTCTGCTCACCACCGTAGACAATGAGCACCAGCGCCCCGATCACAAGGATCAGTGCAACGACGTCCCAGATGTTGGGCCGCAGCGCCTGCCCCAGTGTGGGCGGCCGAATATCTTGAAGTGCCATAAGAGCCGCCTTGTTCAGAATTCGCCGTGCAAACGGCCTGAGAAGATCGAGACCGGTCCGCGGTCCGCGTTATAGGCGGGATTTGTGATCAGTTGATAGTCGGCGGTGAAGGTAAAGGCCTTGTTGAGCGCCACAGCGTAGTAGGTCTCTAGGATGCGCTCGTTGTCGTAATTCAACTGGCCGTCGCCGATCAGAAGACCCTTGCCGCCTGCGGCCAGAAAATCGCGATGTGCACTCGAGAGGCCGTTGATGGCTCCGCCCAATGCGAATGTGTCGTTAGGCCGGCCCCAATAACTGCCCTTGATTGAAACGCCACCCGATACGCTGCGGTCAATGTCCGTGAACGACAGGATTTCGCTCTGGCCGTCGTTCCAGCTTGCGCGCGCAAAGATGCCGATGTCGTTGGCGACCTGCTGTTCCGCGTTGACGTAGAAACCGTACTTCGTCCGCTCCTTGCGGTCGCCCACCATGATGTCATTGATGTCGAGCCCGGGATTTTCGGCGCCGATTGCGAGCGCCTCGCGATAGTTGCCGGTGTTGCCGCGATTGGCGAACACGCCGACACGCAATTTGCCCGGCTGGCTGAAGATCGCATGGCGTTCTTCAAATTCGACCACCGCGCCGCCGGTCTTGAAGGTGAGAACGTCGCTGTTAGGTTGCGACGGCACCTGGAAGTAGCCGGCCCTGATCGCCCAGTCCTTGCGATTGAGTTCAACGACCGCGCCACGCGTGAAGCCCGGCAAGTCGGCGGGAAAATCATAGGCGGCCGACGCCCACATCGCCCAGTTCATGAAATCGACGCGTGGGTCTTTCGCATAGGAATTTCCGTCGAAATAATCGCCCACTGCAAACCGTCCGACCGTGACCGTGACGCGATCAATGTCGCGCTTGCCCGGCAACTGATTGGCGGCGTCCGCGACGTCTTCCTGCTCGCCGCCGAGACCGAATGTCTGACGGAAGAAATAGCGCTGCGCACGAAATTTCGGATATTCCGCGCCACCCTTCTGAGCCTCGCCGTTGGAGAATCCTGCAAGGCCGAGTGTGCCACCGATGCCAAAACCCTGCGCCAGTTCAGGATTGAAGTAAAACTCTCCGCCCTCCCACAATCTCCATCCGAGGAACGCGCCGACGGTCCAGGTCTCCCGCGTGCGCCCGGCGCCTGGAAGGCTGTTCACGCCCTGATATGGCGAGTGGAAGGAAGGATAGCCCTGCGTGATGAGCGTGGTTTGGCCGTGGACATTCCAGTTCGTCGATTCCGGAAGTTCCAGCGGCTTGACTGCGGCCCCGGAGACCCAGGGCGGCGTATCCCAGAGCCTGTAGTTCAGGCCAAGTTTGACCGTGTGAATCTTGGGATCCACCGCCACGTCAGGCAGCAGCACGTCGCCGAGCCCGTAGGTGCGCGCGCCAAGGTCAATGTAGTTGTACTCGACCTTGCCGCTCCAGTTGCCGCCCATGGCGAATTCGAGGCCGGCTCCGGCGACCCAGCCGAGATGCACGCGCGACTTGTTACCGATGACTTCGCCGTCTGCATCATTGAGATCGACGCGGGTGCGTCCCCACGCGGCGCCGCCGGTCACATAAGGCAGCCACGTCCCGAACGCGTAGCCGATGCGGCCTCGCGCCGTACCGAGATAATCAAAGGTCGTGTTGAAGGGCGCCGGCACCAGCTTCGGACGATCGAGCGGGCTCGTGAACGAAATGTCGGCCTCGACGCCGAGCACCCACTTGTTCGAAAGCTGAAGATTGTAGCCGGCCTGGTAGCCGCCGATCAGGCCGGTGATGCTGTGCGGGAGGAAGATGCCCTGTTGCGGAAGCGGATTTGTGCCGGGCCCAAAGCTGCCGCCGCCATAACCGGCGTGGCCGCCGACATAAAGACCGCTCCAGTCGTAGATGGCCGCAACCATCGGCGCTTTTACCGGCCGGATCACTGGCATATCAGCGGCCCTCGCCTGATAGCCGGTCGCCACTGCGATCAAAACAGTGCTTGCGAATGCGCAGGTCTCTTTCATCCATCACCCAATCCGTATTCAATTTTTCACTTGTTCTTAATCGGCGAGAGCGTCTGCGCTCCAACTTACGGCCGAAACGGTTGGCTCAAGACGAGACGCATCCTCTGCCGCCACTGGCGACGAATCCATTCCGTGATGCAGGCCCACTCTCATCTCCATAATTTCCAGCTCAATCGGCAAAGTCTCTCACTTGCGCGTATCAATGGTTTGACATCGGATCGATCAAGCAGCCCTGCTGCGGTAAAATCGAAACGCCAGCTTCAGCAAGGCTTCAGCCAAAGAAAGTGCAACGCTTGCAATGTACAGCCGAGACCGCTCACCCATACGCGAACGCAATCGTCCGTTGCACACGGCCGACACGTTATTTTCTGTGCGGGTAGCGGACACGAGCGAAGAATCTCTTCGCGCCCTTCTGGAAGAAAATTTTACGAGAGAGGTTTTCATCACTCACTCCGCGGGCTGACGAACTGCCAACACGGAGCGAGCGAACGCCTATCTTGAAGACAGGGTGGCTCGCGCTGTGTCGTGGAGGTCGTCGCCAGGCTGCATATTAGTTGGCTGTTTTGACTTCGGGCCTGCATGCGTGATGACATCGCGCATCTCACAGACAGGCAAGCTACTACTTCCCTCGATCATTGCTGCCTCCTCTGTCTGCTGCGCTGTTCCGCAGGTCCGCAGTTTGAAACGCCATTGGCCGGCTATTGCTTGAGTGGCGCATACAGCACTTCGTGCCCGAAGGCCAAATCGATGCAGTCGAGCAGCTCCCGCTCGCTGAAAGGTTTTGTCAGATAACCGGTTACTCCCGCATTCAATGCACGCGCTCGAGTTTGATCGTCGGGATATGCCGTGATGAGGATCGTGGGAATCGGCGCACCCAAGGCGGCCAATCGGCCATAAAGTTCCAGTCCACTCATTCCTGTCATCTTCACATCGGCGATCAGGCAGGTCGTAATACGGATACGGTTGGAGTTCAGAAAATCCTCCGCACTCGGAAATGCCTTGGCAATGAAGCCAACCGATCTCAAAAGACCTACCGTGGCGTCGCGGATCGCTTCGTCATCGTCGATGACTGCGATTGAAGGCTTGATCGGCATCTTCCGGCTCCTATGCCCGAGACTTGCTGTTGCAAGCAGGCAAAAGAATCATTCTCGCAGGCGTAACCGTCCGCTCTGAAGGGAATGAAGCAATTGCGCGGGAAAGGCGATTATACCGGGGTATAAAAATCAAAAGTTCGATCACCGAAGCATTTTGAGTGGGGCTTATCCGACCCTAAATGATTGCTGATTGTCAAAGGAAGCGGAGAGTTGATCGGCCATTCTTACAAGGTCGACGACTGATTTCGCCTGCATCTTTCGCATCAACTGCCCTCGGTGAACCTTGACGGTAATTTCGCTAAGCCCAAGCATTGCGGCAATTTGCTTGTTGAGCTGTCCAGCAACAACAAATGCCATGATTTCTCTTTCCCGAGACGTCAGAGTGCTAGAACGTTCCTGAAGCGCAGCAATGTCTGATGCCTTGCGGCGTCGAACCATATCTTTCTCGAATCCTGCATGGATGGCATCGAGCAAATCCTGGTCCTGGAATGGTTTGGTCAGAAACTCGGTAGCTCCCGCCTTCATGGCCCGCACAGACATCGGGACATCGCCATGACCGGTGATAAAAATGATAGGCAGATGAATGCCCGATTTGATCATTTCGCGCTGAAAATCCAAGCCGCTCAGCCCGGGCAATCTCACATCGAGCACCAGACAGCCGGGTACGTCCGGGCGTTCGCTTTGGAGAAATGCATCCGTTGACTCAAAGAACCGCGCATTCAAGCCCGTCGATTGGAACAGGCTATCAAGAGCCTCACGAACAGCAAGGTCATCGTCGATGACAAATATGACTGATTGCTGATCCGTCATGGCATGCCTGCTCGTCGAATCGGCAACTCAAACTGAAAGATCGCTCCGCGCCGTTCATTCTGCGTCGCCCAGATACGCCCGCCATGGGCTTCCACAATCGAGCGGCTAATCGCAAGCCCCATTCCCATGCCCTCTAGTTTGGTAGTGTAGAAAGCATCAAACAGCCGATTGAGCTTATCAGGCTCCAATCCTGTCCCAGTGTCATGCACCGCAAACAACACGGTCCTTGTATTGTCGTTCGTTGTGCTCACCAGCAAATTGTGCGGCCCTTCTTCCATCATGGCCATAGCCTCGACAGCATTGACGAGCAGGTTGAGAACAACTTGCTGTAGCTGTATTCTGTCTCCGAAGACTAGTGGCAGGTCGTCCTGAAGTTCAGTTTGCAGTGAAACGTGGTTTCGTTGAATTTCGCTGAGCATCAGAGCAATCGTCTCCAGAACAGTTTCATTGAAGTTGAACCGTTCGTTCTGTGGCCCGGTCTTTTTAGCGAGATTGCGAATTCGTCCGACGATTTCACTAGCCCGGTTCGCCTCCCTGACAATTCGTTCGAGAGTTTGCTTTGTCTTCTCGACATTTGGAGGTTGGTTGGTGAGCCAGCGTAAGCCCGCATTACCGTTTGTCACCACCGCAGCGAGCGGCTGGTTCACTTCGTGGGCAATTGAGGCCGTAAGCTCCCCCAAAGCGGTCACTCGCGCGATGTGCGCCAACTGAGCGCGCGCTTCGTAGACTGCCACTCTTGCTGAGTCGATTTTTAGAACAAGGTAGGTCGTTGCTGTAATCGCCGAGATGCTAATCACACAATTGATCAATCCGGCCTCAGGGGAGCCAGAGCGGGTCAGGAAATAACTTAAGATGGCTAAAGCTATGCACGCGGCGCCCACGAGCATAACGCCGCGCTTTTGACAAAAGCTGACCGACATCAAAACGACGGCCACGTAGAAAACAGCGGCTGCGATTTCGAGATCGGTCACTGTATCGAGGATGAAGATCGCGATTGCCAAGATCGCGGCAATTAAGGGCAAGATTGATGGACGATTGATTTCCAGAAAATGCGGAATACGTTTCATCACGACGTTGCTCTCTACGCATGCCTTCTCTGGCTGCAGATAGGTCAGCCAAACTTAAGGTTCTGGCTTGTTCCAACGGGGATATGACACTTGGGCGTGCAAGAGACAAATGACGCTCCTTCCCAGCTAATCTTCAAAAGCCACGCCCACCAAGTCATGTATTCCGCGCGAAACGTTGAACCTTGATGGTGACGTGGGACAGATCACTGAAGCGAGCCAGTTGGCGCCGGTAGTAATCCGGTTCGCGCATCTTCGCGGTCATAACTGAGACAATAGCCCCCAAATGACCGGGGCCTAATCGCCAAAGGTGTAGGTCGGTGAGTTGATCCCCATCGGCCTCGATCGTTTTTCGAACATTTTCCGCCATCTGAAGATCAGGTATTCTATCAAGCAAGATGCCGCCGGTGTCGCGCAGCAGCCCATATGACCAGTTCGCAATAACGAGGGCACCAATGAGGCCCGCGAAAGGATCCATCCAAAGCCAGCCAAAGACGCGCGCGAGTAACAACCCAACGATGACCAGAACCGACACAGCCGCGTCCGCGATGACGTGAACAAGCGCAGCTCGCATGTTGTTATCGCGACGATGGGCCGCGCCAGCCTGAACGTGGCCATGCTCTTCGAAAGCGATTTCGTGGTTGCGCGACTGACCATCCGACACCCAGCGAACGTTAGCGATGAACGCATGCGGCTCCGGAATTTCATCGCGGGATTCCAGAAAGCTGCCATGATCCACAAAAACGAACAGTTGGCGCTGTCCGTTCGGCCTGATCGTTTCAACTGTTAAATCAGAGGCATTGGGTATCGAGCCCGCTTCGAACCTCGCCCTGAAGCGCGGTGGAACGTCGTCTTCAAAGACCTCAAGCATCAACACGTCAGTTCCCGCATCAATGCGATGAATCTCTTCGCCATGACTGTGGTTGCCATGATCGTTGTGACCGTGGGAATGTCCGTGACTGTGTCCGTGTCCACCAGAGAGAAGCCAGGCACTCGCCACATTTACGGCCAAGCCGAGGACCGCGATTGGAATCGCTTCACGGAAGCTGATGTCGACGGGGTTCAGAAAACGCGAGACGGCCTCATACCCGATCAACATCGCGATCATCGCAAGGATGATGGCGCTGCTATATCCCGCCAGATCACCAAATTTTCCGGTGCCGAATGTGTAGCTTGGATCGTTCGCATGCTTGCGGGCGTAGGTATAGGCCAGTGCCGCCAGAAGCAAAGCTCCCGCGTGAGTAGACATATGCAGACCATCGGCGATGAGGGCCAATGAGCCAAACAAGGCTCCTCCGGCAATCTCGGCCACCATCATGACCGCACAGAGCCAGATGACCGCCCAGGTTCGGCGCTCGGCTTTGGCGTGATCCTCGCCCAAGAAAATGTGGTTGTGTGCAGCCGAAAAAGCGGGCGCCTCTGCTTCGGCCATGACGAAACTCCTATTTCAGATAGGTGTGGACGACTTCGATAAGCTGCTCTGCGGCCTCGGCGTTGAGCGCACCAGGGCTTTTCTTCGGATCAACGAGATGGGTGCGGACATGGTCCTCGACCACCTCCGCCATAAGGCCAGCCACACCGCCGCGAACGCCAGCGATCATGTGCATGATCCGCTCGCACCCGGCTTCGTCGTCGAGCGCACGCTCAATCGCCTCGACCTGGCCGCGGATGCGCTGGACTCGGGCCAGCAACTTTTTCTTCTCGCGAATGGTATGGGTCATGGACCCCCATATAGGGAACCCCCCTATCCTAGTCTAGTGCAATTGAGAGGGTGCCGGCGGATGTCCGTTCTGGGTCAATCGCGTCGTTCTGACTGTGCGCCGATGACTTCCGGTCCATAAGCAGACGATTTCTGAGCCGGTCGCTCTCGACGGCCGCCTGAAGTGCTGACTTCCCGCCTCCCCAAACCCAAGCAGGAAACCAACGATGACTAAGATCCTCGTCCTCTACCACTCGACCTACGGCCATATCGAAACCATGGCCAAAGCCGTGGCCGAGGGCGCCCGCGAGGCCGGCGTCACCGTCGACATCAAGCGCGTTCTCGAAACCGTGCCGGACGAAGTCGCCAAAGCTGGCGGCGAGATACCCGGCTCGGTCACGCTCCCATCGCCTTGACCTCCTCCGGGGGGCGGCGGTCGCCTCATGCTGGGCGGCCCAAAGGATCATCTCGAACAGCACCGGTGCGAGATCGATGCCGCGCTGGGTCAATCGATAGGTCAATCGCCGCGCGTCCGCGGGATCGCGATGCTGCTGCAGGAGACCATGCGCCTCAAGCCTGTCCAGCCGATCGGTCAGGATGTTCGAGGCGATTCCTTCGCCGCCCTCCAGCAGTTCGCCAAAGCGGGTGCGCCCCTTGAGCATCAGATCGCGCACGATCAGCAGGGTCCAGCGGTCCCCGAAGATCTCAAGGGACACGTTCAAGGGGCGTCGATGAAGCGGCGCACCGTAACCGCCTGCCCGCGCGACACGGCCCGCGATCCAAGCCTCAGGGAAGTGCCGGATCGATCCAACCCTTGCTGATTAACCCATCTCTGGCGCCGGGGTTGAACCAGATCATCTCGCCGTCCTTCATAACGCCGCACAGGTTGTCGAGAGTGTGGATGTCGTCCAGCGGATTGCCGCGGATGAAAATCAGGTCCGCAACGTAGCCTTCGCGGATCTGGCCAATCTTGCCGCCGAGGCCGATGGCTTCGGCCGCGACGCTGGTCGCGCTTTTCAAAGCAAGTTCCTCGGACATGCCCGCCTCGACCATGAATTTGACTTCCACCGCAACCGATCCATGCGGATTGCCCGGCGTGCCCGCGTCGGTCCCTGCCACGATCGGAATGCCAGCCGCAATCGCTTTGCGGAAACTTTCGAGCCACGGCTCGGATGTCCGGCGCATCTTCTCAACGGCGTAGTCCGGCAGCTTGTCCTCGCCGCTGCTCAGAAGAATGCGCCGCATGGGCGTGAGCGTAGGGACCAGCACGGAACCCTGCTTCAGCATCTTCTCGATCAGCAGCGGAGTGAGATAGATGCCATGCTCAATCGTATCCACGCCCGCATCAAGAGAGTTCGCAATGCCCTGCTCACCCTGCGCGTGAGAAGCCGCATGCTTTCCGCAATTGTGGGCCTCGTCCACCGCAGCCTTCATTTCAAGCGCGCTGAGCTGGACGTGCTCGGGTTCGACGCCAGATGTTATGACGCCACCTGTCGCTACTACCTTGATGAGGTCCGCTCCCATTTTTAAGTTCAGCCGCGCTGCCTTGCGCGCTTCCTCGACACCGTCGACTTCGACGCCGATGAAACGATTGTGGCCACCGGTCATAACAATGCAGGGGCCAGAGGCAAGCATGCGCGGGCCACGCACGAAGCCGGCATCGATAGCCTTCTTCAGGTAGATGCCGATCGCGCCCGAGCATCCGACGTCGCGCACCGTCGTCGTTCCGGCGCGCAGCGTATCTTCCGCGGCCGCCGCAGCACGATAAGCAGTTGTCAGGTGTGCCTCACTGATCAGGCGCGGCACACTATCGTTACTGCCGTCGAGACAAAAGTGGACGTGCGCGTTGATGAGGCCCGGCAGTATGGTCAGGCCTTCGGCATCGATGACATCAGTCCGGGGATCGAGCTTCGCGGGATCGACAAAGCGCGCGCCTTCGATACCAATGTCGCGCTGTTCAAGGGCTTTGCCGCCGGTCCAGACTTTCGCATTCTTAATCTTCATGGTTATCTCTTAGCAATCAGGTAGTCGCTGCGGTCTGCAGCACATTTTGTGTAACGACGTGGCACGCGGCCCGATGTCCGTTTCCGATGTCCACGAGTTCAGGGCGCGTCTCGCTGCACTGCGCGATGGCGAGCGCACAGCGTGGGTGGAACGGACAGCCCTTCGGCGGATCGATCGGGCTCGGGATTTCGCCCGTCAGCCGCGTGCGATTTTTGCGCTTGGCGGGATCGACCGCGGGCACGGCTGAGATAAGCGCCTGCGTGTAGGGATGAACCGGACGTTCCAGGAGAGCATCCGATGAGCAGATTTCCATGATCTGGCCAAGGTACAGCACCGCGATCCGGTCGCAGAAATACACGCTCAGGTTCAGGTCGTGGGTGATGAAAATATATGTCAGGCCGAATTGTTGCTTCAGGTCAGACAACAGATTGATGATTTGGGCCTGTACCGAGACATCGAGCGCCGAGACAGCCTCGTCGGCGAGAATTATGCGCGGCTCGACCGCAAGCGCCGCTGCGATGGCAACGCGCTGACGCTGGCCGCCGCTCAGTTCGTGCGGATAGCGGTTACTGGCCGTTGGCGCCAACCCGACCAGCTTGAGCAGTCGCTCGACACGCTCCGTCAGATCGCCGGTCGCTACGCCATAGTTGCGGATCGGCTCCGCGAGGATTTCGCCGATCCTCATGCGCGGATTAAGCGAACTGAACGGATCCTGGAAGATGATCTGCACCTGCTTCCAGTAATCACGCCTCGCCTTGCCCGTCAGCCCGGCGACGTCACGTCCGCCAAGCGTGATGCCGCCTTCAGTCGGCTGTTCGAGTCCGAGGATCAGCCGCGCGAGCGTTGATTTTCCGGAACCGGACTCGCCCACAATTCCGAAGCTTTCACCTTCGCGAATATCCAGCGAAACGTCGCTCACGGCATGCACGAACTTGCGTTCGACGCCCCACCCGCTTCGCTGCGTTAGCTCAAACGACTTTTTCAGATGGCTGAGACTTAACTGCACGCCTGAATCTCCTGCCATCGAAAGCATCTGGTCTCCCTCCCACCGGCGATGCTCTGAATTGAGGGATGAACCTTCGAACAAAGATCAATGGCGTGCGAGCAGCGCGGAGCAAACCGGCAGCCGGGAACCTCGCTCAATCGTGCAGGCGGACGTCCCTCGACCGCGGTCAGCCGCGTTCCACGCGCGACGTCCGGAATGCAGGACAGCAGGCCGCTCGTATAGGGATGGCGGGGTGCGGAGAAAACCTGCCTGACCTCCCCCTTCTCCTGCAATTCGCCGGCATAGAAGACGGCAACGGAATCGCAGAGTTCAGAGATGACAGCCAGATCGTGGGTGATGAAGAGGATCGAGATACCCATCTCGTCGCGGATCTCGCGCAGCAGATCCAGAATCTGCGCCTGGATCGTGACGTCCAGTGCCGTGGTCGGCTCGTCCGCGATCAAAAGATCGGGCGAACACGCGATGGCCATAGCGATCATTGCTCGCTGACGCATGCCGCCGCTCAACTGGAAGGGATAAGCATCCATACGCCGCGCAGGCTCGGGAATTCCCACCCGCTGGAGTAGTTGAATCGCGCGCTCGTGCGCTTGCTGCCTGGTCACCGGTTCATGGGCGCGGATACCCGCCGCGATTTGAGAACCGATAGTGAAGACGGGGTTCAACGCCGTCAGCGGCTCCTGGAAAATCATACCGATGCGCGGCCCGCGCAATTTCCGCATGGCCCGCTCGGGCATGGTCACGAGGTTCTGGCCGTCGAAAAGAACCTTGCCGCTGCTGACCTTCGCAATGCCCTGCGGCAACAACCCCATCACGACGAGCGCCGTGACGCTCTTGCCGCTTCCGGATTCGCCGACCAGCCCCATAATCTCGCCACGGCGGATGGTGAAGGAAACGCCCTGCACCACGTTCGCCGAACCGTGATCGGTGCGGAACGAGACGCTCAAGTCTTCGACCCGAAGCAGAATATCGCTCTCGCTGCTCATAACCTCACCTAAAGTTTCAGACGGGGATCGAGCGTATCGCGCAAGGCGTCGCCGAACAGATTGATGCCGAGCACAGTCGCAACGATCGCAATACCTGGCACGACCGACAACCACCACGCGATGCTCATGTAGTCCTTGCCTTCAGCCAGCATCCAGCCCCATGTCGGCGTGCTTGGCGAAACGCCCAGTCCAAGAAAGGTCAGAGCGGATTCCATGATGATCATGAAGGCGACTTCCAGCGTCATCACCACGATGATTGGCGTCGAAACGTTCGGGAGAACATGTGCGACGAGAATGCGCCACTGGCTGTTGCCGCGAACGCGCGCCGCTTCGACATACTCCTTCTCGCGCACAGACAGCGTTTGACCATAGACGATGCGGGCAAATTGGACCCAACGTGTGCAGGCCAGCACAAGGATCAGGTTCGTGATACCCGCCCCGAGCGCGCCGACCACAGCGACGGCAAAGAGAATATAAGGAATTGCGAGAAACACATCGACGATGCGCATCAGGACGGACCGAATCCACCCGTCATAGAACCCAGCGACGATTCCCACCACCGTGCCAATCAGACCTGCGATCAAAGCCGTGGTGAAACCGATAAAGAGCGAGATGCGAGCGCCGTACATCAGACGGCTCAACAGATCGCGGCCGAGATGATCCGTGCCCAGAACGTATTTCCACGTGCCACCCACAAAGACCGGCGGCTTCAGGCGGGACAGCAGACTTTGCGCATTCGGATCGTGAGGCGCAAGCCATGGCGCGAGAGCAGCCATAAGGATCATAAGCAGGAGAATGGCAACGCCAATCGCTCCGCTGCTGCGTCCGATGATCCCGCGCAGCGGCGAGGCCATAAGCCAGCCGGCACGCTTGGAAGACGGCGGCGCCTGTACGGAAGTCGAAGTCATTTAAAGCCTCCGCCTTCCCGGATGCGAGGATCCATGTAGGTGTAGAGAACATCGACGGCGATGTTGATGAGCACGAAGATCGACGCCAGCACGAGCACCACGGCCTGCACCACCGGATAGTCGCGCGCGAAGATCGAATCCACGGCGAGGCGCCCGACACCCGGCCAGGAGAAAATGGTCTCGGTAATGACAGCGCCTCCGAGCAGAACACCGAACTCAAGCCCGATCACAGTCACGAGCGGAATAGCGGCGTTGCGCAACCCGAACTTGAAGACGACCGTGGTGGCCGGAATGCCTGTCGCGCGTGCCGTGCGGATATAATCCTGACTGAGAACGTCGAGCATGCCCGAGCGCGTCAGGCGCGCGATGCGCGCCATCGAAAACACTGCCAGCGTTGCGGCGGGCAGTATCAGCGTTTCCAAGCCACTGCGGCCACCCGAGGGCAGCCACTGAAGCTGGACGGAGAACAGCAGAATCAACATCAGGCCCAGCCAGTAGACCGGCATAGCTTGGCCCAGAAGCGCCAACGCCATTGCGATCGAATCCAGCGCGCTGCCACGCTTGACGGCCGCGATCACGCCGATCGGCACAGCTAGACACGTTGCGAGGACCAGCGCGGTGCCGGTCAACTGGAATGTCGCAGGCAGATCGTCGAGCACCAGATGCAAGGCAGGCTCGCTGTGCCGGTAGGAGAAGCCAAGATTGCCCGTGATAACGTCATAGGCGAAGCGGACGTACTGCAATGGCAACGGATCGTCGAAGCCCATGCGCGCGCGAAACGCTGCCCGCTCAGCCGCGCTCGCATCCAGCGGCAAAAGCAACTGCGTCGGATCCCCCGACAAGTGAAGCAGAAAGAAGACCAGCGTCATGACGCCAAGCAGAACCAGCAGGGCTTGCAGCAGGCGTTTGGCGATGTAACTCAGCATACAAAGTCCTCAGCAGTCGAGGCCGCCGAAACCGGCAGCCCCGATGCAGTTCTGATCAACGCAGCTTGATGTCTGACAGCCGGAGGCTTTCGTCGGCGCGAGGCTTCCAGTCCAGCTTGGCGTTGATACCATAGAGATCGATTTGCTGATGCAGGAACAACCACGCTGCCTTGTCGTGCACGACGTTGTTCAGCTTCTCGTACAGCTTGATGCGCTTGTCGGCGTCCATCTCCTGCCTCGCGGCAACGACCAGTTCCTGAATCTCCTTGTCGTCGAAGTTCGAGACGGGTTCGTCGGCACCAAACTGCGGTGTGGCCCACTGGTCGGGATCCATACTGGGGAGCGACCAGCCCAGCATGTAGATCGGCGACACCTTGTGCGTGGTGAACATCTGGGCGTAGTTGCCCCACTCATGCACTTTCAGGTTGACCTTGATGCCGACCTCGCCAAGCTGCGCAGCAATGATCTGCGAGATGTCGCGGTCCATCAGATAACGGCCGTTCGGCGTGTCCATGTCGATGCCGAAGCCATTCGGGAAGCCTGCTTCGGTCAGAAGCTGCTTGGCCTTCTTCGGGTCGTAGTCATAGAGCTTCGATTTGAAGTCCACGCCCAGCAGGCGAAGCAGATGGCCGTTGACGTCGCCCGCGCGGATGCCATATCCGAGCAACAGGCTCTTGACGATCTCATCGACGTTGACCGCATGATTGATCGCCTGACGCACGCGCAGATCCTGCAACGGACCTGGAACCGTGTTCACGAGACCCAGAAAGAGCACGCGCGCGCTCGGCACGGTCGCGACTTCCAAGCCAGCCGTTTTCCTGATCGGCGCGACATAGTCCGGCGGCAGGTTGGTGATGATGTCAACGTTCTTGGCCTGCAGCGCGGCAATACGCGCGGCGACATCCGGGATGGCGCGGAAGCGAGCCTTTTTGACCTGCGGCACGTCCCCCCAGTATTTCTCGTTGGCATCGAGATCGAGATAGTCGCCTCGCACCCACTTGCCGACCTTATAGGGACCCGTGCCTATCGGATTGGCAGCGAGCCCTTCGTTGCCGACTTTCTCGAAGTAATTCTTCGATACGATATTGATCAGCGTCAGACGCGCGGGCAAAACGGGATCCGGCACGGTCGTTGTGAGTCGGATCGTATAATTATCAACGATGTCAACAGAAGACACGGTATTGATCCAACCGCGTTGCGGCGATCGCTCGTCCTTGTTTAACACGCGGTCGAGAGAGAACTTCACGTCCTTCGCATCGAAAGGCTCGCCGTTTTGGAACACCACGTTCTTGCGGAGCTTCAGCTCCAGAACCGTATCGCTGATGCGGTTCTGCGACACGGCCAGCGCCGGAATGATCTTCAGATCGGCGTCGCGAGTCAGCAGAGCATCGTAGATGTTAGCGTTGACGTTGATGGTCGGGATCGTGACGTCGCGATGAGGATCGAAGCTCACCGGATACACGCCCTGGGCCACGACAACACGGTCGTCCGGACCGGCCGTGGCCTGAAGCGATGTTAGCGACACACCAACCACGGCCAGACAGGCCACGATTTTACCAAAAGCACTTCCTGTCATATTTCCCCCTATTGCGAATGCAGGCTATCAAGCGCCCTCTAACGCAATTCCCGTGCCAATAATGACTAAGTTTCATTCCATATGGAACTAACTGGTACCAGATTGAACCAACTACTTCCATTGTGAACTAATTCGACATCATGTTATCAACCTGAGTCAAGCCCATGCGACACCCAATGATCTTCGTCGATAATCCGACGCCTTTCGCCATCCGTGTTAGCGTTCTCACGAACCGCTACGTGACGCCGCTTGCCAGCTTTCTTGACAAGGAATACGGCCTTCAGTGGCATGAATGGGTCGTGGTCTTCTGCATCGAATTGCGCGATGGATGGACCGCGACCGATATCAGCAACGCGACCGGCCGGCCCAAGAACACGATCAGCCGCGCGGTGCACAAGCTGCTGAAAATGGGCCTTATTACGCGCAGATCGCGAGATGACGACGCCCGCGTTCAGGTGCTTGCGCTGACTGCCAAGGGCAAGCGCTTCTACACCAAGGTGCTGCCGCGCCTCCAGGTCGTTGAACGCAGCATCTACGACCGCCTAAACAAAAAAGAACAGGCGCAGTTCATCAAATTGCTCGACAAACTACATGGCGTCGGAAGCTGACGCCTGACCTCAACCCGGAAGAGTTAACCTCAATGTCTCAATTCGTCCGCGACCCTGGCGATATCACCGCAATCCAGGCCGATTTCGCGTCCGGCGCGTCTGACCCGGTAATGCTTTTGGAAGAGATGTTGAGGCGCGCAGACGAGGTCCAGCCTCATGTTCAGGCATGGCTTTCGCTGGATGCGGACGATGCGTTGCGTCAGGCGAGCGCATGCCGCAACGAAATCAAGCAGGGAATTCGGCGGGGCCCGCTTCACGGTATCCCTGTCGCGGTGAAAGACGTCATTGATATTGCTCGAAAGCCGACTCAGGCCGGCAGCCGCAGCCGGGCGCAATGCAAACCCGCGAGCATGAATGCGGACGTGGTGGCTATGTTGCGGGCAGGAGGTGCCGTCATAATGGGCAAAGCCCATACGACCGAGTACGCCTACTTCGACGGGCCGCCTCCGACGCGCAATCCTTGGCATATTGCGCATACGCCTGGGGGGTCGAGCGCAGGGTCGGCTGCCGCAGTCGCGTCAGGCATGGCAGTCTGCAGCATTGGCACTCAGACTGCCGGCTCGATCGTACGTCCCGCAGCCTATTGCGGAATAGCCGCGTTCAAACCCACGACGCAGGATCTTTCGACTTACGGAGTGGTCCCGCTGGCTCCGACCTTCGATACGGTTGGATGGTTCGGCTATCGGATGAGGGATGTGGTTGCCATCAGCGACGGTTTGCAGCCCCAGCGCTTCAAGCACACCCGCAGCGATCGCGCCTTGCGCGTGGTCATTATGAGCGACTCGTTGTTCTCTGACGCGAGCGAAGCCGTAACCGTCAGCTTAAAGGATGCCGAAATGAAGCTTCGCGAGGCTGGAAATGATGTGACCGTCACGAAGTCGCTGACGAGCCTGTCCGCGTGTTTGAAACTGCATCAAACAGTGCTGGAGTATGAGCTCTCCCGCATTCACGGCGCGCTGGCATCGACGCCCGAGCTAATCTCGGCTGCCTGGTTCGCTGCCATCGTTCGCGGCAGAAAGATCGAGGACGCCACCTACTTCGACGCGCGCCACCAACTCGTGCAGATCCAGTCGGCGTTCTGGGACGCCTTCGCGAATGTCGACGTGCTCGTTGCTCCTGCAGCGCCAGACACTGCCCCAGAAGGCATGCAGACAGGCGATCCGCGTTACATCATTCCGTTCACAGCTTTGGGCGGTCCGATCGCCACGATGCCGGTCGGATTGGCGCCGTCAGGTTTGCCTCTCGGGTTGATGCTGTGCAGCCGACCCGGCACCGATGCGGCTCTGCTCGGCGATGCGCTGCAACTTTCCAAAGCCATTGAGATGCCACGCAATCGGAACACTGGTGGTTTGTCCTCGCGGCCGTCGGAGCAAACGATCCTATAACGGTGGTGCGATGCTTCCGCGGGAAGTCCTGCTCTTTCAACAGACACTGCACCGAAGGCGATCGAATGTCCGCGAGGTTTACCGCAGAATATCAGGCGCCCATTGACCACGCCCGCGACCCGCCCTGGCAGCCGCGATTGGCACTGCGATTGCGACTCCCTCTCGAACGACAATCGCGCTTTCCGGTGACGGAAGCGCAATGTACACCTTGCAAGCGCTATGAATGATGCGCTCGCGAAGGATTGGACGTCACGGTGTTTATTTTCGCGAAAAATCGAACGGAGCCACCGCTGTTATTTTCCTTGGCGTGTTTGCCGTTGCCGTCGTTGCTCTTTTGGCGGTCGCGTGAAGCGCGTGGACGATGCGGCGGCCAACGCCGTCAAGGGCGTGCGTCAAATCGTGCGGCTCAACGACGCTGTTAAACGAACGATCTGTGCGCGCGTTACTCTTCAGCTGCGGCGTGATCAATTTCTCAAATTCTTCAAATGCCGTGGCGCCTTCCAGCCGGGCGCCATTGATGAAGAAAGTCGGGGTCGATTTCACCCTGAGCTTTGCGACCGCATCTTCTCTTGTTTGCTTGATTGCCTTTAGCATGCTGCCGTCGGCGAGGCAGGCTTGAAACTCCTTTTCGCCGAGCCCTGCCTGTCTTGCTATCCGCTTCAATCCGTCCGGCGAGTCCGTAAGTGAGATCGGACATTCCAGAATGGATGAGCGTATCATGACCGTCCCCACCGGTAAGAACAGTGTCAGCTTCATCAAACATGACAATGTCATCGCCAACGCCGCCATCGATCTGATCCGCGCCGGCGCCGCCATCCAGCGTGTCGTTGCCGCCGAGGCCATTGAGGATGTCTTTTTCGCCAGTGCCCAACAGCGCATCCGCCGATGACGCTCCGTTTTGCATGGCTCCAGCGACGTTGGAAACGTTGAGCATGAAGTCTTTATCGAACGTCAGGCCGTCATGGTCGGTAACGCGCACTGTCACCCCATGGATGCTGCACTCTCATAATCCAGCAGCGCACCATTTGCGACCGTGATCTGACCGGTAGTCGAATTGATCGCGAAGCGACCGCCTGCGTTAACCGTCAGCGAATAGGTCAGCGTCGCACCCGCATCTGGATCGACGCCAGCTATCGTGCCCACGACTGTCCCGTTCGAGGCATTCTCAGCAATCGACCCACCGGTCAGCGTCGCGTTGCTCGGAGCCTGATTGGTCGCCTCGTTTACATCGCTGACCGTAATCGTCAAGTTGCCGAGCGAGATACGGGGTCTGTCGTTGTTGTAGTGGCCCTCCATTCTTCCAGCCTATCAATGGCATCAGCCATCGACAGGAACCATGACGCGTTGAGACATTCCGCGAGATGCACAGGTGTGCAAAAAATCTGAGTGGCCTTTTGTGTGGTACTTCCTGTGGCCTTCGTGTGGTGCTCAGTAGCCCCTCTGCGGACCACGGTGGCCATGCGTGGTCCAGTACAAGGCGGGAGCGGCTCGATTGGATGGAGCGAGAAGATCGCTCAGGCGAGCACTTGGTCTCCGTGTCGTCGAGGAGGCCGAAGCAGGGCAACTCGGGACGGAGATGGCTGGCGACCGTCCCGGACTTGGCCCGCTCGGATTGCCGACAGCGCGCCTCGTCTCACCCTGTCGACGGAGGCCGATTTCGTCAGGCCTGAGTGACCGCCTTCCTTCGGTTGGGTGGCGGCTTTGGCTCGAAGACCGCATCTTTTGAGCCTCGATCGTTCAACTTTGCTCGACCCCGTTGGTAGTTGATTGGCCATACCGCGGCTTACGTGTGTCCGCGCGTGTCCCCCGGGTGGTGCCGTTAACTTCTGGCCGATACGTAGCGCGTCATGAATCTCGATCTCAAACGTCTGCGCGGCGACATGAAACGGCTTAAGGCTGCTCGCGTTGTCTCGCCGATAGGGAAAATCAAGACAGGGGCCACCGAGATCATCCGGAACAATTTCGACGAGCTTGAGCGCTTGCACCGTGATGACGGCGCGACCTGGACCGAAATCGCCAGCGGTCTGGCGGCACAGGGTGTAACCCAAGGGGAAGGCCAACCGCTTACGGGGCGGCGGCTGACTGCGTTGATGCACAACATCAGAACTCGCGCGGAGAAGCTCAAGGGCAAGGCTATCGAGCGAGATCGGACCATAATCCTGCCCGATCGACTTCAGAAGCACGGCCGAACCGCCAAGAGGACGGTCTCTCTCAGCCCAGACATGAATAAACCGCTCGGGGGGAGCGACCCGGACGAGACCATCACCGAAGACGAGATCCGACGCGCGGAGCTCGCCAAACACGCCCATCTCCTCGGCAAGCGTTGATCGGACCGCGCAGGCATTTGCAATTAGTCTGCAACCCGGAACGCTCTTCCTCGCTAGATCCCTCCTTCACCCAATTGGCAGACCGCAACCAGGATTGCGCGTTAGCCGCTCAGTGCCTCAGGAGTAGTCCCATGCCACGCCTTTTGCTCGTTGCCCAAGAAACCGGCGGTGTCGGTAAATCCACTCTCACCCGCGGGGTCGCGGAAGCCGTGCCCGACGCGCCGATCATCGAGTTGGAGTCCACGCCCCGAATCCTGGAGTACGACCACGGCAAGACCAAAGGACCGAAGCGGGTTTCGCATTTCCCGGTGCGGGCCGACCGGGCCTCCATCGAGCGTACCGGCGGCCAAGCCGCCCGTGCCGAGTTCGACGGCCCGATCAACGCCATGATCGGCGCCGAGTTGCCGACTATCATCGACGTCGGCGCCAACACCGCGTCATCGTTGTTGGCTTCGTTCGACGA
The DNA here is from genome assembly GCA_040756765.1 of Pseudomonadota bacterium. Taxonomy (GTDB): domain Bacteria; phylum Pseudomonadota; class Alphaproteobacteria; order Rhizobiales; family Xanthobacteraceae; genus Bradyrhizobium_A. Next base: position 5,323 of record JBFLYG010000011.1, on the reverse strand, counting down.
CGAGTTCGTCGCGGGCATCGCGGGCACCGAGATCGAGTTGGCGCTTGTCGTGGTGGTCACCGCGGATGCCGCCGCATTGACTGATGGCGCCAAGCTCCTGGTATCGTCGAAGCGCTGGGCCAAGGCCCGCTTCGTGGTCGAGAACAAGCTGCGGGGCGACGTCGACCCCGCGATGCTCAAACGGGTCGCCGACGGTGCGCAGGTCATGGTGCTGCCGAAGTTCGAGTTCGAACCGCGCACGCTCGGCTTCCTACAGGCCACGGGACTCTATGCCATCCCGCAGCTGAAGACGTCGGACTTTCAGAAGGAGTACGGTTTCAATGAGGCGCGGCGCATGGTCAGCGACCTCAAGGGCTTCCGCCTCGCGGTTATGGAAGCGGTCCGCCCTGCGGCGACTTGGCTCGCATCATGAGCGACCGCCTGGCAACGTTGCGCAAGCGGTTATTTGAGGCGAAGGCTGACGCCGACGCGTCGAAACGCGAGATGCGTCAGGCGAGCGCCGCCAAGCTCGCCCAGCTTCGAGCTCTGCCGGACGCCGACGCGCGTCTGGCCGGTCTGAACGATCCGGCACTGCTTCCCTACGATCGCGAGATTCTGCAACACACGATCGCTGACCTGTTGCCGCGGCGACGTGTCCGGTTTCCGCGCACCATCGGGAACACCATGCGGTCGGGAGTTCGGCATGCCCGCTACCATTGGCGGGGTTTGGTGGTGGTCACACTGATGTCAATCCCCGTCATGGTGATCAGCGGCTTGGCTATCCATAACACCGGTCATGCCAAAGTTCATTTCGGCAGGGCACTCGACCTTACCTGGACATTCGCGGACGGCCATACCGAAGTTCATCGCCTGCCGACCGACACTGCGGTTCTCGTGATGGGCCGGAATGCGGATGGAGACGTGCGGCTGCGGTTCTGGTCGGCCACCGAAGGCCACGGCGAATCCATGATGTCGGCAAAGGTCTACGACCGTTTCGTAACGTCCACCTCGGAGTAATCAGGTGTTCTGGAAGATCTTTGTGCCTCTCACTATAGTGGCCTTAGTGCTCGGCTTTCCCATTGCGGAATTCATGGTGCACGGCCTCGACGCCTCGCTGTGGCCGAACACGATCCAAGCTCCGTCGGTCTGGTTTACCGCGATGGTACATAGTTTCGGATGGGATTCGCTGATTGCCTACCGTGACATGGCTATCGGGCAGACCAAAGCTTTGGGCCCCTATGGCCGGAGCGCTCTCGCTTGGATCCTGGCTGGCCCCCTCTTGGCTTTTGTCGCTTGTTTCGTGCCGAACTACGGGCCGCGGCGCGACCCCCGCGGCACCTATGGCAATGCCCGGTGGGCCAGCCGCAAAGAGCGTGGTCGCATGCGGATCGGCCTTGAATTCGGCCTCGATCCCGATACCCGCCGACCGATCCGGGTCTCGACCGAAAGCCACATCGTCACCATCGCGCCGCCGCGTACGGGCAAGACATCCGGCTTGTTGATCCCCAATCTCGCCGTTCCCGACAACAAGGGCTGGTGTGGGCCCGCCATCGTCATCGATCCGAAGGGCGAGGCTTATCGCGCTGTCGCCGCGCGCCGGAGGGCGCTCGGGCGGACCGTGCGCGTCCTCGATCCCATCAACATCGTCGGCGGGACGGACACTTGGAATCCGCTTGCGAAAATAGATCCCAAGGACATCCTCCATCTCCAGCGAATCGCCCGTTCCCTCCTACCGGAGCAGGCTCAGGGCGAGGCCGTATACTTCCAGAACCGCGCGGTCGACGTCATCGTCGGCGCCTTTCTGGCTGCGCATGCCATCAAGCGCCCAATGCCCAAATGTGCCGCATGGCTGTTGTCGAACCTTCCGCAGTTCGAAAAGGCGCTTGCACCATTGAAAGGAGCGGCTGCGGCAGCCGCCAAGGGCGTGCTCGCTATGGATCCGAAGGGGCGGGACTCGATTCTGTCTACGGCAGCGCAGGCCTTCAGTTGGTGCGCCGACGAAAGGTTGCAGCGCATGACCGATGAAAGCAGTTTCTCTATCTCGGACGTGACGACCGGCAACATGGATCTGTTCATCACGCTGCCGGCCGAGGACATGGAGACGTTGACGCCACTGATGCGATGGCTGCTCTGCGAGCTCTTCACCGCGGTGCGGCGGCGCCGCGCTCGCGAACCCATCGTATGCTTCATTGATGAGGCAGCGACCCTCGGCCGTTTCGAGGAGCTCTTGGTTGCAGCCGGCGAGCTACCTGGACAGAATCTGCGGCTCTGGACTTTTTGGCAAAGCCGCAGCCAGATCATCGACGTCAACGGGGCGGACGGAGCGCGCACCCTGCTCAATACGGCGGAATTCACCACTTACTCCGACCTACCATTGATTGATCCGGACGAACGCGAATTTCTCTCGCGATCAATCGGCGACTACACCTTGATGGAATCGGTCGAGACCAAGGACGAAAACACCGGTAAGACCACCCGGGCGTTCCAGCCCAAGGCGGTGCGCCTGATGACGGAGGACGCTATCGGCCAGGTGCCGACAACTGATCTCATCGTGTTTCCGAACAGCAAGCGCTACTCCAAGCGGCCGATGATCCTGCGCAAGACCGCCCACAACGATTCCCGATTGACGAAACATATTGTCTCCGAGCTGCGGTGAGTGACTGGCCCAGGCCTGTTGTAGTAACTTGGCAGCTTCCTTCCGGCGCAGCAGAGAGGACAAATCTCACCACCGGACGAGAATTTTGGCGATTGTTCGTGCCCAACAACCGCTCGGAGATGGATCGTGGTCAGCTCCTGTTCAACATCGCCAAGTCGTCGCACCATTGTATCGGTGCAAGCCCGCGAACAAACGGCATGCGCGCGAGCCCGACGCGGCAGCCTGCTCTCTGGCGGCTCGACTGGGTCCAGCCCTTCAGGAACGGCAGGGGACGTCCGCTCAACCGACCCACGGTGTGATATCAGCTTGCGGTGGTCGGGGGCGGCAGCGGCCCTGACCCCCAGATGAAATTTTCGATGGACTGGCTGCACTCTACGCCGGGAACGCTGACCATCAAAAATTCGTTCTCCTCGCAATCGAGGCGGTTCTCGAAAACCTGCACCACCTCCCAATGGTCGGATGGCACCAGTTCCGCGGCGTCTCGCGTGCCGTCATTTGCAATGCGCCACTTTGCCCAATAGTGGCCGGCCGTCTTGGGTCCATCTGTCATGCGACTTCCTTCGTAGTTCCCCGACCGCGTTCGCGGCTCAAGCCCCTCGCGTGCATCTTGACCTTGAATCAGTTCCTTCGAGCGGCTTGCGCGGTAGGGTAGGTAGCGACGTTTAGAGACCACGCCTCAGGACCTATCAGGCAGGCGTGGCGATAGAGGCCGGGGCCGATCTCACCTTGCTCGAAAATAGGACAAAAAGATGCCGTCAATACGGCGCGCAAGGAATCCGCAGCAGATGTGCAGCAGCAGCTTGCGAACGTCGTCGCCTCGAGTCGTGCTTGCGCGTATCCTTCGAGTTTGAAATAGTTCCGCAGGCCCGCAGTACTTCGCGCGCGGATGGTACCGCGTACCTCATAAGCTCGATTGTCCGATTGCGGACATGCCGTGGTGCAGCCGAGCGCTCGTTGCACATTAGCCACAGCGTCTGAAAGCCGCCGACGAAACGATTCGTGATGCGGAAGAGCGGTGCTTCGGGTCTCGACGCAGGAAGGGAAATCGCGCGGTAAACTTCACGCCAAGTCTGCTTCAGAGCGCCATAATGGCAACGATGAGTGCCCTGCCGACGCAAATTCGAACGAAACGATTGTCATCGTGCATGGAGCCTGCCCAAACGATCTTTAGACGCATCGACCGTTGAAAGTCCTCAGCTCGGAAAGCGAATTAGCCTTCAGGCTCGTCCTTGGACCTGGGGCCTGAGAAGGAGAACGCCTTGCGCTTCGAGCTTGGCATGATCCGCATCGGTGAGTTTGGCACCGAACGTCGAGAGGTCCTCACCAGGGCGGAAGCCCACGACGTTGTACGGATGGCTGGCCTCGAGCTTTTTGGCCCATTCGCGACCGGCAGCCATCCAATCTGGAAAGCGCGCCACATTGATAAGCACGATGTCTCGCATCAGCTTACTGGCAAGTTCCTTCTTGCTCTCAGGCATTTTTTCTCCAGTTGGCTCCAACTCGCGATTCTGCGAAAACCGTCTAGCGCAAGAGTGTTTACGATTGAGCATCGTAAACGATTGCAAATCGGCCAGCCGATTTAACTCATTGAAAAGTAGTTGACGCATCCATAAGCCAACATCACCGCGCAAAGAGATTGACGCTCATGTTCTTGAATTGAGAAAGCTTCTTAAGGGTTGGGCCGTGTTTCCTCGCGAGCCGGGCCGCAGGCCCGGCGAGCGCGGTTACGCGCGCGTCAACTGCCGATCCGGCCTGCCGGATCGGCAGAAAAATTGCGAAGTTACCTGCCGGGAGACGCATCAGCAGTGCAGCCGGGGGAGCGGCTGCACTGCTTCTGCGATGCTCAGGCGGCGGCCTGTTCCAATAGTCGCTTGGCCTTTGCTTCCAGCTCGATTCGGGCATCCTGATGCGCCTTGCCTCGGGCAAGCGCAGTGATCCCCTGCACGAAATCAAAAACACTTTCCGGCGGGCGGCCTTCCTCCTGCAGCACGCCTTCAATGATCTTGGTTGTTTCCGACTTGGAGAACCCGCGCTTGCGCAGGAAGCCGTCCCGGTCCTCTTCCGTCCGGGCAACGATCCGCTCCCGCGCTGACTTGATACCAGCGATGAACGGGGCGGGAGAGGAATTGGCGAAGCTGGTAAGGGCGGGCGTTGCCTCATGGGCAAAACGTTGCGCGGCGAATTTGGAATGCCGGATGGTGATTTCCTCGAAATTCTCGACACCCCATAGATTGCGGTTCATGCAGACGGCGCGGAGATAAAACGAGGCGATGCCGAGGGTCTTTGACCCGACTTCGCTGTTCCAGCAATAGAACCCCCGGAAGTACAAATCTGGCGATCCATCCGGCAGTCGTCCCGCCTCGATCGGGTTGGTATCATCAACCAAGAACAGAAACACGTCGCGGTCGCTGGCGTAAAGCGTCGTGGTGTCCTTTGTGATATCCACGAAGGGGTTATGCGTCATCGTATTCCAGTCAAGTATGCCCGGCACTTTCCACCGGGTGTCGCCGGTGCCGGTGCCGGCGATCTTCATCACGGCGGCGACAAGTTCGTGATCCCAAATGCGGCCATTATCCAGACTCTGTGTACCTGTCTCACAGACGTCAGGGTTGGCGATTAGTATCGCCGACGGTCAGACACACAGAATCGTCGAGTGATGCCGGTGTGAAGTTTTTGCCGGGGGCGGGC
>JBFLYG010000010.1:0-350223 GCA_040756765.1 Pseudomonadota bacterium | reverse complement strand
GTGTGATGGGAAAGTTGATTGCACGTCATCGATCCCTCCTTGCAGATCGTGGTGGTGAGACCCCTTCTGCTTAACGCATCAGGCCGCCACTCACACCTGCATAGGGTCTTGATCCGGCAATCCAGCTCTTTCGCGGCGTAATGAGAACTCTTGAAGCTGGATGCGCGGGTGACCTTAGTCCTGGCGATCCGTCGAAGACGGATCGCGCTGCCCGCGCATGACGCAGAAAATGTGGAAGCTTGCAGTGTCTCAAACACCGGCTATTCGGCTTAAGCCTGCCATTCGCACACCGCAGAGCCGCCCTTCGGGAGCTGCTGCCAGAAACTGACACAGCGGCAGCCTTCAACCAGCGCCGTCGCGCGGCATTCTGCGCGCGATCAGCAACTGGAAGCGCCGATGTCCAACACCCCCGCCCCCGACGATTTTTCCACCTTCATGGCCCAGCGCGAGGCCGCGGCCCGCGCCTATGTCGGCGGCGACGGCGGCCCGCTCGACCGCCTCTCGACGCAGGCCGAGCCCGCGACGTTCTTCGGCCCCGCCGGCGGTCACCGCAGCGGCGCAGCCACCGTGACCGCCGCCTACCGGCAGGGCACGGTGCTGTTCAGCGCCGCCGGCGACACCCACTTCGAGATCCTGCAGCAGGGGGCGAGCAGCACGCTTGCGTTCTGGACCGGCATCCAGCGCGCCACCGTGCGGCTGCACGGCAAGGCCGGGCCCGTGGCGATGGATCTGCGGGTCACGGAAATCTTCCGCCGCGAGGACGGCTGTTGGAAGCTCGTTCACCGCCACGCCGACATGCTGACCGCAGAGCAACAACGCCCGGCATGACACGGCGCCCACAGCACGACGCCTCCCGCATCCACATGCGGGAGGCGTCGTGATCATTCGCCGTCCTGCATCAGCGCTTCGGCACCGAGGTTTTGGCCGCCGACGACATCTCGTCGACCTTGACTTGTTTCGGCCGAACGGTGGTCGGCTGATTGGCGCTCATCGTATGTGTCTTGGTGCTGTACTTCGACGGCGCGCTGGCGGACGCGCCGGCTTCGGCGCGGCCCGACACCAGCATCCCCAGCGCGACGATCGCGACAGCAGAGGTGATCACCACAAGGCTCCTGCTCATTGCACGCTCCTTTGGTTCGAGCGGATCGCAACGTTTCCTCATCGGGCGCGACCGCCCGACACCGCGACTATGATCCCGCCGCAGAACACGCGCAACGAACAACCAGGGCTTGCCGAAAAGTTCGCCAGCGTCGCATGGCCGGCGCGAAAAGCGTCAACATCATCATGCGCCGCAACATCGCGACCACGGACGCGCAAGCCGCTCAGTGCGCGGTCCCGGACGCCTGCAGCAACTGATCGGTGCGGTCGCGCGCCGTGTTGAAGGCGGTCAGCATGTCGCCGTCGAGCACGCGGCCGGCGCGCAGCTTGACCCGCAGCGGGTCGACGTTGCGGCCGTTGATCCGCACCTCGTAGTAGAGATGCGGCCCGGTGGAGAGCCCGGTCGAGCCGATGGTGGCGACGGTCTGGCCCTGGCGCACGCGGTCGCCGACCTTCAGCCCGTGCGGCACGCCGGCGATGTGGGCATAGGTGGTCTCGTAGCCATAGTCGTGGCGGATGCGGATGTATTTGCCATAGCCCCACTGCTGGTCGATCTTCTCGACCACGCCGGCGGCAGCCGCCGCGATCGGCGAGCCCATCGGCGCGGCGTAGTCGACGCCTTCATGGAAGCGACGATCCTGCAGCACCGGATGGGTGCGCCAGCCAAACCCGTCGCCGAGCCGGCCGGCGGCGACCGGCTTGCGCAGCAGCGACTTGGTCACCGAACGGCCATCGGCATCGTAGTAGTCGGAGCTGTCGTCATCGGCGGCATCGAAGCGGTAGTAGCGGCGCGTCTCGCCACCGAGTGTCAGTGCCGCGAAGGTCAGCTCCCCCTGTCCCAGCGCATTGGGGCTGAACAGCAGCTCGACCTTGTCGTCGGCGGTGATCGGCGCATCGAGATCGACGTCGTGGGCGCACAGCCGCGCCACGTCGTCGATCACCGCACCGCCGATGCCATGGGCCCGCGCCAGCGCCAGCAGGCTGTCGCGCAGGCTGGCGCCGGCGGAAGAGCGCGGCCGCGGCGCATTGCCATGAGTCACGCCGGAGCGCGCATGCATCGGCTCGGCATTCGCCACCGGCACATAGCGGCCGGCGTCGGACAGCGCCGCGGCGACATCAGGCCGCCCGGGACGCGCGAGCCTCACCAGGCGCGGGCGCAGCGCTGGCCGTGACGCAGCGGGAGCGGACGCCGCCGCGCCGTCGTCCAGCACGGAAATTTCCTCGCCGCCGGCAAAGGCGTCGCGACCGAACCATTTGCGCGGCATCAGCAGCGTGGCGATCGCCTCGGCATCCGCCGTCGCGGTACCGAGCGCAACCAGGATCTGGTCGAGGGTGTCGCCGGCGCGCGCGACGATGACCCGCCGCGGATCGCGCGCCTCGGTCTTGGCTTCGCTCTTCCTGATCACGGTGAGGTTGATGGCGTCGGCCGGAATCGCCAGCACGCCCGACAGCGCATCATCAGCGGGCGCATAGGCGCTGGCGCGCGGCGACGACGCCGGCTTCGCCGCGCCATAACGGATCACCGGCGGCAGCACTGCCGCGGCTTCCGCCGGCGGACGGGCCGCGCCTGGATCGGACGCTTGGCCGGCGGACAGATCCGCCAGAGCAGCAACCAGATGGGTGAACGGCCTGGGACGCAATTCGCCGTCGGCGAGCTGCTCGATCCGCGTGCGGACCATTGCGCCGTCGGTCTTGCCATCCTCCGGCGCACGGGCCTGCGTCAGGCGATCGCCGCGCGGCAACTCGCCCTCGCCGAGCGCGCGCCGCGCGAACGTCGGCACGCTGGCGAAATGCCCGCGCGCGCCGAGTACCGAACATAGCGCACCGAAGATCAACGCCGCCGAGATCGCAGCCAGCAGCAGCACGGCGACGAGCCAGCGCAGGTTGAGATGCAGGCCGAACAGATGGGGCTGCGGCGGCAGCGCCGCCTCGATGTCGGCGTCAGGCCAGGCGCCGTTCAGCGCCGGAACGCCCTCGATCAGTCCCCGGCCCTGCATCACGCATGCACCAGAGCGAGCCGATCGGCCACCGTGGCGGCGCCCACGCGAAGCGTGACGCCGGTCTTGTCGAAAGGCTTATCGAAAGACTTATCGAAAGACTTATCGAAAGACTTGGACAACGCGGCTCCGCCCGCGGCCCGGAACGAACCACGTCTGTCGGCGGCTCCCTATGGCTTCCAGAGGAGGGATTCGACGCCCGCTTTGTCGGGGGGAAGATGGGCAGCAGTGTGGCAACGCGCCACACTCTGCACCATCAGCACCTGATACCGCTGCACCCTCACCAGGTGTAGCGCGCGATCCCCTTGCCGGCGTAGGAGCGCGTGGTGTTGGAGAACTCGCCCTCGAAGGTGGCGCCGAGCGAGAAGCCGCCGGCCCAGACCTTCTCCGCCGACACCGTCGCCAGCGCCGCATCGCGCGCCGGCGTCGCGCCGTTGACGACGAACGACGCCGCACCGAGGTTCTGGAACGTCGCCGTGACGTTTGAACCCGGATTGTAGTCGTGCGCCCAGGCGGCGCGGCCGCGCAGCACCAGCATGCCATCATTGAGCACGAACGAGCGATCGAGGCGGAGGCCGAGTTCGCTGCGGGTCGCGGTCGTCGACTTGCCGGCATAATTCAGCGCGAAGGTGTTCATCCCCGACACGGCCTGCTCGCCGTAGCCCGGCAGGCTATAGAGCGTCGCCTGCACCGCCGCATAGGGCGCAAGCCCGAGCCACGGCGTCACGAACCGATAACCCGCTTCCGCACGGCCGGAGAACGCATCCGCATTGAACCGTGCCCGCAGGTGGTCGAACCCGGCGATGGTCACCGTGCGATCGGTGGTGACGTCCTGCCAGGTGTAGGCGAGCGCGCCGGAGAGGTACGCCGCGCCGAGCTGCTTGCGGGCGAAGCCGCCGAGCTGGAACATGTCGGCGCGTCCGCTACCGAGCCCATTGGCAATGCTGAAGCTGGTCGCACCGCCGGCGAGCGCGAAGCCGGTGAGCAGGTCCGGCGCCACCTGGTAGTCCGCACCGGTGGCAAAGCCCCACAGGCTGCTGGTCGTGGTGTTGGTGCCGGCGGCCGCATTGCCGTCGGTGGTCGAGGATGCACCGTAGCCGGCGCCCCACACGCTCCACCCCGGCGTGAACGCATCCACCCGCCGCAGCGCCTTGGTCGGGATCGCCGCATAGGCGTCACGCTCCGCACCGCTGCGCGACGGATCGCGCGGCGCATAGGCATAAGCGTCAGCGTCGCTGTAGGCGGTGACGCCGCCGAGCGAACCGGCGCGGCCGGTCAGCGAGGTGTCGGTCATGGTGAACATGAACTGGGTCGCCGCCATCAGCATCGACTGCTGCTGGCTCGCCCCCGGCTGGCCCGAGGCCTGCGACAGCGCGCCTGGCAGCGCCGCGCCGGACAGGCCGAGCAGCGTGGCGAAGCCGCCGCTGAGACCGCCGCTGCCGCCATTGAACACCGCATCGATCGCATTGCCGACCGCAGCCTGGTTGCCGTTGAGGCCATTGAGGCGGCCGAGGCCCGACGTCAGGTTCAGCGTCACGCTGGTCGGCGTGTAGCCGAGGCTCGCCGACAGCGCCGCCGGCAGGTTGACCGGCGTGAAGCCCGCGAACGTGCCGTTGACGCTCGCTGCCGACAGGATGGTGTAGGATTTCGGCAACTGGGTGTAGGCGCCGCTCGCGAATGCGGCCTGCACCGTGCCGGCGAGCGTCGCCGCGCCGCTGGCCACGACCTGGCTCGCCGCCGCCGGCGACACGCCGACCGCATAGAGCGCGCCGCTCTGGAACGCGAGACTGCCGTTGACGGTCAGCGTCGACGACCCCGCCGCGATCACGCTCGGCGCCAGGACGCCGCCGCTCGCGACCGAAGTCGCGCCGACCGCGCCATTGCCGAACAGCACGCCGCCGCCGTTCACCTGCACCGGGCCTGCGAGCGCACCGGTGACGCCGAGCGCGCCATTGACCGTGGTGGTGCCGGTGAACGTGTTGCTCCCCGTCAGCACTTCGGTGCCGAGGCCGCCGATCACCAGCGCGCCGCTGCCGCTGATGGTGCCGCCGAACGACCACTGGGTGCCGGCCGCGGTTTTGATGGTCAGCGTATTGTTGCCAAGCTGCACGGCGGTGACATTGCCCGCTTCGCTCTTGAGGCCCTGGATGGAGTTGTCGGCAGCGAGCGCGAGGGTCGCGGTCGCCGCACTGCCGGAGGCCGCCGCCCCCGTCCCGGTCGGCCCGCCGATGCGGCCGAGATCAACACCGGCGCTCGACGCCACCGCATTGGCGACACCGAGGGTCAGCGTGCCGGCTTCGACGAAAGTGCCGCCGCTATAGGTCTGCACCGCACCAATCGTGACGTTGCCCTGGCTCGCGCCAGTGGAGTCGTCCTTGATCAGGCTGCCGGCGGCGAGCGCGCCATATCCCATCTGCTTGCCGTCGCTGATCACGCCACTGTAGGTGCCGCTGGTCGTCTGGTCGAATACGACATAGCCGCCGGCGTTGGCGATGTTGGCGTTGCCACTGGAGACGTTCGCCGTGGTCAGGCTGAGCATTGAACTCGCCTCGATCAGGGTGCCGCCGGACCAGCTGTTGGTGGTGCTGGTCAGCTTCAGTGTGCCACCGATCAGATGCACCAGACCGTTGCCGGAGATCGCGCCGCCGAAGATGCCGCCGCCGTTCTGGGCGAACTGCAGCTCGCTGGCGTTGTTGAGGACGATGGCGTTGGGGTTGGCGAAGCTCGCAGCGCTGACGCGCAGCTGGCCGCCATTGACCACGACGCTGCTGCCGCCGAGCAACGACAGCGTTCCGCTCTTCATGCCCGACAGGTCGAGCAAGCGGTTACCGTTTTTGGTGATTGCACCCGCGACCGCCGTGCCGCTCTGCACGACGGACGACGACAGCGTGGACGACAGGTTCTGGCTGTCGCCGATGGTGAGCGCCGCACCGTTGCTCAGCGTGATCTTGCTGTTGGTGCCGCCGTTGAGCGCCGAGAACGCGTTGCTGGCGCTCATCGCCAGGGTCGCGGCTGCCGGCTTGCTCTTGTTGTCCGACAGCGTGACACCGCCAGTGCTGCCGGCGAACACGTTGGCGGCGGTGAGCGTGACCGTGCCGGAATTGATGGTGATCGGGCCAGTCTGGGTCGAGGCGGTGCTCAGCGTGGTGTTGCCGGAGCCGGCAAAGGTCAGGCCACCCGTGCCGGTGATCTGCGACGAGATGGTGCTGCTGCCACTATTCCAGATCACGCCTTCGCTGCCGCCGAACGCCAGCGTGCCGCCTGTCAGACCAGAACCGCTGCCGCCGTTCAGGATCAGACCAGCCGGATTGCTGCCGTCGCCGAGCGTCAAAGTGTTGCTGCCGAGGGTGACGTTGACGCCCTTCTGGATGTTGAGTGCATAGGCCTGGGCGTTACTGGCCAGCAGCGCATTGGCGCCCTGCTTGACCACGCTCGACGACGTCGCCACCCCGATGTCGGTCGAATTGTAGGTGGCGGTGGTGAAGCCGTTGGCGCCGTAGGTGACGAAGTCATACGGGTTATTGGTGGCGCCGGAGTTGACCACGACCCAGGGCGCAGCAATGCCGTTGGCGAGCGTCGGCGCGGTGCCGAACATCACCTTCTCGGTGGAGCCGAGCGAGGTCGCGCTCGACGGCTGCAGTAGCAGCGTCGCGGCCGATCCGCGGTTGATGCCGTTGGTGAAGGTGACGGTCTCGCCAGCCGCGCCGCCGCTCAGCGCCAGCGTCGCAGTGGAGCCGATGTTGAACGCGCCGAACGTCACCGCACCGGCCGTCGTGCTGTTGCTGTTGGCGATCGTCAGCACCCGCTGCACGTCGGTCATGGTGCCGGCGAAGCTGGTGGTGAAGCCGTTGGTGTCGTAGGTGCTACCGCCGGTCAGGAAGAGGCTGCGCACCGAATTGAACGAGGCCCCCGCCTGGAAGGTACCGCCATCGAGGACGATCTGGCCGATCGTGTAGGACTGCCCGCTGACGTTGCCGAGCGCGGCATCGCTCGACGCCTGCAGCGTGCCAGCAGAAATGATCCAGTTCCCATAGAAGTACGGATTGCTGCCGCTCGCCGGCGCCAGGATAACCGTGCCGTCCGCCTGCGACGAGCTGTCCTTGATGGACAGATCCGACACGCCCGTCGCATTGCCGATACCGGTGCCGCCCCCGCCGAGCGAGATGATCGTCCCGGTCAGTTGGATCGCGTTGCGATTGGGATCGAGGGTCGCCGTTTCACCACTGACCGCGATCGGCCGGTTGAGCACGAACGGCGATGCTGGCGTGGCTGTCGCGGTCGGACTTATTCTCAGCGTGCCTGAGCCTTCGCTCAGGCTGTTGAACACAATGCCGTTGTTGGCGGCGATGCTGGCCGCGATATGACTGGGATCGATCACCGCGCCCGTCGGGCTCGCCGCGCCGAGCGCGGCATCGCTGGTGATAGCAAGAGTACCCGCAAGGATGGTGGTGCCGCCGGTGTAGGTGTTGGCTCCGGATAACGTCGCAGTGGCGGCGGGGGAATTGAGATCGGCTCCGAGCTGCATGATGAAGCCGGGGGCGGACGAGCCGATGGTCACGGAGCCGAGATTGAGGCCGCGCAAGCCCTTGAACGAAGCAGAGGTCGGATCTGTGGCCTGATCGAAAGTGCCGATCTTCGTCGCATCGAGCACGCCGTTCGCCAGCGTCGCATCGCTGATGGTGCCTGTGATCGTAATGCTTTTGCCGGTCGGCAGGATGTAGCCTGGAAGCTGCGCCACCGTAGTCACCAGCGGTGCACCCGGCATGGTGACAGCGCTGGCGGCGGTCTGATTCCAAAGGGTGGCAATCGCGATATCGCCCGGCGACAGGTACGGCAGGCCGAGACCGCCATTGGCGCTGCGGTAGGCCTGCGCCCAGATGAAGTCGGAATAGAACGCCGCCGTCTTGTCGAGGCCAGGCTTCGAAGAACCTGCCACACCGGTAATATTCGCCGCCGTCGGAAACAGCACCGAGTTCTTGTTTTTCAGGATGCTGTATTCGAGCCCGCGATAGGGATCGTTGGTCATGCCGAGGAACGAGGTCGGAAGCGGCGCGCCGGTCAGCGGATCGACGCTCTGCACCACGCCGTTGTTGAGCGGCAGCAGGAAATTGGAGGCCTGCATCCTGGCCCAGAACTGCGCCGGCGTCAGGTTGGAATAGTTGGCGATGACGTCGACGAACACGCTCGGGTTCTGCGGCCCGCCCTGGGCCGACAGGCCGAGCTTGGAGAGCAGCAGCGACAGGAAGGTGTGATGACCGTCGGTGAGGTAGAGCACGCCGCCCGGTCCGATCACCACCGGCTCGATGTCGGTCAGCTTGGTCGCCGTGATGGCCGCAAGATCATCCGGCAACAGGTCCCAGCCGGCCATCTTCTTGCCGATCTCGACGAAGCCGACATTCATCTGGGTCGGCTGCAGGCTGCTCAGCGGCACCTGGTAGAGCGAGAACGGCCCCGGCAGGATGCTCGATGCAGCCGTCGGATCATAGGTCTGGAACGCCGAGAGCGGCAGCTGTCCCGCCGTCGCGCGATCCATCGGCGCGAGCGCCGTGATCGCCAGCAGCGACACCGAGCCGAGCAGCAGCGCGCGGCCGAGACCTGATCGCCATGGATGTGAGAAGAATGAAAGGCGGGCAAGGGACCTGCCCTGCCGCGACACCGGCTGCGCCGGCACCTGCTTGACCGAGACCTGCTCCACCGACATCTGCGTTGATGCCGACGACCTTTCCACCGACTGCCGCGATGCGCGCGCAGCCGGGCACTGACGGCCGAAGCCGCCCACCACAAACACCACTATAGCCCCCGCTATCCCAAAAGAACTTTCATCTTTTGTTAAGGGAGCGCTTTACGGACGGGCCATGACAGCGGCGTGACAACAGCCCGAATGCTGCGCAACTGCGACAATCCGTCACTCGAACATGGTTCTCCACATTTACTAATTTATTTGTTGATGAAAACTTATTTGTCAGTGATGCTGATCGCGAGCTTCGAAGCAACGCACCGGAGGCATCGTGGGCCGCACCTTCACCTTCCAGTTCGAGGAATTGCCGCTGGTGATCGAGGGCGGCGTCGAGGCCGGCGATGTCGCCGGCTCGGCGGAGATCGCCTATGGCGGCGACGGCGCCTGGACGATCCGTAGCATCGCGCTCGACGGCGCGCGGCGGCTCGCGCATGCGCCGCACGAGATCGCCGCCGCCGCGCGCGCCGGACGCAGCCTGCCCGCGTTCGCGCGCCACAGCGTCATGCTCGACGAAGGCGATCCGCTGTACCTGCGGATCTACCACCGCCTCGAGCACGACTGGCACGCACGCGTGCAGAACGTGGTGGTCGACCGGCTCGCCGACGACCGCGAGGCGCGCGCCGACAGCCGCGCCGATCGGCGCCGCGCGTTGCGCGCGCTATGACGCACGCCGGATCGTTCGCATTTTAAGTATCTTTTTGACGGCATTTTCAGCGTTCTACCGTAGGTCGTCCGCCGTGGTTGTCACACGGGGAGCGAGATAATGCGCGATCTGCGGTTGGTTCTGGCTCTGGTCTCGATCGGATTCATGGGTCAAACGGCGCCGGCGGCGACCGCAGCGACCTGTCCAGCTGCATCGACCTCGCTTAATCCGCTCCCCGTGGTCATCGCGACCGCGCCGGCCACACTGTCCGCTCTCTGCACACGCCCGCCGCTCGGCCTCTGCCTGCCGCCGCTGGCGGCGGCACAGTTCTCGCCGGTGGCCGCTCCGCTGCGCGTCAGCACTTGCCACCGCACCGCGGAGGATGCCAACTTCGGTCCGGCGGCACAGCCCGATGCGGAGGTCGTGCCATGATCGTCGTGACCATCACGCGGATCTGGTTCATGGTGCTGGCGGGCAGTTTCGCCGCGACGGCTGCGACCGCTCCCCCCTCGTCCGCACCGTGCACGCTGCTGCAGGTTCAGACCAGCCCGGACAGCGTCATCACGCCGTGCACGACGATCATCAACGCGTCCACGACTTCACCCGCCGACAAGGGCTTCGCGCTGTTCATTCGCGGCAAGGGCTATCATAACACCAAGCGCTTGGTGCTCGCCCAGCGCGACTATGACGAAGCCATCAAGCTGACGCCGCAGAATGCCGAGCTGTTCGTGTCGCGCGCCAACATCGCGGCGCGCACCCACCGCTGGCGCGAGGCGACCGAACTGCTGCAGCATGCGCTGACGCTCGATCCGTCGAATGCCCATGCGCTGCGCATGGCCGGCACTTTCACCGAAGGCGCAGACAGCACTCGCTTCTTCACCCAGGCGCTCGCCTCCGACCCGGCGGAGGCCTATGCGCTGCTGTTCCGCAGCCGCCAGTTCCGGCGGCGCGGCCAGCTCGACCTCGCGCTCAAGGACGCCGATGCGCTGGTCGCGATCGCCCCCGAGGCGATCAACCGCCAGGGATATCTCGACGAGCGCGGCGACCGGCTCGATTTCCATGTCATCGCGCTGGAGAACCGCGCCCGGGTCCACGACGCGCGCGGCGAACCGCAGCAGGCCGAGCGCGATCTCGAGGCCGCCATCACCTACAGCCCCGCGGCCCAGGCTCTCGCCGCGCGGGGACAATACCTCGCCTACAAGAGAGGCCGCGAAGCCGACGCGCTGGTCGATCTCGACAAGGCGATCGCGCTCGGCTCCGTCGATCCGGACACCTTCTACGCGAAGGGCGTCGTCCATGTCCGCCAACGGGAGTTTGCCAAAGCCCTGGCCGCGTTCGACGCCGTGCTGACACGCAATGCAGAACATGGCGACGCATGGCTGATGCGCGCGCGCGTACCGCGAGATGGAGCAGACCGACCAAGCGGTCGCCGACATGCCGCAGGCGATCGCCGTCGACGCGCGGATCCTGCCCGAGACGCTGCCCGCGCTCCGCGCGGCCGGCTACTGGACCTCGCAGGACCTGCCGAAGGACATGACGCCGGAACTGCTCGACGCCATCCGCGCCTGCATGATCGACAAGGATTGCAACTGATGGCCCGCCGGCGCCCGCATCTGCGCCTCGCCGCGCTCGCCGCCGGCGCGCTGCTCGCCTGGCCGGCCGGCGCCGCAGACGGGATCGGCAGCGCCGGACCGATCAGAAGTTATGGCGGCACGCCCTGCCCCCAGGGCTTCGCGGCGCTGATGCGGGGCGAATGCGATCCGCCCGCGGTCGATGCCGCGCTGCCGCCGACCCAACGGGCACGGGCGCACCTCGACCGCGCACGGCAGTTGATCGGCCTGATGCGGCCGGAGCAGGCACGGCAGGCCGTCGCGGAGGCGGTTGCCGCCGATCCGACCAACGTCGCCGCGCTGGTCCTGCGCGCACGCACCACGATGGAGATCGACAGCGAGAAGGCCCGCGCCGATATCGCGACCGTACTCGCGCGCGAGCCGGACAATGCCGATGCGCTGGCGACCCAGGCGTTCCTGATCAGCAACGATCCGCCCAACGCGCTGAAGAGCGTCAACGCCGCGCTCGCACAGGCGCCACACCACGCCGACGCGCTGTGGATCCGCTCCACCATTCTCACGGGGCTCGGCGCGCCCGACAAGGCGCTCCGCGATCTCGACGACGCGCTCGCGACCGACCCCGACTTCGCGCAGGCGCGCCGGTCGCATGCCGAGCTGCTGTTGCGGCTCGGTGCCTACGAGAAGGCCGAAGCCGACGCCAGCGCCATGCTCGCGCAACGCCCGGACGCATACGCCCACGAGCTGCGCGCGACGGCGCGCACGGCGCTCGGCAATCATGCCGGCGCACTGGAGGATCTCAATGTGGTGCTGGTGGCGCCTGCCGGCCGCGGCCCACGGCCGCCCATCGGCAAGGAGCAGGTCGGGCTCTACATCCAGCGCGCGCTGGCACTGGTGCGTACCGGCGCGCCGCAGGCCGCGCGCCGCGACCTCGACACCGTCATCAGCCTCGGCGGCGTCCGCGCCATCCTGCAGATGCAGCTGTATCTGCGGCGGCACGGATTCCCGGATGTCCCGCTCGACGGCAAACGCTCCGACGCGCTCGACGACGCCGTGATCACCTGCTTCGTCAACGACGCCTGCGGCCGCGGCGTGTCGATCCGCAGTTGAAGCATGAGGTCATCCGCGTCGCCGTGAGTTTGGCGGCGCGAAGCCGGACGCGCACTCAGCCGGAGCGCGCACCGGCGGAACCTGCTGTTCCCGCGCCTCGCACCGACCACGTCGTTTCCGCAATTCGCCGCAATCGGTTCATCAAAGCGTCGGCTTGCCGCGGCAATTGCACGGCCGCGCCCGCCGCGAGGCATAACGCCTGACGCGCAAGTCAGGCCCGCGACGTGCGCATGGGGAAGGTTGTCATAGGGTCTGTCGCGGGATGCGGTATCTGATCGCCGCGCTTGCCGCTGCGCCGCTGTTATTGGCGGACGTCGCGGTGAAGCCGGCTGCGAATGCGTCACATCATCTGAAATTGTCGATCGAGGCGACCCGGAGCGAAGCGGAGACGCTGCCGTTCGATCCCGCGCGCTTCGATTTCGACGGCAGCAGCACCATGCTGCTCGGGCTTCCGGCATTCGTGGATGCGCGCGCGATCGCGGCCCCGGCCGACCCGGCGCCGCCGGATGCCCCGCAGGACCGCTCCGCGCTGTCGACCGGCGAATTCTGCGACACGCTCGCTGAGGCAGCGAAGGCCAACGATATTCCACCGAGCTTCTTCGCCCGCCTGATCTGGCAGGAAAGCCAGTTCAACCCCGAGGAGGTCAGCCATGCCGGCGCGCAGGGCGTCGCACAGTTCATGCCCGACACCGCGGCGGAGGAAGGTCTCGACGATCCCTTCGATCCGCGCAAGGCACTGCCGGCGTCGGCGCGGCTGCTGCGCAAGCTGCGCGACCGGCTCGGCAATCTTGGCCTCGCGGCGGCGGCCTACAACGCCGGCACCGGACGCATCCTGGACTGGGTGGCGCGCCGCACGGCACTGCCCGCGGAAACCCGCAACTATGTGCATCGCATCACCGGCAATCCCGCCGAGAACTGGTTGCGTGAGAGCAAGACCGTCGATCTGATCCAGCACCTGCCGCGCGAGGCGCCATGCGAAGGCATTGGCGAGCTGTCGCGCGGCAACGCGCCAGTTGCGGTTCCGGTCGCGCTCGCGCCCGACCTGCACGCCCTGCTGCAGAAGGCCCGCGTGGCGGAAGCCCGCGCGCAGGCGGCGGCGCGCGGCCACCGCCGCCTCGCCACACGCAACGCGATCCGCCTCGCCCATGCGCACAAGCCGCGTCCGATTCGCCTCGCGGCGGCCGGCCGCTGAGCGTTGAACCTTTCCGGCTCCACACCGACCAATCACCAAAACGTGCATCAGGCCCCAAACGGTTAACCACGGCCACGGGAACCAAACCGCTCGCGCGGAATTGACCGCGGTCAGCCCTGCAACCGCCTTGCGGATGGGGGTGTGAATGACGATTTCGTTATCGAAGTGGTGCGGACCTTCTGGTTTGATCTCCGCAGCCTTTGATCAAGGGGGGAAGCCGTGCGTCGACGTCCTGTCGACCATCGCCAGCCACCTGTGATGATCAACTGACCGGTTCCAGGTTCATGCGATCTGATGGAACCGCCATGGCGCGTGTGTTGAATTCAGTCTGAACGGTGTGTGATGCCCCTGTTACGTTACTTTGTCGGAGTTGGCGGAGCGCTGCTGGCGCTGATGTTGTTCGCGAACGCCTACCTGCCGGCACCGGTGGCACCGCCGCAGCAGCAGAGCAACGGCATCGACAAGTCCACCATTCGCATCGCCTCTCGGCAGAAGGGCCCAGAGCGTGTCGAGATCGACGCGTCGCTGCCCACCATCGTACCGTCCGTCGATGTGGCGCAGGCCCAGATCCAGCCGCTCCGCACCGCAGCGAAGCCGGCCGCGGAGACGGTCGCCGACTCCCGCGACGCCTATGCGCAGATGCCGGCCTCGCCGAGCAAGCAGGTCACCGCCGCGGCACCGAAGAAGCCCAAGGTGAAGATTGCGCGCGCGGATGGGCCACGCCGCGCCGTGCAACGCATCGCGATGCTGCCGCGCCCGCAACAGCAGCCGTCGCTGTTCGCGAACTTCTTCGGCGGCTGGCAGGTGCGCTAGATCGAGACGTCACCCAATCGAGAGATCTGCGGAGCGTGACGTCGCATGACGTCGTGTCGTTGCGTAAACCGCCCCCTACCATATTCCCGACAATTGTCAGCAGGCAGGATCGACGCGAGCCGCTCGCGACGGGTTCCAGGTAGCAGCCTGTTAGCCACGCGGGCATCGCGCCCCGCCGTCACAACGCGACATTAAGGCCCACGGGTGGAAGCTCTCTCCCGGATGGGGAGACGACCGTCATGGTCAGGCTGTGGCAATCTGCAGGCCCGTACCGCCCGCCGCTGCTCGCGGCCGGGTTCGTCGCGCTCGCCTGTCTCGTCATCCTGGTGCTGAGTGGATGGCGCGAATGGGATGCCCGCAACGGCTACCTCGCCAACGCCGAGACCGATCTCGCCAACCTCGCCCGCTCGCTGATCCAGCACGCCGACGACACTTTCGAGATCGCCGACAACACGCTGACGGTGCTGGTCAACCAGCTTGAGCTTGAGGGCACCAGCGCAGCCGCGATGGCCAAGGTGCAGACCTTCATGGCCCGCCGCAACCCGGCCCAGCGCGTGCGCGGCATCTTCGTCTATGACGACACCGGGCGCTGGCTCGCCACCACCGAGCGCGTCGCCGACCTGTCCGCCTTCAACAACAGCGATCGCGACTACTTCCAGCAGCACAAGGCGTCACCGGCGCGCGGCACCCTGATCGGCCAGCCGGTGCACAGCCGCAGCGGCGGCCAATGGATCATCACCGCCTCGCGCCGCTTCAACCGTCCTGACGGCAGCTTCGCCGGCGTCGCGCTCCTCAGCATCGACGTCGACTACTTTGCCGGCTTCTACAGGCAGTTCGACGTCGGGCCGCAGGGCTCGATCGCGCTGCTCACGACCTCCGGCTTCATGCTGGCGCGCAGCCGTGACAATGAGCGCTATGTCGGCCGCGACATGTCGGGCACCCGCCTGATGCGTGAATTGCCGATCCGTCCCGTCGCCGGCGTCTACGACTTCACCTCGCCGCTCGACGGCGTCGAGCGCTTGAGCTTTTATCGGCGGAGCAGCCGCTATCCCCTCATGGTGCTGGCGACCGAGGCCCGCGACGACGTGCTCGCGCCATGGCGCCGCGACGCGGTGATGCACATGGCGGTGGTGGTCGGCCTCGTGGCGCTGATCGCACTGACCGGTTTCATCCTGGTGCTGCAGCTGTGGCAACGCCAGCGCATGGCGGCGGCGCTCGAGGCCAAGGAGGCGGATTTCCGCCTGCTCGCCGAACAATCCGGCGACATGGTGATGCGGATCGGGCTCGACGAGGAGATCCTGTACGTCTCGCCCTCCTCCGCACGCGTGGTCGGATGGCTGCCGCATCAGCTCGCCGGCATGCCGGCGCTCGCGGGCGTGCATGCCGAGGACCTGCCGCATGTCCGTGACCAGGTCGCGGCGCTGAAGGAAGGCCGCGCCGAGGAAGCCCGCGTCATCTACCGCACCCGCCACCGCATCCGCGGCGACATCTGGGTCGAGAGCGCGCTGCGCGTGACCCGCGTCGCGGCGAGCGGCGCCATCAACGGCGTCGTCGCCATCACCCGCGACATGACCGAGCACAAGGATCTGGAGCAGCGGCTGGCGGCGCTCGCGACGCGCGACGGTCTCACCGGCCTCGCCAATCGCCGGCATTTCGACGATCGCCTCGCCGAGGAATGGGCGCGGGCGAAGCGCGACGGCACGCCGCTGGCGCTGCTGATGATCGACGTCGATCACTTCAAGCTGTTCAACGATCACTACGGCCACCAGGGCGGCGATGATTGCCTGCGGGCGCTGGCGCGCGTGCTCGCCGCGCAGGCGCGGCGGCCGGCCGACCTCGCCGCCCGCTACGGCGGCGAGGAGTTCGCGCTGCTGCTGCCCGACACCGATGCCGAAGGCTGCGCCCGCATCGGCGAGGCGGTGCGGCGCGCGCTGCACGAGCTTGCCATCCCCCACGCCGCGAGCCCGTCGTCGCACCTCGTGACCGTGAGCATCGGCGGCGCGATGCATCAGCCGTCGTCCAGCCATGCCGATGCCGCGGTGCTGATCGAGGCCGCCGACCGCGCGCTCTATGCCGCAAAGGAACGCGGCCGCAATCGGCTGGTGATGTCCGGCGAGATCATCGCCTGGCCCGGCTCACGCAGCGCCTGAGACAGTCACGAACCGATCATCGCCGGCAATCAGTGTGACGCAAGCCCGACGTTCATGGTTCCGATCGCGCACGGCGTTCAGCGAGATGAACGCGCCATTCATGCCCGAGTAATCAAGACTTCGCCATGATCGGCTCGCAACGTCCCGGCTGCAGCAATTTGCCAGCCGCGGACACGAGCTGAACACGACTCTGAACACGACTGATGTGAACGAGACTGACGACCGGGAGATGATCATGAAAGCAAGAATGGCTCTGCTGGCCTGTGTGGCCACCCTCGGGATGGCGCTGACGAGCGGCGGCGCGTCCGCCGCGATGCCGAATGGATTGCAGGGCGTCCAGACTCCCGCGCACACCGAACAGGTGCGCTGGGTCTGCAATCCCTGGCGCTGCTGGTGGCGGCCCAATTACTATTACGGCTATTACGGCCCCGGCTACGGCTACTATGGCGGCCCGCGCTACTACTATGGCGGCGGCTGGGGCTGGCGCCGTGGTTGGGGCGGCGGCTGGGGTGGTGGCTGGCATCACCGCCATTGGTGAGCGCAACAGACCCTCAGCATCCGACACGAGGGGCGGCCGACAGGCCGCCCTTCGTCTTTCTGCACCTGCCATGGACCGCCCTGCCCCTGTTGCAATGCGGAACCCGCTGCGGACAGGCGCGTTGATGTCCGTGACGTCCGGCGACGTTGACCATGCGGCTCGGAGCCGTCGCGCAGACCAGCGCAAAGCGCCACCATGCGGGTCTGGCGATCCGCCGCTTCCGACATACATGGCATGCGTAGGACGGGAAGCTGCGGCACGACAGTGACACGAGGCTGACATGGCAACGTTCGGCACAATCAGGCGAAGCGGAGAGCGGCGCGCGATCGCGGCGGCCCTGCTGCTCGCGCTGTGCTGCACGACGGCGGCATTCGCCCAGGCACCGCAACAGGGCGCCGCTTACCGGCCCGACGACTTCCTCACGCTCGACCTCAACAGCGCCGTGCTGTCGCCGCGGCCGCTCGGCCCGCAAACACAATTCACGCCCTATGGCGTCGAGGCCAAGAGCGAAACCAAGAGCGACACGCTGCCGAATACCGGTGGCCATACCGCGCATCTTGCACGCGCGCCGGAGCCGAAGGCCGCAGCGCAGAGCGCCGAGGCGAAGCCGCGCGGCAAGGCGACCGTGCGCCGCCTCGCCGTGCGCCGCCACGGCAATCCGCTCGACGCCCAGGCCTTCGACGCCCGCCCGCAAACCTGGCCGTGCCGCGGCAACAGCGGCATCTGCGCCTGGCGCTGATACTCCATTTTTCAGCCGAGCTAAAACCCGTCATCCTGAAGTGCGCGCATGGCGCCCTCGCAGGATGAACGGCTGCCGAGTTGCCGCACGGGCCGTCGCCCTTCGAGGCTCTCTGGCGCTCGCACGTCAGGGTGACGGCTTCATCACCAGACCGTCACGGCCGCAACTGGCGGCGCAGCACCGCCACGAAGTCGCGTGCCACCTGCGACAGCTCCTCGTTGACCGGAAACAGCAGCGCCACCTGGTAGGCGATGGCCGGCTTGAACGGCCGCAGCACCACGTTCGCCGTGAACGGACGGCTGACCACCGGATCGACGATGCCGACGCCGCGTCCGGCGGCGACGAGCTCGCAGGCGGTGGAGAAGAACTCGGTCTCCGCCACCACGTTCCAGCGCGCGCCATATTCGGAGAACGCCGACGCCAGTTGCTGGTAGATCGGATCGCCGCGAAACAGCGTCACGAACGGCTCACCGCCGAGATCGGCCGGCGTCACCTGCTTGAGCCTGGCGAGACGATGGCCCTTCGGCAGCATGCACAGGCACTCATAGGCGAACACCTCCATGTGCGCGGTCGGGTAGTCGAGCGGCAGCTCGGCGACCGCGATATCGAACTGCTGGGTCGACATCAGCTCGCGCACCGAGGCCGAGGCGCGGGTGATGATCTTGATCTGCAGATCGGGCCGCTTGGCGGCGAACGCGGCAAGCAGCCGCGGCAACAGGCTGATCGACACGCTGGGATAGGCGGCGATGGCGAGATGACCGCGCCGGCCGGAGCGGATCTCGCCTGCGATCCGCGCGGTGTTCTCCACCGCCTCCAGCGCCCGCGCCGCCTCGACATAGAACAGCCGCGCCTCCGGCGTCGGCTGCAGCCGGCCGCCGCGGCGCACGAACAGCGTCAGCCCGGTGGCGTGCTCGAGGTTGGCGATCATCGCGCTGATGCCAGGCTGCGACATGCCGAGCAGTTCGGCGGCGCGGGTCATGGTGCCGTGGAGCATCAGGGCGCGGAAACACTCGAGCTGGCGCAGGCGCATCGCCGGACTATAAGTAAATCATATAATGCTCGCAATTTATATTATTGGAATTGCATCACTTGTGGTGATCCGATGGCGGCCGGCTTTCTCGAACATCCCTGCGCCGGAGACCCATCGTGACGACGACCCTGACCGCCCTCCCTGCCGACACCCGCCCTCTCCTGATCCCGGCACGCCAGGGCGTCGCCGCGCGCCTCGCCAAGGGACAGAGCGTGACCGTGCTCAACACCCACGGCAAGCAGGTGGTCGACACCTGGGCGTTCAATGCCGCCGACACCGGCGAGTTCATGTCGATGGAGCACAGCCGCGCCGCGCTGCTGCGCCTGATCCCGCGCGTCGGCGACACCCTGGTGACCAACCACCGCCGCGCCATCCTCACCGTCACCGCCGACACCACGCCCGGCGTGCACGACACCCTGATCGCCGCCTGCGACATTCACCGCTACCGCCAGCTCGGCGCGCAAGGCCATCACGACAACTGCACCCACAATCTCGCCCATGCCATGGCGGCGATCGGCCTCGCCGCGCCGCTCACCCCGGCGCCGCTCAACCTGTTCATGAATGTGCCGGTCGGCGCCGACGGCAGCTTGCGCTTCGTCGCGCCGGTCAGCGAAGCCGGCCAGTCGATCACGCTGCGCGCTGAGATCGACCTCGTGGTGGTGTTCTCCGCCTGCCCGCAGGACATGGTGCCGGTGAACGACATGCACCCGACGGACGCTCATTACCTGATTGCGTGACCGGAGACGATGCGATGCGCAAGCTGCCGCCGCTCAATGCCATCCGCGCCTTTGAGGCCGCGGCGCGCCACGAGAGCTTCACCGCCGCCGCCAGCGAGCTGTGCGTCACGGTGACCGCGATCAGCCATCAGGTGCGCCAGCTCGAGGCGACGCTCGGCGTCAAGCTGTTCGAGCGCTCCGGCCGCGCCGTGGTGCTGACACAACAGGGCCGCGCCATCTTCCCGCTGCTGCGCGACGGCTTCGACCATCTCGCCGACGCGTTCGCGGCGCTGCGCCCGCCGGGCGGCGGCGATGCCGTCACCGTATCGACCACGCGGGCGTTCGCCGAGCGCTGGCTGATGCCGCGGCTCGCCGCTTTCCATGCCGCAATGCCCGACATCGTCGTGCACATCGACGCCACCGAGGACGTGGCGACGCCGGGAAGCGACGGCATCGATCTTGCGGTACGCTATGGCCGCGCCACGCGCGATGAGCGCGCCGCGGTGCTGTTCGACGACCGCTATATCGCTGTCGCGGCGGACAGCATCTGCGCTGGCGACCGACCGCCGGCGATCGACGATTTCCACGCCCGGCCGCTGCTCGCCTACAAGTGGAAGAACCCGGCGCTGGATTCGCCGGCATGGTCGAGCTGGCTCGCCGGCGCCGGCCGCAACAGCCGGCGCGACTTTCGCATCTCCTGGTACAGCGAGGAGCCGCTGGCGCTGCATGCCGCCGAGCGCGGCCTCGGCCCGCTGCTGTGCAGCGACGCTCTCGTTGGCGATCAGCTCGCCGCCGGCACCTTGCGGCGGATTGAAGGACCGGCGCTGGAGGGCTTTTCGTTCCGTCTGGTCGAGGCGACGAGCGGCAAGCGCCGCGCCGCGAGCGCCTTCGCCACATGGCTGCGCGACGAGGCAGCCGCATTCCGCGACGGCCCGGCGCGCCTCACGGCGTGACCGGGCCCGTGAAATAGGGCAGCGTCTCCGTCCGCACCTGGTAGCGGCCCGCCGTCACCAGGGCATCGACATGGGCGATGATGTCCTCGAGCGGCGCGAACCACACGCTGCGCGTCGCCAGCACGTTTTCCAGCCAGCGCTCGACGACGCGCCAGCGCGCCAGACGCCCGGTGAGGAACGGATGCCAGATCCCCATCCAGAAGCCGCCGGCCTCGTACTGCGCCTCGAACTCCTCGAACGAGGCGGCAAGCCCCTCGCTCGGGGCCTTCACCGGCATCATGTAGCCGATCTCGGCATAGTGCGCGAACGGCGGCCAATCGTCAGAGCCCCAGTGCGGCGGCGCCTCGTAGAGCTGCCCGCGCGCCGTCTTCATCAGGTAGGGAATGTCGTCGGCCATCAGCGAGGAATCATAGGCGAAGCCGTGCTCGATCAGGAGGTCGATGGTCGCCTGGTTGGCGTTGTACACCGGCGCACGGTAGCCGCGCGGCTTGCGCCCGGTCAGCGCCACATGGATCGCGAGCGCGCGCTCGAACGCCTCGCGCTGTGCGGGCGCGGAGATCTCGGTGGGGTCCTCGTGGATGTAGCCATGATGGCCGATCTCGTGGCCCTCCCTGAGGATCGCCTCCACGGTCTCCGGATAGCGCTCCATGGTCCAGCCCGGCATGAAGAACGACTGCTTCAGGCCGAGCCGGCGGTAGGTCGCAAGGATCCGCGGCACGCCGACGGTCGGCCCGTAGCGCCCCATGGTGATAGGGTAGAGCCGGTCAAAGCTGTCGGCCGGCCGTGCAATGTGGATCAGGCTGTCCGCATCGACGTCGAAGGTGATGGCGCAGGCGCAGCGCGCGCCGTTCGGCCAGGGGATCGGGTTCTCAATCATGCCGCTCGTCTCGGTCTCGGCCGGAATCGGCCGCCTACTCCGCCGCGACCTTATCAGTCCCGGCGAGGCCGAGACACTGCTCGACCAGCGGCGGGATCGCCGCGAACGCCTCCGCCACCGAGCGCTCGTGGCGGTCGTCGCCGAACTCCTGGTAGTCGATGGCGATGAGATGGCTCTCCTGGACGCCGAGATAATGTGCGCAGGTCGCGATGTGGGTCTCCAGGTGATTCATGCCCTCGCGCACGCCGCCGGGCCCGAAGCCGAACTCGCCGCGCGACGACAGCACCACCAGCGTCTTGCCGGCCATGATCGGCTCAAGCGGAAAGTCGCCGCGCCCGAGGTCGAAGGTGAAGGTCTGGCCGATGCGGATGACCTTGTCGAACCACGCCTTCAGCGCCGCCGGCATGCCGTAGTTGTGCATGGGAGCGCCGATGACGATGACGTCGGCGCGGTCGAGCTCGGCGATCAGTTCATCCGACAGCGCAAGCTCGTCGCGCTGCGCCGGCGTGCGCGCCTCCGGCGGCGTGAACGCGGCCGCGATCCAGGTTTCGGTCGTGAGCGGCGGCGGGTTGCGGCCGACATCACGCACGATCACGGCGGCCGAGGGCTCGCGCGCCCGCCACTCCTCGACGAAGGCCTGCGACAGCTTGCGGCTAAGCGAACGCTCGCCGCGCGGGCTGGAATCGATGTGGAGCAGCGTGGTCATGGCGGTTTTCCGTTCAAAAGTGGGAAGCATCGCGGAGGATGCTGGGGAGCGTCGGACACCATGATGCCGATTGCGCCGTACTGCCGTGAGTGACGAATGTCTCAGGGCGCTTGAGAATTTCGCAACTGTGAAGGCAGAGTTCGGCGTCAAGGCTGCCCGGTTGGCTGTCGAGGCGCTTCACCCTCTCCGCGTCATTGCCGGGCTCGCCCCCGCAATCCAGCTTGCTCACCGCTCTGACAAACTCGCTGTGAGCTGGATCACCGGGTCTCGGCGCTGTCCGCCGGCCCGGTGATGACGCAGAATACGAAGCACGCGCGTTACGCCCCCAACGAAAGCAAAAGCGTCCATGCCTCGTCATCCCCCTACCGCACGAAATCTTCCTCCACTCTCCACCTCCGCTCATCCCGCCTTGAGCAATTCTCATTACCGCTCGCGCGCCCGCCGGCCTGAAATGACGGCTTCCGGCCGCCAACAGGCCGACACGGGGGAAACATGATGACCACCCACACCACCGCAGCGGCGACCGACGCCGCCTTCGACGCCGCTTTCGACGCTCATGGCATCACGCCGGTGCCGCCGGCCCACCGCACGTCCTCGCCGTTCGACCAGTTCTGGATCTGGACCGGCGCCAACATCGCACCGATCAACTGGGTGCTCGGCGCGCTCGGCATCCAGCTGGGCTTAAGCCTCGCGCAGACCCTCGCCGTGGTCGTCGTCGGCAACCTGCTGGGCGCGGCGCTGTTCGGCGCCGCCTGCCTGATGGGCCACCGCACCGGCGTGCCGCAGATGGTGCTGGGACGCCTCGCTTTCGGCCGCCGCGGCGCCTACCTGCCGGCGTTCGCGCAGGTGCTGATGCCGATGGGCTGGGTCGCCACCAACACCTGGATCGTGCTCGACCTCAGCGTCGCGGCGCTCGACCGCCTCGGTTTTCATGGCGGCGAAGGGCTGAAGTACGTCATCGCCGCGGTGGTGATGGTGCTGCAGGTGGCAATCGCGGCATGGGGCTTCAACGCCATCAAGCTGTTCGAGCGCTACACCATGCCGCTGATCCTCGCGATCATGGCAGCGATGACGGCGATGGCCGTGCTGCGGGTCGACATCCACTGGCACGCGGTTGCGACCGCGCAGGTCTCGCCGCTCGCCGCCGCCAGCCAGCTGATGACCGCGATCGGCATCGGCTGGGGCATCTCGTGGCTGGTCTACGCCTCCGACTACACCCGCTTCACCAAGCCTGATCTGTCCGGCACCCGAGTGTTCCGCGCCACCTTCCTCGGCATGTTCCTGCCGACGGTGTGGCTCGCCTTCCTTGGTGCCGCGATCGCCTCCGGCGGCGGCGGCTCCGATCCGTCGCAGCTGATCATCGCCGCGTTCGGCGTCATGGCGCTGCCGGTGCTGCTGGTGCTGGTGCACGGCCCGATCGCCACCAACATCGTGGTGATCTATTCGGCGGCGCTGTCGAGCCTCGCCCTCGACATCCGCTGGCCGCGCTGGATCGTGTCGGTGATCTCCGGGCTGATCGCCAGCGCCATTCTCTACGGCTTCCTGCAGTCCGGCGACTTCGCCCACGCCTTCGACAACTTCATGGTGGCGCTGGTGGTGTGGATCAGCCCGTGGGCCGGGGTGACGCTGACCGACTTTTTCATCGTGCGCCGCGGCCGCGTCGACGTCGCGGCCCTCTACAGCGCGCCCGGCGATCCGCGCCTCGCCGATGTCAACTGGGCAGGCCTTGCCGCCCTCGCCATCGGCCTCGTCGCCGCCTGGGCGTTCCAGATGGGCACCATCGACGCGATGCAAGGCCCGCTGGCGCGGCTCACCGGCGGCATCGACCTGTCGTGGCTGACCGGCATGGTGGCGGCGGGTGCGAGCTATCTCGTGCTGCAGCCGCTGTGGGGGCGGGTGCGTGCAAGCGAGCCGCGCACCGCCGCCATCCCGGCGTCAGGCAGCGAGGCGTCGTCCACGTCGGTGTGAGAGGAAAACAACATCAATCGGGGCATGGCTCCTCGTCAGGTCTGCGGCACGCCCTTTCGATATCACTCTTCGTCATGCCCGGCCTTGTGCCGGGCATCCACGTCTTTACCACGCAGCAACGCGTTAAGACGTGGATGGCCGGGACAAGCCCGGCCATGACGCAGGAAATGACAGACCGCGCGACATATTTGACGCGGCCCCTCCCCTCACGCCTTCCCGAGCCCGCGCAGCACGAAGCGGTTGACGCGGGAGGCGAAGGCGGCCGGATCGTCGGGCAGTTCGCCGTCGAGGATCTGCGCCTGCTCGAACAAGAGCAGCGATAGCTCCGCGCCGTCCGGATCGGAGCCGGGCAGCCCGCCGAGCACACTGACCAGCGCATGGCGCAGGTTGACTTCGAGGATTGGCTTCAAGCCAACACCGCGGCTCTGCTTTGCCAGCAGGCGCTCCAGCTCGCGATCCGGGCCCTGGCCGGCGGCGACGAGACAGGACGCGCTGGTGGTGAGGCGCTGCGATGCGCGTACGTCGGCGACGCGCTCACCGAGGTTCTGCTTGAGCGCGGCGATGATGGTGGCCTCGGACGCATCGTCCGGCGCCGGCTGGTCCGTGTCGGCGCCCTCGACGAGCGGGATCTGGCTGAAGTCGACGTCGCCCTGGCTCAGCGAGCGCAGCGGCTTGCCGCCGAACTCCAGCGGCGCCGACGTCCACAGCGCGTCCACCGGATCGGACAGCAACAGCACCTCGACGCCGCGCGCGGCCGCCGCCTCGAGCTTGGGGTTGGCCTTGAGGCGGTCGATGCTCTCGCCGACGAGATAGTAGATCTCGGTCTGGTTCGGCTTGAGGTCGTCGACATACTGCTTGAGGGAACGCTTGTCGCCGGCGGTCGACGCGAAGCGCACGAGGCCGAGCAGCTTCTCGCGCCGCTCGCCGTCCTCCCAGATGCCTTCTTTCAGCACCGGGCCGAACGCGTCCCAGATCTTGGCGTAGGCCTCCGCATCCTTCTCCGCGGTCGTCTCCAGCTCGCCGACGACGCGGCCGGTGATCGCCTTGCGGATCTGGGCGAGTTGCGGGTTGTTCTGCAGCATCTCGCGCGACAGGTTGAGCGGCAGGTCCTCGCTGTCGACGACGCCGCGGATGAAGCGCAGGTACGACGGCAACAGCTCGGCCTCATCGGTGATGAAGACGCGGCGGACATAGAGTTTGACGCGACCCTTGCGGTCGCCGTCGAACATGTCGAACGGCCGCATCGACGGGGCGAACAGCAGCACGGCGTAGGAGTAGCGGCCTTCGGCGCGGTAGTGCAGCGTCATCGCCGGCTCGTCGAAGCCGCCGCTGACGGTGCGGTAGGCCTCGGCGTAGTCCTCAGGCTTGAGCTCGGACTTGGAGCGCTGCCACAGCGCGCTCGCCGAGTTGATCTGGCGAATTTCGCCCTCTTCCGGCTTCAGCTCGATCGGGAACTGGATGTTGTCGGAGTAGGCGCGCACGATGCGCTCGATTGTGTGCGGCTCGAGGTAGCTCTTGGCGTCGTCCTTGAGATGCAGCACGATCTCGGTGCCGCGGGTGACGCGGGCGGTCGCGTCCGCGTCCGCCGGGCTCACCTGGAAACCGGCGCCGCCCGTCGACGTCCACACCCACGCCTCGGTCTCGCCGGCGCGGCGGCTGGTCACCACGATGCGGTCCGCGACCATGAAGGCGGCATAGAAGCCGACGCCGAACTGGCCGATCAGTCCCGTCCCCTTGGCGCCGTCCTTGGCCGCTTCCTTGCTGTCATGCAGGCGGGCGAGGAACGCCCTGGTGCCCGAGCGCGCGATGGTGCCGAGATTGTCGATCAGCTCCTGGCGCTCCATGCCGATGCCATTGTCGACCACCGACAGCGTGCCGGCCGTCTTGTCCGGCACGATGCTGATCTTCGGGGCTGCGCCGTCGGCCATCAGGTCCGGCCGGGCGATCGCCTCGTAGCGCAGCTTGTCGCAGGCATCGGAGGCGTTGGAGATCAGCTCGCGCAGGAAGATGTCCGTCTCGGAATAGACCGAGTGCACCATCAGGTGCAGCAGCTCGGCCACCTCCGCCTGGAAGGGTTGGGTCTCGGCCGCAGTCGTGGTCATGGCGTCGGAAATCCCTTGGTTCGCAATGGGTGTGGAGGCCGCAGCAAGCGGCGGCTGGTCTTTGTTTATGAACGGTATGCGCATTTCGCAAGCCCCGTCACGGCCGCGTCACCGCGCCGACTTGATCCGGCCACGGCTTTCTTCTTAAAAGAGGGGTGCGATCCTCGCCCGCAGGAGATCCCCTTGAACGCCCCGACCGCGCCGCGCAGGACCACCGTCGTGTTCGACCTCGGCGGCGTGCTGATCGACTGGAATCCGCGTTACCTCTACCGCAAGCTGTTCGCCGGCGACGACGCCGCCATGGAGCGCTTTCTGTCCGAGGTCTGCACCATGGATTGGGTGCTGCAGCAAGATGCCGGCCGCCCCTGGGCGGAAGGCGCCGCCATGCTCAAGGCCGCGCATCCGGCGGAGGCCGCCATGATCGACGCGTTCCAGCAGCGCTGGCCGGAGACCATCGCCGGCCCGATCGACGGCACCGCCGCGATCCTGCGCGAGCTGAAGGCCGCGGACACGCCGCTCTATGCGCTGACCAACTGGTCGCACGAGACCTTCGAGCATGCCTGGCAGTTCGACTTCATGCACGCGTTCCAGGGCATCGTCGTGTCCGGCAGCGAGAAGCTGATCAAGCCGGACCCGGCGATCTACCGCCTGCTGATGGAGCGCTACGGCCTCGCGGCAGACGACCTCGTCTACATCGACGACAACGTCCGCAACGCGCAGGCCGCCACCAGCCTCGGCATGCACGGCATCCACTTCACCGCCCCCGACGCGCTGCGGCAGGAACTGGTGACGCTGGGGTTGCTGCAGGGGCGCTGATGGCGTCGCGCGCACTAGCGAAATAGAGTGTGAATCGCACTCCGCCTGTCCCGAGATTCCGCCTAGAAACGCAACCGACTTAGCTATTGAACACGTCATGGCCGGGCTTGTCCCGGCCATCCACGTTTTGCCGCGTCGCTAGGCCGTAAAGACGTGGATGCCCGGCACAAGGCCGGGCATGACGGAGAAACAGACAACCCGCTCGTTTCGAAGGCCCGCTGTACAGGCTCCGCCAAGACACGGATCACCTGCTCCCAATCCTCGCCATGAACTCGCTGAGCGCGCCGAGCCATTTGGCAAAGCCCTCCTGCGCAAAGAACCGTTCCCAGCGCGCGACCTCGGCGACGTCGCAATCGAACGTTGCCGACCATTCGACGAAGGCCTGGCCGCTCGCCACCACCGGCGTGACGCGAAGCGTGGCGACATAGTTGGCCACCGGCACGCCGGCGGGATCCTGAAAGGCGTAGGTGTAGGAGCGCTCGACATCCGAATGCGCCAGCAGGATCTGGCGCAGCACACGGTCGCCGACGCTGACACGCCGCACCGCCGATACCTGGTCGCCGCGCTTGCCGTCCTCGATCACGATCTCGCCGAGCACACCGGCCCAGGCGTAATGGTCGAACGGGCGGATGACGTGCCACACCGCATCGGCGGTGTGGTCGAGCACGATGCTGTAATAGGATTTGGCCATGATGGTTACCTTGCATGCGCCAGAGGTGACGCGGTGCAAGGTCTAGGTGCCGCCGCCGGCGACGACCACCCGATTTCTGATCACACGAGCCGGTGCAAGCGACGCCGCGCGTCGCGCAGCCGGTCGCGCAACGCTACAGCAGCTTGCCGTCGGCCCCGAAGAACGGATGCGGGCCGTCGAAGTCGCCGATTGGCACGAGATGGGTCACGACATGGCCAAACGGATCGTCCTGCGCGCCCGACGGCGCGAACCAGGCGTGGAGATGGAACGCCGGTGGCTCGATGCGGAATGACGGCGGCCGCAGCTCGCCGAGATCGAGATCAACAGCGTGATTGGGCGCCGGGCAAATGGTCGCCGGACGGCCGGCGAACAGCGTCAGTGTCGCACGATGGACATGGCCGGCGGCGACCATGCGGACGCGTGGATGGCGCGCGACGATCGCAGCCAGTGCGTCCGCATTGAAGAGGTTCTGGCGGTCCATGTGCCAGATGCCGGTCACGAACGGCGGATGATGCAGGAACACCAGCGCCGGCCGCTGCGACGCGGCGGCGAGCTGGGCATCGAGCCACTGCAGCGTCTGCGGCTCGAGCATGCCGTGCGGCTGGCCCGGCACGCTGGAATCGAGCAGCAGCAGGTCGAGGTTTTCGAGCGCGACCGCCTGGTCGAGCGGGCCTTCAGTGTGGGCAAAAGCCGCATCCGGGAGTGCGGCGCGCATCAATTCGCGGCCGTCATGATTGCCGGGCACGCCGGCGAACGGGATCCGCAGCGGCGCGAGCAGCTCCTTGAGAAGATCATACTCCTCGCGCAACGGCGTATCGACGAGGTCGCCGGAGATGACGACGATGTCAGGCCGCGGCTGCAGCGCGTTCAGCGCGTCGACGCAGCGCGAAAGCGCCGCGGCGGTGTCGACCTTGCCATAGGCCAGCTGCCCCCGCGGCTTGATATGCAGGTCGGAGATCTGGGCGATGAGGACGGGCTTTGGCATGGGGCGAGCCTTAATGTTGACGGCAACAATGTAGAATGGCGAAGCGTGGAGCGACAGCGGCTCTAAACTCTACCCGACAGCCTTCTCTCCTCATCCTGAGGAGCCCGCGCAGCGGGCGTCTCGAAGGATGAGGCTCCGAGGTTGCGAGGCGACGCCTCGGCCTCATGGTTCGAGACGCGCGGCGTTGCCGCGCTCCTCACCATGAGGTCTATCTTTCCTGCCTTGGCGAGTCGCACCGACCATCGTTACTTGACTGCTCCGCGTGCCGCCTCACCGCGCCCCCACACCAAGCCCTACCCCTCCGGCAGCAACCGCACCGCCTCGGGCGCAACCGCAAGACCGACACGGTCGCCGGCTTTGGCAGCGATGGTGTTGGGCGCATCCACCGTGAGCGGCATCAAGGCGGCGCCGGTGACGACGATGCGCTGGCGATCGCCGATGAAGGCGACGCTGTCGACCGTCCCCGCGAGCGCCGCGCCCGCGGCGTCGACGATACGGATGGTCTCCGGACGGATCATCGCGACCTTGGCGCCGGCCGCCGGCGCGCCGGCGACCGCGAGCCGTCCGCCGGGCAGGCGCAGATGCACCCCCTCCAGCGGCGCCTCGACGATGTTGGCGGCGCCGACGAACTCGGCGACGAAACGGCTCTGCGGCGTGAAGTAGATGTCGCGCGGCGTGCCGATCTGGGCGATGGCGCCCTTGCGCATCACCACGATGCGGTCGCCGAGCTCCATCGCCTCGGCCTGGTCGTGGGTGACATAAATCGCGGTGATGCCGAGCGCCCGCAACAGACGATTGAGCTCGCTGCGCAGCCGCTCGCGCAGCGCGGCGTCCAAGGCTGTCAACGGCTCGTCGAGCAAGAGGATGCCGGGCCGGATCGCCACCGCGCGGGCCAGCGCGACGCGCTGGCGCTGGCCGCCGGAGAGCTGATCGATCCGCCGCGCCTCGAGCCCACCGATGTTGGTGAGCGCGACGAGCTCGGCGACGCGCGCGTCGCGCTCCGCCCTGGCAACACCGCGCAGCTTGAGGCCGTAGGCGATGTTGTCGGCGACCGTCATGTTGGGAAACAGCGCGTAGGACTGGAACACCATGCCGACATTGCGCTTCTCGATCGGCATCGCGGTGACGTCGCGGCCATCGAACAGCACGCGGCCGCCGGCGTCCGGCGCCTCGAGGCCGGCGATGATGCGCAGCATGGTGGTCTTGCCGCAGCCGGACGGGCCAAGCAGCACCAAGGTCTCACCGCGGGCGATGTCGAGGGTCGCCGGCTCCAGCGCCTTGGTGCCGTCGGCGAAGGTCTTGCCGCAGGCCTCGACGCGCACCGCCGCGCCGTGCCCTGCCGTGACGTCGGTCATGAATTCTGCCCCCTGTCGGCCAGCATCTGCATCGCCACCAGCAGCGGCACGATCATGATGAAGAAGATCAGCGTGTAGGCGGACGCCACCTCCAGCCGCATCGAGGCGTAGCTGTCGGCAAGCCCCACCGGCAGCGTCTTGGTCAGCGGCGTGTGCAGCATCCAGGTGAGGTTGAATTCGCCGAGCGACAGCGTCACCACCATCAGCGCGCCGGCGAGGATGCCGGGCATGGCGTTGGGCACGATGACGTCGCAAAAGCGCCGCCACGGCGAGGCGCCGAGCGAGGCGGCGCCCTCGTCGAGCGTCTTGATGTCGATGGTCGCGAACACCGCCATCACCGAGCGCACCATGAACGGCAGCGTGAACACGAC
Source organism: Pseudomonadota bacterium (assembly GCA_040756765.1). GTDB lineage: Bacteria > Pseudomonadota > Alphaproteobacteria > Rhizobiales > Xanthobacteraceae > Bradyrhizobium_A. The sequence goes on along the minus strand of JBFLYG010000010.1, from coordinate 320,068 downwards.
ATGGCCGGCGAGAATGAACAGCCACGAACGGCGGAACCCCGAGAAGCCGCCATAGGTCAGCAGCAGCGCCAGCGCGATGGCGAGGCCGGGGATCGCCAGCGGCAGCGTGATGATCTCCTCGATGACGCGCGCGAGCCGGCCGCCGCGGACATGCAGCGCATAGGCGGCGGGAACGCCGACCGCGAGGGTGACGAAGAGGGTCGCGAACGCGATCAGGAACGACAGAAAGATCGTACCGGCATAGAGTTCCCACACCTGCGCGACCCACTGCAATGTGACGCCGGACTGCAGGCCGCGAAAGTAGTTGGCGGTGACGCCCGCCGAGATCGACAGCATCGCCGGCACCACCAGGAAGGCGGCGACCAGCAGGGTGAACAGCAGCTGGGCGGTGAAGATCAGGCGGTCGCGCATCGTCCCTCCCGTCTCCTAAACGCCGTACCGAGATCGCGGACCATCATGCGCTACCCCGCCGCCGCGACGGTGCCGCCGCTGACCGTACGCGCCGCCGCCAGGATCGCCCAGGCGATGACGCCGAGGCCGACCGACAGCGCCGCTGATGTCGCGAAGTTCGCCGCCAGCGTGAACTCGGTGTAGATCAGCATCGGCAGCACGTCGATGTTGGTGGCGAGCGTGAACGCGGTGCCGAACGCGCCCATGGCGGTGGCGAACGCGATGGCGCCGGAGGCGACGAACGCCGGGGTCAGCGCCGGCAGCACGACGTCGCGCTGCACGGCCCAGGGGTTGGCGCCGAGCGAACGCGCGGCCTCCTCGAGGCCACGATCGAGCTTCTGGATCGCCGCCATGATGGTGAGGATGACGCGCGGGATCGAGAAGTAGAGATAGCCCGCGAACAGCCCCCAGATCGAATAGGCGAACACGATCTTGTCGCCTGTGATCCGGTTGGAGAGATCGCCGATCAGGCCCTGGCGGCCGGCAAGAAGAATGATCATGAAGCCGACGACGACGCCGGGAAACGCCAGCGGAAACGTCAGCATCGCGATCAACACCGCGCGGCCGGGGAAACGATGGCGCTGCAGGAACATGCCGGCGACGGTCGCGACCGCGAGGGTGACGAGCGTTGTTGCGGCCGACAGCACCACGGTGTTGATCAGCGTCGCGCGGTAGCGCGGCTCGGTAACGATGGCGAGGTAACCCATCACGCCCCGCGGCCCCTCCACCCCCGTCACCATCAACCGCGCCATCGGCAACAGAAAGAACGCCACCGTCACCACCACGAGCGGCACGAGACAGAGGCGAAGGAAGGCGCGGTGGGACATTGCTTCCGTGTTCTCCTTGGCAGGCTCGCTGCGTGAGGATCAGGCGTTGTCGGCAGGTTTGACGACGCTCCACACACCGCCGTCATACGCGGGCTTGACCCGCGTATCCATCTTCGTCGCCATGGTGAAAAAGCTGGATGGCCGGGTCAAGCCCGGCCATGACACATCATTTGTGGTTGCGGCCCTGAACGATCAACAGCGAATAATCGCTGAGCATGACCGCCAGCTTCCACCTCCCTCACCGCACCTCAGCAAGATAACGCTCAACAAACGCCTTCTGGGCGCCTTCCATCTGGCCCCAGTCCACCGCCTTGGCGCGGGCGTAGTCGGTGTCGGGCAGGAACTTGCTCTTCACCGCCGGCGGCAGGTCGATGGCGCGCGCGGGGCGAAGATAGGCGTTGGTCCAGATCGCCTGGCCCTTGTCGGACAGGAGATAGTCGATGACCTTCTTCGCCTTGTCCTTGTCGGGCGCGTTCTTCACGAGGCCGACGACGTAGGGAAACACCACCGAGCCTTCGCAGGGAATGACGAACTCGAAGTTGCCCTTCTCGGAGTACTTGGCGCGATAGGCGTTGAAGTCGTAGTCGAACAGGATCGGCATCTCGCCGGAGACGACGCGGGCGTAAGACGTCTGCTTCGGCACGATCGGCTGGTTCTTGGCGAGCGCCTTGAAGAAGTCGATCGCCGGCGAGAAGTCGCTGGCCGAGCCGCCGAGCGCGAGATTGACGGCGACAGCGCCGACATAGCCGACCGCCGCCGACGACGGATCGAGATAGCCGACCATGCCCTTGTAGTCGGGCTTGAGCAGATCCTTCCAGCACGCCGGCACCGGCTTGCCGCCGAGCGCGTCCTTGTTGACGAACAGACCGAGCGTGCCGGAGTGGATGGTGGTCCAGGCGCCGTCGGGGTCCTTGAGGCCGGCAGCGACCTCGTCCCAGTGCGCGGGCTTGTAGGGCTCGAGCGCGTCCTGCGCCTTGGCCTTCATGCCGAAGGTGACGCCGAAGTAACCGATGTCGCCGACGGGGTTGGCCTTCTCGGCGATGATCTGCGCCAGCGCCTGGCCGGAATTCTTGTTGTCGTGCGGGATGTCGTAGCCGAGGTCGGCCTTGATCGCTTTCAGCATCGAGGCCCAGTCGGCCCATTCCGGCGGGCAGTTGTAGCAGATCACGTCGGCGGCCTGCGCCGGCTGCGGCGCCAGCGCCGCCATCGCCGCGAACGCCAGCGCGACGCACGCGGCAGTGAGGATCGTTTTCAGGTTGTTCATCGGACACCCGCCTTGCCAAAGTCGTGGTTCAGGTCGACCGGCCCCCGCCGGTGCTCGAGACCGTCAACTATAGGCGGCGGGTGACACATTTGCGACGGGATCGATGCCGGGGCGCGGCCCGCCAGACCACAACATCTGCACGTAGCGCGGCCGGCATGGCGTCCATCAGATCGGCTCCAGCGCGTCGGCGGCGCACCAATGCTCGGCGGTGATGCGGGTGCGGTCGCCGACCTTGCCATCCTCGATCGCCAGCAGGATGCGGATCTGCTGCGGCGCACCGGCGACGCCCGGCACCATCGCGGTGACGCACGCCTGCCAATGCATGCCGTCGCGATGCGGCGGCCCGACGCGGACATCGTTCGCATGGCCGGCGAACACCAGTTGGAGATTGTCGCCGACGAGCTTCTTCACGTCGGGCTCGGGATCGAGGTGGGCGCTGGGCGCCGGCTGGCGATAGCGCTCCGGCACGAACGTCGCGCCGGAATCGACATAGCCGCAGCCCGCGAGCACGCCCGCAAGGCCCACACCGACGACCACCGCACGGATTTTCGACCCCAGCCCCATCCCCTCCCTCATGGCCTGCTCAATCAGCCCGGAGCCGCCGCAGACAGCCCGCCAAGCCCGCTGCACGACGGGCGGCCGCCGCATCGCACACAATGCGCCCTGATATGGGGAGGCCTGGTGCAACCTGCAAATCCGTGGCTGGGCCTTTCACCACAGCCGGGGTTGTGGCGGACCGCAACCATCGTGCCTATATTCGGCCCTTCGTGAATGCGGGTGGAACGGGATGGCCGAACGACGTTTCTTTGGCGATGCGGTGGCGCGCAGCCTCGGGCTGCAGGACGCCCCGTCGCTGACCGCGCGCTCGCTGCGCAAGTCCGCCATCGCCGCGACGCGGATCTCCTGCGGCGAGCGCCAGCTCGGCCTCACCCCCCAGATCCCGCCCGAGGACACCTTCATCGTCGCCCTCTACCTCACCCGCCTGCCCTATCACGAGCTGTGGAGCGGCGGCCGGCCGCTGTTCATGCAGGGCTATGCGGCGAACGCGATGCGGATCGTCAACCTCACCGGCGAATTCTCCGCCCGCATCACCCATCCGCACGAAACGATGAACTTCCATATCCCGCGCACCGCGCTCGACGCCTTCACGGCCGACGCCGGCCGGCCGCGGCTCGGCAACCTCGCCTGCACGCCCGGCATCGTCGATCCGGTGCTTGCCCACCTCGCCGCCGCGCTGCTGCCGGCGTTCGAGCGGCCGCAGGAAGCCAACGCGCTGTTCGTCGACCATGTCACGCTGGCGGTGTGCGCCTATCTCGCCGAGAAGTATGGCGATGGCGCGCCGGCACGGTCGGAGACCAGGGGCGGCCTCACCGCCACGCAGTTGCGCCGCGCCGAGGCATTGCTGGCCGACAACTGCAGCGGCGACCTGCTGCTCGCCGACATCGCCCGCGCCTGCGGGTTGTCGCGGCAGTATTTCAGCAAGGCCTTCAAGGCGACCACCGGCATCACGCCGCACCGCTGGCTGCAGCGCTATCGCATCGAGACCGCCAAGGCGCTGTTGCGCGACACCGTGCTGCCGATCGCCGACATCGCGATCCGCTGCGGCTTCGCCGACCAGAGCCATCTCACGCGGGTGTTCAGCAGCTATGCCGGTGCGAGCCCGGCCGCGTGGCGCCGCCTGCACCGAGCGGCGCCCTGCTTCGACGGCGATACGCCTGACGCAGGGAATACGGCAGCGCGTGACGAGCGGCGATAGCCGCGCACGGCTCAGCGCGAACCGCGCGCAGCCGATCAGCGCGACGGGATCAACGGGCCTGATGAGGTGAGCTTGGCTCAGCGCATCGCGAGCTGTGGCGCCGTCGCGGGATGAAACGCCCGCACCGCGCGCCAGCCCAGCACCACGAAGATCGCGAGCACCACGAGCTGCGCCACCGCGAAAGGTGGCTCCGACTGGGTCGGCGCCAGCGCCTTCAGCGCCGGCACCTTCTGGAAGGCCTGCGCCACCGCGACGAAGACGTTGAGATAGAGTGCTGCGATCGCGGTGATCACATAGATCCGCCGCCAGGCGCCGGCGAGATGGAAGACGTAGAGCCCGGCGATCGCCAGCGCCAGCAGCACCAGCGACAGCACGCCGACGGCACGCGGCGGATCGAAGCCGAACGGCGGCAGCGGGAATCCGGTCACACTGGTCAGCACCGTCGTGGCGAGAAACACCGCGGTCCAGCCGCCGCGCGTCCGCCCCTTCAAGAGGTCAGCCAGCACGACGAGACCGGTGAGAATGCCGATCACGCTCAAGGCCACATGGATCTGGAGAAGCATGGTGATTACCCCCATCATCGTGCACCATTCCGGTGCATCAGGACCGACGTTAGCACCGCCACCATCGACCGGCTTGCACAAATGGAGCACGATTGGTGCGCAATGGTCTCGGCTTGAACGCGAACGCGCAGGTGACAAGACAACAAAAAGGGAACCGGCCGCAACGACGGACGCTGCATCGCAGCACGCACGGCGGGCATCGACACGTCAGCGCCACTGACCGCGGCACCACGTCACTGCCGCGGCACGTCAAACGTCAAAATCCGTTGGCTTTTGTTCAAGAAGCGGTCGCGTCCCGCACCTAAGGTGGTGCCCGCGAGGACTTCGCCCCGTGACGGGCGGCTTCGGGAGAGAGCGACATGGCGACGATCAAGACCAAAGACGGCACCGAGATTTTCTACAAGGACTGGGGCTCAGGACAGCCGATCGTGTTCAGCCACGGCTGGCCGCTGTCGTCGGACGACTGGGATGCGCAGATGCTGTTCTTCCTCGGCAAGGGCTTTCGCGTCATCGCCCATGACCGGCGCGGCCACGGCCGCTCGAGCCAGACCGCCGACGGCCATGACATGGACCACTATGCCGACGATCTCGCCGCGCTGACCGAGCACCTCGACCTCAAGAACGCCGTGCATGTCGGCCACTCCACCGGCGGCGGCGAGGTCGTGCACTATATTGCGCGCCATGGCGAAAACCGTGTGGCGAAGGCGGCGATCCTCGGCGCCGTGCCGCCGCTGATGGTGAAGACCGCAGCCAACCCGGGCGGCCTGCCCAAGGAGGTGTTCGACGGCCTGCAGCAGCAGGTCGCCACCAACCGCGCCCAGTTCTACTACGACCTGCCGGCCGGGCCGTTCTACGGCTTCAACCGCCCCGGCGCGAAGGTGTCCGAGGCGGTCATCTGGAACTGGTGGCGCCAGGGCATGATGGGCGGCGCCAAGGCGCACTACGACGGCATCGTCGCGTTCTCGCAGACCGACTTCACCGAGGACCTCAAGACAATCAACGTGCCGGTGCTGGTGATGCATGGCGACGACGACCAGATCGTGCCCTACGAGGATTCCGCGGTCCTCTCCGCCAAGCTGCTGAAGAACGGCATCCTGAAGACCTACAAGGGTTTTCCGCATGGCATGCCGACCACCGAGGCCGCGACCATCAACGCCGACCTCCTGGCCTTCATCAAAGGCTGAACCCCGCCATGTGACCGTCCGCTGCCCGGGCCCGGGGCAGCGGACGAGGCGGCCATCGGGGCGAAGTTCCGCCCAGATTGTCGCCAATTCGTAGACAGTGATGCCATAACAAGCTCAATTGTCTTTAAAATCGCCTTCTGAGATACCTGAGCCATCGACGCACCGACACGACGTCGCCACCAACGAGAGGACCACGACCATGCCGATCACCGCCACCGCGACCCCCGGTTCGAAGCTGCTGACCCCGACCGACCACGCCCTGATCCTGATCGACTTCCAGTCGCAGATGTCGTTCGCCACCAAATCGATCGACGCGGTCCAGCTGCGCAACAACGCCGCCCTGATCTCGCGCGCCGCCGCCGGCTTCAAGGTGCCGACCATCCTCACCACGGTCGCCGAGAAGAGCTTCTCCGGCCCGATGTTCAGCGAGATCACCGAGGCCTTTCCGGGCCAGAAGCTGCTCGACCGCACCTCCATGAACACCTGGGAGGACGAGGCGGTGATCAAGGAGGTCAACCGCATCGGCAAGAGCCGCATCGTGCTCGCCGGGCTGTGGACCTCGGTGTGCATCGTCGGCCCGGCGCTGTCGGCGCTCGACCAGGGCTTTGAAGTCTATGTCATCACCGATGCCTGCGGCGACGTCTCCGACGAAGCGCATGAGCGCGCGGTTGAGCGCATGATCCAGGCCGGCGCGCGGCCGATGACCTCGGTGCAGTACCTGCTCGAATTGCAGCGCGACTGGGCGCGCACCGGCACCTACGACATGACCACCGGCATCGCCAAGCAGTACGGCGGCGCCTACGGCCTCGGCATCACCTACGCCAAGACGATGTTCGGCGCGTCGGAAGGGCATTGAAGGCACGACGCCTGCCGCAGACGATCCGCACTGTTCAGACGGTGCATTGCGACAAATGAGGCGTCATGCCCGTGCTTGTCACGGGCACCACCCCTCCCCTCATCCTGAGGAGCCCGCGAAGCGGGCGTCTCGAAGGATGAGGCCGAGGCGCCCGGGCCTCATGGTTCGAGACGCGGCCTTGCGGCCGCTCCTCACCATGAGGGGAGATGCCACCTCGCATGAGCCAGCCGCAACGGAGGTCCTGCCGATGAAACCCTATCTGCTCTCGCTCGGCGCCGGCCTCCTGGTCGGCGTCATCTACAGCCTCATCAACGTGCGCTCGCCGGCGCCGCCGCTGATCGCTTTGGTCGGCCTCGCCGGCATCCTGCTCGGCGAGCAGATCATCCCGGTCGCCAAACAGATGATCGGCGGCGAGGCGCTCGCCGCCGCTTGGCAGCAGGCCAAATGCACCAGCCATGTGTTCGGACAACTGCCCGGACGCCACAACGACACTGCCGACGCCTCGACCACCCGTTCCGTGGAGACCCGCTCATGACCACTCGCGCGCCCGACCTCATCCTGCACCGTGGCCTGTTCACCACCCTCGACCGCAGCAACCCGACCGCGAGCGCGGTCGCCATCACCGACGGCGTATTCTCCGCGGTCGGCACCGACCATGAGGTCATGCCGCTCGCCGGCCCTTCCACGAAGATCATCGACCTGCAGGGCAAGCGCGTGCTACCCGGGCTGATCGACAACCACCTGCACATCATCCGCGGCGGGCTCAACTTCAACATGGAGCTGCGCTGGGACGGCGTGCGCTCGCTCGCCGACGCCATGAACATGCTCAAGCGCCAGGTCGCGGTGACACCGCCGCCGCAATGGGTGCGCGTCGTCGGCGGCTTCACCGAACACCAGTTCGCCGAAAAGCGCCTGCCGACCATCGACGAACTCAATGCGGTGGCGCCCGACACGCCGGTGTTCCTGCTGCATCTTTATGACCGCGCCATCCTCAACGGCGCGGCGCTGCGCGCGGTCGGCTACACCAAGGACACGCCGGAGCCGCTCGGCGGCGAGATCACCCGCGACGCCCATGGCAATCCCACCGGTCTCCTCCTCGCCAAGCCCAACGCCAACATCCTCTATGCGACGCTCGCCAAGGGCCCGAAGCTGCCGTTCGACTACCAGGTCAACTCGACGCGGCATTTCATGCGCGAGCTCAACCGCCTCGGCGTCACCGGCGCGATCGACGCCGGCGGCGGCTTCCAGAACTATCCCGACGACTATGCGGTGATCCAGAAGCTGTCGGACGACGGCCAGCTCACCATCCGCCTCGCCTACAACCTGTTCACCCAGAAGCCCAAGGGCGAGAAGGAAGATTTTCTGAACTGGACGAAGACGTCCAAGTACAAGCAGGGCACCGACTACTTCCGCCACAACGGCGCCGGCGAGATGCTGGTGTTCTCCGCCGCCGACTTCGAGGATTTTCGCGTCGCGCGCCCCGACATGCCGCCGGAGATGGAGGGTGAGCTCGAGGACGTCGTGCGCGTGCTGGCGCAGAACCGCTGGCCATGGCGGCTGCACGCCACCTATGACGAAACCATCTCGCGCGCCCTCGACGTCTTCGAGAAGGTCAACCAGGACACGCCGCTCGAAGGCCTCAACTGGTTCTTCGACCACGCCGAGACCATCTCCGACCAGTCGATCGACCGCATCGCCGCGCTCGGCGGCGGCATCGCCGTGCAGCACCGCATGGCCTACCAGGGCGAATATTTCGTCGAGCGCTACGGCATCGGCGCGGCGGAGGCGACGCCGCCGGTGAAGAAGATCCTCGACAAGGGCGTGAAAACCTCCGCCGGCACCGACGCCACCCGCGTCGCGTCCTACAATCCCTGGGTGTCGCTGTCGTGGCTCGTCACTGGCCGCACCGTCGGCGGCCTGCGCATCACGCCGCAGCGCAACTGCCTCGACCGCGAGACCGCGCTGCGGATGTGGACCGAGAACGTCACCTGGTTCTCGAACGAAGAAGGCAAGAAGGGCCGCATCGAAGTCGGCCAGTTCGCCGACCTCATCGTGCCGGACCGCGACTACTTCGCGTGCGCCGAAGCGGAGATCGCCGACACCACCGCGGAGCTGACGGTGGTCGGCGGCCGCGTCGTCTACGGCGCGGGCACGTTCAGCAAGCTCGACAACAATGGCGTGCCGCCGGCGATGCCGGACTGGTCGCCGGTGCGCACCTTCGGCGGCTATGGCGCCTGGGGTGAGACAAAGCAGGACAACACGCTGCAGATGAAGGCCGCACAGATGTGCGGCTGCGCCAGCGCCTGCGGCGTGCACGGCCATGCCCACGCCACGGCGTGGTCGTCGAAGCTGCCGGTATCGGACCTCCGCTCGTTCTGGGGCGCGCTCGGCTGCGCCTGCTGGGCGGTGTGAGATGGCACGCAGCGCCGATCTGACGCCGCGGTTCGTCGACGCCATCCTCGGCTGGCGCGGAACGCCGGTCGTGGCGCGCGTCGCGCTCGCCTCGGCCTACCTGATCGGCGGCCTCGCCAAGCTCATGGACTTCTCGGCCGCGGTGGCGGAGCAGGAGCATTTCGGCCTCACCCCGGGCTGGCTCTGGGCCGCTCTCGCCATCGCGGTCGAGCTTCTTGGCTCGATCCTCGTGATCTCCGGCCGCCTGGTATGGCTCGGGGCCGGCGGCCTCGGCGTGCTGACCGCAGTCGCGATGCTCACGGCCAACAACTTCTGGGCGCTGGACGGCGCGGCCCGCTTCGCCGCCTTCAACGCCTTCTTCGAACACCTCGGCCTGATCGGCGGCTTCGTCCTGGTGGCGGTGCTCGCCAGCCGGACCGAGCCGTCCTCCAACCGATCCTGACCCATCTCATTCGGAGCGTTTCACCATGCGCATGATCCATGCCCTCGCCGTCACCGCCTTCGTCGCGGGCGGCCTTTCCGCCGCCGAAGCGCGCCCCGCGGCTGCGCCGGCGCTCGCCGTCGCGCCGCAATACGGCACCACGCACGTCTATGTGGCGCCGGCTGATCTCGACCGCTTCGTCGCGAGCTTCCTCGCCACCTTCGGCGGCCAGAGCACCAAGCAGGTGGTGGCGACCGTGACGCCGACGCCGAGCAGCACCACATCGCAGTTGCTGCAGACCCCGGTCGGCACCGTGTCGCTGTTCGGCTTCAAGACACCGATTCCCACTCCGTTCGGCGCCGAGCGCAACGGCTATCTCGTCACCGACATGGATGCCGCGGTGAAGTCCGCGCGCGCCGCCGGCGCCGACGTGCTGGTCGAAACCTTCCCCGATCCGATCGGCCGCGACGTCGTCGTGCAGTGGCCGGGCGGCGTCAACATGCAGCTCTACTGGCACACGACCAAGCCTGATTATGCTGCATTCCAGACCGTGCCGGAGAACCGCATCTACGTCTCGCGCGACCGCGCCGACGCCTTCGTGCACAGCTTCCTGCGCTTCTCCCATGGCAAGATCGTCTCCGACGACGCCCGCGCCAGCGGCGCCGAGATCGGCCGGCCGAAGGACACCTATCGCCGCATCCGCCTCGAGGCGGGGTTCGGCAGGTTCACCGTGCTGGTCACCGACGGCCATCTGCCCTATCCCTACGGCCGCGAGATGACCGGCTATGAGGTGGCGGATCTCGGCGCCACCCTCGACAAGGCCAAGGCCACCGGCGCCACCGTGCTGGTCGAGCCTTATACCGCCGACCACCGCCAGGCGGCCGTGGTGCAGTTTCCCGGCGGCTACATCGCCGAGATCCACGCGGCGGTGAAGTAGCGGAAAGCACGCAACACGCGCCCAAGCATGTTATCGTTGTCTAATATCGTAGGAGTCGGGGACGCGATGCGCGTCAACACACACAGCGTCATCACCGGGCTTGTCCCGGTGATCCACGTCTTGCAGGCGCAACCGCAAGGAAGACGTGGATGGCCGGGACAAGCCCGGCCATGACGGAGCAAATGGCGACGCACCATGGCGTGGCAGAACGCCTCCGCCGCAGGGTACGGCGATTATCCGCCACGAGCCGTGATGCTGGCCTCGGCGTTGCGATCCTCGGCGCCGCCGCGAGCTTGCTGATCTCCCTGCCCACCCCCACCCGCGCCGATGATGCCGCCGCAACGCCGCAGCGCCCTGCGATCCAGAGCAACCGCTGGGAAGAGGACTGGTCGGTGCTGGCCGATCCGTCGTTGCGCACCCAGCCGTTCGACGGCCTCAAATACATCCCGCTGATCCCGGGCGATCCGCACAGCTATGTGTCGTTCGGCCTCAACTGGCGTGAGCGCTTCGAGACCGTCAACGCCGCGAACTTCGGGACCAAGGGCACGGCGTCGGACGCCTACCTGCTGCAGCGGCTGCAGCTCCACGCCGATATCCACCTCAACGAGAACTGGCAGATCTTCACCCAGATCGAGGACGCGCGCGCCTTCGGCAAGAACGTCATCACGCCCGTCGACCAGAACCCGCTCGACCTGCGGCTCGCCTTCGTCGCCTACACGCAGACGTTCGACGCCGGCACCTTCAAGGCCCGCGTCGGCCGCCAGGATTTCGCCTTCGACTTGCAGCGCTTCGTGTCCTCGCGCGACGGCCCCAATGTGCGCCAGTCGTTCGACGCCGTGTGGGCCGACTGGGAGACCGGCCCCTGGCGTCTGCTCGGCTTCGTCAGCCGCCCGGTGCAGTACAACAATGGCGCGCCGTTCGACGACGTCTCCAACGATCACTTCCGCTTCTCGACGATCCGCGTCGAGCGCCATGTGCTCGGCGACAACGAGCTGTCGGCCTATTACGCGCTCTACCAGCGCGACAATGTCAGCTTTCTCGACGCCCGCGGCGACGAGCGCCGCCATGCGTTCGACATCCGCTTCGCTGGCAAGTCCGCCAATATCGACTGGGATCTCGAGGCGATGGCCCAGACCGGCCAGGTCGGTGCCAGCGACATCCGCGCCTGGGCGATCGGCACCCGCGCCGGATACACCTTCGCAAACGTCGCCTGGACGCCGCGGGTCGGCCTGCAGATCGACGCCGCCTCCGGTGACCGGCATCCCGGCGACGGCAAGCTCGGCACCTTCAATCCGCTGTTTCCCAACGGCTACTACTTCACCCTCGCCGGCTTCACCGGCTACGCCAACCTGATCCACATCAAGCCGGCGCTGATCGTCAAGCCGCTCGAGCGCCTGACGCTGACGGGCGCCGTCGGCCTGCAGTGGCGCCAGACCACCGCGGACGCGGTCTATGTCCAGCCCAACGTGCCGGTCGCCGGCACGGCGGGGCGCGGCAGCCCATGGTCGGGCGTCTACACCCAGTTGCGCGCCGACTATGCCTTCAACGCCAACCTCACCGGCGCGGTCGAGTTCGTCGACTTCCGCATCGGCGACACCATCCGCCAGGCCGGCGGCCATGACAGCGACTATCTCGGCATCGAGCTGAAATACGGCTGGTAGCTTCAGGTGTCCGCGTCCTTGCGCGGCGGCCAGTCGCGGGGCGGGCCGCTCGCGACTTGCGGCCGGCGGGTCCAGGCGCGCGCACCCGCGAGCCAGGCCTCGTTCTCCGACAGCGCCTTGTAGGCGAGCGCGAGCTGGCGGTACTCGTTGCGCTCCGGCCCGACCGGCAGCGCCCGCGCCCGGCGCGCGGCATCGACGGCCTTGAGACGCAGCGCAACAGAGGCGTCAAAAGGTATCGGCTCGGTCATTCGCCTTCAGGCCTGAGACCTGCCTCCCTGAAACTTTAAGTGCGATCGCGCAGCCGTTTCGTCAACATCGGCAGGCACGCTTTGCATCGCATCATGGAACCGGCGCCAGCCGCAGCTGCCTCTGCCGGGTGGGCAAAGCCGGCTATACTGCCGCGCGATTCGAGCCGCCGAGCGCGCCATGAAAGCCCCCAAGAAAGCTCCCAAGAAAACTCCCAAGAAAGCCCGATGAACGAAACGCTGATCGCCGCCTGCCAGATGTTCCTTGTCCCGACCACGCTGCTGTTCGGCGCGCTCGGGGTCGCCAACACCCGTGGCCTCAAGCTGCTGATCTGCCTGCTCGGCGTCGCCACCTCGGGGCTGTGGCTCTATCGCATCTGGTACTGGGCCACGCTGTCGATCATGGACCGCCGCACCGCGCTCGGCCTGTCCGGGCTCTATGCGCTCGCCTGGATCTTCACGCTGCTGGTGCAGGTGAAGAACATGGTCGCGCCCGGCTACGACCGCCGCTAGCGAGCAGCTCAGCGGCCGACCAGCAAGGGTTTGCCGAACAGCGACGGAATCAGATCGTCGAGGAAGAACAGCATCTGCGCCCGGGCGCCGACGGTGCGGCCGGCCTGGGTGTTGAGCGGGATCACCGCTTCGACCGCGGCCTGCCAGGTCACCGCGACATAGGAAATGCCGGGATTGACGGTCGCCGCGGTCTTCTGCCCGCGCGGACTGTCGAAGGCGAACTCGACCAGCGGCACCCACTGGTTGAGCGGCTCCTCCTTCGGCGGGCCGCCGGTGAAGCGGCTGGTCAGGTAGAGAGTGCTGAACTCGACCGCGAAGCCCCAGTGCAGGATATCGACATTGCTGACGAAGGTCGGCCCGAACGCGCCGGTCGTCGGATCGAGGCCGAACGCCGGCGAGGTCGATGACAGCGGATGCTCGAGCACGACGCCGCCGGCGATGCCGAACGGCCGCAGCCAGCCGAGCCCGTCCGGCAGGTCGCCAAACCCCTTGCCGAAAAAGAGGCCGGGCTTGATGGTGTCGGTGGCGCCGGCGCCGATCCCCAGCGCGCCAGAGCGCCCGATGCCCCAGCCAAGCGAGGCCGAGATCAGCATCTCGTGCGGATCGCTGCGGAACAGTTCGCTCTTGAGCGTGAGGCTGGTGGTGTCGAAGCCGGAGCGGCGCGCGACGCCCCAGTTGCGCGCCGCCGCGCCGCTGTCGACGGCGAATGCGACGGTCGGCGTCAGCAGGCGCACGAACGACCAGTTGATCCGGTTGTCGATGACGTCGCCGCCCTCACCAGGGCGCTTGGCGCTGAACACCAGCGGCAGCACCGCCTCGTCGGCAACAGCCGGATCATCAAAGGTCAGCGTGCCCGGAAAAAAGCGATTGCCGGCAATGCCATGAGCGTGCGCCGCCGTGGCGCCGGCGAGCAGCGCGACCGCGATCGCCATCAGGCGTCGGGTGTCGAACATGCCGGCTCCTTCTTCCGTACGTCAATATAGGGTACCCCCCTATATTATGGAACGACGGCGGTTGCAATGCCGCGGAAAGCCTTGATGGCGCCCGGTCGCGTCGGCGCCCCATCATTGCGCACCTCGATGCCGGCACACATGTTTCGGTTGCACACCGATCGCGCAACACGTGCCGCATGTTTCCGCTGGTATGCCAGCGATTCCGCACACTTGTGATCACCGGGAGTCGCCAACCCTTCATTAAGATCGCGCTATCATTCTGATCGGGTGATTCGCTCACGGAGCTCGCGCATGGAAGTTCAACTGTCCCTCTCGACGCCCGCACCGACCTTCATCGATCCGCACCTCGTGCCCTCGATCAGCGACGACGAATGCATCGCCTGCCTCGCCCAGGCGATCGCCGAGCATGATGACAACAAGCTCGCCGAGATCGCCTCGCTGATCGGACGCCTGGCCGTCGTCATCGAGTGACGCTGCGGCGCGCGGGCGACGCATCCGACTGCGTTCGCCCGCCCAGCCGATGAGAGACTTGCTGCTTTGGCCCGGCTCGCCGCCGTGGTCCGTGTTGTTGCGCTGTCTGCAAGCGGCGCCTCACCGCAGCGGCGGCGAAGGCCGCGCTACATTACAATTTCATTAAATCCGACATCGCCACAATTCTCGCCGGTTTCGTTCAGAGACTGTTCAGCGGGCCACGCCTTGAATGAGCGCGGCTTCGACGATCGCCGACCCTGACGATCGACGCAGCTGATCACCGGATCGTCTGCCCGCTGCCCGCGCCCCAGACCGCACGATGATCATCCGCGTCCGGCCCCGCATTTTTAAGGCCGGCTCGCGCACTGCCCGTAACCGTTCTGTTCGAGGCTCGTTCATGACGACACCGCGTCGCTCCCTCCCCATCCGCCTCGGCCTCCTCGTCACCACCGCACTGACCCTCGCCCTGCCCGCACGCGCCGCGGACCTCAGCGCGCGCGATCTCGCGCTGCTCGACCGCCTGACCTTCGGCGTGACGCCGTCGAGCGCCGCGCAATTCCAGTCGATGGGCGCCGAGCAGTGGCTCGACCAGCAACTGCATCCTCCGGCGAACCTGCAGCCGGCGCTGCCCGACGCGGTGAAGGCGCAGATCGAGGCGATGCCCGACGTGCACACGCTGCCGTTCGACACCGTGCTGGCGTTCGACCAGCAGGGCCGCACCGCCAACCAGATGACCGATCCGGAGCAGAAGAAGGCGGCACAGCAGGCGTTCCAGCAGGCGATGAACGATCGTGGCCGCCAGGCCGCGGCGCGCACCATCCTGCGCGCGCTGTACGCGCCGGACCAGCTGCGCGAGCGCATGACCTGGTTCTGGTTCAATCACTTCAACGTCCATCTCTACAAGGCGAACCTGCGCGTGCTTGTCGGCGACTACGTCGACAACGCGCTGCGCCCGAACGCGCTGGGACATTTCCGCGACCTGCTCAGCGCCACGCTGCACCATCCGGCGATGCTGCGCTATCTCGACAACGCCGACAACGCCGCCGGCCACATCAACGAGAACTACGCCCGCGAGATCATGGAGCTGCACACCATGGGCGTCGGCTCCGGCTACACCCAGGGCGACGTCGAGCAGCTCGCGCACATCCTCACCGGCGTCGGCATCGATCCCAGGCAGGAAGATCCCAATATCAAGCCGGAGCTGCGCTCGCAGCTGGTGCGCCAGGGGCTGTTCGAATTCAACCCGATGCGCCACGACTACAGCGACAAGACGCTGCTCGGCCATCCCATCAAGGGCCGCGGCCTCGCCGAGGTGGATGAAGCCCTCGACATCCTCTGCCATCATCCCGCGACCGCAACACGCGTGTCGCAGAAGATCGCGACCTACTTCGTCGGCGACACGCCGCCGCCGGCGCTGGTGCAGCGCATGGCGCAGACCTTCCAGAAGACCGACGGCGACATCGCCGCCGTGCTCTCGACCATGGTGCACGCGCCCGAATTCACCGCCTCGCTGCAACCCGGTGCGAAGTTCAAGGATCCGGTGCTCTATGTGACGTCGGCGGTGCGCCTCGCCTATGACCGCAAGCCGATCCTCAACACCGGCCCGATCCAGAACTGGTTCAACCGCCTGTCGGAAGGGCTGTTCAACCACCAGACACCGGACGGCTACCCGCTGACCTCGGCGGCGTGGAACGGACCGGGGCAGATGATGCTGCGCTTCGAGGTGGCCCGCCAGATCGGCTCGGGCTCCGCCGGCCTGTTCAAGCCGGAGGGACCGAACACGGTCGACCAGCCGGGCTTCCCGCTGCTGCAGAACGCGCTCTACTTCACCACGCTGCGCCATACGCTGAGCGCCACCACCATGGCCGCGCTCGACCAGGCGGTGTCGCCGCAGGACTGGAACACGCTGTTCCTGTCGTCGCCGGAGTTCATGCGGTGAGCAGTGCAGAGATCAACGTAGCCCGAATGAGCGTAGCGATATCCGGGACCCGTGCCAGAACATCCATCCCGGATGTCGCTTCGCTCATCCGGGCTACGCGCTGCCACGGACGTGTATCGAGGCGCGTCACCCCCTCGGCGTCATTGCCGGGCTTGACCCGGCAATCCAGCTTCGTGCGCCGAAGCACTGATCAAGCAAGCTGGATGCGCGGGTCGAGCCCGCGCATGACGCTGCGGAAAGACCGAGCGCCGGCGCATTCCTTACGACGTGGGGCGGAGCAACAACGAGACAACACCACGAGGAGCCGACCATGAACCGTCGCGATCTCATCAAGGCCTTCGCCGCCATGGCGCCGCTCACCGTGGCGGGGCGGGTGTGGGCCGCGCCCGTCACCGACGCCCGCCTGCTGGTGGTGTTCCTGCGCGGCGCCTATGACGCCGCCAACGTCGTGATCCCCGTCTCCAGCGACTTCTACCGCGCCTCGCGGCCGACGCTGGCGATCGCCAAGCCCGACGTCGGCAACCCGAACGCGGCGCTGGCGCTCGATGCCGACTGGGGCCTGCATCCGGTGCTGCGCGACAGCCTCTATCCAATGTGGGGCAAGCGCGAGATCGCCTTCATCCCGTTCGCCGGCACCGCCGACGATCTCAGCCGCAGCCATTTCGAAACGCAGGACACCATCGAGCTCGGGCAGGCTGTCGGCCATTCGCGCGACTACCGCTCCGGCTTCATGAGCCGCCTCGCCGCCGAGCTGACCCGCGTCAAGCCGATCGCCTTCACCGACCAGCTGCCGCTGACCTTCCGCGGCAAGGCGCAGATCCCCAACATCGGCATCAACGGTGTCGGCAAGCCCGGTATCGACGACCGCCAGGCGCGGCTGATCAAGAGCATGTACGAGCACAGCGACCTGTCGAGCTCGGTGTCGGAGGGTTTTCGCGTGCGCGACGACGTCTATCGCGCGGTGTCCGAGGAGATGACCGCCGCCAACCGCGGCGCGGTGTCGCCGCGCGGCTTCGAACTGTCGGCCCGGCGCATCGGCCGCCTGATGCGCGAGCAGTTCAATTTGGGCTTCGTCGACGTCGGCGGCTGGGACACCCATGTCAACCAGGGCGCGGCCAACGGCTACCTCGCCGACCGGCTCGGCGAACTCGGCCGGGCGCTCGCCGGCTTCTCCGAGGAGATCGGCCCCGGCGCATGGCGCGACACCGTGGTGGTGGTGATCTCCGAGTTCGGCCGCACCTTCCGCGAGAACGGCGACCACGGCACCGACCATGGCCATGGCAGCGTCTACTGGGTGCTCGGCGGCGGCATCAATGGCGGCCGCATCCTTGGCGAGCAGATCCAGGTCGAGCAGCCAAAGCTGTTCCAGAACCGCGACTACCCGGTGCTGACCGACTACCGCAGCTTCTTCTCCGGCCTGTTCCAGCGGATGTATGGCCTGGAGAAGCCGAGCCTGGAGCGGATTTTCGCCGCGGTGCAGCCGACCGATCTCGGGCTGGTGTAGCCACCGGCCCGCGGCCGACCGGATCTTCCCGCCTTCGGCAAGGGGTTCTTTGCCCCGGCGGGACACCGCCGCGGCAGGGCCGCCAAGGCCCGCCCGGAGGCGGTCAGGGCCTTGCGGGACCGAAAATCAGGGGACCGGAAGGGCGCGATCGCATCGACTGGCCCTCGACGGGCACAGCCGCTGGATCAATCCGGAACCGGTTGGGATGACGGGATAGATCAGCCCCGGCGCGGAGCCGAGTTCTGGAACATGTCGTAGGTATGGGCGAGGAAAATTCCGGCGCTCAGGAGACCACCACACATGGCAACGATCTGCAGCATCATTTACGTCCTTACGCCCGCCCCGAATACTGAAGTCCACCCTCGCAAGGCCTCCGCGCGTCGGCAGATCGAACCTTGCGCCTGCATGGCATTCACGTAACGGCACGGGGGGCCGCACAGTCAACGATCGCGGCGCGGCATGACGGATTTCACGTCGGCAGTGCGACATTCCTGCAACGACCGATGCTCAATTGCGCCGACGGCAAGGCAGGAATCGGCCGCAAACGCGGAGGACGGCGCAAGCCATGCCGCTGCGCCGACATGATTGGCCTTAACGAAATCCTCGGCGCGTCCTTGGTGGGATCCTTGGCGTGGTCCTTGGCGTGGTCCTTGGCGCTGCGACTCGCTGGCGTCCCGCTTCGCAGGTCTGCTGCTTCTCCCTGCGGGCTCCGCAGCCGCTGGCGAAGCAATCAGGAAGCTAGGATGCGCGGGCGCAGCCGTCGCCCAGGCTGCTCTGCAGCGCGCGCGCCTCCTCGGCGCTCCGGCACGGCACCGCGGTAAGCTTGCGCGGTACGTGCTTGCCGTCGAGCAGCCGCTGGCCCTTGATCAGGATCTTGGCGCAGCCGCCGTCCACCGGATAGACCCCATACACCACGTCCGCCGAGCGCAGGATCGCTCGCAGCGCCTCGCCCGGATTCTCGGCGCTCAGGATCAGGTTCTCGTTGTCGGCAGCGATCTTCTGCAGCTCGGCATCGTTCATCACAGCGGTCCTAAGGTCTCGCGGGTCTATCGGGTCGGCTCAAGCCTTCCCGAGGGAGGATGCATCCCGCCCCCGGCGGTCATGCGCCAAACCTCTGTCGCGAAACGTCGCTGGCGTCTCCGGCTACCGCTGCATCCCTGTCATGCCGGCCACTGTCGAACGACATCGCCGCGTGTGCTGCAGCCCCCCGCCGGACCGCAGCGTCCAGCGCATAAGCTCCGGCGCCGCAGCGCTTTTCCGCAACCGGGCGGCTGCGCGGCATCTTCGCCATGGCGGTCCAAGCTATTCCTTCGGCGCGACCACCTATGCACTGAGTGCAATTGCCGGGGTGGCCTTGCCGGGCCGCGACAGGGCGCCGCAGGCGGCGGCCGTCGCTCCGGATGCGCCAGGAGGCGAGCGCACGCCGGGCCGGGTCTATACGGCTTGTTCATTCCGAGCAGCCTATTGTTGTCCGAATGCGTCTGACCGGGCCCCGGCCGTCGCGTGAATCGGGACGTCGTCCATGCCCACCGAGAAAGCCGAGATTGATCGCGTCACGTTTTCACGTGGCATCACCGCGCACCTCATGGGGATCGACGGCACCTGGCGACGCAACTGCGTCGTCGAAAGCATCTCCGACACCAATGGCTCGCTGATCGTCGAGGGCTCCGTCGAAGGACTCAACCTGAAGGAGTTCTTTCTCCTTCTCTCGTCCACAGGGTTGGTCTACCGCCGCTGCGAACTCGAACGCCTCAACGGCGACCAGCTCGAGGTCCGCTTCCTCAAGCAGATGGCGGGCAAGAAGAAGAAGTCCACGCAGCGCCAGGGCGCCGCCTACGTCGAGGAGTAAGGCGGCGCGCCGGGCCTGCCGCCTCAGCGCGCCGGGCTGATCGCCGCCGCCATGATGCGCGCGGTCTCGTCGTAGTGCCGCCACAGCTCCGGGTCGATCGGGTTCGGCGCGCCGAAATAGCCGTCGGGCGTCAGACGCCGCGCGGCCTCGCCGCCGGTGCGCCAGGCCGCGAGATCCTCCAGCGTCAGCTCTGTCGGCGCGAGCTGGCGCAGCGCCTCGAAATCCACCGTCTCGGGATGGTAGCGCACGATCGCCGCGGTCTCGTACTCATCGGCGTGGACGCCGAGGAAGCCGGTCAGGCGAAAATCCTCCAGCCGCGGATGGTAGTCCCACGGCACCCACCATGGCTCCTTGCCGATCTCGCCGAGGCGCTCGATCGTCTTCCAGCGCACAGGAGTGTAGAGCAGCCGCACGCCGCCGTGGCCCTGCGCATGCGCCTCGCGCAGCACGGCGAGGATCATCTCGTTGTGGGCGCGGTCGCCATGATGGCTGACGATGTGGATCTCGGGGAAGCCGTTGGCGATCAGCGAGGCGACGACGTCGGCGAGCAGCGCCTTGGCGGTCTCGGCGCGGATGCGAAACGAGCCGGTGAACTCACCGAGCACCGCGTTGATGCCCCAGTAGTACGGCGGCGCGATGATGGTCTCGCGGCCAGCCTCGGCGGCATAGCGCTGCGTCGCCTTGCACAACGCCAGCGCGATGAAGGCATCGGTGCCGACCGGCAAGTGCGGGCCGTGCGCCTCGATCACCCCGACCGGCAGCAGCACCGCCGCCTTGCGCCGCGCCGCTGCCTCGACCGCGGTCGCCGTCATCTCGGCCATGGTGCCGGCCAGCAGGTTGTCGTTCATGAATACGCCTCCTCGCGCTTCGGGCCGTTCCTCACTGTGCTTTCCTTTTTCTCCGTCGTGGCCGGGCTTGTCCCGGCCACCCCGCTTAGGGACGCAGTGCCTTCCTTATCGGGGTCGCCGGGAGACCTTAGTCCTAGCGATCCGTTAAAGACGGATCGCGCTGCCCGGCGACGACAACATTAAGGTCGGCGGTTGCTTTTCCAGTCGGGCTCTCAGGAGCCAGCTCGTCACGCTGTCCATCACACCGCGATCCACTCGTGCACCTTGCCGAAGTCCGCCAGCAGCGCCGCGGAGGCCCCCTGCAGCACGATGCGGCCGCGGTCGAGGACGATGGCGCGGTCGGACAGCCGCAGCACGTCCTCGGCGCGCTGCTCCACCAGCACCACAGCGAAACCGAACTCGCTGCGCAGGCGCTTGAGGGTGTCTTCCAGCTCGTCGACGATCACCGGCGCGAGGCCCTCGAACGGCTCGTCGAGCAGCAGGAGGCGCGGATCGGTCATCAGCGTGCGGCCGATCGCCAGCATCTGCTGCTCGCCGCCGGACAGGCGGTCGCCGCCATTGCGCCGCCGCTCCTTGAGGCGCGGAAACAGCGCATAGATGTAGGCGAGGTCGAAGCGGCCGCCGCGCTTGTGGGCGACCAGCAGGTTTTCCTCGACCGTGAGCGAGGGAAAGATGTCGCGCTCCTGCGGCACCCAGCCGAGCCCGCGCCGCACCCGCTCGTTGGCCGGCAAACGCACGATGTCGTCGCCGGCGAAGCGCAGCGCGCCACCGAAGCGGCGGGCGTGGGCCATGATCGCCAGCATCAACGTGGTCTTGCCGACGCCGTTGCGGCCGAGCACGGCGAGGCATTCGCCCTCGTCGACCGTGAGACTCATGTCGTCGAGCACCACGGCCTCGCCATAGCCGGCGGTCAGGTTGTCGATCTCAAGCAGCGGCATGGTGCCCCCTGCGGCCAAGGTAGACCTCGCGCACGCGGTCGTCGGCCGAAATCTCCGCCGGCGTGCCCTCGGTCAGCACGCGCCCCGCAACCAGCACGGTGATGCGCTCGGCAAAGCGAAACACGAGGTTCATGTCGTGCTCGACGAACACCAGTGTCAGCTCGCGCGGCAGCGCATGGATGCGCTCGAAGATCGCCTCGCTCTGCGCCGCCGGCACGCCCGCCGCCGGCTCGTCCAGCACCAGCACCCGCGGCTTCGTCGCCAGCGCCACCGCGATCTCGAGCAGGCGCTGCAGGCCGTAGGGCAGCGTCGCGACGATGCGCTCGGCATGCTCAGCGAGATTGACAAAGGCGAGATGGCTGTGCGCCTCCTCGATCACCGCGCTGTCGCGCGCCGCGCGGCGCCAGAATGCGAACGTCTTGCGGTCACGCTCGAAGATCGCGAGCATGACGTTGTCGAGGACGCTCAAGCCCCGGAACAGCTGGTTGATCTGGTAGGTGCGCGCGAGCCCGAGGCGAACGCGGCCGGCCTCGCGCAGGTTCGTGACGTCGCGGCCACCGAGATGGACGCTGCCCGCGGTCGGCCGCAGGCCGCCGGTCAGGGCATGCACCAGCGTGGTCTTGCCGGCGCCGTTGGGGCCGATCAGCGCATGGCGGCTGCCGGCGGCGATTCTGAGATCGACGCCGCCGACCGCGGTGAAGTTGCCGAAGCGCACAGTGAGGCCGTCGGTTGCAATCGCATGGTCCGGGCTCGTCATCGCGCGCCTCCGATCCGCCGCCGCAGCGCGCCAAAACCCAGCGCGAGCGCGCCCGCGATGCCGCCGCGGATCACGAACACCGAGGCCATCAGCACGACGCCAAGCCCGAGATGCCAGAATTTCGGCGACACCGCCGACAGATAGTCCTTGAGGAAGCCGAACGCCGCGGCGCCGAGCACGACGCCGGGGATGCTGCCGGAGCCGCCGATGGTGGTCATCATCATCACCTCGGCGGAGCGGTCGAAGCCGAGCATGTCGATGGACGCAAAGCGCGTGGTCTGCGCCAGCACCGCCCCCGCAAGCCCGGCGATGGCCCCCGACAGGGTGTAAGCCACAGCGAGATGGCGCGCCACCGGCGCGCCGATCGCCGGCATGCGGCGGCTGTTCTCGCGGATGCCCTTGAGCGCGAGGCCGAACGGCGACTGCGTCACCCGGCGCAGCAGCACGAACACCGCGATCAGCACCGCGAGTGCGTAGAAGAACGCGGTGCGGCCGAGGAAGTCGAACGCGAACAGGCCGAGCACCGGGCCGACCTCGAAATCAGGCATGCCGTCGGCGCCGCCGGTCAGCCAGCGCGCGCTGTTGGCAGCCTCGTAGAACAGAAAGCCGATGCCGAGCGTCACCAGCAGGCGGGTGAAGTCGTTGCCGCGCACCACGATCGGCGTCAGGCAGAACGCCACGGCAGCGCTGAGCAGCGTCGCGCCAGTGAGCCCGAGCAGCGGCTCGGCGACGCCGGCATGGGCCATCAGCGCGGCGGTGAAGGCGCCGATGCCGAAGAACGCCGCATGGCCCAGCGACACGATCCCCGCATGGCCCTGCAGCAGGTCGTAGGACAGCGCGAAGATCGCGAGGATGCAGAGGTTGCCGAGCAGCAGCAGGTAGTCCGGCAGCAGCAGATAGGCGACGAGAGCGGCGGCGAGCAGCAGCCAGCCGAGGCCGACGGAGGGCAGCGTCTTCATGCGCGGCGCCCCGCAAGGCCGGTGGGGAATGCGATCATCATGATCACCAGCAGGCCATAGATGACGAACGAGCCGACCTCCGGCCAGACATACTTGAACACCGCGTCGATGACACCGAGGCCGAGCGCGGCAAACACCGAGCCGCCGATCGAGCCGGGGCCGCCGATCGCCACCACCATCAGCACGATGGTCAGGTACTTGAACGGGAAGGTCGGGTCGAGGCCGAGGAAGCCGACCGACAGCGCGCCGCCGAGGCCGGCGAGCCCGGCGCCGAGCCCGAACGCCACCGCGAACAGGCGATCGACATTGATGCCGATGCCCTCTGCGGTGCGCCGGCTGTCGACCGCGGCGCGGATGCGAGCGCCGAACAGCGTGCGGTTGAACAGCACCAGCAGCGCGGCGGTGGCGAGAAGGCCGGACAGCACCAGGAACACACGGTAGCCGCCGATGTGCAGACCGAACAGCGCGACCTGCCGGGTCAGCCAGTCCGGCAGCAGCATCGCCTGCTGCTGCGGCCCGAACAGGATGGTGGCCGCCGCGCTGGCGGCGAAGGCGAGACCGATCGAGAACAGCACCTGCTGCAGCGCCGGCATGACATAGACGTGGCGGATCACGGTGCGTTCGGCGGCGATCCCGATCAGCGCAGTAACGATGAAGGCCAGCGGCAGGGTCAGCAGGAACGGCACGCCGCCGCGGCCGAGCGCGAGCGCCGCGACATAGCCGCCGCACATGGCGAACGCGCCGTGGGCGAGGTTGATGAACCGCATCAGACCCAGCGTGACCGACAGGCCGACGGAGAACAGCAGCAGCAGCATGCCGTAGGCGACGCCGTCGGCGATGACGGAGATCAGGCCGTTCATTACTTCGCCGGATCCTTGACGTCCTCGATGAGGTCGATGGCAACGTTGTGCCAGGCGCCGTCCTTCATCTGACCCTGGCGGATGTAAATGTTCTGGACGACGTCGCGGGTCGCGGGGTCGATCACCAGCGGCCCGCGCGGGCTGTCGATGGTCAGGCCCTTGAACGCTTCCATCAGGGCCGCGCCGTCGAGATTGCCACCGGTCTTCTCCACCGCCTTGTAGATCAGGGCGGTGGCATCATAGCCCTGCACCACGCGATAGCTCGGCACCGCATTGGCGCCGAACATCTCACGGTAGCCTTTCAGGAACTCGGCGTTGGCGCGGTTCTCGATATCGACCTGATAATGCAGCGTCGAGATCACACCGTCGACCGCGTCGCCCATCGCCGGCAGGAGATTGTCGTCGACCACGTCGCCGGTGACCATCAGCTTGATGCCGGCCTTGGTCAGGCCACGCTCTTTCGCCGACTTCATGAACGCCACCGAGACGTCGCCGCCGGGATTGAAGGCGAACACCGCGTCGGGCTTGGCCTCCATGGCGCGCTGCAGGAATGGCGCGTACTCCATGGCGCTGACCGGCGTGCGGACATCGCCAATCACCTTGCCGCCACGCGCCTCAAAGCTCTGCTTGAACCAGGTCTCGGCATCGATGCCCGGCGCGTAGTCGGAGACGATGGTGTAGGCGGTCTTGATGCCGTTGCGCGCCGCCCAGCGGCCGAGCGAGGCGGCGAGCTGCGGCAAAGTAAAGGAGGCGCGCACGAAGTACGGCGACTTCTCGGTGATGACGGAGGTCGCGGCGTTGACGATCACCGCCGGCTTCTTCGCTTCCGTCAGCAGTGACGCCGCCGCCATGGCATTGGGCGTGAAGCTGTAGCCGAGGATGACATCGGCCTTGCTCCGCACGATCAGCTCCTGGGTCAGCCGGCGGGCGAGGTCGCCGGAGCCGGGGCCCTGGTCGTCGCGCACCACCGTCTCGACCGTCAGCCCCGCCACCCTGGTGCCGCGCAGCTTCTGATACAGCTTGATGCCGTCCTCGTAGTGCTGGCCCTGGTCGGCGAACGCGCCGGACATCGGCAGCACCACGCCGATGGTGAGCTTGCCGTCCGCGGCAAGGGACGCGGCCGGCGGCGCCAACACCGCAAGCATGGCCGCGACACCTGCGACGGCCCTCCCCCTGAAACCCCAACGACCGCGGAAGCCTGGCATGGAACTGTCTCCTGTTGGCGAGGCCTCACGAGCCTCTTGTCGTCCTTGGCCCGGGCACAGCGCGCCCGCGCATGGTGTAGTAGGCGTCAGCGCGCGTCGGGCACCTGGCGGGTGGCCAGGAATTCCTCGAAGCTCTCGTTGCGCATCGAGGCATAGACCTCGAGGTTGGTCTTGCCGACGAGGCGCGCGAACTTTTCCAGCACGAAGAAGTTGGCGCCGTAGCGCACGAGGCCGATCCAGTCGCGCTCGTGCACGAGCCTGGTCTCCTCCGCCGTCAGGCCAGCATTGCGACAGGCCGTTGCCTCGTCCTGCTCGAAGGCCGTGCGGAACGCCGGGTCCTTCATGTTCCAGAAGAAGCGGTTGAGGCGGATGCGCTCGGTGCCGGTCTTGATGTCGAAGGCGTAGGTGCCGGCGATGTCCTCGACGCCAACGAGCTGCGGATTGCCGGTCCGAGCCTGCGCCGTCGCCGGCACGCCGGGATTGTTCTCCTCGAACACCAGCACCGTCATCGCGGTGGTGGTGGCGAGATAGTAGTTCTGGTGCACCTTGGTGATATCGTCGCTGAGCGCGCCGCGCATCGCCAGCCACATGATGACCTCGACGCTCTCGGCGCCGCCGAGGCGGATGTAGTCGACATGGCGCATCTTGGCGAGCGTCATCGGATCCTTTTCGATGAGGTCGATGAAGCGCATGTCCCAGTCGGTGTCGTTGTAGCCGGTGCGCTCGCCATGGATCTGGTGCGACAGACCGCCGGTGCCGACCACCACCACGGAGAGATCTTCCGGATAGGACTCCACCGCACGGCGCAGCGCCTGTCCCAGCTTGAAGCAGCGCATCGCGGTCGGCAGCGGGTACTGCACGACGTTGACCTCGATCGGGATCACCGCGCCCGGCCAGCCGCCCTGGTGTGGCCACAGCAGCGGCAGCGGCGAGAACACGCCATGGTCGAGCGGCCGGTCCTGGAACACGGAGAGGTCGAACTCGTCGTTGACGAGGCTCTCGGCGATGTGGGTGGCAAGGCCGGGATGGCCGGCGAGCGTCGGCAGCGGCCGGCGGCCGGCGCCTTCGTCGGCGACGTCGAAGCTCGGCGCGACGCCGAGCGCGAAGGTCGGATAGAGGTCGTAGAAGAAGGCATTGAGGTGGTCGTTGTAGAAGAACAGCAGCACGTCGGGCTTCTTCTCCTTGAGCCAGTCGAACGCCGGCTCGAAGCCCTTGAACAGCGGCGCCCACGCCGGCTGGTCCTGCTTGTTCTTGTCGTAGGCGACCCCGATGGTCGGCACGTGGGAGGCACCGATGCCGCCGATGATCCTTGCCATTCGTCCTGTCCTTCCTTCACCCGCCCGCCGCCGCGACGCGGCCGCAAGACGCCTTCAATTGCCGTGACGGCGTGTCCGTCATGCACCGCATGTGATCCGTTGCGGCGATTCTGATCCACCCCTGCAGCAGCGATAGCCGCAAAACGAAAAAATGGCATCTAAAACGCTTATGAGCCTGATCTTCCAATCCGTTCGTAACAGGCCCGGCGCAACGCCAGGCCATTGTGAAAAGATCAGGCTTGCCGCCTTTATCTTGTCGTGGCCGGGCTTGTCCCGGCCACCCCGCTTAGGGACGCAGTGCCCTTCTTATCGGGGTCGCCGGGACAAGCCCGGCGACGACAAATGATTGAGTTCGGTAGCTTGCCGCACTCACCCCTGCCGCGCCCTGTCCTTCTCCGCGACCACCAGATCGTCGATCGCCTCGTCCACCGTCACGACGTCGCCAAAACTCTGGAACACGGTGGTGAAGCCGACATTGTGGTCCTCGGCGAAGCGCGCGGCGTTGGCGTCGGAGACCATGGCCACTCGATAATCGAGCATCATGGCGTCGCGCGCCGAAGTCTCGCAGCAGAAATTGGTCAGCATGCCGGTGATCACGACATTGCGGATGCCCTTTTCCGCGAGCTTTTCCGGCAGGTCGGACACGCCGGGCAGAAACGCGCTGAAACGGCTCTTGGTGGCGACGATGTCGCCGTCCTGCGGATCGAGATCGGGATGCAGCGCGTGGCCCGGCGCACCTTCGGTGAGGTTGTCGCGATGGCGCTCGCCGTTCTCCTTGCTGAAGAAGTAGTCATGATAGAGCGGCCACAGGCTGCGGCCGCCCTCGCCCGCGGTCATCTTGACCCAGGCAACATGGCCGCCGCGCTCGCGGAACACGTTCGCGAGACGGTTGATGTTGGGGATAATCGCAATCGCCGGCGGCACATCGGAGACGTAGAAGGTCTGCATGTCGATCACCACCAGCGCGGTCTCGCGGGGCTCGAAACGGTCGAACACCCGCAACCGTCCGCGCTTCTTCATGACACGGTCGATCACATAGGACGGCATGACATAGGGGGCGGGTGGCTGCATCGCGGATTCCATGGTTCACACTGACGGGTCTGCGCGGCACGAAGGGCAGCCGCGCGCAACTGCTCCCTAGAATTGTCTTGCGGCGCGGCGCTGCCTAGGCGCAAATCATGCGTGGCGCTATCTAAAAAGCTTATCGCAGGGGCCGGGCCGACCGCGCCGCCAAGCGATGGCGGCGCGTGAGGGGACGAGACGAGACGTGCTGAACACCAGGCATCTGCGGGCATTCCTGACGGTGGCGCAATCCGGCAGCGTGATCCGCTCGAGCGAACTGATCCGCCGCGCGCAGTCGGCCGTCACCCGCACCATCAAGGAACTGGAGAAGGATGTCGGCGTGCCGCTGTTCGAGCGGCGCGCGCAGGGCATGCTGCTGACCGAATTCGGCCGCGCGCTGCAGGGCCGCGTCGAGCGGGCCTTCGCCGAGATGGACACCGCCCGCGCCGCCTTCACCGCCGCCTGCCCGGCGGTCAAGTCGATCGCGCAAGCGCCGATCTTTGCGCTGGCGATCGGCCGGCAGCGGCTTCTGGTATTCGTCGAGCTGGTCGAGCAGCATCACATGGGCGCGGTCGCCGACAGCCTCGGCATCTCGCAGCCGGCCGCGAGCCAGGCATTGCGCGAGATCGAGAGCGGGCTCGGCGTGCGGCTGTTCACGCGCAGCGCCGGCGGGCTGCAGCCGACACCGCTCGGCGCGCTGCTCGGCATGCACATCCGCCGCGCCCTCGCCGAGATCCGCGCCGGCGAGCTCGAGATCGCCTCGCTGCAGGGCGCGATGGCCGGCAGCGTCGTCGTCGGCACGCTGTCGCTGGGACGCACCCGGCTGCTGCCGACCGCGATCATCCGCTTGATGAAACAGTACCCGAAGCTGACGGTGTCGACGGTGGAAGCCTCGTTCGAGCACCTCGCGATGCGGCTGCGCGCCGGCGACATCGACTTCATGCTGGGTGCGCTGCGCGAGGCGGAGCACACCATCGGACTGGCGCGCGAAGTGGTGACCCATGACGTGCTGTCGCTGGTGGTGCGCAAGTCGCATCCGCTGGCGCGCAAGCGGCAGATCACACCGGCGGATCTGTCCGCCGTGAGCTGGGTTCTGCCGCAGCGCGGCACGCCGACGCGCGAGCTGCTGGAACGCGTGCTCGCCGCGCGCGGCCTCGGCAAGGCGCGCGTCGCGGTGGAGACCGCCGACCTCGCCATCACCCGCGGCCTCCTGGTCGGCAGCGACCTGATCACCGCGGTGTCCGCGCATCTCTACCACCACGAGATTGCGGCCAAGCTGCTGGCGATCCTGCCTGTCGCACTGCCGGAGACCCGCCGGCCGATCGGCATCCTGCAGCGCCCCTCCTCCAGCCCCTCGCTCGCGGCGCGGCTCTTGATGGACGAGCTGCACGCGATCGGGAAGCTGTAGGCGGGTGGTGCGCTCGGCCGCGCCTATACCGCCTTGATCAGGCACTGCCATCGCACGCGGAGAGTCCTGAAGACGTGGATGGCCGGGACAAGCCCGGCCATGACGCAGAGTGTGGCGACGCGCCCTGCGTCACACTCCGCCGTCATGCCCGGGCAGCGCGATCCGTCTTCGACGGATCGCCAGGACTAAGGTCTCCCGGGCATCCACGTCTTGCGGGCTTGCCGCAACGCGACGCGGCGCACGCAATCCCGGCGCGGCAGCCCTCGGCCCGCCCCCCTCAGATCGGCTCGAACGGCAGGCCGACATACTGCTCGGCGATCGCGGTCTGGGCCGCGCGGGAGCCGTGGATGTGTTCGAGCTCGGTGAGCTGAAGCCCGCGCTCGAACGGCGTGTGGGCGGGAAACTTGTGCAGGAGGCCGGTCAGGCGTGTGGAGAAGCCAACCGCCTGCCATACCCGCTTCAAGCAATGCTCGGAGTAGCGGTCGAGCTTGTCGCGCCGGCCGCTCTTGTAGAAGTGCGTCACCGCGCCGGCGAGCGCGCGCACGTCGGCGACGGCGAGATTGAGGCCCTTGGCCCCGGCCGGCGGGGTGATGTGGACGGCGTCGCCGGCGAGGAACAGGCGGCCGTATTGCATCGGCGCGGCGATGAACGAGCGCAGCCGCGCGAGGTCGCGCTGGAAAATCTCACCCTCGACGATCTCGGTGCGGCCCTCGTCGAACATGCGGGCATGCAGTTCGTCCCAGAACCGCGCGTCGGACCAGCTGTCGGGGTTCTCGTCGGCGCCGACCTGCAGATAGAGGCGCGACACCTGCATCGAGCGGCGGCTGCACAGCGCGAAGCCGCGGTCGCTGTTGGTGTAGGTCATGTCCGGCAGCGGCCGCGAGCGCGACAGCACGCCGAGCCAGGCGAAGTCGTAGACGCGGTCGTAAATCGCCAGCTTGTCCTGCGGGATGGCGGCGCGGCTGACGCCGTGGAAGCCGTCGCAGCCTGCGATGAAGTCGCACTCCAGCGTCTGCTCCTGACCATCATGCGTGTAGCGGATGCGCGGCCGCTCGCCATCGAGATCGACGATCTCGCTGACCTTGGCGTCGAACAGCAGCGGCTGGGAGGCGGCAGCCCGCGCCGCAATCAGGTCCTTCACCACCTCCTGCTGGCCGTAGATGATCACCCGCTTGCCGGTCAGCTCCGGCAGGTTGAGATGGATGGTCTTGCCGCGGAAGCGCATGTCGAGCCCTTCGTCGATCATGCCTTCGCGATGCATGCGCGCGTCGAGGCCGAGCGCCTCCAGCGTCTCGATCGTGCCGGGCTCGAGCACGCCGGCGCGCACCCGCCCCTCGACATAGTCGCGGCTGCGCGCCTCGAGCACGACGCAGTCGATGCCGGCGCGGTGCAGCAGATGCGAGAGAAACAGTCCGGCCGGGCCGGCGCCGATGATTCCAACCTGAGTGCGCATATCCTGATCAGCCTTGCTGGCCGAAGCGGCTGTCGCCGCTCCGGCCAAAACGTTGAGATGCTTAAGAATACAGTCTGCCGACATCGGCCGGCGAGACAAGGCGAAATGCAAAATACCCTGATCGAAACTGCTTATCGGGGGGACGCGGTCTCGGCTGCAGGCAGCGTCGGCGCGGCATCGGTCACGGCGATGCGGCGGGGCGCCGTCTCGCGCAGGAACAGGCTCACCGCCATGCCGGCGACGAGGCCGCCGAGAGCAAGGTCGAGCGTGTACTCGATGCCGAACCGGTCACCGATGAACCCGGCGACGAACGGCGCAACGCCGCCGCCGAAGATTTCACCGGCGCCGGCGACGAGGCCGATCGCGGACGCCGCGAGCGAGGCCGGCACCGCCTCCGTCGACACCGGCCCGGTGAGCAGCGCCAGAATGCCGAGACAGAAGAACGCCGACCCGAACAGGCAGACGAACAGCAGCACGGGGCTCGCGCCCGCCTGCATGAAACCGAGCAGGAACGCCGCCGCACCGATGAAAGCGCACAGCATCGCGGGGCGGCGGCCGACGAGGTCTGACGCGCCGGAGACGCCGAACTCGCCGAGGAAGCCGCCGAACCCGATCGCCGACATCACGAAGCCCATCTGCGTCGTGGACAGCTTGAGATAGTCGACGAGATAGTTCGGGATCATCGCCCCCATCACGAACACCCCGCTCATGGCGCAGAGCAGGCCGAGCATCGCCACCAGCACGTTGCGGGTGCGCAGCATGTCGCGCCAGCGGACGTCGCCGGCCGAGGTCGCCGCCGCGGGCGCCGGTTCGCGGAT
The DNA here is from genome assembly GCA_040756765.1 of Pseudomonadota bacterium. GTDB lineage: Bacteria > Pseudomonadota > Alphaproteobacteria > Rhizobiales > Xanthobacteraceae > Bradyrhizobium_A. The sequence goes on along the minus strand of JBFLYG010000010.1, from coordinate 288,639 downwards.
GACGCGCACGAGCAGCACCGCGAGCACGAGGCCCGGCAGCGCCGAGACTACGAACACCCAGCGCCAGGATGGCAAGACGCCGAGCAGCTGGGTCGCGACGATCGGCGCGAGGCCGAAGCCGAACAACGCGAACAGGCTCTGCTGCAACCCGAGATTGAGGCCGCGCCGGCGCGGATGCGACGCCTCGCCCGCCGCCGCCACACTGGTGACGCCGAACGAGCCTTCCGCAATCCCCATCGCCACACGGACGACGAGCAGGCTCATGAATCCGGCGGTGAAGCCGGACAGCGCCGACAGCACGGAGAACACGATGATGGAGGGGATCAGCACCTTGCGCCGGCCGATCCGGTCCGACACGTTGCCCATGATGATGCAGAACAGACCCCAGGCCATGCCGAGCACCCCGACGATGGTGCCGAGATGCTGATAGGTCAGGCCGAGATCGGCGATGATCGCCGGAAACAGCGGGGTGATCAGCCAGCGATCGAAGCCGAGCAGGCCGAAGCCCAACCCCAGCAGCGTCACCGCCTTCCATTCGTAGCCGGGCCCAGCCCCGTTCGTGGTCGCCATCATGTTCCTCCCGTTTCTTTGATGAATTCCGCCGTGCTCAGCACGCGGCCGAACACGCTGCCGATGATGCGCAGCGTGGCCTGCTGCGAGGCCTCGTCGATGCCGCCATTGGCATCGCTGATGAACAGCACCTTGTAGTCGCGCATGAAGGCGCTGCGTGCCGTCGACTCGCAGCAGATATTGGTGACGGTGCCGATGATGATCAGGGTATCGACCGTCCCGGGCCCGCGGATGTTGCGCAGCACGGTATCGAGGCGCGTATTGTAGAACGCATCGAAGCGGTGCTTGTGGATCACCACCTCATCCGGGCGCGGCGTCAATTCCGCCACCACCTCGATGCCGTCGGTGCCGGGGCGCATGCCGGCGGTGCGCAACTGCGGCTGCAGCGCCACTTCCAGCGGCGAGACGTCGAAGGCGTCGGAGAGCACATGCGTGGTGTACAGCACGGGAATGCGCAGCGCGCGACAGTGTGCCTGGATCGCCTGCATCGCCGGGAGGAAGCGCCGCGCCATCGCCACCTCCATGATCGCGCCCTCACGGACGAAATCGTTCTGCATGTCGACGATCAGCAGCGCGCAGCGCGCGGGGTCGATCGCGTAGAGCTCGGCAGCCGTGGGATGGGGTGCGTGGGTCAAGGTGGGTCTCCGCAGGTGACGCGGACAGCGCGACGCCCGTCGCCGCGCTTGAAGCCGCGAAGCGCCGGCACCGTAGGGTAACCGCACACCATGCGAAAGCATTCGCCGCGACCACGCGCCGCGACAATGCGAATAGCTCAAAGGCCCGATCGAAATCGCTTATGCGCGTTCGCAGCTGCGGGAGGCTGTCACGCTCTGCATGCTGCGTACGCGCTGCACCGGGCTCACCGCACCGAGGTCACCAGCCGTGGCACGACGGTGCGCACGGCGATGAAGGCGAGCAGGCCCGCCGGCCCCGCCACGCAGGTCAGTCCGAGGCAGGGGACGATCAGCCACGGCGGCAGCTCGAACTGATCGCTCTCGTGCACGATCCACGCGCCGACGAACAGATCGAAGGCGAGATAGTGCAGCCAGGCGGCAGCGAGCGCCGCGTCGTCGGCGAGCAGCGCGCGCAACTGCGCCAGCGCGTCGAATCCGCCGTGCAGCCCATCACCTCCCCGCGTGAACAGCAGCACATAGGCGACCGCGAGCAGGCCGGGAATGATCACGGTGGCGACGGTGCGCGCGACCGGCAGCGCCGCACGCACGAACAGCGCTACGACGAGCCCGCCCCACCCCGCCAGCGCGGTCGCGGTGGCGATCGGGACGACGGAATGGGCATCGAGCACGGCTGTCGCTCCTGTCGCGGCCGCCGCTGCGCACGCCAGCGGCGTGCGGCGCAACGCACCGGCGTGAATCACGGCAGCAACCTCGCCGCCGGACCTTGCATGAGCATTGTACGGTACCGGTGATTGTCGGGTCTCATCCCGGACAATCGACCTCGCGCGCGAGGCCTGCCGCGAGATGGTCGATGAAAAGCCGCGTTCGCGCCGCAAGCAGCTTGCTCGGCGGCCACACCGCGTGGATCGGCACCGGGGGCTGCTTGTAGTCCGTGAGCACGATCTCGATCGAACCAGCCTGCAGCAGCGGGCGCAACTGCCACAACGGCGCCATGCCGAGCCCGAGCCCCGCGGCCACCGCGGCGTGCACCGCCGTGGCGTTGTCGGAGCGGAACGCGCCGTCGACCCGCACCTGGGCGAGCTTACCGTCGATCATGAAGTCCCAGCGGTGGGGGTCCGGGTCGGTGGTGCGGATCACGCAGGCATGGCCGGCGAGATCGTGCGGATGCCTCGGATAACCGTGCGCCGCGAGATAGGACGGCGCGCCGAACACGACACGACGCTGCGCGCCAAGACGCCGCGCCTTGAGATCGGTGTCGCCGAGCTCGCCGATGCGAATGGCGAGGTCGAGCCCCTCCTCGATCACGTCGACGAAGCGGTCCGACAACTGCAGGTCGACCGTGACACGCGGATGGCGCGCCATGAAGCCCGCGATCAGCGGCACCAGGAAGATCGGCGCGAACAGCACCGACGCGCCGACGCGCAGCGTACCCGATGGCTCGGCGCCGCGGTTCGCGGCCTCAAGACCGGCTTCCTCGATCTCCGACAGCGCGGGCTTGACCCGCCGATAGAACGCAAGGCCGGCCTCGGTCGGCTGGGAATGGTGGGTCGTGCGCCGCACCAGCTCGACGCCGAGGGCGCGCTCCAGCGCCGCGAGCTGGCGGCTCGCGGACTGCAGCGGACGGCCGAGATGCCGCGCCGCCGCGGTCAGGTTGCCCTGCTCCACCACGGCCAGGAAGGTCATGATCTCGTCCAGCCGCTTCAGTCCAGCCGGGGTTTTGGGCGGCTTCATAACCGGTATCCTGATTTTCGGGAGACCATCTCAGAAAATGACGATCTACTCAACAATTCCGGGATGGCCATTTGTGCGGCGGCTTTCACGGAGACCCCGCTTCATGTCGACATCCCCTGCCAAGATTCCCGCCAAGATCCTGGTCATCGGTGCCGCCGGCCGCTTCGGCGGCCTGGTCGCCGCCGAGCTCGCCCGCCGTGGCGCAACGGTCCGCGCCCTGCTGCGCGATCCCGCCTCGGAGGCCGCCGCGCGCGTCAACGGCGCCAGCGAGATCGCGATCGGCGACCTGCGCCGCCCGGACCGCCTGCCGGCGGCGCTCGTCGGCATCGATGCCGTCTTCCATATCGGCCCGGCCTTCGTGGCTGATGAGGCCGAGCTCGGCGTCGCGCTGGTCGACGTCGCCAAGCTCAGCGGCGTGCGCAAGATCGTGTTCTCCTCGGTGATCCATCCGACCAATGGCGATCTCGCCAACCACCGCAGCAAGCTGCCGGTCGAGCAGGCGATCTTCACCTCCGGGCTCGACTACACCCTGCTCTACCCCGCGACCGTGTTCCAGAATCTCGCCGCCGCCTGGCCGGCGATCCTCGCCACCGGCGTGTTCGTCGAGGCGTTTTCGGCGAGCGCGACGCTCGCGCGCGTCGACTACCGCGACGTCGCCGAAGTCGCGGCCGAGGCGCTCACCGGCGATCGCCTCAGCGGCGGCGCGTTCGAACTGTGCGCCGACGAGGCGCTCAACCGTCACCAGATCGCGGCGATGATCGGCGAAGTGCTGGGACGGCCGATCGAGGCCGCCGAACTCGATTTCCGCGAATGGGCCGAGATGGCGCGACCGCCCTACGACGCACGCCAGCTCGCGCAGCTCGAGCGCGTGTTCAGCTCCTATTCCCGCTACGGCTCGCGCGGCAACAGCCTGACGCTGAACGCGATCCTGAAGCGTCCGCCGCGCACCATGCGCGCCTATCTCGAGCATCTCGCCCGCAGCCACGCGGCCTCGGCAGCCTGATCCACCGGGGACGCGCCGATCAGATCGCCTGTCGTTCCCGTCCCCATTCCAGCGCTTCTTCATCACACGGGTTTGTCATGTCCTCCTCTTCTTCGACGTCGTCGCCATCGGCGACACCGACCGCACGCGTGCTGTTTCTCACGGCCGCGATCGCGGTCATCGTCTCCAACCTTTATGCATCGCAGCCGCTGATCGGCCTGATCGCGCCGGCGCTCAGCCTCGGCCCGGCAGCGGCGAGCCTCACCACGACGGTGACGCTGTTCGGCTATGCCGCGGGCCTGGTGTTCCTGGTGCCGCTGATCGATATCGTCTCGCACCGCCTGCTCGTCGTCGCCACGCTGGCCTGCGCGGTCGCCGCACTGCTGTTCAGCACCGTCGCACCGACCCCGGCGCTGTTCCTGATCGCCTCCGCCGCCATCGGCATCACCACCACCGCGGTGCAGATGCTGGTGACGATCGCCGCCAACCTCGCCTCAGTCACCGATCGCGGCCGCGTGGTGGGGACCGCCCAGAGCGGCATCGTCATCGGCGTGCTGCTGTCACGGCCGGTGGCGAGCCTCGTCGCGGAATTCTGCGGCTGGCGCACCTTCTATGCCCTCACCGCCGCGTTGATCGGCCTCATCGCAGTGGTGCTCGCACGCATGGTCGAAGCGCGGCCGCCGGCACAGCGCGCGAATTACCTGGCGTTGGTCCGCTCCCTCGGCCCACTGGTGGTCGGCGAACCCATCCTGCGACAGCGCGCGCTGAACCAGATCCTGCTGATGGGGGCCTTCGGGGCATTCTGGACCGCGGTGGCGTTGCGGCTCGCCGCCCCGCCGTTTGATCTCGGCCAGCGCGGCATCGCGTTGTTCGCACTCGCCGGCGTCTCCGGCGCCCTGATCGCGCCGCTCGCGGGTCGCATCGCCGACCGTGGCTGGTCCGAGCCCGCCACCACGCTCGCTCACGTGGTCGCGCTGGCCGGCATCGTGGTCGCGGGTCTCGCCGCCGATGGACCCTGGGCATTGCATGCGTCCGCCGCCTGGCCAGCTGTCTCGCTCGCCGCACTGACGCTGGCGGCAGTCCTGCTCGATCTCGGGCTGTTTGCCGACCAGACGCTTGGACGCATCGCCATCAACACGGTGCGGCCGGAAGCACGGGGACGCCTGAATGCGCTCTACACCGGGTTGTTCTTCATCGGGGGCGCGGCGGGGGCTGCGTTGGCCGGTCTCGCCTGGAGCTGGCAAGGATGGGCCGGCGTCTGCTGGGTCGGTCTCGGCTTCACGCTGGCTGCGCTGGTCGCCGGTCGCAGCAAACGCCATCAGCCTTCACGCGCCCCGGTCACAACGCACCCTTGAGCTTGCAGGCGGTGGTGCAGGTCAGGGTGTTGCCATGCTCGCAGATCTTGCAGGTGGCGACACACTGATCGAGGTTGCGGGGAGCCGGCGAGCCGGTCAGGCTGGCGGTGCACTGCTTGATCGAACTCGTCGTCTCGGCCTCCGGCTCGCACGCCGCAAGGCCGAACAGCACCATGACAACGAGCGGAACCTGTATCCAGCGCATCGCTACCTCCGGGCAGGGTCTGAAGACCGGCCGGGAGACTCATTGTGTGACAACGCATCATATCACGCCGCGGCCGGTGCACCTCACTTGCACGGGCCAGCGGCCGTCATCAGGCGATCCTCGCACTCACGCGGTTAAGGAGCCGCTTCTGTCCGTTGCAGGAAGCCCGATGGACCGGTTCCGGCGCCGGGCCGATGGTCGGTCTTGAATGCAGCGCAAAAAAGGGTATGTCACCGGGGCCCGGTCCGGCGGTCCCGCCGTCCCTCGCGACCGTTGGCAGCCGTCAGCGTACCAGTCACGAGAGCATGTCGATGAAAAAGCATGATGTTGAGGTGTTTCGCGAGGCGGTCGCGCTCGCCGCCTCAGGCGACCACTCCGACTGGCGCAGCATCCAGGCGAAGCTGGTGGAAAAGGGCTATCGCCGCGCCCCCGACCTGCTCGACGGCAACAAGATCCGCGCCATCCTCGACGCGCAGTGCGCGATCGGGCGTGCGCCCAAGAAGAAGTCCGACAAGAAGCACTGATCACGCGGCAGCGCCGGACCATCGGCACGCGCCCATGCGCCAACAGCACGAAGGCTCCCGGCCGTGCGGCACGGGAGCCCCTGTTGTTAGCCGGCCTGGCGGCTGAGCGCTGGTCTTACTGCGCAGCGCCGCGCGCGGCCTGCTCGATCACGGCGGCGACAGCCTTGGGCTGCGACACATAGACCGCGTGGCTGCCTGCGACCTCACTGACCGTCGCCTTGGCGCGGGCGGCCATCGCGCGCTGCGCCACCGGCGGGATCATGTGATCGTTGGTCGCAACCAGGTACCAGCTCTTGCGGCTCTTCCAGGCCGGCTGGGTGACCGCACCGTTCAGCGCGGCGACGCCCCACGGCACCTGCGCGTCGGCCATGAAGGCGGCCACGTCCGGCTTGACGTCGGCGGCGAAAGCGGCGGCGAACTTGGCCTTGTCGAGGAACAGATAGCCGTTCTGCGGCGGCAGGATCGGCGGTACCGACGCCCCTGGCGCGGGGTTGGCGATCAGCGACGCCACCGACTCGCCCTGGTCCGGCGCGAACGCAGCGACATAGACGAGACCCGCGACCTTCGGATCGTTGCCGGCCTCCGACACCACCACGCCGCCATAGGAATGGCCGACCAGGATGACCTTGCCGTCGGCGCCCGCGATCGCCTGCTTGGTCGCCGCGACGTCGTCGGCCAGCGACGTGGTCGGGTTCTGCACGATGGTAACCCTGTAGCCGTCCTTCTTGAGGATCTTGTAGACGCCTTCCCAGCCCGAGCCGTCGACGAAGCCGCCGTGGACCAGGACGACCGACTTGATGGCGCCGGTCGGGGCGGACTGGGCATGGGCCTGGGGCATGATGGCGGCGGTGAGGGTCAGGGACACGGCGGCGGCAACGGCGTTACGGATGACAGACATGGTGACCTCCTCTTTATTTATGCGATAATTATTATCGCGATAATCAATTGATAGCCGAAGCCGGCACGCCTGTCTAGATAATTCTTATCGCGATAATCATTTTTGTGATAAGATCCTGACAAATCAGGTTTTCAGGAGCCACCCCGATGCCCGCCCCCGTCATTCCGCTCGACCAGCAGCTGTGTTTTTCGCTGTACGCGACCACGATCGCGATCAACCGCACCTACAAGCCGCTGCTCGACGGCCTCGGCGTCACCTACCCGCAGTATCTCGTGCTCAGCGCGCTGTGGGAGAACGACGGCCAGACCATCTCCGCGATCGGCGACCGCCTCGCGCTCGAGCCCAGCACCATCACGCCGCTGGTGAAGCGGCTCGAGCAGGCGGGCTTCGTCGCGCGCCAGCGCAATCCCGCGGACGAGCGCCAGGTGGTGGTCAGCCTGACCGCCAAGGGTACAGCGCTGCGGGCCGACAGCGGCTGCCTGACCGAGACGCTGCTGCAGCGCTCGGGCCTGACCGTCGAGCAGATCATCGATCTCAACAATCGCGTCCGCGCCCTCAACAAGGCGCTGGCCGAGCACGCGGCCGCGTGATCGCGCGGCTGACACCATCCCACACGCGCAAATGCCCGGCACGAGGCCGGGCATTGTCATGTCGCAGCGCTTTGGCGCTTACTTGTCGAGGCCGCCGAGCAGGATGTACTTGATGTCGACGTACTCCTCGATGCCGTGGCGCGAGCCTTCGCGTCCCAGCCCGGATTCCTTGACGCCGCCGAACGGCACGACGTCGGCGCCGAGCAGCGCCGAGTTGACGCCGACCATGCCCGACTCCAGCGCCTCGGCGACACGGAAGACGCGGCCGAGATCACGGGCGTAGAAGTACGCCGCAAGGCCGTAGGGCGATGCATTGGCCTGCGCGATCACATCGGCCTCGTCCTTGAAGCGGTAGATCGGCGCGACCGGGCCGAAGGTCTCTTCCTGCGTGACGATCATGTCGGTGGTGACGCCCGACAGCACCGTCGGCTCGAAGAAGGTGCGGCCGAGCGCATGGCGCTTGCCGCCGATCACGACCTCAGCGCCCTTGGCAGTGGCATCGGCGACGTGACGCTCGACCTTGTCAATCGCTTCCGTGGTGATCAGCGGGCCCTGCGTCACGCCGTCGTCGATGCCGTTGCCGACCTTCAGCGCCGCGACCTTCTCCGCAAGCTTCTTGACGAACGCATCATAGATGCTGTCCTGGGCATAGATGCGGTTGGCGCACACGCAGGTCTGGCCCATGTTGCGGAACTTGGACACCAGCGTGCCCTCGACCGCGGCATCGAGGTCGGCGTCGTCGAACACGATGAACGGCGCGTTGCCACCAAGCTCGAGGCCGACCTTCTTCACGGTCGACGCCGCCTGGCGCATCAGGATCTTGCCGACCTCGGTCGAGCCGGTGAAGCTGATGGCGCGCACCAGCGGGTTCTCGGTCAGCACCTTGCCGATCGCCGGCGCGTCACCGGTGATGATGTTGAGGATGCCGCCGTCGATGCCGGCGCGCTCCGCCAGCACGCCGAGCGCGAGCGCCGTCAGCGGTGTCTCCGGCGCCGGCTTGACCACCACGGTGCAGCCGGCGGCCAGCGCCGGCGCGACCTTGCGGGTGATCATCGCGGCGGGGAAATTCCACGGCGTGATCGCGGCGACGACGCCGACCGGCTGCTTGATGACGAGGGTGCGGGAATCGGCGCGGTGCGAGGGAATGGTCTCGCCATAGATGCGCCGCGCCTCCTCGGCGTAGAACTCGACGAACGACGCCGCATACTCGATCTCGCCCTTGGCTTCGCTGAGCGGCTTGCCCTGCTCCGAGGTCAGGATCAGCGCGAGGTCGTCGCGATTGGCGAGCATCAGGTCGTGCCAGCGGCGCAGCCGCGTGGCGCGCTCCTTGGCCAGCAGCTTCGACCACTTCGGAAACGCGGCGCCCGCGGCGCGCACGGCGGCAAGCGCCTCGCCGGCGCCGAACCGCGGCACCGCGCCGACGCGCGCGCCGGTCGCCGGATTGAGCACCTCGTCGACCGGATTGCCGGTCCACTCGCCGCCGATCAGGCAGCGGTCGGGCAGCAGGGTCGGATCCTTCAGGGTCAGCATGGTCATCAGTCCTTCAGTTGCGAGCGTGCCGCGCCTCAAGCCGCGAGGCAGCGCTCCAGGATGGCAAGGCCTTCGTCGACGATGGCGTCGGAGGCGGTGAGCGGCACCAAGAGGCGGATGGTGTTGGCGTTGGTGCCGCACGACAACAGGATGAGGCCGTTCTCGTGCGCCAGCCGCGTGACGCGCTTCGCAGCCTCGGCATCCGGCTCGTCGCCGCCACGGTGCTTGACGAGATCGAAGGCGATCATCGCGCCGGGGCCGCGCGGCGGCGACATCGGCAGCAGCGTGTTGGCGCGGGAAAAGCGCGCGATGGCCTCGCGCAGCCGCTCGCCGATGGCATTGGCACGCGCCACGAGATTCTCGCGCTCGAACACGTCGAGCACGGCGAGCGCGGCGGCGCACGCCAGCGGATGGCCGGCATAGGTACCGCCGAGGCCGCCGGGCTCGGCAGCGTCCATGATCACCGCGCGGCCGATGACGCCGGACAGCGGCAGGCCGCCGGCGAGGCTCTTGGCCACGCAGATGATATCCGGCTGCACATCGTAGTGCTCCATGGCGAACATCGCGCCGGTGCGGCCGAAGCCGGTCTGCACCTCGTCGGCGATCAGCACGATGCCGTGCTCGTCACAGATGCGGCGCAGGCCGCGCATCAATTCGACCGGCGCCTGGTGGAAGCCGCCCTCGCCCTGCACCGGCTCGACGATGATGGCGGCGACGCGCGAGGCGTCGATGTCAGCCTTGAAGATGAAGCCGATGTGGCGCAGCGCGTCCTCGACCGAGACCTCGCTTCCCGCGACCGGGAACGGCACATGCCAGACGTCCGGCAGCGCCGGGCCAAGGCCCATCTTGTAGGGCACGACCTTGCCGGTCAGCGCCGAGGCCAGCGCGGTGCGGCCATGGAAACCACCGGTGAAGGCGATGACGCCGCTGCGTCCGGTGGCGGCGCGCGCAATCTTGACAGCGTTCTCGGTCGCCTCCGCCCCGGTGGACAGGAAGATCGACTTCAGCGGCCCGTTGATCGGCGCCAGCGCGTTGAGACGCTCGGCGAGTGCGACGTAAGGCTCGTAGGGCAGCACCTGAAAGCAGGTGTGGGTAAAGTTGTCGAGTTGGTCTCGCACCGCCTGCATGACATGGGGATGGCAGTGGCCGGTGTTGAGCACGGCGATGCCGCCGGCGAAGTCGACATAGCGGCGGCCCTCGACGTCCCACACCTCGCTGTTGAGGGCCTTGGCCGCGAACACCGGCGTGGCATGGCCGACCCCGCGCACCACCGCCGCCTGCCGCCGCGCCAACAACTCCGCATTCGCCGCCATCCGGATCTCCCTCTCGTGCGTCACGGAGCGTAGGCGCGCGGCGGCGGCAAACAATCAGCTTCTCCGTCGGCTCTGGTGACCTGAATGCACCAATCAAAAGGGGATCGGCTCCCCTCATGGTGAGGAGCGCCGCAGGCGCGTCTCGAACCATGAGGCCACGGCATTCCCCAACCATCATCCCTCGAGACGCCCGCGGAGCCTGTCATCGGGCCGCGCTTCGCGCGGACCCGTTGGCGGGCTCCTCGGGATGAGGCAGTGCAAGCCGTGACGCCGTAGCCCGGATGAGCGCAGCGATATCCGGGACCTTCCACTCAGCACACTGTGCGGGCTCCGCGCCATCCCATTCTCGGCGTCATGCGCGGGCTTGACCCGCGCATCCAGCTTGATCGCAGCATCGCGAAAGTCCCTTGAAGCTGGATCACCGGGTCACGACGCTTCGCGTCGGCCCGGTGATGACGCTGAGAATGACGAAAGCGCCCTTGCCCGAATGTCTCAGCGCCCATCCGGGCAACGGAAAATGCACCGAGGGCAATGACGAGAGCCGCCCGCCCCTACACCGCCAGCGCTTGCTTGAGCCAATCGCGCAGTGCGACGATGACGGGCTCGCTCCAGCGTTCTTTCAACGCGACGAGCTGGTAGGTGCCCATATAGACCGACGACGTCATCACCTCGACGAGGGCGCCGCTGCTGAGGTCGTCGGCGACCAGCACGTCATTGGCAAGCGCGACGCCCTGGCCGAGCCGCGCCGCCTCGATGGCGAGATGGGCGTGCCACAGCCGCTGGCCGCGCAGCGGCGGCACGTCGTCGACGCCGGCGAGCGCGAACCAGCGCTCCCACTGTTCGGTCGATTCCTCATGGATCAGCGCGCTGGCCGCGAGATCGCTCAGGCTCGACAGTGCCGGATAGCGCGCGAGATACGCCGGGCTCGCCACCGGAAACACCCGCGGCCGCACCAGCGCCTCGGCCATCAGCGCGCCGCGCGCCTCGGTGACGTCGGCATAGACGATCTCGGCATCCGCCTCGCCGCGCGCGAGGTCGGGATGCGACAGCGTCGGTTGCAGGTTGACCTCCCAGTTGCGCGGCGGACCGGTCAGCTCCGGCAGGCGCGGCAGCAGGCGGCGGTTGGCGAGGCCCGGAATGCACCAGATGTTCAGCGCCGGCCGCGCGGCCGGGCGCACCGCGACGGTGGCGCGGGCGATGATGTCGAACGCCTGGGAGATCTGGGCGTGGAACGCAGCGCCCGCCTCGGTCAGCGTCAGGCCGCGGCCCTCGCCACGCACCAGCACGATGCCGAGGCTCTTCTGCAGGTTCTGGACGTGGCGCGAGACGACGGTGTGGCTGACGGCGAGTTCGTCGCCGGCCGCACGCACGCTGCCGGTGCGGCCGACCGCTTCGAATGCACGGAGGGCAATCAGGGGCGGCAGACGCGGACGGCTCATGGCCCGATCGTCACGGCCGCGGCAGGCCCTGTCATCGCGGTGGGGTGGCCCATGGTCGTTCGTGCGTCTCCGTCGAGGTCGCCGCCGGCCTGTCACGCCGGCGGCGACGCCCTTGTTGCACACGCGCGCGCCAACCTCAAATGGCGATCTGTCCTGCCGGGCCTAACGCACCTTCTCCAGGTGCGTGATGGTCAGGCCCGCCGAGGTGCGCACCACCTCGAACTGCACACGGTCGCCGACCTTGACCTGCTTCAGCAGCCCTGCGTCCTGAACGCGGAACACCATGGTCATGCCGTCCTCGTCCATGTCGAGCGCCTTGATCGGCCCGTGCTTGAGCGTGACCTTGCCGGCGGCCTCGTCGATCTTGCGCACCTCGCCTTTCACGAGGGCGTCGGCCGCCATGGCCGGAGCCACCGCGGCGAGGGTCAGGGTCAGCGCCAATGTCCGCGCCAGCGTCGATGCGATGGTCTTCATTTCCGGGTCTCCTTCTTCGGTGTGGTGGTGGATGACGCCGCCCTAACCGTGACAATGCCGATCATGCCGTCCTCGCGATGGCCGGGGATGAGGCAGGCGTATTCGAACGTGCCGGGCTTGGTGAAACGCCAGAGGATTTCCCCGTTGCCTTTCGGCGCGAGCCGCAGGCCGTTGGGCTCGTCGTGCTCCATGTCCGGGTTCTTCTTCATTGCCGCGGCATGCTTCAAGTTGGCCTCGCGCGTCGCCAGCAGGAATTCGTGCGCCTCCATACCGGCATTGCGGATGACGAAGCGGATCTGCTCGCCCTGCGCGACGTCGACGGTGACCGGCACATACATGCGATCGTCCATCGTGACCTCGATGATCCGCGCGGGCTTGTTCGGATCACCCGGCTCCCCGGCCGGCGTGGCGTCGCCGTGGTGATGGCCGGAGGCGGCGAGCGCCGGCGTGGCCGCGAGGGCGGCGAGCACGATCAGAGGTCGTATCCAATGCTTCATGGCAGTTCTCCTGTGTGAAATTGCAAAGGGGCGTGATGGCGATCTCGGCGTCACGAATGCGGCTTCATCGCCCCTTCGCCTTGTCCGCCGGCGGTGCTGCGGGCGGCGCGCCTGGCGGCGCCTCGACCTCGTAGGCCACCGTGCCCGCCGGGTGCGCGTACGGACCTGGATCGCGATAGTCATTGCCAGCGAGATCGGCGCGCACCTTCATCACCGTGAACATGCCGCCCATCTCCAGCGGCCCGAACGGCCCGGTGCCGGTCATCATCGGCAGCGTGTTGTCGGGCGCGGGCATCTCCATGTCGCCCATCGCCATGCCGGTCGAGCCCATCACCATGGCGTCGGGCGCGAGGCGCCGCACCGCGCGGGCGATGTCCTTCTTGGGCACGCCAATCAGGTTGCGCATGTCGTGGCCCATGGCGTTCATGGTGTGGTGCGACTTGTGGCAGTGGAACGCCCAGTCGCCGGGATTGTCGGCGGTGAAGTCGATGGCACGCACCGCGCCGACCGGCACATCGGTGGTGGTCTCCGGCCACTGCGCGCTCTCCGGCACCCAGCCGCCGTCGGTACAGGACACGCCGAACTTGTGGCCGTGCAGATGGATCGGATGGTTGGTCATGGTGAGGTTGCCGATGCGCACCCGCACGCGGTCGCCGAGCCGCACCGGCAGGGAATCGATGCCGGGAAACACCCGCGCGTTCCATGTCCACATGTTGAAGTCGGTCATCTCGTTGACCTTGGGCAGGTAGCTGCCGGGGTCGATGAGATAGCTGCTCATGATGAAGACGAAGTCACGGTCGACCCGGCGAAAGGTCGTGTCGCGCGAATGCACGACGAACATGCCCATCATGCCCATCGCCATCTGCACCATCTCGTCGGAGTGCGGGTGGTACATGAAGGTGCCGCTGTGCCTGAGCTCGAACTCGTAGACGAAGGTCTTGCCGGGCTTGATGTGCGGCTGGGTGAGACCGCCGACGCCGTCCATGCCGTTCGGCAGGATCAGGCCGTGCCAGTGCACGGTGGTGTGCTCGGGCAGACGGTTGGTGACGAAGATGCGCACCTTGTCGCCCTCCACCGCCTCGATGGTCGGCCCCGGCGCCTGGCCGTTGTAGCCCCACAGATGCGCGGTCATGCCGTCGGCGAAACTGCGCACCACAGGTTCGGCGACGAGATGGAATTCCTTCCACTCGCCGTTCATGCGCCATGGCAGCGTCCAGCCATTGAGCGTCACCACCGGGCGATAGTCGGGCCCGCTCGATGGCGCGAGTGGCGGCTGTGTCGTCGCCTTGTCCATCACGGGCGCCTCGGGAATCGCGGCGGCCTGGACGCGGCCGCTGACGGCGCTGACGCCCACGAGCGCCGCCGTGCCGATGAAGTTGCGTCGGGAAAGCATCAGAATTCTCCAAGCAGCGTGTCGTTGATTGCAGTTCGTCGCACGACCTCCCTCCTCATGGTGAGGAGCGCCGCAGGCGCGTCTCGAACCATGAGGCCGGGGCCGTGCCCCGCCCTCGTCCTTCGAGACGCCCGGCTCGCGCCGGGCTCCTCAGGATGAGGGCGGGAGTGAAGGCGAAGTCGTGAGCCGTGAACAATCATGGTGCCTCGTATCTCGACCACCGATCGTCGTCCGTTGCTCGTAGCCCGGGTGAGCGCAGCGATACCCGGGGACGGCTTTGCTGTGTATTCCCCGGATGTCGCTTCGCTCATCCGGGCTACGGTGCTCAGTCCGTGGCTGCAGCCGTCGCGCCTGCCGCCGGCTGTGCCTCACTGCCCTCACCGCGACCGCCACCGTTGATCGCAGCCGACAGATCGGCTTGCGCCAGGAAGACGTCGCGCTTCGCCGCGATCGCCGCGCGCTGGGCCGCGACGCGCTGGCGCGCCTCGGTCACGAGGGCGAACACGTCGACCTGCATGCCGGAGAAGCGCAGCTGCATTTCCTGCGCGATGACCTTGCGCAGCGGCAGCACCTCGCGCTGATAGTGCTGGGCGATGTCGTAGGACGCGCGGTAGGCGCGGTAGGCCTCGCGCGCCTCGGAACGGACGCGGACCGCCTGGTCAGTGAGGCGGTTGAGCGCGGCGTTGTAGGTCTCCGTCGCCTGGCGCACGCGCACCTCGCCGCCGTCGAACAGCGGCACCTGCAGCTGCACGTCGAGGCCGCGCTCACGCAGCGTGCCGCCGCCTTCCCGCGTGGTCTTGCTCACCCCAGCGAGATCGAGCAGCGAGACGAAACGGCTCGCCTGGGTCAGTTCAAGCGAACTGGCGAGCGCGGTGAGCGACAGCCGCGCTGCCTGCAGGTCGGCGCGGCGGCCGACCGCCGCCACCTCGACCTCCGGCAGCGTCGGCGGCCGCGGCAACGCCGGCAGCGCCTGCGGCAGGCGGAAGGCGATGTCCTCGCCCCACAACCCAAGCAGCCGCGTCAGCGCCTCGCGGGTGCGCATCGCCTCTTGCCGCGCGGCGCCGAGCTCCGCCGTGGTCTCGGCGTAGAACACCTGCTCGCGCGCCTGGTCGAGCTTGTTGAGGCCGCCGGTCTCGCCGAGCTTGGTCGCAAGCTTCGCGATCGCCTCCGCGGTGTCCTTCGTCTCGACCAGCAGCGCCACCAGCTCGCTCGCCGCGACGGCCCGCGCATGGGCGCGGCGGACGTCGGCGGCGAGCCGCAGCGTCGCCTCGACCGCGCGCCACTGCGCCGCGGCGAAGCGCTGCCGCGCGATCTCCGAGCGCGCCGGCAGCGTCGCCAGCGCCAGGATGTCGACCACCACCTGGCGCTCGATCTCGACCGCACCGCCCCCGGCGATGCGCGACAGCGACAGCGTCGGGTTCGGCGGCAGGCTCTCCTGCACCTTGTCGGCCTCGGCGAGCGCAAGCTCGCCATAGGCCGCCTGCAGCGCGCGGTTGCTCAAGAGCGCAATCCGCACGGCACTGTCGGCCGTGAGCGGCCGGCGCAGCAGCTGCCGCACCTGCGCATCCGCCTGCGCCGCCGCGTCGGCGTCGCGCCGCGCAACCGCGTCCTCGCCGATCGCAGCCTTGGTCGCCTGGGACACCTCGCCCATGCCGCGATCAGGCGAGAACGAGGCGCACGCCGACAGCAGCGCCAGCGACACGGTCGTGGCGAACAGAGATAATGAGCGCCGCATCATCAGTGCACCTCGCCGCTGTCAGGCGTGACGCGCCGGTTCTGCGCCGGCCAGGGCGCGGGCGCCTGCGGGCGCAGAGACTCATAGCGGTCGATGACCGGCGCGGCGCGCACTGGCGCGACACGTGCGGCGGGATCGGCGGGATCCGCGCCGGCGAACGGCCGCGGCGGCGCGCAGCCGCCCATCGCCACAAGGCCGAGAACAACGAGGGCCGCACGGCCGTGACGAAGCATGGAAGAGGACGCCGCGTCCGGATGGACGGCGGCCGCGGCCTTCGCCGCAGATTGCGCTCGCATGGGAATTCCTGAATCTCGATGGCACGAAGGCGCGCGCGCCGAGGGGCGCGACGCGAGGGCGTGTCGTCGGATCAGGCCATGGGTGGGCGGTCGTGGCGCCGCGGCGCGGCGTCAGTCAGACTGCGGGCGGTATCCGGCACGCAGCGCGTCGTGACCGCAGCCGGCGCGGCCATTTCGGCGGGCGCCGCCGGCAGCGCGCTCAGGCACATCATCGCGCAGCACGGGCCCGGCGATATGGGGTGGGAAGACGTGTGGTCGGAGGCGTCGGCGGCGGATGCCGCGACATCGGCCGCGGACGCGGTCATGCCGGCATGATGGTGAGCGCCGTCATGGACGGCCGCGTGATGCGCGCCTGCCGCCTCGTGATGGGCGGACACGACCATGGCGTGTTCGAGGCATGGCGCGGCCTGCGCCGCGTCGGCGGCAAAGGTCAGCGACAGGCCCGGCAGCAGCACACAGGCGAGATAGAGCAGCGCGAGGCACCAGCCCGCGCGCGACCGCATCGGTCGGGTCATCCCCGTCCGCATCAGATCATCCGCTCGGCGCTGGTTCGGCTCATGCCGCCAACATACCCTGCCCGGGTATTTGTGCAAGCCCCTGCCTGTGACGAAACGACCGGCCGAGGGCCCACCAACAAAAAGCCCGGCACGAGGCCGGGCCAGTTTGCTGGGATTGGGAGGAGACGATCGAACGTCAATCAGTCCTGCACTTGAAGAACCCGATCAGTATTTCGCGAGGATCGGGCCGAAGCTGTTGAAGTGGTAGTTGATGCCGACGCGCGCCGTATCGAACTGGTGCTTGAAGCGATAGGTCGCGAAGCCGCCCGGGAAGTTCACGGGATCCGTGATCGTCACGTTGGTCTTGCCGAGGTCGATGTGGAGATATTCGCCCTTCAGGCTCCAGCCCGGCAGGAAGGCCCACTCGATGCCCGCGCCCGCGGCCCAGCCGGCCCGCGTGTCGCTCTTGCTGCCGAGGAACGTTCCGGACGTCGCGGGTGTGTAGACGTTGGTCGCAGTGCTCTTGGCTTCGCCATAGGCAAGACCGCCGGTGGCGTAGAACAGCACGCGATCGACGGAATAGCCGACACGGCCGCGGAAGGTGCCGAACCAGTCGATGTGATCGCGGCCGGTCGACACGCTCGGGAAGATGCCGCCGCCACCGGGGAAGACCACGGTCGAGCTGCTGCCGATGCTCGCGCCCTGGATATCGGTCTCGAGACCCCAGACCCACGGTCCGGTCTGCCAGTTGTAGCCGATCTGCCCGCCGCCGAAGCCGCCATTGTGCTTGGCGCCGAGCGACCCCGGCGTACCGCCGGCGGCCACCGCCGGACCGAAGTTATTGGGCGCAACCGTCGAGAAGGCGCCGAGCGTGCCGGTCGACGAGCCGCCGAACGAGCCGCCGCCGTTGACGCCGACATACCAGCCGGTCCAGGTGAAGATCGGTTCGACGATCGGCGGGGCCTTGGTGTAGGGCCGTGCGGCGAGGTCCGCGGCGGATGCTGCGCCCGCGACGGTTGCGATGCCCACCAGGGCAACAGCGGTGGAGAGCAAAACCTTTTTCATCTGCAATTCCCCCTATGGCGACCAACGCTCGCTAAATGACGGGGTTCATCCTATGCCAAGCGTGCACGGAATTCTGTGTGGCGACGGCAACACTCGCCAAGTTCCGTCGTGTTCAGCGCGACGCAAGTTATGCCTCCGCCGCAATGGTTTCTGCTCCGTTTACGACAGCAGCGCTGATCGTTTCAGGGGCAATGACCGTCACCACGAACGTGTCCTGCTACGCATGGCGCCGCGAACGCGATGTTCATCCTTCGCCATGCGGCATCGGCATCCGGATATGTACGTAGAACCGCTCGCAAAGCGCCAATCCCGTCCGGGGCGAGAACTGCGCCCGGCGCAGAGCTAAATGATTGATCCCACGCGCAACTAACGACACGACGTTTCGACGGGGACGCGCGAGCGCCCCGTCGAGTCGCCGGCGTCCTCATCTCCCGGCCGGAATTCGCGGCAGCAGCAGATAGGACTCTTGTCCTTCACCGGTCGCAATGGTGCTCGTCCCGCCGTAGAGCGCCGCATCCCGGCCGACGTGCAGGAACGGTCCCGAGCCCTTGAAAGGCCCTTCGACGCCAGGCAGCTCCCAATCCTTGCCCTGGACCGTGAGGGCGAGGCGATGGTCCTTCGGCACGACGATGCTGGTCGCCCAGATCTCGACATCGACTTCGTAGGTCTGGTCGGGCGTCATCGGCTCGGCGACGCGATGCGGATGGTAGGGCCGCACTTCGGTCGAACGTTCCGCATCGAGCGCACGGTGCGAGACCCGCAACCAGCCCTGCGACACCGGCGCATGCGGCTCGGACGCGCCGTCGAAGGTGACGTCGTGCCCCTTGGGATCGATCAGGCGCAGCGTCGCGAACACGTCCATGTCAGCAGTCGTCGACTTCACCCACAGCTTGAGCTTCACCGGCCCGGTGAACTCGGTCGCATCCGTGAACGGCGCGGTGGTGAAGGTCAGGCCGTCACCGAGCGCGGCATAGCTGCGCTCGGCCGGCGCGGACGTCTTGCCGGCAGCGAGGCCGCCGTTCGCCGCGTCGAGGTAGTAGCGCTCCCACTGCGTGCCGCGCAGCGGCCACTCGCTCTCGTGGCGCCAGGTGACGCCGTCCGGCCGGCGGATCGCGAGCGCGATCGGCGGCTCCTGATCGAAGCCGTTCTGCTCGCCCTTGAGGAAGCGATCGAAGAAGCGCTTCTGCAGCGCCAGCGAGTCCTCGGCGTAGAACGGCGCGTGGTGATCGCCGGTGTGGATCCGCAGCCATTTCTGGGCGCTGCCCGCGGCAAGATACCCCTCGATGTTGCCGCGCCCGTGCAGCCCCTGCCCGCCCCAGTTGCCGACCGACAGCAGCGGCACCTCGATGCGCGCGCCATCCGGCGTGCGCTCGTGATAGTAGGCGCTATCGAACGGCTGGCGCAGCGACGCCTCCGCCGGCTCGATGCGGTTGACGCGCAGCAGCGACGCCGGCAGCGCCGTGCCGGTGGCGACCGCACCGGTCAGCGCGTCGCGATACGGCGTGTCGCCATTGCCGTGCTGGTTGATCGCGACCTGCCGCGCGAACCACATGGTCTGGAACGCGGTGCTCGGGATGCCACCATGGTGGGAGACGTCGCGATAGTGATCGAACGCGCCCTCCCACGGAATGATCGCGGCGAGGCCTTCCGGCCGGCGCGCCGCCACCTGCCACTGGTTGATGGCGTAGTAGGAGATGCCGAGCAGGCCGACCTTGCCGGTGCTCCAGGGCTGATGCGCCGCCCAGCTGATCAGCGTCGCATAGTCCTCGGTGTGGCGCGGCGCGAACGGATCGAGCAGGCCCGGCGAGGCGTTGCTGCCGCGCGAGTCGGCATGGATGATGACATAGCCGTCCGGCACCCAGCGCTCGGGGTCCGGCGCCTCCCAGCGAATGAAGCGGCACGACGACGTCTTGCACAGCTCCGGATTCTTGATCAGCAGCTTTTTCCAGGCGTCCTGGTAGGCCGGCGCCTCGGCATCTCGTGTGTCCTTGCCGTAGGGGCCGTGCAGCATCACCACGGGAAAACGCCCCGGCTTGTCGGGACGATAGATGTTGATGCGCAGCGCGAGGCCATCGGTCATGGTGACCGGCACATTGTGCTCGATGATCATGCCGGGAACGGACGTGCCGGCCGGCTCGGCGGTTGCAGGATGGGTGGCTGGCGTCATGGCAAGAACAAATCCTGTTGTCAGAAGGGTTGCCGGGTGCAAGCATCGTCGAAACATCGGCGGTTCCCTCGCAGCTGATGATGGCGCGTGTCTCGTGATCGCGCGCAGCATCGTCTGCGGCGGGGCGCAGGCCGGCAACTCGCGTTTCCACGCGTCGCAAGGGAGGATCAGATGCTCAGGAAAGCCCCGAAACAGGCGCGTTCGGAGCAGATGATCGACTGCATCCTGGCCGGCGCAACTCGCGTTCTCAACACCGTGCCGCTGGCACAGACCACCACCAACCGCATCGCCGAGGTGGCCGGCGTCAGCATCGGCTCGCTGTACCAGTATTTCGACGGCAAGGACGCAATCGCCGCTGCGCTGCTGCGGCGCCATCTCGACGAGACGGTCGAGCTGCTGCGCGACACCCGCATCGCGTCACGGGGCTGCTCGGCCAAGGTGCGGCTGCGCCTGCCCTTCGTCGAGATCCTGCGCGACCACTGCGACGCGCGCATGCTGCATCTCAACCTGATCCGCGTTGCGGAGACCGCGCAGCCGTCGGGCGAGCTGCAGCAATGCATCGCCCGGATGGTGGACGAGATCGCCCTGGCGCTGGCGGACGAATGCCCCGAGGCCGGCGAGGACGCGGTGCGGCTCACCGCGACGCTGCAGCATCGCAGCGCCACGCTGTTGGCCCATGCGGCCGTCAACACCCCCGGCCTCGCCCGCGACGGCGTGATCCTCGATCATTTCGATGCGCTCAGCGCCGCCAACCTCAAGGCGCTGCGCGGGCCCCGCCACGCAAGGCGTCACCTGCACGCCTGAGCCGCGCAGCCACGGAGCTTGTCAGGCCGCTCGCGTCAGACGGCGCAGCCGTGCAGGAACAGCGCGGCGCAGGTGCGCACCCGCGCTTCCGTCGCCTCGGGAGACGGCAGCGGCTTGTGGCCGAACAATGCGGCGCGCTGCGGCGCGAACGCCAGCATGCCGATCAGGATGCCGGCGGCCTCCTCGGCATCGTCGAAGTCGAGCAGGCTGCGCTGGCGGCGTGCGCGCAGCCAGTCGGCGAGCGCCGCCACCGAGCGCCGCATCGCCTTCTGATAGAACGCTTCCGCCATCTCCGGCACGCGGTCGCCCTCGGCCAGCATCACCCGCTGCATGGCGATGACCTCGTCGTCGAACATCATCTCGGCGCACACGGTCAGCGCCGCACGCAGCGCCAGCTCGATATCCTGATGCTCGCAGGTCTGCAGGTTGACCTTCTCCAGGAAGCGGTCCATGCGCGCGGTCAGCATCGCTTCGAACAGCGCGGTCTTGTTGGGCACCAGGCGATAGAGCGTGCGGGTGGAGACACCGGCGCTGCGCGCCACGGTCTCCATGCTGGTGGCGGCAAAACCCTTCTCGATGAACTGGTGGCGCGCCACCTCGAAGATGATGGCGCGGGTTTCGTCGTCCGAGCGCAGCTGCGGCCGGCCACGGCAGCGGCGGTCGTCGATGTCCACGGGGCTCTCCCGATTCTCTTGTGTCGCCTTCATGTCAGACCTCCCCGCCCAGCCATGCCTTTCGTTCGTGCCTGTCATTCCATTGACAGAAGGCAAGTGGTGACTATTTTGGAAAATATCAAGTTTCCAAAATTATCACTCCTCGCCATCATCGACAATTTTTGAATGATTGCAAGGAGATAATACCAAGGAGCACACCCGTGCCCGAACCGTCCACTCCGCTCCCTGCCCCGGCCCCGCGCCGGCTGCTGTTCCGCATCGTCCGCGCCCTGCTGGTCACCGGCGCGGCTTTCGCCGTCCTGACCCTCGCCTGGCTCGCCTTCGAGGACGCCATTACCGTCGACCTCACCGCCGGCGAGCCGGTTTTGACCACCCAGACGCCGGTCACCGGCGCCTGCCGTCTGCGCTCGCGCCCGGCGACGCTCGACCTGCGCCCGGCCGGCCTCCTCAAGGATATCTGACCTCCCGGCGGGGATGTTAACCGCTCGGTCACCATGACGCCGACGTCCGGATCGGTCCGCCGTTTCATATCCGGACAGTCTTTATGAGGTTCTTATGCGGCGCCTGCGCCGCCCGTCTCGAATTCCTATGGCCCCGGTGCCACGTTTTCCGCGCCGCTCAGGACTCACCTGGAGCGGCGTCAACGTGATCGGATTGCCATCATGGACTCGAACAAACCTCCCTCGTGCAGTGCCGCGCTCTTCCTGATCGGCCGCAACCGCCGCGGCCAGTGGGTCGCGCAGGCGCAGAACGGCCTCTACGGCGGCCTCTTCATCAACCGCACCGAAGCCGTGCGCTACGCCCTGTTCGAAAACGGCCACCACCCGGAAGCCATCATCGCTGCGTCCGACGTCATCGAGCTCGACCTCTCCGGCGCCGGCCACGGCTCCGCCCTCAACCACACCCCGCCCCCCGCCGCGCACGAGGTGCTCCTCACGCGCCGCGCAGCCTGACGGGCGCCTGCGCTCTGCCTTCGGCGAAGGAGCCGGAGCCGGTCGCCGCCCCGCATACCTCCTGAATGCAAGAGAACGCCGATATGATCGCGCGCCGCGGCGCCGCCCTGATCCGGGCGACGAATGACAAGACGCGCCGCGACGCCGCCGTGGCCACTGCCCCGATCGGACAACCGATCCGGGGCGGCGTGCTGGCGGCACACGGCGCGCTCATGGCGAAGGGAAGGATGCATGGCGTTCGCGATCAAGGCCCGGGTTTCGAACCTCTCGCTGACGACGCTGTCGTTCCCCGCGCAGAAGACGATGTACGGCGGCAAACTCATTGCCGAGAACGACACCGTGTTCGTGTTCGACAGCGAGAACGAGGGTGGCCGCGGCCTCGTGGCGCGCGGCGTTGTGATCGCCGCCGAGGCGCTAGCGCGGAAGCCCGGCGTCGCCCGGCAGACGCCGCGCGTCAGCATCCGCATCACCTGCACGGCGCTCGCCAAGCGGGGCCTGGGCCGCAGCGAACTCAGGCGCTTTGCCGACTGGGACGACGGCCGGCCGGAGACCGAGCTCAATTTCAAGTTCTACCGTCAGGCGACCAACAAGATCGTCGGCATCTCCGACGCGGCGGCGGCGTATCTCGACGGCTTCTTCTGACGCCTCGTCGGCCGCCCGCTCCTGCCGACGGCCCGTCGTCACGGCCGAGGTAGGGCACGGCGCGATGTCATCCCTCCCTCCGACGGACCGTGCCGCACCTCCGGTGACGGCCTGCGATCCAGCACACGTCCATGCCGTGCGCGGCTGGCTGCTGGCGCTGCTGCGCCTCGCGGTGACCCACGATCCGGCCGACCGGGCCGACGCACGCGCTGCGGCGTGCGGCCTCGACCGCATCCGCACGCCGACAGCAGCCGACACCTCGTTCCGCTTCTTCGAGACCGCAAGCACCGCGCTGTGCGCAGCCATCATCGATCCGGCATTCCCGGACCGCCGCGAGATCCTGCGCCGGCACATCGCGCGGATCGCCGACATCCGCCTGCGGCGCGCTTTCGCCGCGGCGGTGGAGATGGAAGCCGCGACGAGCGCGGACCGCCCGCCGACGCCGCCAAACCGGACGCCACCGCAACGCAAATCACCGAGCCGGACCGCGTCGCCGCGTGCATCACTGTGGCGTGGCCTCGGCTGACCGGTCAGACGCCGAGATAGAACTCCGCCATCAGCGCCAGCGAATTCTCGAACATGCCGACGCCGGTGAAGATGCGGCAGCCCTTGGTGCGTGCGATCGCGAGTTGCGGCGTGATCTCGGGGACGGTGATGACGTCGCCGACGAAAGTCTCCGGCCGCAGCCGCTCCGCATCGAACGGCAGGGCATCGTCGGCCCGCATGCCGCGCGGTGTCGCGTTGATGACGAGGTCGAACGACGCCGGATCGGCCGATCCCGCGCTGACCTTGCCGGCATGGACCTGCGCCAGCCGCGCGATCAGCGCATCGCGTTTGGCGATGTCGGTGTCGTGCACCGCGAGCGAGGCCGCGCCGGCATCGAGCACCGCGAGCGCGATCGCGCTGCCGGCGCCGCCGGCGCCGACCAGCAGCGCACGCGCGCCAGGCAGCCTGCAACCGGCAGCCGTGAGGCCGCGGACATAGCCGAGGCCGTCGACCATATCGCCGTGCCAGCCATCCGCGCTGCGCCGGACAACGTTGACAGCGCCGAGGAAGCGGCCACGGTCGGACAGCGTCGTGCAGCGCGCGGCGGCGGCGAACTTGTGCGGCACGGTGGCGATGAAGCCGACGACGTTCTGCACAGCCGCGAGCGCGGCGATCGCGCCGTCGACCTGCGGCGGCGCGACATGCCAGGGCACCACCAGGATATTGTGGCCGCGGCGGGCGAACTCCGCCGACAGCCCGGCCGGCGCCTTCACCTGGGCGATCGGATCGCCGAGTATCGGAATGAGGCGGGTCGCGCCGTCGAGCACAATGGTCATCGGGTCTCTCCGAGGGAAGCCAAGAGGTCGAGCGCAGCAGTGCGCGCCTGGCGCGCCTGCTCGGCGAAAGGCAGCGCGGCACGGCGGCCGTCGGGTGCCTCGATGCCGACGGGCACGTCGGCTGCGACCGCAGCGAGAAATGCAGCCAGCGGCAGGCCGCCCTCGCCGGGATAGCAGCGCTCGCCGCGCGCCTCACGCTTCATCGCCGCGACGTCCGGCGGCGGCGCCGCTGGCGCGTCGCACAGATGCAGGTAGTGGATGAGCTCGCGCGGCAGCAGCGCGAGCTGTGCCGGCGCGCCGCCGGAACGGCTGAGATGCAGCGCGTCGACCAATAGCCCCGCATTGGGCTGCGCCGCCGCCCGCACGATGGCCGCCGCGTCGTCGAGGCTGCGCACGGCGCTGTAGGGAATGAACTCGAGCGAGGTCTTGAGCCGATATCGCTGCGCCAGCTCGCTGACCGCAGCGAAGCGGTCGATCAGGCGCGCGCGCTCCGGATCGTTGCCGACCACGACCACATAGCGGGCGCCAAGCTCGGCGCCGAACGCGAACGCCGGCGCGATGGCGGCGACGTCCGTCTCCGGCGTCAGCCAGAACGCCTCGATGTCGAGCACCGCGACTCCGGTGTCGGCGAGACACGCACGGATCTCGCGCTGGTAGGGCGCATCACCGATCACCGGCCGCATCGGCGCGTCCGGCGTCGGCGGCACGATGCGCAGGCCGACATGGCTGAACTGCGCCGCGGCGGCTGCGTCGATCAACGCGATCGCGTCGGCGGTCATCAGCGTCAGATGCGCCAGGGAGAGAATTCGCAAAGCCAGGGCCTCCTTCCGCGCGACGCAGGACGAGTCGCGGCGGGAGAACGCGACCATCGGCAAGCCGCCGCGCAAGATCAAGATGGATGTGATGGCACGATGCCGGCGGCACGGGTGACCGTCATCGCGCGGCGGAACGCCGCTGCCAACGCCGCCATATTGACAGCCGCCGTGTCTGCTGTAAACAATAATCGCTCAAACGTGCGGATATCGCACAAAACGATCCGACGACAAATCGTCATTCCGGGAGGACGCCACCGATGGGACACCTGTTTCTGCACGAGACGCTCGATCCGGTGCGCTCCGCCGGCGCACACACGCGCTATCTCGACGAGCTCGGCGAGGTCGTCCGCCGCGAGGGCAATGCCGAGGGCTCCGCCGGCGGCGAGTGCATCGCCGCGTGGGCGCCGGTGTTTCTCACCGGCGACTGGCCGCGCATCGTCACGTTCTGGGAGATGCCCGGCGGCTGGGACGGCTTCGGCCGCCACTTCGATGGCCATAACGACCTCTTCCACAAGCCGCTGGAGCGCTGGTACGGCGAGCGCACCGGCGGCTTCGACCGCGTGCTCGAAGGCACCGACTACACGCCGAGCCGCGCGGAGATCACAGCAAAGGCGCTGCGCGCGCCGGTGGTGCTGCAGGAGATCGTGACGCTGCGTGCCGGCGGCGCCGACGACTATCTTGCCCGCCTCGGCGACGCCAAGGCCGAGATCGAGAGAAGCTGCCCGTTCGGCGTGATCGGCGGCTATCGCACGGCGTTTCGCCACGGCACCGAGGCGCTGCTGCTGTGGCGCTTCCCCGACATGACGACGCTGACCCGCGCCGAGCGCCGGCCGGCGGATTTTCCGGCCTACGCCGCCTTCCTGGAACGGGTGCGGCCAACAACCCTCACCCACACCGGGCTTGTGCTGCGGCCCACCACGTGGTCGCTGTTGCGCTGACCCGCGGCGCAAAAGCCCCTAAAACCTTTTCGCACCGGAGGAAACATGCGAACCAAATGGACGATGCTGGCGCTGTGCTTTGTCGGCGTCCTCATCAACTACATCGACCGCACCAATTTCAGCCTCGGCGCGCCGCTGATGGCGCGCGAGCTCGGCTTCAGCCCGGCGACCATGGGCCTGCTGCTCGGCGCGTTCTACTGGCTGTACACGCTGGCGCTGCTGCCGGTCGGCACCCTGATGGACCGCTTCGGCGTGCGCACCATCTATCCCGCGGCGATGATCTTCTGGTCGCTGGCCTCGGCCGCGACCGCGCTCGGCCAGGGCGTCGCCTCGATCTTCACCGCCCGCCTCCTGATGGGCGGCGGCGAATCCGCGTCGTGGCCGGCCAACGCCAAGGTGGTGAGCCGCTGGTTCCCGCGGCCACAGCGCGGCACCGCGACCTCGCTGTGGCACGCCGGCATCGGCATTGGCTCGGCGGTGTCCTATCCGTTTGTCGCCGTCCTGATCGCCGAGTTCGGCTGGCGCGCCTCGTTCGTCATCACCGGCCTGATGGGCGTGATGTTCGGCCTGGTCTGGATCGTCGCCTACCGCGATCCCGAGGTGGCCGAGGATGCCGAACCGCCGAAAGCCGCATCGAGCGCTGCGCCGCGCGACAGCACGCCGTGGTGGGCGTTGCTGCGGCAGAAGACCGTGCTCGGCCTCGCCATCGGCTTTTTCTTCGTCAACGTCATCAATTCGTTCTTCCTGCTGTGGTTTCCGCTGTACCTCAGCGAAGCCCGCGGCTTCTCGCTGAAGCAGATCGCGACCGTCGGCGCGCTGCCGTCAGTGTCGGCGATCGCCGGCGGCCTGCTCGGCGGCGTGGTGGCCGATGCGCTCTACAAGCGCGGCTGGTCGCTGACCGCGGCGCGCAAGACCTGCCTTGTCGGCGGCCTCATTGCGTCGTCGCTGATCGGCCCGGCAGCGATGACCGCGGACATCCCGCTGGCCATCGGCCTGTTCTGCATCGCCTATGCCGGCATCGCCTTCACCAGCTCCAACCTGCAGGCGCTGCCGCCGGAGGTGGCGCAAAGCGCGGACCGCGTCGGCACCGTGGCCGCGATCCAGACTGTCGGCGGCACGCTGGCCGGCATCATCTCGAGCTGGCTGATCGGCGTGATCGTCGAGATCAACCACGGCTCCTACGTCGCCCCGACGCTGGCGGTCGCCGCCTGTGCGCTACTGGGCGCGCTGAACTACCTGTTCGTGGTCGGCCGCATCGGTCCCGATGCGGCCGCGAAGGCCGGTGTCACGCCGGCCACACTCGCGCCAGGAACGGCAGCACCGCGGTGAGCACCTCCTCCGGTGTCTCTTCCGCCAGCAGATGGCCCGCGGCGATGGTCCCCCCTTCGACCGCGTCGGCCCAGCCCCGCCACACTGCGATCGGATCCTTGTCGAACATCAGCCGGCCCTCCTCCCACAGCACCTGCACCGGGCAGGCGAGCCGGCGGCCGGCGGCGCGGTCGGCGATGTCGTGATCGAGGTCGATGCCGGCGCCGGCGCGATAGTCCTCCATCATCGCATGACGCACCCCGGGGCGGCGGAACGCATCGCGATAGGCCGCGACCGCCGTCTCCGACAGGCGGTCGCGGAAGCGCGCCATCTTGCGCAGCGTCCAGTCGAGAAAGTAATCGGGGTCGCCGGCGAGCAGCCGCTCGGGCAGATCATAGGGCTGCGCGAACAGGAACCAGTGATAGGCGCCGAGCGCGAACGCCTTGTCCACCCGCTCCCACATCTCGATCGAGGGGATCACGGTCAGCGAGGTGAAGGCGGCAACCGCCTCGGGATGATCGAGCGCGAGCCGATAGCCGACGCGCGCACCGCGGTCGTGACCGATCACCGCAAAGCGGTCGAAGCCGAGATGGCGCATTACCGCGAGCTGGTCGGCGGCCATCGTGCGCTTGGCATAGTTGAGATGCGCGGCGTCGCCCTGCGGGCCGCGGCTGTCGCCATAGCCGCGCAGGTCGGTCGCGACCACGGTATAGCGCTCGGCGAGACGCGGCGCGACGCGGTGCCAGGCGACATGGGTCTGGGGATAACCGTGCAGCAGCAGCAGCGGCGGCCCCTCGCCGGCGACAAAGGCGGCGATGCGCGCGTCGCCGGTGTCGATGTCGTGGCGCACAAAGGGCTCGAAAAGACGATCGCTCATGGCTATTACTTTCTCACGTGATGGCGGCGATCGCTTCGCCGCCGGGTTGCGAACCGGCGCAGGCGATGCGCCCGAACAGGTTGATGACATCCATGGCGGACGCTTCTCCGACGATACCTGACCGCGACGGCCAGAAGTTCGTCGCCGGCTTCGCCCGCGGGCTCGCGGTGATCGAGGCGTTCGGGCCGGAGCACCGCAGCCTCAGCGTCGCCGAGGTCGCGACCCTGACCGGGCTCGACCGCGCGGTAGCGCGGCGGCTGCTGCTGACCCTCGTGGAACTCGGCTTCGCCACCGTCGAGAAGAAGCAGTTCGCGCTGACCAGCAACATCCTGCGGCTGGGCTACACCTATCTCGCCTCGCTCGGCCTCGACAGCCGCCTGCAGCCGTATCTCGACAAGCTGTCCGCCGCGGTCGGCGAGGCGGTGTCGGTGTCCGTGCTGAGCGGCAACGAGGTCGTCTTCGTCGCGCGGTCGGAAGCGCCGGGCGGCAGCATCGCCTATGTGCTCAAGTCCGGGCTCAAGCTGCCGGCGTTCTCGTCGTCGTCGGGCCGCGTGCTGCTGGCGGCGAAGAGCGACGACGAGATCACCGCGCTGCTGCAGGCGACCAAGATCGAGGCGCGCACGCCCAAGACCATTACCGACCGCAAGCAGGTCCTCGACCTCGTGCGCAAGGCCCGCGAGCGCGGCTACGCCACCAACGACCAGGAGCTCGAGCTCGAGCTGTTCGGCCTGTCCGTGCCGATCCGCAACCGCGCCGGCGGCACCGTCGCCTCGCTCAACGTCAACTCGCAGGCCCGCCGCGTCACGGCCAAGCGCATCACCGACACCCTCCTGCCCGCCATGCGCGCCTGCGCCCAGGACATCTCCGGCGTGCTGCTGTAGGGCACGTTGCTGCAGGGCATGCGGATGGAAGACGCGCTGCTGTAAGGCATACTCGCTCTCTGCGAGAACGCACGCCGTCGCTCCGGTTTCTGCGTCATTGCCGGGCTTGACCCGGCAATCCAGCTTTTTTGCCGATCCGCTCGCAAGCTGGATCACCGGGTCACGACGCTGACGCGTCGGCCCGGTGATGACGCCGAGGGATGGGAGACGCCGCAGACCGTGATCAAACCACATCGCGGCCTCCCGCACGCCTCAGGCCACAACGATCAACTCCTGCACCGTCCGCGCCAGCAATTCCGGCGCCGTGACCATGACGTCGTGGCCCTCCTGCAGCTCGACATAGCGCCAGTCCGGCGCCGCCTTGATCCGCGCGCGGGTGCCATCGAAGACGTCGAGCTTCGGCGCCATGCAGGCGATGTAGGCCGGATGCGGCGGATGGGCGTGATGCGCGCCGAGATCGAGCGGCTGCAGGTAGGTCTTCGTCGGCTGCGGCGTCATGCGGCGGCTCACCCAGGCGGCCTGCGCCGGATCGGGAATGCCGAACGCCGCCGCCGGCAACGGCGGCAGGGTCGCCGCACCGTTGCGCGCCACACTGTGGCGCATCTCGCGCGCCTGCTCCGCGCCGGCATAGGTGGCGACGATCTCGCCATGATCGGGCACGAAGGCATCGAGATAGATCACCTGCGCCACCTTCGCCGCAAGGCGCGCCGCGGCGCCGCGCACGACGAAGCCGCCGTAGCTGTGGCCGACCAGCACGACGCGATCGAGCTCCTCCGCCGTGACATGCGCGACCACATCGCTGATATGGGTATCGAGATCGACCGCGGCCGACTGCAGGTGGACGCGCTCGCCGAGGCCTGTGAGCGTCGGCGCGGACACGCGATGGCCGGCCGCCGCGAGCAGGCGTGCGACGGGCCGCCAGCACCAGCCGCCATGCCAGGCGCCGTGCACCAGCACGATGTCGCGGGGCTGCGGGGATGGCGATGATGACGCCGGAGACGACATGGCCTGTCCTTTCGTCGCCGCGAGCGCGACGCCCGCGGCGGTAAGCTGCAACACCCGGCGGCGATCC
This sequence comes from Pseudomonadota bacterium, assembly GCA_040756765.1. Taxonomy (GTDB): domain Bacteria; phylum Pseudomonadota; class Alphaproteobacteria; order Rhizobiales; family Xanthobacteraceae; genus Bradyrhizobium_A. Next base: position 258,457 of record JBFLYG010000010.1, on the reverse strand, counting down.
ACCACCGCCTCCGTCACACCGCCGGCGGCCGGTAACCGCGCCGGCTGCGCGGCGTCAGGGCGCCGTAGAGCGGCCAGTGCCTGACGACGCCGAGACTGTCGAGGGTGGCCTGGAAGTCAGCGAGCTGTGCCGGCACCGCGCGCACCGCCGCCGGCGGCACGCCGCGCCGCAGCGCAAACGCCGCGAGCGCGCCGGCCGCCTCCCCAATGCTCCACTCCACGGGATGGACGCGGTAGGCGCCGTTGGTGATGCGCGTGGTGCCGATGTTCTTGCACGCCGGGATGAGATTGGTCACGCGCACCGGCAACAGCGCGCCGAGCGGGATCTCGAAGGGATAGGTGTCGATGTCGACGGTATCGCGCGTGCCGATCGTCGAGGGATGCAGGTCGATGCGATAGGCGCCGACACCGACGCTGTCGTCAAAGGTCTCGGCGCGGTCGAGGCCCGGCCGCGCCGCGACGCCGATGTGCTGCTCCAGCACAGTGAACCGGGCGCGGATGCGATAGCCCTCGCGGTAGTAGGCCTGCTTGGCGAGGCCGTCGGCGGTGCCGAGCACGTCGCCGCGCAGGCATAGGCCGGGATAGCCGGCGCCGCCGTCGGCGCGCGGCGCGTCGGTCTGCATCCAATACAGGAACGCGAGGCTGAACTGGCGCGCCTCGGCGAGCGCCGCAACGCTCTCCTCCGCGGAGACGCCGACCACCGGCTTCAGCCAGTAGTCCATCTGCGGCCAGTTGGCGATGGTGATGTCGCTGGCGTAGGCGCCGGGCAGGAAGTTCTTGCGATAGGCGACGCGGCGCGCATGCCAGAGGTCGAACAGGTACTCCTCGTCGGTGTCGCCGACGAACAGGTTGCGGTCGAGCGGGCGATGGGTGACGTGGTCGCTGACGGTCCAGCCGAATTGCGGCCCCGGCCAGAACGGCAGCGCGAGGTCGCGAAAGCGGGCGTAGTCGGCCGGCTTGTCGATGCGGTGGTCTTCGCCCGGACGATGATCGAGCGCAAAGCACCAGGTCAGCGCCTGCTGGTCCAGCGGGTTGGCGGACCCTTCGATGGCATGGGGCTCGCCGGTGTCGGCCTGCGCTTCCGCGCCGACGACATGCTCGACGCCGGCGAGCGGTAAGAGCTCGCCGGTCTCGGTGGCGTCGATGACGATCGCCGCGGAGATCGCGACCTCACGGCCGCTCTCGAGATCGAGCGCGCGTACGCCGCGGATACGGTCGCCGTCGGCATCAGTGGCGGTGACGCGATGGCGGCGCAGGATGGTGAGCCGCCCCGTGCCGACGAACGGCGCCAGCAAGGTCTCGATCGCCCGCAGCGCCACCACCGGCTCGCAGCACAGCGTGCCGACATTGCCGCTGCCGGGGTTGAGAACGAGCCGCGTCCGCGCCTCCGGCGTCAGCGGATAGTGCGCGCAGTAGATTTCGCGGATCAGGCGGCGCAGCTCGGCGTAGCTCTGCGAGGTGACGAGGCTCTCCGCCCATGGGTGCTCGTCGAGCGGCACGCCCTGTGCCGTGAGCTGGCCGCCGAGCCAGTCGAGCTCCTCGACCAGCATGACGCGGCGGCCGAGACGCGCCGCGGTCAGCGCGGCACAGACGCCGCCGAGACCCCCGCCGACGACCACGATATCCGTTGCAAGCTCCGTCACGCTTCTCATCCCTCTCGCGTCGCTGAATGGCTTTACTTGGTGGCCGCGGGCGGCGGCGGCAGGCGCGGCAGCAGCGGCTCGACCGCTAGCCCAAGCGCCAATAGCTCGCTGTCGTGGCGCGGCAGCACCGCGAACGACACGCCGAGCGGCAGACGCCGGCTCGACACCCCCATCGGCAGCGTCAGCGCCGCGAGCGATCCCTTGGTCAGGAAGTTGGTGTTGTTGATGTAGGCCTTCCAGGTCGGCAGCGCCGTGCCGTCCATGGTGATGGTGTCGTCGGAGCCTTCGATCGGCCGCGCGTCGGTGAGCGTGGTCGGGAACGCGAGCGCGGTCAGCTTGTGGGCGGTGAACGCGTCGCGGAAGACGGCCTGGATCACCGGCTTGAAGGTGAGCGCGACATCATAGGCCTCGCGCGTCGGGCTCGCCGGCCCGACGATGCGGGTCTGGTAGTCCTTGACGAGGTCTGGACTGCGGATGCCGGCGACGAGCTGCTCGAACGACACGCCGACATGGTAGCGCGCGAGGAACGCCGGCACCTGCGTCTTCAGTTCATACGGCGTGATCGGCCCAAAACCGTTCTCGGCCTCGACGAGGCCCGGCAATTCGATATCGACCACCTCGGCGCCGGCCTTGGTCAGCAGTTGCAGCACGGCGTCGAACTGCGTGCGGCTTTCCTTGTCGGCGACGTCGACGAACAGGCGGCGCGGCACGCCGATGCGCAGGCCCTTGAGCTGCGCCGGCGCGATGCTCTCGCTGCTCTGCGCCAGCACGGCGTCGACCGCGATGATGTCGGCGACCGAATGGGCGATCGGCCCGAGGGTGTCACGGCTCGACGACACCGGCAGCACGCCGTCCATGGGATAGCGCCCGACCGTCGGGCGATAGCCGACCACCCCGTTCAGCGCCGCCGGGATCAGCACCGAGCCGCCGGTGTCGGTGCCGAGCGCCACCGGCACCAGCCTCGCGCCGACCGCGGCGCCGGCGCCGCCGCTGGAGCCGCCGGCGAAGCAGGCCGCATCGTAGGCATTGCGCACCGCGCCGAACACCGCGTTGTTGCTGGTGACGCCGCCGGCGAGTTCATGGAGATTGAGCTTGCCGACGACGACGGCGCCCTGATCGATCAGGCGCTGCACGGCCGAGGCCGTCTCGGTCGGCACGAAATCTTTGGTCGCCGAAGTGCCGAACGTCGCCTTCTGGCCCGCAACCAGCACGTTGTCCTTGATCGCGACCGGCAGGCCCGCGAGCGCGCCGCGCGGCGGGCTCGCCTCGCCGCAGGACGGCAGGTCCTTCGCTGTACGGGTGGTGATGAAGGCGTTGTGGCCGTCGGCGGCGATACGCGCCAGCGTCGCGGTGGCGACCGCGCAGGCATCCCAGCGGCCGGCCGCAACGCCGGCGACGATGTCGCGCGCGGACTGCGCGGCGATGTTGGCCGGCACATCGGCGGCCGCTGCCGCTCCCGCCGCCATCATGCATCCCACCGCCGCCATCGCCAGCCCTGCCTTGCGTCCGCCCATTGTCGTCCTCCCGCCCGTCCGGCGCCGTTCGCGCCTGTCGTCGGGAAGCCTTATCGCCGGCACGCCACCATGTCAAATTATCGCTCAAACGTGCGATATTCGCACAATTCCGACTTGTGCCCCGGGTTCACAGATCATGTGCCGTCTCGCCGTCTGGCGGAAGCGGACGCGCCTGCCACATCAACCGTCCTCAACGTCTGATCGGAAAGGCAACCACCGAGCCTAGTTTTGTCGTCGCCGGGCTTGTCCCGGCGACCCCGGCAAGGAAGGCACTGCGTCCCTAAGCGGGGTGGCCGGGACGAGCCCGGCCACGACGGAGAATAACGGAAGCGCTGTCACTTCACGACGGTCTGGCACCTTTCCAGGCAGACACGCACACCACAGGAGATCGACATGGACTATCGGCGTCTCGGCGCATCCGGGCTCAAGGTGCCCGCCCTCTCATTCGGAGCCGGCACGTTCGCGGGCTCCGGTCCGCTGTTCGGCGCCTGGGGCACGACCGATGCCAGCGAGGCGCGGCGGCTGATCGACATCTGCCTCGACGCCGGGCTCAACCTGTTCGACACGGCGGACGTCTATTCGAACGGCGCGTCGGAGGAAGTGCTCGGCGCGGCGATCAAGGGCCGGCGCGACAAGGTGCTGATCTCGACCAAGACGACGCTGCCGATGGGCGATGGCCCCAACGACGCCGGCTCGTCGCGGCCGCGCCTGATCACCGCGGTCGACGCCGCGCTGCGCCGCATGAACATCGACCACATCGACCTGTTGCAGCTGCACGCCTTCGACGCCTTCACGCCGGTCGAGGAGGTGCTGTCGACGCTCGACACCCTCGTGCGCGCCGGCAAGCTGCGCTATGTCGGCGTCTCCAACTACGCCGGCTGGCAGCTGATGAAAGCGCTGGCGACAGCCGAGCGCCATGGCTACCCGCGCTATGTCGCCCATCAGGTGTACTACTCGCTGGTCGGCCGCGACTACGAGTGGGAGCTGATGCCGCTCGGCCTCGACCAGCACGTCGGCGCGCTGGTGTGGAGCCCGCTCGGCTGGGGCCGCCTCACCGGCAAGATTCGCCGCGGCCAGCCGCTGCCCGCCGGCAGCCGGCTGCACCAGACCGCCGAGTTCGGCCCGCCGGTCGACGACGAGCGGCTTTATGCGGTGATCGACGTGCTCGACGCGATCGCGCAGGAGACCGGCAAGAGCGTGCCGCAGATCGCCATCAACTGGCTGCTGCGCCGGCCGACGGTCTCATCGGTGATCATCGGCGCGCGCAACGAGGAACAGCTGCGGCAAAACCTCGGCGCCGTCGGCTGGGAGCTGACCGCCGAGCAGGTGGCGCGGCTCGATGCGGCGAGCGCCGTCACCGCGCCCTACCCGTACTTCCCGTATCACCGTCAGGAAGGGTTTGCGCGGATCAACCCGCCGGCGGTGTGACGGCGGCGACCATCACGGCCGACGTGGCGCGCGGCTTCAGGCCGCCGCCACGATCCGCAGCGCGCGGAACGTCAGCCGCTTGGGATCATGGATCCCCGACAGATAGAGCTTCATGACACAGTCGGACGCCGCCTTGCGGTCGCATCCGGTCAACGACACCACGGCCTCGACGGCCATCTTCTGCGCGTCCATGTGGCTTCCTCACACAGCTCGCCCGGCGCTGTCAGTATGGTGAGCGTCCGGTTAATGGACCGTTCTCATCGCTGATTTGCAGCGCCCCCAGCTATACGTGGAATTGCGCAGAGGTCGGTGCGCCGCCGGTTCCCTGCAAGACACGCCAGCCCGGTAGATGCGCGCGGGCCTCATCCTTCGAGACGGCTGCTGCGCAGCCTCCTCAGGATGAGGTGGACCTCCTCATGGTGAGGAGCGGCCCATCGGGCCGCGTCTCGAACCATGAAGCCGGGGCGGCTCAACTCCCCTCGCCATCCTTCGGCTGGTAGCGCGCCTCGATGTCGGCCCAGTGCTCGAAGCCGACGATCGACTTGTAGGCCTCGAAGCCGACACCCTTGCCGACGAAGCCGATGTCGCCGCGGGCGAGGCTGTCGAACACGTCCTGCATGGCGCGCACGGCGTGCATCAGCGCCGAGATGCCGTAGATCACGATGCGGAAGCCGAGGTCCTCGAGCTCGGCCGGACGCAGCAGCGGCGTGCGGCCGCCTTCCAGCATGTTGGCGAGCTGCGGCACGTCGAAGGTGCGGCCGATGACCGCCATCTCCTCGACGCTGGTCGGCGCCTCGATGAACAGCGCATCGGCGCCGGCGCGGGCGTAACGCTCGCCGCGGCGCAGCGCCTCGTCGAGGCCATCAACCTCGCGCGCGTCGGTACGGGCGATGATGAAGGTGTCGCGGTTGATACGATTCTCCGCCGCGGCGCGGATGTTGGCCTCCATCTGCGCGCTCGACAGCAGCTGCTTGCCGGCGATGTGGCCGCAGCGCTTCGGCGACACCTGGTCCTCGAAGAACACCGCCTGGGCGCCGAGCCGCTCGTAGAAATTGATGGCGTGCACCACCGTCTTGACGTCGCCATAGCCATTGTCGGCGTCGACCAGCACCGGCAGGTCGCAAGCACTCATGATGTCGCGGATGCCGGCGCCGATCTCGCCGAGCGCGACAAGGCCGATGTCCGGCACGCCGTAGCGCGCGCCGACCAGCGGAAAGCCGCCGATGAAATAGGCCTTGAAGCCGGCGCGCTGGATCAGCCGCGCGCTGATCGCGTCATGCGCGCCGGGCAGCACCAGCGGGCGCTCGCTGGCCACCAGCTGTCGAAATGTGGTCATCGGTCGAAATCTCCTGTGGTCCGCCGGGTGGTGTCACGACCGGCGAGCGAGCGCAACCCGCGATCGGACAACGCTCCAGCGGCGCGCCGGTCGATTGCGTGTTCTACCATGCTCCGGCTAGGCTGTGGCGCACCGTACTTACCAACCACAGGCCGAACCGATGCCCCGACGTCCCCTGGCGACGCCCGCCGCAGCTGTCGCTGAATGCCTGTGCGGCACGGTCCAGCTCTCGATCGACACGCCGGCGCGCTGGGCGTGGCACGACCACACCGCGGCGAGCCGCACCGCCCATGGCGCGGCCTACGCCACCTATGTCGGCAGTTGGCGCAAGCGGTTCCGCGTGCTCGCCGGCGAAGCGCACATCCGGCACTATCAGGATGCCAAGGCCGGCACGACGCGCGGCTTCTGTGAGCGCTGCGGCACGCCGCTGACCTATGAGCGCGTCCGCTCGCCGCACATGGTCAACATCCCGCGCGCCCTGTTCCGCAGCCGCACCGGCCGCCAGCCGCTCTATCACATCGGCATCGACGAGCTGCAGGAGTGGGCCTATGCCGGCGAGCCGCTGGCGCCGCTCAAGGGCTTTCCCGGCGTGGTGTGGGAGCGGCCGCGCAAGCGCCGGCGATCGCGCGACGACGATGGCCGCGTGATGTAGGACCATCGATCGCCGGCTATGGAGGTCCGTAGCCCGGATGAGCGCAGCGATATCCGGGGCATGCCGAGGCGAGAATCCCGCATATCGCTACGCTCATGCGGGCTACGAGAGAAGGTCTCACGACATCGGACGCTGCACAAACGGCAATCGGGCCGGCGCTTGCGCACCGGCCCGACTGATACTCATGCCAAGGATGAGGCTACACCGCCTTGCCGACCGCGGCCTTCGCAGCATCGGCGATGCCGCGGGCCATGGAGACAAACTCGCTCGGCATCATCACCAGCGTCATGGTGTTCTGCTCGGCGCCGACCTCGGTGATCATCTGCATGCGGCGCAGCTCGAGGCCGGCCGGGTTCTGCATGATCACCTCCGCCGCCTGGCGCAGCTGCTCGGCGGCTTCCATCTCGGCGCCCGCCTTGATCACCCGGGCGCGGCGCTCGCGCAGCGCTTCGGCTTCCTGCGCCAGGGCACGCTGCATGCTGGGCGGGATCTCGACGTTCTTCATCTGCACCAGCTCGACCTTGACGCCCCACGGCTCGGTGATGCCATCAACCGTCGCCTGGATCTGGCTGGCGATGGTGTCCTGCGCCTTGAGGATCTCGTCCAGCGAGTGCTGGCCGAGTACCGTGCGCAGCGTGGTCATCGCCACCTGCACCACCGCATTGCCGACGCTCTTCACTTCCATCACCGCGCGCTCGGGCTCGACGATGCGAAACCAGATGACCGCGTCGACCTTGATCGGCACGTTGTCGCGGGTGATGCCTTCCTGCTGCTCGACATCCGCGGTGACGGTGCGCAGGTCGATCTTGGTCTGCCACTCCAGCCACGGCCAGATGAAATAGAGGCCGGGTCCAGCGAGGCGATCGAAGTTGCCAAGCTGGAAGATGACGCTGCGCTCAAACTGGTCGGCGGTGTGCACGCTTTTCACGAGCAGCACGAGCGCCGCCACAGCCACAATGATCAGAGGGAATACGAACGGGTAGTCCACGACACGCTCCCATATAATGTCTTTGGTCGCGATCCGACCAAATGAGAACAAAATAGGAACATTGCCGTGGATTTTCAAGACCCGCACGACCATCACTTTGCCGTGCGGCGGACAGGAGACGCGATCACGCCGCGCTGATCGGCTGGCGCGACCGGCCATGGGCACGCGCGGACGGAGCATTGATCGCGCCGGCCGCACAGCCGTGCATGCACTCAGAATTTCGTCGCCGGCGCGCCGCTGCGCGGTCCCTCGTTCAGCGACGTCACGCCACCCCCGCGGTCGCGGAGGCGGCCGGAGCTAGGGCGCGGAAAGGCCGAGCGGGCTGAGACGCGGCAAGGGCAGTGTGCTGTCGGGTGCGCGCAACAGCTCGATCAGGTGGCGTTTGAGGCGGACGAATTCCATGTCCGTCAAAAGGTCGCGGCTGCGGGGCCGCGGAAAGTCCAGCCGCACATCGGCGATGATCCGCCCCGGACGTGGGCTCAGCATCAGCACGCGGTCGCCGAGGAAGAGCGCCTCGTCGATGTCGTGGGTGACGAACACCGTGGTGGTCGGAATCTCGCTCCAGATCTGAAGCAGGATGTCGTGCATCCGCGCCCGCGTCAGCGCGTCGAGCGCGCCGAACGGCTCGTCCATCAGCAACACGCGCGGACGGTTGATCAGCACGCGGGCGATCTCCACGCGCTGCTGCATGCCGCCCGAGAGTTGCGCGGGATAGACCCCCTCGAAACCGGCGAGCCCGACCTGCCGCAGCAGCGCATCGGCCAGCGCGTGACGTTCGATCCGGCCGACGCCGCGCATCTTGGGACCGAAGGCGACATTGTCGCGCACCGTGTTCCATGGAAACAGGGTGTGCTGCTGGAACACGATGCCGCGATCAGGGCTCGGCCCCACCACATCATGACCATCGACCGTCAGGCGGCCGGTGGTGATCGGCAGGTGCCCTGCAATGGCGCCAAGCAGCGTGGACTTGCCGCAGCCGGACGGGCCGAGGATGCAGACGAGCTCACCTGGCGCGATGGTCACGGTGAAGTCGCTGAGCGCCGCAAATGCCGCGTCCCCCTCCCCGAGCCGGATCGACAGACTCTCGGCGGCGATCCGGCCGGCGGCCGCGGCCTGACGCGCGACGACGGCGTCCATCAGCGCACCACCGCCGGCCGTTGCCAGGGCGTCAGCGCCCGACCGAGCGCGGTCAGCCCCCAGCTGCTGCCCATGCCGAACAGCCCGATCACCAGCATGCCGACGATGATGTCGGCATAGTTCTGCAGCGTGTAGGCCTCCCAGGTGTAGTAGCCGATGCCGAACTGCCCGGCGATCATCTCCGCGGTGACGAGGCAGAACCACGACGTGCCCATGCCGATGGCCAGCCCGGTGACGATGCTGGGCGCGGCACCCGGCAGCACGATCTCCCGCAGGATCGCGCCGGCGCCGCCGCCGAGGCTGCGCGCCGACGCCACGAGACGCCGATCGACATGGGCGACGCCGTGAACGGTGTTGAGGATGATCGGAAACAGCGCGCCGATGAAGGTGATGAAGATCATCGACAGCTCCGACGACGGAAACATCAGGATCGCCAGCGGGATCCAGGCGACCGCCGGGATCGGTCGCAACAGCTCCAATGGCGGCAGCAGCACATCGCTGGCAAGGCGCGAGCGGCCGATGGCGAACCCCAGCGATACGCCGACCGCGGCCGCGGCCACATAGCCAGCGAACACCCGGCCGAGGCTCGCCCCGACATGCGGCAGCAGCTTGGGCGAGCGCAGCAGCACCAGCAACGCTTGCGCCACCTCGACCGGCGTCGGCACGTTGCGGAACGTGACGATACCGAGGTTGAGGCGCAGCGTGGACGCAAGCTGCCACAGCAGCAGGCAGGCCGCGATCGAGCCGACGCGCAGCGCGAGGCGCGCTGCCGGCCGCGCAGGGATCGGCGTGGCCTGCGCCATGGATCAGCGGCTCGCCACCAGCGCAGCGCGGGCGCCGGCAAAGTCCAGCACCTCGCCACCATGCGCCTTGGCCCAGGCCTCCGCGCTGCCCCTGGCCAGGAATGCGCTGAGCTCGTCACGCGCGCCGCGCACGAACCAGGCTTGTTGCGCGAACAGCTTGATGCCGCTGTCGCGATCCTGCGCGTAGACGACCCGAATGCTCTTGCCGTCCTTCTCCAGCACGGCGAGCGCGCGCAGCGCGTTTTCCGGCGAGACATAGTGGCGCACCAGCGGCTCGCCCTTCACCCAGATCTGCGCAACGCGCGAGACATCGGTGATCGGCGCACCGGTCGCGGCGTCACTGGCCTTGAGCGGCGACGGCGCGTAGTTCTTGAGCTCCGCATCATAGTCGCGGCCGGCCTGAGCAAAGGCGGCGCGGATGAACTTGTCGGTGACGAAGCTGTCGAGCGCAACGTCGCTGTCGGCGCGCTTGAGCAGCTTGAGCGTCTCCAGCGAGGTCTGCACCGCCTGGCGGTATTCCGCCTTCCAGGTCAGGCCGCGGGTCTGCAGGCCGAGCGGGCCGTGAAACAGATAGTCGACCTCGGCCTCGATGCCGGTGACGCGGGCGATCAGCTCGCTGTAGGTTTCCGGCTCGGCGGCGATCAGGCGGTCGGCCTCGAGCGCGGCGCGCAGATAGGCGACGACGATCTCGGGATATTTTTCGGCATACTCGGCATCGACCAGCGCGCCATGAAACGTCGGCGCATCGGCCTGCGCGCCGTCGAAAATCTTGCGCGCGAAGCCGCGCCAGGGGAACAGCTCGGCGAACGGCACGAAGTCGGCATGCGCCTCGATCTTGCCGGCCTGCAGCGCGGGCCCGGCAACTTCCGGCGCCTGGGTGATGATGTTGACATCGGTCTCCGGATTCCAGCCCTGCGCCTTGATCGCGCGCAGCAGCATGCCATGGGAGGTCGAGGCGAACGGCACCGAGATGGTTTTGCCCTTGAGATCGGCGATCGACTGGATCGGAGATGCCACCGGCACGACGATGCCGTTGCCGCTGCCCTTCGGGCTGCCCGACAGCGTGGTGATGAACAGGCTGCGGCGGCCGGCCTTCTGGAAGGCAACGCCGTTCAGCGAACCGGGGAAGTCGGCCATCGCGCCAAAATCCAGCTTGCCCGCGACCATCTCGTTGGTCAGCGGCGCGCCGCTGGTGAAGTTGCGCCACTGGATGTCGTAGGTGACGTCCTTGTACTTGCCGTCGTGCGGCAGGTACTTCTCCAGCAGCTTGAGCTCGCGGATCAGGAGACCGCCGGTGGCGCAGTTGATCGTGGTGTCCTGCGTGCCGATCGCCACGCGGATGGTCTCCGCCTGCGCGGCGCCGGCAAGGCCGAGCACCAGCGCAACGACCGACGACAATCCAAGACGCTTCATCTCCAGTCCCCCGCCAGACAACTCCGCCGCCATGCACCGCAGCGGCCGCATCAACAGGCGGACACCGTAGCCGCGCGCCCCCGGCGCTGAAGCAATTACTTGCACCCCAACCGCGCCGCGCGCGGGCATCTTCGCGATGCGCCGGATCGCCGCAGTTCGGGCAGAAAACAATCTTTCCCTGCGCGCGCATCACAAAGACGAAACATCTTCACGCCGCTTGGTTTCATGCACGACTGTCCCAACTCGCATTGCGATGCGTCAAAGCAGTGGACTTCGCACCGCAGCCGTCCTTACTTTGCGGCGATGCGCCGCGCATCCGCGGCAGACATGGCGACAATGACGACCCTCAAGCTCGCTTCCGACACGGCCGTCCGAAACCGCACGCGACCGCCAGGCGCCGGCCCCAGCGGCTGGGACGAGGTGCGCGCCCCGCTGCCCGGCACCCGCCCCGCGCGCGGCCGCAACGTGGCCGCGCCGCGCAGCTCGGCGCTGTTCATGAGCGAGAGCACCGAAGGGCTCAATGTCGGCGCGCACTTCCTCGACCGCCTCGCGCCGCGCGAGCGCGCACAGGTGCTGGCGTCCGGCCGCACGCTGGTCGTACGCCAGAGCGAGATGGTGTTCAGTCAGGGCGATGCGCATGACGGCATCTTCATTATCACCCGAGGCCAGGTGCGGGTCTATTACACCGCCCCGTCGGGCCGCGAGATCACGCTCGCCTACTGGACGCCGGGCCACTTCATCGGCGGCCCGGAGATCAGCGGCGGCGGCGTCCATATGTGGTCGGGCGTCGCGATCGACGACTGCGAGTTCGTCGCGCTGCCGGGCACCGCGCTGCAGCGGGTGCTGCGCGAGGTTCCGTCCTTCGCGCTGGCGCTGATCGACGGTCTCGTCGCCAAGGGCAAGTGCTACTCGTCGATGGCGCAGATGTTGGGCACCCGCTCGGTGATCGAGCGGCTGGCGCAATACCTCCTGAATCTCGCCGAGCTCGAAGGCATCGTCGAGGGCGACACCGTGCTGCTCGGCCGCAAGACCACCCACGACCAGATCGCCGCCATGGTGGGATCGACCCGCCAGTGGGTCACCATGATGCTGAAGCGCTTCCAGGCCAAGCGCATCATCGCCATCGAGGGCGGCGCGATCCGCATCCTGCGGATCGACCAGCTCGAAGCCATTCTGTTCGGCGACTGAGCGCCACCGTCAGGCCGTCGCGTCGAGCCGACTGAGCGCCCATGCCACGGTCTTGCGCACATCGGGATCGCCATCCTGCGCCCGGGCGGCGAGCGCCGCTTGCGCACGGACATCGCCGATCTCGCCGAGTGCGGCCGCCGCTTCCTTGCGCAGCGACGGCAGTTCGTCGTCGAGCAATGCCAGCAACGCCGCCACCGCCTCGCGGGCGCGCAGCTTGCCGAGGCTCTGCGCGCTCTTCTGCCGCACCTGCCAGAAGGCGTCGCCGAGCCCCGCGACAAGCGCGTCGGCCGCGGACGGCACGCCAATGCGGCCGAGCGCATCCGCGGCTGCGGCGCGCACCTCCCAGTCGGCGTCGTGCAGCGCCGCTGCCGCGCCGCGCGCCGCCTCCGCCGTTCGGGCGAAGCACAGCGCATTGACCGCGGCGAGGCGCACCCGCACGCAGGGATCGGCGACGGCGCCGATCAGCGCCGGCAGCGCGTCGCCCGGCTTGAGATAGCCGATCACGCCGACCGCCTGCCCGCGCACCTCGGCATCCACATCGCCAAGCGCTGTGATCGCCGGCGCCAGCGCGGCGGGCGCGCGTAGCGCTTTCAACGCCCGGAGCGCCGCGGCGCGGACGAACGCTGCGGAATGTTTCACCAGGGGCAGCAAGGCGGCAGCGGCTTCGGTTTCGCGCAGCTCCGCGAGACTGTCAGCGGACGCCTCGGCCACCTCCCGATCGCCGTCCAGCAGGCCGTGCGCGAGCGCCTGCGCCACCGCGAGACCATCGAACTCGCCGAGCGCCCGCGCCGCCTGCAGCCGCACCTGCGGTGCGGCGTCATCGACCGCCCGCGCCAGATGCGCGACCGCCTCCTTGCTCGAGGTCTCCGCAAGCGCGATCACCGCAAGACGGCGAACCGACGCGTCCGGGCTCGCGAGGTCCTCGGCGATTTCGGCGACGTCGCCGAACGCCTCAAAAGGATCGAAACTCGCCATTCCGACACCCCTCAGCGCAGCAGATAGGGAATGTTGACGGTCACCGCGCCGGTCGGGCAGTCGGTCTCACAGGGCATGCAGTACCAGCACTCGTCATACTTCATGTAGGCCTTGCCGGTGAGATCGCTGATCCGCAGCACGTCCAGCGGACAAACATCGACACAGACGGTGCAGCCCTTGTCGGCGATGCATTTGGCGTCGTCGACGACGACGGGCACGGTGGTGGGCGCATGGGCAAGCGGCATGGCGGCTCCTTCTCTCAGGCGGTCTGGCGGATGCGCTGGCGGTCGTAGGCGGTGCGCTCGGCGTCGTCGATCGGCACGACGTAGGGCGCGACCGGGCGCTTCGCGGCGGTCATCCGGCCGTCCGCTTTGCGCACCAGGCTGTGGCAGAACCAGTCAGCGTCGTTCTTGTCGGGATGATCGACGCGGTGGTGATAGAGCCCCCAGCGGCTCTCGGTGCGGAACAGCGAGGCGAAGGCGGCCATGTCGGCGCAATCGAGGATCGAGGCCACCTCCAGCGCACGCATCAGTTCGTGGGCGTCGCGCGCCACCACGGCGTTCTCATGGTCGTCGCGCGCTTCCGCGAGGCGCGCCTGTCCCAGCCGCATCCGCGCCGTCACCTTGGGCGGCTGCAGGTAGTCGTTGACCAGGCGGCGGACCTTGTATTCGAGCTGGTTCGGCGGAATGCCGTCGTCGCGCCGGGTCGGCGCCAGCACCCGCACCTGCTCGCGCACGACGTCGCCATGGTCATAGGCCGGCAGGTCGATGTCCGCGGCATAGTCGGCGGCATCCTCGCCGGCCACCGCACCGTTGGTAAAGGCGCCCAGCATGTAGTTGTGCGGCACGCTCGCCATGTCGCCGGCGGCATAGAGCCCCGGCACCGTGGTGCGAGCGAACTCGTCGACGAACACGCCGGAGGCGCTGTGGCCGGAGCACAGTCCGATCTCCGAAATGTGCATCTCGATCATCTGTTCGCGATAGTCGGTGCCGCGGTTGTCATGGAAGCGGCCTCGGCTCGGCCGCTCCACCTTGTGCAGCACGGCCTCGATCTGGCCGATGGTGTCGCTGTGCAGGTGGTTGAGCTTGAGGAACACCGGCCCCTTGCCCGACTGCAGCTCGTTGTAGAACTCCTGCATCATCTGGCCGGACCAGTAGTCGCACTCGATGAAGCGCCGCCCCTCGCTGTTGGCGGTGTAGGCGCCGAACGGCCCGGCGACATAGGCGCAGGCGGGGCCGTTGTAGTCCTTGATCAGCGGGTTGATCTGGAAGCACTCGATGTTGGCGAGCGCAGCGCCAGCGTGATAGGCCATGGCGTAGCCGTCGCCCGAGTTGGTGGCGTTCTCGTAGGTGCCCCAGAGATAGCCCGAATGCGGCAGGCCGAGACGCCCGGCGGCGCCGGCGCACAGGATCACGGCCTTCGCCCGCAGCACCAGCAGTTCCGCGGTGCGGGTGTTGACCGCGATGGCGCCGGCAATGCGGCCGTCGACAGCGGTGAGCAGCCGCGTCGCCATAAAGCGGTTGGAGATCAGCACCCGTTCGCGCCGCAACTGGCGGTACAGCGCCTTCTTGATGGTATCGCCGTTCGGCATCGGCAGCACGTAGGAGCCGAGATGGTGCACCTTCTTGACGTCGAAGTCGCCGTTCTCGGTCTTCTGGAACTTGATGCCGAAGCCATCCAACTCCTGGATCATGTCGAAGCAGCGCGAGGCGTATTTGTAGACCGGCGCCTGGTCGACAATGCCGTCGTTGGCGATGGTGATTTCCTTGGTGTACTGCTCGGGCGTCGCGTAGCCCGGCACCACCGCGTTGTTGAGTCCGTCCATGCCCATGGCGATGGCGCCGGAGCGCTTGACGTTGGCCTTCTCCAGCAGCACCACGCGCGCCGCCGGATTGCGGCGCTTGGCCTTGTAGGCGGCCATCGGGCCGGCGGTGCCGCCGCCGATCACCAGCACATCGCACTCGACTTCCGACACGCCGTCACGAATTTCATCCATCATACGTCCCTCACGCCGCCTCGAGGCCCGCCAGCGAACGCAGGTAGGACCAGGGATAGATGCCGCGGTTGTGGCCGTCGGAGAACACCAGCCGCAGCGCATAGTTGCCGATCGGCTCGGCCGCCGCGACACGCAGGTCCGCCGGCAGCAGCAGCTCCGCACCGTCGGCCTGCCGCCGGATCTCGCTCGCCGCGCGGCTCGCCCGGCGCAGCAGCGCCGCATCGAGCCGGCCGACACCGTCCGGCCAGCTCAGCACCAGCGTGGTGCCGGGTTCGTCCAGCGTGATGTCGATCGGCTCCATGGCGCTCTCCGCTTGCAACATGTGGTCCTTGTAGGGCCAGCCCGGCGGCCAGACCCGCAATAAATTGCCTCGCCGGCTCAGCGGGACCGCGAGCCGCCGCCGGCCTCCACGGCGCTGTCGCGACGGCGCGGCGCACGATCGGCGCCGTACCAGGGCAGCAGCATGCGCACCGCGCGCTCGAACAGCAGGTCCGCGCCGAAGCCCATGAGGCCGAGCACCGCTAGGCCGACGAACATGTGGTCGACCCGGAACACCTGCTGCGACATCTGGATGAGGTAGCCGACGCCATACGCTGCCCCCGCCAGCTCCGCCGCCACCAGCACCACCAGCGCGACCGACAGCCCGACGCGCAGGCCGGCGATGATGAATGGCAGCGCGCCAGGCAGCACCACGAACACGACATTCCGCCATCCCCTGGCGCCGAGGCTCGCCGCCGCGCGCCCGAGCAGCGGGCTCGCATCCCGCACGCCGAGATAAGTGTTGACCCAGACCGGAAAGAACACGCCCCACGCCACCAGGAAGATTTTTGACGTCTCGCCGATGCCGAACCAGAAGATCGCCAGCGGCACGAACGCCAGCGACGGCACCGCGCGAAACATCTGCACCAGGGGATTGATCGCGCCGTGCAGCAGCGGCAGCCGCGCCATCGCCGTGCCGAGCGCGACCGCGAGCACGGCGCCGCCGGCGAAACCCGCCGCCGCCCTGATCAGGCTGGCGCCGAAATGGCGCAGCAACTCACCGCTCGCGAGCAGCTCCCAGGCCGAAGCGAGGATCATGCTCGGCGCTGGCAGCATCACCGCATTGACGAGGCCGCTGCGGCTCAGTGCCTCCCAGGCGAGAAAGAACGCCGACGTGCCGAGAGCGCCGGCCACCGCCAGCCGGTCGATGCGTGCCGCCATTGCCCTACTCCGCCGCCTCGAGCCCGATCGCGCGCGCCACGCGGTCGTACAGTGCGTTGAATGCCGGCGACGTCCGCCGTCGCGGATAGGCCAGATCCACCGCAATATCCTCGGTGATGCGCCCCGGATGCGGCGACATCACCACGAGGCGCGTGCCGAGGCTGATGGCCTCGGCGATGTTGTGGGTGACGAACAGGATGGTCTGCGCCTCGCGCGCCTGGATCTCGATCAGCTTGCTCTGCAGCGCGCTGCGCGTCATCGCATCGAGCGCCGCGAACGGCTCGTCCATCAGCAGCAGAGACGGCCTGGTCGCCAGCGCCCGCGCGATGGCGATGCGCTGCTTCATGCCGCCGGACAGCTCCGACGGATAGCGCCCGCCGGCCTCCGGCAACCCGACCAGATCGAGCAGGCGGCGCGCCGCCTCCCGGCGCTCCCGCCCCGGCCGCCCGGCCATGCGCAGGCCGAACGCGACGTTCGCCTCCGCAGTAAGCCATGGAAACAGCGAATAATCCTGGAACACGACGCCACGCTCGGAGCTCGGCCCGTCGATCCCCCGGCCGTCGATGCGCACCACGCCATGCGATGGCGCGACGAAGCCGGCAAGGATGTTCAGCAGCGTGGTCTTGCCGCAACCGCTCGGACCGAGCACGCAGACGAACTCGCCGCGCGCGACGCTGAGCGAGACGCCCGCGAGCGCCGCCGTCTCGCCGCGGCCGGTGGCGTAGACATGGCCGACATCGACGCAGGAGATCAGCGGCGGCTCGGACACCGGCGACGGCGCCCGGACCGCCTGCAGGGGAATGCCGTGCACGTCGTGCCTCGCCTAGTTGCCGCGCGCCCGCTCGAACAGGTCCTGGACGACCACGGCGTCGAAGTCCGGGATCTTGGCGTCGGGGCGGACCAGCTTGCTCTCCACCGCCCAGGCCGCCTGGCGCTTCAGCTCGGCGACCAGCGCCGGCTTGTCGAGTTCGAGGCGGAAGTTGGCGCGCGGCCAGAACGCACGTGCGACCGCCGGATCGAGCTTGATCCGCGCTGCGGTCAGCGCCGCTGCGGCGTCGGGATCCCTGCGGATGGTGTCATCGGCGGCGATCAGCGCCTTGAGCGCCTTCACCAGCAGCTCCGGCTTGCTATCGATGGTCGACTGCAGCGTGATGATGCTGGAATAGGTGGAATAGAGGCCCGGCGAGCGGATGATATGGAAACGGTCCGCCCCTTGCGCCAGCGCCTGCGACAGGTGCGGCTCGGTCCAGATGAAGGCATCGATCGCCCCGCCGGACAGGCTGCTGACGAAGTCGCCGGGATTGAGGCTGACCGGCGTGATGTCCGACAGCGTCAGGCCCTCGGCCGCCAGCAACTTGAGCAGGTAGTAGTGGGCGTTGGTGCCCTGCGAATAGCCGATGCGGCGACCCTTGATGTCCCTGGCGGTCTTGATCGCGTTGATGGCGACGAGGTCGAACGGCTCGTGCTTGTTCAGCGTGCCGATGATCCGCACCGGCAGGCCGTTGAGCGCGGCGAACACCACCGGCGTCTCCGCGGCGGTGCCGATCACGACGCCGCCGCCGACCAGCGCATCGAGCACCAGGCGGCCGCTGGCGAAGGTCGTCACCTTCGGGGTCAGTCCCTGCTTCTCCCAGGCCTTGTCGTGGTCGGCGACGAAGAACTGCGCCCAGCCGAGCGCCACGCCCTCACCGATGGTGATGTCCTGTGCGCGAGACGGCGTCGCTGTGAAAGCGGCCGCCAGCGCCGCTGCCAGCACGGCGCCGATCACGCGCAAGCGCGCCCGCAGGTCACGGCTCCAGATATTCCAGGTCACGTCGTCAACTCCTGTTGTCGATGGGAGGGGGCCGCACGATCGGCATTCGCCACGGCGCGCGCCCCGAGCGGCAGGTTCTGGTGGCGCTGGAAGCGCTCGGCGAGCGCCGCCGCGTCATGATCGGCGAACGCCGGCGTGATCAGCGAGATGCCCTGCGGTACGCCGTTCGGCAAAAAGCCCGCCGGTACGGCAACCGCAGCGAGATCGGCGAGATTGACGAAATTGGTGTAGGTGCCGAGCCGGAAGTTCAGGACGATCGGATCGGCCGCGATCTCGGCGATGGTATAGGCCCTGCCGATCGTCGGCACGACGAACACGTCGATGTCGCGCCACAGCGCCTCGATCTCGCGCTTGAGCAAGTTGAGCCGCTGCTGCGCGGCGAACACCTGCGCGCCGGAAATACGCGCACCGCCAAGCAGGATATCGCGCGTGACCGGCAGCAAGGCGTCCGGCTGCGTCTCGACGAAATCGCTGAGCGCGCCATAACGCTCGGCGAGCCACGGCCCCTGGAACAGGAGCTCGTTGATCTCGAGGAAGGGGCTGTAATCGATCTCCACCCGCGTGCCGCCGAGCGCCTCGAGCCGCTGCTGCGCCGCCGCGAACAGCGCCGCCGCATCGGCGTCGCCGAAAAAGTCGAGCTGATGCGCCGCCGGCACGCCGAAGCGGAACGTATCCCTAAGGCGCCGCGGCGCCAGCGCGGCCTGCCGCGCGAACGGATCGCGCGCATCGAAGCCGCGGATCACGGCGAACGCCTCCTGCGCATCGGATACGGTGAGCGCGAACACCGAGAGCGTCTCGATCGAACGGCAGGCGGCGATGTTGCCGACGCCGCTGACAAGGCCACGGGTCGGCTTCAGCCCGACCACATTGTTGAGCGCCGCCGGCACCCGTCCGGAGCCGCCGGTATCGGTTCCGAGGGCGATGCTGACAAGGCCGGCGGCGACCGACACCGCCGCCCCCGAGCTCGATCCACCGGGGATGTAGCTGGCGTCGAACGGATTGCGCGCCACACCATGGGGCGAGCGCACACCGACGAGCCCGGTGGCGAACTGGTCCATGTTGGTCTTGCCGACGAAGATCGCGCCGGCGGCGAGCAGCCGCTCGACCGCCGGATTGTTCTCGGTGGGAACGTACGAAAATCCGGGACAGGCGGAGCTGGTCGGCACGCCCGCGACGTCGGTGCAATCCTTGACGCTGAACGGCACGCCCCACAGTGGCAAGCCGGCCCGGACCTCTGCCGGCAGCGCTTCGAGCGCCCGGGCCCTGGCGAGCGCCGCCTCGCGCGGGGCGAGGCTGACCCACACTCCATCGTCGCCGCGCCCGGCGATGGCCGCGAAGACCGCCGCGACCAGCGCCGTCGGCGACAGCGTGCCGTCGGCGTAGGCGGAGCGCAGGGATGGCAGGTCGAGATGCAGGGGAACAATCGTGCTCATCACAGCTCCTTCGGGCGGGCGAACGGCCGCGCAATTTCGAACGCGCGCGCGGCGCGCAGCACGGTGGCGTCGGCGAACTTGGCGCCAACGATCTGCAAGCCCACCGGCAGGCCTTCGGACGTGAGGCCGACCGGCACCGAGGCCGCCGGCTGCTGCGTCAGGTTGAACGGATAGGTGAAGGGTGAACGGATCGGGCGGCGGACGAGATCGGCCTGCGTCGCCGCGATGGCGGAGGCCGGATGCGCCGTGGTCGGCGTGATCAGCAGATCCCAGGTCTGGTGGAAATGATTGAAGTGGCGGCCCAGCGCCTCGCGATCGTCGACCGCGCGCAGATAGGCGACCACATCGATCGTCTGCCCGCGCGCCGCGACCTCCTGCAAGCCGCCCTCGACCAGCGCCCGGCGCTCCGGGGGGAAACCGGCGAGCAGCTTCGCCGCGCCCGCCGCCCACAGCGTGTCGAAGATCGGGAACGGGTCCGCGATGCCGGGATCGACCAGTTCGACCGCAGCGCCGAGATCGGCGAATGCCCGCACGCCCTCGGCCACCAGCCGCTCGACCTCCGGATCGACCTGGGCGTAGCCGAGCGCCGGGCTGAACGCGATGCGCAGGCCCTTGACGCCCTGCTCCAGGCCGTCATCGAGTGCAGCGCCCGCCGGCGGCAGCGCATGCCAGTCGCGCCCATCGGGCCGCGCGATGACGTTCAGCAGCAGTGCTGCGTCGCGCACCGAGCGGGTGAGCGGCGTGACATGATAGAGCGTGCCGTTCTGTGACGGCGGATAGACCGGGACGCGGCCGAAGCTCGGCTTGAAACCGAACACGCCGCTGTGCGCGGCCGGCAGCCGCGTCGAGCCGCCGCCGTCGGTGGCGACATGCAGCGGCCCGAAGTCGAAGGCCGCGGCCGCCGCAGCGCCGCCGCTGCTGCCACCGGGTGTATGCGCCGTGTTCCAGGGATTGCGGGTGACACCGGTGAGCGGGCTGTCGCCGAGCCCCTTCCAGCCGAACTCCGACGTCGTGGTCTTGCCGAGCAGCACCGCGCCATCCTCGCGCAGCCGCGCGGCCGCCGGCGCGTCCTCGTCCCAGGCCTGCGCCGGATCGACGGCGCGGCTGCCGCGCAGCGTCGGCCAACCCTTGGTCAGGATGAGATCCTTGAGCGTCACCGGCACGCCGTCGAGCGCGCCGAGCGGCTCGCCGCGCTGCCAGCGCTGCTCCGACTGCCGCGCCGCCTCCAATGCCGTTTGCGGATCGAACACCGCGAACGCGCTGACTAGCGGATCGAGCCGCTGCACGCGCTTGATCACCGCCTGTGTCGCCTCGACCGGCGAGAATCGCCCGGCGCGATAGCCCGCCGTGAGCTCCAGCGCCGACAGCCGCGCCAGGTCGTCCGCATCGGCGGGCGACGTCACGATGGATGATGGTGTCGGCATGCGGCGCCCCTTTTGATGGGTGAGGAGACGTGGCTAAGGCGCGGCCCGCGCCGAATGCAGCAATTAATTGCGCCGGCAGGGCACGCGCCCGTGAAAAGGAACGGATCGACTGCGGTAACGACTTCTGAGAGAATGAATCTCCCGATGCGCCGATGCCAGGCCGACCGAAAGGACCTCGTTATCGCGCCGGCAGCAAAACACGATCACACGGATGGACAATCCACAAGGAGCCCGCAATGACATCGCCATCTCCGCTCTCCATCCCCATCGACCAGCAGGCATTCTGGAACGGCGCGGCCGGACGGCAATGGACCGACTTCCAGGACACGCTCGACGATACCTTCGCGCCGGTGCAGCAGCGCATGCTGGAGCGCGCCGCGGTGCGGTCGGGCGAGCGCGTGATCGATGTCGGATGCGGCTGTGGCGCCACGTCACTCGCACTGGCCGATCTCGTGGGTCCTTCCGGCGAGGTGCTCGGCATCGACATTTCGGCGGACATGCTGGCGCGTGCGCGCGAGCGCATCCCGGCCGGGGCGCGGCTAACCTATCTGCTGGCGGACGCGGCGAAGCACCCGTTTCCGGCCGGCCATTTCGACCTGCTGGCGTCGCGCTTCGGCGTGATGTTCTTCGCTGATCCCATCGCCGCGTTCAAGAATCTCGCCGCCGCGTTGCGACCGGGCGGCCGGCTGGCGTTCGCCTGCTGGCGGCAGCCGCGCGACAATCCCTATTTCATGCTGGCGCTGCAACAGGCCTACAAGCATGTGCCGAAGCTGCCGGAGATGAAGCCGGACGATCCCGGCCCGTTCGCGTTCGCCGCGCAAGAGCGCGTCGAACGGATCCTGAGCGCGGCCGGGTTCGCGTCTGTCACGCTGGAGCCGTTCGATACATCCCTCGACATGGCCGGCGGCCGCGGCCTCGACCACGCCATCATGGTGGCGCTGTCGATCGGCCCGGCGGCACGCGCGCTCGAAGACCAGCCGCCGGAGAAGGCCGCCGCCACCGCGCAGTCGATGCGGGAAGCGTTCGCTGCCTTCCATCACGGCGACAGCGTCACGCTGCCGGCGGCAGTCTGGATCGTCACTGCGGCCAAGCCGGGCTAGTGGAGCGGATTTGACATTCGCAACCCACATAGCCGCGAGTCCCGGAAGCGAATGTCAAATCCAAAGCTCCACTAGAATCTTATATTTGCTAGTGGTCCTCGTAATTCTAACATTCGCAAAGGCGCGGTCTGAAGCGAGATGCGAATGTTAGAATTGGACCACTAGTCCGGCTCGGCATCGCACCTGAGCTAACGATCTCGCTGCGCGCTCAGCGCGCGGCGAGGTTGCGCCGCTCCTCCGGCGTCAGCTTCTTCTGCTCCTCCTCGGTGAGTGCGCCGGCGCCGACATATTGCACCGAGCCATTGGGATTATAGCTCTGCTGGTCGGGGCGCTTGCGGCGCGCATCGCCGTCGCCGCCCGAACCATCGCCGCCGCCATAGCCGAGCACCTCGACCATGATGATGGAAGGCTGGTCGCGGTTGCCCTGTTGCGGCGGCGTCGCCTGCTGGGTGGCGGCGCTGGTGTTGCTGGCGGCGGTCAGTGCAGCGGTCGGCGGCCCCTGCACGGTGGGAATGCCGCTCGCCGTACCCTTCACGTCGATGTTCGCGGCGTTGACGATCTGCAGCGCCGCGAGGTTGACGTTGCCGGACACGCGGATGCCGGCCTCGCCCGCGTCGATGGTGCCGAGCGGCGCGACGAGATCGACGTCGCCGGGCGGCACGCCAGGCAGCAGCTTGAGGGTGGCGATGCCGGCGCCGCTCGCCGGAGCCGTCAGCGATACCGTGACGTTGCCATAGGCGTCGGTAATGCGCTGCGGCGCAGTATAGACGGTCGTCGTCTTGGCGCCGCGGCCCGCATTGATATCGCCCTGCGCCGACCACGCCAGGATGTTACCGCCGAACATCGTCATGATGCGGCTCTGGCCGAGGAGAATGCTGCCGAGCGAATAGATGTCGATGTCGCTGTTCGCGGCCGCCGTGACAAGGCCGGCGTCCGCGCCCGGCGGCAGGCCTTCGGTGCCGAGAATCACCTGACCGCCCGGTGCCAGCAGTTGCAGGCTGCCGCCCTTGTCGCTGTGCACCGAACCGGACACCACCGTCTTTCCGAGGCTGTCCAAGGCGCTGTACATGGTGATGCTGCCGGCGAAACGCGTCGGCTGGCCGTTCGCGCCAACGGCGGGGAACAGCGCCGCGATCGCCTCGCGCCCTCGCAGATAGCTGTGGTAGCGCGGCCCGCTCGCATCGTTGTACTCGCGCGCGCCCGCCGTCAGTTCGGCATAATAGACCTGGCGCAGGAAGATCCGTTGCTGGTCGCCGGGCAGCGAGCGGAAATAGGCCAGCGCGCCGCCTTTGTCGCCGCTATAGCCGAAGCGCGACGTCAGCCAGTTGTACAGGTCCTGGTCGTAAGTCTGCGCGACCTTGCCTGGCTGCGCTGTGAGCGACCCCGCCCCGGCCTGGTTGGCTGGATCGAGATAGAGGCTGGCGAAACCGTCCCAGTTCACCTGGCCCACGCCGGGCGCGCCCGCACCGACGCCGGCCTGCAACACGACACCCGCCCCCGGCGTCTTGTCGCCGCCGATCAGCGAGCCGATGCTCTCGACGCTGGCGAGAGAGCCCTGCAGGATGTCCTTGCCCGCGGTGAGCTCGAGCGTTCCCGGCCCTGCGACCTGCAGGCCGGCCACGCTCTTGCCGGTGTTGAGGTTGTTGACGCCGGCGTAGATCAGGCTGCCGCTCGCGGCGATCTCGGACACGTCGGTCGCCGCCTGATGCATGATCAGGCCGCGGAGGTTGACGATGTCACCTCCGGCGAGAACCTGCACCGGCTTCGCCGCGCGATAGTAGTTGGTGTATCCCGTTACGGCCGACCCCGTGGCATAGATCTCGCCGTAGTTGAGATTGAGGATGTCGCCGCCGATTGCGTAGATGCGGGAGATGACGCCGGCACTCGCCGCACTGGTATCGGTCACGGTATTGGGACCGAACGCGAACAACGGCATGCTGCCGCCGTCTGTGGTGATGTTTTCGCCCGACATGCCGTCCGGCCCGGTCAGCGACAGATTCCAAGCGTTGGTCGTCGCGGACACGTGGGAGAGATCGCTGCTGCTCGCGGTGAAACGCAGCCAAGCCGGATTGGTCGGCGTCGCCATGATCGAGAGCGACGTCGACAACGGACCGAACGAAGTCGGCAGGTTCGGCGCTTCGACCACCATGCCGGCCGCCAGCAACGTGAGCTCGCCTTGTGGCGACGGCATCATGAAACTGACGCCATCTGTCCCCGGCGTCAGGTAGATGTTGCCGTTTGCCGCTGTGGCGCGCAGGATCGACGGCAGCACGGCGGTGGAGCTCGATCCCGCGGAGCCGCCGCCCTGGTTGGGCGACAACGGGGTCAGGTCGCCGCCGGCGGCGAACAGATCCACGGCCGTGCGGGCGGTCCACAGCGTGAACCAGGTCGAGCCCTGCTGTCCCGATACGTCGGTGTTCTGGCGCTGGGTGAGGCGACCGGCATCGTCGATGGTGCCCATGACGAGATCGCCGCGCGTGCGCACCTCGACCGTGCCGTCGCCGGGCACGAAAGCGCCGCCGGCCACAGTGGTCGCGCCGTAGGGGATCAACGAGTTGAGCAGGCGCGGATCGTTATAGCCGTCATAACCGAAGTTCGTCGACGCCGACGCGCCGAAATTGCCGGCGAGCACGGTGGTGTTGCCGCGCAGGTCGATGAAGGTGTTGCCGCCGGTGCCGACGTTGCGGCCCGCCGTCACGCTCAACGTGCCGCCGCCGGTCAGGATCGGCGTGCCGCCATCCATGCGGCCGCTGCTTCCGACGGCGGCAATGATGCCGGCGCCCGCACCGCCAATGTCGCGTCCGGCGATCAGCGTAACGTTGCCCCCCCCGAGCGCACCGATGCCGGAGAAAGCCGCAAAGCCGAGCTTGCCGACGCCGTTCATCTGGGAAATATCAGCAACATAGCTGCCGAAATTGAGGCCCCAGGCCGTGCCCTGCCAGAGCGCGTCGCCGCCCTGGCGCCACAGCCAGTTGCCGGTAGAGGCCCCGCCGGGCGCCAGCGTCCCGGAGATGTCGCCCTGCGCGGCGATCAGCACGTCACCACCGCCGTCGGCGTAGTGCAGGCGCTGCGGATCGAGCGTTGTCTCGTACGCCGCATTGGCTTTGCCGAGCACTGTCCCGTCGGCGGCAGGCGCGCGCGGCGCGTCATAGGACGGATCGACCGCGATGGCGCTGCCAGCCGTGTAGACGCCGTAAGGCGAGTTCTGCTGGTAGTTGCCGCCGGCAAGGATCTCGAGGCTGCCGGTGCCGGTGCGCACGACGCTGACGCCGGCGCTTGGACTTCCCGTGCCCGCCAGATTCACGTTGAACGGATCGTTGAGCACGACATTGCCCGCCCCCGCCAGATTCGACGAAGTCTGCAATGTCCGGCTGTCGGCGCTGGACAGATCGGAGCCCCCGACAAGCCGCATCGACCAGGATTGCGTGCCCGGCGCCAGCATCGCCGATGTCGCCCACACCTTCCGGTCGCCGGGGCCCGTGATCGACACGCCCGTCGTTCCCAAGGGAACTATGGTTCCAACCGGCAGCACCGTATTTTGCGAGAAGGTGTAGCCGTTGAAAACAGCAAGACTGGTGCCAGCCGGAACAGTGAAACCCTCAACTGGCACTACGCCCGACAAAAACGCTGAGAAATAAGTCCCGGCGGCGATTCTGGAGCCTGATGGAAGGCCGGTCGCGGTCGTCAGGCCGGCTTGCGCGAATGTTTGACCGGGGTGCACAAGCACCTTTCCGCTGGAATCATAGATCGTGCCGTGAACGACGCGGTTGAGGGCAGCTGCTATCATGGGAAGCTTGGCAGTCAAAACAAGGTCGACAGGCAGAGACGATTGTGCGCTCACCGGGGTCGTAGCCGCGCTCAAAACGATTTTCGTCCCGGTCGGAAATGTCAGCGGTATGTTAATTGTTGCGGTTCTTGGAATGGACGCGCCTGCCGCGATGGTGACACCGCTGCTTGTGACCTTATAGGCCGACGCCAGCGTGCCCGAGGCAAGCACCGTCAGCGCATCCGGCGAAGCGGGCGGCGCGGCGAAGCCGTCGTTGATACTGCCGTTGATGTTGAGATTGCCCGCCGCACGCAGCACCAGCGCACCCGGCTCGCCGGCGCCGAAGGTCGGCGACGTCCGGTCACGGTTGGCATTCGGACCATAGCGATAGCCGGCGAGATCGAGATCTCCGGAGGTTGACAGCGTGCCGCTGGCGCGGATTTCGACCCCGGGCCGCAGGTGGAACATGCTGTTGCCACGCTCGTCCGCCAAACCGACGAGGCCGCCGAGACTGGCCTGAAGCGCCGCATTGAGCTGTCCCGCCGCGACATTGCCATTATAGGCGGCGGCGATGAACGCCTGGCTCTGAGTGTCGATCTGGTTGAGGCCGATCTGGTCGGCCGCCGACACCGGCGTGGTGCCGCCGTTGTCCTGCACCACGGTGCCGTCGGCGCCCGCCGGCTGATAGGTCCAGAAGGCATTGAGCGCGACGCTCTGCGCGCCGCGGATGTCGAGCGTTTGCCCGGCCTGGATGTTGACGGTGCCACTGGTCTCAGCGGTGCGCGGCACGTTGAGCGTGATCTGGCCGTACGATACCGGCTTGCCGCTGACCGGATCGACATTGGCGGCGTCAGTGACCCGAACGTCGATGGTGGCGCCGTTGTCAAGCTTGAGCAGACCCTGGCTCGTGGTCAGTTCCACCGTCGCACGGTTGGACGCTGCAACCGGCTGGCCATAGCTGTCGACCTGCAACTGCGTGCCATGGGCGTCGAGCACGCCGGACGAAGCGAGCTCCAGCGTATCGCGCGCCGACAGGCGGATGGTGCCGGGGGTGACACCGCTGGCATTGATGGTGCCGTTGACGGTCAGGCTGCCACCGTCCACGGCGATGGTCACCGCATGGGCGACCACCTCGTTGCCGACGGCGAGATCGCCCTGCTTGAGATCGAAACTGCGCGACTTCAGGAAGCCGGCGGCCGTGAGCTTGCGGTTGAGCGCGGCGAAATCGCCGAGATTCTGCGCCGCAATGGTGATGCCGCCGCCGAGATAGCCGCCGCTGGCCGCGCCCGCGAGCGCGCCGTTGAGCGCGACGCTGCCCTGGCCGGTGCCGGTGGCCGTGGCCGTGATCGAGCCGGCCTCGTTGTTGGCGGCGGAGACGTCGATGACCGAGGCGCCGCTCTGCACGATGTTGCCGCTCGCGCTGGTCATCGTCAGGTCGCCGCCCCAGCTGTACTTCGTCACGTCGTTGAAGACGATGCTGCGGCCGGACAGATCGACATGGGCCCGATCACCGAGCGTCACGTCATGTGTCGCCGCAAGCGTCAGTTTGCCGCTCGGCAGCCCGACCGACGTGTCGAGCAGCACGCTGTCGCCGGACAGCGCGATCGTACCGCCGAGGTCGGTGATACCGGCGGTTGCCGCCCCCGCCGTTCCCGCCGGCGCAGCCACCTGCACCAGGCCGCCCGCCTTGTAGCTGATCGACGCGCCATCGGTCGCCGTGAGCAGCGGGGTGGTCAGCACGAGGTTGCCGCCCGTCAGCGCGCCGCCCGCCCCCTGCGATTGGCCGACCGAGAGCGTGCCGGTGCTGTTCGCCGTGATCTGGGTGGCCGCGTTGAACGTGACCGTGGAGAAGCCGAGTGCGATGCGATCGAGGCTCGCGCCGTCGGTCGGCCGGCTGTTGGCGTCGTACCCGAACAGGATCTGGTTCGCGTTGATCGCCAGTTGTCCCTGGCCGGTGCCCGCGCCGCCGGCCACCACCGCGGGCGGCGCCTTGCTACCATAGGGAACGCCCAGCGGACCTGTGCTGCCGTTGCCGGTGCGGATGCCGTTCCAGACGAAGCTGTCGGCGCGGATCGTGGTGATGTCCCCGCTGCCGCCAAGACCATAGATCGCCGGTGTATTCAGCACCAGACTCAGCGGTTGCCCGCGCCCGGTCGCATCGAGGGTCACGCTGCCGAAGACGCTCAGCGCGTTGCCGGCCGTCAGCGTCAACTGCTGCAGCAAGGGGACGCCGGCGGTGGTGGAGGGACGCAGCAGCGTGTCAAGCGCCGCCTGGTTCAGCGTCCAGCCTTGTTGCAGCACGCCGGCGGCCTGGGCCGCCGCGAGCGAGGCGGCATCGCCGATGTTGATCTGGCTCTGCGTCACCGTGAGATAACGCGCGCCGAAATTGGCGTTGCTCATCGTCAGCGCGCCGGGCGCGGCCAGCACGACGCTGCCGTCGGTGAGCAGCGAGGCGCCACTCGCGATCGCGATCGAGCTGTTGCCGATCACCGGCAGGAAGTTGAGCCAGCCATTGGCGACGGCGAGAATCGCCGGGCCCGTGGTCTGCGCCGTCTCGCTGTTGACGTTGCCATAGAGATAGCCAAGGCGCGAGTCGGCCACCGTTCCTTGCACCCCGCGCGTATCGATGACGGCGCCGCCCGACAGGTTGACGCTGTTGCCGATGGCATAGACCTGCGCCGCCCTGAGTACGGCACCGTCGAGGATGTTGACGATGCCCTGGCCGGAGAAGGCAACCCGGTTGCCGGTGCCGCTGCCCGCATCGACATAGTAGGTCGCGGCGCCGCCGATAAACAATGCGCCGGCATTGAAGGCGTCGAGATCCGCCGCAGCCACCGTGGTGTGGCCGGCGATCGGCGTCGCGCCTGCCGCAACGACGTCAAGAGTGCCGCTCGGCGCCGACGACGACACCAGCAGGCTGCCAGTGATGCCGTCGCCGGCGCCGCCGAACAGCGCCGTACCAGCAAAGCTTAGAGCCGGACCGCTGCCGAGGTTGAGCTGCAGCACCTTGCCATCCTCGGGCAGGCGCAGACGCACCTCGCTGAGCAGCGCCGCCTGGGTGCGGGCAAAGTCGCTGTAGCTCATCTCGTTGTACTGCGAATAGTGCCGCACCGTCGCGCCAGAGGTCAGCAGCAGCTGGGTCGGCAGGGCATTGCGGATACCAGTGTTGGCGATGCCGAGGACACCGGTCGTGACATACGAGCCGTTGGCAAGCCCGACGGTGCCGATCGGCGCGGTGATCGCACCGCCGATCTCGACGCGGAACGCGCCCGGCAGCAACGCGTAGCTCGATGGCAGCAACGTGTAGGTGCCTGCAGCGAGCCCGGGCACGCTATTGCCGATGGTCACCTGCTGGCCGACCGCCGGATCGCCGGCGCCGTTGGTGGCGATCGACGGTGCGTAGGCCGAGGCGTAACCCGGCAGCAGCGCATAGACCTTGTTGCCGGCAGCCGAGTAGCTGTTCACCGGGTTGGCATTGACCAGCGCGGTCTTCAGAACGTCGACCGAGCCGCCACGGCCCTGGATGAAGCCGGCGCCGGTGAGATTGCCTCCGCCCGACAGGTCGAGCACCGAGCCGGGCTCGCCGATCAGCGACGTCGCAGTAATCGCGACACCGGTCGGCAGCGCGACGTTGAACTGCGTCGCCACGAGCGTCGAACTGATATCGGACAGCGTGCCGCTCGCGCCCTGGTAGGTGATGCCGTCGGTGGTGCCACCGAATGGCATCACAAGCCCATTGGCGCTCGCCGACGTCATACTGCCGCTGCGCAAGATGACAGTCGACGAGGTCGGAACTGTCGCCGTCCCCCCGGAAACGCCGTTGAAGGACACGATGCCGAGCGGAGCACGCACGATACCGCCCTGATCGACGGTTGGCGCGATCAACGCCAGTTGCCCGAACACGGACGCTGGCACCGCCGGCGTGGTACCGTTGCCGCGAATGACCAGCGCCGCCGCCGGATCGAACGAGATGGGCGTCGATCCGAGGCTCGCGATGACGCCAGCCTGCATCACTGCCGTCGCGCCGCTGAGCGGATAGAGCTGTGCAGCCTGGAGCGTAGCGTTCCCCCCCACCCAGACCCTGCCGGTCGCAAAGCGGATATCGCCGGCGCTCTGCATGGCGACGCTGCCGAAGCCCATGACATCCACCGTGCCCGGCACCACATTGATGGTGGCGTTCAAGGAACCGCTGCCTTGCGAGCCGTGCGCGCCGCTGAAGCGCAGTTCGCCACTGAGGTCGATCAGGTCGGCCGACACCGACAACTGGCTGGCGTTGCGCTGCAGGCCGACCTCGAGGGTGTTGTTGAGGCTTGGATTATACGCCAGCGCGCCGGCCAACTGCTCGACCCTGCCATCGAACCTCACATAAGGCGCCGCAAGGCTGACATTGGCGTTCGGCGTCGTGCCGGCGACCGTGAAGATGCCACCGGAGAAGGCGAGGCTGCGTGACAGGGCGAGGTTGACATCGCCCTGGAACACGAACAGGTCGGACGTGCGCAGCGACAGCGAGCCGAAGCCCCCCGCCGCCACCTGATCGGCGCCGATCACCGCGGTGCCGAACTGCAGCGCCGGATCAGCGGCGCCCGGCGTCAGCGCACCGGAAAGTCCACTCGGCTGGCCATGCTGGACGATGGTGATGTTGCGCAGCCTCTGCAGTACGGCCGGAACAGACGCCATGGCGTCCGGCGCCTGCGGGCCCGCCGTCCCCACCGTGTAACCCCGGCTGACCAGATCGAGACTGAGACTGCCGCCGGACGCGCCGGCACCGCCCGCCGCGGCGCGCATGACACCATCCAGATACATGCCACTGTTGGAGGCGAGCATGATCGAACCGCCATTGCCGGCGACCAGCGTCGGCTGCGACGGCAGGCGCGACGATTGGCCCGCGGCAAGGTCGATCCACGCCGAGGCGCCGGAGGCATCGACCACCGCTCCCGGGCGGAGGACGATGAAGGCGTCGGTCGCCTGATCGTTCACGCCGGTCCCGCCGATGACGATGCTGCCGCCGTCCTGCACGACGCCGAAGCTGCGCCCCAGCGCATCCTGCGCCACCTGTGCGCGGCCGGATGCGTCGAGCATGGCATCGCTGCCGATCCAGATCGAGCGCGTGAGGCCGAACGTGCCGTTGCCGCCGGCGACCTGGGCCTGCCCGGGCAGGTCGATCAGGCTGTTGAGGGTGATCTGGCCGCCCGGCGCGGTGATGCGGCCGTCGATGGTGGTCTGGCCGTTGGCGAGGATCGTGATCGCCTTGCCGGGATCGACCGTGATCGACGCCCCCGCCTGAAGGTTGAAGTCCGACAGGCTCGCCAGCGTCAGGCTGGCGCCGGGACGCTGGATCAGGCGGGCATGAAGCACATCCGCCGTGTACTGCGGCTGGACGACGAGATCGGCGGCCGCCGCCGGATCGCTGCCGCTCGGCAGCATGGCGGCGGTGTTGTTGAAGCGGTAGGCCGGCACGACCGGCGCGACCTGCGCGCCGGCGGCGACGACGACGCTCTGCCCGGTGACGCTGTACTGGGTGAAGCCGGACGAGAACAGCGCCGGGTCGATCATCAGCGCGCCGGCCGTCGGCGCGCTGCTGCTGCCGATCACCACCTGCTGTCCCGCCGCCAGCGTCAGGCTGCCGCCACCGTTGAAGCCATAGGCGCGCAAGCTGCCGTCGAGCTGCAGCGGCGCGGTGCGATCCGTCGTGAAATAATTGGTGCTGCCGAGATGGGAATAGTCGTTGGTGACCAGGCTGACGCTGCCGCCGCTGCCGCCCTGGAACTGGCCGTTCGGCAGAACGCCGCCCCCCGCCGAGACATCGACGAGGCTGCCCTTGGCGAGCGCGATGCTGCCGGTGGTCGACACGGTAAGGCTGCCGCCGTTGACGAAGGCGAGATCGCCGTTATCGTCCGGATCACCTGCCGCATTGGTCCACAGTCCGCGCAGGTCGATGGTCGCTCCGGACGCGATCGTCACCGAGGGCACCGCGCTGCCGCTGGTCAGCGCCCACCACTGCTCCAACTGGCCCACGCCGAGCACATTGTGCATGAGGTTGCCGAGCGTGACACTGCCGCCGCGCGCGGAAACATCGGCGTTGAGGGCAATCGACGGCGCCGCGAAGGTGATCTGGCCACCCGGCGTCAACGACAGCGCCTGGTCGACCGTGATCTTGTTGGCGGTGGCGATGGTGAGGCCGCCGAGCGTGTTGTTGATCGGCTGGACATCGAACCAGGCGGTGTTCTGGCGCTGCGTCGGCAGCGCGTCGGTCACACCGACGTTACTGGTGATCTGCGCCACCGTGCCGAACTTGACGTCGGTGTTGTAGGCGCCGGTCAGGCCGAAGCCGCCATACTGTCCCAGCGCCAGCGTGCCGGCGAGCGGCGCGGTGGTCTGCGGCAACTTATAGCCGTCGGTGACGCCCGCCGGACGGGCGCCGCTCTGGATCTGGCCGTGGATGACGTCGGCAAGGATCGTGCCCTCAAACACCGTGGTCGGCGCCGAGAGGATCAACCGGCCGGCGTCGCGACCGATGGTGTAGCCGTTCTGCCAGGTGCTGCCGCCGAAGCCCAGGAGGCTTGCATAGATCTCCGTCAGCTTCGGATCGAGCTTGCCGCCCTGGTTGTGCTGGACCACGAAGCCGGTCACCACCGCCGTGTAGCTCAGGTTCGCCGGCGCGCTGTTGACATTGTAGATGCGCCCGTCGCTGCCGAGCACGAAGGTCTGCGGCATGAAGCCGCCCTGATAGGTGACAGAGCCGCCGGAGATGTTGAAGGTCGAGCCCTGCTGCGTCACCACCTCCGGAGCGGCCAGCGTGATGGAGCCGCCGACCGCACTCCATTCACCGATGGTGTGCGTGGTGTTGTTGACATAGCCGGAGACTTCCAGCAGTCCGCCGGACGTATAGTAGCGGTCGGACGGATAGCCGCCGGTGCCGGCGGGCACCAGCGTCAGGCTGCGGGCATCGATCCAGACATTCTGGTTGAACAACGTGCCGCTGTCGCGGTTCTGCGGCGAGTCGCGCAGCTCGTTGCCCTGGATACTGACCTGGATGGAATTGGCCGACATCGGCAGCAGCACACCCTGCACGCCGGACACGTCGAGCGTGGCGCCGCTCTCGGTGAACACGCGCTTGCCCGCGGACACCGCGATCTGGCCGCCCTGCGCGATCGTCTGCGAGCCACCGCGGAAATCGACGAGGCCGCCGCTGACGATCTCGATGCGCGACTGGTCCCGGCGATCGGCGAGGACGGAGAGATCGTCGAACTGGCCGGTGGCGAGCGGATTGGCCCCCGACGCGGCGATCAACGCATCGCGCCGCGAGTTCAGCGCGGGGTCGTTCGAGGCGAGCTCCGGCATGACCAGCGTGATGCTGTTGCCGGTCAGCGTGACGCTGCCGCTGGCGTCGCTCGCCGAGTTGAGCAGGTGAATGGTGCCGCGCTGGTTGACCGAGGTGGTGGACACGAGCACGCCATCCTGGGTGAGCGTGCGGCCGGCCAGCGTGATGTCGCCCTGCTGGGCGAAGATCATGCCGGTGTTGATCACGGATCCACTGCCGCTGCCCTGGTGGATGACAGGCGCAACCTCGATGCCGTTCGTGGTCGAAAACTGGTTGGCGTTGGTTCCGTAGCCCGCACGCAGGACGAAGTCGTCGCCTGCGGCGAGCAGCACCTGCCCCTTCGGCGTGGTGATCGTGCCCGCGTTGCTGACGCCGCCGGCCAGCAGCGCGACGAAGCCGCCGCCCGATGTCGGATCCGCCGGCGCATTGGTCGTGATCAGCGCGCCCTTCTCAACCACGATGTTGCCGCCCGCCCCGGGGAAGCTCAAATGAGCGCCAAGCAACTGGTCGGTGATATTGGCGGTGGACGCCACCAGCGCGCCGACATTGATCTGGCTGGCGCCGCCGAAGATGATGCCGTTCTGGTTGAGGACCAGAACATGCCCCGGCGCATTGATCTGGCCGAGGATCTGGCTCGGGCTGGTGTTGCCGACGACGCGGTTCAGCGCGGTCCAGGTCGAGGCCTGCTGGTTGAAATTGACCGTGGTCTGGGCGCCGACGTTGAAGGTCTGCCAGTTCAGGACCGCCTGTGGCGCGGTCTGGTTGATGGTCACCGTGGTGCCGCTGCCGCCTGTGCTCTGCACCGGCGCATTGGCGCCGGTCCACGTGCCGCTCGGCGCAACCTGCAGGCCGCCGGCGGCAAGACCGTTCGGCACCGCGATCTGCGGCAGCGTCGTCGAGCGCTGCGCGGCCGCGGCCGCGGCGCGCGCCGCGGCTTGCGCCCCCTGCATCGCCTGGATCGCCTCGATCGAGCGGCGCATGGCGCTCTGGCCTTGCTGGGCTGCAGCCGCCGCCTGCTGCGCGGCCATCGACGCCGCATCCACCGCATAGCTGGTCGCCGGCACGCCGACGCCACCGCCGAGCTGCGCCGCCAGCGCCTGATCAGCTCCACCCGCCAGCAACGCCAGGAGACTCGTTCCCGCCAGCAGGCTGGCGCGGCGCAGGGAGGCGGAGGACAGGCGGTGGTGACGGGACATCACGAACTCTCTCGATCGGCGAAGACCCGGGAGCGGCCATCGCGCGCCCGAGCGTCGGGCAGCTCCCGACCGTCCATGGACGACGGGGCCACCAGCGAGAGGAAATGAAATCGCCGATTATTTTTTGCGGCGCGTGTCGTGAAACTGTCGCAATCGCCGCGCGACAGGCGGTTTCAGGTCAGCACCACGAAGCCGCCGCCGAGCGGGGTGACACGGGCGCCGAACGCCTCCTGGAACTGGGTCAGCACCGCATCGAGCCGCGCCAGCTTGAAGCGCGCGGTAATGCGGCGCTCGCCGAGCGCGGTATTCATCAGCACGATCCGGCCGGGACGATAGCGGTTGACCTCCTCGATCACCCGCGCGAGCGGCTCGTCCTGGAAGATCAGGAGCCCGTCGCGCCAGCCGGCGGCAATCTCGGGATCGACAGCGGCGATCTGGCTGAGGCTGCTCCCCGCATAGACGATCTGCTGGCCGGCGCCGACCACGGCGCGGCGCTCGCCGCAGACGACGTCCACCTGCCCCGCAAGGCCGGTAACACGCACCTGCGCGCCATCGCAGCGCACGGTGAACTGCGCCTCGCTCGCCGAGATGCGGCCCGACGCGGCGCGCACCACCACCGGCCGCACATGAGCTGATACCGCCGCCTCGCCGCTGATCAGCTCGACCTGGTCGGTATCGCGGATGTTCAGGCTGGTGCGGGTGTTCAGCTCGATCGAGGCGGCATCCGCCATCGCCACGCGGCGCTGCTCGCCGGTGCCGGTGTGATAGTCGGCGGCGAGCGCGCCGAGCGAGGGCCACATCTCCAGCGGCGGACGCACCACAGCGGCACCTGCGACCGCGGCGGCCGACGCGGCGAGCGCGCTGCCGAGAAAAGCACGACGGCCGAGGACCGCGCGCGCCGGGCGCTGCGACGATGCCGCCGTCCCCGCCGGCGCGATCGCGCGCAGCGGCGCCTCGAGCTGGCCCCACAGCCGGCAGGCCTGCGCATAGGCCTGCGCATGGCCGACGCTGCGCCCGCGCCAGGCGTCGAGTGCGCGCAGGTCCGCGGTCGTCACCTCGCCGGTCGCAAGGTGCACCACCCAGTCCTTGGCCTCGCGGCGCAAGGCCTCGGAAGACAAGGCCTCGGGAGACAAGGCATCGGGCGACGCGGCGTCAGGCGCCGTCGCGTCGGGCGAACCCTGCTGGTCGTTCATGGTCATCACCGGCGCTATCTCATGCGTCCCCGTCCCCATTGGACGGGCTGTCGGCGCGCCGTGGATCGCGGGACCGCTCCACGGGCGCCTCCCCCATAGACGTTTCAGCACGCCCGGAAAGGAACCCCTCTGTCGCATTTTCTTCAAGGAGAGCTTCGCAAAGATCGAGCGCGCGGCGCAGCTCGATCCGCACCATGCGCGCCGAAATGCCGAAGCGGTCGGCGATCTCCTGTTGCGGCCGGCCTTCCAGCCGCGCCGCGATCAGGATGTCGCGGGTGCGCGGCGGCAGCGCCTCGATCGCCCGGCGCAGCGTCTCCAGTTCCTGCCGCGCCTCGAGCTCGCGCGCCGGATCGGGCGCCGGATCGGCGATGTCGAGCGCGGCGGTGACGTCGGCGCGGCGGGCGCGGCGGGCGCGGCGGCTCTCCGCGCGGCGGTGATCGGTCGCGACATTGACCGCCATGCGCATGACATAGCCGGTGGGGCTCTCCACCATGCCGGCGTCGTTCGGCCGGTTGAGCCGCAGCCAGGTCTCGTTGAGGCTTTCGCGGGCGAGCTCCTCCGAGCCGAGGCGGCGCGTCAGCCGCGCCTTCAGCTCGTCATAGCGTTCGCTGACAAGGTCGCGCAGCGCCGCCCAGCTCGTTGGTCCCATCGGTGTGACTGCGTTTCGAACGGCCCGCCAGATCTCCGGCCGTCACGCGCCACCTCTTGTCGAGCGCCACGGGACACACGCCCGCACCGCCGGCGCGACAGGCCGGAATTGTGAAGGGCTTGTAACGGGCAAATGTAACAGGTCGACAACAGCCGCCGGCTACCCGCACTCCGGACGCTGCCCCGTCACACGCGGACCTATAATAAGAGTGACAGGCTGGCCGAGGCCCGGCGGCGGTAGACCAACCAGCGTTCCCGGCAGTTGGCGCTGCAGCGCGGCGTCACGACGCATATCGCCGGTCGAGCTCAGCAGCGCCGCACGCGTAATGGTGCCGCCTGGCGTGATCCAGAGCTGCAGCGCGGCGCGATACGCGCCCGGGCGCGTCTCCTCGGCGCCGCACAGCGCGCCGAGCACGGCGCCCTGCAGCGCGCCGAGGAAGCGCGGATCCGGCGCCAGCCGCGCCGGTGCGGCGTCTGGAGGCCTCTCGGCGAACAGCGTGATGGCGTCGACATCGGTGCGGCGGCCGACCAGCCCGCTGCCGGTCAGGAGCTGCGCGAGCGCGGCATCCGGCGTCAGGCGCCCCTTCACCGCCGTCGAGCGGCGGCCGGCGGCGAGCGCGGTCTCATACAGCACCTGCAGGCCGCTCACGGTCGCATAGGCATTGAGGGCGCGGGCAAGGTCCTGGGCAGGAATGTCGTAGTCGACGGCCGCGGGCGTCGGTGGGGTAACGGCCATCGCGGCGAAGGGCAGCACGGCAAGCAGAAGCGCGAGCAGCTCGCCGCGCCAACGCGTACGCATCGTCATGCGACTGTCACTCTGTTCGCGGCGATCCTTGCCCATGTGCGCCGTGCATCTGCCGTCTCCGGCCGGCAGATAGGGACGACAACGTCGCCGCTGTCAATGTGGCATACGGAAAGGATTGAACCTGAACCGCGACATCGCTCAGGCGCAAATCATCTAAGCACGCAACGCAACACCTTAAACCGGCAGCAGACATCATCTGCGAGCAAATCGAACCTGACAGGAGGCCGTATCAGATAAGGGGTAGTTTACAATCTTCCCACCAATTTCGACTTGTCGAATGGAAACTGTTGCTGCGCGAGGCTCTTGAGTGATGGGCAAGGAACAGGATTTCCAGGCGCAGGATTGGCTACATCCCCAATCAACAAACTTTCAAACATTTGCTTATGAGTATCAGCCTTCTTTGCTCTGGAAGTCCGCAGTGCCTGCACAGTCGCCTTGAGCTCGTTGACAGCATCACTAACCAAACTGGATTTCTCGCGTTCGGGAGTTTGGGATAGCGCGGACCGGGACGCATACAAACAGGCCAAATGATAGTGCGCCCAGTACGTTGGAGCCCCATTCGCTTCCAAGAAGGCCTTAAAGCCGTCAACAGCCTCCTGATAAGCGCCCTCCTTGTAATGAGCCTCCAGCCAAATCTTTAATTTCAGTTGGGAGATCGAAAACTGCAAATCTTGAGCGTAGCCGTCTGTTTGGCGCATCTTGGCCAAGATTGCCTCGAAAGTTTGAACTGCAAGCTCGTAGCTGCCGAGCGCCTCTTCACTTAGCGCTGCTCCGTACAACAGCGTTGAATCGGATGGATAACTGAGCTGGAACGCTCTTTTATAATTTAGTTCGGCGTTTTTGAACTCGCCACTGTCGAACTCCGCGCTGGCTAACTTCACGTAAGGAAGATAAGCGTCTGGCGCCAACTGAACAGCACCAGCATAAAGATACTTTGCGAGCGAAGTATTTCCAGCCGCGAGAGCCGTTGTTCCTCGATCCATCAAATCGAAATATGATTGGTCACGCAATTTTTGCGTGGCGAGCAATGGCGGGTTGACGAGAAAGACGATGACAAAGCAAGCAAGCGCGCCACCAGCTCGAATCCAATTTGATATCTTTACGTCAAGAAAGCCTGGAATGACGGCCCCAACTCCACCGGCAGCCAATGCCATAACGACTCGATAGATCCATTCCTGAAATGGGGTTGGAGTTGGCGTAACGTAAGCAATAACCAGCAACACGCCAAGAAATACCACTCCAAAAATAAACGCGAGCAACACCTGCCCGGTAAGCGATTGATTCAAATTGGGCAATGCCACGCCCTCCGACAATATAAACTACAACAAATTATCTACGACCAGTGCAGGGAGGATCGGGGCACGCCAAAGCGCAATTCGGAGCATTAACTGCAAACAACGTCAAACCAAGAAATAAATAAATCAAAACGAACCGCTTCATGATTGTTCTACCCTCATGCAAGCTTGCTTCGCATCACCGAATAATGCGCGAGTGCCCATCAAATTCAAGATAAAGTTGTCATGCCCCTTTGAAATCGGGCGATCGTCAATCCTTCGATTGCTTCTATAACTATCAGTTCTGCGGCAATACCCCATTGGCTTCAGGAATGAATCGTCGCCGCCACACAGAGGCATCTCATAACGAAGACTTTGAAAGAACTTCGATTTGATAGTGCCATACTTCGAGCGAGTAAAATCCTAGTTCGGATCGACCGCGCGCTGCTGGCCGAACCAGCGCGCCATCGACAGCTTCACCGCCAGCACGTGCTGGCGCATCAGCCGCTCGGCCTCGCGCGGCTCGCGGCAGATGATCGCTTCATAGATCTGGCGGTGCGCGGCATGGCGCTGGCGCACGTCGTCGAGATCGAACGCCACGATGTTGTGGGCGGAGGTCTGCGGCACGCGCTGGCAGATGCGCAGCACGTCGCGCACCAGTTGCGACTGCGCCGCGTCGTGGATCACCGCATGGAACGCGGCGTTGGCCTCGGCGTAGAGGCCGCGCCGCGCGTCGTCGGCGGTCTCTGGCGCGAGCGCACGGTCGCCGTCCGCGAGCGCCGTCTCCATGCGCTGGCGCAGCGCGTCCGACAGGCCGCGCTCGGCGGCGAGGCGCGCCGCGAGGCCCTCGGCGAGCGCGCGCATCTCGTAGGCGTCGACGATCGCCGACAGCGACTGCTCCGGCACGGTGAAACCGCGGTTCGGCGTGTGGTGCAGCAGCCCCTCGCCGGCCAGCGTCTGCAGCGCGGCGCGCAGCGGCGTGCGCGACACCTCGAGGGTGCGGGCGAGATGAACCTCGTTGAGCCGGCTGCCGGCGGGAAATGCGCCATCGAGCAGCGCCTGGCGCAACCGTTCCGCGAGCAGGCGCGACTGGGTCGAGGCGCTGCGCGGGGAGCTGGCGGGGCTGGTGGCGGTCTCGCTCATGCGGGGGTCCTGAACAAGTGTGTACATATTTCGATTCGAACAGCCTGTCGAATGGGCGGGAAATCCGGCAAAATTCAGGGGTTTGCCGTGAAATCGCGCCATCTCCGCCAATCATTGCGGCATAAGTATACACATTTTTGCATTGACAAACATCAAGTGTACTCATTTTATGCCGGTATGAGCTGGCGCACCCAGCCAGCAGCTTGTCGTTCAAGGAGGACAGCCGGATGCTCGCATCCCGCATCACGCACGAAGTTGCCACCATCGCCCTGCCGATCGCCGGCACGGACACATTCTTCGGCGTGCGCCGCGTTTATTGCGTTGGCCGCAACTACGTCGACCACATCCGCGAGATGAAGGAAGGCGACGAGCGCGACCCGCCGTTCTTCTTCCAGAAGCCGGCCGACAGCATCATGCAGGACGGCGCCACGCTGCCCTACCCGCCGCTGACCGAAGATTTTCAGCACGAGATCGAGCTGGTCGTCGCCATCGGCCGCGGCGGCGCGCGCATTCCCCTCGCCTCGGCGCTCGACCATGTCGCCGGCTATGCGGTCGGCCTCGACATGACCCGCCGCGACCGCCAGCGCGACGCCCGCGCCTGGGGCCAGCCCTGGGAGGTCGGCAAGTCGTTCGACCATTCCGCACCATGCGGGCCGATCCATCCGGCGGGCGCGGTCGGCCACATCACCTCTGGCGCGATCACGCTCGCGGTCAACGGCACGGTGCGCCAGCGCGGCGACATCGGCCACATGATCTGGAACGTCGCCGAAATCGTCGCCAACCTCTCCCAGCACTACACACTCGCGAGCGGTGACCTGATCTTCACGGGCACGCCCGCCGGCGTCGGCCCGCTGGTGCCCGGCGACCATATGGTCGGCACCATCAGCGGCCTCGGCGAGATCAACTTCACCATTGGGCCGAAGGAGGCCTGACGCATGTTGCCGACCGAACGCCTGTCGTACTCCGCGATCACCGAGCGTCCGAAGCTGACGCTGCCGGACGGCGCCCGCCTCGCGGTGTGGGTGATCGTCAATG
The DNA here is from genome assembly GCA_040756765.1 of Pseudomonadota bacterium. Classification (GTDB taxonomy): domain Bacteria; phylum Pseudomonadota; class Alphaproteobacteria; order Rhizobiales; family Xanthobacteraceae; genus Bradyrhizobium_A. Next base: position 218,034 of record JBFLYG010000010.1, on the reverse strand, counting down.
TCGAGGAATGGGACGCGCGGCAGCCGATGCCGCGCACCGTGCTGACGCCGCCGGCCGGCGGCTCGCCGAGCCCGGACATTCCGAACTGGGCCTGGCACGAGTACGGCAACCGCGTCGGCTTCTGGCGCATGCTGGAGGTGCTCGACACGCTGAAGATCAAGGCCGTGCTCGCCATCAACGGCTCGGCGATCGCAGCCTATGAGCCGATCGCCCGCGCCGCGCGCGACCGCGGCTGGGAGTTCATCGGCCACGGCTTCACCCAGAAGAACATGCAGAAGGTCGAGAACGAGCGCGAGGACATCGCGAAGACGACGCGGGCGATCGCCGACTATGTCGGCCGCCGGCCGCGCGGCTGGCTCGGCCCCGGCCTCACCGAGACCTGGGAGACGCCGGACATCCTGGTCGAGGAAGGCTACGACTATGTCTGCGACTGGGTGCTCGACGACCAGCCGGTGGTGCTCAAGACCCGCGGCGGCGGAATCGTCAACGTGCCCTACACCCAGGAGTGCAACGACGTCGCGATGATGCTGATCCAGCATCACAAGGCGTCGGAGTATCGCGACCGCGCCATCGACCAGTTCGAGCAGCTCTATGCGGATGCGGCGACCTCGGCGCGCGTCATGGCGCTGGTGGTGCATCCCTACATCATGGGCGCGCCGCACCGCCTGCGCTACTTCCGCGAGGCGCTGCAGTACATCGCCGGCAAGCCGGGCGTCGCGTTCCGCACCGGCGAGGAAATCCACGACTGGTACAAGGCCGCCGGGACCACAGCCTGACGTCCGTCACGCCGCGGCGGCGCGACCGCCGCGGCGCTCCGCAACATCAACAACAAGCGATCCCCCCAAAAATATTCACGGGATCGGGAGGACTGCCATGACCACCGATACGGACGCCATTTCGCATGGGCGCGACGACGCCTCGCCGGGCGTCGCGATGCTCGCGATGTTCGGCCTCTTGCTCGCGTCCTACGTCATCAACGCCATGGACCGGCAGATCTTCCCGCTGCTCGCCGCCGACGTGCGCAAGGAATACGGCTTCTCGCTCGCCGACACCGGGCTGCTCTCCACCATCTTCACGCTCGGCATGGCGGTCGCCGGCTGGCCAACCGGCTACCTGCTGGCGCGGACCTCGCGCAAGGCGGTGCTGCAGATCGGCATCGCGATCTTCTCGGCCGGCACGGTACTCACGGCGTTCGCCACCGGCTTTGCCGACATGCTGATCTACCGCGCCGCCACCGGCATCGGCGAGGCGATGCAGCTCACCGCGCTGATCGCCATCGCCACCACCTCGTTCACGAGCTATCGCGGCGTCGCGGTCGGCGCGATCAATGCCTCGTTCGGCGTCGGCGCCATCGTCGGGCCGCTGCTTGCCGGCATGGTGCTGAGCTTCCACGGCTCCTGGCATGGCCCGATCGTGGCGTTCGGCATCATCGGCTTCGTCGCCATGGGCGTGATCGCGCTGGCGGTGCGTCCGGCGATCACCGAGGTGCAGCGCCGTGCCGACGGCGCGCAGGTGGTCGGCGGCGCGTCCACGCTGCTCAACCGCAACACCGTGATCCTGACGCTGCTCAGCCTGATCGGCGGCCTGATCATCTACGGCTATCTCGGCATGTATCCCACGTTCCTGCGCGAACAGCTCCATGTCGCGCCCGCCGACACCGGCGCCATCATGAGCATCTACGGTCTCGGCGTGCTGTGCTCGCTGATCGGCGGCTGGTTCGGCGACCGTTTCTCGCCGCGCGTGGTGTTCGCCCTCGCCTTCCTCGGCGCGGCGGCGCTCGGCTTCCTGCTGTTCGCGTTCGCGCAGAGTTTTGCGGCGCACGCGGCGCTGTCGTTCCTATGGGGCTTCATCGTCAGCGGCACCATCTACGTCAACCTCGCCGGCTCCCACGTGAAAGCGGTGGACGGCGCACTCGCCGGCCGGGCCTCGGGCGTGTTCGTCACCAGTCTCTACGGCGCCGCGGCGATCGCCGGCTATCTCATCGGCTTCATCGCCAGCCTCGCCGGCTGGAGCCAGGCCGGCCTCGTCCAGATCACGCTGCTGTCGGTGGCCGGCGCAGTGCTGGCGCTCGGCCTCGACGGCCGGGCGATGTCACGCGCAACGCGCTAGATACAGCAACCAAAAACGTCCTGCGCGAAGACACGCAGCCGATGCAACCAGACGACGTGGCGCCGACGCAGGCGCCGCGCCGCCCGTGCCGCGGACGGCCCGCACGCCAAGCCTCTGCAACTTATTCCCCAGCTCATTTAATTTTCAGCGGATGACAAATCGGCGCCGTCGGCTATGGTCCCGCCTGCTACACTTAAGATAGCGACGCGGGAGGTGACGATGGTGCCAGGCGACGTGCGGTTCGAGGTGTTCCGCGACCCCACCGATTCCTGGGTGGTCTGGGATTGCGAGCGCGACGACTTCGCCTCGCTCGGGGCGGACACACTGTACGGGCTCGCCGAATCCCGCGCGCGCACCGTCTGCCATTTCCTGAATGTGACACGCGGCCTGCCGCGCCATCCCTTCCGGAGCTGGCTGCGTCCGGTCGATCCTGCCCCGCCGGTCCCACCAAGCCGTTGATCTCGCTGCGCCGGCCCTTGTCAAAGGCCGGCAAGTTGCGCAACCTGTCAGCGAAGATCCGGTGGTCAAAGCCGGACGGGGCCGGATGGCCCCAGCAATGACAGGGAGACGACGCCATGACCAACGCCCCGGGCGGTGGCCCGCTTTCACGCCGATCGGTGCTCGGCGCCGGTCTCTCCGCGGCGCTTGGCGGAGCAGCGCTCACGACACTCGGTGGGCATGCCGGCTTTGCCCAGGCCGAGCAGCGGCTGCGCATGTTCTGGTGGGGCTCCAAGGAGCGCGCCGAGCGCACCGACAAGGTCAACAAGCTTTACCAGCAGACCCATCCCGGGGTGACCATCACCGGCGAGTCCCTCGGCTGGACCGACTACTGGCCTCGCCTCGCCACCCAGACCGCCGGCCGCAATGCCGCCGACGTCATCCAGATGGACTACCGCTACATCTTCGAGTACGCGCGCCGCGGCGCGCTGCAACCGCTCGACGGTTATGTGCCCGCGTCCCTCAACCTCGGCGATTTCAGCAAGGCGGCGGTCGACAGCGGCAAAGTCGACGGCAAGATCTACGGCGTCAGCCTCGGGCTCAACTCCACCGCGATGGTCTATGACAAGGAGCTGATCCAGAAGCTCGGCCTCAAGGAGCCGACCTGGGACATGACCTGGGCTGAGATCGGCGACCTCGCGGTCGAGATCAGCAAGGCGGCCAAGCGCGACCGCTTCACCGGCATCGCCGACGGCGGCCGCGAGGAGCCCGGCCTCGAGGTGTGGCTCGCCCAGCGCGGCAAGTCGCTGTACACGCCCGAGGGCAAGCTCGGCTACGACGCCGCCGACATGACCGAGTGGTTCTCGTTCTGGCAGGACCTGCGCAAGCGCGGCGGCTGCGCGGCGCCGGACGTCCAGGCGCTCGACCGCGGCGAAATCGACTCCAGCCTGCTGACGCTGGGCAAGGCGGCGATGGCGTTCGCGCACTCCAACCAGCTCGTCGGCTTCCAGGCCCTCAACAAGAGCAAGCTGGGATTGTCGACCTATCCCGACGGCGGCAAGGCTGCCAAGCCCGGCCAGTACCTCAAGCCGGCGATGATGTGGAGCGTGTCGGCACAGTCCAAGCAACCGGAAGCGGCGGCGAAGCTCGTCAGCTTCTTCGTCGCCGACGTCGAGGCCGGCAAGCTGCTTGGCGTCGAACGCGGCGTGCCGGCGTCGGAGGCGCTACGCAAGGCGGTGTCGCCGACCCTCGACGACCTCGGCCGCGCCATGGCCGACTACATCTCGCTGATCAGCGACAAGGTCGGCCCGCTGCCGCCGCCCCCGCCGCGCGGCGCCGGCGAGATCCAGACCATCCTGCAGCGGGTCAACGAGCAGATCGGCTTCGGCAAGCTGACGCCCGCCGACGGCGCCAAGCAGTTCGTCACCGACAGCGCGGCCGTGCTCGCGCGGGGGTGAGTCGGGATCGCGGGCGCGCACTCAGCTCCGCGCTTCTCTTTTGCTTCGCCCATCCACGGTCTTCGAGTTCACCGGCCCGCGAACGAGAACATGAAGAAAGCAGGTCTCGCTCCACATTCTGCGTCATGCGCGGGCTTGACCCGCGCATCCAGCTTGCTGGCCGCGTCCGGAGACATCAAGAAGCTGGATCACCGGGTCACGGCGCTGCGCGCCGGCCCGGTGATGACGCCGAGTTGATGGCCGCGATGCAGCTCGCCATTGGACAACGATATGAGCTCGCGATCGAACCATTTTGAGATTGAGCCATTTTTGAGATTGAACCATGGCCAGCACGCTGACTGAAGCCACGCCGCGACCGATGGCGAAAGCCGGGACGGCCGAAGGCGCCGACTGGCGCGGCAGCATGGCCGGCTATCTCTTCCTCACGCCCTGGCTGCTCGGCTTCTTCGGCCTCACGCTCGGCCCGGCGCTGATCTCGCTCTACCTCTCCTTCACCGATTTTGATCTGCTCGGCACGCCGAAGTGGATTGGCGCTGCGAACTATGTGCGGATCGCCACCAACGATCCGAAGTTCGTCTCGGCGATGCATGTCACGTTCCTCTATGTCGCGCTCGCGGTGCCGCTGAAGCTGGCGTTCGCGCTGTTCGTTGCCGTCATCCTCAACAAGGGCATCCGCGGTCTGCCGCTGTACCGTGCGCTGTTCTACCTGCCGTCGCTGATCGGCGCGAGCGTCGCCATCGCCGTGCTGTGGCGGCAGCTGTTCGCCGGCGACGGCCTCCTCAACCAGTTCCTTGGCCTGTTCGGCATCCACGGGCCGAGCTGGATCTCCGATCCCGACTATTCGCTCTATACCCTGGTCGCGCTCAGCATCTGGCAGTTCGGCTCGCCGATGATCATCTTCCTCGCAGGGCTCCGCCAGATCCCCAAGGACGTCTACGAGGCCGCCGAGATAGACGGCGCGAGCCGCACTCAGCAGTTCTGGCGCATCACGCTGCCGCTGCTCACCCCTGTGGTATTCTTCAACGCGGTGGTGCAGACCATCGAGGCGTTCAAGGCGTTTACGCCGGCCTTCATCATCAGCGGCGGCACCGGCGGCCCCATCGACTCGACGCTGTTCTACACGCTCTACCTCTACCAGGAAGCGTTCGCCTACTTCCGCATGGGCTACGCTTCGGCGCTGGCCTGGATCCTGGTGGTGATCATCGCCGCGTTCACGGCGCTCGCCTTCCTGTCCTCGCGCTACTGGGTGCACTACGATGGCTGACGTCACCATCCCGCGCCAACACGACCTCGACGACCCGACGCAGGGCGCGCCGCGCAGCGCCGGACGCAGCCTCGTGTACCATGTGCTGCTGTGCGCCGCGTCGCTGGCGATGCTCTATCCGCTGCTGTGGATGCTGGCGAGCTCGTTCAAGCCGGACAGCGACATCTTCGCCAGTGCCTCGCTGTGGCCGGCGAGCTTCAACCTCGACGCTTACCGCCGCGGCTGGTCCGGGCTGCAGGTGTCGTTCGGCCAGTTCTTCATCAACTCGCTGATCGTGTCGCTGAGTTGCGTCATCGGCAACGTGTTGTCGTGCTCGCTCACCGCCTACGCCTTCGCGCGGCTCAAGTTCCGGGGCCAGAAGGTCTGGTTCGCGCTGATGCTCGGCACCTTGATGCTGCCGTATCACGTGACGCTGATCCCGCAATACGTCCTGTTCCTCAACCTCGACTGGGTCGGCACCTTCCTGCCGCTGATCGTGCCGAAATTCCTCGCCGCCGACGCCTTCTTCATCTTCCTGCTGGTGCAGTTCTTCCGCTCGATCCCGCGCGAGCTCGACGAAGCGGCGATGATCGACGGCTGCGGCCCGTGGCGGATCTACTGGATGGTGATCCTGCCGCTGTCGCTGCCGGCGCTCGCCACCGCTGCGATCTTCACCTTCATCTGGACCTGGGACGATTTCTTCGGGCCGCTGGTCTACCTCAACGACATGAATGGCTACACCGTGCAGCTGGGATTGCGCAGCTTCGTCGATTCCACCGGCAAGTCCGACTGGGGCGCATTGTTCGCGATGTCCACCCTGACGCTGCTGCCGGTGTTCGCCTTCTTCCTCGCGTTCCAGCGCCTGCTGATCAACGGCATCGCCACCACGGGGCTGAAAGGGTGAACAGGATGTTGAAGAAGGAAGCCGGGCGCAGGGCTATAACGTCATGGTTTCGTCAGACGCCTGCATCATATGATGCGTCCTGGCCTTCCCGCTTCCCGGTCGCCTCATGAATGACCACGGCTTCACCTCGTTTTCTGCGTCATGCGCGGGCTTGACCCGCGCATCCAGCTTACGGTGTGCAACCGGACGGGTCGTCCAGCTGGATCACCGGGTCTCGGCGCTGACGCGCCGGCCCGGTGATGACGCCCAGGGAATGCCGGCGCCTTGCCCGCCTCACCTGTCTATTCGAGACAGTTCACGTCCGCTCCCGGAGACCTCGTGACATGACCATCCGCTTCGCCGCCATCGGCATCAACCACGCCCACATCTTCGGCCAGGTCGACTGCCTGGTGCGCGCGGGCGCTGAGTTCGTCGGCTTCCATGCGCCGGAGGACGACCTCGCCAAACCCTTCGCCGAGCGCTACCCGCAGGCGCCGCGGGTCGCCGACCGCCGCCAGTTGCTGGAGGATCCGACCATCCAGCTGATCGTCTCCGCCGGCATCCCCGCCGACCGCGCCCCGCTCGGCGTCGAGGTGATGCGCCATGGCAAGGACTACATGACCGACAAGCCCGGCATGACCTCGCTCGCGCAACTCGCCGAGGTGCGGCGGGTGCAGGCCGAGACCAAGCGCATCTACTCGGTGTGCTACTCCGAGCATTTCGAGACCCGCTGCACCGTCAAGGCCGGCGAGCTGGTCAAAGCCGGCGCCATCGGCAAGGTCATCAACACCACCGGGCTCGGCCCGCACAAGCTCAAGAACCTGCCGCGGCCGGCGTGGTTCTTTAGCCGCGAGCGCACCGGCGGCGTGCTCACCGACATCGCCTCGCACCAGTGCGAGCAGTTCCTGTTCTTTGCGGATGCCCTCGACGCCGAGGTGGTGGCGGCGACCGTCGCCAACCGTGCCAATCCCGAGACCCCGGAGCTGCAGGACTTCGGCGAGATGCTGCTGCGCACCGCAGACGTCACCGGCTACATCCGCGTCGACTGGTTCACCCCCGATGGCCTGCCGACCTGGGGCGACGGCCGCCTCACGATTCTCGGCACCGAAGGCACCATCGAGCTGCGCAAGTACATCGACGTCGCCGGACAGAGCGGCATCGATCATCTGTTCCTGACCGACCGCAAGGGCGTGCAGCGCATCGACTGCAGCGCCGTCGAGCTGCCCTACGGCCGCCAGCTCATCGCCGACGTGCAGAACCGCACCGAGACCGCGATGCCTCAGGCGCGCTGCTTCAACGCCATGGAGCTCGCCCTCACCGCCCAGGCCAGGGCTGAAGGAAAGGCGGAGGGGAAGGCGTGACGGCGACAATGGCGGATGGATTGCATTCGTCTCTCTCGGCGTCATGGCCGGGCTTGTCCCGGCCATCCACGTCTTGTTGTCGATAGGCAGCAAAGACGTGGATGCCCGGCACAAGGCCGGGCATGACGGTGGTAAAATCGCAGCGCCGACAATCTGAGCTATTTCAGACCTCACAGAAGCACTCGAGCAAGAAAAAGAAAGACCCCCATGCCCAAACGCTGGACCGTCGCGGTGATCGGATGCGGGATCGGCCGCGCCCATATCGAGGAAGGCTATGCCCGCCTCACCGACAAGTTCGAGGTGCGCGCGCTGTGCGACCTCAACGAGGAGCGGCTCAAGACCGTCGGCGACGAATTCTCGGTGCCGCGCCGCACCACCTCGTTCGACGAGGTGCTGGCGATGGACGATATCGACATCATCGACATCGCGACCCCGCCAACGCTGCACCTGCCGCAGGCGCTGCAGGCGCTCGCCAGCGGCAAGCAGGTGATCTGTGAAAAGCCGCTGGTCGGCTCGCTCGCCGAGATCGATCGCCTCGCCGCAGCAGAGGCCGCCGCGCGTGGCCGGCTGATGCCGATCTTCCAGTACCGCTATGGCAACGGCCTGCAGAAGGCCCGCCACATCATCGAACAGGGCCTTGCCGGCAAGCCCTATCTTGCCAGCATCGAGACGGCGTGGCGACGCGGCGCCGACTACTATGCCGTACCCTGGCGCGGCAAGCGCGCGACCGAGCTCGGCGGCGCGCTCCTCACCCACGCCATCCATGCCCACGACATCCTCACCTATCTGATGGGCGACATCGCCTCGGTGTTCGCCCGCACCGCGACACGGGTCAACCCGATCGAGGTCGAGGACTGCGCGGTGGCGAGCCTTGAAATGCAGAGCGGCGCCCTCGCCGCGCTCGCCGTCACGCTCGGCTCCGCCGACGAAATCAGCCGGCTGCGCTTCAGCTTCCAGCATGTCACCTTCGAGAGCTCGCTGTCCCCGTATGCGCCCGGCGACGATCCCTGGCAGATTCTGCCGACCTCGCCGGAGGCCAAGGCGCGCATCGACGCCGCCCTGGAAGGCTGGACCTTCATGCCGTCGCGGTTCGAAGGGCTGATGACCGCCTATCATGCGGCGCTGGAGAGCGGCGGCCCGCTGCCGGTGACCATCGCCGACGCGCGGCGCTCGCTCGAGCTGATCACCGCCCTCTATCACACCGCCGAGACCGGCGCGCCGATGCGCCTGCCGATCCCCAAGGATCACCTCAAGTACGGCAGCTGGCAGCCGGCCGCGGCCCACTGAGCGGGAGGCATGGCCATGGCCACGACGTCGATCCGGCCGGCCTCGACAGCCGACATCGATCTCGTGGCCTCGACGATCCTCGCCGCGCAGCGCGGGCACCGGCCGCGTCGGCTTCAGCTTCGCCGAGGAGAAGCGTCATCGGAATTTTGCGGCCCCGACCGGAGCCGCGGGCTTTCGCCACCATGCGATGGCGCTGTAAGCGGCGGCGGCGGCGCGTCCGCGTGCAGGCTCGGGCTCGGCATCAGCGGCTCCAGCGCGTCGAGCTCTGCCCGCGCATGATCTGCAAGCAGCAGCGCCTGCGCCTCGGCGACCACCTGCAGCGCCACGCTTTCCTCGGACATCAGCAGTTGCGGCTCGTCGCCGGCAAAGACGATCCAGCCGAGATCCGTCAATGTGAGCCTGTAGTCGGGCATGGCTGCGAAACCGAGTGAATGGCGCACGCGATCCGTGAGGATCCGGGCGCTCAGGAAGCCAGGACAAAAGCGCGCTTTTGCCTAAAAAGCCCGATACTTTTGACTCGATCCCGTTAAGGCACAGTAGGGGCGATTGTCGAAATCCCGTTACATCATTGTTAACGCGATCGCGGAAAGTCGGGCCTATTTTACCGGGGGGGGGGATAGGGGGCGCCGCGATGTACCGGGTCCACGTTCTGTCGTGGCCGGACTTGTTCCGGCCACCCCGCTTAGGAACGCAGTGCCTTCCTTGCCGGGGTCGCCGGGAGACCTTAGTCCTAGCGATCCGTTAAAGACGGATCGCGCTGCCCGGCGACGACAAACACTAAGGTCTGTGGTTGCTATTCCGGCTAGGCTCTGAAGAGCTCCCGACAGCGAGCGTCTCGAAGGATGAGGCCCGCCGTGTCGAGACAGTGGCCTGATGTTCGAGACGCGGCCGCAGTCAGATCTCAGCATACGGCGGGACGAATACGCGGCCGCTCCTCACCATGAGGGGTCAGGGTCGCGCCTTCTCAATTCACCTGCCGCTCGCGGCCGGCCCAGAACGGATCGCGTAGTTCGCGGCGCAGGATCTTGCCGGTGCCGTTGCGCGGCAAAGCCGGGATGAAATCGACGCTCTTGGGCACCTTGTAGCCGGCGATGTGCTGGCGGGCGTAGGCGATGATGTCCTCGGCCGTGACGTCAGAGCCGGGTTTGCGCACCACCATCGCCTTCACGGCCTCGCCCCATGTCGCGTCGGGCACGCCGATCACCGCGACCTCGGCGACCGCGGAGTGGCCGAAGATCGCACTCTCCACCTCCGCCGGATAGATGTTCTCCGCGCCGGAGATGATCATGTCCTTGATGCGGTCGTGGACGTAGACATAGCCGTCGGCATCCATGTAGCCGGCGTCACCGGTGCGCAGCCAGTTGTCCTTGCTCAGCGTGCGCGCGGTCGCCTCCGGCAGCTTCCAGTAGCCGACCATGTTGGCGGCCGAGCGCGTCGCGATCTCGCCGACCTCGCCGGGCGGCAGCGCCTCGCCCTCGGGATCGAGGATCGCGATCTCCACCCCCGGCATCGCCTTGCCCGCGGAGCGCAGCCGCGGCGAGCCGTCGAGCGTATGATCCTCCGGCGGCAGCACCACGATGGTGCCGGTGGTCTCGGTCATGCCGTACATCTGCACGAAGCCGCAGCCGAATACCTCCATGCACTCCTTGAGCAGGTCGGCAGGAATCGGCGAGGCACCGTAGAGCAGGTATTTCAGCCGCGAATAGTCGATCTGCCGCGCGCGCGGATGACGCACCACGAACTGCATCGCCGCCGGCACCATGAACAGCTTCGAAATGCGTTCGTTGACGAAGGTGTCGAGCACCTTCGTGGGATCGAACTCGCGCGCCACCACGCCCTTGGCGCCGTAGTAGAGCCCAAAGATGCCCCAGCCGGTGCCGCCGATGTGGAACACCGGCATCGCCACCAGTGACACGTCGTCCGCCGTCCACACGTTCCACGCCGGGATCTCGCCATGGCGGCCGTCGCGCAAATCGATCAGGTTGCGATGGCTGAGCATCGCGCCCTTCGGGTGGCCCGTGGTGCCGGAGGTGTAGAGCTGTAGCGCGACATCATCGAGCGTCGGGCGGAACGCCGGCGGCGCATCACCCTGCGCGTCGCGCCACGTCTCATAGGCCGGCCAGTCTTCGACCGTGCCTTCCATCGCCACAATGCGCGGCGTGGGCGCAAGCTTTGGCGCAAAGGCCTGCACCGCGCCGACGAACTCGCCGCCGACGAACAGCATCTTCGCCTCGGCATTGTCGATGATGTAGACCATCTCCGGCGGCGCGAGGCGCCAGTTCACCGGCACCATCACCACGCCGACCTTCATGGCGCCGAGCAGCAGCTCGAAATAATGGTCGCTGTTCTTGCCGACATAGGCGATGCGGTCGCCCTTGCCGAGCCCCGCTGCGGTCAGCGCCTGGGCGACCTGGTTGGTGTGGCGCTCGAACGCCGCATAACTCGTCTCCCGCCCCTCGAAGGTGAAGGCGACGGCGTCGCCCCGCGCCTGTGCATGCCCGCTCACCACGTCCAGCAGCGTCCGCTCACCCACCGGCTTCCCTCCTCGATGGCCGGCGGCCCGCCTGCGGGCGTGATCACGCTCGGCCTGTTTTTCCCGAGCAAATGGCAAGCGCAGGGCATAGTCAAGCCGCGCATGAGAAGGGGCGAACGCCTCGCCCGATTGCGCCGAATGGAATACCGCTGTTGTGTCCTGGCTTCCGCGCCGGCGCCACCCGGTGGCAACCGGCCGCGATGATCAAACCGCGCGCCAGTGATCCGGCTTCGCCTTGTCGTTCAGATGCCGCACCCGCGCCACATGGGGCGAATGACCGTTGCGCCTGGCCCACTCGATCGCGTCGTGCTGGGTCTTGAACGTCCCCAGCACATGGTCAGCATGATCCTCGACGACATAATCCTCGATAGGGGAGCCTTCGGCACGTCCCTTGGGCCGCGCCTCGATGTAGACGACCGCCATCATGACCTCTTCTGAAATGCAACGTGTGTGGCAATAAGCCCGGATACGCTAGCACGACGGCATGGCCGCCACGAGAGCCGGATCGGCCACCCGAAAACCGCCACAGTGCCCCCTCGCCGAACCGTCCGTGCCAGCATCGCTGCAACGCATGCATGATGGGACAGCCCTCGCCCGCGGCATCGAATCGTGCGAGGGAGCCGTCGTCCGCATTCGATCCGAGAGACCCGTCATGGACCAGATCGCCGCCACGCTCTCCGGCCCGCTGGCCCTCCCCGCCGTGCTGGTGGCCGCGACCATCGCGCTGTGGGCGACCGCATGGCTGCCGGAATACCTCACGGCGCTGCTGTTCTTCACTGCGGCCATGGTGCTGCGCGCGGCGCCCGCGGATGCGGTGTTCGCCGGCTTTCTGTCGTCGGCGTTCTGGCTGGTGTTCAGCGGCTTCGTGCTCGGCGCGGCGATCCGCAAGGTCGGCCTCGCCGACCGGGCCGCGCGGCTGCTCGCCGCGCACCTGTCGCACTCCTGGCCACGCATGGTCGGCGGCGTCGTGCTCCTGACCTACGCGCTGGCGCTGGTGATGCCGTCCAACATGGGGCGCATCGCGCTGCTGATGCCGGTGGTGATGGCGGTCGCCGACCGCGCCGGTCTCGCGCCCGGCAGCCGCGGCCGCATCGGCCTCGTCCTCGCGGTCGGCTTCGGCACCTTCATGCTGTCGGTCAGCATCCTGCCGGCGAATGTGCCCAACCTCGTGATGACCGGCGCCGCGGAGAGCGCCTATGGCTTGCACGTCGGCTACCTGCCCTACCTTCTGCTGCACACCCCGGTGCTCGGCCTCGTCAAGGGCGTCGTGCTCGCCGCCTGCATCAGCCTGATGTTTCCCGCACGGCTGACCAACGGCGCGACCGACGAGCCGTCGGCGGCGCTGAGCGCGGCCGAAATCCGCCTCGGCCTTCTGCTCGCCGCGACGCTGGCGCTGTGGGTCAGCGACACCTGGCACGGCATCTCGCCGGCCTGGATCGGCCTCGGCGCCGCGTGCCTGTGCCTGTTGCCGCGCATCGGCTTCCTCAGCGGCGATGAGTTCGCCGCTGCCACCAACATCCGCACCTGCATCTATGTCGCAGGCATTCTCGGCCTCGCCGCGGTGGTGACGCGCTCCGGGCTCGGCGACGCCATCGGTCATGCGGTGTTGCCGCTGCTGCCGCTCGATCCGGCGCGGCCGGCGGTCAGCTTCACCGCCCTCGTGGTGCTGGCGGTGATCCTGAACTTCGTCATCACCGCCAACGGCGTGCCGGCGCTGTTCACACCGCTCGCAAAGACGCTGGCCGACAGCGCCGGCCTGCCGCTCGCCACCGTGGTGATGGTGCAGGTGATCGGCTATGGCACCCCGCTGATGCCCTATCAGGCCTCACCGCTGGTGGTCGCCATGGAGATGGGCAAGGCGCCGACACGCGACGGCCTGCGGCTGTGCCTCGTGATGGCGCTGGTCACCTTCGTGGTGCTGGTGCCACTCGACTATCTCTGGTTCCGCCTGCTCGGCTGGATCGGCTGACGCGGCCTACTGCCGCTCATCAGGCAGGCCACGAGCTCGGTGCGGTTGTGGGCGCCGAAACGCTTGCAGAGATTGGCGACATGCTCCTTGACCGTCTGGTCGGAGATGCCCATGTCGCGCGCGATCTCCTTGTTGGTCTGGCCGCGGCACACCCGCTGCGCCACGTCGGCGGAGCGCGGCGGCAGCTTCGCCGCCAGTCCTGCAGCGCCCTGCGGCGACATCACGCCAAGCACGATGCGCGCGGCGCCCTGGCCCGCGTTCATCATGTTGGCCAGCGCCAGCGAGCCGGCGCGGCAGAGGATGTCCATGCGCTCGCGCAGCCGCGGCGTGTAGGGCGAATCCGCGTCGCGCGTCGCGGTGAACAGCACGCCGACGATGCGGTTGTCGCACCACAGCGGGCCGCCCATGTTGTGGCTGAAGCCCCAGTGGCGCAGCATCTGGCTGGACTCGCTGCGCGGCCAGCGATGCGCGCCGATCACCGAGGCGCCATCCGCGGCACGGCCACGCGTCATGATGGTATCGAGCACCGGATCGGTCTTCCAGAAGCCGGCCTTGTAGTTGTCGAGGAAGCCGTCGGCGACATGGCGGCTGTAGGCGAGTTCCGGCTCGCTGCCCTCCAGCAGATAGAGCCCGACCGTCGGTGATCCCGTGAGATCGCCGATCGCCGCGCAGCAGGCCACGCCGAGACTGCCGACGCTGCGGCTCTCGGCGATCGACATCAGCCGGTCGGCCAGCCGTCGCTCGGGCAATTCATCAAGATGGCTGCCTGGCACACGTCCCCCGCAACGTTCCCATTTCGCTCCCTGACCCCGGCGAATGACGGCGGCGCCGCCTTCGCTCTCGTCCACACAAGCTCTCCGCTGCCTGCATCATGGTCAAGCGAAAAGAAGCAGCATGATGCCGCGCGCATGGCCCAGCTTTGCGGCAGCGCACACGCAACGGCGGCTCATCCCCCCATGGTGGGGGATTGCTGGCGGCAGTGCTGCCCTCCTAGCCTCATGCTCGGGAAAGGCTTGAAGACGAACGACGATCGCGCAGATGCGATCCCGTCGCGGGGACCGTTTGCGCCGTTGTCAGGGGGAATATCCATCGCGTGCCGTGCGGAGCCGTCGTGCCGCGCGTCCGGGTCCGGGCGCGCGAACGGAGCAGCGCGCCTGCACGCCGGAGGCTCCCACGCCTCAAGCCTCGCCGCCGCCGGCCACCAGCGCCGGCGCACTGCGGCTCAACAGGTTAAGGAAGGAGATCGACCATGAACGCATCCGTGCAGCGTGCCACGCGAACGACCGGGGCGGACGCGCCGGCGACGACGGCGGCGGAGTATCACGCGCGGCTCGACGCGCTGCTGCCGCTGATCGAGGCGAAGGCCACCGAGGCCGAAGCGCTGGGCCATCTCACCGACGACGTCGTCGCGGCGATGCGCAAGGCCGGCCTCTACACCATGCTGTTTCCGAAGGATGTCGGCGGCGCCGAGCTGCCGCCCTACGACGCCATGACGGTGATCGAGCGGCTGTCCTACGCCCACGCCTCCGCCGGCTGGTGCGTGATCGGTGGCAACATGGAAGGCACGACCATGGCGATCTACATCGCCGACGAGGGCGTGCGCCATGTCTTCGCCAACGGCCCCGACATCACCATCGCCGGCAACGGCGTGCCGCGCGGCTTCGCGCGCCCGGTCGAGGGCGGCTACATGATCCGCGGCAACTGGGCCTATGGCAGCGGCATCCAGCATGCCGAGTGGATCCACTCCGGCTGCTTTCTCACCGATGCCGGCGGCAAGGACATGATCATGGGCCCGAACGGCCAGCCCAGGATCGTCGTCACCCATCATCCGCGCGCCACCATCAAGCTGCTCGGCAACTGGGACGTGCTCGGCCTGCGCGCCACCGGCAGCTTCGACTACACCATCGCCGACGGCGAGGAGCTGTTCGTGCCGACCGAGATGACTTACGACTTCGACATCGGCGCGCCGCGCCGCGGCGGCCCGCAGGGCGCGCTCGGCCTCGCCGGCTACAGCGCCTGGGCGCATTCGAGCTGGGCGATCGGCGTCGGGCGGCGGATGCTCGACGAACTCGTCAAGGTGATCGTGCAGCGGCGCGACCCGTTCGGTTTCTCCCGCGACAGCGCCAGCTTCAAGTTCCAGTTCGCCCAGGCGGAGGCGCGCTTCCGCGCCGCACGGGCGCTGGTGTGCGAGACCTGGCGCGAGGTGTCGGCGAGCTGCGCGCGCGGCGAGCAGCCCTCGCTGGAGCAGATGACCATGATCAAGCTGGCGCTACGCCACATCCACGACGTCATCTCCGAGGTTGGCACGTTCGCGCACCGGGCCTCGCGCGGTGCCTCGCTGCACAACACCGCCATGCAGCGCACCTACCGCGACATCCATGCCGGCACCCAGCACATCCTGATGGCCGACCAGATCGTCGAGGAGTGCGGCCGCGCCCTGCTCGGCCTGCCGGCGAAGGACGCGCAGTGGACCGTGTTCGGCATCAACGGCTGACGCGGCCGCATCCGTTGCAGCAGCGCGAGGAGCACAGCGTGGCGACACCCCGGATCATCGGCTTCTGCGGCACGAGCTGGCGCCCGGCGAAAGCGCGCCTGCTGGTCGAGGCGGCAGGCGGCGAGCTCGCCGCCCGCCACGGCCTGACCGTCCGCGTCCTCGATCTCGTCGATGCCGGCGCGGGCCTTGCGGCCTTCGGTCGCGACGGCCTCGGCGCAGACGCCCGCGCCGTGATCGAGGCGATCGAGCAGGCCGACGGCCTCGTCATCGGCTGCCCGGTGTTCCAGGGCTCCTACCCCGGGCTGTTCAAGCACGTGTTCGACCTGATCGGGCCGACCGCGCTGAAGAACCGCCCGGTGCTGCTCACCGCGGTCGGCGGCGGCCTGCGCCACTCGCTGGTGGTCGAGCATCAGCTGCGGCCGCTGTTCGGCTTCTTCGAGGCCTGCACGGTGTCGACGGCGGTCTACGCCGGCGCCGCCGAGATCGCCGACGGCGCGCTGCCGCCGATGATCGCCGCCCGCCTCGCCAACGCCGTCGACCAGTTCGCCGCCCATCTCAATCGCGACTGCGCGGACGCCGCCTGAGGCGTCCGCGCGCCCGCACTTCGTTTCACATCCAGCGACAACAGGGGGATCCACGACCAATGCAGCCGACGCGCGCACCGTCCGGTCCGGACATGACCGGCTTCACCCGCACGAGCCACGACATCAACGGCGTCACCACCGTGGTGCACAGCATCGGCCAGGGACCGGCACTGGTGTTCCTGCACGGCACCGGCACCTTCACCGGCTTCGAGATGGCGCGCTCCTGGGCAGCGCGGCACACCGTGATCATTCCCTATCATCCCGGCTTCGGCGATTCCGGCGATGCCCCGGCGCTCGACACCATCGACGACTACGTTCTCCATTATCTCGACCTGTTCGATCGCCTCGGGCTCACGACGCTCGACCTCACCGGCTTCTCGCTCGGCGGCTGGCTCGCGGCGGAGATCGCGATCCGTCAGCCGCAGCGCGTGCGCCGCCTCGCCCTCGTCGCGCCCGCCGGCCTCGTGGTCGACGAAGCTCCGGCGCCGGGCCTTCTCGACATCACCCCGCCGGAGCTGCCGGGCTACCTCGCCCACGATCCGGCGGCGGCGCTGCGCTACTTCCCCGCGGCGCCGGACGAGGCGTTCGACGCCCGCCTCGGCCGCGAGGTGATGGGCTACGCCAGGCTCGTCCGCGACAACGCCCAGGGCAACCCCAAGCTCGCCCAATGGCTGCACCGCCTGACCATGCCGACGCTGGTGCTGTGGGGCGCCAGCGACCGCCTGCGCCCGACCGCGCAGAGCAAGGCCTGGATGGCCCGCCTGCCACGCGGCGAACTCGCGCTGGTGCCGGCGACCGGCCACCTCGTGTTCGAGGAAACGCCGGCGTCCGCCGGCCGCGTCACCGACTTCCTCGCCTGATCTCTTCCTTCCACCCACCCGCAAAGGACACGCTCATGATCACCATGCCCGCAGGCATCACGCCCGCCGACGCCGGCTTCGGCGACATCGTCTGGAACATCCTCGGCCAGACCTACACGCTGAAGCAGGAATCCGAGGACTCGATGGCCTGGCACGCGGTGTTTCCCGACGGCACCTTCGTGCCGCCGCACATCCACCCGACCCAGGACGAGTTCATCTACGTGCTGAGCGGCCGCTACGACCTGTGGCTCGACGGCAAGAATTTCGTGGCCAATACCGGCGACCTCGTGCGCATGCCCAAGGGCCTGCCCCACGGCATCTTCAACAAGTCCGGCACGACTGCGACCAGCCTGTTCTGGGTGGCGCCGACGCGCTCGCTCAAGGGCCTGTTCGAACGCATCCACAACGTGCCGGACCCGGCCGAGGTGGTGCGCATCGCCGCCGAGCACGAGGTCAACTTCCTGCCGCCGCCGGCCTGACCGTCCCCGCACCGCCGCGACAGCCCGCCACCGACGAGGACGCGTATGACCATCACCGCCACGACCGCCGCCGCCCCACCGCATATCACCTGGACCACCGTTGCCGACGCCGACCGGCGCCGGATCATCACCTGGCAGCGCTGGATGCTGGTGCTGGCCATCCTCTGCGAGATCTGTCTCGCGGCGGACTGGTACGCCTTCGCGGCGGTGCTGCCGTTCATTTCCCAGACCCTCAATCTCGACCCGGCGCAGGCCGGCCTCGCCCAGGGCATCTTCGCCCTGACCTACGGCGTCGGCATGGTGGTGTGGTCGCCGGTCAGCCGCACCATGTCGGCACGGCGGATGCTGCTGATCGGCCTCGCCGGCACCGGCGTCGGCATGGTGCTGCAGGTGTTCGTGCAGGGTTACCTCGAGCTGGTGCTGCTGCGCCTCGTCATCGGCTTCTTCGACGCCGGCATCTTTATCGGCAATATGAAGCTGATCTTCGGCTGGTTTCCCCAGAGCCGGCGCGGCGCCGTGGTCGGCATGATCCTCGCCGCCTACAGCCTCGCCATCACGCTGGACTTCGCGCTCGGCATCCCGCTAACGCTGGCGACGAGCTGGCGGGTGTTCTTCGCGGTGCTGGCGATCGGCACGCTGATCGTCGCCGCGCTCGACGCCCTCGTCGTGCGCAACCATCCGCAGGAGATCGGCATCGCCGGCTTCCGCTGGGACACCGCGCCGGCCCCGGCGGCGCTGCCGCTCAGTGAGATCTTCCGCGCCAAGTGGATCCTGGTCGGCGGCCTCGGCATCGCCGCCTGCACCTTCGCCATCGCCGGTACGGCGACCTGGGTGGTGCCGGCCTTCATCGCCGTGCAGCACATGGCGCCGGACGCCGGCGCCATCATCGGCACGGTGATGGGGCTGTCGCAGGTCGTGTTCCTGGTGATCGGCGGCTACATGTCCGACCGTCTCGGCAAACTGTTCATGATCAAGCTCAGCGCGCTCCTTGCGTTCGGCACCGCCATTCTGTTCCTGTGGAGCGTGGTGACGCCGATGGTATTCTCGATGCTGGTGCTGTTCGCAGCGCTGAGCGGGGCGGCAGTGCTCGGCGGCGGCGCGATCTTCGCGCTGATGAGCGAGAAGTACTCCGACGCGCTGGCGCCGGCGGCGATCGGCTACGCCGAGGTGTTCGGCATCCTGTCGAGCTTCGTCTCGCCCTGGCTGATGGGCGCGATCATCGCGGCCTCCGGCGGCACGTTCAAGCCGGCGTTCGTCACCTTCGCGGTGATCGAGGCCATCTTCCTGGTGCTGCTGATGGTGCTGGCACGCGAATCCCGCCGCGCGCCGGCGGTCGTCCGCCTCGCCGAGTAGGCCCGACACCGGCGCGGGCGGCGGTCAGCGTCGCCCGCGTCCTCGCCGATGTCGCGAAACGAGGGGATTTCGTCCTTGGCGGCCGGCGGCCGGTCTGCGACAGTCCGCCCGAACCGGCCGGACGGAGACACTTCATGGCCCTGCAGTTGCGACCGAACTGCGAACTCTGCGACAAGGACCTGCCGCCGAATTCGACGCAGGCCGTGATCTGCTCCTTCGAATGCACCTTCTGCGCCGACTGCGCGCGGGACACGCTGCACAACGTCTGCCCGAACTGCGGCGGCGGCTTCGCTCCCCGCCCGATCCGCCCGTCGCACGAATGGCGGCCGGGGGTGTCGCTCGCGAAACATCCGGCATCCGACAAGCGCGTGCGAGTACGCTACACGCCCGAGGATCTCGCCGCCCACATCGCGCGCATCGAGGCAATCGATCCAACGCAGCGGTGAGCGGCGGCCGCCGCGGCCGAGGAGCAATCGCCGGCATGTAGCTGGGATGAGCGCAGCGATGACCGGGGCAGCCGCAGCGCCGATCCCGGGTGTCGCTTCGCTCACCCGGGTTACGCGGCCTCACGCATCGCGGACAGCGCCACTCAACCCTTCTTCAGCGTCGCCAAAATCCGATCCGCCTCCGTGCGCCAGTCGGCGCTGCGAGCGAAATCCGTCTCACCGCGCGTGCCGAACAGGCCGTCGTCGGCGAGATCGGCGACCCAGGCCTGGCGCTCGGCGGTGCCCTGCGCCGACCACGGGGTGAGGCCGGCCTCTCGCACGGTCGCAGCGACCTCCCACACCTCCTCGCTGCGGCGGCGGCCGTGCTCGATGACGCGCTGGAAGAAGTAGGCGCCCTGCTTCTCCCAGTCGATGCCCGGGAACGTCTCCTTGAGCGAGGCCAGCACGGCGTCCTCGACGCCATAGGCGCGCGCCGTGGTAAAACTCTCGATCACCATCGCCTCCAGCCCCTTGATCATGACGCTGCGGCACATCTTCACCGCCGACGCCACGCCGAGCTTGTCGCTGGAGACCTTGGCGTCAAAGCCCAGCGCGACCAGGAGCGGCGCGAGCTCGGCTGCTCCCGGGCCGCCGAGCAGCAGCGGCACGCGGATGCGATAGGGCGGCACCGAGGTCATGACCGCGCCCTCGACATAGCGTCCACCCGCGCCATCGATCATGACGGCGGCGCGCTGCTTGGCGCCGGGCGAGGCGGAGTTGAAGTCGAGGAACCAGGCGCCGCGCCGGATGCCGGCGGCGCAGGCCTGCGCAACCCGCTCGGTCTGGCTCGCGGTCACCGCCGAGACGACGAGGTCCGAGCCCGCCGCGAGTTCGTCATGGGAGCCCGCGAGCCGCACGCCATGCGCACGCGCATGGGCCCGCAGCGGATCGCCGGCCGAGCTGTCGAGCTTGATGTCGAAGGCGCTGACGGCGACGCCCTGCTTGTGCAGGTCCTCGGCGAGAATGCGGCCGACCTCGCCGTAGCCGACGAGGCCGACGTGCCACTGCTGCGGATTCGCGGGCACGGGATTGGAAGCTTTCGGAGCGGAGGACATGAGGCACTTCACCATCAGCAAGCAAACGGTCGTGCCGAACCTAGTCGCTCGCGCCGGATGATGCCATAGTCGGATCGATGACGCGGCTGCGCCGGGAGCATAGCTGCGCGCGGTCGTTGCTCGCCCCGCGCGGCTACGCCTTTCCCTCATGGTGAGGAGCGGCCCACAGGGCCGCGTCTCGAACCATGAGGCCGAGGCGCTACCGTTGCTGCGATGTGGCTGCGGAGCTTGCCCCACCCACCGCGTCATTGCCGGGCTTGACCCGGCAATCCAGCTTCTTCACGACATGAGGATCGATCGTAAAGCTGGATCACCGGGTCTCGACGCTTCGCGTCGGCCCGGTGATGACGCAGAAAACGTGGTGAGGCATCGAACAGATAGGTCATCGAATTGCATCACGCCTCATCATTCGAGGTGCCTGAGGTCCCAGGCTCCTCACTATGAAGACGAGCACTACAGCTTCAGCAACCGCTGCCGGTCGATCTTGCCCGTGCCGGTCTTCGGCAACTCGTCGACAAAGACGACCTGCCGCGGATATTTATACGGCAGCAGCTTCTCCTTGACGTAGTCCTGCAGCATGCGCGTTGCTGCCTCAGGTTCAACGGCACGGTTATTTAGTACGACCACCGCCTTGAGCGTCATGCGGCGGTCGGGCAGTTCGAGCGCCAGCACCGCGCATTCGCGCACCGCCGAATGCTCGGCAAGGCACAGCTCCACCTCCAGCGGATAGACCCACTGCCCGGAGATCTTGATGAGATCATCGGCGCGGCCGCGGAAGAAGTGGAAGCCGTCGGCGTCGCGCACGAAGCGGTCGCCGGTGTAGATCCAGCCGCCGTCGCGGATGGTCTCGGCAGTCTTGTCCGGCCGGTTCCAATACAGCGGCGTGTTGGAATCGCCGCGCACCCACAGGATGCCCTCCTCGCCGTCCGCGACCTCGCGGCCGTCCTTGTCGCGCAGCATCACCTCGTAGCCGGGCACGCGCAGGCCCGCCGAGCCCAGCTTCTTCGCACTGAAGCGGTTGGAGAGATAGATGTGCAGCACCTCGGTCGAGCCCAGGCCCTCGACGATCTCCAGGCCGCTCAGCGCCTTCCAGGCGTTGAACACCTCGGCGGAGAGCACCTCCGCCGCCGACAGCGCCAGGCGCAGCGACGAGAAGTCGGCGGCGCGCGCGCCGTCCGCCTTGGTCAGCGCGGTGTAGAGCGTCGGCAGGCCGAAGAACACGGTCGGGCGGAAGCGGCCGAGCGCTGAGAAGATCGCCTCGGGGCGCGGCTGGCCCGGCAGCAGCAAGGTCGCCGCGCCTGCCGCGAACGGAAACGTGACGGAGTTGCCGAAGCCATAGGCGAAGAACATTTTCGGCACGGAGAAACAGATGTCGCCGGGCTTGAGCTGCAGCACCGGCCGGCCGAACGCGGCATCGGTGTAGGCCATGTCGTGCTGCAGATGGACGATGCCCTTCGGCCGCCCGGTCGAGCCGGACGAGTACATCCAGAACGCCATCTCGTTGCGATGGGTGTCGGCCTCCGCAAGCTCGGTCGGAAAGGCCTGCAGCCAGTCGTCGGCCAGCAGCGTGCGCCCGACCGCATGGCCAGCGGGCGCGCCGTTGACGACGACGAGGGTCGCGAGCTGCGTGTCGGCGCAGGCAGTGACGTCGAAGCGCGCGGTGAACTCGGCGTCCGCCACCGCGACCCGCGAGCCGGAATCGGCGAGGTAGAACTGCAGCAGGTCCGGCGGCGTCAGCGTGTTGATGAGCAGCGGCACGAAGCCGGCGCGCACCGCACCGAAGAACGCGGCGGGATAGGCCGGCGTGTCGTCGAGGAACATCAGGATGCGGTCGCCGCGGGTGAGCCCGAGCGCGGCGAAGCCGTGGCCCCAGCGCGCGGCGTCCGCGCACAGCTCGCTGTAGGTGCGCGTGCCGGCGGGCCCGGTCAGCGCCAGCGCATCGCCGCGGCCGGCGGCGAGATTGTCGAACAGGATGCGGCTGGCATTGTAGCGCGCGGGGATCTCGAAGCCGATCTCGCTGGCACCGGCGCTATCCGCCGGCACCTGATCGGCGATGAGCGTTGCTGACGTGGTCATCGGCTGCCTCCCGCCTGACGCCCGCCGCCGTGCGCGGCGTCGTAACGCGCCATGAAGTGCGGCGCCATCGTGCGCAGCCGCGCATCGTCGATGCGGCCGGAGCGCGTGATGTAGCTGTGGCCGAAGTCTTCCAGCGGCAGCGCCATGTGCTGGGGAAAGCGGTCGTACCAGTCGGCGCTGGCGCGCGCGGCGGTGACCAGTTTATGCACGATCGGCTTGCGTGCGGCCTGGTACTGCGACAGGCCGGCGGGCAGGTCGCCGCGCGCCGCCTCCAGCGATTTCGTCAGCGCGATGGCGTCCTCGATGGCGAGCCGCGTGCCCGAGCCGATGGAGAAATGCGCCGAGTGCAGCGCGTCGCCGATCAGAGCGATGTTGCGGAACGACCAACGCTCGTTCCAGATCCACGGGAAATTGCGCCAGATCGAGCGGTTCGACACCAGCGGCTGGCCGTCGAGCACGCCGGCGAAGACCTGCTCGCAAATGGCCTGCGACTCCTCCACAGTCTTGTCGGCGAATCCGTAAGCTTCCCAGGTGGCGCGGTCGCACTCCACCAGGAACGTGCTCATGGTCGGCGAGTAACGGTAGTGATGGGCGTTGAAATGGCCGCGATCGGTGGCGATGAAAGTCTGCGACAGCGTCTCGAAGCGCTTGGGCGTGCCGTACCAGGCGAACTTGTTGGCCGAGTACGACAGCGAGGTGCCGAAATCGCCCTCGAAGCCGCGCCGTACCAGCGAGTTGAGGCCGTCGGCGGCGACGATGAGGTCGTAGCCCGCGAGCTCGTCGAGCGACTGCACCGTGTGCTGGTGGCGCAGCTCCACGCCGACTGCAGCTGCGCGCTGCTGCAGCAGGGTCAGCAGCTCGAGCCGGCCGATGGCGGAGAAGCCGACACCGTCGATCTCGAGGCTCTCGCCGCGCAGCGTCAGTGTGATGTTGGCCCAGCGCTCCATGCGCGGCGCGATGGCGTCCACCGTGTCGGGATCGTCGGCGCGCAGGAAATCGAGCGCCTGGTCCGAGAACACTACGCCAAAGCCCCAGGTGACGCCGGCCGGGTTCTGCTCGAACAGCACGACCTCGTCCTGCGGATGCCTGCTTTTCCAGAGATAGGCGGCGTAGAGGCCTCCCGGCCCTCCGCCCAGCACGGCCATGCGCATCGGCGCCTCCCGCTATTTTTTGACATTGTGAAATTCATTCCTCAATATACAAAAACACGCACCGAGGCAAGCCGATGTTCAAGACCAGCCTGACGATCGAATGGGGCGACTGCGACGAAGCCGGAATCGTCTTTTATCCCAACTACTTCTACTGGCTGGACAGCAGCTTCCAGCGGCTGTTGCGGGCGCGCGGCCTGAGCCAGCGCGAGGTGCGCAAGCGCTTCGGCGCGGTGACGCCGATCGTGCAGGCCCATGCCGACTTCAAGTCGCCGGCGCGCTATGACGACGTCCTCGACATCGAGGTGACGGTGGCGCTGGAGCGCGAGCGGCGCTTCAAGGTGGACTACCGCTTCAGCACCGGCGGCCGCCTGGTCGGCACCGGCCATGAAGTGCGGGCGTGGGCGCTGATCGACGCCGCCGGCGGATTGAAGGGGGCCACCGTCGATCCGGCGTTCTGGGCGCTGCTTTCGGCCGACGACGGCGCGCCAAAGGACGGCTAGAAGTTTGTGTCGTCATTCCGGGGCGTCGCGCCAGCGACGAACCCAGAATCCAGCAGTTGCCGCCCAGAGATTCCGGATCGCCGCTTGCGCGGCGTCCGGAATGACAAGGAACAAGATCAACCGGCAGCCGACTTTCGAAAGCCCCACCCATGCGCCCACCAAAGACGAAAGCCCCAGCCGACACACCCACGGACGAGAGCGCCGAGCACGAGGCCGACGACGCGCCGGCGGCGCGGCGCGGCATCCAGTCGGTCGAGATCGGCCTGCGCGTGCTGGCGGCGCTCGCCGCCGAGCCGCAGGCAGCGACGCTGACCGCGGTCGCAAAGCGCGCCGAGCTGTCCGCCTCGCAAGCGCATCGCTATCTCGCCAGCCTGATCGCCTCGGGCATGGCGCGCCAGGACGACGCGTCCGGCCGCTACGACCTCGGCGCGCAGGCGATCCAGATCGGGCTCGCGGCACTGGCGCGCACCGACGTATTCGCCGAGGCCGATCCGGCCATCGCCGAGTTCACCCGCGAGACCGGGCGCTCGACGCTGGTGGCGGCGCGCGGCCCGCTCGGCCCGACCATCGTGCGCTGGCACGCCGGCCGCACGCCCGTCATCACCTCGCTCGCCGTCGGCTCGGTGCTGCCGCTGCTCGGCTCCGCCACCGGCCACGCCTTCCTCGCCTTCATGGGCGAGGAGGAGCGCATCGGCGCCGTCGAACAGGCGAAAGCCGACGATCCGCGCGCCCCCGACGTCGACGTCGCCGCCATCCGCGACAAGGTCCGCCGCACCATGTCGGCCTCGGTCGACGAACTCCTGATCCCGGGCCTGCGCGCCACCGCAGTGCCGATCCTCGACATCCAGGGCCGCGCCGCGCTGGTGGTGACGGTGATGGCGACGCCGGCTTTCAACCGCGACGACGACGCCGCGATCCTCGCGAAGCTGCAGGCGACGTGCAAAGAGCTGACCGAACGCCTCGGCGCGCGGTGGGAGTGAACACCTCCTCTTGGAGAGAAGACGCGCAGCGCCGTCTCGAACCATGAGGCCCGTGCCTCGCCGCCCGCGGCCTCATCCTTCGAGACGCTTGGCTAGCGCAGGCTCCTCAGGACGAGGAGAGAGACCACGCGCGCCGCTCCCAACCGGAAGCGGCGCGCCCCTCAATCCTTGAACGGATCGAACTCGCCCTCGCCCGCCATCACCACGGCGAACGGCCGCAGCGTGTGCAGCACGCGCACAGTGCCGGCATGCTCGGCGATCACCTCCGGCAGGCGGCGGTAGGCCATCGGGCTCTCGTCGAGATCGGCGCCGATCAAAGTGACGCCGCGCTCACGCAGCCAGCGATCCATCTCCGCCCGAGTGAAACGCCGCTTCGCCTCGTTGCGTCCGAACAGCCGGCCGGCGCCGTGCACCGTCGAGTAGAACGCGGCCCGCGCTTCCGGGCTGTCGATCCCCTCGATGATGACAGCATCATCCCCCATTGAGCCACCGACGAAGCCGCGCTGTCCTGGAAACGCCGGCGTCGCGCCCTTGCGCACCACCCACAGATCGGCGCCGCCGTGCGTCTCGCGCCAGGCGTAGTTGTGATGGTTGTGTACCATGTCGGTGACCGCGCCGCCGATGATCCGGCGCACGCGCTCCACCACCCACTCGCGGCCGGCATAGGAATAGCGTCCGGCCAGCTGCATCGCAGCGATGTAGCGCTGGCCGAGCTCGCTGTCCTCGTCGACGACCGCCGGCGGCACATTCATGCCGTCCTTCCCGCCGGCGGCCTTGAGGTAGCGCGTCGCACTGGTGTGGCCGAGGCCGCGGCTGCCGAAATGCACGCCGATCCAGACATGGCCGGTTTCGTCGCGCATCAAGTCGACATAGTGGTTGCCGGAGCCGACGGTGCCGAGCTGCGACAGCGCCTTGGCGCGGTAGCCCTCCATGTCGGACGCCTTCCAGGCATCGCCGTCGTCGAACAGATCGTGCTCGACTCGCTCGCTGTTGGCGCGGCCGATGCCGAACGAGATCACCTGCGCGACGTCGCGCACGATCGCCCCGACGCGATCCGCGATCGCGGCGAACGGCGTATCGAGGCGCACCGCCATATTGCCGCAGCCGATGTCGAAACCGACGCCGGAGATGCTGATCTGCTTCTCGTAGGCGATCACCCCGCCGACCGGCTGGGCATAGCCGAGATGGCCGTCGGCGCACACCACGCCGCCGACGACATTGCCGACCGCCATGCAGTTGTGCATCTGCGCGACGGTGTTGGGCTCGTGCTGGCCGAACACCTTGAGCGGCGCATTATTGAACCGCACCTCCTGCGGGCGATTGGTCGCGCTCGCGGCCGCGGCCGCGTCGAGCTCGCGCGCCACCTTCTCCTTGCGCGCCGCGTCGCGGTACAGACACCACGCCGGCATGCCGCGTCCCTCGCCGACCCGCGTGTCGGGATCGATGCCGGCAGCGATGCAGAGCTCGCGCGCACGCTCCATGTAGGGATCAGAACGCATGACATTCTCCTCCTGCAAAATGCAAACGAATGGATCCGCCCCCACGGGCACGTCGGCCGCGCGGACTGTGACGGATGAAGGAGCCGCGCGATGCCTGCGCGCACGATCCTGCGTCGTCGAACGACGCGGCTCCGCCGGATGATGAAAGGCCAGATGGTCTGGTGAAACGCTTGTGGGCCATGGAGCCCTCCGCCGAATGGCAGAGAGCTATGCCCGCCTGCCTGTTATGTCCGAGGTGATATGCCGAGGCTCGATAGGACGAACGACGGGGACGACGGCTGTGCGAGCTGCAGATCCATGCGCGGCAGCGCGCCGACCGGTGCGATCCGGTGGCGTTCAAGCCGTGCGGTCATCTGCGAGCGAAACATGCTCATACGATCCTCGGAACGCCGGCAAAAGCCGGCACAGTTTCAGCGGCGGATTGATGCGCCGATTTTCCACATGCGTCAAGAGAGCGCGTGAGCGACATGAGCAAGGCACCGCCTCCTGCGAGACGACGCCTCGGCGTACAGCAACACGCGAATACCGCGCTCAGAACACGCTATACCCGCCGTCGATGACGATGGTGTCGGCGGTGTGATAGGCGGATGCGCGGCTCATCAGGTAGACGGCGATGCCGGCAAAATCCTCCGGCGTGCCGAAGCGGCGCACCGGGATACGCGGCATCACGTTGGCCATGAACTTGTCGTTGGCCTGCAGGCTGCCGGTCATCTCGGTGTCGATCCAGCCCGGCAGGATGGCGTTGGCGGTGACACCATAGCGCGCATGCTCGACCGCCAGCGCCTGGATCAGCGAATTGATCGCCGCCTTGGAGCCGGCATAGTGCTCGTTGCGCGCGGTGCCGAACAGCGATGCCATGCTGGACGTCGCAACCAACCGGCCGAACGCATCGCCCTGCCCTGCCCGCGCGATCATGTGCCGCACCACCGGCTGGAAGGCATGGAACACGCCGTCGAGATTGATCGAGAACATCCGCCGCCAGTCGTCCTCGGTGCGATCGGCAAAGGCGGTGCGGCCGCCGCCGCCGATGCCGGCATTGGCGAAACAGCCGTCGATGCGGCCGAATGCTTTGAGCGTCGCCTCGGTGGCCGCGATCGCCGCCTCGCGGCTCGCGACGTCGCAGACCTGCGCCTCTACCTTGTCGCCGAGCTTGCGCAGCCGCGCCAGCGCCGCAGTGTTCTTCTCGGCGTTGCGGCCCCAGATCGACACCGCGCAACCATGGGCCACCAGCGCCTCGGCGATGCCGAGCCCGATACCGCCATTGCCGCCGGTCACCACCGCGACGCGGCCCGACAGATCAAACATGTTGGTCATGATCGCATCCTGTTTCCTCTTCGGCCCTTTATCCCACTACCGCGCGGGAGCCGGCAAGCCTTTGCAGCGGCGGCGGCCGCATCGTGATAGACTGATCCGATTACGCACCCATTGCCGGACCCAGCCATGCCCCTCATCGCACGCGTCGCTTCCATCCTGCAGAATTTCGGCGTTCCCCACACCCGCTATGCCGGCACCGGCCGCGCCGTGCACTCGCCGTTGACCGGCGCGGTGATCGGCCATGTCGCCGACGCCACACCGGCCGAGATCGAGACCGCCCTCGCCGCCGCGGAACAGGCATTCCTCGCCTGGCGCGACGTGCCGGCGCCGCGGCGCGGCGAGCTGGTGCGCCTGATCGGCGCGGAGCTGCGCGCGGCCAAGAGCGATCTCGGCGCGCTCGTCACCATCGAGGCCGGCAAGATCGCCTCCGAGGGCCAGGGCGAAGTGCAGGAGATGATCGACATCTGCGACTTCGCCGTCGGGCTGTCGCGCCAGCTCCACGGCCTCACCATCGCCAGCGAGCGGCCGAACCACCGCATGATGGAGCAGTGGCATCCGCTCGGCCCGGTCGGCGTCATCACCGCGTTCAACTTCCCCGTCGCGGTATGGGCGTGGAATGCGGCGCTGGCGCTGGCATGTGGCGATCCCGTGATCTGGAAGCCCTCGGAGAAGACGCCGCTGACGGCACTCGCCGTGCAGGCACTTGTCGAGCGCGCACTCCAGAAGTTCGGCGACGCGCCCAAGGGGCTCTCGGCAGTGCTGATCGGCGGCCGCGAGGTCGGTGAGCGTCTCGTGGACGATCCCCGCGTGCCGCTGCTGTCGGCCACCGGCTCGACCGCCATGGGCCGCGTCGTCGGCCCACGCCTCGCGCAGCGCTTTGGCCGCGCGATCCTCGAGCTCGGCGGCAACAATGCCGCCATCGTCTGCCCGTCGGCGGATCTCGACCTCGCGCTGCGCGCCATCACCTTCGCCGCGGTCGGCACCGCGGGGCAGCGCTGCACCACGCTGCGGCGGCTGTTCGTGCATCGCAGCGTGCACGCCGCGCTGCTCGGCAAGCTCAAGCGCGTCTACGCCAACCTGCCGATCGGCAATCCGCTCGACGATCCCCGCGTCCTGGTCGGCCCGCTGATCGACGGCGACGCTTTCAGCCGCATGCAGGCGGCGCTGGTGCGCGCCCGCGAGAATGGCGCCACGATAACCGGCGGCGCGCGCGTCGCGGGCGACCTCGGCGCAGAGGCTTATTACGTGACACCAGCTCTGGTCGAGATGCCGCAACAGGTCGGGCCCGTGCTCAACGAAACGTTCGCGCCGATCCTCTATGTCATCGCCTATGACGATTTCGACGAGGCGGTGCGCCTGCACAACGCCGTGCGCCAGGGGCTGTCGTCGTCGATCTTCACCAGCGACCTGCGCGAGGCCGAAGCCTTCGTCGCCGCAGCGGGCTCCGACTGCGGCATCGCCAATGTCAACATCGGCCCGTCGGGCGCCGAGATCGGCGGCGCGTTCGGCGGCGAGAAGGAGACCGGCGGCGGCCGCGAAGCCGGCTCCGACGCCTGGAAGGCCTACATGCGCCGCCAGACCAGCACGGTGAACTACGGCCGCGACCTGCCGCTCGCCCAGGGCGTGACGTTCGACATCAGCTGAGGCGTCCAGGCAGCGCGTTGCGTTGGGGTAAGCAAAGACTGTTCCGGTTGATCAGTGTCGTCCTTCACCCTGAGGTGGCATAGCCCCGGCTTCAGCCGAGGCGTTCTTTCCCATCGTGCAACCACACGGTCATTTCGCCGGCTCCGCTTCGGCAGTTGCCTGCGGCGGCACCGCCGCGTCGAGCACCTCGGCGAGGCGGTCCACCGCCCAGTCGATCTGGCGCGCGTCGATGATCAGCGGCGGCGCGAAGCGGATGGTGTTGCGATGGGTGTCCTTGGTGAGCACGCCGGCCTGCAGCAGGCTGCGCACCACGTCGCCCGCGGCGACGTCGCGGCGCAGTTCGAGACCGACGAAAAGGCCGCGGCCGCGCACCTCGGCGACCAGCGGATTGTTGATCGCCGCGAGCCGCCGCATCAGGTGCGCGCCCATCTCGGCCGAGCGCTCGACCAGGTGCTCCTCGACCAGCAGATCGAGCGCGGCGAGGCCCACGGCCGCGGCGATCGGATTGCCGCCGAAGGTGCTGCCATGGTCACCCGGCACGAACACGTCCATCACCTCGCGCCGTGCGAGAAACAGCGACACCGGCAGCAAGCCGCCGCCGAGCGCCTTGCCGAGCATCAGCCCGTCGGGCATGACGCCGTCATGCTCACAAGCGAGCATCCGCCCGGTGCGGCCGAGCCCGCTCTGTACCTCGTCGCAGAGCAGCAGCACGTTGTTGGCGCGGCAGATCGCCGCGACTTCGGCGAGGTAGCCGTCCGGTGGCACGTTGATGCCGCCCTCGCCCTGCACCGGCTCGACCAGGAACGCCGCGGTATGCGGGGTGATCGCCGCCGCAAGGGCCGCCGCATCGCCGAACGGCACATGGCGGAAACCCGCCGGGAACGGCCCGAAGCCGTCGCGATACTGCTCAACGGTGGAGAAGCCGACGATGGTGATGGTGCGGCCGTGGAAATTGCCATCGGCGACGACGATCTCGGCGCGGTCGGCCGGCACGCCCTTAACCTTGTAAGCCCATTTGCGCGCCGCCTTGAGCGCGGTCTCGACTGCTTCCGCGCCGCTGTTCATCGGCAGCGCCGCGTCCATGCCGGTGAGCGCGCAGGCGCGCCCCAGGAACGGCCCGAGCCGATCGTTGAAATAGGCGCGCGAAATGGTGTCGAGACGCTTGGCCTGGCCCGTCAGCGCCGCGATCAGGCGCGGATGGCAATGGCCGAAAGAGACCGCCGAATAGGCACCCATCATGTCGATGTAGCGACGGCCCTGATCGTCGAAGAGATAGACGCCATCACCACGCACCAGGGTAACGGGCAGCGGTGCATAGTTCGTGGCGCCGAACCGCGCCTCGAGGCTGGCGAAATCAAGCACGACACACCTCCTTTGCCGGGAGCGGTCGCATGGGGCAGCTGTTTCGGGAGACCGAATCAGCTGCGGCTCCCTACCATCACATATAAAGGAAATATAGGCATCCGTATGCCGGCTGCGAGAGGCAAGCCGCGCGATTTTCGGGACGGTCAGGCGGCGTGGCCGGCCTGCGGCTGCGCCATGCCAAGCAACGTCAGCACATCGTCGGCCGGCATCGGCCTGCCGATCAGGTAGCCCTGCACCTCGTCGCATCCGGCATCGCGCAGCGTGTCGAGCTGCGGCGCGGTCTCGACGCCCTCCGCCACCACGCCGATGCGCAGGTCGCGCGCCAGCGCGATCACCGAGCGGACGATCGCGGCACAATCCGGCTGGGTCAGCATGTCGCGAATGAACGACTGGTCGATCTTGATGCGGCTGAACGGCAGCTTGCGCAGGTAGGTGAGCGAGGAGAAGCCGGTGCCGAAGTCGTCGAGCGACAGCGTCACGCCGAGCGCGAGCAGCGCGTCGAGCACCGGCGGCACGGCACCTGATTTCGTCAGCAGCATCGATTCCGTCACCTCGATTTCGAGGCGCTGCGGCGCGACGCCGGCGTCCGCCAGCGCACGCACCACGGTCTGCAGGATGCCATTGTTCTGCAACTGGGCTGCAGAGACATTCACCGCGACACGCAGTTCGGCCGGCCACCGCGCCAGCGTGGCGCAAGCCTGTCGGATCACCCAGTCGCCGATGCCGTGGATCAGCCCGGTCTCCTCCGCGATCGGAATGAATGCCGCCGGCGAGACCAGGCCGCGCTGGGGGTGATGCCAGCGCACCAGGGCCTCGCAGCCGACGATGCGACCAGCCCGCAGATCGAGGACCGGCTGATAGACCAGCGCCAGCTCGTTACGTGCCACCGCCTGCTCGAGATCGCGCACCAGTGCGCGGCGCTCGCGAGCGGCAATGTCGTCGCCCGGCGTGAAGAACTGGATGGTGCCAGGGCCCGCGCGCTTGGCGCGATAGAGCGCCATGTCGGCGTGCTTGAGCAACTCGTTCGCGGTGATGCCGTCGCGCGGCGCCACCACGATGCCAATGCTGGTCGCCCCCACGAGTTCGCATTCCTCGACACGGAAGGGAGCGGCGAACGCGGCAATGATGCGCTCGGCAAGCGCCAGCGCATCTTCGGGCCGCGTCAGGCCGGTGGCGATCAGCGCGAACTCGTCGCCGCCGATGCGCGCGGCGATGTCCCCCTCTCCGGTGCAGCGCCGCAGCCTGGCGGCGACCTCGATCAGGAATCCATCACCGACAGGATGGCCGTACTGGTCGTTGATCTCCTTGAAGCGGTCGAGGTCGAGCAGCAGGATCGCGAACTCGACGCCGCCCGGCAGCAGCCTTGTGAGGCAGGCGTCCAGCGCCTCGTTGAAGGCGAAGCGGTTGGGCAGCCGCGTCAACGCATCCTGGCGCGCCGCCTTGCCGGCCTCGATCTGCCGCACGAGGCTCGCGGTGAACTCGAAGGCATAGGCGAGCACGCCGTGCAGCAGCACGCCGACATAGAGCACGATCAGCGCGATCATCAGCCACGAGGTGAAATCGCCGATGCGGATCAGGCAGGCGATCGCGCCGATGGCGATCGGCCCGTTGAAGCCGACCGCGGCAACCGGAATCGTGGCGAACGCGAGCGCGCCACCGGCCAGCATGCCGGCGCACAGGCAGGTGATCACGAGCTGGCCGCCATTGCCGGCGTCGGCAAAGAAGCACAGCGGCAGAAGCGCCCAGACGCAACCGAGCACGAAGCCGTTGCGGACCAGACGGTGGATGGTGCGGCGCGACACCGAACGCGGCTTGGTCACCTGCCACGAGCCACGGCCCTTGAGCAGCGTGGTCAGCACCGTGACGATCACGGCGCCGCTCCACAGCGCGGCCGGCCAGCGTAGCGACGTATTCCACAGCGCCAGCAGCAGCATCAGCGCGTTGCCGGCATTGGCGAGCATGATGCCGGGCGCGTGACGCAGCACCAGAGCGACCTGCTCGGCGCGGATGACGCCAGCGGCCTCCTCGTCGGTCGGCGGCCCTCCGAACGCAGCGAGATCGCCGGCGAGCAGCTTCGAGACGTCCGCGCGCAATGGCGTTCGCATGTCCAACCCCGAATGCCGGCTCCCTAAGCCCCGACCGGCTGCGGAACCGTGGCCGGTATTCTTTGAGGAAACATGAACCGGATGCACCTCGCGGCGCGAACTCGCCCGCCCGGGACCGGTCCCGCCGCCCGAGTTCCATGGCATGGCTAACAAAATCTGACCGAAGCCGGCCGAGGACGCGCCCCGGGCCATCGTCCCGCCGGAGCGCCGGCCTGCGCTCCCACAGGCACCGCTCCCCGCGGTGATTTACAAGGCGGGGCGCAGCCTTTAATCGCATATCCCTCACCTTCGCCGGCGACCGGGAGAGCCATGGCCAAAATCGTTCTCGACCAGTTCGATCGCCGGATCATCGCCGAGTTGCAGAAGGATGCGCGCCTCACCAACGTCGCCCTGGCCGAAAAGATCGGGCTGTCGCCCCCGCCCTGCCTGCGCCGGGTCAAGCGGCTGGAGGACGAGGGCATCATCCGCGGCTGGCGTGTCGAGCTCGACCGCAAGGCGCTGGACCTCGGGGTGACGGTGTTCGTCGGCGTCAAGTTCGACCGCCCCCAGGACATCGAGGCCAGCGAATTCGTGGCGGCGATCGGCCGCTGGCCGGAAGTGCTGTCCTGCCAGCTGATCTCCGGCGACATGGACTTCCTGCTCGAGGTCGTGGTCGCCGATCAGGACGCCTATCAGCGCTTCCTGTTCGAGAAACTGCTGAAGGTCCCGCACGTCAAGGACGTGCGCTCCAATTTCGCGATCAAGACCTACAAGAACACGGGCCGGCTGCCGCTTCCCGAGTAGAACATCGCGCTGGCCCGCGACACGCGCTGGTCACGCCACCTTCGCGCGGGCCTCGCCATCCGCGCGCGCCATCGCGACCAGGAGATCGGTCTGCGTCACGATGCCGACGGCACGCCGCTCCTGATCGACCACGATCACCGCATGGGTGCGGCCGTCGGTCAGCGGCGCCAGCAGCCGCAGCGCCGGCGTCTGCGGCTGCGCCGTGCGCGCCTCCGCCATCAGTTCACGCACGCTGCGTCCCGGCCGGGCGAGCTCGCGCAGACCGATCGCCCCGACCACCCGTGCGGCGCGGTCCACGACCGGCAGCGAGCGCACCGCATGGTCGAGCAACAGCGCGCGCGCCGCGGCCGGCTCGGCATTCTCGTCGATGTGGATCACGTCACGC
Organism: Pseudomonadota bacterium; assembly: GCA_040756765.1. Classification (GTDB taxonomy): domain Bacteria; phylum Pseudomonadota; class Alphaproteobacteria; order Rhizobiales; family Xanthobacteraceae; genus Bradyrhizobium_A. Next base: position 183,642 of record JBFLYG010000010.1, on the reverse strand, counting down.
GACATGATGTCGGCGCAGTTGAGCACGCCATGGGCGCGTTCCAGCGCGCGCTGCTCCACCCGCCGCAGCAGGCGGTCGAGGTCGGCGCGATCGATGTCGAAGGCTTCGCCGAAATCGTTCAGCGCGCCGTCGATATCCTCGGCGCGAAAGCCGGTGCGCAGCGCGGCCGGACGATCCGCAGTGCCATGCGCATTCACCGGCGCAGCCGGCCGGTGCGGATAGGCATGGCGGGTGAAGCGGTGGAACAGCCAGCCAAGCGCCACCAGCACGACGCAGTTGAGCGCGACCGGCACCAACGGATACATCAGGCCGGAGGCTGCCACCGCCGGCCCGCCAGCCGCAGCGGTGAGCGCCATCGCGCCGCCGGGCGGGTGCAGGCAGCGCGCCAGCGACATCACCGCGATGGCGAGGGATGCCGCGACGGCGGCCGCGAGCAGCGGATCGTCGATCAGGCGCGCCACCACGATGCCGACCAGCGCCGACAGCGTATTGCCGCCGATGATCGGCCAGGGCTGCGCCAGCGGGCTCGCCGGCACGGCAAACAGCAGCACCGCCGATGCGCCGACGGATGCGACCAGCAGCGGCGCGCCGGCGCCATGACCAAAGCCGAATGTGCAGAGCAGCCCGGTGAGGCCGACCGCGAGCAACGCGCCGGCGCACGCGATCAGCCGGTCCCGCAGTGTGGCGCCGGGCAGAGCGGGAGCAATGCTTTCAAGGAAGCGACGCCAGCGCGACGGGCGCGGCGCTCGCGGGAGCAGATCAGACGACACGATGTTCCGGGATGAGAAATGTTCCGGGATGAGGAACGCCCAAGGCGAGCCCCAAGGGGGCGACGGCGCCGACGATGCGGGCCGGCCAGCGGACGCGCGCCACGCTGCACGCACGGCGGGACCCTGATCCATCCACGCCGCAAACGCAACCGCAAAAAGCGCGTCCCGCCCCCGGACATTTCGCAGAATCAGGTCCGGACGCCGTCCACCGGAAAGCCAGCGCCGACGCCCGAGGAGCCGCCAGTTCAGTTGCAAGTGCACCCGTCTCGTCCGCTTCGAGCCCGACCGATCGACGCGCCATCGCCCCCGCGTGTTCGCCGACAGGGTGCTCAATGGCAGTGCGAGGCTCGCCAGCGGTATCCGGGTAGACATCGACTGCGATGTCGCGGCGGCGATGTCGCGGCGGGCATGGACCGGCAACGGCTGTGACGGAACACCCATCCTCGCGCGGACGGCGTTCACGGCCGGCAGCCAATCGCCCCATAGGGTCCATGCCGAGGCCTAGGACCGCATGCTGAGCGTGCGCGCCCTCATACCAGTGGATGACGCCTGCACTCTGGACCCCTCGGTCGAGCTACGGTATCCGTAGCACCCGATCGGTGAGCGCGCATGGCGCGGCGCACGATGGGGCATCCGCCGGACGGACTCAGACCGACGGGTGCCCCGGAATCACCGGAGCACCCGCGGTGCTGAAAATTGTTTGGTGATGAAATCGATTTGGGCCGTTGCGATACGGCCGCCCCTTATTGGCATCGTCCGGAAGGCTGCCACCTGCCCTTCGGACGTTTCGCCGTTCTATATTCGGCGAGTGCCTTACCTCAGTGGGAGTCTTGTACCGCAATCGCGTCCGTTGAGCGTGAGGTCAACTCGGTCAGGCGGCGAAAAAAGCGTGATAAAAACGTGAAAACTGCTAACCTCGGCGAGGTTCTGGGGACCTAAGGGGTATGTTGCGTTCACAGTACCAGTTGAGCTTGTTGGGACCCTTCCGCCTGTCCGCACCCGGCGGCGAGCGTGTCGGCATTTCCAGCAAGAAGGGCATGGCGCTGATCGCCATGCTGGCGACGGCACGCGACGGCGAACGCACCCGAGCATGGCTGCAGGACCGACTGTGGGGCAGCCGCCAGACCCAGGAAGCCCAGGGCAGCCTGCGACGCGAGCTCCTCAACCTGCGCAAACGGCTCAATCACGCCGATAATCCGCTGCTGGTCTGCGAGCGCGAGGTCATTCGTCTGCAGCTCGACCGCATCGACATCGATGCGCGCCCCTCCCGCTCCGCGCCGGCCGACGCAGCGAGTGGCGATTTTCTCGAAGGGCTGGATATCCCCGGCGAAGCCGGCTTCGAGGAATGGCTGCGCGAGCAGCGCCACGACCGCGCCAGCCTGTTCAAGAAACGGGCCGCGCGCACGGCGTCCGGCAACGGCACTGCCCTGCGTGATCCGTCGCCGGCAGCCGCTGCAACGCCCAAACAGGGCACTGCTCCGGCCGAGTCGCTGCGCGGCACCTTCAAGGACCGTCCGGCGCTTGCCGTGCTGTCGTTCGAGAACTTCACCGGGGATGCGGCCAACGACTACATTTCCGAAGGCATCAGCGAGGATCTGATCGACCGCCTGTCGTGCCTGCGCTGGCTGCCGGTGATCGCCCGCAGCTCGAGCTTCGGCTTCGCCGGCCAGGACGATCGCAAGGGCATCAGCCAGCAGCTCGACGCGCGCTACCTGCTGGACGGCCGGCTGCGCCGGTTCGGCGGCAAGTTCATGCTGCATATCAGCCTCACGGACGCCACCAGCAACCTGACACTGTGGTCGCAGCGGCTCGGCCTGCCCTCGCCGTGCGGTTTCGAGCACATCGAGCAGGTGGTAGCCGAGCTCGTCGCCGCGCTCGACAGCCGGATCGACCATGCCGAGCAGCTGCGCGCCCGCAATGGCCGGCGTGACAGCCTCGACGTCAACGATCTGATCTGGCGCGGCCGCTGGCACCTCAATCGCTTCTCGCGGGACGACGCGGAGAAGGCGCGGCGGCTGTTCGCCGAAGCGCTGGTGCTCGACCCGGAATCCTCCGAGGCCCTGATTCAGCACACTTTCTACCTGAGCTGGTCGATCTGGACCGGCCGCCTGCCCGCCAGCAAGATCCAGGAGATGCGGCGCACCGCGCAGCGCGCCATTCTCGCCGACTGCAACGACGGCCGCGGCCACATGCTGGCCGGCATGGCCGAGATGTGGCTGCGCCGCACCGGCACGGCGGAGGACATGCTGCGCCGCGCGATCGACCTCAATCCCAGCCTGGCGCTGGCCCATGCCGAGCTCGGCAGCTGCCTGATCCTGTCCGGCCGGCCGAAGGAAGCGCTCGCGCCGCTGGAGATGACGCTGCGGCTCAGCCCGAATGACCTCCATATCTTCTACCCGATCGGCGAGCTCGCCATCGCCCATTGCATGTGCCGCGAATGGCCGCAGGCGATCGGATTTGCCGATCGCGCCTTGATGCGCCGCCCCGGCTACTGGTATGCATGCATGATCAAGGTGACGGCCCTGTTCGAACAAGGGGACATTGCTGCGGCGAAACAGGCCTTCGCCGAAATGATGATTGCCAAGCCCGATTTTTCGCGCAGCTATATTGAATGGCTTCCTTTCACTGAGCGCACCTGGACGGACTACTTCGCCAATACGATGGCGGCAGTCGCCCGTTTGGTCTCCGGTGCGCCGGTGAATCAATTCGACCCCGTTTGACCACTGCATTCTGTCCTGCTTGACGACCACATTCGATCCCGTTTGACGGCCGCCTTTTCCATTTTGTTTCCATCCGCAAATTGCGAGCGGAGCCATGCCTGCTTTCAAGTATTTCGACACCATCAATGCGCGTCTGGCAGAGAACCGCACCGGACGCCCCTCGGTCCCCGACTACGACATCGACGCCTACGCGAGCTCCGGCCTCGCGTCGCGGATCGGCACCTGGCTGTTCTACAAGGTAACGCTGATCGCCTTCGCGATCTTCCGCGCGGTCTGGCCGAATCCGAAATTCGGCCGCCTCGTTGTCGTCACCCGCGACGCCGACGTCCGCCAGGTGCTGAACGACAGCACCGTATTCGAGGTACCGTTCGGCCCGGAGATGACCCAGCTTGCCGGCGTCAACCTCGTGCTCGGCATGGACGGGCCCGCGCAGCAGCAGGAGCATGAGATTCTCGCTGGCGTGGTGAAGCGCGGCGACGTCGCGACCATCCGCCGCCAGACGGCGGAACTGTCGCAGCGCCTGCTCGCTGCCTCGGGCGGGCGCATCGACATCATGAAGGACCTGATCACCCGCGTCGCCGCGGAGGTCGGCGCCGACTATCTCGGCATCGAGGTCGACGACTATGATTCCTTCGCCGGCTACACCATCGCCATCTCGCTGCTGCTGTTCGCCGATCCGTTCGGCAACGACGACACCTACCAGCGCGCGCTGCGCGCCGCGTTCGACGTCCGCCGCACCATCGACCGCTCGATCGCGCGCACCAAGACGCGGATGCGGACCGATGACCCGCCGCCGGCCGACAACCTGATGACCCGCCTGCTCGCCTTGCAGGACGGCAATCCGCTGGTCACCGACGACATGATCCGCTCCAACCTGATGGGGCTCGCCACCGGCCTGATCCCGACGCTGACGCTGGCCGCCGGCAAGGTGTTCGACGTGCTGCTCGGCGAGCCCGAGGCCCTCGCCGGCGCCATCGCCGCCGCCCAGGCCAACGACAAGGACAAGCTCGGCGACTACCTGCTGGAGGCCGCACGCCTCAGCCCGGCGCTGTCGCCGGGCCAGTGGCGCTACGCCAAGCAGGACGGCGCCATCGCGCCGGGCACCTGGCGCGCGCGCAAGGTCCCCGCCGGCTCGATCCTGATGGTGGCGACGTCCTCGGCACTGCGCGACCGCCGCCGCTTTGCATCCCCCGGGCGCTTCCAGCTCGGCCGCGACAAGGACCCCGACCTGATCTTCGGCGTCGGCCCGCACTGGTGCATCGGCAAGTATGTCGCGCTGACCCAGATGCAGGAGATCTTCGGTGCGCTGCTGTCGCAGAAGAACCTGCGCCGCAGCACCGATGCCGCCGGCCGTCCGGTCTCGGTCGGCCCGTTCCCGCGCCGCCTCGACGTCGAATTCGAGCCGACAGCCTCGCCGCGCAGCCAGACGATGCTGGTGGTATGTGTGCCGGTGCCGGCGCAACGCGCGCCGCAGGCGAAGGCGCTGATCGACGCCCTCGGCAACCCCGCGACCGGCGCGGTGGCGCAGACGCTCACCGCCGCCGACATCGTGCACTTCACCTCGCTGTCCATGGTGGACGTCGGCAGCGACGGCGCCCCCGCCCACACCCTGGTGCTCGAACTCAATCTCGACGGCGAGCGCGGCAGCGCGCTGCCGCGCTACGCCGCTGCGGCGCAGCCCTGGCTCGGACCGATCTTCGCCCTTGCCGAAGGCGCCGAGCAGCTGCCGCTCACTGAAGCCCTCGACCGCTTCGCGATCACGTTCGAGACCAAACCGTGGGGCGCGACCGGCCTCAACTTCAACGGTACGCCGGAATTCGCCGTCGACGACGTCGCGCGGCAGACCGAGCTCGCCGCGTTCGCCCGCGACGCGCTGCAGCACTACCAGGACAACCACCTCGGCCTCGGCAGCCGCGCCATGGTGGCGCTCGACTATGTCCGCGGCTTCATCCACCAGAACCCGCGGCTCGTCGCCTACGCCAACAATCCTGACGTGCCTGAGCCCGACCGCGCGCGCGTGCGCGACCTGCTGGCGCGCGGCCAAAGATTCGCCGACTTCATGATCCGGCCGAGCCGCCGCACGCTCGCGATCTCCGACTGGACCGATCGCACCGGCCGCCAGGCGCTCGCCGCGTTCCTGACCTCCGGCGCGCTCAATCCCGTGTACCGGACGCTCGCAGGCCTCTTCCTGATCGGCACAATCGTCGCCACCCTGTCGCTCGGCGCCAGCTGGTCACCGGTGCTGATCGGGCGGCTCGGGATCGCCGCAGGCACCGCACTGCTCGCGACATTGCTCCTGACCGCGGCTGTCGTGACCGGCTTCCTCGCCCTGTTGCGCTGGCACGAGAACCACGACCTGCCGGATGACCGCGAGGCTGCCTTCGCTCATATCCAGGAGGTTTCGGCACCCGAAAATGCCCCCGGCTATGTCCAGAACCACTTCACCGCGGTGACGCCGCTCAAGCCCGGCCGGTTTCGCAAGCTGACGCTGGCGCTGGCGCTGTGGGGCATCAAGCAGCTGGTGGTGAACGCCTATCGTCCCGGCTTCGTGCTCAACATGGGCACCATCCACTACGCGCGCTGGTTCCGCCTGCCCGGCACCGACAAACTGATCTTCCTGTCGAACTTCGACGGCAGCTGGGAGAGTTATCTCGAGGACTTCGTGATGAAGGCCCATGCCGGCCAGTCGGCGGCGTGGAGCAACGGCGCCGGCTTCCCGCGCACCCAGTTCCTGATCTATGGCGGCGCGCAGGACGGCGACCGTTTCAAGCGCTGGGTGCGCCGCCAGCAGGTGCGCTCGCAGTTCTGGTACAGCCGCTTCCCGCACCTGACCACCGATCAGATCCGCGACAACGCCGTGATTCATGACGGCCTGATGCGCGCCCGCACCGAGACCGCGGCGCGCGCCTGGCTCGACTGCTTCGCCTCGCTGCCGCGCCCCGATTATGCGATCGAGACCGACGAGGTGCAGTCGCTGGTGTTCCGCGGCCTCGGCGAGCTGCCGTTCATGGGCTGCGCGCTGGTGCGCCTGCCCGACGACGCCGCGATCTGCCGCGGCTGGCTGAAAACGGTGATGCCTGACATCGGCTTCTCCACCACCGACCAGGAGCATCGCGCCCCCGCGGCGCTCGCCTTCGGCGACAAGCGCTTCAGCGCCTCCGCAACCTTCGTCGCCTTCTCCGCGAGCGGTCTTGCCAAGCTCGGCATGGCGGCGGCGGTCGCCGACGAGGGGCTCGCCTCGTTCCCGAGCGCATTCAACTTCGGCATGGCGCGCCGCAATCGCGTGCTCGGCGACGCAGGCCTGTCCGCGCCCGACCGCTGGCTGTGGGCGGACCAGCCGCGCCCCGACGGCGACGGCGCCCGCGACGCGGCCGATGCCGTGCTGCTGGTCTATGGCCAGTCGCCCGACGAATGCAAACAACTGCTGGCACAGCACGCCGCTCACCTCGGTGGACGCAGCGGCGCCTTCCTCCATGTCATCGAAACCAGCCCGGTCGGCCCCGGCAAACCGGATTACAATCATTTCGGCTTCCGCGAAGGCATCTCCCAGCCGGTGATCAAGGGCACGCAGCGCTTCAACCTCGGCGCGCTGCCGCGCGACGTGGTCGAGCCCGGCGAGTTCATTCTCGGCTACCGCAACAACCAGAACTACTTTCCGCCGACCCCGACGGTCGATCCGGAGAGCGACCACATCGACGCGCTGCCGAATGTGCCGGCGGGCGCCTATGCGCGCTTCCCCGCCTTCGCCACCAAGCCGCCCTACACCCGCGACTTCGGCCGCAACGGCGCGTTCCTGACGATCCGCCAGTTCGCGCTCGACGCCGACGGCTTCGATGCCTTCACCCGGCAGAAGGCCGACGAGTTGCGCGCGCGCACCGGCCTCTCGACGATCGACGGCGCGGACGTGACGGCGGACTGGGTCGCGGCGAAGCTGATGGGCCGGCAGCGCAGCGGCGTGCCGCTGATCGCCGGCTCGACCTTGGCGAACGACAACGACTTCAGCTACGGCACTGACGATCCGCAGGGACTGACCTGCCCGTTCGGCGCGCACATGCGCCGCGCCAACCCCCGCGACAGCCTCGAGCCGCTCGACCCGATGCAGCAGCAGATCACCAACCGCCACCGCCTGATGCGGCGCGGGCGCTCCTACATCGCGACCGACGGCGCCGGCCGGGAGGAGAAGGGCCTGTTGTTCATCGGCGTCTGCGCCGACATCGAGCGCCAGTTCGAATTCATCCAGCAGTCGTGGATCTCTTCGCCGGTGTTCCATGGCCTGACCGACGAGCCGGATCCGATCACCGCGACGGCGGTGCCGGGCGCTCCTCGCGTCTTCACCATCCCGACCCATGCGGGGCCGGTGATTCTCGACGGCATGCAGAGCTTCACCGCAGTGCGTGGCGGCGGCTACTTCTTCCTGCCGAGCCGTTCAGCGATGCGTTACCTGGTAAATCTCAAGGACGCCTCGCAGCCGCCGGCCGCCGCCCCACAGGCCGTGGCGCAGCAGCACACCGTCACTGACGCGACCACCGCACCACTACCGCAGGCCGAGCCCGCGAAATAGCGGACGACGACGCGATCTATCGCAGGCAGAAGATGGCCGCAGCAATCAGGATCATGGCGGCGATCGCGACGACATGCGCGAACAGTCCTCCGCCGATGGCGCGGATGGGCATGGTCCCCCCTTACGTCGGCCTCGTGCGGCCGACGGCACGTGATCGGACACGGGTCATCGCGGCCCGGAAGGACCTGCGACCCGACATGTGAATGACGCGAAACACCCCAAAGACGTGACGCGCGATCGCCGTGGATCTGCGTCCCCACGCATCGGCGATCGTCATCGCGGAACGTCGATCATCAATGCGGCATCAATTTGTCGTGTCGAGTTCCACCCGCACGCGACAATCGCGTGTCAGCGCAGACCTACGATACCCCGCATGATTCTCGACAGCTGCAGGCTTGCCGGTGGGGGCCCGGGACGGGACTCGCAGGCCCCGTCCCGACATTGCCGCGACAGGCGCCGCGTTACTGGCTGAGCTCGTCGAACGCCGCGAGCGCGTGCCCGGCATAGACCGAGCTGGGACCGCCGCCCATCTCCACGGCGACGCCGAGCACCTCGGCGAGCTCCTCGCGGCTGGCGCCGTGGTTGCGTGCATTGGCGACGTGAAACAGGATGCAGTCGCTGCAGTTCTGATGCACGGCGAGCGCCACCGCCACGAGTTCCTTGAACTTCGCCGGCAGCACGCCGTCCTTCGATGCCTCGATCATCAGATTGCGAAATGCGCCCATCGGCTGCGGCGCGGCCTTCGCGAGCGCGGCATAACGGGCATTCATCGCCTTGAGGCGATCCTTCGCTGAACCTTCGGCCATGGCATTCTCTCCTGGTGATGACGATGCCGATACTTCAAGTGAAGACCATGCCGCCGTCAACCAGCAGCGACTGTCCCGTCATGAAATCGGACTCCGACGAGGCAAGGAAGCGCGCCACACCGACGAGGTCATCGGCCTGCGACGGCCGGCCGAGCACGGCGCTGGCGGCAAAGGTGTTGAACGCTTCCTCCGGCGACTTGCTGAGGCCATGGTCCTGGAAGCCCTGGTCGATCAGCTTCCACATCGGTGTCGCCACCACGCCCGGACAGATGCAGTTCGCGGTGATACCCTGGCCACCGAACGCGCGCGCGGCGGCTTGCGTCAACGCCACCACCGCAAACTTGCTGGCGGAATAATGCGCCAGTGGCTCATAGCCCTGCTTGCCCGCGATCGAGGCGGTGTTGACGATCTTGCCGCGCCGCTTCTGGGTCTGGAAGGTCTTCACCGCCTCCTGCATGCCAATGAGGACGCCGAGCGCATTGACGTCGAGCACGTTGTGCCAATCGGCCTCTGTGATCTCCAGGAACGGCTTCACCTGGGCGATCCCCGCATTGTTGAAGATCACGTCGAGGCCGCCGAACGCCTTGACGGTCGCGTCGATCATCGCACGCACACTGGTGCGCTGCCTGACATCAACCGCAAGCCCGATGGCCTTGCCGCCTTCAGAGGTGATCTGCGCGGCCATCGCATCCGCGTCCTCCTTCTTCAGATCGGCGATCGCGACAAGGGCGCCACCTTCCGCGAGCCCCTTCGCCATTGCCGCGCCGATGCCGCGCGCGGCGCCGGTGACGATCACCGCTTTGTCTTTCAAGCCCTTCATGGTCTCTGCTCCTCGATACTGCAATGGACGGATGGCCGGCACCCGGCCGCGCGACAGCGAACAACCTCTCGCGCACGCACGCGGAGGTCATTGCGCGATGTCAATCAGCCGAGTTCCCGCCGAAACGACGAGATCGCTCGGCGATCGCAGCGATCACGGCGGTCAGGACGCCGCTCTTTCGATGTGCGCGCTGACGAGATCGTTCACCCGTCCCGCCTTCTCCATCTGCACCATGTGGCCGGCGCCTTCGATCACCTCGACGGTCGCGCGGCTGGCGACGCTGTCCGCATGAGCGGCAGGGATGATGCGATCGTCCGCGCCCCAGACCACCAGCGTCGGCAGCTTCAGCGCCGCGAGATCACCAGTGAGCACGCTCGCCTGCCGCCCATCCGCGAACAGCGCGCCCGACAGCGCCGTGAGTGCGTCCCCGACGCCGTCGAGGCGCTTGTACTTGAGGAGGTCGTCGACGAGCTGGCGGCTGACGAGGCCGGGATCGGCGAACAGCTGCTCCAGCACCGGCTTGAGGTCGCGCCGCGACGACGCGCCGACGAAGCCTGCGATGTAGTCGCCGTTGATGTCCGGGCCGAGGCCGGCCGAGCCGATCAGCGCCAGCGACTGCACCCGCGCCGGCGCATCGAGCGCGGCGCGCAGCGCCACCGCGCCGCCCATGGAATGGCCGACGAGATGCGCACGGTCGATGCCGACCGTATCCATGAAACCGAGCAGCGCCCGCGATAGTCCGGCGAGCGACGGCTCGGCGACGGTCTTGGTCGACTGGCCGTGGCCCGGCAGGTCGAGCGCGTAGACCGTGGCATCGCCGGCGAGCGCATCGATGTTGAACAGCCAGTTGTCGAGGTCGCCGCCGAAGCCATGCACCAGGACCACCGTCGTCGCGCCTTCGCCGCGCTTGGCGTAGCGCAGCGTGCCGGCCGGGGTGTCGACGAATTCGGTGCGCGGGCCGGGCTGCGCCTCGTCGTCCTCGTCGGCCGCGGGCGTGACGTAGCCGGCGACATAGGCGTCGATGTCGGCATCGGATACCTCGTCGTCAGCGATGACGCCGAGAAGCGCCTTGACGGGATAGACGGTCGCGGGCTCGCCGATCACCCGGCGCAGTGTGCCGCCGTCGCCGGCCTCGACGACGCCGGCGATCTTGTCGGTCTCGACCTCAAGAATTTCGTCGCCGACCGACAGATGGCTGCCGACCGGCTTGAGCCAGCCGGTGACTTTGCCTTCCGACATCGACAGCCCCCACTTGGGCATGACGATGGGCTTGATGCGCTCGTTCAACATCGTTGCGGTATCCTGCTTATATCCATCCAGGGTGTGCGAGCCGCCCCCGGGCCGCCAACATCCGGAGGGGGGGATGGACCGTTGCGCGGTCCGGGAGCGGCATCCGGCGGGCAGCCACGGCGTGGGGCAGCCGCGCCGTGGCTGCCACCGGAGGTCAAGCCGCGAGTGCGGTCTGCGTGGTCTTCGCCACCGCTGTGGCGATGGCGTCGGCCGAAGGAATGTAAAGATCCTCCAGCACCGGGGAGAACGGCACCGGCGTGTGCGGCGCGGTCACCATCTGCGGTGCGGCTTTCAGCGCGCCGAACGCGGCCTGCGTCACGCTGGCGACGATGTCGGAGGCGATCGAGCAGCGCGGATTGGCCTCGTCCACCACCACCAGGCGGCCGGTGGCTTCGACGCTCTCGATCACGGTGTCGAGGTCGACCGGTGACAGCGTGCGCAGGTCGATGACCTCGGCCTCGATGCGGCTCTTGGCGAGCTTCTCGGCCGCCTCGAGCGCGCGGTGCACGGTGAGGCCGTAGCCGACGATGGTGACGTCCTTGCCCTCGCGCACCACATTGGCCTCGCCGAACGGGATGGCGTAGGCCTCCGCCGGCACATCGGCCTCCAGGCCATAGAGGTTCTTGTGCTCGCAGAAGATCACGGGATCGTCGTCGCGGATCGCCTGGATCAGGAGGCCCTTGGCGTCGTAGGCGTTGGACGGGCACACCACCTTGAGGCCCGGCACATGGGTGAAGATCGGCGTCAGCATCTGCGAGTGCTGCGCGGCGGCGCGGAAGCCGGCGCCGACCATGGCGCGGATCACCACCGGCGTGCGCGCCTTGCCGCCGAACATGTACTTGAACTTCGCCGCCTGGTTCATGATCTGGTCGAAGCACACGCCCATGAAGTCGAGGAACATGAGTTCGGCGACCGGGCGCATGCCGCAGGCGGCGGCACCGATCGCAGCGCCGATATAGGCGGATTCCGACAGCGGCGTGTCGAGCAGCCGCCCGGTGTGCTTGGCGTGCAGCCCCTTGGTGACGCCGAGCACGCCGCCCCAGGCGTCGTCCTCGCCGGGCGCGCCGGCGCCGCCGACGATGTCCTCGCCCATCACGATGACGGTCGGGTCGCGGCGCATCTCCAGATCAAGGGCTTCGTTGATCGCCTGCTTGAAGCTGATCTTGCGGGCCATGATGGTTTCCTCCGGATGTTCTTGTGAATGGCGTCAGTAGGCGACGTAGACGTCGGTGAGCAGGTCGCGTGCGGTCGGCAGCGGCGCGCCCTTGGCGGTGGACACCGCATCGTCGATCAGGCTGATGACCTCGCGGTCGATCACCGCAAGCTCCGCCGCGCTGACGACGCCGGCGCCGGTGACGCGCTCCGCGAACAGCTTGATGCAGTCGCGCGTGGCGCGGTTGTGGTCGTTCTCGCCCTTGGCCTTGTAGGTCTGGGCGTCGCCCTCGAAATGGCCGAAGAATCGCACCATCTTGCATTCCAGCAGCGACGGGCCGCCGCCCTCGCGCGCGCGCCTGATCATCTCGCCGGCGGCTTCATACACCGCGAAGAAGTCGGTGCCGTCCACGGTGACGCCGGGCAGGCCGAAGCCTGAGGCGCGGTCGACATAGCTGTCGACGGCGGTGGCGTAGTCGACCGAGGTCGATTCCGCATAGCCGTTGTTCTCGACCACGAAGATCACCGGCAGGTTCCACACCGCGGCGAGGTTCATGCTCTCCAGCACCGTGCCCTGGTTGGAGGCGCCGTCGCCGAAGAAGGTGATGCCGACGCCGCCGTCGCCGCGGAATTTGGCCGCTAATCCGGCGCCACAGATCAGTGGCGCGCCGGCGCCGAGAATGCCGTTGGCGCCCATCATGCCCTTGGACAGGTCGGCGATATGCATCGAGCCGCCCTTGCCGCGGCACGAGCCGGTCTCCTTGCCGTAGATCTCCGCCATCATGCCATGGACGTCGACGCCCTTGGCGATGCAGTGGCCGTGGCCGCGATGGGTCGAGGCGATACGATCGATGTCGGTGAGATGCATCATGATGCCGGTCGCGCAGGCCTCCTCGCCGGCATAAAGGTGGACGAAGCCGGGAATGTCGCCCTTGGCGAACTCGACATGCAGTCGCTCCTCGAACTCGCGGATGGTGCGCATGGTGCGATAGGCGTCGAGCAGCTCGGCTTTCTTCAGCGGGAAGGGATTCTCGGACATGACGTGGTTTCCTCCGTTTCAGTTTCTTCAGACGAACGAGGGCGCCGGCGCGTGCTGGGCGTGCCGCAGCAGGCCGTTGAGCGCGGCGAATTTCATGGTGGCGGCGACATCGATGGTGTGGAACGCGCCGTCACGCAGCGTCACCGACACCTCGTCGCGCGCTGAGAACGACAGCTCACGTTCGCCATCGAGCGCGATCGATCCGGACCGCAGCGTCGGCGCAAACGGCACCCGCGCCGGCATCAGCCGCCAGTCGTCGATGCCGACCGGGGCAATCACGCCCGGCGCAATCGGGGCATTGAGCACGGTCGATGCGGTGGCGGTCGGCGCGAAGCGCACCATCAGCCCGCCGGACTGCCGCCGTGACACCGGCTCGATCAGCCCGGCGATGGCCGCAAGCCCGATCACCTCGGGATCGGCAAAGGTGACGAACAGCTCGCGCAGCGTGTCCATGCGCCACACCGCGCGGGCGCCGACATAGCCGTCGGTGACGAAGGCAACGTCGACCAGGGCGAGGTCGGTCGTGCCACCGACCGACACTTCAATGATCTTGTTGACAACGAGCGCGGTGGCGCGCGGCACCTGGGCGGTGGCGGCAAGACCTGCGGCGAGCCCGGTGATGGTCGGCTCGCGGTGCTCGGGAAAGGCGTTGTTGGTGCCGGTGGAGATTCCGGCGATCGGCACGCCGCCGCATTGTGACACCACCGCGCGATGGGTGCCGTCGCCGCCCAATACGACAATCGCCGCAGCGCCGGCGTTGCGCATCAGCCGCGCGGCGCAGCGGCTGTCCTCCGCGGTGCCGGTGACCGGCATGTCGAGCCAGTGCACGGCCGGAAAATGCCCACCCTGCGGCCGCGCCCGTTCGATACCGCGCAGCACATGGCCGGCGATGCCGCCGCGCTCGGGCATCATCAGCACCTGCGCCACGCCGCAGGCGGCGAGCGCCGCCAGCACCCGCAGCAGGATGTTGGCGCGGTCCGCGATCTGCAGGCTCGACGCGTTCGCGACCACCCGGCGGATGTCGCGCGCGGAGACCGGATTGGCGATGATGCCGACAATGGGCGTCACGCTGTTTCCTCCCGATGTTATTTGCAAAGGGAAGAGCAAGGTCGATGCCAACTCAGACAGACGTCACAACGCGATGATCGGCAATGGGTTTCCGAAAACGCCGATCACATCACGACCTGTAGCGCTGCCACACACCCCGCCTCACCTGGGGCGCGGTGGATGCAACAGGTGTGGCGTCAGGTCTGTGATGGAACATGCGGAGGCGTCTGCACCTCGCCTCATGGTGAGGAGTGCGGCGAAGCCGCACGTCTCGAACCATGAGGCCCGTAGTGACAATGGTTTTCGGGCCTCATCCTTCGAGACGGCACTTCGCGCCTCCTCAGGATGAGGAGATCAGCCATCGGTGTGATGCGATGTCGTCCCGCCCTCACACCTGCTTGTTCGGCGCCGTCAGGCCGAAGCGGCGGATCTGGCGGTGGATGGTGGAGCGGTCGACGCCGCGGGCGCGGGCGACCTGCGACACGTTCCAGTGATGGGCGCGCAAGTCCGCCAGCAGCCCGGCGGCCGTATCCGCTGCGGTGCGCTTAGGTGCTGCCGCCTCGGGGCGCACCAGGGATTGAGCCAGCTCTTTCACCAAGGGCTGCGGCCAGCCGTCGCCATGCTGCGCCCGCGTGATCGCCTCCGGCAGATCGTCGATTGCGATTTCGCCAGACGCCAGCGTGCAGGCATAGTCGAGGCTGTTGACGAGTTCGCGGATGTTGCCGGGCCAGGCGTAGCCGCGCAGCGCGTCGCGCGCCGCCGCCGACAGGGTGAAGGCCGCATTGCGCTCGACCGACAGGCGATCGAGCAACCGGCCGATCAGCCATTCCAGGTCGATGCGCTGGCGCAGCGCCGGCAGCTTCAGGATGGCGCCGTTGAGGCGGAAGTAGAGATCCTCGCGAAACTGGCCGGCCTTGACGAGATCGACGAGGTCGCGATGGGTGGCGGCGATGACACGGAGGTTGACCGGCACCGGCCGGCTGCGGCCGACCGGGGTCACCTCGCGCTCGGCCAGCACGCGCAGCAGGCGGGTCTGCGACGTCAGCGGCATGTCGCCGATCTCGTCGAGGAACAGCGTACCGCCATCGGCCTCGAGAATGAGCCCGCGCCGGCCCTTGGCGCGCGCGCCGGTGAAGGCGCCGGCCTCGTAGCCGAACAGCTCGCTCTCGATCAGGCTTTCCGGCAGCGCCGCGCAGTTGACGGCGATGAACGGCTTGCCGGCGCGGGAGCTGGCCGCATGCAGCGCCTTGGCGAGATGCTCCTTGCCGGTGCCGGTCTCGCCCTGGATCAAAAGGCTCATCTGGGCATTGACCAGCCGCGCGGCGCGGCTCGCCACATCGCGCATGGTCGGATCGCCATGGAACAGGTTCTGCAGCGGCTCCGGCAGCGCCAGCGTTGCGGCCTGAGGCGTCGGCGCGGCCGGCATGCGTGCCGGCGGCGGCAGGGTCTGGGCGAACAGCGTGGTGCCGCTGCGCGTTAGCCGCACAGTGCGCTGGCTGGTCGGCCGGGAATGGGCGAAGCGCGGCAGTTCGTCGACGCCGCAGTCGAGCACGTCGGAGAGGCGCAAGCTGCCGGGCTGCAACGTCGTGCCCGCGCATTCGCGCGCCAAAAGCTGCCGCGCGCGGTTATTGAAGCCGATGATCCGCCCGGAAGCATCGACCGCCAGCATGAAGTCGGGATCGACGTCGGCAAACTCGGCCGAGCCCGACAGCTTGACGATCCATTCGCGGCGGAAACGATTGAGGAGGTTGGCGTTCTCGATCTTGTGGGCGAACGACTTGACGAGTTGCAGCGCCAGGAACTGGCTCGCCTTCGGCTCCGGCGAGCGCAGCGCCGAGATGTCGAGGACGGCGGCGAGCGCACCGCTGGAATCGAACACCGGTGCGGCGGTGCAGGTCAGCGGGATATGGGTGGCGTCGAAGTGGTCGCTCTGGTGCACGGTGAGCGCTTCGCCGGTGGCGATGCAGGTGCCGACGGCGCAGGTGCCGGCATTGGGCTCATTCCAGTCGGCGCCGAGGTAGAGCCCGGCCCTCCGCAGGTTGTTGTCGAAGGTCGGGTCGCCGATGAAATCGACCGTGATGCCCCGGGCGTCGGTCAGCAGCAGCACGTAGCCGAGGCCGGCGACCTGGCGGTACAGCATCTCGACGCCGAACCGCGCAGTGTGCAGGAACTCGTCCATGGCGTCGCGATGCTCGCGCAGCCGCCCCTCGGTGACGATGCAGGCGTCGCGCAGCACCTCCGGATCGAGCTTGTGCTCGGAGACGCAGCGCCGCCACGACTGATGAATGATGGGATCGCGCAACGACAGCGCCCCGACCGCGACGCGGACCAATTCGTCCACGTGCGCAACCTGATCCTCCCGCACGACGATCCTCCCAGATCGGATTTGGCGGCGAGTGTGGCCCGATTGACCGGGACGATCAAGCCGCGTCCGGAAGGGTCAGCACGGCTGGCTATTTCAAGATGCCCGCAATCCACTCCACCAGCGCGTCCAGCACCGCGGCCCGCACCTGCGGATCGGTGCGGCCGCTGCGCACCGGTACATGGAAGCTGTGGTCGGCGTCCGCGAACAGGACGAGGCTGGCGCGCGGCGCGAGCGCAGCGCACACCGGCTCGAGCTCGGCGAGCGCGGCGAGCTTGTCCTGGGTTCCCTGCAGGAACAGCATGGGAATGGTGACATCCGCCAGATGCTTCGCCCGGTCATGCGACGGCTTGCCGGCGGGATGCAGCGGAAAACCGAGGAAGATCAGCCCGCGCACGCCCGCGAGCGGCTCCGCCGCCTGCGCCTGCGAGGTCATGCGGCCGCCGAACGATTTGCCGCCGGCGAACAGCGGCAGGTCCGGCCGCAGGCGTGTGGCTTCCGCGACCGCCGCGCGGACGGTGGCATGCGCGAGCGCCGGCGCATCCGGACGCCGGCTGCCGCGCTCCATGTACGGGAACTGGTAGCGCAGCGTCGCGATATCGCGGTCCGCGAGCTCATCGGCCACCGCTGCCATGAAAGCGTGGGTCATGCCCGCGCCCGCGCCATGCGCCAGCACATAGAGCGCGCGCGGTTGCGGCGGCGCCTGCAGCAGGCCGGAGACGGTGGTGACGTCGTCGACGGTGATGGAGACGGGTGAAACGGAAGACGGCGACACGGGAGCTCCTGACTGTGAGCGCATGGGCATATCACAAATCGAGGCCATGACAGCGCCGGCCGCCGTGCAGCGCAATAGGGGCTTATTGTTGAAACTCGTCATGGCCGGGCTTGTCCCGGCCATCCACGTCTTTCTTCGCTGTGAGGCGCTAAGACGTGGATGCCCGGGGCAAGCCCGGGCATGACGGAGAAAGCCGATACTCCGTGTGCTTCAACAAAAGCTTGAAAATGCGGGCGGCATTTCCAGTCAGGCGCTCAGGATGAGGAGTCAAGGTTAGGGGCGGCGCACGCCCCTAACCCATCGACGGCTCAGGCTCCACCAGCGGCTTGGGCTCCACAGGCTGCGACGGCTTCTCGTCCGGCGCCTTGATGCGGAACCAGGCGACGTAGAGCGCCGGCAGGAACAGCAGCGTCAGCACGGTACCGACGATGATGCCACCCATCATGGCGTAGGCCATCGGGCCCCAGAACACCTCGCGTGCGATCGGGATCAGCGCGAGCGATGCCGCCGCCGCGGTGAGCATGATCGGCCGCATACGGTGCTCGGTCGCCTCCACCACTGCCTCCCAGGGTGGGCGGCCCTCGGCGCGCAGGTCCTCGATCTGCACGATCAGGATCACCGAGTTGCGGATCAGGATGCCGATCAGCGCCAGCACGCCGAGGATGGCGACGAAGCCGAGCGGCGCACCGCTCGGCAGCAGCGCCGCGACCACGCCGATCAGTGCCAGCGGCGCCACCGCGAACACCAGGAACAGGCGGTGGAAGCTCTGCAGCTGCATCATCAGGATGGTCGCCATGACGAACAGCATCAGCGGCACCACCGCGACGATCGGCGCCTGGCTCTTGGCGCTCTCCTCGACGCTGCCGCCGATCGCGACGCTGTAGCCCGGCGGCAGCTTGGCATCGAACGCCGCGATCGCGGGCTTGAGCTGGTCCACCACCGTGTTGGGCTGCACCGTATCGAGAATGCCGGCCTTGAGCGTGATGGTCGGCAGGCGCGAGCGGCGCCAGATCGTCGGCTGCTCGATCTCGTAGCGCAGCGTCGCCACCGCGGCGAGCGGCACCGACACGCCCCCATTGCCGGACAGTTGCAGGTCGCGCAGCGTCTCCAGCGAATGGCGCTCCGCGGCCGTGGCGCGTCCCAGCACCTTGATGAGATAGATGTCGTCGCGCACCTGGGTGATCGCCGTGCCGTCGAGCACTCCGTTCAGCGTGGAGGCGATATCCTCCGAGGTGACGCCGAGCTGACGGGCCTTGTCCTGCAGCACATCGACCTTGACCACCCGCGCCGGCTCCATCCAGTCGAACACCACGTCGCCGAGATGAGCGTTGCCGCGCAACACGCCGGCGAGCGCCTGCGAATATTCGCGCACCTTGCCGATGTCAGGCCCGCTGACGCGGTACTGCACCGGACGGCCGACCGGCGGGCCGATGTCGAGCAGCTTGACGAAGGCGTCTGTGCCCGGGAACGTGGTCTTGAGGTAGGCCTGCAGCTCGGCCGCGACCTTGTCACGGACCCCGAGCCCCTTGGTGACGATGACGATCTGGCCGAACGAGACGTCGGCGGTCTGGACGTCGAACGACAGCACGAAGCGCGGCGCGCCGGTGCCGACATAGGTCGACCAGTGGTCGATGCCGGCATTGCCCTTGAGGGCCTCACGCTCGAACTGCGCCATCTGGGCGTTGGTATCGGCGATGGAGGCATTTTGCGGCAGGTTCCAGTCGACGATCAGCTCATTGCGGTCGGACGCCGGGAAGAATTGCTGTTGCACAAACGTCATGCCGACGATGGAGAGCCCGAATACCGCTACGGTCACGGCGATGGTCAACCAGCGCCGCCGCATGCAGACGTCGAGCAGGTGCGAGAACACGCGCGCGAAGCGGCCCTTGGTCTCGTGATGACCCGCCATGGCCGCCGGCAGAATGGTGACGCCGAGCAGCGGCGTGAACAGCACGGCGACGATCCATGATACCACCAGCGATACCGCGATCACCACGAACAGGGTGAAGGTGAACTCGCCGGCGCTGCTGCTGTTGAGGCCGATGGGGATGAAGCCCGCCACCGTCACCAGCGTTCCCGTCAGCATCGGGAACGCGGTCGAGGTATAGACATAGGTTGCGGCCTTGCGCAGCGAGTCCCCGACCTCGAGGCGCGCCACCATCATCTCGACCGCGATCATGGCGTCGTCGACGAGCAGGCCGAGCGCGATGATCAGCGCGCCCAGCGAAATGCGCTGCAGCGAGATCTCGGCATAGGCCATCACGACGAAGGTGATCGCCAGCACCAGCGGAATGGAAATGGCGACCACGAGGCCGGCGCGCATGCCGAGGCTGATGAAGGAGATGGCCAGCACGATGACGACAGCTTCGAACAACGCCCGGGTGAACCCCGACACCGCCTCGTCCACGATCACCGGCTGGTCGGAGACGAGGTGCACGCCGACGCCGATCGGCAGGTCGGCGACGACACGGGACATCTCCTGCTTGAGCGCCTTGCCAAACTCCAGCAGGTTGGCGCCGCTCTTCATGCCGATGGCAAGGCCGATCGCCGGCTCGCCGTTGAAACGAAACAGCGTGGCCGGCGGATCGACATAGCCGCGGGTGATGGTGGCGACGTCGGTGAGCGGAAAGAAGCGGTCGTTGACGCGCAGGTTGATGGCCTTGAGGCTCGCTTCCGACGTGAACTGACCGTTGACGCGCACGCTGATGCGCTCGGGTCCCGCCTGCAGCACGCCGGACGGCGCGATCGCGTTCTGCGCCTGCAGCGACGCGACGATGGAGCGGGTGTCGAGCCCGAGCGCCGCAACCTTGCGGGTGGAGAATTCGAGATAGATCACCTCGTCCTGGGCGCCGATGATGTCGACCCGGCCGACATTGGGCACGGTGAGCACCTTGGCCCGCACCTCCTCGACGCGGTCGCGGAGCTGGCGCGGGGTGAGGCCATCGGCGGTGAAGGCGTAGATGTTGCCGAACACGTCGCCGAAGCGATCGTTGAAGCCTGGCCCGATGACGCCTTGCGGAAACTCGCCCTTGATGTCCGCGATCATGTTGCGCACGCGGAGCCAGGTCGGCGTCACGTCGCGCGCCTTGGTGGTTTCGCGCAGGTTGACGAAGATGGTGGTCTGGCCGGCGACGGTGATGCTCTTGGTGTAGTCGAGCGACTCCAGCTCCTCGAGCTTCTTCTCGATGCGGTCGGTGACCTGCCGCGTCACCTCTTCGGCGGACGCGCCCGGCCATTGCGCCTGGATCACCATGGTCTTGATGGTGAAGGCGGGATCCTCTTCGCGGCCGAGGCTGAGATACGAGAACAGCCCCGCCAGCATGAAGGCGATCATGAAGTACCAGACCAGCGAACGGCGATCGAGCGCCCAGTCGGAGAGATTGAATGTCTTCACGGCAGCGCTTCCTGATCGATGCGGACCTTCTGGCCCTCCTTGAGACTGTGCACGCCCGCGGTCACCACCCGCGCCCCGGGCGCGAGACCACTGGCGACACGCAAGCCGCCGTCGTCCGGCGTGCCTGCGATCTCGCGCAGCGACACGGTGTGGCTTGCGGTATCGACCAGCCAGATGAAGGTCTTGCCGTCACGCGTGAGCACCGCGGATGCCGGCAGCCGCAGCGAACGGACATCGCCGTCCGACAGCGTGGTGGTCACCGTGGTGCCGAGCCGGAAGGTCCCCGGCGGGTCCTGCAGGGTGATGCGCACACGGCGCGTGCGGGTGATCTGGTCAGCCTGCGGCGCGATTTCGCGCACCTTGCCCTCCGCCTTGATCGCCGGATCGAGCTGCAGGCTGATGGTGAAGACCTGGCCGATGCGCAGGCTCGTGGCGACGTCGTCGGAGACGTCGATCACCGCCTCGCGGATGTCGGGACGGGCCACCGTCACCACGCTCTGCCCGGGCGACACCACCTGGCCGACCTCGGCGCCGACGGCGGTGACGACCCCTGCGAAATCGGACTTGAGCTCGGCATAGCCGAGCTGCTCGCGCGCCTTGGTGAGATTGGCCTGGGCCTGCACCACCGACGCCTGCGCCGCGGCGCGGGCCTGCTCGGCGGTTTCGAAGGTGGCGCGGCTGGTGGCGTCGGTCTCCAGCAGCGCGCGCTGGCGGCCTTCGGCGCCGGTGGCGTTGGTGAGCTGCGCCTGCGCG
Organism: Pseudomonadota bacterium; assembly: GCA_040756765.1. Lineage (GTDB taxonomy): Bacteria > Pseudomonadota > Alphaproteobacteria > Rhizobiales > Xanthobacteraceae > Bradyrhizobium_A. Next base: position 162,153 of record JBFLYG010000010.1, on the reverse strand, counting down.
CTGGAGACGGTGGCGGTCGCGGACCGTACCGCAAGCTCGAGGGCTGCGGGATCGACCGCGGCGACGGTCTGCCCCTTCTCCACGACGTCGCCGACATTGACCGAACGCGCGATCAGGCGGCCGAGCACACGAAAGCCGAGATCGGTCTTGAACCGCGGCTGCACGGTGCCGACGATCGCCGCGCCGCCGGCAAGGCCCGGCTCGACCACCATCGACAGCACCGGCCGCACCGGCCGCACCGGCTCGGGCGCCGCGGCTTCCTCCTTGCAGCCGGCGAGCATCAACGACGCGCCGACACCAGCCAGCAGCGCGACAGCAGAACGCCAGGACCTCATGATGCACGCTCCCCATCGAAGGTCACGGTCTGGCCCGGACTCAGCATCTTGCCGCCGTCGATCACCACCCGCTCCCCGGGCGCAAGGCCGCTCTTCACCACGATCGCTCCCGTTTCATAGTTCTCGACCGTGATCGGCTTCAGCGCCACCACCTTGCTCTTGGCGTCGACGACCCAGACCGCCGGCGCGGCGCCAACCGCGGTCAGCGCGCCCCAGGGCAGGATGATCCGCCGCTCCGGCGGCCATGTCGCGGTGCCACTGACCGGACTGCCGAGCGTCATCGCCGCGGGCGGATTCTCGATCGCGACCTTCACGCGGACCGTCGCCGTCTTCGGATCGATGGTGGGCGAGACTTCGCGCACATGGCCCTGTGCCTTGACGGCAGGATCCGACACCAGCACCAGCGCAACCCGGTCGTCCGCCGTCTGTGCAAAAAGGATCGATTCATAGACGTCGAACACCGCGTCGCGGTCGCCGTCCTGCGCCAGTGAGAACGCCGGCTGGGTCGCCTCCGCCACCTGGCCGACCTCGATGTTGCGCGCAGTGATGATGCCGGCGGCGCTGGCGCGCAGCTCGGTGTAGCCGAGCGCGTCCCTGGCGGTGCCGAGCTGGGCCTTTGCGGCTTCGAGCGAGCCCTCGGCGGTGCGCAGCCCCTCCTGGGCCTGATCAAAGGCAGCCCGGGTGGTGAAGCCGTTCGACAGCAATGTCTTCTGGCGATCGAAGGTGGCGGTGGCGACCTTCACCTGGGATTCGGCCGCCGTCACCGCCGCGGTCGCCGCGTCGAGATCGGCCTTCTGCTCGGTCGGGTCGAGCCGCGCGAGCACCTGGTCCGCCGCGACATGGGCGCCGACATCCGCCAGCCGCTCGGTCACCCGGCCGCTGACGCGGAACGACAGCTCGGCCTGGACGCGGGCCCGCACATCGCCGGTCAGCGTCACGGACGCCACGCGCTCCTTCAGCGCCACCACCTCCGTGCGGACCAGAGTTGGCGGCTTGGCCACCGGAGCACCACGCTCGCCGCAGCCGGCAAGTGCGGCGGGCACGGCCAACAGGCAGGCGATCCGAAGGGCGCAGCGGGTTCGTAAACGGACCATCATGACCACACGCTCGCAAAAGAGAGGCAGACTCGCCGGCTGGCGCGTCATGTTGACACAGGAAAATGCTCCTCATGCGACAAATATTATTGACTGACTCGTAAGTCAATAAGATAATCCACGAAGAGAAGCAGTGCTGGATCCCATCCATGACGGACTCACCGACGAAGCGAAGAGAACGCCGCAAGGCCGAGCGGCCCGGCGAAATCCTCGACGCCGCGTTCGAGGAGTTCGTGGCGAACGGCTATGCGGCGACGCGCCTTGAGGACGTAGCCAAGCGCGCCGGCGTCACCAAGGGCACGATCTACTTCTACTTCGACACCAAGGAGCGCGTGTTCGACGAGATGATCCGGCACGTCTCGCGACCGCTGTTCGACGATCTCACAGCCTTCGTCGCAACCCTCGAGGGCCCGTACCGGGCGCGGCTGCGCGCCCTGATCGTCTATCTCTACGGCCGCTTTGGCGACGAGCGCGCCTCGCGCGAAACGCTGCGCTTCCTGATCGCCGAGGGCGCACGCTTTCCCGACCTCGTCGAGCGCCACTATCAGGAGTTCTTGCAGCCGCTGGTGGATCACCTGCGCGAGGTGGTGGAGGCGGGCGTCGCCGCCGGGGAATTCCGCAGCAGCGCCGCGCTGCGTTTTCCCGAGGTGATGCTGAGCCCTTCCCTGCTGCTGGAAGTGTGGCAGCTGTTGTTCGACAAGCGCCGCCCGATCGACGTCGGCGCGTTCGCCGACGCCCATTTCGACCTGCTGATGAACGGCCTCGCCTCCTGACGCCCGCCTGGTATGCCGGCATGTGCGCGCATCGCGGCGCTGACGCATGGCTCGCAGTCCGGTGGGAGCTACCCCGCAGGGCGAAGCTGGTCCATAACCGGCACCCCGCCCTCGCTCGTGCCGATTGCCAATGCTTTCACCTGCCACGCCGCACCCGTCCACCGGACTGAAGCTGTTCGTCCCCATCGTGGTGCTGGCGTGCGGCCACATGCTGTCCAACATGGTGCGCACCCTGCCCGCGATGTCGATCGACCTGATCGCCGCCGACTTCAAGGCGGATGCCGCGACCATCGGCTCGCTGGCGGGCGCCTATCATTTCGCATTCGCAGCAAGCCAGATCCCGCTCGGGGTGGCGCTCGACCGCTTCAGCGTCCGCACCGTGTCGGTGGCGCTGCTGCTCGCCACCATGCTCGGCGCCGCGTTCGCCGCGGTCACGCAGACCCCGCTCGCGTTCTGCATCGGCCAGATCATGCTCGGCATCGCGACCTCGGGCATGCTGCTCTGCCCCATGACCTACGCGGCGCGGCGGCTGCCGGCGGCAAAGTTCGGGATGTGGACCGGCATCATCCTCAGCCTCGGCAATTGCGGCATGATCCTGTCGGCGAGCCCCCTGGCGTGGCTGGTCGATCGCTATGGCTGGCGCGGCGGCTTCGTGGTCGCTGCGGCCATGGCGATCATGATCGCGCTCGCCGTCTTCACCGTCGTTCGGCCCGACCGCACCGAAACGGCGCCGCGCCACCTTGCCGACGAAGTCCTCGGCGTATTCCGGCTCGGCTTGTCGCGGCGGCTGCGCGGCGTCGTCGTGCTGGCGTTCTTCTCGGTCGCCGTCGCGCTGGTGCTGCGCGGGGTGTGGGGCGGCCCGTGGCTGATGGGCATCAAGGGCGTATCGCGCTTCGAGGCCGGCCAGATCCTGCTCGCCTTCACGCTGTCGATGATCGTGGGACCGCTGCTGATCGGCCTGATCGACCGCAAGCTCGGCCGGCGGCGCGCACTGGTGATCGTCTGCCACGCCCTCGTTGCGCTCGCACTGATGGCGATGGCCTGCGGCGGCCCCGGCGGCCCGCTGTCCACCGCGCTCGGCGTGCCGTATCTGACGCCGGCAACCGACGCCGCGCTGCTGGTGGCGATCGGCTTCTTCAGCTCGGCGCAGCCGCTGCTCTATGCGATCACACGCCAGGTGGTGTCGAGCGAGGACACCGGCAAGGCGCTGTCCGCAGCCAACCTGTCGTTCTTCTTCGGGACCGCGGTGCTGCAGGCGACCACCGGCGTGGTGGCCGCGCATGCCTCGCTGCCCGCAGCACTGCTGGTGCTGGCCTTCGGGCTGCTGTTCGGCGTCGCGGTGTTCGCGCTAGTGTCCCGCTCCTAACATTCGCAGCCTTTGCAGCAGTGCGCTTTGACGAATGCCAGGACCATACTGGATACGAGCAAAGATAAGTTTCTCGTATGGCTTGGGGTCTGACATTCGCTTGAAGGACGCGCGGCGAATGCTGAAGCGAATGTCAGATCCACCACAGAAGTCACGCGCGCGCCGCGGAGCCCCGCAAGCGCATGGGAAGGCAGGTCAGATCCGGGTGCGGGTCTTCAGCGCCGCGTCGTAGATCTCGATGCGCAGCATCGGAAACCGGCGCAGCAGATCGGCACCGGCGGTGCGCGCCGCAGCCGCATCGTCGTACTGGTTCTTGAAATGCCCGTCGACGACCAGCGTAAAGCCGGAGGTCGGCGGAATGTCCGCACGCGGATGCGGCTTCGGCGGCATCGCCGGCGGCGTTTGCTTGCGCGCCCCCGCCTCGGCCGCCGGGCGGGCAGCCGGCGCCGCTTGCGGCGGAACCTGCGCTGCCGCAGCTTTCGGCAGAGTCAGGGGAGAGCGCGACGGCGCGGCCTGGGTTTCGTTGCTCATGCGTCCGCCTTTCGCATCGTTCGTCACCTCACTGCGTTGTCCGCTTGATGGCTGGCTTGGTAGCCCGTTTGTCATAATCGTCAGAAGATCCATCGGTGCGTCGGCCGCCGCGGCGCTCGGCGCCGACGCCACCGCAACCGGCGCCACTGCAACCGGCGCCTTGGCCGCGGCATCCTGTGTAACGGCGCCCGCCTTGCTGCCGGCTGCCTTGCTCTCGGGCTTGCTGGTCGACTTGGCGCCCGCCGACTTGAGAGTCGCCGATTTGGCAGTCATCGATTTGGCACTCGTCGATTTGGCACTCGTCGGCTTGGCAGTCGCCAGCTTTGCACTCGTTTTGGCGCCGGCCTCGGCATTCTTCTTGGCGCTCGACCGGAGGCTCGCAGCCGTAATCGACCTTGGATTCGCCTTGTCGTCAATCTTGGCAGTGCTTTTTGCCGCCGTCGTGACCGTCCGGGCCGTCGAACGTGATGCCACCTTCTTCGCCGGCTTGGCAGCCTTCGGCGCGGCGGCTCTGCTGCCGGCCGGCTTCTTCACGTCGCTGGTTTTGGATTTGGCACCCGCACGTGCGGGCGCCTTCGTCACTTTGGCCAATCGTCCGCCCTCAAATTCGGCTGGCCTTGTAACACACGCGACCCATTACGCAACGCGAGATCACCGTCATCCTCAGCAGCATGTCATGCGCCATCGGCTCGTGGAATGGGCGCTTGAAAACGCTCCACAAAACGATCCACCAGACGATTCATGGGTTCCCTCAGCCGCGACGCGCGGACTGGCGTTGAAACGCGGGTCTCGAGGCTGCCCCACATGCATCATCTCGACTGGCAACGACGCAGCCGGCACTCCGTTCCACGCCCCTGCGAATCGCGCGCCAAGACCGGTCTGCGCCAAGACCGGCCTGCGCCGAGAACAGCCCCGCGCCAAGACCGGCCACAGCCACGCCAAGACCGGCCACAGCCACGCCAAGACCGGCCACAGCCACGCCAAGACCGGCCGCAGCCACGACAATACCAGTCCTCGATGACCGGCCATGCCGGCCCGGGCGACATCCTGCGGACAAGTCTGCCCTCGCGCCCGCGCCCTGTCGGCACAGTTTAAAGCGATTCCAGCCCACGAGCCCCTCCCGGCCGGCGAAAAACACCCGAAAATCGGAAAAAAAGCGCCGGGAATATCTGAACACCGGCCAGAAAAGATTGCCGGCACAATGTTCACGCAATCCTTGACGTCACAATGCACGCGGGGGTCGAGGGGGTCTGCATGAGGCGGGACAAATGCGACTGTTACTGGTGGAAGACGAAAATGAGATGGCAGCGGCTCTGAGCGAGGCGCTGCTCAAGTTCGACGTGGTGGTCGATCGGGTGTTCTCGCTGGACCTTGCGCGGGAGGCGGTCGCCGACCCCGTGCACGACGCCATCATCCTCGACCGGCAGCTGCCCGATGGCGACGGCCTGAGCCTGTTGCCGCACCTGCGCGCCAGCCAGTCGGGCGTGCCGGTGATCGTGCTCACCGCGCGCGGCGAGGTCACCGACCGGGTGATGGGCCTCGACGCCGGCGCCGACGACTACCTCGCCAAGCCGTTTGCGCTGGAGGAATTGCTGGCACGGCTGCGCGCCGTGCTGCGGCGGCCGCCGGCGATGGCGCCGAGCGTGGCGCGGGTCGGCCAGCTCGCCCTCAACTTCGGCAACCGCGAGGTGACGGTCGCCGGCCAGCCGGTCGAGCTGCGCCGCCGTGAGCTGTTGGTGCTGGAAACGCTGATGCGGCGTCATGGCCGCACCGTGCTGCGTTCGGCGCTCGAGGAAGCGGTCTACAGCTTCGACGACGAGATCCAGTCCAATGCCCTGGATTCGCACATCTCGCGGCTGCGCCGGAAGCTCGACAGCCACCAGGCCGGGGTCGAGATTCACAACATCCGCGGCGTCGGCTACCTGCTGAAGGCGTCCGAATGAAGCTGTTCCGGCCGGGGTCGCTGAAACGGCGGCTGATCTGGCAGCTGCTGGCGCTGCAATACGCCATCCTGACCGCGCTGGTCGCGGTCATCGTGATGCAGCTGATCCGCGCCGACCTCGGCGGCCAGCTGATGGACACCGACGCCATCGAGGTGATCGGCCGGGCGATCCAGCGCCTGCCGGACGGCACGCTGGCCGTGACCGAGACGCCGGACATGCGCGGGCTGAAAGCCGACGCCCCCGGCCTGTGGTTCGTCGCCCGCAACGCCGCCGGCGAGCAGTTGTCCGGCGGCACCCTGCCCGAAGCCTACCGCTCGCTGGTCGCCGCCCTCGACCGTATCAGCTTCTCCGACATCCGCGACACAAAGCCGCCCTATAACCTTGCGGCCACCATCCGCAGCACCGACACCGCCGCCGGGCCCTTCACCGTGCTCGCCGGCGCCGGCCGCATGGTCGGCCTGACTTTCGCGATCGTGTTCCTGTCACAGTTGCTGCTGATCCCGATCCTGATCCTGCTGGCGCTGATCGCACTGATCGCCATCCCGCTGATCATCGGACGGGCATTCTCCGGGATCGCCGCGGTTGCCGCCCATGCGGAGGAGATCGACATCGACCGGCGCGGTACGCGGCTGTCGGTCGAACGCATTCCCGCCGAGGTCGGCCCGCTGGTGCACGCCATCAACGGCGCGCTGCAGCGCCTCGATGAAGGCTATGAGCAGCACCAGCGCTTCCTGAGCGACGCTGCCCACGAGCTGCGCACCCCGATCGCCATCCTGCAGACCCGCCTCGAGCTGCTGCCGGCCGGCGCCGTGCGCACCCGCCTGATGCTCGATACCAGCCGTATCGCCGCGCTCGCCGAGCAATTGCTCGACATGCAACGCCTCGACCGCGCCGACAATTTCACTGCCGTCGATCTCAGCGAACTCTGCCAGAAGGTGGCGGCCGATCTCGCGCCGCTGGCGATCGCGTCCGGCTATCAGCTGTCGCTCGAAACGCCGCCGGACGCCGTCAAGGTGAGCGGAGATGCCGGCGCGCTGACCCGCGCGGTCACCAATCTCGTACAGAACGCCATCGAGCATGCCGGCCGGCGCGGCACCATCACCATCGCCGTCGACCGCGACGGCAGCATCGACGTCAGCGACGAGGGTCCCGGCATTCCCGAGCACGAGCGCGACAAGATTTTCGCGCCGTTCTACCGCCTGCAGCCGCAGCAGCGCGGCGCCGGCCTCGGACTGAACCTCGTCCGCGACATCGTGCGCCGTCATGGCGGCCATGTTTCGGCGCTCGCCGCCGCACCGGGCGGCGCGCGCTTCCGTCTGGTGCTGCCGCTGACCACAGCTCCCCTACCTGCGCTCGCAGGCGAGTAACGGCAGCGTCACAGAGCGCCGCCCGCGCACCGCAGAATTTTCCGAAAACAATCGCGCACCGCACATCGTTACAATGTAGCCGCCGTGCTCACCGGCAAAATCGGCCATGCCTTCGGTGCGAAACCGCGAGGCATCGAACGGATCCGGACCGCCGCGCCATCTCGCGAGCACTCCGATCCACATGCAGTTTAGCGCGGCCTCGACCGCGCCAGCCCGGAGTCATGCGATGCTGTCGCACAGAACTCTCGTCGTCGTGGCCACGGCCGCCGCGCTCGCGCTGTTCGGCGCGAGCCTCGCCCGTGCCGACGACCATCCCCGCTACGCCAAGGCGCCGATATATGGCGCGCCGACGCCGTTCCAATGGAGAGGCATCGATGTCGGCGCCCACGACCATGTGCTCGAGGCCGGCGTCAATGAGCGGCTCCGAACAGCGCCAGCGCCTGCTGATTGAAGCCCTCGACAAGCGCATGCTCGTTCGGTCCCGGATTGCCACGGAACGCCTTGGCGCCCTCGACCAGGATTTCATCGGCATCGGTGGCGAGGGCGGAGAACGTCTCCGCGATGAACTGATCGAGCGGCATCGCCTGTTCCGCCTCGCGGCTGTTCATGAGATCGGTGCGCACCCAGGGCGGAGCGATTTCGAGCACACGCACACCGGTATTCTTGAGCAGAAACCGTTGCGACAGTGCATAGGAATGCAGCGCGGCCTTGGTCGCCGAATAGACCGCCGTGACCGCCATCGGGACGAAGCCGAGGACAGAGCTCGTGTAGGCAATGACGGCGTCGTTCTTGCCCTTGAGGTGGTCGATCAGAGCTGCCGTCATGCGGATCGGCCCGACCAGATTGGTGGTGACGGTGTCGACCAGCAGCTTGTCGTCGATGCGACCGGCCGCCACATCCGGCAGCATGATCCCCGCGTTGTTGATGACGACGTTGAGATCGGGATAGTCCGCGACCAGTCGGGCCGCCACAGCGCTGATGCTGGCGGGATCGGTGATGTCGAGTTCGACCGCCGCCATGCCGGGGTTGGCGGCGACGACCTCGTCGAGGTTGGCGCGCCGGCGACCAGAAATGATCACCTTGTTGCCGCGCTTGTGGAACGCTTCTGCCAGCCCGCGGCCGATGCCCGAGCCGCCGCCAGTGATGAAGATCGTGTTGCCTGAGAGTTTCATGGGGTGTCTCCTTCAGTGAGGTTTGATGGGGAGGGTCATTCCGGGAAACGGTCGCCGAACATCGGCAGCCCGCTGACGGATTGGGCTCTGGTCGCTTCGTCCTGGAGCACGTCCCAGTGCTCGGCGAGCTTGCCGTTCTCCATGCGGACGATGTCGGCGGCGACCCAGGCCGCGGGCCGGCCGTTGCCGGAAAACCGGCCATGCGCGATCACGTAGTCGCCCTCGGCGACGATGAGCTGGTTGTCGTATCTCAGCGTGTCCGGCAGCGTGCGGACCAGGTTGAAAAGTCCGTCGCGGCCGGGCGCAATGTGGGCGCTGTGCTGGATGTAGCGATCCGACCAGTAGCGTTCCGCGGCGGCATAGTCGCGCTTGTTGAAGAGCGTGTCGAAGGCTTCGAGAACGAGCGCCTTGTTCTGCTCCGGAGATGTCTTCGGCATGGAAAGTCTCCTGTCTTGCGGGGATGGTGAGAGGATCAGAGGGTGGCCGGCGGAAGCGCCGGATAATCGGAGTAGCCCGTGCTTCCGGACGCATAGACGGTCGTCCAGTCGATCTCGGCGAGCGGCGCACCACGCTCGAGGCGCCCGACCAGATCGGGATTGGCGATGAAGGACCGGCCGAATGCCACGAGATCGGCGAGCCCTTGCGCGATGAGGCGGTTGCCGCGCTCCGGATTCATCTCCACGTTGGCGATCAGCGCTCCGCGGAAGATCGACCGGAAATGCTGGAACATGCCGTCCCCCATGAGCGGCTCCAGGGGCGTGCCGGTGAAGTCAGTGGTGTTCCCCATGATCAGAAGATGGGAGAGGCCGTAGCCGCTGAGTTCGCGGATGGCGTATTCCGCCATGGGCAGGGTCTCGTCGTTGGCGGCGAAGGGACCGGTTTCATGCATCGGGCCGATCTTCACGCCGACCTTCGCAGGCTCGGCTTCTTCAAGAATCGCCTCGACGACTTCGAACAGGATGCGAGCGCGCCCTTCGATCTCGCCGCCATATTCGTCCGCCCGGCGATTGGTCGCCTTGTTGAGGAACTGCGCCAGCAGATAGAGGTAGTTCGCCTGAATCTGCACGCCGTCGAACCCCGCCATCATTGCGTTGCGCGCGGCGCGGGCGTAGTCGGCGACGGTCTGGCGGATCTCGTCCCGGGTCATCGGCCGCGGCGCCACCGTGGGTACCCGCCCCGCCGCCGTGACGGATGTCTGCTCGGGATCGACGTCGGAGGCCGAGAGCGGCTGCGCACCGCCGCGCAGGTCGGGATGTGACATCGCGCCCGTGTGCCAGAGCTGGGCGATGATGCGCCCGCCGGCGGTGTGGACGGCCTCGGTGACACGGCGCCAGCCGCGAACCTGCTCTTCGGTCCACAGGCCCGGTGTATCGGCCCACCCAAAACCGTCAGGACTGATCGCGATCCCTTCGGTCACGATCAAGCCCGCCGTGGCGCGCTGGGCATAATACGCGGCCTGCAGGGCGGTGGGCACGTGGTCGTCCGACCGTGCGCGCATGCGGGTGAGCGGCGCCATGACGATCCGGTTGGACAAATGGAGATCGCCCATGCGGCACGCCGTGAACAGAGGCTGCCGGGCCGTACCGGGGTCCGCACGGCGGCCCGGGCGAACCTTGTCGAAAGCGGGCTCTCCGACCTCGACATCCTCGACGCGAAGGACGCCGGTATCGCCGAATTCGCTGGGGTTGGAACGCGACATGGTCGAAGGCCCTCACGTTGGTGTCTCGTGAGGCCAAAGATCGTCCGCGGCGGCCTGGCCCGGTAGCTACGGGTTTCCGCTAACTTCTATGTACGGAATACATCAGTCGGCGGGCAGCGCGGCGCCCCCCGCCACCATGACACTCCCGCCGGTCAGATCGGCTCGTCGGCCGCATCGCGCTGGAAGGCGGTCGTCAGGTGGTCGATGGCGGCGCGCGCCGCGGTGCGTGTGGCCCGCCCCATCGGGAAATAGGCGTGGACGGGAATGCCGGCGAGGCTCCACTCGGGCAGTAGGCGCACCAGGGCGCCGTCTTCCAGTTCGCGGCGGCACGCCCAGCCGCTCGTCGAAGTAATGCCGTAGCCGGCCGCGGCCGCCGCGATAGCCCCCTCGTTCGCGTCGGTCGAGACATGCGGCTCCAGCTTGATGGCGGCCTCCTGGCCGTCCCTGTGGAAGCGCCAGGCCGTTGGCACGGCGGCCGCCGAGCCGCCGACGATGCGGTGCCGGACGAGATCATCAGGCGTCTCGGGCGCACCATGGCGCGCGAGGTATTCGGGGGAGGCGACGACGACACGTGGAATCGTGGCGATGAGCTTTGCTGTTGCGGTGGAGTCGGGCAGCCGGCCGAGCCGGATGGCGACGTCGACGGCCTCCTTGATCAGGTCGTGCCGCTGGTCGCCGAGCTGGAACTGGATATGCAGGCCCGGGTGCCGCTCCGCGAACGAGGCCAGGCGGGGAATGACGTCGCGGACGCCGAAGCTGGTCGGCATGCTCATCCTGAGCAGTCCACGCAACTCACCGCCCTCGCGCACGCTGTGCTCCGCCTCGTCCAGCGCAGCGAGGATCGGCTCGACCCGCGCCAGGAACTCGCTGCCGGCCTCGGTCGGCACGACGGCCCGCGTGGTGCGCGACAGCAGCCTGACACCAAGCTCGGCCTCGAGATCGGCGACGATGCGGGATGCCTGGGACTGCGACAGTCCGCACTCCCGGGCCGCGGCCGAGAAGCTGCCGAGGCGGGCGACGCGCGTATAGAGGCGCAGGGCGAAATTATCCTTGATCAATGTCCAGGCTCCCGCCGAAGCATGCGGTTCGGAGTAATTCATGTATCCGATACATAGAAGTTAGCATAGAGGACCAGCTACCGCGGCCACTCCGCCTCTCCGATGTTGCCATCCAGCGAGCCGTGCATCGCCGCCGCTCTCGTGACGTCGCTGCCGCCGTCCGAACCGCAGCAGCACCGCTCGGCCAGATGGCCCAGGGAGAATGGAGATGAGTGTTACGTCCGACTGCATGGCCGTTGCCGGCGCTTCGACCGCCCGCCACGACGATGTCCCGTCGCATCATGTTGCGTCAGCCGAACCGGCAGGTCTGTCCGGTTCGCTCTACACATTGGCGCTCGGCACGTTTGCCGTCGGCACGGAAGGCTTCATGATCGCCGCGATCCTGCCGTCCATCGCGCAATCGCTGGGCTCGAGCGTTCAGGCCGCCGGCCAGCTCGTGACGATCTTTGCGCTGACCTATGCCCTGAGCTCCCCGCTTCTGACCGCGCTTACGGCTGCTTGGCCGCGACGCCGCCTCCTGATGGCGTCGCTTGCCGGCTTCGTCGTCGCCAACCTGATTGCGGCGGCGGCGCCGGGTTATTGGTGGCTGGCGGCCGCCCGCGTCCTGCTGGCCCTTGCGGCAGGGCTCTATGTGCCGAACGCCAATGCCGTCGCCAGCGCGCTGGCGCCGGCGGCGTATCGCGGCCGCGCACTAGCGATCGTCAATGGCGGCATTACCGTTGCTGTCGCGCTCGGTGTTCCCGCTGGCGCCTTCGTCGGCGCACATTTCGGCTGGCGGGCGACGTTTATCGGCGTTGCCGGTCTCTCCGCTGTCGCGTTGCTGGTCCTCGCCATCAGGCTGCCGCGCGAGATCGTCGCCGGCGCTCCTGTCGGCCTCAAGGCACGCCTGGCGGTCGTCGCAATGCCCGGCGTGTTTCCGACGCTGGTGACAACAACCCTTTGGGCGACCGGCGCCTATGTCGTCTATACTTACGTGTCCCCCTTTCTGACGTCCGCGGCAGGTTTGACGCCCGAGCATGCCGGCCTCGTTCTGACGCTGCTGGGCGTTTGTGCGATCGGCGGCGTGGCGCTGGGCGGCCATGCCAATGATCGCTACGGCAGCCGGCACGTTCAGATGGTGGCCCTGCCGACGTCGGCGCTCGCCTTCATGGGCCTGACACAGGCTGCGTTGACATGGGCGCCGCACGCGCTCGCCCCGGTCCTGCCGCTGGTCGCGCTGTGGGGCTTGAGCAGCTGGAGCTTCTTCCCGCCTCAGCAGGCGCGGCTCGTCGGCGTGGCGGGCCTCGCTCACACCCCTGTGGTGCTCTCGCTCAACGCCTCCTTCATGTATCTCGGCTTCTCGCTCGGCGCGGCGCTGGGATGGATCGTGATCACCTTGACGTCGGTCGCCTGGATCGGCGCCGTGGGCGCGGCCTGCATGCTCAGCGCGATGGCCATGTCCGTGTTCGCCTGGCGCAGGAGCTTCTGACCCGGGCACCGGAAAGAATCCCTAAAAGCAGGACGGCCTCACCCACGCAATGTAGAGGCAATGCTGACCGGCCAAATCAAGCATGTCTTCGGTGGAAAGCCGCAAGACGTCGACCGGATCCGAACGATCGCGCCCTCGCGCCAAGGTTCTGATCCACATGCGTTTTCTCGCGGCGCCCCGGTCCGACGGGCCGGTGATCGCGCTTAAAGTCTGGAGTCGATGCGATGCTGTCGCGCAATGCCCTCGTGGTAGTGGCCCTGGCCGCAGCACTCGCGCTGTTCAGCGCGAGCCTGGCGCGCGCCACCAAAGCGGCCTCGCCGTGGCCGGCTGCAAAAATCGAGGCCACTGGCCTCGACCACCGCTTGTGAGGCACCGCAGCAGGTCAGGCAGACAACGCGGTCAGGGCAGCACCTCGCCGCGTTCCTTGAGCCGCTCGTCGAGCTCGGTGCGCTTCTCGTCGAGCAGGCCGTCGTCGATCGCCTCGATCACATCGAGCAGCTCATGCGCATCGGCGAGCCGCGGCACGGAGACATAGTCGGCGCCGGCGGCATAGATCTCAGCGACGTCGGCAAGCACGTCGGCGGTCGCGATGATCCTGGCATCCGCATTGAGCGAGCGGACATGGCGCACCAGCTTCTCATTGTTGGCGCCGACCAGCAGCGAATCCGGCACGCTGAGAATGATGATCTCGGCGCGACCGACCCCGGCATGGGTCAGGGTGTCGACATTGCTGATGTCGCCATAGGTGACGTTGAGGCCGCGCGAGCGCAGGTTGTTGAACACCACCGGGTTGAAGTCGACGACGCCGATGTCGTCCAGCAGCGCCGCGTTCTTGCGCTCGATCTCGGCGAGCAGCGCACTGGCGGCGCGGAAGAAGCCGAGAATCACGATACGGCAGCCACCATGGCTGTCGCCATGGCCGGCGGTGTCGTCACCGCCATGGTCGAGGTCGCGCAGCCCGAGGCGCTTGAGGGTGGTGACCGACCAGCGGCTGATCGGGTCGCTCTTGGTGATGGCGAAGGTCGAGAGCACGGCGAGGAGGACGAAGGCGAACGACGCCGCGCTCGACGTCTCGGCCTTCAGATGGCCTGCGACCATGCCGACCTGGATCACCACCAGCGAGAACTCGCTAATCTGCGACAGGTTGAGCGCCGGCAACAGGCTTGCGCGCAGGCCCTGCCTCATCAGGTAAAGCGGCACGAAGGTGGTCAGCAACCGGCTCGCCACGGTGAACGCGGCGATGATCAGCGCGAAGCCGACCACCGACAGGCTCGGCACCGGGATGGTCATGCCGAGCGAGACGAAGAACAGCGTGATGAAGAAGTCGCGCAGTGTCGTCACCTTGGCGGTGACGTCGAGCGCATAGGGGAAGGTCGACAGCGACACGCCGGCGACCAGCGAGCCCATCTCGCGTGACAGGTGCAGCCGCTCGGCGATCTCGCCGATCAGAAAACACCAGGCGAGCGCGCCCAGCAGCACCAGCTCCGGCCGCCGCGCCACGCGCTGGAACAGCGGCGGCAACACGTAGCGGCTGAGCACCAGCGCGATGGCGACGAGCGCGCCGACGCGCGCGATCGACAGCACGACAACCGTCACCTGCAGGTCCGCAAGGCTCGGCTGCACCGCCAGGAACAGGATCGCGAAGATGTCCTGCAACACCAGGATGCCGAGGGTGATGCGACCCGGCAAGGTGTCGAGCTCGCGTTTCTCGTACAGCACCTTGACGATGATCACCGTGCTGCTGAGCGCGCAGGCGACGCTGAGGTAGAGCGCGTCGAAGCCGCCATGGCCGAGCGGCAGGCCGATTGCCAGGAAGAACGCCACGCCGAGCGCGCAGCCGCCGATGAGCTGGCCGCCGGCGCCGAACAGGATCACCCGGCCGGCGCGCACGATCTTCTTGAGGTCGATCTCCAGCCCGATCATGAACAGCATGAAGATCAGGCCGAGCTCGGAGATGGTGTTGATCGATTCGCGTGCCTCCACCCAGCCCATGCCGTAGGGACCAATGGCGAAGCCGGCGATCAGATAGGCGAGAATCAGCGGCTGGCGCAGGACGTGCGCCACGAGACCAAGCCCCCATGCGAACAAAATACACAGCGTGATGTCGCGAATGAGCTCGGCCATGCCACCCCCAGTTTCTTCCCGGGGATAAAAGGCAAATCGGCCGGCCATTGCAAGCCGCTTATGCCTGGCCATGAGGCCAGGGTCACGAGATCATCGAGGTTGAGCCGAGCGTGGGCCCGCGGTCAGTGGCCGAACAGCTGATAGCTGCGGTCGCCCGCGCGTCGCTCGCGCGTGCCGTCGGTCCATCCCACGGCCCGGCGATAGCTGCCGAGAACCTCGGCCTGCTTCAGCGCAGCGACGTCGACCTGCTGCGGCACGTCGGCGAACGGCGACACGAACAGCGCATCCTCAGGACAGTACAGCTCACACAGGAAGCAGGTCTGGCAATCCGCCTGCCGGGCGATCACCGGCAGGCCACCGGTCTTGTCGAACACGTTGGTCGGGCACACCGTCACACAGATGTCGCAGGCGGTGCAGCGCTCGGCGTCGATGACCTCGATCATTCCGCTGCCTCCGCGAACGCCGTCTCGGCATGCGGCCGGGTCGTCGTCCACACCTCGTCGAGACCACCGGTGGTGACATAGTGGCGCTGCCGCGTGTCGAGCTGTGGATAATCGTCGCGGCGATGCATGCCGCGGGTCTCGGTGCGTGCCAGCGCGCTGCGGTACATCCAGCGCGCGGTCGCCAGCATCGCCGCCGCCTCCCGCGTGCGCAGCGCATCGGCCTGCGACGCCGCGTCCGCCTCCGCCGCGTCGCGCCACAGTGCGTCGAGCCGCGCCAGCGCGCCGTCGAGACGCCCGGCGTCGCGGAAGTAGTTCAGCTCGTAAGGGAAGACCTCGCGCTGCACGGCTTTCGCGAGCTCCGCCGGCGCGATCGCCCCGCGGGAGCCACGGCGCAGGCCGACCGTGCCGGCCTGCGCCGCCGGGCGGCCGCGCGCGGACCCGCGCTGTCGCGCAAAATCCGCGGCCCCCTCCCCCGCCCAGAACCCGGACGACATCGCCCAGGCGGCATTGTGGCTGCCGCCGCCGGTGAAGCCGCCGCAGATCAGTTCACGCGTCGCCGCGTCGCCCGCGGCATAGAGCCCGGGCACCGTGGTGGCACAGCTGTCGTCGACGATGCGCAGGCCGCCGGTGCCGCGCACCGTGCCTTCGAGGCGCAGCGTCACGGCGAAGCGCTGGGTGAACGGATCGATGCCGGTGCGGTCGAGCGGCAGGAAGAAGTTCGGCTGCGACAGACGCATCGCCGCTTGGGTCGCCGCATCCGCCTTGTCGAGCTGGGCGTACACCGGCCCATTCAGCAGGGCCCGCGCGATCGCCGAACGGCCGCCCTTGGATGCCGCGCCCGGCACGACGCTGCCGTCCTCATAAGTGAAGGTGGCCCAGCCGTAGAACAGCGTCTTGGTCACCGAGCCGAACGCCGGCGAGATCGCATACGGGTTGGAAAACTCCATGCTGGTCAGCTCGGCGCCGGCCTCGGCACCGAGCAGGTAGCCGTCGCCGGTGAGCACGTTGGAGCCGAGCGTCTTGCTGAGGAAGGCGCAGCCGCCGGTGGCGATCACCACCGCGCCGGCGCGCACCACCCAGCGGTCGTCCTTCTGCCGGCGCACGCCGGCGGCACCGGCCACCGCGCCGTCGTCGTCACGCAGCAGCTCGAGCGCCGGGCTGTGGTCGAGAATGGTGACGCCGGCCTGCTTCACGCGGCGGCGCATCAGCCGCATGTATTCGGGGCCCTGCAGCGAATTGCGCTGGGGGCGGCCGTCGGCGTCGGTCGGATAGGGATAGCCCCACGCCGCGAGCTGGTTGCTGAGCGCGTAGGTGCGATCGAGCGTGCGCGCCATCCAGCGGCGATCCTGCAGATAGCCGCCGTTCTTCTCGCGGCTCGCCATCGCGGCGTCACGCAGCACTGGATCGGGGTCGATGTACCACACGCCGGTACCGGCCGCGGCGGTCGCGCCGGACGTGCCGCAAAAGCC
The DNA here is from genome assembly GCA_040756765.1 of Pseudomonadota bacterium. GTDB lineage: Bacteria > Pseudomonadota > Alphaproteobacteria > Rhizobiales > Xanthobacteraceae > Bradyrhizobium_A. Next base: position 145,311 of record JBFLYG010000010.1, on the reverse strand, counting down.
CTTGTCGGCAAGCACCACGCGCGCACCGCGCTGGGCCGCGCTCACCGCCGCCCAGGTGCCCGCCGGCCCGCCGCCGATCACCAGCACGTCCGCCTCGAACGCGATTGATCCTGCTTCCGCCGCCACCTGCTCGGCGCGATTGATCCGCCCCGCCATCGCTCACGTCTCCGATCCGCACGCATCGAACCGGAGCGGTCCCAAGCCGTGCACCAACGCGCGTATGGTTGCCGACGGCAGCGCCTCTGGCAATTTCAGAGTTGGCGCGGGTTTTGGATGAAGCTTTTATCGCAGCACGGTTGCGGAGAACGATCGTGCAGAAATGAAGTGTCTCGGCTTTCCGCGATGACGGAGCGTAAGATCATGCGAAACGAGCAAGACGCCGGTTGTAGAACTCGTCATGGCCGGGCTTGTCCCGGCCATCCCGCTTAGAAGGGCAGTGCTCACCTGATCGAGATGCCCGCGACAAGCGCGGGCATGACCATCAATGTCGGGAGGTTCACCGCCTTACGGCGTCTCCGGCGGCAGGATCGGCGGGCGGCCGGAGGCGATCGCCTGCTCCAGCAGATCGAGGCGGTCCTGGCCCCAGAACGGCTCGCCGCGATAGAAATAGAACGGCGCGCCGAACAGCTTGCGGTCGATCGCATCTGCGGTCAGCGCCTTCTCACGCGCGACGAGATCGGCATCGCCGGCCTGCGCCAGCAGGCGCTTGCCGTCGAGGCCACTGGCATCCGCAAGCCGCACCAGCGTGTCCGGATCCTCGACATTGAGCTCGTCCGCCCACACCGCCTTCAGCCCGGCATGGGCAAATGCCATGACGTCCTGCCCGTCGCGCAGCGCGGCCAGCAGCATGCGGTGGCCGACGGTCGGATCGGCGGGATAGAACTTCGGCCAGGTCACCAGCGGAATGTTGCGGATCGCCTTCCAGCGCTCCATCTCGACGAGGCGGTAGGCCTGGCGGCCGAGCGGGCGCTCGCGCACCGGCTTGCCGCCGCCGGCCGAGAACAGCGCATAGAGGTCGATCGGCTTGAACACGACCTCGACATCGTGGCGCGCGACGAGATCCTGGAAGGTCAGGCTGCCGATGTAGGACCACAGCGAGATGAAGCTGAAGTGGTATTCGACCTGCGGGCGTTGGGTGGTCATGTGAAAACTCATGAGTGGTTTGAAATCTGGATCATGGGTTATAGGCCGAGATACGCGGCGCGCACCGCCGGATCGCGGCCGATCGCTTCCGCACTGCCACCGGCCACCGTGCGGCCCTGATCGATGACATAGGCGTGGTCGGCGAACTCGAGGGCCGTGGCAACATCCTGCTCGACCACCAGCAGGCTGGTGCCGGACGCATTGACCTGGCGCAGCGCGGCGATCAGCTCGTCCACCACCTTGGGCGCGAGGCCGAGCGACAGCTCGTCGATCAGCAGAAGGCGCGGCGACGCCATCAGGCCGCGGCCGATGGCACACATCTGCTGCTCGCCACCGGACAGGGTCGAGGCGTCCTGGCGCCGCCGCTCGCGCAGCCGCGGGAACAGCGTGAACACCTGCTCGATGTCGCGGGCGATGGCGTCGCGGTCGTGGCGCAGGTAAGCGCCGAGCATCAGGTTGTCGTGCACCGAGAGGCTGGCGAACAGCCGCCGTCCCTCCGGCACGTGCACGAGGCCATGGCGCACCATGTCGACCGGCGACGTCGCCTGCACGCTTGCGCCGTCGATCCGGATCTCGCCGGCGGACGGCGCCAGCAGGCCGGACAGCGCCCGCAGGATGGTGGTCTTGCCGGCGCCGTTGGAGCCGATCAGCGCGACCACCGAGCCCTGCGCCACCGTCAGGTCAGCCTGCCACACCACCTGCACGTCGCCATAGCCGACCGCAAGGCCACGGACCTCCAGAAGAGGATTGCTCATATGCCCGCTCCCTTCTGGCTCTCGGCGTAGCGGCGGCCGAGATAGGCCTCGATCACGCCCTCGTCGCGCATCACCGCCTCGGTCGGCCCGTCGGCGACGAGGCGGCCCTGGTGCAGCACCACCAGGCGGCTGCAGGCGCGCGCGACCACTTTCATCAGATGTTCGATCAGCAGCACGGTGATGCCGCGATCGGCGATCGCCTGGATCAGGCGCAGCGCATCGTCGATCTCGGCGCTGTTGAGGCCGGCATTGACCTCGTCGAGCAGCAGCAGCTTGGGCTGCGCCGCGAGGCTCTTGGCAAGCTCGAGCCGCTTGCGGCCGGCGAGCGTCAGCGAGCCCGCGGGCTTGTCGGCCTCGCGCGAAAGGCCGCAGAACGCCAGATGGGTGTCCGCCGCGCGCGCGGCCTCCGAAGGCGTCGCGAGGCCGCCTGCGAACAGCGCCGCGGCGGCAACGTTCTCCCGCACCGTGAGGCGCGGGAACGGCTGCACGATCTGAAAGGTGCGGGCGATGCCGGCGCGCGCGACGCGGTCCGGGCGCAGGCCGTCGATGCGGCGACCGTCGAACACAATGGTGCCGCGCGTCGGCTTGAGCACGCCGGTGACAACATTGACAAAGGTGGTCTTGCCGGCGCCGTTGGGGCCGATCAGGCCGATCACCTCGCCCTGATTGAGGCTGAGTGACACACCGTCGAGTGCGACGAGACCGCCGAAGCGGCGCGCAACGTTGTCGAGGGTCAAGAGCGCGGTCATGGCGTGTCTCCCCCCTGCTCTTGCGGCTTGCGTGGCGGACTGCGCCGCAGCCACGCCAGAAGGCCGCGCCCGCGCAGGTCGCGCAGGCCACCCGGCAGGAACAGCACCAGCGCCACCACCAGCAGGCCAAGGATGCCGGCATGGAATTCCAGACTGTTGCGCCAGATCAGTTCCTCGAGGCCTAAGAACACGAACGCGCCGATGACCGGCCCGACGATGGTGCCGACGCCGCCAAGCAGCGCCATGATGATCGGCTTGACCGACAGCGACACGTCGTAGACGTCGGTCGGGTCGATATAGGTCGTCCAGGATGCGTAAATCGCGCCTGCCGCGCCGATGAACAGGCTGGAGACCGCGAACGCGGTCACCTTGGCGCGGCGGGTATCGACGCCGATGACCTGCGCGGCATCCTCGTTCTGCTCGATGCAGCGCAGCGCGACGCCAAGGCGCGCGCCGCTGATCCACAGCGAAGCGAGCAGCGCCAGCACCGCGACGGTGGCCATGGCGACGAGGAACAGCTGCGCCTGGGTGGTGCTGCTGCCGCCGACGAGCGGCACGTTGAGCCCCATGCCGCCACCGGTCAGCGATGTCCATGAATTGGTGACCTCGCGCAGCACGTCGGCGACGACGAGGCTGCCGATGGCGAAGTAGTGGCCGCGCAGGTGCAGGATGGCGAGGCCGAGCAGCAGCGCGAACAGCGCGGTGACGACGCCGGCACCGGCCCAGGCGACGACCAGCGGCACGCCATGGCTCAGCGCGATGCCGCCGGCATAGGCGCCGAGACCGAAGAACGCGGCGGTGGCGAACGACGGATAGCCCGAGAAGCCGCCGACGATGTTCCAGGCGGTGGCGAGCGCGACATACATCGCGACCGTGGTGGCGAGCCGCAGCAGGTAGTTGTCGCCGAACAGGATGAGGCCGGCGACGACGACGGGCACGGCGAGGAAGGCGAGGGTGCGGCTGGTCATCAGTTGAACCCCCGCCGCCCGAGCAGGCCAGTCGGCCGCACGATCAACAGCACGATCAGCAGCAGGAACGAGATGGTCAGGGCGTTCTCCGGCCCCAGCGCCAGCGCGCCGAAGCTCTCGATGACGCCGAGCGCAAAGCCGCCGACCACGACGCCGGGCATGCTGCCGAGGCCGCCGAGCACGCAGATCACGAACGCCTTGCCGAGATAGCCGCCGGACGACACCGGCGACACCGGGAAGATCGCCGCCAGCAGCGCGCCGGCCGATCCCGCCATGAAGGTGCCGAGCGCAAACGCCAGCGCATAGGTGCTGCGCACGTTGATGCCCATCAGCGCCGCGGCGTCGCGGTCCATGCGCACCGCGATGATGGCGCGGCCGAGCTGGGTGAAGCGCAGCACCAGCCACAGCGCACCGACCAGCAGCAGGCCGACCGCCGCCGCCTCGACGCGATCGACCGGCAGGATGATGGTGCCGAATTCGAGGATGCCGGGCGGTGGCTGCAGGTTGATCTTGCGGTAGTCCGCCTTGAACGCCGCCAGCATGGCGTTGTCGAGGAAGAGGTTGAGGCCGAAGGTCAGCACCAGGGTGATCAGCACGGGACGGCCCATCACCGGATTGATGGCGATCCGCTGCAGGCCATAGCCGAGCGCGAAGGTCACGAGGCCGGCGACGGGGGCGAACACGAACGGGCTGACACCCCAGTACTGATGGGCGAAGAACGCGAGATAGCCGCCCAGCACGATCAGCGAGCCGTGCAGGATGTTGATGATGTTGAGCACGCCCCACACCAGCGAAAAGCCGGCGGCGATGCAGGCATAGAGCCCGCCCAGCGCCAGGCCGTTCACCAGCACCTGTATCCAGAGCATTTCAGAGCCTTCAAAAAGATTTCGCCGCGCCAGCCTATCACCGGCGCGGCGTCAGGAGGGAGTTATCACCTCATCCTGAGGAGCCCGCGCAGCGGGCATCTCGAAGGATGAGGCCGAGGTGTCGCCGGCTGGGCCTCATGGTTCGAGACGGCGCTGCGCGCCTCCTCACCATGAGGGTCACGTGCCGGCACCACCGCATCGAAGGGGCCCGCAGAGATTCCGGGTTCACGCCTGCGGCGTGCCCCGGAATGACAGGATCATGTCGAAGCCGTCATTCCGGGATGGCCCGCAGGGCCAGACCCGGGATCTCGACGCGGATGTCAAGCTCGGCTGGTCTTGTCAGTTCGCCGGCGCGGCGCGGAATTCGCCGGTGGCGATGTCGGCGGGGTAGACCACCTGCACCTTGCCCTGCTGGATCTGGAACACCGGCGGGACATAGGAGTTGGCGATGCCGGTCGGGCCGAACGACACCGGCGCGAAGAACGTCTTGAAGCCGCCATTGGCCAGCTGCTCGCGCACCGCGGCGCGATCCTTGCTGCCGGCACGCTCGACGGCCTGCTGCAGGATGACGCCGACCGCGGCGCCCGAGGCCTGGGTGAAGTCCGGCTCGACGCCGTACTTGGCCTTGAACTGGTCGACGAAGGCACGGGTCGAGCCGAACACGTCCTCGCTCTTGTAGTTCAGCACCGGATGAAACCAGCTGGCGGTGGTGACGTTCTCGGCCAGCGGGCCGACCGCGTCGATCCACTCCTGATAGGCCGGGCCGTTGATCAGGGTGTAGATCTGGCCGCCGACCTTGAGCTCGCCGGCCTGCTTGCGCGCCAGGATGAGGTCGTTGATGTAGCCGGTCACCACCACCCAGTCGGGCTTGGCGGCGCGCAGCTGGGTCAGCGCCGACGAATGGTCGAGGGTGCCGATCGGATACTTCTCGAAATACACCACCTCGAAGCCGCGCTTCTTGGCACTCTTCTCGAACTCGTTGGCGAGTGACAGCGGATAGAGGTCGTTGCGGGCGAGGATCGCGACGCGCTTGACCGCCGGCAGCTTGGCCTTGATCAGGTCGGCGATCGGCTCGCTCAGCGTCGAGTTGTCGGTGTAGAGGCCGAACAGGTTCTTGTAGCCCTGGTCGAACACCTCCGCCGACGATGCGCTGGAGGCGAGCAGCGGCACGCCATACTTCTCGGCGACCGCGCTGACCGCCTTGGCCGCGCCCGAACCGAACGGCGAGAACAGGAAGTCGACCTTGTCGTCGCTGATCAGCTTCTCGGCGAGCTGCACCGCCTTGGGCGTCGTCGACTGATAATCGTAATATACCAGCTCGACCTTGAAGGTCTTGCCGCCGGCCTTGATGCCGCCCGCGGCGTTGACCTTGTCCTGCCACAGCTCGTAGCCCTGCTTCAGCTTGGCGCCTTCGGGGGCGAGCGCGCCGGTGATCGGCAGCGGAGCCCCGATGCGCAGCGCCTCGTCGGCACGCGCAACCGAAAGCGAAAGCGTGGTCGCCGCGAGGGCGACCGCCGCCAGTGAGCGAAGCGTCGTCATTCCATCAACTCCATTGTCGTCGGATTTTCGGTCTCCGCGACGCCTCGAATGAAGTCAATCAGCGCGGCCGAGAAAGCAACGCCATGCCGTGCTTATCGTAAATCTTGAAATGAGATCGCTGCAATCGTCCACACGCGGAGGACATTTTTCCTGCACGCTGGGATAGATCGAGCGTCATGCTGCGCCTGCACCGTGTCTGCGGCAGCCTGCCGCAGGTATGCTTGCTCAGCCTCGTAGCCCCGATGAGCGCAGCGATATCGGGGGCAACGCAGCAGCGGCGGTCAGCAGATCGACGGCAGCAGCCGCTTCACCTCGTTGACCATCTCGGGAATGGCGCGGGGATCATCGGCGAGATGCTTGAGCAGGTAGCGCTGGAATAGACCGTCGAACAGCGCATAGAGCACGCCAGACGACACCGCCGGCGTCCTGCCGCCGAGCTCGGCGTAGCGCGAGGCGATGCGCCAAACCATGTTCTCAAGGCTCTGGTCGATCTCCAGCACGTCGCCGCGGAAGGCATCCTCGAACAGCGCCTGGGCGCGCAGGTCGTACCACAGGCGGTGCATGCTGGCGTCGTCGCGCAGCGTCTCGGCCAGCTTATTGGCAAAGCCCTCCAGCAGTTCCTCGCGGCTGCGCGCGGTCGCGGTGACCTCGTCATAGCGCGTGACGCACTTGGCCTTGTAATGGCGCACGCAACAGCAGATCAGGTCGAGCTTGTCGGCGAAGTAGTAATGAAACACGCCGTGGGTGAACTCGGAGTTCTGCGCGATCTCGCGCAAGCTGGTGCGGGCGTAGCCGAGCTCGCCGAGGGTCGCGAGCGCCGCTTCCGCAAGCTCGATGCGGCGGGCGTTGAACTTCTCCTCGCGCAGGGCCTCGACCACGTCGGCGACCCGTTCCTTTGCACTCATCTGTCGCGCCATTCCCTTAGCATCCACCCCTTCGGCAGTGGGCCGCGCACGTCGTCCCGCACCCGCCTGTCGCGAAGCCCGAGACTGACGGCCCCGCGCCGGCTGCGCAATCGCCTTGTTTCACGGCATCAGCTTTATCTTGACAACTGTCAAGATTAGGTTTGACATTCGTCAAAATTAATTTTGACAACTGTCCAAGGAAACGCGCTCCGTTCCGGGGAGGGCTCGGCGGCCAAGGTCTCTCACGCGGCCTTTCGGGACTATTTGATCACGCCCCACCGACATCCGGCGCCGACGCCGCGCATCCCCGCGCAACCGACCCATGTGGCCGGACCGCGGACGGCTGCCCGCCCGAACGCCGCGATCAACGATAAGCAACGGAGGAAAACGACATGAACGGACAACGACTTGCGGGCCGGACCGCGCTCGTCACCGGCGGCGCCCGCGGCATCGGCGCCGAGCTCGCCACGGCGCTGGCGAAGGCCGGCGCCGCGGTGATGATCGGCGACATTCTCGCTGACGAGGGCCGCGCCACGGCCGCCACCATTGCCAAGGGCGGCGGCAGGAGCGGCTTCGTGGCGCTCGACGTCACCAGCGATGCGCAATGGGAGAAGGCGGTCGCGACCACGGTCGCCGAGCTCGGCGGCTATGACATCCTCATCAACAATGCCGGCATCGAGATCGCCGCGCCGCTGATCGAGGTCAGCGCCGAGGACCTGCGGCGGATGTTCGACATCAACGTGGTCGGCACGGCGCTCGGCATGAAGCACGCCTTCCGCGCCATGCGTCCCGGCGGCGCGGCCGGCCGCGGCGGCGCCGTGGTCAACATCTCGTCGGTTGCCGCCACCATCGCCTTCCCCGCCATCGCCGGCTACTCGGCCTCCAAGTCCGCGGTCGATCGCATGACGCGGATCGGCGCGGTCGAGGCCGGCAAGCTCGGCTACGGCGTGCGGGTCAACTGCATCTATCCCGGACTGATCGCCAACGCGATGGGGATCAACCTTGCCAATGAGATCGTCAAGTTCGGGCTCGCGCCGGACGTGGAGGCCGCGGTCGCCATGGTGCTGGCGCAGACACCGCTGGGACGGCTGTGCGAGCAGGGCAATGTCGCCGATGCGGTGGTGTTCCTCTGCTCCGACGAAGCCAGTTGCATCACCGGCGCCGGTCTGCCGGTCGACGGCGGCATGGGCACCTGATCACGACCTGAACGAACACAAATTTGAGGAGGATTCCATGAGCGACAAGAAGCCCGTCGTGGTCTACGGCGTGTCCGGCTACACCGGCCGCCTGGTCTGCGAATACCTGCGGGAGTACAACATCCCCTTCATCGCCGCCGGCCGCGACAAGGCCAAGGTGCAGGCGGTGGTCGACAAGATCCCCGGCATCGAGACCGCCGACTACGAGGTGGTGCAGGTCGAGCACAGCGTCGAGGCGCTGACCGCCCTGTTCAAGGGCGCCAAGGTCGTCAGCAACATGGTCGGCCCCTTCATCAAGTATGCCGACACCGTGGTGGCGGCCTGCCTCGCCGCCGGCTGCCATTACACCGACACCACCGGCGAGCAGGACTGGGTGCTGCACGCGCAGCAGGAATGGGGCGCGAAGTTCGGCGACAAGGGCCTGTTGCTGTCGCCCGGTATCGCCCAGATGTACACCACCGGCGAGATCGCGGCGAACATCTGCCTGGAAACGCCGGGCCTCGACACCCTCGACATCCTGGTGCTGTGGAAGGGCTTTCCGACCTACGCCTCGACCCAGACCATTTTCACCATCCTCAAGGCGAAGTGGTACTACCTCGAGCAGAACAAATATGTGGAGTGGGACCCGACCGCGAATTTCGAGGTCAGCGTGCCGGGCCAGCATGAGGGCGCCATCGCGGTGCCGTGGGGCGGCACCTCGCATCCGGTGTGGTTCAAGAACGACCCGCGCGTCGCCAACTGCAAGGTGATCGGCGGCGTGTTTGCCCGCCAGGTGATGGAAGGCGTGGTGCAGACCCAGCAGATGGTGAAGGAGAAGATCAAGCCGCTGCCGCCGGAGCAGCAGGAGGTCGCGCTCGCCGAGATCGCAGCCTCCGTGCAGGCCAGCATGCCGCCGCGGGAGAATCCGCGGATCAACACGTCGCTGGATTCTGTGCACGCCTCCGGGCCGCTCGGCCGCGCCCATTGCGTCATCCATGGCGTCTGCAACTACAAGCAGACCGGCATGCTGCAGGCCTACGCGGCCTATTCGCTGCTGCAGACCGCGCCGAAGCGCGCGGGGTTCGCCTCGGCCTGCCAGGCGTTCGGCCATCGCGAGCTGCTGGGACAGTTGCGCAGCTTTGGCCTGGTGATGAACCCGATCCTCACCGTGCACAACTGACGCCAGCCGGGCGGCGCGACGGCGCGCCGCCCTACTCCCGCGACAGCGCCGCGACCGGGTCGAGACGCGAGGCGTTGCGCGCGGGCATGTAGCCGAACACGATGCCGATCACGGTGGCGGTCACGAATGCGGCGATGATCGAGGCCGGCGAATAGATCAGGCTGAAGCCGACATTAAAGGCGTTGAACGCCGCGCCGAAGCCGAGCGCAAGCGCGATGCCGAGCAGGCCGCCGATCAGGCAGACCAGCACCGCCTCGATCAGGAACTGCTGCAGGATGTCGGTGCGGCGGGCGCCGACCGCCATCCGCACCCCGATCTCGGCGATGCGCTCGGACACCGACACCAGCATGATGTTCATCACCCCGATGCCGCCGACCAGCAGCGAGATCACCGCGATGGCGGCGATGCACAGCGTCAGCGCCGAGGTGGTGCTCTGGATGGTGCGGCGGATGTCGTCGGTGTTGAGGACGAAGAAGTCCTTGGTCGGGTGGCGCTCGATCAACACGCGGGTGGCGATCTCTTCGGCAACGCTGGTCGGCGTGCGGTCGTCGACGCGCACACTGATGCTGCGCAGCGCCATGTCGCGCAGGAAGCGGGACTGCACCGTGGTGTAGGGCAGATACACGGTCGGGACCGCGCTGGAGCCGAAGCCGTTCTGCTGCTGGCGGGTGACGCCGATGATGCGGCACGGCACCCGCCCGACCAGCACGACACGGCCGATCGGGCTCGCCGCGTCCTGGCCGAACAGCGCCTTGCGCGCATTGTCGTCGATCACCGCGTCCTGGGCATAGGCGCGGACGCTGTCGGCATCGAGGAACGTGCCCTCGGCGAGTTGCGTGCCCTTGACGTGGAAAAACTGCTCGCCGACGCCATTGATCTGCGCATTTGCCTCGATCGAACCGACCCGCAGCGTGCTGTTGGTGGTGACCGTCGGGCTGATGGCCGCGACGAACGGCTGCTGCGCCAGCGCCCGCGCATCCGCCAGCACCAGCGTCTTGATGCGGCCGGCGCGCACGTCGCCAAAATCCTTGCCCGGAAAGATCTCCAGTGTGTTGGTGCCGAGGCTGTTGATGTCGGTCAGCACCTTGTCCTGCACGCCGGCACCGAGCGCCGCCACGCAGACCACCGACGCCACCCCGATGATCATGCCGAGCATGGTGAGAAAGGCGCGCAGGCGATGGGTGTTCATCGCCAACAGCGCCATGCGCAGCGCCTCGCGCAGGCGGTCGAACGCCGCGCTCCAGCCAGGGCGCTCGGCAGCGGACCGCGCATCCCGCCGCACCGCGGCGGCCTGCGGCCCGCGTTCCGGATTGGGGCGGTCCGACACCACCACGCCGTCGCGCAGCTCGATGATGCGCCGGGCGCGGCGCGCCACCGCCATGTCGTGGGTGACGATGATGACGGTGCGGCCTTCGGCGTGGATCTCGTCGAGGATGCGCAGCACCTCCTCGCCGCTGCGGCTGTCGAGCGCGCCGGTCGGCTCGTCGGCCAGGATGACGTCGGCGCCATTGATCAGCGCACGGGCGATCGACACCCGCTGCTGCTGGCCGCCGGAGAGCTGGCCGGGCCGATGGTCAGCGCGCTGCGCGAGGCCAAGCCGCTCCAGCAGTCCAGCCGCCTTGTCCTCACGCCGTCGCGACGGCACCCCGGCATAGACCGCCGGCATCTCGACATTGCCCGCGGCGGTCAACTCGCCCATCAGGTGATAGCGCTGGAAGATGAAGCCGAAATGCTCGCGGCGCAGCGCCGCCAGCTCGTCCGGATCGAGCGCCGACGCCTCGCGGCCGAAGATGCGGTAGCTGCCCGAGGTCGGCCGGTCGAGACAGCCGAGGATGTTCATCAGCGTCGACTTGCCCGAGCCAGAGCTGCCGACAATCGCCACCATCTCGCCGGCGGCGATGGTGAGGCTGACGCCGGCGAGCGCGGCGACGGCGCCGCCGCCCGACACATAATCGCGGCGCAGGTTGTCGAGCACGATCAGTGGTGGCGACATGGTCCCTCACCCCTTCGGCAGCGGCTTGATCGACGCCTCCGGGATCGTCCCGGTCACCACCTTCTCGCCCGCCTTCAGTCCCTCGCGAATCTCCGCGGTGATCTTGTTGTTGAGACCGACCCTGACCGTGCGCGTCGTCACCGCGCCCGACGGCTCCAGCACCTTGACCGTGGTCGTGCCGTCGGCGCCCGCCGCACCGAGCGCCGCCGATGGCACCGTCAACACGTCCTTCGCCTCACCGAGCACGATATGCACCTCGGCGGTCATGTAGGTGCGCAGCTGGCCGCCGGGGTTCGATACGGTGAAGACGCCGTTGTAGTAGACGGCGGCGGACGTCGACGACGACGTCGAGGCCGCTGCGGTCGCGGACGATGTGAAGCTGCTGTCGGTCTTCACCGACTCAGGCGCCGGTTCGATCGACTGCAGCGTGGCGATGTAGCGATGGCCGGGATCGCCGAGGATGGTGAAATACACCGCCTGCCCCGGCTTCACCCGCACCACGTCGGCCTCCGAGATCTCGGTGCGGACGGTCATGGTGTCGACCTGCCCGACCACGACGATGGTCGGCGCCGACTGCACCGCGTTCACCGTCTGGCCTTCCTGGGTGACGATGGCGAGCACGGTGCCGTCGATCGGCGCCCGGATGCGGGTGTAGCCGAGATTGACCCGCGCGGTTTCCACTGCGACCTCCGCCTCGACGGTGCGGGCGTCGAGCTGGGCGATCTGCGCCCGCGCGGTCTTCACATTGGCTTCCGCGGTATCGTAGTCGGCGCGCGACGATGCCTTCTGCGCCAGCGTCATCTGCTGCCGTCCGAGCCAGGCCTCGGCGAGCGCGAGCGTCGCCTCCTTCTCCTGGCGCTGGGCGCGGGCATTGTCGAGCGACGCCACGCTGGTGCGCAGCGCATTCTCCTGCGGCAGGGAATCGATCTCGCCGATCAGATCACCGGCCTTGACCTGCTGCCCGAGCCCGACCTTCAGCGCGACCAGGCGCCCGGACACCTGCGCGCCGATCGCCACCAGCCGCGCCGGCTTCAGCGTGCCGGTGGCGAGCACGGTCTGCTCGACGTCACCGATCGTCACCGACGCCGCAAGCAGGTTCGCCGAGGGGCCAGGACCGAACCAGTGCCGCATCAGCCAGCCACCGGCGGCGAGGCCGCCGAGGATCAGCAGCGCCCACAGCCAGCGCCGCCGCGGCCGCTGCCGCGTCGGCGCGATCTCGGGGCGCGGCGCCTCCGCCGACGGCCGCGTCGCCGGATCAGCGTGGCGGGCCCGCTGGTCGTGGCTGGGTCTTGCGATGTCCTGGATGCGTGGCATGGCTGGTATCCGCGATGCTGTTGACGTCGCCTAGAACTGGAGCGCCGGCCGCGGGCCGGTGTTGAGGTCGACGATGTCGGGCGTGGTGCTGTCGATGGCGCCGTCCCAGCCGCCGCCGAGCGCCTTGGCGAGCGCGATGAAGTCCTTCGCCACCGCGACACGGCTCTGCAGCAGGGCGTCCTCGGCGGAGAACTGCGAACGCTCGGCATCGAGCACGTCGAGGAAGCTGGCCGATCCGGTTTCATACAACGCGCGCGACAGCCGCAGCGACACCTGGTAGCGACGCGCCGCTTCGGCAAGGCCGCGTCCGCGGATCCGCTCCTGGGCAAGCGCGACGGTCGAGGTCTCGACGTCTCCGAGCGCCGCGAGCACGGCGCCCCGCCAGGCCGCAACGCGCTGGTCGCGCTGCGCCTGCGCGATCTCGACCGCCGCACGCAGCTTGCCGCCGTTGAAGATGGGAACGCTGAGGGTCGGGCCGATCGACCAGCCGATGGTCGAGCTGCGGCCGAGGTCGCCGATCTTGAGCGCGGTGGTGGAGACCGAACCGGTCAGGCTGACGCTGGGATAGAGCGCGGCCTCCGCCTGGCCGATCTTGGCGGTGTGCAGGGCGAGCTGCCACTCGGCGCGGCGCACATCGGGCCGCATCTGCAGCACGTCGGCCGGAATGCCCTTCGGCAGCGGTAACCGCGGCGCAGGAATCCGCCCTGCGACCGCGAGCTGGGGCGCAAGCGCGGTCGGATCGCGGCCGAGCAGCACGCCGATGCGATGCACGGCCTCCGCCTGTGCTGCTTCATGGCTCGGGATCGCCGCCTCGGTGCTCGCCGCCAGTGCCAGCGCCTTCTCCAGATCGGCCGAGCCGGTCGAACCGGCCTCCACTTTCCTGCGTGTCAGCGCAGCGGTCTCGCGCTGCGATGTCGCCGCCCGTCGCGCCAGCGCCGCGCGCGCCTGAGAGCCGCGCGCATCGACATAGGCGGCCGCGACGTCGCCGATCAACGTCACCAGCGTCGCCCGCAGGTCGTCCTCGGCCGCCTCAGTGCCGTAGGTCGCCGCTTCCACCGCGCGACGGTTGCCGCCGAACAGATCGAGCTCCCAGCTCGCGTCGAGGCCCGCCTGGAACTGGTTGAAGGTCGTGGCGCCGAGATCGGCGCCCGCCGCGCTACGATTGGCGTTGCCAAGGCCAGAACCATTGACCGACGGCAGCAGCGCACCGACCGCCTGCTTGCGCAGCGCGCGCGCTTCGCGGATCCGCGCCCTGGCCGCAGCGACATCGAAATTGTCCTCCACCGCCGCCACGACCAGGCGGTCGAGCAGCGGATCATCAAGCCGGCGCCACCATGCGCCGAGCCTGGCCGGCGCGGTCGTCCCGGCGGGCTTGGTATCGCTCCAACGCACCGGCAGTTCCAGCGCCGGCCGCACGTAATCAGGCCCGACGGCGCACCCGCCAAGCAGCGGCATCGCCGCGAGCCAGGCCATGAGAGTTCGTCCCTCGCGCCGCCCGATCGGGCGCCACTGCATCCATCTCCACATCATCACGGCGGGTTCGTCGCAGCTCCCTTGTCGGACCACTCCGGCGGAAGCCCGACGTTGCCGGCGATCATGCCGATCAGTCCCGGACCGCGGCCGAACGCTTCACACGCCCCATATTTCGGTTGCCCACCGAGCGACGAGCCGAGCGTCTCGAACGACGGCAGCCGCGGCGGCTGGCCGAACGGCGTGGCGCCGGTGACGAGCATCTGGCCGAAGTCTGCCCCGAACGACGCCGCGAGATCATAGGGGTCGCTGGCCGCGGACACCTTCGGCGAATTGGTGAAGGAGTTGGCGCCGCGCGCCCACACCATCGCCGCCTGCTGCCGGCCTGTGGCATCCTGCGCCTCGCCTTCCACCGTGAGACTGCCGAGCCCGATCGGAATCCGCGGGATGGGCACCTTCACGCCGAGCGCCGACGGCACGATGGATGCCACCTTGGACGCGCCTGCCGCCATTTCATCGGTCGGCGCGGCCTGCGTCACCTTCACGTACGTCGTCAGGTCCGCGGGCTCACCGGGACCGACGATGCGAAGCCGTTCGCTCAGGTTGGCGCACAGCGTGCGGTCGATGGCATTGGCCACAAGCCTGCGCTGCTCGTCGGACAGCTGCGGCGATGCGCCAGGCGCAAACACGGTTGGCCAGATGCGCACGGTCTGAGCGGCCATCACCTGCTCCTTGTCGATATGCAGCAGCGACTTCGCCAGCATTCCGTCTGACGGCCTCAATCGATCATAGGACGACAACGATCCTCCTTTGGTCATCGGCGCGCTGGCGCAACCGGACAGCGCCCCGATCGCGATCACAACGGTTGCAAGCCGCGGCACGTATGTCGCAACCGAGGCCGGCGAAGCGCGACCGAGCGCCCGCAATGCAATGTTGATGACTACAATCCACGATACCGACATGGCGCCCTGCGACTGACCGTGACGCCAACCTAACCCTTCGCTGCGAGATGCGATGTGAAGTGATGTTAAGAGAGTTTTCTGTCGTGAACATGATCAACTTGGCGTTCGCTGGCGCCGCTTCGCGACAAAACCGCGCTTGGCGATCGCATCACGATGCCGCCACAAATCCGGCGGATGGCGATGGTGGGAGGTTCGCGATGCTCAGCATCTCACGTCCGGCGAAAGCACGCGTCCTCTGCGTCGAGGACGACGACGAGCTCGCGCGCATGCTGGCGGACGTCCTCATTGAGGGCGGCTTCGCGCCCGACCTTGTCGGCTCGGCCCGCGAGATGGATATGGCGCTGGCGCGCGGCGGCGCCGATCTCGTCGTGCTCGACGTGATGCTGCCAGGCGAGGACGGCCTCAGCATCTGCCGCCGGCTGCGCGCCACCTCGACACTCCCGATCCTGATGCTGACGGCCCGCGGCGAAGACCTTGACCGCATTGTCGGCCTGGAGATCGGCGCCGACGACTATGTCACCAAGCCCTTCAATCCCCGGGAGCTGATCGCCCGCATTCGCGCGCTGCTGCGGCGCACCGGGAGCGGCGCCCCCCGGATGCGTACGCGATCGCTGGCGTTTGCCGGGTGGCGTATCGACCCGGCCACCCGCGAGCTGCATGATCCCGGCGGCATCCGCGTGGTGCTGACCAGCGTCGAATTCGAGCTGCTGCTCGCCTTCTGCCGCCATCCCGGCCAGGTGCTGTCGCGCGAGCAGCTCATCGACCTCGTCCACGGCGGGCAGGCAGGTTCGGTCGAGCGCAGCATCGACGTCCATGTCAGCCGCATCCGGCAGAAGATCGAGATCGACCCGCGCGATCCCGCGCTGATCAAGACGGTACGGCTCGGCGGCTACATGCTCGCCCAACCGGTGGAGCTGTCCTGATGGCGTTCGCCGGCCGCCCCGGCGCATGGCGCATCACCACCCAGATCACAGCGCTCGCCGCGGGATCGATGCTGCTCGGTATCGCCGCGGTGATTGCGGTCACGCTGATGCTGCTCGGCCTCTCGCCACCAGACGACAGTCCACCCTTCATGATCACGCGCATCGCCGACGTGACCCGATTCGCCCATGCCGCCGGGACCGCGGCGGAGAGAGATGCGTTCCTCGCCGCGGTGCGCGGCGCCGGCTTTGCCGTCACGCGCCGTCCGGTCACGGCGCTGGTGCCCGCACCGGCCGCTCGGCCTGCGTTCTCGACACGCCTTGCACTGCGCCAGCTTGCATCCCTGCCCGGTATCGTCGTGCTGAATAACCTGCGCGATCCGGCCGCCGCCGGCCCGCAAACCGTGGTTCAGCTCGACGACGATCAAGCACTGGTGTTCGGCGGCATTCCCGAGGCCAGCATCTGGCCGGCCCTGGCGGCGCCGACCCTGCTGCTGCTGGCGATCGTCCTGGTCACCCTGCTGCTGCTCGCGGGCTATGCCGCACGCGGCATCGCCGCGCCGCTGATGCGCCTGACAACAGCCGCAGCCGCGTTCGGCCGCGCGCCCTACGATGCCGACGCACTGCCCCGGCACGGTCCGCGCGACATCCTGCTGCTGGTCGATGCCCTCAACGAGATGCGCGAGCGCATCCGTGCCCTGCTCGACGACCGCACCCGCCTGCTCGCGGCCATCAGCCATGATCTGCGCACTCCACTGACACGGCTGCGGCTGCGCGCCGAGCGCGTCGCACCCGATACCTTGCGGAGCGGCATGCTCGCCGACCTGGCGCGCATGAACCATATGATCAACGACACGCTGTGCTACTTGCGCGACGACGCCAGACTCGAGCCGGCATCCCGCATCGACCTGCCGAGCCTGGCGCAGACCGTCTGCTCGGATTTCGCCGACATGGGCCATAGGGTCAGCTATGTGGGCCCGGCGCGGCTCGCCTGGACCTGCCGGCCGCTGGCGCTGACGCGCGCGATCACCAATGTGGTGGAGAACGGCATCAAGCATGGCCGTGAGGTGACGGTGACCCTCGCCACGGTCGACGACGCCATCCAGATCGACATCGCCGATGATGGCCCCGGGATCGCTGCGTCCGATCGCGACCGTGTGTTTGCGCCGTTCTTCAAGGCCGCGGACGCGCGACCGCAGGACGGCAGCGGTTTCGGGCTCGGCCTGTCGATCGCGCGAGATATCGTGCGCCGGCACGGCGGCGACATCAGCCTTGCATCGGCACGGCCTCATGGTCTGATCGTCCGCATGCGCCTGCCGACGGATCCGTCCGCATCGGCACCGACATGAAGGTGGCCGTGCTCACTCGGTGACGTCGGCCTCGTCGTGGCGCTGCACGAGGTCGCGCAGCCGCTCCACCGCGACCTTGAGCTCGTCATGGCGCGGCAGGCCGAGCGCGAGGCGCACCGCATTCGGCGCGTAGGTCGGCGTCATCGCGAACGCCCGCCCCGGCGTCACCGCGACGCCGCTGCGCGCCGCGGCGGCGACGAAGGCGTCGGACGACCAGTGGTCCGGCAGCGTCAGCCAGGCATGATAGGTGCGCGGATCGGCGGCGAGCTGAAGTCCGGCGAGGCCCGTGGCGATGATGCGCTGGCGCTCGCGAGCATCGATGCGCTTCAGGCGCACGATCTCGGCGGCGCTGCCGTCGGCCATCGCACGCGTGGCGATGTCGAGGGCCAGCGGCGTCACCGACCACGTGCCCGCCCGCACCACGGTGGCGAGACGCTCCTGCAGCGGCTTCGGCGCGACGATGAAGCCGACCGCGACGCCTGGCGCCAATCGCTTCGACAGGCTGTCGATCGCAAGGCAGCGCTCCGGCGCCTGCGCGGCGAGCGGCGGCTCGTCGGCGAGAAAGCCGTAGACGAGATCCTCGATGATCACGAGGTTGAGCTTGTCGGCGAGCCGCAGCAGTTCCTGCCGGCGCGCCGGCGACATGGTGTGCCCGAGCGGGTTCTGCAGCACCGGCTGGACATACACCGCCGAGATCGCGCCGCTGCGATGGGCGCGCGCGATGGCGTCGGGGCGCATGCCCTCACCGTCCATCGGGATCGGCACGATGCCGACGCCGAGCCGTGCGGCGATGTTGCGGATCATCGGGTAGGTCACGGCCTCGACCGCGAGGCGACCGCCCACCGGCACCACCGCGGAGATCGCCGCGGCGATCGACTGCCGGCCGCTGCCGCTGAACACGAAGCTCTCTGGGTCCGGCTGCCAGCGCGCGGTGGCGAGAAAGGCCGCCGAGACACTGCGCGCCGCGGTGAGACGGCGCTGGGTCAACGGCCCGAGCGCGTCGGCCAGCGCCGCCGCGCGCTGCAGGCCGGCGAGCGATTTCGCCAGCAATTCGCTCTGCTGCGGCACGGTCGGAAAATTGAACTCGAGATCGATGCGGCCTTCCTGCGGCAGGCCGCGGACGATCGACGGCGCCATGCTGCGGCCGGCGACGAAGGTGCCGCGTCCGACCTCGCCGACCACGAGGCCACGCCGCAGCAGCTCGCTGTAGACGCGCCCGGCGGTGGAGGCCGCGATACCCTTCTCATAGGCAAAAATGCGCTGCGGCGGCAGGCGGTCGCCGGCCTTCAGCGAACCTGTCGCGATGGCGGCGGCGACCTCCTCGACAAGGGCGGTGTACTGGCTTTTCGACAATATTGCACCCGGTGCAATGAAATGATTGCACCGAGATATGTATCGGAGCATTGATGATCGGGCAACTGAAAAACATCACCCCTCACCCACGCACCGAGACCGACCATGCGCTCCGCTCCCTTCCGCACGTCCAAGCCGCTCAGCCCCTGGCACGCGTCGTGGATCCGCAAAGTGCGCGGCTGGATCCGCCTCCCCGGCCTGTGGCTGGAGCGCAATCGCATGCGCCATGACCTCGGCGATCTCAGCGCCGAGCAGTTGCGCGATGTCGGGCTGAACGTCGAGACGGTGCGCGTCGAGGCGCGCAAGCCGTTCTGGCAGGCGTAAGGCTGACGGGGCGCGCAGCACAGCGCGATCAAGCATTGCTCTCGCTGCTTGGCACCACTCCCACAAGTTGATGCAGAGCATCCATCTATTCGTCATGGCCGGGCTTGTCCCGGCCATCCACGTCTTCCTTTGCTGAGCGACTGCAAAGACGTGGATGCCCGGGAAAAGCCCGGGCATGACGGTGAAAAAGAGATGCGGTTTTGACGTTAGGCAAACGCTGCACAGCCTGCGCCCCGAACGCGCTTACGCGCGCTCGGGGAACAGCGTCTTGAGGCCGGCGGGCGAGGCCACGCCGCGTTCGGTGATCAGGCCGGTGATCAGCCGCGCCGGCGTGACGTCGAACGCCGGGTTGGCCGCCGGGCTGCCGTCCGGGGCGATCCGCACGCTGGCGATGGCGCCATCGGCGTTGCGGCCCTGCACGAAGGTGACCTCGGCGCTATCGCGCTCCTCGATCGGGATCTCCTTGACGCCGTCGTGCACCGTCCAGTCGATGGTCGGCGACGGCAGCGCCACGTAGAACGGCACGTTGTTGTCCTTGGCGGCGAGCGCCTTGAGATAGGTGCCGATCTTGTTGCAGACGTCGCCGTTGGCGGTGGTGCGGTCGGAGCCGACGATCACCATGTCGACGCCGCCATGCTGCATCAGGTGGCCCCCGGCATTGTCGACGATCAGGGTGTGCGGCACGCCGTGACCGTTGAGCTCCCACGCGGTGAGCTGGGCGCCCTGGTTGCGCGGCCGCGTCTCGTCGACATAGACATGCACCGGAATGCCGGCCTCGACCGCGAGATAGATCGGCGCCGTCGCGGTGCCGTAGTCGACGGTGGCGA
The DNA here is from genome assembly GCA_040756765.1 of Pseudomonadota bacterium. Taxonomy (GTDB): domain Bacteria; phylum Pseudomonadota; class Alphaproteobacteria; order Rhizobiales; family Xanthobacteraceae; genus Bradyrhizobium_A. Next base: position 125,519 of record JBFLYG010000010.1, on the reverse strand, counting down.
GCCAGCCGGCGTTGCAGTGGGTGAGGATATTCACCGGCTCGTCCGGCGCCTTGCGGGCGGCGATCTCGCGGATGATGGAGAGGCCGTTGAGGCCGATGTTGCGGTTGAGCGCGAGGTCCTCCTCGGCGATCTCGCCGGCGCGGCGGTAGGCGGCGGCGGCGCGCTCACTGACCGGCAGCGGCCGCAGCACGGCCCGCATCTCGTCGAGCGCCCAGCGCAGGTTGATGGCGGTCGGCCGCGTCTCGTGCAGCTTGTCCCACGCGGCATCGAGCGCGGCATCGCTGGCATCGCTGCGCATGCCGATCGCCATGCCGTAGGCGGCGGCGACCCCGATCAGCGGCGCGCCGCGCAGCCACATCTCGCGGATGGCGGCGGCGACGTCGTCGAGGGTGCGCAGGGTCACCACGCGGAACTCGTGCGGCAGCCAGCGCTGGTCGATGATATCGACCGAGTGGCCGTCGTCGTTCAGCCAGATGGTGTGGTAGTGACGGTCTCCGACTTTCAAATCACGGTCTCCTTCTCGAGACGCTGCGCGAGGCCGTGCACCTCGACAAGACTGTGGATATGCCCGCGGTTGACAGCGAGGTGGCGTCCGAACTTGAGCGCGCGCGCCTCGCAGCGGCTGCGCAGGTCGGCATCTTCGATGGTCTCGAAGTCCGCGTTGTGCGCGAGCCCGAGGATGCGGCGGTGGATCTCGACGCCGGCAAATCCGAGCAGGTCGACCCAGATGCCGTGCAGCACATGATCGAGCGCCTGCTCGGCGCCGAGCGCGTCGTCGCGGTCCTCGAACAGCGCGCGCTGGTAGAGGATGCCGGTGCGCTCGGTGCGCCACAGGTGCGAGAACTCGTCGCGGAAGGTCGCCCAGATTTCCTCGACCACCCCGAGCAGATAGGTGCGCATGGCGTCGCGGCTGCCGTTCGCCTCGTGGCCGCGCTGCGAGAAGTAGCTCATCCAGAAGTTCGCCAGCATCATGCCGACATCGAAGGCGATCGGCCCGTAGAACGCGAACTCAGAATCGATGACGCGGGTATCCTGCGGCGTCACCATCACCGAACCGGTGTGGAGGTCGCCGTGCAGCAGCGTCTCGGCCTTGGTCGCAAACAGATGCTTGAGCTTCTGCGCCTCGACCTTGAGGTCACGGTCGGCGCGCAGCTCGGCGACGAGGCCGTCGAGCTGCGGCGAGGTGTGGTGGTTGAGCTTGGCCTCGTAATAGGGATCGGAGAACACCAGGTTCTCGGTGATGTCGCAGAGCTCGACATTGTCGGCGAACAGCGCGAGGTCCTGCTTGCGCTTGCGTGCCTCCATGGCGAAATCGGAGCCGCGGAACAGCGTGCGCGCCGCGAACAGGCCGAGGTCGCGGCCGATCTTCGGCAGTTGCTGGCCCTCGATCAGCGCGCGCCGCAGGATGATGTGCGGCGACAGGAATTCCATCACGATCATCGCCTGGTCAGCGTCGAAGTGATAGATCTGCGGCACCATGCCGGGGGCGCGCTCGCCCTCGCGCACCAGCGCGTGATACTCGAAGAAGCAGCGCTTGAGCGGCAGCGGCCAGCTCTCGCCGACGAGGCGCACATAAGGCAACGCCTGCTTGACGATGGCCTTGCCCGCGCCGCCCTCGACGATGAACACCAGATTGAGATTGCCGTCGCCGACCTCGCGCACGCGCCACTGCGTGGTGTCGGCGCCGATCCTGTCCTTCAGGGCCGGCAGGCTACCGAGCCGCTGCGGCAGGGTTTCGGGCGTCAGCGCCTCGAATTGTTTCGTCTCCCCCATGTCGTTCTCCCCGGATTGTCCTTCTTGGGTTTGACCTGAAGTCGCGACGGTCTCGCCGGCTGTACCGGCGATCCGCCACGCCGCCGCGCGGGATGGAAAGCCGCACCCGCCGTGGCCAATCGCAATGCGACGGCCGCGACAGGGGATTTCCCTTCCAGCGAAACGTCGGCGCGCAGGCGATTGCCAACGCGCCTGACCTTTGATGTGGCGAATTCTGGCAAATGTCAATCGACTTGACATTTGACGAGGCGACCGCCTAGCATCCTGACCGCCGGGAGGAAGACAATGAACGAGAAGCCCGTCTTTCGGGTCGAAGGGTTGCGGAAAGCGTTTGGGCGGATCCAGGTCCTCGGCGGCGTGGATCTTGAGCTGCATGCGGGAACCGTCATTGCACTGATGGGCGCCAACGGCGCCGGCAAGTCGACCTTGGTGCGGATCGTCAGCGGCGTGTACACGCGCGACGCCGGCACCATCACCCTCGCCGATCAGGATTTCTCGCCGGCGTCGCCGGCCGACGCCATTCGTGCCGGCGTCGTCACCGTGCACCAGAACATCAATGACGGCGTCGTCGCCGATCTCGACGTCGCCACCAACCTGACGCTCGATCGCCTCAACGGCCGCGGCGCACGGCTGTTGTTCAACCCGCGCCGCGTGCGCGGCGAGGCGCGCAAGGTCGCTGAACGCATGGGGCTGACGCTCGATCTCTCCGCGAAGGTCGCCGACCTTGCGCTCGCCGACCGCCAGATGGTGGCGATCGCGCGCGCGATGGCGCACGAGCCCAAGGTGCTGATCCTCGACGAGCCGACCTCGTCGCTCTCCAGCGCCGAGGCCGAACGGTTGTTCCAGGTGGTGGAGCGGCTGAAGGCGCGCGGCGTCGCCATCCTCTATATCTCGCACCGCATGTCGGACATCCGCCGCCTCGCCGACGGCATCGTCAGCCTGCGCGACGGCCGCATCACCGGGCGCTTCGACGGTCCCGATCTCGATTACGAGGGCGCTGTCAACGCCATGCTCGGCAAGACCGTGAACCATGGCGGCATCACGGTGCGCGATGCCGGCGACACCATCTTCAAGGCCGTGTCCTTGCGGCTCGGCGCCACCACCGAACCATTTTCGCTTTCGCTCGGCGACGGCGAGATCGTCGCCATCACCGGCCTCGTCGGCGTCGGCAAGACCGCACTCGCCGAGACGCTGTTCGGCGCGCGCCAGCCCGCCGGTGGCACCATGCAGCTCGACGGCAAGTCCTATCGGCCGCGCACCTCGCAGCAGGCGATTGCCCGCGGCGTCCATCTCGTCGCCAAGGACCGCGCAACCAGCGGCATCGTGCCGACCTTCAACATCTTCGAGAACATGAGCCTGCCGTTCCTGCCGCGGCTGTCGACGCTCGGCGTCACCAGCCGCCGCGCCGAACGCCAGCAGGCGCGGAAACAGATCGCCTCGCTCGGCATCGTCTGCCGCAGCGAGCGTGACGAGCTCGACACGCTGTCGGGCGGCAACCAGCAGAAGGTGATGGTGGCGCGCTGGCTGAGCCAGCCGGCGCGGCTTCTGATCCTGGACGAGCCGTTCCAGGGCGTCGACATCGCCGCGCGCCGCGATATCGCCGGCAAGCTGCGCGCCTCCGCCGAGGGCCGCGCTACGCTGGTGTTTCTCACCGAGCTCGACGAAGCCTTCGAGATCGCCGACCGTATTCTCGTGATGTCCGAGCAGACGATCGTCGGCGAACACCGCAATGCGGACATCAATGTGGACAAACTGCTGGCCGAAATCGCCGGCCGGCATGGAACGATGATCTGATGACGACACCTGACACCAAGACCGCAGGCGCCGAGCCCGCAAAAATCCTGCCGCCCCTCGCGCCTGCCTTCAGCCTGCGCGACGCCGCAATCCGCTACGGCTTCCTGCTGCTGCTCGCCGGGCTCATCGTCTACTTCTCGGTGGTGACCACCGGCTTTGCCTCGCCGCAGAGCGCGGTGTTCATCCTGCAGTCAGTGTCGATTACCGGCATCCTGGCGCTCGGTGTCACCGCGACACTGGTGGTCGGCGGCTTCGATCTGTCGATCGGCTCGGTCGCCACCACCGCGATGATGGCGTCGTCCTATGTCATGGTGATCATGGGCGGCAACGCGCTGACCGCGACGCTGGTGTGCCTCGCCATCGGCGTGCTGATCGGCCTGATCAACGGTTTCCTCATCGTCTACACCCGTGTGCCAGACCTTCTGGCGACGCTCGGCATGATGTTCCTGCTGCTCGGCCTGCAGCGCATCCCGACGGAAGGCCGCTCGATCGCCACCGGCATGACCCTACCCGACGGCAGCGTCGCCACCGGCACCTTCAGCCCGACCTTCCTTGCGCTCGGCCGCCAACGGCTCGATTTCATCCTGCCGAACCTCGTGCCGGTGTCGGTGGTGGTGCTGCTCGCCCTCGCGGTGCTGATCTGGTTCTTCCTCGAATACACCCGCTTCGGCCGCATGATGTACGCGGTCGGCTCCAATGAGCGCGCAGCGCAGCTCGCGGGCGCGCCGGTCAAGGCCTACAAGATCTTCGCCTACGTCATATCGGCGGTGTTCGCCTCGATCGGCGGCATTCTCCTTGCCGCCCGCCTCGGCCGCGGCGACATCGCCTCCGGCAACAACCTGCTGCTCGACGCGGTCGCCGCCGCGCTGATCGGCTTCGCCGTGCTCGGCGCGGCGAAACCCAACGCGCTCGGCACCGCCGTCGGCGCGCTGTTCGTCGGCGTGCTGCTGCAGGGCCTCACCATGATGAACGCGCCCTACTACACCCAGGACTTCATCAAGGGTGCGGTGCTGGTGATCGCGCTCGTCTTCACCTTCGCGCTGTCCCGCCGCAACCGCTGAGACGGCACGCTTTTTCAAAACCAAGGACGACCTGAACTTTTTGTGGAGGAGACAATAATGAAGACGACGCGAAGAACACTCGGCAAGCTGGCTCTCGGCCTGATCGGCGCCACCGCCCTCGCGGGCGGCGCCTTCGCGCAGGGCGCGCCCAAGCCGTTCGACAATCCCGGCAAGGTCAAGATCGCGCTGGTGCGCTATCTCTCGACCGGCGACTTCTTCCAATCCTACCTCTCGGGCGTCGAGGCGCAGGCCAAGGCGCTCGGCGTCGACCTGCGCGTGTTCGACAGCCGCCAGGACGCGGCGCTGCAGGCCGACATGGTCGACCAGGCGATCGCGCTCGGCGTCAATGGCATCATCATCCAGCACGGCCTGACCGAGTCGATGAAGGAAGCCGCCGCCCGCGCCGTCAAGGCCGGCATCAAGGTCGTCGCCTTCGACGTCAACGTCGACAACAAGGACATCCCGCAGATCGAGCAGTCGGACCGCGATCTCGCCCGCCTCGCGCTCGAGCAGGCGATCAAGGACAACGGCGAAAGCTTCAAGGCGGGCTATGTCTACGTCGCCGGCATCGCGCCGCTCGACCGTCGCAACGAGACCTGGGTCGGCGTCAAGAAGAAGTATCCGGGCATCAAGGAAGCGGCGATGTTCGGCACCATGGACAACCCGATCGCCAACTCGGTCGCCAACCAGGCGCGCTCGGTGCTGACCGCCAATCCAGACATCACCGTGATGTTCGCGCCCTATGACGAGTTTGCCAAGGGCGTGAAGATCGCCGTCGACGAGGCCGGCCTGTCCACCAAGATCAAGATCTACTCGGCCGACATCTCGACCTCGGACATCGCCGCGATGCGCGAGCCGAACAGCGCCTGGGCCGCAACCGCCGCCACCAACCCGGCCGTGGTCGGCCAGGTCTCGGTGCGCGCGCTCGCCATGCTGCTCGCCGGACAAGACCCCGGCCACAACGTCGTGGTGCCGCCGACCCTGATCACCCAGGCCCAGCTCAAGAGCGCCGACATCAAGAACATGGAAGAGCTCGCGGTGAAGCTGCCGCAGTTCGCCCATGCCGACGTCGCCGTCCCGGCCTGGATCCCGCTGCCGAGCAAGAAGTGAGGGACGCAGTCAGGGACTGATCGTCGATCAGGCGATCGCGGACCCATCAAGCAAAAGGGCGGCCCGACGGGCCGCCCTTTTTTTGTTGGTTGCTGCGCTGCGCCTTTCACAAGCGTCATGCGCGGGCTTGACCCGCGCATCCAGCTTGCTCACCGCAAAGTACAAGCCCTGAAGCTGGATCACCGGGTCTCGGCGCTGTCGCGCCGGCCCGGTGATGACGCAGAGTTATGCAGGCGCCGCCCTCTTCCCTCATGGTGAGGAGGCGCGCCAGCGCCGTCTCGAACCATGAGGCCCGTGCCTCGGCCTCATCCTTCGAGACGCACGCTCCGCGGGCTCCTCAGGATGAGGAGAGGTCCCTGCGCAGGGCACGACGCATCGGCCGCCGCCTTTTGATACGCCGCGCTTTCCCCAGCGTCATGGCCGGGCTTGTCCCGGCCATCCACGTCTTCCTTGTTGGAACGCTCAAAGACGTGGATGCCCGGCAGACCTTAGTCCTAGCGATCCGTCGAAGATGGATCGCGCTGGTCGGGCATGACGGAGGAGAGAGCCGAGGCGCTCGCCTCTGCGATCTGATGGCCTACCGCAGCGCTGCGGCGATGTTGCCGCCGTCGACGGTGGTGACGTCGGCGGTGGTGCGCTCGGCGAGGGCGTGGTGCAGGAACGCCTGCGCGACGTCGTCGGCGGTGACCTCCTGGCCCAGCAGGTTGCCGGACATGTAGTCCTTCTCCGAGAGGCCGCGCGCCGCAGAGCGGCTGGCGATCATGTCGTTGCTGAGCAGCCCCGAGCGGATGCGGTCGGCATTGACCGCGTTGACGCGGATGCCGTCGGCGCCGTGCTCGAGCGCGTACTGGCGCGACAGGAACAGCGTCGCCGCCTTGGGCAGGCCGTAGGCGCCGAACTTGGCGCCAGGATTGACCGCCTGCTTGCTGGCGTTGAACAGCAGCGCGCCGCCGGTGCCCTGTGCCTTCATCACCCGCACCGCATTCTGCGCCACATGCTGATGGGCGAAGAAGTTGAGCTCGAAGCTCCTGCGCAGCAGCGCGTCGTCGAGGGTCGCGATCGCGCCCTCCCATGCCGCGCCCGCGTTCGACACCACGATGTCGACGCCGCCGAAGGTCTTGACCGCCGCATCGAACGCCGCGCGCACCGATGCCGGGTCGGTGACGTCGCAGGCAACGCCAATGGAGTTGTTGCCGACGCTCTTGGCGACGTCAGCCGCCCTGGCGCCGTCGAGATCGAGCACCACGACATGAGCCCCCTCGCGTGCGAACGCCTTCGCGGTCGCCGCGCCAATGGCGCCGGCGCCGCCGGTGACCAGCGCGATCTGCCCGGTGAGCGGCTTGGGCTTGGCGCCGGCGAGCTTGGCCTGCTCCAGCGACCAGTACTCCAGACAGAACAGGTCGGCACGGCTGAGCGGCTGGAAGCGGCCGACCGCTTCGGCGTCGCGCGCCGCCTCGATCAGCATCTCGCCGACGTCGGCGGCGATCTTGGCGTCCTTCAGCGTCCGGCCATGGCCGAACATGCCGAGCCCCGGCACCAGCGTCAGGCGCGGCATCGGGTCGAGCATGGTGCGCTTGATGTCGTCGTTGGCGTCGTTGTCGTTGAAGTAGGCGGTGTAGGCCTTGACGTAGGCCGCGGTGCGCTCGTCGATGATCTTGCGGTAGTCGCCGAGCTTGTCGGCCTCCGGCGCCGGCAGGATCATCGGCCCGGTCTTGATGCGGATCGAGAGGTCCGGCGTCGACACGCCGCGAGCAAGGATATCCTCGACCTGCGCCGAGTTGACGAACTCCAATACCTTGGGCGAGGTGCGGAACTCGCTGACCATGCGATCGAAGCGGCCCTCGCCGCGATCGAACGCAACCGCGCCGCGCAGCATCGAAGCGATGTCTTCGGGCTTGGCCAGCTTGCCCGGCAGCGTCACGGGCGTCAGCGGGCTGCGGCGTGTGCGCACATGCTCCTCGGCCAGCGTGACGTAGTGGATCATGCGGCCATAGGCTTCCTTGGCGGTGTCGCCAAAGGTGAAGATGCCGTGCTTGTCGAGGATCAGGCCCTCGACGCTCGGATCCTGCTCATAGATCTCCGCCGCCGCCTTCGCCAGATCGAAGCCCGGCATGATGTAGGGCACAAAACCCATTTTCGGGCCGAACACCGCGTCGCTGATCGGCTTGGTGTCGGGCTGGTCAGCGATGGCGAGGATCGCGGTCGAGTGGGTGTGGTCGACGAACTTGTGCGGCAGGAACGCGTGCAGCAGCGTTTCGACGGACGGATTGGGCGAGGCCGGATCGATCAGGTTGGCGCGCTGCAGCGCCACCATGTCTTCGTCCGACAGACGGTCGAGCTTGCGCGCTTTCAGCAGCGCGCCGAGCTTCACCGCGGGCAGGCCCTGCGGCTCGATGATGCCCATATCCCAGCCGCTGCCCTTGACGCACAGCACGTCCCAGCTGTCGCCGACGAGATCGGTGACGGTGGTCTTGAGCGAGGTATTGCCGCCGCCATGCAGCACGAGGCGCGGATCGCCGCCGAGCAGCCGCGTGGTGTAAACGCGCAGCGCGAGGTCGCGGCTGACGCCCTTCTTGGCGTACTGCGCGACCATGGCCTCCGCATCGCTGTCGCGCCAGAGATTCTCCATAACCCTTCACTCCTTGAACATCATCGGCGGCGGAACACGCTCCGCCGCCATCATTCATCAGATGGTTCGGTTGTCACGCCGCCGGCCGCGTCAGCCCTTCTGCGCGCCAGCGTTCGAGCAGCCGCCGCGCCAGCGCGGCGGTGACGATGAGATGCGAGGCGAAGCCGCCCTTGAGCGCGGCGGTGAGTGCCTCGAACTTCTCTTCCTGCTGCACCACCAGCATGCGCCGCGGGATCGCGCGCAGCGAGGCGAGGTCGGCGGAGATGCAGCGGCGGTTGTGGTCGCAGTCGAGCAACTGGCCGTTGCCGTCGATCAACTGGCCGGCGATCACGCCGGCGGCGCCGGCGTCGCCCATCGCCAGCATCTCGGCCGCGGTCAGCGCGCCGCACATCACGAGATGGCTGTCGGCCTCGATGCCGCCGACCGAGTACAGCGCAAGGCCGCAGTCGGCGATGGTGGCGAGCTGCTCCTGGATCACCGGCTCGCGGCGCAGCTCGTCGGCGAGGCGCTGCGAGCTCAGCACCAGCGGTGCGTAGAAATTCATGCCCTTGGCGTTGAGGCGGCGGGCGATTTCCGTGGTGCACTGGTCCGGCCGGTAGGCATAGGGCGCGCCGAGATTGCCGCAGAGCTGCACCACGGTGACGCCCTGCAGGTCGGCGAACGGCATGACATCGGCGATCTGGTAGACGGTGTTGCCCCAGGCGATGCCGATGCGATCGCCGGTCTTGATCAGCTCGAGGAAGACGGCCGCGGCCAGCACCGGCATGTCCGCCGAGGGATCGCGCGCCTGCTTGTCGTCGGGCACCACCCACACCGCGTCGAGGCCGATGGCGTCCTCGAGCTCGCGCGCCAGCACGTCGTCGGCGAACAGCTGGGTCGAGGTCGAGATGTTGACGATGCCGGTCTCGCGGGCGCGGCGCAGATACATCGCCACCGAGGCGCGCGAAATGTCGAGGTGCTTGGCGACCTCGTCCTGCCGCAGACCATGCATATAATAAAGCCAGGCGGCCTTGTGCATGATCCGGTCGGTCGCGCGGATGGCCATGATCTCCCTTCCCGTCTTTGCGTTTTAGACATTATTCACGCGAGCTGACAAAAGTCAATTCAGCTTCCACCGACATAAATTGTCTTTCTAAATCAACACCATGACTGCGAAACGCCGAACGCTTCGAACGCCATCGAAGCATCGACGCGGCGCGCCCTGCTACGTCTGCTGTCGCCGCCGCCGGCGCAGCCCGCCGCGGCGCTCCCCACCGAAACAGGAGATCGGACATGACCAGGCACATGCAGGACGGCTTCGTGGTGACCGCCCTCTGGGAAGCCAAGCCCGGAGAAGAAGCGGCGATCGCCGACATCCTCGCGCGCTTCGTGCCGCAGATGCAGCGCGAGCCCGGCACGCTGAGCGTCACGGTGCATCGCGCCCGCGCGGAGCCGGCCCGCTACTTCCTCTACGAGGTGTTCCGCGATGAGAACGCCTATGCCGAGCACCAGCAGACGGCGCATTTCAGGCAGCTCATCGTCGAGGAAGCGCTGCCGAAGCTCGCCAAGCGCGAGCGCAGCCAATACGAGGTGATCTGACGAACCCGGACGCCGGCCCCATAGCGGCCCCGATCATGGACGGCGAACGACTTGGCTGTTAAAACCAATCCATGTCCAAAGCTGCCAATCCCCGCTCCGTCGTCTTTGTCCTCTATGACGGCGTCCAGCTGCTCGACGTCGCCGGCGCGGCCGAGGTGTTTGCCCTCGCCGGCCAGCTCACGGGCCGGCCGGCGTATGAGCTGTCCTTCGTCAGCGCGCGCGGCATGGTGACGTCATCAGCCGGGCTGCCGCTCGGCGGCGCGCCGCTCGACGCCGCGCCCAAAACCATCCACACCCTGGTGATCCCCGGCGCGACCGAGGCGCCGCTGCGCGCGGCGCTGCGTGACCGCGCGCTGATGGGATGGATCGCGCGCGCCACGCGCCGCTCCTCGCGCGTAATCTCGGTGTGCTCGGGCGCGTTCGTGCTCGGCGCACTCGGCCTGCTCGACGGCCGACGCGCCACTACCCACTGGCTCGCGCTCGACGAGATGGCGCGCGCATTTCCCAGAGCATCGGTGGAGCGCGAAGCGCTGTTCGTGGAAGACGGCCATGTCTGGACGTCGGCCGGCGTCACCACCGGCATTGATCTGGCCATGGCGATCGTCGGCCGCGACCTTGGCGCCGATGTGCCGCTCATGATCGCGCGCATGCTGGTGCTGCACCTGGTGCGGCCGGGCGGCCAATCGCAGTTCTCGGCGCCGCTGTCGCTGCAGGCACGGCCGGGCCCCGACCTCGACCGCCTGGTCCCGTGGCTCGAGACGCGCCTCGACGACGACATCACCGTCGAAGCCATGGCGGACGCGATGGGCATGAGCGAGCGCACGTTTCACCGTCGCTGCCGCGAGGTGTTCGGGCTTGCGCCCGGCAAACTGCTCGCCGAGCTGCGCTTCGACCGCGCCCGCACGCTGCTCGGCGACGACGCCATTCCCGTGAGCACGGTGGCCGCGCGCGCCGGCTTCTCCGACGCCACCGCATTCAGCAAGGCGTTCGCGAAACGCTACGGCGCCTCGCCCTCGAGCTATCGCCGCGCCTTCACGTCACCGCCGCCTCCCGTCTGACACCTTGGCAGCAATGGCCAGCTCTTTGTCATGGCCCGCCGCCGGTACGCTGCCCATCATCGCAGCATCACAGCGCGCCACTCGGCGCACGTGGGAGAGCTCGATGAAATTCGCATTCCTGTTCTACCAGGGCATGACCGCCCTCGACATGATCGGCCCGCACGAGATCCTGAGCCGCCTGCCCGGCGTCGAGGCACTGCGCGTGGCGAAGCACGCGGGACCGATCCACACCGACTGCGGCGTGACGCTGACCGCGGATGTCGGCTTCGCCGACGTGATGCAGGCGGACGTCCTGCTGATACCGGGCGCCGGCAACGCCACCGCGATGCAGGACGATCCGGCGACGCTCGACTGGGTGCGCCGCATCGACGCCACCACGCGCTGGACAACATCGGTGTGCACCGGCAGTCTCATCCTCGGCGCCGCGGGCCTCCTGCGCGGCATTCGCGCCACCTCGCACTGGGCGGCGCTCGATCGCCTGCGGGCGTTCGGTGCGACGCCAGTAAGCGCGCGCGTGGTCGAGGACGGCAAGATCGTCACCGGCGCAGGCGTCGCCGCCGGCATCGACATGGCGCTGACGCTCGCGGCGCGGATCGCCGGCGAGCGCATCGCGCGCACTCTTCAGCTCGCGATCGAATACGATCCCGATCCGCCGTTCGACAGTGGCCATCCGTCGAAGGCCGATCCGGCGCTGGTCGCGCGGCTGGGCGACAGGATGGCGATGGCCTTCGTCGCGCCGCCGGGTGGCGGCCGCGCTGTAGCCTTGCCGGCGCCTCGATGCGGCGACGCGCGTCAGCGCGCCGCCACGGCCCTCACATGCGGCGCGCCGGATCGGACATAGAAGACAATCAACCAGACCGCATAGCCGGCGATCATCACCGTCTGGATCCAGTAGGCGGTCGTCGGCGCGCCCTTGAGCACGCTGTGCAGCGCTTCCGACAGGTTGACCGCCGACAGACCGAGCACCGTGACAACGATCGACACCAGCGCAGCCGGCACGGCCGCGCGGTGCTGCGCCGCTGCATGGAACAAGCAGGCATAGGTGAAAGCGCAGAAGGAAATGATCTTGTCCTGGTAGGCATAGAACGGCACGTCGTAATAAATGAACAGCACTGGCACCTTGAAGCCGGTGAAATGCGCCGCCGCCATGCAGCAGAAATAGCCAACACCGGCCAGCAGCGACCATTTCAGGATCCTGTCGTTCAGCGTTTCGTCCGTCGTCATCGGCGCCCTCCCCGATCATGCCCGATCCAAGGCGCCATGATCGCGCGCCGCACCGGACACGCCAGTGGCGAAACCGACAAAGATCGGGTCAAATGTGACATGCGCGCCGCTTCACCTCTGATCCGCGTCGGACTGCTCGCCTATTCCGGCGTGACGCTGTCCGCGCTCTACGGCCTCTCCGACATGATCGCGAAGGCGGACGACCTGGCGCAGGCCACAGGCGGCGCGCGCCTCGCCGCCGTCGTGCTGACGCCGGCAGAAATCGCCGCCGCGCCATTCGCGGCGCTCGACGCCGTGGTGCTGCCGCCGAGCGCGGTCAACGGCGATCCGCCGGCGGACGCGGCGCTGCTCGACTGGCTGCGCGCCCAGCATCGCGCAGGAGCAGTCGTCACCTCCGTATGCGTCGGCGCTTTCTTGCTGGGACGGACCGGACTGCTCGACGGCCGCCGCGCCACGACGCATTGGGCGCTCGGCGAACAGCTTGCGGCGCTGTGCCCCCGCGCGCGGATCGAGACCGAGCGCCTGCTGATCGACGACGGCGATATCGTGACCGCCGCGGGTCTGCTTGCCTGGGTCGATCTCGGGCTGCGCCTGATCGAGCGTTTCCTCAGCCCCGCGATCATGCTCGACGTCGCCAGGCATTTCCTCGCCGACCCGCGCGGCCGCGAGCAACGCTTCTACAGCCCGTTCACGCCCCGGCTGAACCACGGCGACGCCGCCGTGCTCAAGGCGCAGCACTGGCTGCACGGCGCGTTCGCCGAAAGCGTCAGCGTCGCGGAGATGGCGGCGCAGGCGGGCCTGTCCGGCCGCACCTTCCTGCGCCGCTTCCACAGCGCCACCGGCCTCAAGCCGAACGCCTATCTGCAGCAGTTGCGCGTCAGCAAGGCGCGTGAGTTGCTGGAACTGTCGCGCCAGCCTTTGACTGAGGTCGCCTGGCAGGCCGGCTACGAGGATCCGGCCGCGTTCCGCAAGGTGTTCCAGCGCACCGTCGGCCTGTCACCGGGCGAGTATCGCCGCCGCTTCGGCATCGCCGCGGGCTGAGCCAGCGCCCCGCCTCCGATCAGGACGTCGCAGCCCTGAAGACGTTAAGACATCCTCAACCATGGTCCGCCAAAATACGGGCCGAGAGGCTACGATGAGAACCTGGGCTGGCTATTCCTTTGCCGCAGCAATGCTGCTGGGCCTGCCCCTTGCGCTGTTCGCAACCGGTCAGGCCGAGAATCCCGCCGCCGTGCGTGCGAGTTACCGCCGCCCGGCTGCGATCCCCTTCCCCGACAGCAACCCCTACAGCGACGCCAAGCACGCGCTCGGCGAAAAGCTGTTCTTCGATCCCTTGCTGTCGGGTCCGAAGACGATCTCCTGCGCGAGCTGCCATGATCCGGCACGCGTCTGGACCGACGGGCTGCCGCGCGCGGTCGGCGTCAAGGAAATGGCGCTGCGCACGCCCACCCTGGTGGACGTTGCCTTCAGCGAGCCGCTCGGCTGGGACGGCAAGTTCGCCGACCTCGAATCCGTCACGTTCGGCCCGATCAGCAGCGCGGCCAACATGGACATCACGGAACAGGAGTTGATCACGCGGCTTGCGACGGCGCCGGGCTATGCCGACGCCTTCAGGCGCGCCTATGGCGATACGAACGTGACACGTCCGCGGATCGAGCAGGCGCTCGCCACCTTCGAACGCACCATCACCGCCGGCGAAGCGCCATTCGATCGCTGGATCATGGGCGATGAAGCCGCCATCGACGCCAGGGCCAAGCGCGGCTTTGCATTGTTCAACGGCAAGGCCAACTGCGCCGCCTGCCACAACGGACCGTCGTTCACCGATGGCTCGTTCCACGACATCGGCACCGCCGTCGGCGACGACATCGGACGCGGCCAGATGTTTCCGAATTCGGTGAAGCTGCGCTACGCGTTCAAGACCCCGACGCTGCGCGATGTCGCGCGCCGGCCGCCCTACATGCACAACGGGTCCGCCGCGACGCTGCAAGAGGTCATCGACCTCTATGACAAGGGTGGCATCGATCGTCCCAGCCGCTCGCCGGAGATCAAGCCGCTCGGACTGACGACAGACGAGAAGGCAGACCTGATGGCGTTTCTGCAGACGCTAAACGGCGCCCCCGCGATAGCGACCGGATCGCCGCCGCTGCGCTGACGAGACCGGCGTCGCAACGCCATACTTTTTCTAGTTCTAGTGTCCCGGTTCGCAGGTTCGCTGCATTTGCAGCAACCTCCGTACGAACTTGCGAACCGATCAGGATACTAGAGGGCGTGGCTCTGGAGAACGTGCTGCAGCGCTGCGCCGAGGCTGCCGAAGCCCGCGATCATGACCCAGCCCACGCACGCAGCGACGGTGTCCGAGCGCAACGCGCGTGTGAGAGCTGCATCCGCGCTGTCGCGGACATCCTTCGCGAGGGTGACGATCCTGCCCATTGGCCTGCTCCGATTTGATGGGGCCTTCCCTACGCGATGGGCATTCAGGACCGATGAGTCCGATCGCTAAAATTCGAGACATCGACGCTGAGACCTAAAGCGGTCGCGAACAGCGGCGCGGTGAAATGATACCGAAACAGTACTGCGCGCGGCGCGCAGCAATCTCGCGGCAGAATGATTGCACTGCGGTATCCGCTTGCGACGGCAGATTTTTCGACGTCGCTCAGGGAACGCCGGAATTAACCACAAAACCACACCAAAAAACTCAACCATCGAAAGTTAAATCAAATGCAGTTATAATTAATCGAAAATAAACGCTGTGGTTGAAGTTTAATGACGAGTGATAGTTCACCGACGGTTAACCATGGCGCGCGACTGGTCGATCTCACTTTCCGCAACGGGGCATTACTTCCAAAGCTGGTGCTGACCGCGCTGTTCTCCTTGGCGGGAGCGCGCGGCGCTGAAGCCCATGTGAAGTGGTTCTGCGCCTACGACGTCGCCGGCCAGCCGCGCGGCCTCGAGAATGTGCTGTGCCAAGACTTCGAGCTGCTGCTCGGCATCGCACTGTTTTGGTTGCTGTTCGGCTGCCTGGTCGAGCGCACCTTCATCGGGACCGCGATGACCCGCGCCCTCGACGCCGCGACGCGTCAGATCAGGCTCAACACCGAGGTGATGATCCGCGCGGTCTGCGGCTTCTTCCTCGTATCCATCTGGGCGATCGGCGGTATCATTCTGACCCCCGAACTGAAAACGACCTCGACGGTCGTCCCCACCCTCCAGTTCATCGCCGCGGCCGGCCTGCTGTCACGCCGCACGATGCCGGTGACGGGACTGTGCATCGTCGCCCTGTTCGGCATCGCCGTTCACGACTACGGCGCGTTCCACCTCGCCGACTATCCGATCTTCCTCGGCGTCGCCGCCTATCTCATCCTGACCGGACTGCAGAAGGACCTCTTCGGCATCGCTCCGCTCGACGTCGTGCGCTACGCCACCGGCATCACGCTGATGTGGGCGTCGATCGAGAAGTGGGCCTATCCGGAGTGGAGCTTCCCGATCTTCATCGAGCACCCTGCACTGACCTTCGGCTTCAGCTCGGAGTTCTACATGCGTGCCGCCGGCATGGTCGAGTTCGTGCTGGCGTTCGCGCTGGTGTGGACGCCACTGGTACGGCGCGTCGGCGCGATCATTCTCGCCGGCATGTTCATCAGCGCCTGCTTCGAGTTCGGCAAGATCGACACCATCGGGCACTCGGCTATCATCGCCGTGCTGTTCGCAATCATGGCCGACGACCGCACGGTCGAGAACGAGCGGCGCCATCCGCTGCTGGCACCGGTCGGCATGAGCGCGGCACTGGTGGCGACGCTGCTCGTCTATTACGTCGGCCACGCCATGATCTTCAGCACGTCGGTGCTGTAAGGCGCGCCCGCTGCGGGCCTCATTTGACGTGAACGAGCAGCTTCATCTTGGGGTGGATCGCGCACAGCACAGTGAAATCGCCGGCGACCGTGAAGGTCACGTCGAACTTGCTGCCCGGCTGCTGATCGCCGGAATCGAACTTGAATGCGCTCGCGTTCGAGTAGATGTGAT
The DNA here is from genome assembly GCA_040756765.1 of Pseudomonadota bacterium. Lineage (GTDB taxonomy): Bacteria > Pseudomonadota > Alphaproteobacteria > Rhizobiales > Xanthobacteraceae > Bradyrhizobium_A. The sequence goes on along the minus strand of JBFLYG010000010.1, from coordinate 109,275 downwards.
GCAGCAAATCGCCGTCATCGTTAACGAACTGTAAAGCCTCGCCGCGCTGGATCGCGATCTCACCCGGCTTGAATTCCCGGTTCTTCTGCGAAATGACGTGGGGCGCGGCGCCGATGGCGGCCCCCGCCATCATGCCCGCAGCCGCCACGACGGCGAGATGCAGCGGCGTCGCCCTGCAAAATCCGAACTGTTTCGTCCATTGCCGCATATTCGGCCTCTCCCACGGTCAATCCTGCGCGCCGATACCGCTTTCGAAGTTCGCACCCCCTCGCGGCCATCGCTTTCACGCCCCCCCGAAACGCACGGCGCACTCGCAACCGTATGATCCCGGCGCCGCTTTTCGCTCTGACGTCCCGGTGCCGAGATTGCGGCGAGCGCTACGGGAACCTCAGACCGGCGGCGCGCAGCCCTGTGCGCGGGTCGCGGAACTATAGCCAAAGCGGGTAAGAAAGCCTTAACGATCACGCAATCGATCTCAGCAATTTACAACGGCAATTTAAGAGAAAGCCGTCACGTTACCACCGCGTGTAGGTGCCGCGCGCATCCGCCGCTGCCACCCCAAGACGCGGATATTGTAAAGTAACTGAATGCGTTCGCCGATCGACACGAAAGCAGCACATCACGCCTCCGCCCGCCTGGTGGGCGGCTGGCTGTCGCGTCTCGTGGCGACGTTCAGCACCATCCGCAGCCAGATCCTGATCGCCTGCCTTGCGATGTGCATCGTCACCGCCGTGATGGGCACCTATGCGACGCTCGGCATTCGTCACGCCGGCGAGCTGGTGGCGAAGACGTTCGACGAATCGCTGATGTCGATCAACTATGCCCGCGCGGCGGCCGCAGACTTTTCCGCGATGCGGGCGGCCTTCGCGCGCAGCCTGGCGACCGACGATCCGGCGGCGCGCAAGGCGCTCAATGAAGAAATCACATCGCTCGCCAAGACCTTGACCGAAGACCTGTCGATCGCCGCGGAGCGCTCCCAGTCTGCGCGCGCCTCGGCCGCGGCCCGCAAGGCGCAGGACGCCGCGACCGCCTGGGAAAAACTGCATCTCAGGGCGCTCGGCGGCGCGGCGGCGGAAAAAGGCGCTGCGGTGCTGATCAGCGACGTCGACCAGTATTCCAAGATCGTCGATCAGGAAGTCGAGCTCCTGGTGAATTACACCGCGGGCGACGGCTTCCTGTTCCGCCAGCGTGCGCTTGCCGCCATCGATAAGGAACTGCGTCTCAACCTCGCCGGCCTCGCGACCGCGCTGCTGCTGTCGGGCCTGATCGCCTGGCTGCTGGCGCGCCGCATCATTCGTCCTGTCGCAGTGGCTTCCGCCGCCGCCCGCAGCATCGCCGGCGGCGATCTGGAAACCCGCATTCCCGCCGGCGGCAACGATGAACTCGGCACGCTGCTCAAGGCCATGGGTGTGATGCGCGACAACATCCGCGCCATGATGGAGCGCGAGATCGCGCAGCGTCGCTCGGCGCAGGCGCGCCTTGCGGACGCGCTCGAAAGCTCCCGCGAAGGCGTGGTGATGCTCGACGCCGACGGCAAGATCGCCCTCGCCAACGCCCAGGCCTGCGAGTTCATCGACGGCTCGCCGCAGCTGTTGTATCCGGAATTGCTCTCGCCCGAGCAGACCTCGAACGCCATCCCGCCAGGCAGCCACGCGGAGACCGCGAGCGAGGCACGGCTGCCGGACGGACGCTGGCTGCGCGTCAGCCGCTCGACCACCCAGGAAGGCGGCTCGATCATCGTCTACGGCGACATTACCGCGCTGAAGGCACAGGAAGCCCAGCTCCACGCCACCAACCTGCGGCTCGACGCTGCGCTCGACAACATGTCGCAGGGGCTCTGCCTCTATGATCGCGATGCGCACCTGCAGGTGGTGAACCGCCGCTTCTGCGAAATCTTCGGCCTCGACATCGCCCGCGTCCGGCCGGGCATGACGTTCACGGAGGTGCTCGGCCTCAGTGTCGCCGTCGGCAACCATGCCGATCAGAGCTCGGAGGACCTGCTCGCCGACCACCACCGCATCGTGCAGAACGAGGCGGGCAGCTACTTCCTGCAGCTGAGCGACGAGCGCATCGTCGCCGTCACCTACCGCCCGACCGCCGACGGCGGCTGGCTGATGACCTATGAGGACGTCACCGAGCAGCGCAAGGCTGAATCCCAGATCGCCTTCATGGCCCGCCACGATGCCCTGACCAAGCTGCCCAACCGCTCGATGCTCGCCGAGCGGATCGAGCAGGCGATCGCCCAGGCCGGACGCGGCTCCAACTTCGCTGTGTTCTGCCTCGACCTCGACAACTTCAAGCAGGTCAACGACACCCTCGGACATCCGGTGGGTGACGAGCTGCTGTGCGCCGTCGCCGACCGGCTGCGCGCCTGCGTGCGCGAGGTCGACACCGTCGCCCGTCTCGGCGGCGACGAGTTCGCGATCATCCAGTCCGGCATCGAGGCACCCGAGGATGCGGCCCGCCTCGCCCGCCGCATCGTCGAGTGTGTCGGCCAGCCCTACGAGTTCGGCGAGCAGCGCATCGTCATCGGCTGCAGCGCCGGCATCTCGCTGGCGCCGGGCGACGGCACCTTCGGCGAGAAGCTGCTGAAGAACGCCGACGTCGCGCTGTACCGCGCCAAGACCGACGGCCGCGGCACCTGGCGCTTCTTCGAGCCGGAGATGGATGCCATCCTGCAGGAGCGGCGGGCGCTCGAGCTCGACCTGCGCGAGGCGATGGAGCGTAACCAGTTCGAACTGTTCTACCAGCCGCTCTACGACCTCAGCCTCAACGAGATCTGCGGCTTCGAGGCGCTGCTGCGCTGGCGCCATCCGGTCCGCGGCCTGGTGCCGCCGGATCAATTCATCCCCATTGCCGAGGAAATCGGGCTGATCATTCCGCTCGGCGAGTGGGCCCTGCTGCGCGCCTGCGAGCAGGCCGTAACCTGGCCGAACGAGCTGAAGGTCGCAGTCAACATCTCGGCCGTCCAGTTCCGAAGCCCGCGCCTGATCGAGGCCGTTGCGAGCGCGCTGGCGATCTCGAAGCTGCCTTCCCGCCTTCTCGAGCTCGAGATCACTGAATCGGTGCTGCTCGCCAACAGCGCCGAAACGCTGGCGACGCTGCACCAGCTGCGCGATCTCGGACCGCGCATCGCACTCGACGACTTCGGCACCGGCTACTCGTCGCTGAGCTACTTGCGCAGCTTCCCGTTCGACAAGCTCAAGATCGACCGCTCCTTCGTCAAGGACGCCACCGCCACGGACGGATCGGACCTGATCGTTCGCGCCATCATCAGCCTCGGCAAGAGTCTCGGCATGCGCACCACGGCCGAAGGCGTCGAGACCATCGAGCAGCTCAACCGCATGCGCGCCGAAGGCTGCAGCGAGGCCCAGGGCTTCCTGTTCAGCCCGCCGGTGCCGGCCACCGAACTGGCGTCGCTGATCATGGCGTGGCGCAACGGCCCGCGCGGCCGCATACGCGCGCGGACCAAGGCGTCATAATCTTCGTCCAGGCGACGCCGTCAATCGACGCGCAGCGTCTTGGTCATGAAGATGCGGCTGGTCCCGGGCGGATCGCAGGGGATCTCGCCGAAACGCCGCCAGCCGTGACGCTCATAGAAACGCGGCGCCTGGAAGCTGATGGTGTAGAGCACGGCGGCGCGGCAGCCGCGCCGGCGTCCCTCGGCCTCGAAGCGCCGCAGGACCTCGGAGCCGAGGCCCTGCCCGCGCAGTGATGGCGGCAGGAAGAACAGATCGAGGAACAGCAGCCCCAGCGACGATCGTCCCGCGGCGCCGCCGACCGGCCGGCGCGCGGCCGGATCGATCACCACCACGGCAAGGCCGCGCTGGTCGTCATAGCCCGCCGCCTCGGCATTGAAGCGCGCAAGACCACCACCGATCGCCTGCATCGCGGCGATATCGACGACATCGGTGACCTGAAGGATCGCAGCCATGCCGGCGCCCTCCATTTGGACGGAGCAGCATGAGGGTCGCGCGATCGGAACGGCGGCGCAAGTCCCCGCCGCACGTGCGCCGCGGCAATCAGTGCGCGAGGCAGTCGCGGCAGATCACGAGATGCTGCTTCAATTCCTGCTCGGCGGCTTCCGCCTCGCTCTGCTGTTGCGCATAGGCATCCGCCGGATTGCCGGCGCGCGCGACCGCTGCGGGCTCCACCGCGTTGAGCGGACCGATCACGATCTCGTTGCGTGGCCGGCGCGGCCGCTTCGCGGGCCGCTGATCATCCGACGGGCGCGTGCCGGCGCCGTCCCAGGCGATCGGCACGCCGACGGGCGACGGCGCGGTGCAGAGACCCGAGGTGCAGCAGCCACCGAGCGCCAGAGCCACGACACTCAGCGCCGTCCACCGCAATACCGACATCGGATCGTCCATCACCATGCCGCCTGTCGCTGCACTGGAAGCGGCCTCACGCGCGACAGCGATGGTGTTTAAGGGCAACTCGTTAAAAACACGGTAAATGTCCCGTTCACCATGATGCGCGCCCGGCACAGAGCCGTCCGCGTCACTCGTGATAGGTCGTCAGCTCCGCGCCCTCGTCGGCGACGAAGATGGCGAGCAGTTCCGCGGGCTCGGTGACGCTGGCGTTCTCGGACACGAGATGAACCGCGCCTGGCGGCTCGAAAAAACTCTCGCCGACCTTGAAGGTCTCAATGGGGCCGCCGGCGAGCTGGGAGCGGATGGTTCCCTTGACGATGTAAGCGGTCACCGAGCCGCTGTGATGATGCGGCGGCGAGAAACCGCCCGGCCCGTAGCTTACACGCACCACGGTGACGCGCTTGCCCGCCGCATTCGGCAGGGCATGGGACGCCACTGGTGTCACCACGGGATGCAGCTTGGCATCGCGTCCGTCGGCCGCGTTCGCGGCACAGATGATGCCGGACAGCGCCGACAGCGGAGCGGCCATCTTGTGCGGCGCCGCCGCACTTCCCATCGCCATCTCCACCGCGAGGCCAGCCACCACCGCCGGCAGCACGCCACGCGGGGCAAGCCAGCCCAGGCCGGATGGAACGGATGCTGTCATTGTCGCCATGTTCAGGTCTCCTCTGCAGGATCCGCCGGGCGAACAGCGGATCGGCAAAATCGCTTCAGGCACGTTCACCCCAGCGGCTCGTCCGCATCGCCACGATCGCGGCAAGGCCGTAGGCCAGGAGCCCCGCCGCCGCGAGCGCGACCAGCCGCGGCAGGCTGAGCCCGGCCTGCGTGATCCAGATCATCCCGGCCACGACCACCAGCAGGCGGAACGATTGCGCCAGCACCATCGGCACGATGCGGCCGGAACCCTGGGACGCGTAGTAGAGGCAATGCGCGAGACCGAAGCCGGCAAAGGCCGGGCCGACCAGACGCAGGTACGTGTCCGCGGCGGCGGCAACGGCCGCATCGCTGCTGAACAGCCCGACCCACAGCGACGGCACCGCCGCCACGATCGTTCCCACCGTGCCGGTCGCGGCAAAGCCGAGCAGCCCTGCGGTCCAGGCCGCGCGGCGCGCCCGCGCGACATCGCCGGCCCCGATCGCGGCGCCGACCATCGGGGTGGCCGACACGCCGAACGCAAAGGTCAACGGCATCAGCAGCAGCTCGAGCCGCGCGCCGATGCCATAGCCGGCGAGCGCGTCGGTCGAGAGTTGCGACGCCAGATGCGCCAGCAGCGTCAGCACGCCGATGGCCTGGCAGGCGGCGAGGCAAGCCGGCGCACCGACGCGCAAAATCTCGCCGAACAGCCGCGGCTCGAGCGGCGCAAGCCGCCAATCGAAGCGCAGGCGGGCGCGACCGGAGGCAAGATAGAGCCCAAGCCCGACCGCAGCCGCGGTGTAGGCGACCAACACCCCGCAGGCGACACCGGCCATGCCGAGCCGCGGCAGCGGCCCGAGCCCGAGGCCGAGCGCACCGCCCACCGCGATCTGTATCACCGCCACAGCGACGAAGATCGCCGATGGGACGACCATGTCGCCGGTGCCGCGCAGCACGGAGGCGAGAGCGTTGGTCAGCCAGATCGCGCCGGCTGCGGCGAACGCGACGTGCGCATAGGCGAGCGCGTCGTCGAGCACCGCGCCCTCGCCGCCGAGCCAGTGAAAGATCGGCCTGCCGAACCCGGCGATGACCAGGGTGAAGGCGAGCCCGGCGAGCACCGCGATCACCACCGCATGGCGCACCAGGGCGGTCGCCTGCGCGATGTCGCCGGCGCCGAGCGCCCGCGCGATCGCCGCGGTGATGCCGCCGCCCATGGCGCCGATCGCCATCATCTGCAGCAGCATGAAAGCCGGCAGCACCAGCGCGATCGCCGCCAGCGCATCCGTGCCGAGCCGGCCGACATAGCTGGTCTCGGCAATGCTGATCGCGGTCACCGCGCACAGCGACACCGCGTTGGGCACGCTGAGGCGCAGCAGCGTCGGCAGCACCGGCGCCTGCAGCAGACGGCGCGCCGGCGCCGCCTCCTCGCGGCCGCGCCGGGGCGCGGCGACGGACATGGTCTCGGCTCTTGTCATGGCGCCAGCGTGCCTCGATAATTGGCTCCATGAAAAGGTCCACATCAGGTAAATTCGATGGAGCCACTCTGGCGCGGGTCGTCGCCGGCCGCGGCCACGGCGACACCCTGACGGACCGCCTGCACCGCGAACTCAAGACCGCGATCGTGGCCGGGCGGCTGGTCGGCGGCACCCGCCTGCCCTCCACCCGCCAGTTCGGACTGCAGGCCGGCGTCTCCCGCAACATCGCGCTCGCGGTCTACGACCTGCTGCTGAGCGAGGGACTGATCGTCAGCCGGCGCGGCGCCGGCACCTTCGTGCGTGATGGCGCGTCGCCGGCGTCACAGCCGCCGCCGGCCTTCGACCCGCTGGTGCTGCAGGCCCGCATCCGCTCGCCCTGGCGCGATGGCGCCCTGACCGGCCCCATTCCCGGCACGGCCCCTTACGACTTTCGCATCGGCGTTCCCGACACACGGCGGTTTCCGCATGACGTGTGGCGGCGTGCGATCGCGCGCGCCGCCCGCGGGCTCGCACGCCACGGCGGCAATCTCGGACCGTCGGACGGCGTGACATCGCTGCGAGAGGCGATCGCCCGCCACATCTCGTTCGCCCGCGCCGTCGCCTGCACGGCGCACGACATCATCGTCACCACCGGCGCGCAGCAGGCGCTCGACCTGATCGCCCGCGTGCTGGTGACACCAGGGCGCACTGTCGCCGCCGTCGAGGACCCCGGCTATCCGCCCGCGGCGCAGGCGCTGCTCGCCGCCGGCGCGCGGCTGCATCCGGTGGCCGTCGATGCGGAAGGACTCGTGGTCGAAGCGCTGCCGCGCACGGCATCGCTGATCTACACCACGCCGTCACACCAGTTCCCGCTCGGCGCGGCACTGTCGGCCCGCCGCCGCGCCGCGCTGATCGCGTTTGCCCAGGCGCGCGCGGCGGTGATCGTCGAGGACGATTACGATGGCGAATTCCGCCACCACGGCCGGCCCCTCGACGCGCTGCAGACCCTCGACCGCGCCGGACAGGTGATCTATGTCGGCACGTTCTCCAAGAGCATGTTTCCGGCACTGCGGCTCGGTTTCATCGTCGCGCCGCCCTGGCTGCGGCCGGCGCTGGTCGCCGCCAAGCAGCTCGCCGACTGGCAGTGCCCGCTGCTGGAGCAGACGGCGCTGGCCCATTTCATCAACGACGGCGATCTCGCGCGTCACGTGCGGCGCATGCGGCGGATCTACGCCGAGCGTCACGACACGCTGACGCGCGCGATCAGCCGCGATCTCGGCGGCGCGATGACGCTGATCCCGTCATCGAGCGGACTGCATCTCGCGACGCTGTTGCGCTCCGGAGAGAATGCCGCCGCGCTCGCCGCGCGGGCCCGCGACGCCGGCATCCTCGTCCAGACGGCACGCCACTATCGCCGCGACCGCAGCGGCAGCGACGGCCTCGTGTTCGGCATCGGCCGGATCGAGACCGACACAATCGATGGCGCCATCCGGCGGCTGGCGCGTCTCGCCAGACGGTAAGGCCGCAGCTCAGAAGAACAGCACATCGTCGTCCGCCGCGGCCGGCGCGGCTACGGCCTCGATCACCGGCGCGAGCCCGAGGCGGCGCAAGAACGCATTGTGGACGTCGCGTTCGCCGGCCATGGTGTAAATCGGATAGAGCTTGTGCTGGATCAGCGCACTGAAGTCGCTGCGCTCATGCTGCCCAACGGACGCGATCGGCTCACCGGCGGCGGCGAGATCGCTCACCAGATGCTTGACGCCCTGCAGCTCGTGATCGAAGCCGCGCAGGCACTCTTCCGCCGCCCTGATCAATTGCCCGAACTGCTCGCCTTCCGTGGCGAGGCGACCGCGCAGCGCGAACAGCTGGGCATTGCCCCCGCCGATGTCCTGCACCACCTTGGCGATGGAGGGGGCGAGATCGCCGACCTGGGCCGCGTCGCCGTGCTGCTGCAGGTCCTTGAGCGCTGCCGCCGCCTCGCCGATCTTGTCCAAAATCGGTTTCAGCAGCTCGGCGCTGCCGGAAATCTCCTTGGCCGTGGTGCCGAGCTCGTTGGCGATCACCACCAGTGCATGGCCCTCTGCGCCGAGATGCGCCGCCTTCAGGCTGGCATTCATGCCGACCAGGATGATGTCGGCCACCGCTTCGCCGAGCTCGGCGATGGTCCGGCCGAACTGCGTGAGCGTCCCCTCGAAGATCGCGGTGGCGTCCGCCACGGACCTGCGAGCGACCTCGCATTGCGCGATCAGGGATGAAGCTTCGGCAAGGCCGCGCCTCACCGCATCGAGAAACGAGCTCATGCCGCCGTCCTGGTCGCTGTACAGCGCCCGGCCACCGTCGATCATCCCGGCGGCATCGGCCGACAGCATCTGCAGACCGCGCCCGATCCGATCGATATCGGCCTCAAATCCAGTGATCGTGTCCGCCAGCTGATCGGACTGGAGCTGCAGGATGAGGCCCGCGCAGGCATCGCCCGGCGCCGCGTCGGGAATCAGACGCGCCTCGCCGGCGTCGCCGACCAGCGCCAGGGCAGCGCAGACATGCTCGAGCCGCTGCCGGACACTGTCGCCGGCCTGCAGCGACACGATCGTCTCGCCTACCGCCGTCGAGATCTGCGCCGCGCCGGCGGATGCGGCCTGCGCCACCGCGCAGCTCTGCGCCTGCCCGCGCCGGATCTCCGCATAGGCCGCCACCAGATCGGCGCCGACCGATCGCAGCCCGCCGCCATAGGCATGCTCGAACTGGGTCTGCCGCGTCAGCGCGGCGCCGATCGCCTGGGCCAGCCGTTCCTGGTCGCGGCTGCAGGCATCGACCAGCGCCTGCGCCGACTTCGCCAGGTCGAGCACCTCCTGGGTGAAGTCGATGAAATGGCCGCGGTTGTTGCTGAGCGACACCGCTTCGATGCGCGCGCTGCGCGCGATCACCGCGACCATCTGGATCGACTTGACGAGGCGCTGCAGCTGAATCGCGATCTCGCCACATCCGCCGCCGATGGTCTTGAGCCACACGCTCTGCTGCGGCAACGCATCGGCCAATCCGGTGAGCCGCTCGGCAATCGCCTGGAGCGCGGCCGACGCGCTCTCCATGTCCGCGCCGGACAGCTTCGTCGCGATCGCCGACAGATCATGCTGCAGGCCCTCGAAGATCGCGTGCGAACGCCCGAGATGGTCGCCGACGCGCGCGAACGTGTCCTCGATCCGAACGGTCACGGCGGTCGTGGCGCTGCGCGCCGCCGCAGCGGTATTTTCCAGCATTCCTGAGCTCATCATCAACCTGCCGATGCCACCTGTCCGACCGCGCCCCATGTCATGATCTCGCGCGGGATCTGGGTCAGCGAGACCACCTTGTCGACGGCGCCACGGGCAATCGCCTCCTTGGGCATGCCGAACACCACGCAGCTCTCCTCGTCCTGGGCACGCGTCGCCGCGCCGAGCTTGCGCATTTCCAGCAAGCCATTCGCACCGTCGTCGCCCATGCCCGTCATGATGACGCCAAGCGCATTGCGGCCGGCGTGCTGGGCCGCCGACCGGAACAGCACGTCGGCGGACGGACGGTGCCGCGACACCGGCGGTCCGTCCTTGATCGCAATGTGATAGCGCAGCCCGGTGCGCTGCAGCAGCATGTGGCGGCTGCCCGGCGCGATGTAGGCGCAGCCGCGCAGCACCGGCTCGCCGTCCTCGGCCTCCTTGACCTCGATCGCGCACAGCCCGTTGAGCCGCCGCGCAAACGCCGCGGTGAAGCCTTGCGGCATGTGCTGCACGATCAGGATGCCGGGACAATCGGGGGGCAGCACCTCGAGCACGTCCCGCAGCGATTCCGTGCCACCGGTCGATACGCCGATGCAGACGATGCGGTCGGTCTCGGGCCGGACGCGCCCGGCGACCGGCGGCGGAATGATCGCGTCCGCCGTCAGCTTGGCCTCCACGGGACGCCGCCGCGTCGGCTGCTGCCGCACCCGCGCGCGCGCCGCCGCCTTGACTGCCTCGCGCAGCCGCGACGACGATTCCAGCAGCGCCTGGCGCGTCTCGACCCGCGGCTTCGGCAGGATCTCGACCGCGCCGGCCGCGAACGCCTCGAACATCAGGTCCGAGCCGCGTTCGGTCAGCGTCGAGCAGATCACCACCGGGATCGGCCGCTGCGCCATGATCTTGCGCAGGAAGGTCAGCCCGTCCATGCGCGGCATCTCGATGTCGAGAATGATGACGTCCGGAATCTCATCCTGGAGGCGCCGCGCGGCGGCGAACGGATCGGACACCGCGGCCATCACCTCGATGTCGGGATCCTCGCCGAGAATGGACGTCAGGATCTGACGCACCGAGGCGGAATCGTCGACAATGAGAACCCTGAGCTTGTGCCTGGACATCTGATCGCTTACATCCTGAAGATGGTCGGCTGGATCTGGCGCAGTCCGATGGTGCCATCATGCACCATCGATTCCGAATGGCCGACCATGAGATAGCCGCCCGGCCGCAAATGGCTGCACAGCCGCTTCACGACCTGCTGCTGTACCTGCTTGTCGAAATAGATCAGCACGTTGCGGCAGAAAATGATGTCGACGTCGCGATCCACCGGATAGCTGGCATCCATCAGGTTCATCCGCATGAAGTGCGTGGTGGCGCGCAGCTCCGGCACCACGCGCACCTCGGCGCGCGCCTTGTCCCTCGCCGACAGGAAGTAGCGCTTCCTGAATTCGTCGGGGACCGGCGCGATCAGCTCGCGCGGATAGATGCCGAGCCGCGCCTGCTGCAGCACATTGGTCGAGATATCGGTGCCGAGAATACGAAAGCGGAATTTTCCGCCCCGGCGCACCAGGTCGTCGAGCACCATGGCAGTGGTGTAGGCTTCCATGCCGCTCGAACAGGCCGCGCTCCAGACCTTCAGCCGCCGCGGCACGCCGCCGCGCCCGCCGAGCAGCTCCGGCACCGCGATGCGGCGCATGAATTCGAAATGCGACGGCTCGCGAAAAAAATCGGTCTTGTTGGTGGTGACGCTGTCGATCAGGTGCACCAGCTCGCTGTCGAAATTCCGCGCATCGAACAGGTGCTCGACATAGTCGTTGAGACTGCGGTAGTTCAGCGCGCGAGCGCGCTTCTGCAGCCGCCCCTCGATCATCGAGCGCTTGCCCGGCGGCAGGCGAATGCCGACATGGTCCTGCACCAGCTCGGCGACCGAACGGAAATGCTGGTCGGTCAGATGGGCGACAGCCTGCCACATCGCTGCGCGTCCCGGATCAGGCAGCCGCCTGCGGGCTCATCGGCATCCCGTCGGACGCCATCAGCTTGGCAAGGTCGAACACGATGATGAACTTGTCGCCCTTGCGGCCAATGCCGGCGATATAGTCGGACTTCCAGCGGCCGCCGACATCCGGCGGCGCCTCGATCTGGCTCTCGTCGAGATCGGTGACCTCGAATACGCAGTCGGCGACGAAGCCGACCCCGAGGGTGCGGCCATTCATCGGCACATCGAGGATGATGATCCGCGTCGCCTCCGTGGCAACGGCCGCCGGCAGGCCGAGCTTGATCCGCAGGTCGACGATCGGGTAGCCGCTGCCGCGGACGTCGATCATGCCGAGCAGGAATTCCGGCGCATGCGGCAGGCGGGTAATCGGCCGCAGGTCGAGGATCTCGCGGACGTTGCGAATGCCGATGCCGAACACCTCCTTGTCGAGGCCGAGCGTGAGATATTGGGTGGTTTCAGCCATCGGTCGCTCCGAACATCGCGGCGGCATCGAAAAAGCGCCCGGCCCCGTCGAGCGGGGCCGGGCTTGGGCTTACCTCTGGAATTCGGCGTCGCGATCGTCGCCGCCGTCATCCATGTCGAACGCGAAGCCACCGCCCCCGCTTGCCGCCTTCGCGGCCCGCGCCGGTCGTGCCGCGGGTTTCGCCGGACGGATCGCCGCCGCCATGCTCGCCGATTTCGAGCGCAGCTGCGCCACCGCGCGATCGGGCGAGAAGCTGTTCATCTTGTCCTGCGCGTTCGCATTGATCTTGAAGTAGGCGATGGTCGCCTGCAGCTGCTCGGCCTGGGAGGCGAGCTCTTCGGAAGTGGTCGAGACCTGCTCGGACGCGCTGGCGTTCTGCTGGGTGACCTTGTCGAGCTGCTGGATCGCCTGGTTGATCTGCGCCGAGCCGACATCCTGCTCGCGGCAGGCGGCGGTGATCTCCTCGACCAGCTCCGCGGTCTTCTTGATGTCGGGCACCAGCTTCGACAGCATCGTGCCGGCTTCCTGGGCGACCTTGACGGTCTCCGACGACAGCGTGCCGATCTCGGCCGCCGCCGCCTGGCTGCGCTCGGCGAGCTTGCGCACCTCGGACGCAACCACGGCAAAGCCCTTGCCGTGTTCGCCGGCGCGCGCCGCCTCCACCGCGGCGTTGAGCGCCAGGAGGTCGGTCTGGCGGGCGATCTCCTGCACGATGGTGATCTTTTCCGCGATCGTCTGCATCGCCTCGACCGCGCGGCTCACCGCCGCGCCGCTGGCCTCGGCATTCTTCGCCGACTGATGCGCGATGTTCTCGGTCTGGCCGGCGTTCTCGGCATTCTGCTTGACGTTGGCAGTCATCTCTTCCATCGAGGATGACGCTTCCTCGGCGGACGAGGCCTGCTCGGTCGCGCCCTGCGACAGCTGCTCGGCGCTGGCGGACAGTTCCTGGCTGCCGGCAGAGACGTTCTGCGCCGCAGTCAGCGCTTCGGAGACGATGGTGCGCAGCCGCTCGATCATGCGCTCCAGCGCCATGCCAAGCGTGTCCCTGTCGGACAGGCGCTTGGCGTCCACCATCAGGTTGCCGTCGGCGATGGTGTCGGCGACCTTCGCGGTGGCGTTGAGGTTGACGGTCATGGCGTTGAGCGACTTGATGAGATCGCCGACCTCGTCGTTGCTGGACGCGTCAATGGTCTGGCTGAGGTCGCCGAGCGCAACCGCGTCCGCAAGGCCGACGGCACGGCTGAGACCGCGGCTGATGTTGAGCGCGATCCAGGCGGCCGAGACCACGGCGATCACCAGCGACACCAGAATGATGCTGATCAGCAGCGTCTTGGCAAATGTCGCTTCCGCAGAAGCCGCAGCCGAAATCGCGTCCATGCGCTTGTTGGCATAGGCGGCGTAGTCGCGGAACGCGGCGAGCGTCTCGGCGGTCAGCGCCTTGCCCTCGGTCATGTTCATGGTGGCGGCTTTGAGGTTACCCGCCTCGATGACGATGCCGAGGATGCGCCCCACCACCTTGACGAGCTTCTCCTTCTCGGCCGTCATGCCGGTCGTGGGGATGTCCATGGCGTCGAGCGCCTTGACGGTTTCCGCGAACCGGGCGTTGAACGTCTCGGTCTGCCGGCCCGCCAGCGACACGTTGCTTTCGAGATCCTGCAGGCTCTGCGCCGAGAACGTCAGCGCCAGCGTGCGCATCGCGCGCAACATCTCCAGACGCATGGTCTGCACCAGCACCTGGGTCTTGCTGGCCTCCGCGCCGCTCGCCTTGCCGACCTGGATATAGGCCGCCTCGATGGCGTCGTTGACGGCCTTCAGCGCGGGCTGGCCCTCGTCGGCCCAGAGCTGGGCGGAGCGGTTGTTGGAGTTCAGCTTGGCGTTTTTCATGACCTGATCGCCGATGGCGTTCAGGCTCTTCAGCTTGGCCGCGCCGATGTCGAGCAGACGCCGTCCCTCTTCCGTGGCGTGCGAATACAGCACGTCATAGTTCTTGAGTGCGGCTGCGCGGCGTTCCGCGGCTTCGGCGATGAAGGTATCGGTGTCCTTGTCCGACAGCGCCATCACGGCGTTCTTCTCCGAACGGACCTGCCCCTGCAGGCTGTCGGTCAGCGCGGCGAGCTCGCTGAGCCGCTGGGTCTGGGCGAGGATCTCGTTCTGCGAGGTCTCCAGCGACACCAGCTTGTTGTAGGCGATGCCCCCGGTGATCATGGACAGCGCGATGACGGCACCGAAGGCGCTCGCCAGTTTCGCTTTGACGGAAAATCTCATTGCTCAGCCCCCAGGGTCTCGATCGGTCTCAGTTCAGGATACGCTGCATATTGGGTACGATGACGAACGCTTCATTCCACTTGGCGATGAAGCGGACGAATTCGGGCCGCCAGTGCATGCCAACGCGCGGCGTCTGCTGCACGGCGGCGTGCGACAGCTCGGTGACTTCATGGACCTTGTCGGCGACGACGCCGACCAGCACCGGATCGCCGTCGATGTCCACTTCCAGCACCACGATGCGTGTGTCCGGCGTCGTCTGCGGCTTCGCCATGCCGAACCGCGCATGCAGGTCGGCGAGCGGAATGACGTTGCCGCGGACATTGATGATGCCCGGCAGGAACGGCCGGGCGCCGGGCACGGAGGTGATCGGCACAGGATCGATGATCTCGCGCACGAGGCCGGCGTCGAGCGCCACCGTCTCCTCGCCGAGCCCCAGCATCACCACCTGCATCTGATCGGCGGTTTTGCCGGGATCGGCGGCTTCAGTGCGCAATGCCTGCGACATCAGGCGGCCTCATGGACAGGCTGCGCGCCCGACTGGGCGATCGCGAGCAGTTGTGGAACGTCGAGGATCAGCGCCGCGGAGCCGTCGCCGAGGATGGTGGCGCCGGAGAACATGGTGACATCGGCGTGCAGCTTGGACATCGACTTGATCACGGTCTGGTGGTTGCCGATGATCTGGTCGGCGACCAGCCCGACCCGGCCGTCGCCGGTCGAGGTGATGATGATCATCTGGTGGCGGTCAGGCTCGCCGCCCTGGCCGAACATCCGCCGCAACCGCACGAACGGCACGAGATCGCCGCGGACGTTGAGGAAATTCATGCCGCGGCCGCGCTCGTCGGCCGGCGGCAGCTCGACGCACTCTTCCACGGCCGACAGCGGAATGATGTAGCGCTGCGTGCCGACCCGGATCAGCAGCCCCTCGATGATGGCGAGCGTCAGCGGCAGCCGCAGGGTCACCGTGGTGCCCTGCCCCGGCACGGTCGTCATGTCGATCGAGCCGCGCATCGCCTCGATGGTGCGCTTGACCACGTCCATGCCGACGCCGCGGCCGGACAGCGCCGAGATGGTCTGCGCGGTGGAGAAGCCGGGGTGGAACAGGAACTGATGGATCTCCTGGTCGGACAGCGCCGCGCCCGGCGCGATCAGGCCCTGCTCCTCGGCCTTGGCGCGGATGCGCGCGGTGTTGAGGCCGCCGCCATTGTCGCGAACGGTCACCAGCACCTGCGCGCCGGAGTGGACCGCGACCATCTCGATGCGGCCGGTTTCGGTCTTGCCGGCGGCGGCGCGGCGCGCCGGATCCTCGATGCCATGGTCGATGGCGTTGCGGATGAGGTGCACCAGGGGATCGGCGAGGCGCTCGATCATGGTCTTGTCGAGTTCGGTATCTTCGCCCGAGGTGACGAAATCCACCGGCTTGCCGAGCTCGCGCGACAGATCGTGGATCAGCCGCCGGAAGCGGCCGAACAGCGAGCCGATCGGCATCATGCGCGCGCCCATGGTGGTGTCACGCAGGCTCGATGCGAGGCGCTCGATCTCTTCCGCCACCAGCTTGATCGACAGGTCGCTGCTGGCAGCCGCCAGCTGGGTCAGGCGAGCCTGCGCGATCACCAGCTCGCCGACACGGTCCATCAGCTCGTCGAGGCGCTCGGCCTGCACGCGGACCGTGGCGATGCCGCGGTCGTCCGCCCGCTTGGCTTCCTCGCGCTTCGGCGGCGGCGCTGCTGCGGCCACGGCTGCCACCTCGGCGGCCGGCGCAACCGGCGGAGTATCCGGCGCCGCCGTCGCCTCGCCGAGGCTTTCCTCGAGCACCGGCACGGCCAGCGGCAATTCGTCGCTGCCATTGAGCGGCGCGAGCTCCAGCTTCATTTCGTCGAGCACGAACATGAAGACGTCGCGGATCGCCGCCTCGTCGCAGTCGCCGTGCAGCACCACATCCCATTTCAGGTAGCAGTACTCCGGCTCGAGTTCGTCGAGGGTCGGAATGTCGTCGGTCAGCGGCACCGCGAAGCAGGAGCCGAGCTTGCGCAGGTCGTCGAGATAATCCAGCGGATTGGAGCCGTTGCGCAGGATATGGCCGTCGAAGGCCATGTGGATCTTCCAGCCGCTGCCGGGCGCGGTGGCGGGCGCAGCGATGGCCGGAAGCGCCTGCGCAGGCGCCGTGTCCGGTATGCCGGCCTGCGGCTGCATCACCCGGCGCAGGTCATCGAGGATGGCGTCGCCGATGATGTCGTCGGTCGTCTCCGGCGCCTCGATCAACGCCCGGATATAGTCCTTCGCCGCCAGCGCCGCCGAGATCAGATCCTGGGTCGGAGTGATCTCGCCCCTGCGGACGCGGTCGAAGGCGGTCTCGAACTCATGGGTGAAGGCCGCGACCTTGTCGAAGCCGAACATCGCCCCCGAGCCCTTGATCGTGTGCAGCGCACGGAACGCGGCGTCGATCAGCTCCCTGTCGTCGGGCCGCAGGCCGAGGTCCAGCAGCGCAGCTTCCAGCACCTCGAACAGTTCGCTGGCTTCCTGGCGAAAAACCTCGGTGGGATCCATCATCGTCAGGTGCGAACCAGTTTGCTGACCACGGCGAGCAGTTGCTCGGGCTTGAACGGCTTGGTGATCCAGCCCGTCGCGCCGGCGCTCTTGGCTTCCTGCTTGCTGGCGTCGCTGGATTCGGTGGTGAGAAACACGATCGGCAGCCCGACCAGCGTCGGCATGCCGCGCAGCGCGCGGATCAGTTCGAGGCCGTTCATCACCGGCATATTGAGATCGGTGATCACGAGGTCGACCCGGCTCGCCTTCACCTTCTCCAGCGCCTGGGCGCCGTCACCCGCCTCGATCACAGTGTGTCCGGCGGGACCGAGAACGACCTTGATCATCTGGCGGATGCTCGGAGAGTCGTCGACGGTGAGAATGGTGGCCATGGTTCAGGACCCGTTGGTTGATGGTGGGGAATTATAGGGTCGCGAACCTGTCGCGAAGCCGGCGCGGTGAAGCGCGTTGCGCAGCGCCTGCGAGAACGCGCGCAATCCGATCCGCCGCCCCTGCTGCTCTGCGGTCTTCGTCAGTGACAGCAGAAGCTGGACGGCGGTGACGTCGGCCTTCTCGACCGCGGAGCAGTCGATGTCGAGCTGCTGCTGGCGCCCGGACGCTTCCCGAACCATTTCGTAGGTGCTGCGGATGGCGCCGATGCTGCAGTCCGCCGGAAGGCGAACCGAGTGCGAACCTGACTGCTTATCCATCAAACCGACGCCCGCCCATCGGCAGGTTGGGATCCGAGATGTCGGACCGATCCTGCCGGCTCCTTGCCTGGAGTAAGAATTTACCAAAGTCGTTATTAATCTTTTAACGACGCGCGAGCTCCGGCCCCACCCGCATGCACGGCCAGCACAAACCGCCTGCTGAAACATCCCCGGCATCTTTACCCTTTATTAAGACAACAACGACGAGCACCGGCGCGGAAATGCGGGGGACACGGAGGTTTAGGTTCCCGTTAAATCGGCGGCTCCTAGCCTCGCCGGACGTATTCGAATGCCGGAAACCGGGAAATGACCGTTCAGGCCCTGCTGGTCGATGACAGCCCCTCGATGCTCGACCTTCTCAAGCGCGTCGTCGAATCCGACGGCAGCGTGCACGCACACGCCTATCTCGATCCCCTGAAGGCGCTCGAAATCGCGCGAACCACCGACTTCGACATCGTGCTGGTCGACTACCAGATGCCTGAGCTCGACGGCATCTCGTTCATCCGCGAGCTACGCAGTTATCCGCGCTTCGTCGACGTACCGGTGGTGATGATCACCTCCGTCGAGGACGAAAGCGTGCGCCTGCAAGCGCTGGAAGCCGGCGCCACCGACTTCCTGCCGAAGCGGCCCCAGGCCACCGAGCTGAACGTGCGGCTGCGTAACCTGATCAAGCTCGGCGCCGCGGTCCGCAAGCTCAACAACCAGGCCGAGATGCTGGTGAGCGAGGTCGCCGCCGCGACGCGCAAGCTGCAGGAGCGCGAGGAGGAGATCATCCTGCGCCTCGCGCTCGCCGTCGAATACCGCGACAACGACACCGGCGAGCACACGCTGCGCGTCGCCCGCTACAGCCGCCTGATCGCCGAAGAGCTCGGCCTCGCCGCGCGGTTCTGCCGCGAGATCTACCTCGCCGCACCGCTGCACGACGTCGGCAAGGTCGCGATCCCCGACCACATCCTGCTCAAGCCCGGTCGCCTCGACGCGGCCGAGATGGCCACCATCCGCACCCATGCCGACATCGGCAGCCAGATCCTCGCCGACAGTCACTGCGAGCTGATCCAGCTCGCCGCCGTGATCGCCCGCGGCCATCACGAGCGCTGGGACGGCTCGGGCTATCCCGACGGCCTGCGCGGGCGCGAAATCCCGATCGCCGCCCGCATCGTGGCGGTGGCCGACGTGTTCGACGCGCTGACCATGCAGCGGCCGTACAAGAAGGCGATGCCGCTCGAGGAGGCGCGTGCCTACATGGCGGCGCGCAAGGGCACCGAGTTCGATCCGCTCTGCATCGAGGCGTTCCTTGCCCGCTGGAACGAGGTGGTCGAGATCAGCGGCACGTCGGAGCGCGCGGCGCCGCCCCGCATCGACGCCGCCCGCCTGCAGCCGGCCTGACCGCGATCTTGCAGGTAGGCCGCGACGACACGTGGCGCGTCAGGCGCTGACGTCGAGATAAGCCCCTGGCTGGCTCCCGGCCGCTGACAGCTGCTGATGGATCACGCTTGCCATCGACTGTTCGAGGTCGGTCCGTGTCTCGGGCTGCATCTTGCCGAGATCGGCCTCGCTCAGCCCCATCGTCTTGAGCAGCGATGCGCGCATCTGCTGCCCTGCCGACGTCGCCGCATCCCGTGCCGCCTGCTCCGCCGTCGGTGCCGGATCGTCGGTCACCATCATCTTGCCGGGCTTCACCTTCGAGATGTCGATGCGGTACTGCGGCTGCGTTCCAATCGCACTGTAGATCAGGGAGCTCATGTCATCTCTCGCGGCGGCATCTTTCGCAGCCCAGCGGTGCTACGCCGCCTGGCAACGACATCTGAGATCAGGCTTCAAGGAGCCCTGTCCGCGAACCAAGAGCAAGTATCACGCCAACGCCCGGCCACGCATGATCTGCACGAAATTCCGGCAAAAACATCATGCGCAATACCGTCCACGGGCCATTCTGAGCGCGCCCCCCCCTGCAGACGATGCCGTGCGGCAAGAATTGCCGCATGCTGCCCGCGTCCGCGCGACGCGGGGCAGCATGCCCACGTCTGCGGTCAACGCGACGTCAGACGCTGCTTTTCCTCATCCGTCAGTTGCCGCGCCTGCTCCGCCGTCAGATCGCCGCTGCCGACCACGCGAAACATGCTGTTCGGATCATAGCTCTGCCGCTCGTTGCCGTTACGGCGCTGGTCGTTGCTGCCAGGCTCGGTCCCGCCGTCGCCGCCGCCATAGCCGAGCACCTCGACCATGATGACCGACGCCTGCCCGGTGTTCGCCGGCGGCGGTGCCGCCGCCGCCTGCTGCTGGGCCGCGCCCGCGGTGTTGTTGGCCGCGGTCAGCGCGCCGACCGGCGGCCCCTGTACCGTCGGCACGCCGACCGAGATGCCCTGCACCTGGATGTTGGCGATGTTGAGCACGTGCAGTGCGTCGAGCGTGAGATTGCCCGACACCCGGATACCAGCCTCGCCCGCATCGATGGTGCCGTGCGGCGCGAACAGGTCGACGTTGCCCGGCGGCACGCCGGGCACGCCGATGAGCGTCGCAATGCCGGCGCCGCTCTGCGGCGTGTTCGGCGTCTTGGCCGCGTTGCCGTAGCGATCGTAGATGACCAGCGGCGGCGACGTCACGATCGAGGTCTGCTTGCCCTTGCCGGCGTTGAGGTCGCCGTTGGTCGAGAACATCAGGATGTCGCCGCCGAGCTCGGTGAAGACGCGCGACTGCGCCACCACCACGCTGCGGTCGGTGAAGATGTTGATGTCGCCGCCGAGCAGGGTCAGCAGGCCGGGGCGCGCGGTGTCGGCTTGCCCCGTGAGATTGGGCGTCTGGTTCTCGATGCCGAGCGCCACGCCGCCGCCAGGCGCCAGGATGTTGATGGCTCCGCCTTGCTCGGTGCGGATGCGGGCGAGCTGGTACAGCGACAGGTTGCCGGCATAGGCCGTCGTCGGACTGCCGATCACGCTGCCCGGGAACAGCGTCTGGA
Source organism: Pseudomonadota bacterium (assembly GCA_040756765.1). Classification (GTDB taxonomy): domain Bacteria; phylum Pseudomonadota; class Alphaproteobacteria; order Rhizobiales; family Xanthobacteraceae; genus Bradyrhizobium_A. Next base: position 88,663 of record JBFLYG010000010.1, on the reverse strand, counting down.
TCGCCCGATAGGCGCGATCGTAGCCCTTGCCGCCGGCGCCGTTGCCGTTGGCGGCCGCCTCGCCGCCGGCCTTGAGCTCGGCGAAATACACCTGCTCGATGAACGGCAGTTGCGCAGCCGGCGAGAGGGCGCGGAAATCGGCGAGCGCCTGGTCTCGGCCGATGGTGGCGCCTTCAACACGGCTCATATAATCGACGAGTTGCGCCAGATAGCCCTGTGTCGTCGGATCCATGTTGCGCGGATCGAGATAGAGGCCGATGAAAGCTGCGTTGTCGGGACCGCTGGCGCCGATACCGACCGCGACGCCGATCGTGGCACCGGTCAGAGGCAACAGCGGATTGTCAGCGTTGCCGACCGACGTGATGCCGAGCCCCTGCGTGCGATAGGCTCCCGCTTGAGCGAGAATATTGCGGCCTGCCAGGACCGAGAGATATCCAGGTCCCTCCACGCGGATATTGAAGACATCCGGGTTGGTGATACTGCAGGGCTGGCAGCTGATGATGTCGCGGCCGGCCTGCACGAGCGAGACGTCGCCTGGTCCGGCGTTTTCAACGTCGAGGATCGGCTGGACGATGTCGAGGCCGGCGCGCACCTGCGCGCGCTCCGACGTCGTCAGCGCAAGTCTCGTCAGGCTGCCCTGGACCGCATAGACGTGCACGATATGCGGATCGCCGGACTGCATCAGGTTCGATGGCAGCGCCAATGGAGTACCGGAGGCATCGGATAGGTGCGGGTTGGCGAGTGTGTTCGCATAGTCGCTCCCCACCGGGGCGGAGGCGCCATTGATCTGGGCGGCTAGGTCAGCCGCCGTCATGCTGACGCCGAAATTGACGATGTCTTGCTGAGCCAGCAGATCGAGCCGAGCGGTCGGCGCCGCCAATGACACCAGATAATTGAAATTGCTCCCCCCCCTAGCGATATTACCCGCCCGGATCGATCCGCTGGCTGCCGCCAGCCCGAGGATCGGCGGTACAAAATCACCATGTACTGTGATGTCGCCGGCCTCCGCGAGCCCGGCTAGCGTGCTGTTGGCCGTCATGCTGGTGAAAAAGCCATAGGGCGGCTGCACCCTGTAGTAATACTCGGGCGGGCCGTTTCCCTCGAGACCGGCTGGAATGAGAAAGCCACTTCTCAAGGGATCAGACCTCTGCTCTGCCGCCCGGGTCGGATCGCCGATGAGCGCGTTGATGCCCCGGCGGGATACGACGTTGAACTGGGCGTCGCCGATCAGCAGATCCACCCGTGCGATTGCGAGAGAACTCGGAGGATTCAGCGCCGCCATCCCGACGTCGCCGGCCTGAATATCGGCCGTCCCTTGCCCGACCAAGAGATTGGCGTTGCCAATGCCGCCGCCCACCGTCAGTGAGAGATTGCCGCCGCCATACACCGACACGGTGCCTGAGCTGGCGCTGGCCATCCCGCCTGTCGTCGGCACGCTGATGTCGACATTCCGGAGATCACCGTCGACCGCCACCCTGGCATTGCCACCTCCGAGCGCGCCAAGCCCCTTGAAGGCGGCGACAGACGGTGACGAGTCGGTGTTGCTGTTGAGATACGGTTGATAATAGGTGCCGAAATTGAGGAACCAGGTCGGGCTGGCCGCAGCCGGCTCGGTCCACAACCAGTAGGTATCGAGCTCAGAGGCCGCATAGCTCGTCACGCCGCGGTTGATGGTAGCGGCGCCGATCAGGCTGCCGTGTACCTTGACCCCAAGATTGCCGCCGCCGGTCTGATAGCTCGCCTGGAAAGCCTTCGTCGTCGGATCGACCGACGTCGGATAGAGCGTATCGTACGACAGTGGATTGCCGCTCGCGTCGCGCTTATAGCCGAGATAGCTGCTGTAGTCGTACGTAACGGTCGACCCGATCAGAGGGCGCTGTCCCGGCGTAAAATTCGGCGACGCCGGCTCGCCCGCGGTATAGATGCCGAACGCAGTCTGGATGTCGATGTTGCCGGCCGCGGCGAGCTCGAGGTCGCGGGTGCCGGTGCGCACCACGCTCGGAATCTGAACCTTACTGGCGTTGGCATCGATCAGGTAGGGCGCCGCGAACACAATCGAGTTCGGCTCGGGATTGGCTGCGGTGGCGGCGGGACGCAGCACGGTCGGCACGACCGCCAGCGGATCGGCGCCGGCGAGATCTGCGCCCGCCACCAATCGCAACGTGGCCGAGCCGGAGCCCGCCGGCAACGGCGCCGCGATGGCGAAGATGCTGCCGTCCGGCGAACTGACCGGCGCGGCAAAGCCGTCGCTGAGGCTGCCGTTGATCAAGAGGTTGCCGGCCGCGCGCAGCGTCAGCGCCATCGGCTCGCCATTGTAACGGTAGGTATGCAGATCGATGCCGGAGTTGGTGCGGGAGGGATTTTGCAGCAGTCGGAGATCACCGGTGCTGTACAGCTCGATCCCCGGCATCAGGTGGAACGCGGTGACGGCAGTGCCAGTCAGTGTCCCGATCCCGGTCTTGATCGTTGCCGTGGCGATATAGGTCTGTGCCTCGCTATCTGCCGTCCCCAGCTTGGCGTCGACAAAGGGCGTGCCGGTGACGTCATAGGCCTTGACCGCCTCGACGACGATCTCGCGCGCGCCGGCGACACGGACCCCGTTGTTGGTAATCGGCACACCGGTGGACACCCGCGGCACACGCAGCCAGACCTGGCCGCCGTTGAGGGCGATGTTCGGATCGCTGTTGGCGACATTGATCACCGGCGTGCTGCTGCCGTCCGTATCGAACGTCATCGTGCCTGTGCTGGTGCCGGCGAGGCCGAGGAACACGGAGCCGCCCTTCGCGGCTGTGGTGCCGGCATTGAGCAGTGCATGCGCGCCGAGCTCGAGGTTGTTGCCGGCGGCGAGGCGGATGGTCGCATTGCTGCCGCCGCTCGCGTCGATCAGGCCAGCAACGGTGATGCTGCCGCTGCTGGCGGTCAGCTCGACATCACGAGCGGTGATACTGCCGACATTGATGTCGCCGTTCGCCAGCGTCAGCGCCTGCTCGCCCGCAAATCCGGCGATGCTGCCGAGCAGAGCGCCGGCATCCCCCGACTTGACCGTGATGATCGCCTTGCCGCCGGCGTAGCGCGGATCGGCGCTGGCGAGCAGTTGCCCGTCGAGATGCGCGGTCCCGTTCGGCGCAATGACCGTGAGCACCCCGGCGTTGCCGCCCTGGTCGGAATCCACGACATTGAGCGTGGGCAGCGTCACCGAGCCGAGCCGGCCGCCGCGCAGATCGACCATCGCTCCGGCGGCCACCGCGACATCGCCGCTCACGGTCTGCAGCGTCACGCTGCCTGCGGGTGCAATCCGCACCACGTCGAAGAACGGCGTCACCGCGCCGGCGACATTGGTGACCGAGCCAGCCTGCAACGTGATGCCGTTCTGGGCGGTAAAATTAACCACGCCGGACGGCAGATTGATGGTGGTGCCCTGAACGATGCTCTGCGCCGTGACCGAGAGCGTCGCGCCGTTGGAGACCACCGGCTGCACAGGGCCGCCGGGCAGCGCGGCAAAGGTGACCGTGCCGGCATTGGCGACGAGCTGGGTCAGTGCGCCGGCCTGCGCCGTGATCAGCGGCGCCGCGATCGTCAGGTTGCCGCTGACACTGAAAGTACCGGGCATCACCTGTCCAGGGGCATAGGACACCGTACCGATTTTCTGCATCGCGCCGGCGGTGATCGGGCCCGCATAGGCGACGCCGCCGATCACCTGGCCGGTCGCCGCCAGCGTCACGGTGTTGAAGCCGCCGAACGCGAGCGAGCCGCCGCCGCCCAGCGTCAGCTGCGCCGCATCGATCTCGAACGCACCCTGCCCGCTTCCCGTGGCCGCAGCGCCTGTCGCGCCGCCGCTCAACATAATGCTGTTGGCGCGGAGCCTGACGCTGTCGGTGGCAGCGCCAAAGCCGTTGATCACCGGCGCGCTCAGCGTCAGCCCGCTGAGCAAGGGCTGACCGGTCACCGGATCGAGGTCACCGAGATCGACCGAGCCGTAGACGTTGATCGCCGACGAGGCCGTCAGCATGAGATTCGTGGTCGCCGGTAGGTGCTGCAGCGAATCGCCTGCGGACAGCTGCGCCAGCAGGCCCGCGGTCAGGTTGAAGCCCGAGGCGCCGCCGGTGCCGAAGTTGATCACCGGCACGCTGACCATGACGGTCGGTGCCGCGAAGCGGGCGGACGGATCCATGGTGATGGTATTCGCCGCACTCAACGCCAGCACGCTGCCGGCGAAGATGTCCGCACCCGCATTGATCATCAGCTTGCTCGCGCCGGTGCTTCCGGGTGGCAGCGTGACCGGCAGCACCGGCGCGTTCGATGCCAGCACGAACGCCCCCGCACCGCCGGCGCTGACGCGCGCCAGGGCGATCGATCCCAGGGTCTTGCCGGTCCTCGGATCGTTCGGGAACAGGGTCGGGATCGCGCCGAATGACGTGGTGTCGATCCGCGCGCCGGCGCCGATCGCGATCGCACTGCTCGCCGTCAGCATGATCTCCGGCGCGGTCAGCACCGCGCCGCTGTCGACCTGCAGCGTCTGCGCCACTGAGGTGATGGTCAGCACGTTGCCGTTGAGGCTGCGCGTGCCGCCGATCAGAATGCTCTGGGCGCCGATGGCGTCGAGCGCGCTCGCCTGCAGCCCGGTCATGCCGGGCAATGCCGTGCCGCCGTCCGCAAGGATCTCGAGATTGGAAGCAACGATGTCGACCTGCCCGCCCCGGCCCCCCGTCGGGGTCGTAAAGTTGCCGAAGCCACCGGTCGCCGGCAACGACAGGCTGCTGCTCGCATTGAGGATGAGCCGGCCCGCATCGATCGGCAGGTACGGCGCCGCGATGCCACTCGCGGCCGCCCTGGACGCGAAGAACTGGCTGATTGTGGTCTCGTTGTATTGCGACTGCTGGCGCACCATCGCGCCCGGCGTGACGATATAGACCGACGGCAGCGCATCGCGCAGATTGGTGTTGGCGACCGCGCCATAGCCGAGCACCTGGTAGGAGCCATTCCGCAGCGCGCCGGTCATCAGCCCGGCAGTGGTGGTCTGGTTCGCCGCGACCGTCAGCTTGTAGGCGCCGGGCAGCAAAGCGTAGTGCCCCGGCAGCAAGGTGTAGGTGCCCGCCGGCAGCCCGGGGATGCCGCTGAGGGTGACCTGCTGGCCAACCTGCAGGGCGACCGGCGCCGATGAACTCTGAGTCGGATCGCTGAGCTGCATCAGCGGGTCGCGCGGCGCATAGCGGTTGCCAAGGCTCGGCAGGATCGCGAAGGTCTGGGCGCCGCTCAGCGTATCGACGGACCCACCGGCGCCGCTGACGAACTGCGCGCCATAGAGATCGCCGCCGCCGGACTCGTCGATGCGCGCGGCGGCCGTCCCGCCGGACGCTCCCGCCACCGTCAGCGCCTTGCCATAGAACGAGACCGTCTTGGCCGGCGGCGCACTCAGCGCACGCGGCGTGCCGCTGCTGTCGGTGCCGTAGATCCAGTCGGTGTTGCCGAGCGGCGCGCCGTAAGGGATCAGGGTGCCACTTGCCGACACCGACGTGATGCTGCCCGGGAGCAGGTTGATGGACTGCGTGGTGGCGGGATTGCTGGGATTGCCGAAAGTGATCTGGCCGAGCGGCGCCAGCAGGACGCCACCCTGGTTGATGGTCGGCGCAATGATCTGCACAGCCCCGCCCGCTGACAGCGGCGTGTAGGGCGCCTCGCCGTTACTGGCGAAATTGACCACGCTGCTCGGTCCGCTTGCCTGGATCAGGAACGAGCCGCTGGGCACGGTGAACCCGGCTCCGTTGGCTATCGGCGCGGTGCTGATCGGATAAATCTCGGTCCCGATGAGCGTCACATTGCCCGCCGTCCCCAATGTCGTCGGCTTGTTACCGACATACAATGGTGACGTGCTGGACACTGGCACCAGGCGGATGTCGCCGCGGCTGTTGAACGCCATGCTGGCAAAGCCCGGCAGCGACACCGCCTGCTGGACCTGGGTAAAATTGACGAAGCTGGTGACATAGCTGTAGCTCGCGCCGCTGCGCATCGTGCCTTCGATGTCGATCAGGGCGGCATCGACCTCGAGAGTTGCCGTGCCGGCCATGGGTACGGCGCCATAGCTGCCCAGACCGACATAGCTGATGTTGACGAATTCGTTGCTATTGCGCTGACCGCCGCCGATATCGACATAGGGCGCGCTGAGGCGGACGCTTGCGCCCGGCGTGGCGCTGATGTTGCTGGCATTGATGGTCAGGCTGCGTGGCATGGCCAGGTTGACGCTGCCGTTGAACACCAGCGCATCGACCGCGCCGAGCGACGCCGACGCAAAGCCGCCGCTCGCAATCTGGTCCGCACCGATGAAGATCGAACCGCGCAGGTTGCCCGGAACCGCCTGCCCTTGCACGAGGCCGGCCGCCATCATCGGCGCGGCCTGGCTCACGATCGACTGGAACACCGGCTGCACGAATTTGGTGACCCCGGAGCTGTCGGCGGCATAGCTGCCGATGACCTGGTCGATCGTCAGGCTGCCGCCGGCGACATCAGCGCCTCCGCCCTGCGCCTTCATCGTGGCGTCGAGCAGCAGGCCGAGCGACGCGCGGATCGCGATGCTGCCGCCGGCGGTGGCAACAGGCGTCTGCACCACCCCGGATCGCCCTGCGACCTGACGCACCGTTCCCGACCCGCCGGACACATCGAACACCGCTCCGGCCTGCGCCACGACGATCCCGAGCGGCTGCTCGCCGTAGGGCTGCGTCGCCGAATAGGGATAGTAGAGCGAGGGCTGCGCATCCTGATTGATGTTGATCTGTCCGCCGCCAAGCACGGTGTTCACCGGCTGGCCCGAGGCGTTCAGGGTCGACGTCACCACGCCGGGCGCCAGCAGCCGCGCGTCCTGACCGATCCACAGCGTCTGCGTGGCGGCATAGACCGGTCCATTGTTAGGCGGTGCGCCAGCCTGGGCGTCGATGGCGACCCAAGGGGCCGTCGTGCCGGTCAGGTCGAGGTTGATGGTTCCCGCAGGCGCGTTGATCGTGCCGTCGATCGACAGCTGATGGCGTGCATGCAGCGACACCGTGGCTTGCGGGTCGGCATTGATGACCGCGCCCTGCTGCAGGTCGAGGTTGCCGTTGAAGGCATCGACCGCGCTCAGGACCAGGTTGACGGGGGCCGGCTGCAGATAGGCGGGCAGCCTCTGCAGGGACGCAACGCTCGTGACGTCGCTGCCGGTCGGCGCCAGCATCGCCTGCGCATTCGGCACGAGGTTGGCCGCATGCAGCTCGAGAGCGGTGCCGCTCGCGACCGTCAGGTTCTGGTAGCTGTAGAGATTGTACTGGCCAAAGCCGCCGCTGGCCAGGAAGGCCGGCGACAGCCACATCACCGCGGCGGGATCGACTGGCGTCAGGTTGGAGCTGCCGTCGGCGTTGATGCTGCTCACCGTGCTAAACGGCAGGATGGCGCTGCCGCCGATCTGGATCACCGGCGTGGCGATGCTGAGCGTACCACCACGGGTGAAGCCGGCGGACCGCACCGTGCCGTCGAGAATGACCCGCCCCGGATAGGTCTGCGCGATCTTCGTTGAATTGTGCAACGTCGCGCCGAAGCCATCGCTGATCAGCGTGATGTTGCCGCCCGTGCCGACCGGCAGGCCATTGCTGCTCTTGAGCTGGCCATTGCCCTGCACCCAGCCGCCGCTCGATGCATCGATGACGGCTCCGCCATCGATCCGGACGCTGCCATAGGCCGTCAGCTTGACATTGCCGCCGTTGGAGAGAACCGGCGCGGTATCGTCGCCGCTGACGACATCGTTGACCCACAGGCCACGGGTGTCGATCACACTGCCGGCATGCAGCTCGACGTCGCCGGTGATCACGGTCACCCCGCCCAGCGCGGCATTGATGGTCACGGAGCCGGCGCGCGCCACCAGCGTGCCGTCGATCGAGATCCCACCACCGGTGAGAGCGATATTGGAGTTCAGGCTGATCGCGCCGCCGGGCGCGACCTGCAGCTTCGCACCACCCACGACGCTGATCGCGGGAGATACGGCCTTGCTGACCGGATCGGTCACGCCGCCTCCGGCATTGATGGTGATGCTGCCATAGTTGGTCTTGGTGAGCAGATCGGCCGGCAGATAGACCGTCTGCTGCCACGACGCCGGCAGCGCCGACGTCGCGCTCGGAAGGTCCGGCGGCGTGACCGACGGTGCGATCACCACGCTGGCGGGAATGAGGAGCCCATCGGACGCGCCAATGGTCAGCGCGGCGCCGGCGGGCAGCGTATTGGCGGTGCGCTGATAGGGGCCGTTGACCGTGGTGGCGATGACGGTGGCGTCGACTTCAGCAGCGGCCGCGATCACGGCCAGGGCGCCGGCGGCGCGACCTTCGAGATAGGCCGGCCGATAGCGCGACGTCGGGAACAGCGCATCGGCATAGAATTCGGTGACGCCCCAATGGGCGTGGTTCACGGTGAAGCCGACGCCGACCGACGTGTAGGTCAGGTCGGCGGGCGCCTGGTTGATGTCGTAGATGCGGCCGTCCGACCCCATCAACCAGGTGGTGGGGACATAGCCGGCCTGGTGCGCGAGTGAGCCGCCGGCAATGTTGATCGACGCCCCCGGACGCAGCACGACATCGCCCGCGGAGTAAGCCACCACGGAGCCGCCCGTCGTCAGGCGCTGGTCGATCGGCCGCGCGATCTGCCCGAGCCAGCCCGACACCTCCAGCAGCCCGCCCGCGGTGTAGACCCGATCCGAAGCCACCGGGTTGAGCTCATACGTGTCGACCCACACGTCCTTGCTGTTGAGGACGCCGCCGCGCTGCAGCGGCGAATCGCGCATCTCGTTGGCGCGCACATTCACCTGCACCACGTCGCTCGATGCCGCTACCGGCACCGCCGGCAATCCCGACACATCGATCAGGGCGCCGCTGTCGACCAGCACGCGCGATCCGTCGCGGCGGGAGCTAGCGTTGAGGCTGGTCCCGGAATTGTCCAGCCGATAAAGCTGGTCGCCAAAGCTCGACGCCTCCAGCGCCACGCGCCCGGACGGCGCGATGATCGCGGCCTGCGACTGCACGTTGACAAAGCTGCCCTCGACGGTGATCCGCGACTGCGCCTGAGGCTGGGTGTCCTTTGCGGTCAGCCCGTCTTCCTCGGGCAGCACCGCGATGAGGCTGCCGCCCGCGAGCCGCACCGTGCCGGTCTGGGCCGGCACCGCATACGGCGCGTAGTCAGACCCCGTGACACGCTGCAATCCCTGCTGTGCGGACAGCAGGATCGAGCCGCCCTGGTTGACCGAGGTGGTTGCCACCAGCACGCCGGACTGCTCCAGGTCCATGCCGACCAGCGTGATGTTGCCGGTCGGCGCCGCGACCAGACCGGTGTTGGTGACCGTACCGCCATTGAGCACATTGAACGACAGGCCCTGCTGGCTCGCATTGCTGCTGGTCGTGATGGAAACCGACGTGCCGGCCGCGAGCACGGCCTGGCCGCCAGGCGTGACGATGCTGCCGGCGTTCTGCACATTGGCACCGAACAGGAACGCATTGCCGCCCGCCTTCGTCGCCGAAGATGGCGGCGCGGTCACGATCACCGCGCCGGCCTCGACGATGATATCACCGGCCGAACCACTGCTGTTGCTGAAGATCGGCGCCTGCAGATTGCCGGCACTGTCGAAGGGCGAGCGGTTGAGCAGCGCGGCATTGAACGTCTTGTCGGTGATGTCGAGCGTCGACGCCACCAGCGAGCCGACATTGATCTGGCTGCCGCCGCCGAAAATGATGCCGTTCTGGTTGATCAGCAGCACCTGGCCATCCGCCTTGATGCGGCCGAGGATCTGGCTCGGACCGAGATTGCCGATCACACGGTTGAGCGCCACCCAGTTGCTGTTGCCCTGCTGGTTGAAGACGACATCGGTCTGGGCGCCGACGTTAAAGCTCTGCCAGTTGAGGATCGCCTGCGGCGCGGTCTGGTTGATGAGGACGCCGGTACGTCCATTCGCGACCGCCTGCATCGGCAGGTTGGCGCCGCTCCAGGTCCCACCGGGCGCGACCTGCAGCCCGCCCGGCGCAAGGCCGTTGGGCACCGCCACCTGCGGCAGCGTCTGCGACGTGCCTGACGCTCGCGCGGCGCTGCGTGCAGCAGCCTGCGTTGCCTGCATGGCCTGGATCGCCTGGGTTGCCCGCATCAACGCGCTCGCCCCCCTGGCGGCCGCGGTCGCTGCCTGCTGGGCCGCGGCATTCGCGGTGTCGGAGGCATAGTTCGGCGCTGCGATGGCCGGCGCGCCGCCGCCGAGCTGCGCCGCGCTCGCGGGATGCGCAGCGAACCACAGCGCCAGCAGGCTCGTGCCAGCCATCAGGCCCCGGCGGGACATGCGGCGCGACAATGACGGCCGCAACGCGTCGATGGCGAGATCGGCGCACGCATGGGAATGATGGGGAGCTTGAGCACGAACCGGCATGACACGTCCTTCCAGCGAACACCGCAGAGGTCACACCAGCGTGACGGGACGTCCTGTTCAAAACCGCATGGGATTTTTGTGAAAATTTCGTGTCAGCGCAGATTCCAGCGGCAACGGCTGGCCGACGCTCAGCTCAGCAGCACGAGGCCGCCGGGCAACGACCGCACCCGCGCGCCGAACGCCTGCTGGATCTGGGCCAGGATCTCGTCCATGCGGTCGATGCGAAAACGGCCGCTGACCGGCAGCCGTGCGATGTCGGCATTGACGATGACGATGCGGCCGGGCCGGTAGCGGTTGATCTCCTCGACCACATCCGACAGTGGCGTGACGCGAAACAGCAGGACGCCCTGCTGCCAGGCGGCCGCGACCTCGATGTCGGCCGCCGCAAGGGACTGGCCGTGCGCGTCGTAGCGCAACTGCTGTCCCTGCTTGACGGCGACCGCCTCGCCGCCCCGCTGCACCTGGACATCCCCCTTGAGGCAGGTCACGCACACCGGCCGCGCGCCGCCCGCCGGCACATAGCGCACATCGAACTGCGCCATATCGGCGAGGATCCAGCGGTCGGCCGCGCGCACGCCGAAACTGCGCCCGCGGGTCGCAAACGCCGCTTCGCCGGACAGCAGTTCGATCCGGTCGGCGCCGACCTCGGAAGGCTGCAGGGCGATGCTGGTCTGCACGTTCATGCGGATCGACACGTCGCCCGGCAGCGCCACGCTGCGCTGCTCCCCGGTGCCCGTCCGGTAGTCGGCCGCGAGTTCCGACCAGGACGGCCACAGGCCGAGCGGCGGCCGCACCAGCGCGGAGACGCCCGCCACCGAGGCGGCAGCCGCAAGCCCGCCGCCGAGCAGCGCACGGCGGTCGAGCTGTAGGCGCCCGCGCGCCACCTGTCCGGCATTGGCTGCGGCCCGCACATTGCGGCCGGCGGGCGCAAGATCGCGCCACAGAGCGCTCGCCGCGGCAAACGCCGCGGCGTGCGCCGCGCTCTGGCCGCGCCAACGCTGCAGCGCCTCGGCGTCCGCGGCAGTCGCATGCCCGGAGGTGAGACGCTGCACCCAGGCCACCGCTTCGCGCTTGAGCGGATCAAGTTCCATCTCGCCGTCGTCCATTCCGTTCATGGCCGGCTTCTCATCGCCGCTCTCAAGAAGACGTTTTCAAGGTGGCAAAACCGCATGCTATCCGCCGCTCCGATCGCGCCGGGCCAGGCAATATTCATGCGCCCGCTGCAGCTCCTGTTCGACGAGACGCAAGGAAATGCCGAAACGGCGGGCGATCTCCTCCCGTGGCATCTGGTCGAGCCGCGCCGCGAGCAGGATCTCGCGCCGGCGCGGCGGCAGCTCGCGCAGGATCGCTTCCAGCTCGCGCAGCTCCGAACGCGCATGCGCCACCTGCTCGGGATCCGGTGCGCCGTCGACGAGCTCGAGCAGGCCCTCGACCTCGGCCGCGCTCAGGGTACGGCTGTCGGTATTGCGCAGGCGATCGCGCGCGGCGTTCATCGCGACACCAAAAATGTAGTTGCCGGGGTTGCGGACCGCGCCCACCGAATCTGCCCGTGCGATGCGCAGCCAGGCGTCCTGCAGCGCCTCGCCGGCAAGCTCCGACGAGCCCAGCCGCCGTGTCAGCCGGCGCTTGAGTTCATCATAGCGCTCGACCAGCAGGCGCCGGATCAAGGCCAGGGAAGTCTCGGTCATGGCGTCGCGCTGGCGCGGCGCGCCGGCGTGCCGTCGCACGCCATGGTGATGCCGGGCGCTTGAGGCACGACCAGGAGGGTCACCGGCTGCGCCAGATCGGCAGGCGGGGCCGCATCGACGCGCATGCGGCGCAACGCGCGATCGATGGCGCCGTCGAGGCCGACGCTGCCGGCGGTGCCCAGCCGCTCGAACTGCTGCAGCGTACCGGCGGGATCGATCCAGAACCTCAGCGCGATGCGGTAGCTGCCTGGCCGGGCATCGGCCTCCGCGCACAGCGCGGCACGAAGGCTCGCCTGCAGCCGCGCATAATACTGGTTCACGGCGACCGGCAGCGCCGCTTGCGCCGCAACCGGCGCCGAATAAAGAACGAAAGAAGTCTCCCCGAGCACGCGGGCCGACAGGCCCGTGCCCGCGAGCAGGCGCGTGAGCGCGACGTCCGCCGTCATGGCCCCCCGAACCGCGCTGGAGAACCGGCCGGCAGTCAGGTTGCTGTTGTAGAGAACGTCACGCCCGGCCACCGCGCCGTAGCGTTCGAGCGCCGCCGCCAATGGCTGGCCCGCGATGTCGAAGATAATGCGGGCGTCCTGCCCGCGCTCTTGCGCCCCCGCGTCCGCCGGCGCCGCGGCGAGGCAAACGCCGAGCGCGAGCGCGCGGCATAGCCGGGCACTCCGGACCTGCGCTGGCGCATCCCCGATCAACTCGGCCCCTCGTGTTACAAGACTGTCATGGTCGGGGCGGGACCATAGGCAGGCTGTGTAACAGTCTCATGTCACAGGCGGGATGAAGGGACCATCGCCCGCCCGGCACGATCCCCACCTCGACCGGATCCGTGCGGAGGCCGGCGACGCAACCGCGATCGATCCTGATGATGGCGGGCGCGAAGCAGTGAATGTCGCGCCGGCTGACGTACTCCACCTCGAAATCGCCGATGGCGATCGCACAGCCGAGCGCCTTCAAAAGTCCCCGAAGGAAAATGCGACCCCAGTCGTCAGGGCCGCTTCTGGGCAGCTTGCCCAGCCTCGCAGGAACGCGCGACCTCCTCCAGCGAGAGGCGCACCATCCTCATCTGTCGCTTGAGATCCGCATGATCCTCCGTCAACTGGTTCCGGACGGAGCTCGCCGGCAACCGGGTGATCGCATCGGTCAGCACAGCCTGGGCGATCTCGATCTCGATGATCGCATAGAGCAGCCAGCCGAGGTCGCGCATCGGACGAACCAGACCATCGACGTCCAAAGCGCCGGCCTCCGTCGCCGCCTGAGTCCGGTTCACGGAAAACTCGATCACATTGCTCATGTCGACACCCCACTGCAAACATGGCGGGCTGCGTTGCCCCCAGGCTCAACGTCATCCGCACCGGCCAAAACTGCGACGGTCCGCCGCACATGCATCCAGGTCCAGTCGCGCAGTGCACGCGATCGATCTGAACCTGTGTGCGCCGGAATGGCATGCCACATCACTGAAGATGGCGAGATACGGAACTGATGCCGCCGGAATCGGCGCAGCAAAGCCTGATTTTTCCCGAGAAGATCCGGATCGCGTTGAGCTTTCGGCGTCGGCCGACAGAATGCGCGTCCGCTTCGACGCGCTTGCCGTTGCCGATTCGCTGTCGATGCCCGCCGCATGCGTCGTCTCCACCTGACGCCAAGGTTAAGGACGCCGGGCTTAAGACCCTCTATCGCGTATCCACTTTTTGTTTTCGAGGCGCGCGCCGATATGACTTAAAAAGGATCAATTGGAACCAGCCTTCGTGAAAACGCGGCAAATTATATCATTCGCCGTCACAGACGAACGGAGGCAGGCGCATCGTTTATGGTATGATTCTGCACATACAAATTTTCAGAGATATTGCCGCCAGCACCTTGTTGATATGCACCAACGATCAAGAACACTTTGGACTTCGTCCGCCCATCTGTTAGCTGTCGCGCAACGCCAAGGAGGTCTTGGCTTCTGGTCAGGCGATCTCGCTGCCAATGAGATCTATGGAACTGACGGCTTCTACCGCTCCCTCGGACTCGGCGTGCGATCGCTGCTCAGCTTTTCGGAGTGGCAGTCGGTTGTCTATGCAAGCGATCTCGACGTCTTTCTCTCGATGTTCGCGCTGCTGCGCGACGGCCAGTCAGTGTGCCGTGAGTTTCGCATCGTTCATCCCGATCACTCGGTGCACTGGATCAGGGTCGACACCGATGCGATCGTCGGGGCCGACGGTCAACTACGGCGTGTGGTCGGCGTGCTCCTCAACATCGACAAGGAACGGGAGCTGCTCCTCGCGACCGAACGCGAGAACGACCGCTTCCGGATGCTGGTGAAGCTGTCCGGCGACTATGTCTGGACCACCGATATCAACGGCGCCATCATTGAACTGCAGGCTTGGCAGGCGCTCACTGGCCAGCCGCCGGACACCGCCGTGAATGCCGGCTGGGCCGAGATGATCCATCCCGATGACAGGGCGCGCGTGATGTCCGAGTGGAAGACCTCGTTCGACAACGGCCGCCCCTACAATGTGCGCTATCGTCTGCAGCATTCCGACGGCAATTACCGCTGGGTCACCGTCACCGGCGCGCCGATCTTCAGCGAGAGCGGCGCGATGCGCGAATGGGTCGGCCTGATCCGCCACGACCCGCCGATCATCTCGCCGAACAATGCCGAGAAAAGCGACTGGGCTTTCACCAGCGCCCAGATGCGCGGCGCGCGTGCGATGCTGAGTTGGTCGGTCGAGACCCTGTCCGCCGCTTCCGGCGTCTCGGTCGCCACCATTCTGCGCTTCGAGAGCGAAAAGACCAGTCTGCGCGGCTCGACCAAGCTGCAGCTCTACAACGCGCTGGAACACGCTGGCATCCTGTTCGGCAGCGACGGATCATCCATCGGGCTGCGCACGGTCTGAGCCGCACGGCCCCGAATGGATGGCGCCGGCGCCCGACACGCCCGGCACATTGGCCGGTCAGTGGTCATTGCCTGCCAGCAGCTTCAGCGCCGCTGTTCGCACCTGATGTGCCTGCTCGGCGAACGGCAGCCCCGCGCGCCGGCCATCCGGCGCTTCGATCCCGATCGGCAGCTCGGCGGAAGCCGCGGCCAGGAAGGCCTGCAGCGGCAGCAGGCCTTCGCCGGGATAGCACCGTCGGCTCCGCGCCTCCTGCCGCATCCCGGCGATATCAGTCGGCGGCGGCACCAATGCGTCGCACAGATGCAGGTAATGCAGCAGCTCGGGCTGCAATCGCGTGAGGTCGGCCGGAACGCCTCCCGAGCGGCTGAGATGCAGCGCATCGACCAGCAGCCCCGCGTTGGATTGCCCTGCCGCTGCGATGATCTCGCCGGCCTCAGCGAGCGTCCGCACGGCGCTGTAGGGAATGAACTCGAGCGAGGTCTTCAAGCCGTAACGGCGCGCGAGCTCGCTCACCCCAGCGAAATTGTCGATCAGACGCGTCCGCTCCGGATCGTTCCCGACCACCAGCGCATGGGCTGCGCCCAACTCGGCGCCGAAGGCGAAGGCTGGCTCGAGCGCGGCAACGTCCGTCTCGGGTGACAGCCAGAACGCTTCGATGTCGAACAACCTCACGCCCGATCCGGCGAGACGGCTGCGGATCGCATGCTGGAACGGAGCATCACCAATCACCGGCCGCATCGGCGCGTCCGCCGTCGGGGGCACGATCCGCATGCCGATGTGTGTGAAGCCCGCGGCTGCGGCCGCATCGATCAGCTGGATCGGATCAGCCCCCAGCAACGTCAGATGGGCGAGAGACAAGAGAGGCAATATCAGACTCCTGATCGAGATGCGTTCACGACGGGAAAGTTCTGGCGAGGAACGGCAGCACCTCGGCGAGCACGTCGTCGGGCGCCTCCTCCGCCAGCATGTGGCCGGCCGCGACAGGGCGCCCTTCGACCGCATCGGCCCAGCGCTGCCACACAGCGATCGGGCTCTCACCGAACACGGTGCGGCCCTCCTCCCACAGCACCAGCATCGGACATTGCAGCTTTCGTCCAGCGGCACGATCGGCGCGGTCATGATCGAGATCGATGCCCGCGCCGGCGCGGTAGTCTTCCATCATGGCATGACGCACCTGCGGCCGGCGGAACGCGTCGGTGTAGGCCGCGACGGCCTGCGGCGACAGCCGATCGCGAAACTTCGTCATCTTGCGCAGCGCCCAATCGAGAAAGAAATCAGGATCGCCGGCCAGGAGCCGCTCGGGCAGGTCGTAGGGCTGCGCGAACAGAAACCAGTGATAGGCCCCGAGCGCGAAGGTCTTGTCGACGCGCTCCCACAGCTCGATCGAGGGCACGACCGTGAGCGAGACGAAGGCCGCCACCGCCTCGGGATGGTCCAGCGCCAGCCGGTAGGCCACGCGCGCGCCGCGATCATGGCCGATCAGGCCGAAACGGGGAAAGCCGAGATGGCGCATGACGGCGAGCTGGTCGTCCGCCACCGTCCGCTTGCAGTAGCGCACGTGCTCGGCATCGCCCTGCGGGCCGGTGCTGTCGCCATAGCCGCGCAGGTCGGTCGCCACCACCGTGTATCGCTGCGCCAGGACCGGCGCGACCTTGTGCCAGGCGACATGCGTTTCCGGATAGCCATGCAGCAGCAGCAGCGGCGGGCCTTCGCCACCGACGAACGCGGCGATACGCGCCTCGCCAACGTCGATGTCGTGACGGGTAAAATCTGAGAGCAGAGTGTCGGTCATGAGCGTGTCGATCTCTATCCTGCGCTGGGAGCGCCGAGGCGCCCGCGTGTCGTATCATGATGCCGGATCACCTCCCGGATGATGAACTCCAGGATCTTCTCCGCGAAATCGGGATCGAGATGGGCCCCTTGCGCCAGCGCGCGGAGCCGCTCGATCTGCACTTTCTCCCGCGTCGGATCCGCAGACGGCAGGCCGAATTGCGCCTTCAGTGCGCCGATCCGCTGCGTGCATTTGAAGCGCTCGGCGAGGATATGGACAAGCGCCGCGTCGAGGTTGTCGACGCTTTGGCGAAGATGTTTCAGGTCGGCAGGAACGTCGGTCATGTCGCTTTCGGGTTGAAGAAGGGAGCTGCGCATCAGCGCGAGCGACCCGGGATCAGGGTCTCAATCCGGTAAAGGCTCTTCTTGGCGGTGATGTAGAGATCGGTACGTCCATCCCGCGTCGCCAGCGCCACATTGGTGATCGCCGGCTCGTTCGGCAGTGGAATGTAGGCGATCTCCTCGCCTTGCGGGCTATAGACGCGCACGCCGCGGCGGCTCGCCGCCTGCACGGCCGCATAGATGTTGCCGCGGGCGTCGACGGCGATGCCGTCCGGCCCCGCTTCCTTGCCATAGTCGACCAGCACGCGCTGGTTACTCGCCGTACCGTCAGGCGCCAGATCGTAGGCCAGGAGCCGCATGAAGCCGTTGCGCTGCGGCACCTTGTCGATGCGCCGATCGGCGAGCAGGAAGTCGTGCTCGGCGACATAGAGCGTCTTCTGGTCGGGCGACAGCGCGATGCCGTTGGGCTTCGCCACATCGGCAAGGATGAGGTGCACGGAGCCGTCGGGATCGATGCGATAGACGCCGAACACCGGCTGCTCGATCGGCTCATGGCCGAAGTAGCGGGGGTCGGTGAAGTAGATCCGTCCCTGGCTGTCGATGTCGAGATCGTTCGGCGCGTTGAAGGGACGCCCCTTATAGAGGCCCGCGAGGATGGTGCTGCGGCCGGTCTTCAGATCGGTGCGCACTACGGCCCGGCCGCCGAAATCCGCGCCCTGCGTCACCACCATGCGGCCGTCGCGATCGAACTTGATGCCGGCTGCCATGCCGCTCGGCGAGCGGAACAGCGAGGTGCGACCATCAGCCGGATCGTAGACCCAGATGTTGCCGGCCTCCATGCCGGCAGCAAAGGTCATGGTGATGTCGCAGAAATAGATGCGGCCATCGGGGCCGACCGCGGGTCCCTCGGTCCAGAAGCCGCCGTCGAACAGCCGCTCAAGCGCCGCACCGGGTGCAACGATGGGACCAGCAACGAGCAAAGGTGAAGCGGTTTGTGCAGCGGCTGAGGTCATGGCAAGGAGCAGGGCAGCGACAGTGAAGCAGGCCGACCGCCAGATCGCGGTCATTGGATGGTCCGGCATGGGCGCTTCTCCCCGTTGCGCATGTTGATTGAATGCACCCTAGTGTGCTGAACGCGAAGTTCCTATGTTTTCCCGGCTGGCTCTTTCAGGAACTTCGCGTTCAGCACACTAGAATCATAGGTTTGCTAGTGTCCTTATCGCTTCGCAAGTTCGTACCGAGGTTGCGACAAATGTAGCGAACTTGCGAAGCGGGACATTAGATGGCCGGACCACCGCCGCCCAACGAGCTTTTCTTATTGCCGGGATCAACCAACGTTATCGCCTGTTTCGCCGGATGCGGCATCCACGCCTACTGGCATTGCAGCACGAATGCCGCGAGCTCGCTGTTGAAGCGCTCGGTCATCTCATGGAACGGCGCATGGCCGCAGTCCTGATAGATCGATAACCTGGCATGCGGCATGACCGCCCGATCGAACGCGGTGATGCTCACATTCAGCAGCGCATCCTCCGCCCCGTGCGCGACCAGGACAGGAACCCGTACGGCGCGATAGGCATCGTCCGCCTCCAGCGGAACGCCGGCCATGATATGCGACAGAACATGCTGCGGCACCTGGGCGTTGAAGGCGAGCATCCGCTCGAAATCGGCTTCGCTTGGCTGGGTCTTGAAGCAGGCACGAAGGAACCCGCGCAGCGCGTCGATCCGGGTCCCGAGATCGGGCGATGCGGTGGCCGGGAGCAGACCGCGGTATTCCGGCCGCCCGGCATAGTCACGCGACCGCTTGGTCAGCGCATCCACGAAATGCAGCCCGGCCAGCCGTGCATCGCCGTATTTCATCAGATAGTTGCCGATCGGCAGACCGCCGAGCGACCAGCCCACCACGACGGGCCGGCGGAGGCCCGCCTGCGCGATCACGGCCGCAAGGTCATCGGCCCACAGTTCACCGTTGAGATAACGGTCCCTGCCGATGGGCTTGTCGGAATCGCCGTGGCCGCGCAGATCGTAGGTCACCATGCGGAAGCGCTCCGCAAGATCGGAGCGCACCTGTCGCTCGAACGACAGATGGCTCTGCAGCACGCCGTGAATGAACAGGATCTCCGGCCCTTCGGCATGGCCCCAGTCCTGCACGGCGAGCTCGGTGCCGTCCGTGCTCTTGGCCCGAAGGGGCCGATAAGGCAGCGTCATCTGCGGCGCGGCATAGAACGGCGTCGCGCGCAGGTTCGGCTCGGCGGCATCCGCCGCCGCGACGAACGCAACGCCCGCGGATACGCCTGCACCGAGCAGGCCGCGGCGCGTCATCCGATCGGTCCCATCCATCGCGCTTCTCTCCGCATCGGGCCTCCGGCGGTTTCCCGCCGGCCGGCAAGCACCTGCGCAACGGCTCAGACCAGTGCCGCCTGCGCCTCCAGCGCAGCCCGCACGGCAGCGACGCCGGCAATGCGCCGCGGATCCCGCGCGGCGGCGACGCCGGCGGCGTGTCCCGTCGCGAACGCGGTGCCCATCACCCGGATCGAGCCGTAAGCCTGCGCGTCGCAGCCGACGTTGCGGCCCGCGAGCCAGAGGTTGCGGACGCCTCGCGCGCATAGTGCGCCATAGGGAATATCGAAGAATCCATCGCCACCGATGTTGTGATAGACGGCGCGCCCCGGCGCGGCATGCACCTCCATCGGCCAGCCCGCGCGGGCGATACCGTCGTCGCGGCGATCGCCGCGCCCGGCCGCATCGGCGTCCACCATGTCCTCCGCCTCGACATGGCGGCTCTCGCGGATGCCGACCTGCGGTCCGCTGGAGATGATGTAGGCCCGTTCGAGACCGGGCTGCGTCCGCAACGCCGCGAGCCAGGCATGCGCCGCTTTCCGTCCGAGCCGCTCGGCGTCGCTCAGGCTCGTGCAGTCGGCGCCTTCAACCTGCAGATCGATCGCCATGCACCAGAGTTCGTCGCCGGCCGGCAGCGGCCACCAGATGCCGCCATTGTCGCGCAGCGGCAGATCAGGATGGGCTGCGCGGAACGCCGCGACCGCGTTGGCGAGCGTCGCCGGCGTCAGCAGGGCGCGGTCGCTGATGCCCCCGACCCGCAGCGGAAACGACGCCGGATAGACGCCGTCCGCGCCGGCACGGATGAACCGCGGCCGCAGCCCCGCACGGGTGGCAAGATCGGCTTCGCCGCTGGCGTCGACGAAGGCCGATGCGGCGACATCGATGGTGCCGACATGGTCGGTCATGGTCACGGCCTGAATGATGCCGTCGGATACCTGCGCGCCGGTGACCATGGCGTGCAGCACCACGTCGAGGCCATCGACCGCCGTAAGCTCGTCGAGCACGACCTTCAGGACCTCGACGTCGAGCGTCACGATCCAGTTGCCTGACTTCGAGCGCAGCGGCGCGACGTCCTGGCCGCCGACAGCCAGACGCTGTAGCAATTCGGCGCCGACGCCGCCAATGATCTGCTCGGGCTCCGCCGCCTGGCGAAAGAAGCCGCAATAGGTCGGCACGTTGCTGTTGGTGATGGCACCACCGAGAAAGCCGTACCGCTCCACCAGCAGCGTGCGCGCGCCGCTGCGTGCCGCGCCGACCGCGGCCGCGACACCGGCCGATCCTCCGCCGACGACGACCACGTCGTAGCGGCTTGCAAGCTTCACCATCACGCGATCACCTTGGTGGGGACATCGGCCTCATCGGCGACACGGCCATCGAGCAGGAATCCGATCATCGCATCGAGCTGGTTGAGCATCACCTCTTCCCCGAGCTGGATGCGGCATCCGCGGCGCTGCGCCGCCTCGAGCAGTGCGGTGACCGGCGGCTTCATCACCACCTCGGCGACCAGCATCGACGGATCGAGCCGCGCCGGATCCACGGGCAGCGGATCATCCGGCTTCATGCCGAGCGGCGTGGCGTTGACCACCAGCGCGGCCCCAGTCGGATCCGGCTCGTCCAGCACCGCGACGTCCGTAAAGCCGCCGCGGCGCAACCGCTCGGCAAGCACATCGGCCCGCGGTCGCGAGATATCGTAGATGCGCAGCACAGCTCCTGCGCGGGCCAGCTCGGCCGCCACCGCCGATCCGGCGCCGCCCGTGCCGACCAGCAGCGCCGGCCGGCCGCGCGGCGTGAAGCCCGAGCGCGCGAGGCCTCGAACGAATGCCAGGCCATCGACGATGTCGCCGCGCCAGCGCCCGTCGCGCTCGCGACGCGCCAGATTGATGGCGCCGGCGAGGCGTGCCCGCTCGGTCAGGTCATCGACCAGCTCCGCCATGGCGATCTTGTGCGGCACCGTGACCACGAGGCCATCGAAATTCCTGATCTCCCGCAGCGCGCCGAACACCCGGGCAAGGCTCGCCGGCGTCACATGCATCGGCAGCAGCGCCGCGTTGCTCCCTGCCGCACGCATCATCTCGGTGACGGGAAACGGCGTCCTGACCTGCGCGACCGGATCGCCGAACAGACCGAACAAGCGCATCCCGCCATTGGGAAATGGCTCGGTCACGGACACGACGTCCTGCGTCATGGCGTCACCGTCCGCGCGCCGCGGAAATTCTCGTTCGCCTCGGTCCCGAGCCATGCTCTCTCTCGCCCCATTCGCGCAATCTGCGTCCGCACGTGCCACTCCGTCTGCTTGTTGTCCAAGCGTGCTTTGGCACGACGCGATCAGCGTGGCGAACGAGAAAGATTTATCGCCGGCATTAACGATTCCAATGGCGGAGCACCGCCCGCGGCTCTAGGTTCGCAGGTGATCGATCAGGAAGTCGCGAAAGCGCCGGATGCTCGGCGGCGGATCGGCCGACGCCGCTTCGATGGTGATGTTGACCGTCGGCAGCGACGGAAACCCGTCCTCCGGTGTCAGGATGCGCAACCGGTTGCCGATGCTGGTGTGATTGAACACCGACACCGCGAGCCCGGCCGCAACCGCCGCTTCCAGCGCTGCGGTGTGCTTGCTGAGATAGGCGAGCCGCCAGTCCCGCCCGATGGCGTCCAGGGTCGAGATCGCAAGCTGGCGGAACATCGCCCCGGGCGCCGACAACGCCAGCGGCAGCGGCGTGCGCTGGTGCGGCGAATTTTCGAACGCGGTGCCCCACACCACCTGGTCGGTGCGCAGCACGACGCCGCGCGTCTCATCGTCCCGGCTCATGCCGATCAGAAGATCGATTTCGGCGCCGAGCGCTGCGCGCATCGCGGCCCAGGTGTCGGATTGGACCTCGATCTGCACATCGGGATAGTCGCGGCAGAACGCTGCGATCAGCGACGGCAGCACCACGCTGGCGTAGTGCTCGGTCGCCCCGAGCCGCACCTTGCCGGCGACGCGCGCCGGATCGAGGCTGCCGAGCGCTTCCTGATTGAGCGCGATCAGGCGCCGCGCATAGTCGAGCAGCACCTCTCCCTTGTCGGTCAGGCGGAATTGTCCGGGACCCCGCACGATCAGGCTGGCGCCGGCAACCTCTTCCAGCCGCTTGATCTGCAGACTGATCGCCGCCTGGGTGCGGTGCAAGCCATCGGCCGCGGCGGTGAAGCCGCCGGCCTCCGCCACCGCGACGAACGCCCGGATCAGCTCCATGTCGAGCAACGGACTGCGCAGGCCTCGCCTCAGCTCGATGCGTGCGCCGGAAGTCGGTGAAGGTCGTTGCGCCATCGGCATGGGTCCAGGTGCGTTGTTGCGATCCGGTGCAGTCACCGGGCGCATATCAATTCCTTATCGGCGGAATAAGCATTATTCGTTCGCGTCCGGCAGGGATGTCAATATTCTGACAGCAGGGGACGGCAATGCACGCCGTGCACACGGCGCTGCGGGCTTGTCAACGGCCTTGCACGACCGTTCTCCGGGCGCGCCGCTCGCGCGAGCAAAAATATTCGGGAGGAATGAGAATGCCGACCATGACGGCTGCCGGCGCCGATGACGCGCGCGCTGGGACAACTCCCGCCACGATCGGAACGTCGGCCTATCGCTGGATCATTCTGGGGATGGTGTGGTTCGGCTTTCTGCTGTCGTTCGTGGACCGGCTGATCTGGACCAGCGTCGGCAGCACGGCCGCGCCCTCCTTCGCATTGCCGCTCGCCGCACTGGGATCGTTCGTGTCGGCATTCTATGTCGGCTATGTCGCCTCGACTGCGCTCACGGGCCTTGCCAGCGACCGCATGGGGCCCCGCCTCACCCTGACGCTGGCGCTCATTCCGCTCGGCCTGTTCACCTGCGCGTTCGGCACCACGACGTCGGTGACGATGGGGCTTGCGCTGCAGGTGCTGATGGGCCTGACGGCCGGCGCCGATCTGTCGGCCGGCGTCAAGCTGATCATGAGCTGGTTCGACGTCCGCGACCGTGGCCGCGCCATGGGCCTGTTCATGACCTCCACCTCGCTCGGCGTGGTCATCACCAATGCGGTGATCCCTCACCTGCTCGCCCATGTTCCGTGGGGCCACATCTACCAGGCCGCCGGCCTCCTCACCTCGGCCTTCGGCGTGCTGTGCTACATGCTGATCCGCGACAATCCCGGCGGCGCGCCGGCCGAGCGAGCCGGCTGGCGCGACCTGCGCGCCGCGATGACCAATTCGCAGTTCGTCTGGGCCGCCCTCGCCGGCATGGGCGGGGTGTGGGGCACCTGGGGCTTTGCGATCTGGGCCAGCGCGCTGATGACCCGCGGCCTGCATCTCCAGCCGGTCACGGCCGGCAGCATTGTCGCGACCTTCGGCATCGCCGCGATCGTCGGCAAGCCGGCGATCGGCCTGCTGTCGGACTGGCTCGGCGGGCGGCGCCGGATCCTGGTGATGATCGACCTCCTGCTGTTCGCCGCACTGCTGCTGCTGACCGGCACGCTGACCACCGAAGCGGAGCTGTGGATCGTGGCGCCGCTGCTCGGCCTCACCGCCTTCGTCTACAGCCCGCTGCAGAATGCCATGGTGGCGGAAGCTGGCGGCAAGGCCGCCGGCACGGCGGCGGGCGTGTCGAGCGCTCTCGGCTCGATCGGAACCAGCACCGTGCCGATCGTAGTCGGCATCGGTTTCCAGGCCAGCCAGTCGTACGCGGTGGCGTTTGCGATCCTGGCGCTCGGCCCCCTGCTCGGGGCGCTCTGCATGATCCCAGCACGGGACCTGAACCGCCCTTGACGACGATCGCGGCCGTTCTGTTCGACGTTGATCTCGCAGACCGGCTCGTGCTTCATCATGCCTGGCGAGGTGGCGGCGACAAGGCCGCCCAGCGTTCGCAGCGAGGTCTCGCGTCATGTCCGCAGCCAGCGCAGGCGTGCTGATGTATCGGCAGCAGGAGGGCGAGCTGCAGGTGCTGCTCGTGCATCCGGGCGGGCCGTTCTGGCGCAACAAGGACGATGGCGCCTGGTCGATCCCCAAGGGCGAGATCGAGCCCGGCGCCGATGCCGAGATGACCGCGCGGCGCGAGGTGCACGAAGAGCTCGGCATCAGGCTCACGGCCCCGCTGCATCCGCTCGGCGAGGTTCGTCAGCGTGGCGGCAAACGTGTCATCGGCTTCGCGTGCGCGGGCGATCTCGACAGCGCAACGGTGAAAAGCAACACCTTCGAGATGGAATGGCCGCCGAACAGCGGCGTCCTCCGGTCTTTCCCGGAGGTGGATCAGGCACAGTGGTTCGAGCTTACCGCCGCCGGCGGCAAGATCCTCGATGGACAGCGACCGTTCCTGGAGCGCCTGCAGGCCATGTTGAATCAAGGCCCGCGAGCTCCGTAGACACCCTTAAGGCGGCGAGCGGAATTTTCACAACTTTCGCGCGCTGCTACCCAATGGATCAAGAGCATGCATCCTGAGGGAGCGCGCCATGGTCCAGGTGTATTTTCACTGCAGCAACTCGCTCGGCTTGCTGGTGGATCGGCAGGGCACCAGTGTCGACGACCTGTCCGACGCCCGCGCACATGCCATCGGCCTCGTCCGATCCCTGGTCCGGCAGCCATCAGCCGAGGACTGGCGCACCTGGATCCTCCACGCCAGCGACGAGGACGGCGACGAGATCTTCGTGCTGCCGTTCGCGGCGGTGCTCGGCAGGCCGAACTGACGCGGCGCCCGGAACACTCTGCTCCAGTCTTGATCCGGATCAAATCCGCATCGGCGCCGGCCGTGTCAAATAGCAGGCGCGAAAGGTCAAGGAGAGAGACGTGATGATCGGCATTACCCTGAGCGTGGACCAGATCCGCACGGCCCCGACCGACGTGCGCCGCTGGATCGAGCGGGAGGTCTGCAGGTCGCTCGGCCTACTGCCGACCGGGCTGAACGGCGATACCAGCGGCACCCGTCTGGTCGCCTGCACGGCTCAGGACGTCGGCAGCATACTCACAGCGGTGCGCGATATCCTGCCGGCGGTCAACGTGTTCTTCGAATTCGGCCGCGAGGGAATTCCACTGGAAGGCGTGGAAGCGTTCCGCTTGGTCGACATCATGCACCACGCGCGCCTGCAGAGCGTCGCCGAGGTGATCGCCTGCCTCGACATGATCAACCAGGCGCTTCGCCAGGTCCGCAACGATCAGGCCGCTGCCTTCTGCGGTTTCGACCAGGACGGCCACTGCTTCATCGCCACCGAAACCCGGCAGAACATCACCCAGCTGTGGCGCAGCGTCGTGGAGAGCCGGCGCGCCTCCACGGATACGCGTGCCTCCTCTCCCGCTTTCGCAGCGGGCGAGGCGGTCGCAGCCATGTCCCCCGCAACAGCTACCCAGCCAGCGCCGGCTCAACCCGCCGCGGTGTTTTGAAGCGCCGCGGCGCACAGGAGTCACACCATGACCCGCCCCCCACCGCTCACCATCGCCCCGGAAAAGGTGTTCTTCATTGTCGGCAAAGCGCGCCAGTTCGACACCGAGGACCTCGCCGACCCCAACGCGCCGGAGGCGACCGGCGAGCCGATCATCGTCGATCCCATTCGCATCGAGCTGCGCAACTTCATTCGTGAGCTGAACGAAGATGAACAGATCGACCTCGTCGCGCTGGCCTGGCTCGGGCGCGGCGACGGCGATCTCGACACCTGGAGCGACCTGCGCAACGAAGCGGCTTCGGCCCACAACCGGCGGACCGCGAGCTACCTGCTCGGCATGCCGCTGCTGGCGTCCTACCTTGAAGAAGCCATGGCGCAGTTCGGCTATGCCGAGGAAGACTTCGAGGCCGATTCCCGTTGACGGGACGAGCTGTCCGGGACCTCCGGACACACCGGCCACGCTCCCGTGTGCGCGTGGCTCGGCAGCCGGCCACTAAGCGGCGATCGAGGCCGCACCGGCCTCCCGCAACGGTGCAAAATCATCCGGCGTCATCGTCTCCCGCTGCATCAACAGCGCCGCGCCCGCTTCGAGATCGGCCCGCCGCCGCTCGAGGATCTCGGTGGCGCGGCTGGCGGCCTCTTCCACGAGGTTGCGGACGGCGAGATCGATCTCCCGCGCCGTCACCTGCGCGGCGCTGACCATCTGGTCCTGGGCGGCGCCAAGAAACACCTGCGGCTTCGGCGCATAGGTGCGCTCGCCGATGCGCGGATCCATGCCGTATTTGGTCACCATCGCCACCGCAATCTCGGTGGCGCGCTCGATATCGTCGGCGGCGCCCGTCGAGACGTCGCCGTCGAAGATCAGCCGTTCGGCCACACGGCCGCCCATCAGCACGGCAATGCGGTTCTTCAGGTCGCCCGCCGCGAGCAGGAAGCGATCCTCGGTCGGGCGCTGCATGGTATAGCCGAGCGCCCCGATGCCGCGCGGAATGATCGACACCTTCTGCACGGGATCAACGCCCGGCAGGCTCGCCGCCACCAGGGCATGGCCCATTTCGTGGTAGGCGACCCGGCGGCGCTCCTCCGGCCGCAACACCCGGCTCTTCTTCTCGATGCCCGCGACGATACGCTCGATCGCCGCGGTGAAATCGTCGAACGACACCGCCTCGGCGCCGCGGCGCGTCGCCGCGATCGCGGCCTCGTTGACGAGATTGGCGAGATCCGCGCCGGTGAAGCCGGTGGTCAGGCCCGCCACCTTGGCGAGGTCGACGTCCTCGCGGAGCTGAACCTTGCGCACATGCACCTTGAGGATCGCAAGCCGCCCGCCCTGGTCCGGCCGGTCGACCAGCACCTGGCGATCGAAGCGGCCGGCGCGCAGCAGCGCCGGATCGAGGATCTCCGGGCGGTTGGTGGCGGCGAGCAAAATCACGCCGGAACTCGGATCGAAGCCGTCGAGCTCGGCGAGCAGCTGGTTGAGCGTCTGCTCCTTCTCGTCATGGCCGCTCCACATGCCGTTGCCGCGGCTGCGCCCCAGCGCATCGAGCTCGTCCACGAAGATGATGCAGGGCGCGGCCTTGCGCGCCTGCTCGAACAGGTCGCGCACCCGCGCCGCGCCGACCCCGACGAACATCTCGACGAACTCCGAGCCGGAGATCGAGAAGAACGGCACCCCCGATTCCCCGGCGACGGCGCGGGCAAGCAGCGTCTTGCCGGTGCCGGGCGGGCCGACCAGCAGCACGCCTTTCGGCACCCGCGCACCGAGACGGCCATAGGTCTTGGGGTCCTTGAGAAACGAGACCAGCTCCTGCAGCTCGAACTTGGCTTCGTCGACGCCGGCGACATCGGCGAAGGTCACCTTGACCTCCTTCTCGGCATAGATCCGCGCACGCGACTTGCCGATGCCGAGCATGCCGCCAAAGCCCTGCCCGCCGGCTCGGCGCATCATGAACATCCAGACCAGGTAGAACAGGGCAAGCGGCGCAACCCATGACAGCAGCGTCTGCAGCAGGCCTCCCGAGGGAACGCCGGTCACCACCACGTCGTGGCTGGCGAGCTTGGCGGCGAGGTCGTTGTCGACCCGAACAGTGGCGAATGCCCGCTTGCCGCTCGGCAACGCCTCCTTCAGCTGTCCCTGCACCGCATTGGCATCGACGGTGACCTCCGCGACCTTGTTCTCGGACAATAGCTTCTCGAACTGGCTGTAGGGAATGGTCTCGACCTCAGCATAGCCGCGCCACAGCGCCGGCAGCACCATGAACGCGCTGACGGCGAGAAATAACACCAATGTAAGCACATCGAATCTCGATGACGTCGGCTGCTTGTCCGCACTCATTCCCATTCCACCCGATCTGGTCCTTGGCCCCCGTAGGGCGCGCGTCGTGCAACCATCGGCCAGCACGACAACCGACGGTCGCGCCGCCGGGGTTCCAGGCGCCGCGCCACCATGTCGCGGTGACAGCATGGCACCTGCGCGGGCGCAACGAGTTGATCTCGCGCAAATCTGCGGCCTGGCAACGCTGTCCGACATTTACTCCCACACCGCCACGATTGACCTTCATCAAATGGCGGCCTCGATGCACGACGTAGAGTGGCAACAACGCTCCGCAACTCATGGAATACGACGATGAAAGCTCGGGATGTGATGACCACTCACCTCGTGACGGTGCTGCCGGACGTCAGCGTCAAGGAGGTCGCCAGAACGCTGGTGCAGAACGGCATCAGCGCCGTTCCTGTGGTCGACAAGGCCGGAAACCTGCTCGGCATCGTGTCCGAAGGCGACCTCATGCACCGCGCCGAGATCAAGACGATCGAGCCGCGCTCGTGGTGGCTGGCGCTGTTCGGCGCCGACCGCGACATTGCCGCAGCCTACGTCAAGGCACACAGCCAGCGCGCCCGCGACGTGATGACGCCGGACGTCGTCACCGTCACGCCGGAGACGGAACTGAACGCCATCGCCCGGCTGTTCGAGAAGCATCACATCAAGCGTGTTCCGGTGCTGGATCACGGCCGCCTGACGGGCATCGTCAGCCGCGCCAACCTCGTCCAGGCGATCGCGATGACCAGCGACGTCACTGCCGTCGAGGAGAATGATGCGCGGCTGCGCCGCGAGATCCTGCACAAGCTGAAGGGGCAGCCCTGGGAGAACCGCCCCTACAGCATTCAGGTTCGCCGCGGCGAGGCCCATCTGTCCGGCTTCGTCTACAGCCATGAGGAACGCGACGCGGTGCGTGTGGCCGCGGAGATCACACCCGGGATCGGCCGCGTCATCAACGACCTGCGCGTGGTTGCGCGCATGGCGGAATACTGAGCCCGCAGAGGGAAGGAGCACCTGTCATGCAGCTCAAGGCAGCGATCCGCGGCCGGCGCGCCGTGCGCGCCTTTACGGACGCGCCTGTCGCGGACGAAGCGATCCGCGACCTGATCGATGCCGCCATTCAGGCCCCGAGCGCGGTCAACCAGCAGCCCTGGACCTTCACGGTGGTGCGCGATCCGGCCGTCCTCGACCGGCTGTCCAGCGAGGCGAAGCAGCACATGGCGCGGCACATGCCGCCCTCGCCCCATGCCGTGCAGATGCTCAAGCATCTGCACGATGAAGCGTTTCACATCTTCTATCATGCGCCGGCCCTGATCCTGATCTCGGCGGCGGCGGAAGGACCATGGATCGTGGAGGACTGCGCGCTCGCCGCGGAGAACCTGATGCTCGCCGCCCATGCCGCGGGGCTCGGCACCTGCTGGATCGGCTTCGCGCAGAGCTTTCTGGCAACGCCCGCGGGCCGGGCGCTGATCGGCATCCCGGCCGCATGGGTGCCGGTCGCGCCGATCATCGTCGGCCACCCGTCGAGCACGCCACCGCACGTGCCCCGCAAGGAGCCGGAGGTGCGCTGGGTCGGCTGATCGCTCCTTGGCCTATTCCTGGGCAATGACCGCGTCGAGCCACGGGCAGTTCAGCGGCGGAACCCTGGGATCGGGAACTCGAACGCCACGGGCGGCTGCGGACAGGCGCATGTCGCGCAGCCGTTTGCGCATGTCGTCGAGCAGGTAGAGCCGCTCGTGCCCCCACAGCGAAGGCCCGTCGTACGTCTCGTGCGGTTGCCATGTCGCGGGGTCGATGACGCGCCCGCCCCAGCCATACTCGATGAAGAATCCCGACGGGGTGTGGACGTAGAACGACGTCATGTGGTCGTTGGTGTGCCGCCCCAGCGTGTAGGCAATGCGGCCATCCTCGAGCTGCGCGAGGTCGTAGCCCTGCCCGACATCGTCGAGGCTGCCGACCTCGACCATGAAGTGGTGCATCGCGCGACGCCCCGAACCGACCATGGCGAAGCTGTGATGGCGGCCGTTGACGTGAAAGAAATACAGCTTGTACGGCGTCAGGCCGAAATCCGAGACCTGGAAGCCGAGCAGATCGCGGTAGAACGGCAGGAGCGGCGCGACATCCTCGACGTTCACAACGACATGCCCCATGCCGAGCGCCCCGGTGCGGAACCCGGAGATCGGGCGCCCCGGCGTGAACGGATCGGTCGCCAGCGCCGGCTGGCAGAAAGCCTCCAGCGGATTGCCGACCGGATCACGAAACATGATGAGCTCTGCGACATGGCGTTCGTCGGCGAGCGCCCGCGAGCCGCACGTCACCGCAACGCCGTGATCGTCGAGCCGGCCTGCGAGGCGATCGAGATCGGCGCGTGAGGACACCTCCCAGCCCATCACCGCAAGACCGGCATCGCCGGCGCCGTCCACGATCAGCCGCTGCTTGCGGTCGTCCATGCGAAACGCCCGCACCTGGGCACCGCGGTCAACCTGCTGCATGCCGAGCAGCCCCGTCGCCATGCGCGACCAGTCGTCGAGCTTCGACGACTGGATTCCGACATAGCCCAGCGCGCTGATCTCCATCCGCGTCTCCATCCGCTCGCATCGCGATCCCGGCGCCTGTTGATCGGCCTGCCGAAATGGATACCTCGGCCGGACGTCCTGCATTACGATGCGGGCAGAACGGCGCCTCGCAGCGACGTCATGACCATAACCGCGGGATCGCCGCCGGCAAGGAGAGGAATTGCAAGTGTCCAAAGAGCGGACGCCGCCCGGGGCGGGCGCCAGCCGGGCGGCCGGTGTGCGCGCCTTCAAGCGCGGCCTCGATGTCCTGCACGAGGTCAACAGGTCCGGCGGCATCCGCGCCGGCGACGTCGCGCGCCAGCTCGACCTGCCGCGGCCGACGGTCTATCGCCTGCTCGAAACCCTGGAGGAGCTCGGCTACGTCGCGCGCAGCGCCAGCGACGACCGCTTTCGCGTCACGCGGCGGGCGAGCAGCCTCGGCGACGGCTACGATCCGGGCGTGGTGATCTGCCAGGCAGCGGCGCCATGCCTCGCCGAGCTGAGCCGGCAACTGGTCTGGCCGGTGGACCTCTCGACCTACGAGAACGCCGCCATGGTGGTCCAGGAAACCACCCACCCGCGCAGCCCGCTGTCGATCGACCGCGGCATGATCGGCAAGCGCCTGCCGATGCTGCGGACCTCGGCGGGACGCGCCTACCTCGCCGCCTGCCCGCCGCGGGAGCGCGACGTCATCGTCAGCCATCTGCGCCGGATCGACGAGGCCGAGGATCGGCCCTTGCTGGAAACCGGCCGCCTGGCGCGCATGATCGAGGAGACCGCTCAACGCGGCTACGGCGTCCGCAGCGAGGGCGAATACAATGCCAAGACCTCGAGCATTGCGGTGCCGATCGTCCGCGGCGATATCGTGTTCGGCTGCATCTCGATCATCTGGATCCGCTCGGCGCTCGCCCTCGACGAGGCCATCGCCGCCTTCGCCGCGCCACTGCAGGAAGCCGCCGCGGCCATCCCCATCGCCTCCTGAGGCGTCGGGGCACGCCGCCCTCCGCCGGCATCCGTCCGCGCAGCGGACACATCGGACACGTACGTTGAAGCGGCCGCCGGCTTGCGGGACAGATGGCCGGCATGAACGATCAGCCCGCCCAGCCCAGCTTCTTTGACGTCGCCGTGATCGGATGTGGTCCGGTCGGATCGACACTCGCCAACCTGCTCGGCCTGTGCGGCCTGCGGACCGTGGTGCTGGAGCGCGAAGCCAAGGCGTATCACCTGCCCCGGGCGGTGCATTTCGACGACGAGTCGATGCGCGTGTTCCAGACGATCGGACTGAGCGACAAGATCCTGCCGCACGTCATCCTCAGCCCCGGCATGCGTTTCGTCGATGCCGAGGGCCGCCTGGCGCTCGACTGGTCGCGCTCCGCCGAGCTGACCCCGATGGGCTGGCATCTCAGTTATCGCTTCCACCAGCCCGACCTCGAGGACGTGCTCAACGCAGGCCTTACGCGCTGGCCGACCGTCACTGTACGCAACCGCTGCGAGGTCTATGCCCTCGACCAGGACGATGCCGGCGTGCGCGTCCGCTATGAGGATCTCGCCACCGGCCAGCTTTCAGAGCTGCGCGCCGGCCATGTGGTCGGTTGCGACGGCGGGCGCTCGCTGGTGCGGCGCTTCATCGGCTCCG
The DNA here is from genome assembly GCA_040756765.1 of Pseudomonadota bacterium. Taxonomy (GTDB): domain Bacteria; phylum Pseudomonadota; class Alphaproteobacteria; order Rhizobiales; family Xanthobacteraceae; genus Bradyrhizobium_A. The sequence continues at coordinate 56,348 of JBFLYG010000010.1, read as the reverse complement.
GCATGGACGATCTCGGCTTTCACGAGCGCTGGCTGGTGGTGGATGTGCTGCTGCGCCGCGACCGCAGCGATCTCGGCGACTACAGCATCCAGCACTGCAATCCGCAGCGGCCCGCCACTTATATTCGTGGCACGGGCAACCGCCGGCGCTGGGAGATCACCGTGCATCCCGACGAGGGCACGGCGACGATGACCCAGCCGGCCCGGATCTGGCAGTTGCTGGCGCCCTGGATCACCCCCGAGGATGCCGAGATCGAGCGTGCCGCCGTCTATACCTTCCATTCGACGATCGCGCGGCAATGGCGCAACCGCCGGCTGCTGCTCGCCGGCGACTCGGCGCACCAGACGCCGCCATTTCTCGGCCAGGGCATGTGCGCCGGCATCCGCGACGCCGCCAACCTCGCCTGGAAATTGCAGCAGGTGGTGCGCGGAGAGGCCGATCAGGCGCTGCTCGACACCTATCAGAGCGAACGCGCGCCGCATGTGCGCGCTTTCATCGAGCTCGCCATCCGTCTCGGCGGGCTGATCAACACCAAGGCGACGGAGGCAGGCCTCGCAGCCGGCGTGCCGCGCAAGGATGCCCCCGCGACACTCGAGGTGCAGAAGCCGCTGCTCGGCCCCGGACTGGCGGCAGGCGACACAAGCCTCGTCGGCCAGATCGCACCGCAATTCATGCTGCCGGGCGGACAGCGCGGCGACGATCATGCCGGCTACGGCTTCGCGCTGCTCGTGGATGCCGCCTTGTCCCATGACATGTCGGCCGAGCAGCGCGCAACGCTCGCGGCTGCAGGCATCGCGATGCTCGACGGCGCCGAGATCGAAGGCATCAACGCCTGGCTCGGCCGAAACGGCATTCGTGCGGCGCTGGTGCGCCCCGACCGTTACGTCCTCGGCGCCGCCCGCGCCGCACAGGATCTCGACACGCTGCTCGCCGCTTTCCGCAGCGCCGAACGCGTGCCGACCACCGCTTGACCATTCACCAGATCAACCAGGGATTCATCATGAAGCTGCTGTCTTATGTCGTCGAGGGACGACCAGGTTACGGAGCCGTCAAGGACGACGGCGTGATCGACCTCGGCCGGCGTCTCGCATCGCGCACGCTGCGCGAACTGCTGGAGGCCGGTGGCCTGCCGGACGCGGCCGCCGCGCTGAAGACGGCAGCCGCCGATCATCCGCTCGCCGCGATCAGCTATGCACCGGTCATCCCCGATCCCGGCAAGATCATCTGCGTCGGGCTGAACTATCGCGATCATGTCGCCGAGGTCGGCCGCACCGTGACCGAAAAGCCGGCGCTGTTCGCCCGCTTTCCCGGCAGCCAGGTCGGCCACCTGCAACCGGTGATCCGCCCACGCGTGTCCGAACAGTTCGATTATGAGGGCGAACTCGCGGTGATCATCGGCCGGCCGGGGCGCCACATCCGCCGCGCCGACGCCCTCAGCCATGTCGCCGGCTATGCCTGCTACAACGAGGGCAGCGTGCGCGATTGGCAGCGCCACACCACCCAGTTCCTGGCCGGCAAGACGTTCGAACAATCCGGCGCCTTCGGGCCCTGGCTGGTCACCGCCGACGAGATTCCGGATCCCGGCAAACTGACGCTGCAGACCCGGCTCAACGGCCAGACGGTGCAGGACACCACGACGGACCTGCTGATCACCGACATTCCCGACCTGATCGTCTACTGCTCCACCATCATGACGCTGCAGCCCGGCGATGTGATCGTCACCGGCACGCCCGGCGGTGTCGGGCTCAAGCGCACCCCGCCGCTGTTCATGAAGCCCGGCGACACGGTCGAGGTCGAGATTTCCGGCATCGGCGTGCTGCGCAATCCCGTCGCCGCCGAAGACGCCTGACGGACGTCTGATCCCGCCCTGCAGGGCGCGGCGCGCAACGCGCCGCGCCGATCATCACAACAAGACCAAGGAGGACGACCATGGCCCGGGGCCGCAGAACAGCTGCCATCACTCTCACCGCCCTGCTGCTCGCAGGCACCGCCGCACGGGCCGACATCAAGGGCGACATCATCCGGATCGGCGTCCTGACCGACATGAACGGGGTGTTCGCCACCGCCATGGGGCCGGGCTCGGTCGAGGCCGCGCGGATGGCGGCGGAGGAGTTCGGGGGCGTCATCAACGGCAAGCGGATCGAGATCCTGCAGGCCGATCATCAGAACAAGCCGGACCTCGCCACCACGATCGCACGGCAATGGTTCGACCGCGACGGCGTGCAGGCGATCGCGGATGGCGGCAGCTCCGGCGCCGCCCTTGCGGTGCAGGAACTGGTGCGCACCAACGGACGGATCTTCCTGGTGTCGGGCGCCGGCGCCAACCAGTTGACTGACGAAGCCTGTGCGCCGACCAGCGTGCAGTGGACCCAGGACGCCTATTCGACCGCCACGGCCGTGGTCTCCGGCATCATGACGACCAACCGCGCGCCGTGGTTCTTCATCACCGGCGACTATGCCTTCGGCCATTCGATCGAGGCAACCGCCCGCGCGCGCATCGCAGAGCTCGGCGGCACGGTCGCCGGAAGCGTGAAGGTCCAGCTCGGCACCTCGGATTTCAGCTCGTTCCTGCTGCAGGCCCAGAGCTCGGGCGCCAAGGTGCTGGCGATCAACGTGGCCGGCGACAACGCCACCGCCATCAAGCAGGCCGACGAATTCGGACTTGCCGCCCAGGGCATGACCATCGTGCCGATGTCGCTGCAGAACGTCGACATCCAGGCCATCGGGCTGCGCCCCACCAAGGGAGACCTCGTTCTCACCAGCTTCTTCGAGGACGTCTCGCCGGCCGCCCGCCGCTTCTCCGACGCGTTTTATGCGCGGCGCAAGGCGATGCCGTCGCAGATCCAGGCGGGGGTCTATTCCGCCGTGCGTCACTACCTGCAAGCGGTGAAGGACAGCAATTCCGACGATGGCGCAACGGTGATGGCGCGGATGAGGGCAACGCCGGTGTCCGACGCCTACACCACCGGCGGCAGGATCCGCGAGGACCTGCGCATGGTCCACGATCTCTATCTCGTCCAGGTCAAATCTCCCGAGGAATCCAGGGGACCGTGGGATCTGGTCAAGCTGGTGGCGACGATTCCGCCCGATCAGGCGTTCCGGCCGCTCGACCGCAGCCGCTGCCCGCTGGTGAAGAAATAGGGAAACAGAGCGTCGTGCGGGCGAACACGCCGCGCACCCGGTCCGGCCGTGACGTCAGGCTGTCGCCGTGGAAGGAACGGCGCGAAAGCGCTGCAGGATGGCGACGACGTCGGCATCGTCGAGCTGGCGAAAATCACGGTAGTGGCATCCCACCGCCTCGAAGTCGCCCGGCGTCGTCAGGCTGACCAGCGCATCGGCCATTCGCCGCAGGCTTCCCGCCGCCTCCGGGGACATTGCCGGAGCGGCCACGACGACCTGCCGCGGCTGCTGCCGGCGCACCGCCTCGACCGCCACCATCATGGTCGCGCCGGTCGCAACGCCGTCGTCGACCAGGATCACGGTCTTGCCACGGAGGTCGGCCGGTGGCCGGTCGCCGAGAAACCGCTGCCGCCGCCGCGCGATCTCGGCCAGCTCTCGCCTGGTCGCCTGCTCGAAGACATCCTGCGAAACGCCGGCCGAGGCGATGACGGCCTCGTTGTGGACGACGACGGGCGTCGCGCCGTCGGCAACGGCGCCCATGGCCAGTTCAGGCTGGGTGGGCAGGCCGATCTTGCGCACCAGGAAGATGTCGAGCGGTGCACCGAGCGCCACCGCGACCTCGGCCGCCACCGGCAGGCCGCCGCGCGGCAAGGCCAGCACCACCGGATCGGACTGTTTGAAGGCCATCAACGCCCGTGCCAGCTTTTGTCCGGCATCGGACCGATCCTGGAACCACATGGCTTGCTCCTTCGTGCGCGGCCCAAAACCTGCTTTGCCGCCGGCCACGCGATCCGTGCCCTGCTGCACGGATCCGTATCGCAGTCAGGCCGCGATCAGGTGGGCCTCGATATCGTCCATCGGGTGCCGCGTCAGATCCTTGTTGATCTCGGCCACCACCCGCGCCTGGACATCCGCCGACAGTTCCTGGCGCAGCTCGGCGAGTGTGCGCGGCGGTGCGACGATGACCAGCGCCTTGACGTTGCGCTCACGCACCAGCCGCTCCATCGCCTCGCCGACCTTGCGCACGAACTGCTGCTGCTCGAGGGCGTGCCAGTCGGTCGCTTCCAGCGCGCTGCGCCGGTTGGTCGCCGCGCTCTTGAACGCCCGGCCCGGCCGGTCGGTGCCCTGCTCGTGGGTCGGCGGATTGTCGTCGATGAACACCTGCTCCACCTTGAGGTTGAGGTAGAGCCCATCGCCTTCGTTGCGAAGGAACAGCGCCTTGGTGCCGTCACCGACGAGGACGAATGCATCATGGGGAATCCTGAGCCTGGTCATAAAACCTCCGGTCGAACATGGCAGATATTCTGTCCAATCAGTGTAGCGCGCTCGCGGCCACCAGCGTTTGACCGAAGTCAACGCCGCCGACCGACGATTGATCCCGGTCAATGACCCGCGGCGCGCGACCAGCGAAACAGGGCTGTCGACGACGCGGCGGAGGATCAAGACATGCTGCTCGATAGCCCCACATGCCCGCTGACACCGAACGAGGTCTATGACAGCGGCTATTGGCGCGAGCGCGCCCAGATGACCCGCGACATGGCGACCGACACTGCGCAGACCGAGCGCGCGACTCTGCTGAAGGAGGCTGACGCCTATGACCGCCTTGCGCGCTACGCGGACGGCATCCTCGCGTCGATGATCGATCTCAAGGCCCACCTGTCGTAGACCCGCTCGCGATCGGCCGAGCGCCCTCGACCATTCAAGCCGCTCTGTTGCGTGCCCACGAAAAAGCCCCGGCACCTGACGGGCCGGGGCTCTGCTGTCACATCATGCCTGACACGGCAGGATCAAACTGAACCGCGCTCTCAACCGCGCTTCACCTTGGTCAGCGGATGATCCGGCGGATAGGTCGGGGTGATCGGCTTAGGCGAGCCGATCATCACGATCATGATCGCATCCTCCTCGCCGATATTGATCTCGCCGCGATAGACGCCGGGCGGCACCGAGATGCAGTCACGTTCGCCGAGGATGGTCTCGTAATATTCGCCATCCTTCTCGACCATCACCTTGATCTTGCCGCGCAGCACGAAGAACACTTCCTCGGCGTCGGTGTGCAGGTGCATCGGCCCCTCGCCGCCCGCGGGAATGATCATGTTCGACAGCGTGAAGTGCTCGGCCGGAATGGTGTTGCTGTCCTTGGCAACGCCGGTGCCGCCGGTGCCGATGAAGCGCTTCTGGGCCCGACGATACTTCGGATCAAAGTCGGCCTGGAACTTGAGCGCGTTCCAGTCATAGGGCCGGTCGGCGACGCGCGCGACGCGGCTCTTCATCCACTCCTCGAAGCTCGCCCCTTCGGGACGATCCCACGACCGCCGCTGCGTCGGCGCCGTCTCTGCCTGGGCCATGTCGATCTCCTTTGCTGGCCGCTCATAATGTTCACATTTGAACATGCTGTTCTAATCGCAATCCTGAGCAGCGCTGGCTCGGATGTCAATGTTCAAAACGCATGTCAGTTTATTGACGAAGACATGGCGCAAAGCTAATGTTTCACAAAGAACGATACGTTCATATTTGAACAGTGAGTTCCAAATGGCTTCGAGCACGGTTTCCCACGCGACCGACAGGCTTCGCGATGCCGCCGTCGAACGGCGGTGCATCGGCGACATCGACGCGCTGGTCCGTCCTGGCCCGGCCGATCGCCCTCCGCTGCTCCTGCTCCACGGCATCGGCAGCCGCAACTTTTCGTTTCAGCCGCTGATGCGGGCCCTCAGCACCGCACGCACCGTGATCGCCTGGGATGCGCCGGGTTACGGCGACAGCCGGCCGCTCGCCTCCCCCACGCCCGTCGTCGCCGACTACGCGGCCTGCGTGCTGGTGCTGCTCGATGCACTCGCGCTGCCCGAGGTCGACCTGCTGGGCCATTCGCTCGGCACCCTGATCGCGGCGCATGTGGCGGCCACCGCGCCGGCACGCGTGCGGCGGCTGGCGCTGCTGTCACCGACGCTTGGCTACGGCATCGCGCCGGGCGAGCCGCTGCCGCCCGCGGTCGCGGCGCGGCCGGCCGAGCTTGCGGAGCTCGGCGGCAACGCCTTCGCCGCCAAGCGCGGCCCGCGGCTGGTGCATAGGCCCGAACACAAGGTGGACGCGACCCAAGCGGTGATCACGGCCATGGCCACCATGACGCTGCCCGGCTACGCCCAGGCCGCGCACCTGCTAGGTTCCGGACGGCTGCTCGACGACGTCGCACTGCTGCGCTGCCCGACCCTGGTCGCGGTCGGCGCCGAGGACGTGGTGACGCCGCCCGATATTGCCCGCCGCGTCGCACAGGCGCTGCCGCCCGAAGCGGTGACACGCCCCGAAGCGGTGCTGATCGAAGGTTGCGGCCACGCCGTCTATCTCGAGGAGCCGGCGGCGGTCGCCGCGCTGCTCGACCGTCATTTCAGCGAGGAGCACACCTGATGGCCCGGAAGCCGAAGACCTCCGGCACGGCCAAGCGCAGCGAAGCGCCGGCCTATGGCATCCCCGCCGTCGAGAAGGCGATCAAGCTGCTGCGGCACATTTCGGAAGGCGAGTCGGTCGCCAACCTCAGCCACACCGCGAGCGCGCTGAAGATCAACCGCACCACCCTGATGCGGTTGATTGCCTCGCTGGAGACCGGGCGCTTCATCGAGAAGAAGCCCTATGGTCCCGGCTACCAGATCGGCCCCGGCCTGATCGGTGTCGCCGCCCAGACCTTCCTGTCGCGCGACCTCAACCAGACCGCGTTGCCCTACCTCATCACGCTGTCCGAGGAATTCGGTCTCTCCACCCATCTCGGCATTCTCGAAGGCCGCGACGTGCTCTACCTGCTGCGGCAGGTGCCGCACGTGTTCCGCGCCAGCGCCGTGCGCGTCGGCTCGCGCCTGCCCGCGCACGCCACCAGCATGGGCCGCATCATGCTGGCCTACATGCCGGAGGCGCAGTTGCGCGCGCTGTACGATGGCGCCGACCTCGAACCCGCGACCGAGCAGACCGTCACCACCCTCGACGACCTCGTCGCCGAGGCCCGCGCCGCCCGCCAGGCCGGCCTCGCCTGGAGCCATTCGTCGTACGAGGAAGGCGTCGACTCCTGCGCCGCGCCGATCTTCGATCACAGCGGCCTCGTCGTCGCCGCCATCAACATGACCGGCCCGGAAACCGCCTTTGCCGCCCAGGGCGGCAAGCGCACCCGGATCGGCGATGCCCTGCGCCGCGCCGCGCTCAACATCTCCGAACGGCTCGGCTACGTGCCGCCGGCCGAGCCGCGCACATCGCAGCGGGGCACCTCGGCATGATCCGCCCCGCCGACACCGCGACGGCGGACGCCACGCCGCCGGGCACGTTGCCGGTCGGCGACACCATTGCTGCCTGGCTCGCGGCGATCGGCGTCGAAGTCGCGTTCGGCGTGATCTCGATCCACAACATGCCGATCCTCGACGCCATCGCGCGCCGGGGCCGCATCCGCTTCGTCGCCGCGCGCGGCGAGGCCGGCGCCTTCAACATGGCCGACGCTTACGCCCGCATCTCCGGCCGGCTCGGCGTCGTCTTCACCAGCACCGGCACCGCCGCCGGCAATGCCGCCGGCGCCCAGGTCGAGGCGCTCACCGCGGGCACGGCGGTGCTGCACATCACGAGCCAGGTCGACCGCGCCTTCATGGACCGCGACCGCGCCGCCATCCATGACGTGCCGCGCCAGGCCGATATGCTCAAGGCGATCTCCAAGAGCTATCTCCGGATCTGGGAGCCGCGCGGCGCTCTCGGCACGCTGGAGGCCGCGGTGCGCGCCGCCACCACCGCGCCCTGCGGCCCGGTGACCGTCGAGATTCCCGTCGACGTGCAGCGCGAGACCACGCGCTGGCCCGCCGACATCCGCCCGCCACGCGTCCAGCCGCCCGTCCCCGACGACGCCCTGCTCGACCGCGCCGCGGCGCTGATCGCCGCCGCCAAGCGGCCAGTCTTGTGGCTCGGCGGCGGCGCGCGCGGCGCCTCGGACGCAGCGACCGCACTGGTCGAGCGTGGCGTCGCCACCGTGTCCAGCACGCAAGGGCGCGCGATCGTACCCGAGGACCACCGCTTCAGCCTCGGCGCTTTCAACATGACGCCGCAGGCCCGCGCGATCTACCGCGACGCCGACCTGATGCTCGTGGTCGGCTCACGGCTGCGCGGCAACGAGACCGCCAATAACCAGATGGCGCTGCCGCAGCCGCTGCTGCAGATCGACGCCGACCCGACCCAAGCGGGACGCAACTACGCCACGGATCTGTTCATCGCCGGCGACGCGCGCCTCGCGCTGGAGGGTCTGCTTGCGCGGCTGCCCGAGCGGCTCGGCACCGACGCCGCCTTTCTCGCCGCTGTCACCGCCGCGCGCCGCGAGGCAGAGACTGCTCTGCGCGCCACGCTCGGCCCTTACGCCGCAGTCGCCGACGCCATGAACCAGCACGTCGCCCGCGGCGGCCATCCGTTCGTCCGCGACGTCACCATCTCCAACAGCACCTTTGGCAACCGCTATGTCCGGCTCGCGAAGCCTCGCCTGGGCGTCCATGCGCTCGGCGGCGGCATCGGCCAGGGCATTGCCATGGCGGTCGGCGCTGCGCTTGCCGGCGCCGGCGCCAAAACGGTGGCGCTGATCGGCGACGGCGGCAGCATGCTCGCGCTCGGCGAGCTGATGACCGCGGTCGAGCAGCAGGCCGACATCGTGTTCGTGCTGATGAACGACCGCGGCTATGGCGTCATCCGCAACATCCAGGATGCGCAGTACGGCGGCCGACAGCACTATTCGAACCTGGCGACGCCGGATTTCGCCGCGCTCGCCGCCGGCTTCCGTCTGCCGCATCGACGGGTGGACACCGCGGATGGTTTCGCGGCGGCGTTCGCCGATGCCCTCGCGACGCCCGGCCCCATCCTGCTCGAGGTCGACATGACCAGCATCGGCCCGTTCGCCCGCGCCTTCGCCGGGCCGCCGGCAGGTGCCGCGGGAGGCCCCTCATGAAACTCGGCCTGATCGGCTACGGCACCATCGCCGCTGAGCTGCTGGCGACGCTGCAGCGCGCGGCACCGGCGCCCCTCGACAATCTCGTCTGCCTGGCGCGCGCCGAGGGCGCGGCCCGGGCGGCAACCCTGCTCGACAGGCACGCCGCGCTCGCTCCGGAGCGCCGTGTCGTGCAGACGGCGGACGACCTCGCCGGCCTCGATCTCGTCGTCGAGTGTGCCGGACAAGGCGCGCTCAAGGCGCATGGCCCGGCCGTGCTGGCGGCCGGCATCGACCTCGTGGTCGCCTCGGTCGGCGCACTCGCCGATGATGCGTTCCACACCGCGCTGCGTGACGCCGCCGTCCGTGGCCGTGCCCGCATCCACCTGCCCGCCGGCGCCGTCGGCGGCATCGATGCGCTCAAGGCCGCGCAGCTCGCCGGCCTTAACGACGTGCTCTACCGCGGCCGCAAGCCGCCGGCCGCCTGGAAGGACACGCCGGCCGAGGCGCTGCTCAACCTCGACGCCTTAAGCGATGCGCGGGTATTCTTCTCCGGCAGCGCCCGCGAGGCGGCGCGCGGCTATCCGAAGAATGCGAACGTCGCTGCGATCGTCGCGCTCGCCGGCCTCGGCTTCGATCGCACCCGCGTCGAGCTCGCCGCGGATCCTGCGATCGCCCGCAACGTGCACGAGATCGAGTTCCGCTCGCGCGCCGGCACGGTCGCGATCCGGATCGAGAACGCGCCCGCGCCGGACAACCCGAAGACATCGCTCGGCACCGCCCACAGCCTCGCGCGCGTGGTGCTGAATGCGGCATCGCCACTGGTGATCTGAGCAACGACAACAGGCGAGGATGGCGCCCCGGCGCCGCACAACAACGACAACACGGAGGAGTGGAGACAGTGCAGATGAAGCGATGGCTTGGCGTGATCGTGCTGATGCTCGTGGTGAGCATCGCCTACATGGACCGCATCAACGTGTCCCTGATGATCACCAACAAGGATTTCCTGCACACGCTCGGCCTCGAGGGCGACCGCATCGCGCAGGGACGGCTGATGTCGCTGTTCCTGTTCGGCTACGGCCTGTCGGCCTGGTTCCTGACGCCGCTGTTCGAGGCGCGCTGGAGCGTGCGTGCCAGCCTCCTGATCAGCCTCGTGCTGTGGACGGCTTTCACCGGCGCCTCCGCGCTGACCACCAGCGTGGTGCTGTTCCTGTCCTGGCGCTTCCTGCTCGGCAGCGCCGAGGGCCCGCTGTTCTCGCTCAAGACCATGTACGTCAAGCAGCATTTCGCGGCCCACGAGGTCGGCAAACCCAACGCGATCTCTTCGCTCGGGGTCAGCATCGGCCTCGGCGCCGGCTACTCGATCCTCAATTTCCTGATCCAGCACTTCGGCTGGCGGGATTCGTTCTGGGCGCTGGCCGCGCTCAATGTCGTGATCGGCATGCCGCTGGTGGCGCTGTTCATCCGGGCGCCGAAGGCCACAGCAGCGCGCCCCGCGGGACACAAGCCGGCGGCGATGTCGCTGATGCTGGCGGCGCTGCGCACCCCGCACCTGTTCTGGATCCTGATCATCGAGATCTGCACGCTGAGCTATCTGTGGGGCGCCAGCACCTGGCTGCCGTCCTACCTCAGGGAGGCACGTCACTTCTCGCTCAACGAGATGAGCGTGTTCGCCGGCCTGCCCTTCATCGTCGGCATCGTCGCCAACGTGGTCGGCGGCTCGTTCGTCGACCTGCTGCCGCGTCACCGCGCGCCGCTCGCCTTCGTCATCGGCGGCCTCATCACCGCCGCCTGCGTCACCATGGCGATCGTCGCCGAGAACCCCTATGTCGCCGCCACCGCCCTGATCCTGGCCGGCGCCGGCTGGGGCTTCCAGGCGCCGGCGATCCCGACCTTGGTGCAGCACGTGGCCAGGGACGGCACCGTCGGCAGCACCTATGGCGTCGTCAACGGCGTCGGCAACCTCGCCTCGGCGCTGATGCCGATGGTCATGGGCGCGGCGATGATGGCCGGCAAGAGCGAGAACCTCGGCCAGGGCTTCTGGCTGCTCGCCGGCACCCAGCTGATCACCGTCGTGGCCGGCGCCGGCCTGCTGTGGCGGCTCAGCAGGCGCGCGGCGGCCGCCACGGCGGCAGCGCCGCTGACGCAGTCGCCAGCGTAGCGGCCGGCGTCGCGCGGCCGGCCGCGGCGGCCCTCAACCCTGGCGCCGGATGAACGCGGCGATCGACACCTTCTCCCAGATGCCGGCGGCGAAGAACGGATCGGCGCGGTGGAATGTCTCCACCGCCGCCCGGTCGGGCGCCTCAATCAGGAACAGGCTGCCGATCATGGCCTCGCCATCATCCGCGACCAGTGGCCCCGACATCACGATGCGGATGCCGAACGCCGAGGTGTCGGACAGGAACGCCTTGTGGGCGTCGTAATTGGCCTGCCGGACCGGCAGCGCGCCGGCGCGATCGAGGGCATGAATGACGAACAGCATTGCAAGGTCTCCGAAAGATCGTCTGGTCGAGAAGTGAATCCCGTGCGCCGGCACGCGGCGCGCGGGATCATTGGGCATCAGCCGGACGGCTCATGGCACGGCGACCATGCCATGACCACGCAGGACATGCAGGTCAGTTGTTGCCGAGCTTGGCGGCCTCGTCCCAGCTCGGGCACTTGCGGGTCTCCAGCGGCACGTCGTAGGGCTGGTAGTTCTCCTTCGAGATCACGGTCGGCTTGAGCACGATCTCGTTGATCACCGGCTCGCCGCGCAGCGAGCGGATCGCGATCATGGTGCCGACGCAGCCCTGCACGAAGCCGTTGTAGTCGCCGCTGGCGAGCAGCTTGCCGGCCTTGATGGCATCGACCGCTTCCTTGGTGCCGTTGACGCCGACCACCTGGGCCTTGCGGTTGGCGCCGTCGAGCGCCTCGATGGCGCCGATCGCCATCGCATCGTTGGCCGCCAGCACGCCGTCGATCTGCGAATTCGACTGCATCAGGTTCTCCATCACCTGCAGCGCCTGCAGCCGCTGGTAGTTGGCGGGTTGATCACCCACCACCTTGGCGTTGGGGTTCTCCTTGAGCGCGTCATAGAAGCCGCGCACGCGGTCGATGTTGGTCAGCGAGCCCTTGACCCCCTCGAGGATCACGATGTTGCCCTTGCCGCCGAGCGCCTTGAGCATGTAGCGCGCGGTCTCCAGGCCCAGGCTGTAATCGTTGGCGCCGACGAAGGAGACGAAGCGGCCGCCCTCCGAACGGTCGGTGACGTTGACCACCGGGATCTTGGCCTTGTTGATCTCCTCGACCCCCGGCACCATCGCCTTGTAGTCGACCGGGATGAACACGATCGCGCTCGGCTTCTTGACGATCACGTCCTCGATCTGGCTGAGCTGCTCGGGAATGCTGTCCGGCTTGGTCGGAATGTAGTGCAGCGTCTTGGCGCCGAGAGCCTTGGCTGCGGCATCCGCGCCGACGCGGACGGTCTGGAAGTACGGGTTGGTCTGGTTCTTGGTGAAGACCGCAATGGTCTCGTTGTCGGCAAGCGCGCTGCCCGCGACCGCGGTCGAGGCCAGCACGGCCAGAATGGCACAGGTCGTTGTCTTCATGGTGGTGTTCCCTCTCCAGGCTTGTTGAGACCGATGGTGGTTATTGGCCGCGGCGGCGCGTCTTCATGTCGAGCCAGACCGCAAGGACGACGATCACGCCGGTGACCAGCGGCTGCCAGCTGGCGCTGACCTGCAGCAGGTTCATGCCGTTGAGCACCAAGGTCAGGATCAGCGCGCCGACAAAGGTGCCGAACACCGTGCCGACGCCGCCGAACAGCGACGTGCCGCCGATCAGCACCGCGGCGATCGCCGGCAGCGTCAGGCTCTCGCCGATGTCGGCTTCCGCCGAGTTGAGCCGCGCCAGGAAGATGATCGAGGCAAGGCCCGCCATCAGCCCGGACATGACGTAGACGAGGACGAGCCGGCGCGACACCGGAATGCCCGACAGCCGCGCCGCCACCGGATTGGCGCCGATGGCATAGATCTCCTGACCGAAGGTGGTGCGCTGGGCGAAGATGGTGCCGATGGCGAGGAAGATCAGCAGCAGGTAGACCGGGATCGGCAGGCCGAGCAGGTAACCGCTGCCGATCTGGCGGAAGCCCGGCGGGAAGCCATGGATGGTGTCGCCGGCCATGTACCAGTAGGTCAGGCCGTGCAGCACCCACAGCATGCCGTAAGTCGCGATGAACGAGGGGATGCGCAGCGCCGTGACCATCAGGCCGTTGAGCAGGCCGATGGTGCCGCCAGCCGCGAGCCCCGTCAGCACGCCCAGCGCCGGCGAGCCGGTCATCTTGATCACAGTGCCGGCCAAACAAGCCGACAGCGCGACATTGGCGCCGACCGACAGGTCGAGGCCGGCGGTGAGCACCACCAGCGTCAGGCCCGCGGCGATGAAGAACATCAGGCTCGCCTGCCGCAGCACGTTGAGGATGTTGTTGAGGTTGAGGAACGCATCGCTGAGCAGGCTCAGCGCGACGCAGATCAGGAGCGCGGCGAGCAGCCGGTAGAACACCTGGATCACATCGTCGGACAGGAACGCGCGCAGCGGCGCGGTCATCGGTTTGCTTACATCGGTCATGACTGGCTCCGCAATCCATCGACGAACAGCGCCACGATCACCAGGATGCCGACGCTCGCCACCTGCACCGAGGACGGCAGCGCCAGCAGGTTGAGGCCGTTGCGCAGCACGCCCACCGCGACGACGCCAAGCGCGGTGCCGAGCAGCCAGCCGTTGCCGCGCTCGAACGAGGTGCCGCCCACCGCGACCGCGGCGATGGCGTCGAATTCGAGGCCGAGGCCGGCGGTCGGATGGCCCGAGTTCATCCGCGCGGTCATCAGCAGGCCGGCGAGACCAGCCATGGCGCCGCCGAGGGCGTAGACGCCGACCAGCAGCAGACCGGGCGAGCGGCCCGCGTAGCGCAGCGCCTCGCGATTGCCGCCGAGCGCGAAGATGTAGGTGCCGAACCGGGTGTGGTAGAGCAGTCCGTGGAATGCCAGATAGGTGCCGAGCGCCAGCAGGATCGGCGCGGGGATGCCGGCGATCTCACCGGAATAGACGCTGCGCAGGCCGGCGGGAATGCCGACCACGCTCTGGCCGTCGCTGACGATCAGCGACAGGCCCTGCGCCATGCCGAGCGTGCCGAGGGTGGCGACGAACGGCGGGATGCCGACGAACGCCACCAGCCAGCCATTGGCGATGCCGAAGAGCACGCCGACCAGCACCGCCGCGCCGAGCCCCAGGATGATCGACTTGGTGGCCACCGCGACGATGGCGACCACCAGCGAGGTGAGCGTCAGCACCGCGCCCATCGACAGGTCGAGCCCCTCGGTCATGATGATCAACGTCATCGGCAGCGCCAGCATCATCAGGATGGTGGACTGCACCAGCACGTTGGAGATGTTGGCAGGCGACAGGAAGCCAGGTGCGATCAGGCCGAACACCACGACCAGCAGCACGAGCATCACGGCGACACCGGGAATCCGCTGCAGCGGATTGCCGGACAGGGCGATCACGGTCTCACGCATGGTGCATCCCCAGCCTCACGATGTTTTCCTCGGTCAGTTCGCGGCGTGCCAGTTCGCCGGCAATGCGGCCGTCGCGCATCACATAGGCGCGGTCGCAGACATGGCAGATCTCCGCCTGCTCCGACGAGATCATCAGCGCCGCGGCGCCTTCCGCCACCAGGCGGTCGATCAGGGCGAATATCTCCGACTTGGCGCCGACGTCGATGCCGCGCGTCGGCTCGTCGAAGATGAACAGCTTGGCGCCGGCGGCGAGCCACTTACCGATCACCACCTTCTGCTGGTTGCCGCCGGACAGAAGCCCCACCGCCTGCTTGGCGCTCGGGGTTGCGACCCGCAACTGCTGGACGAGGTCGCTCGCGGTGCGCATGGCCGCGCCGCGATCGAACAGCCCGCTCGGGAACAGCTTGCGCAGCGCCGCCACCACCATGTTGTCGCCGACCGAGCGCAGCAGCGCGAGCCCTTCGGTCTTGCGGCTTTCCGGGATCAGGGCGAGGCCGAGCCGCGCCGCCTCGTCCGGGCCGCCGGTCTTCTCCCTGCCCTCGAAGATGATCTCGCCGGCCGAGGCCTTGTCGGCGCCGAAGATCGCCCGCACCACCTCGGTGCGCCCCGCGCCGACGAGACCGCACAGGCCGACGATCTCGCCAGCCCGCACCGTGAGGTTGATGTCGGAGATGCCGGTTGCGGCCGACAGGCCCTTGACCTCCAGCATCACGCGGCCGGGCGTGGCCGCGAAGTTGCGGGGGTAGCTCATGTCGACGCTGCGCCCGACCATCATCCGCACCAGCTGGTCCGGCGACGCGTCGCCCGGCAGCACCTCGTCGATGCGGCGGCCGTCGCGCAGCACGGTGATGCGGTCACCCATGGCGAACACCTCCGCCATGCGGTGGGAGATGTAGATGATGGCGACGCCATCCGCCTTCAGCCGTGCGATCATCGCAAACAGCAGCTCCGACTCGCGATCCGACAGCGCGGCGGTCGGCTCGTCCATCACCAGGATGCGGGCGTTCTGGCTGATCGCCTTGGCGATCTCGACCATCTGCTGCTGCGCGACGCCGAGCTTCTCGACCTTGGTCGACGGATCGATGTCGAAGCCGATCGTGTCGAGGATGCGCTTGGCGTCCTTGAGGATGCGGCGGCGGTCGATGGTGCCGGGCAAAAGCCCCGCCGGCTCGCGCCCGAGAAAGATGTTCTGGGCGATGTTGAGATAGGGAACGAGCGAGAACTCCTGGAAGATCACCGCGATGCCGAGCCGCTGCGCATCCGCGGCCGAGGTGATCTCCACCTTCTCGCCCTTATAGTAGAATTCGCCGCGGTCGGCGCGGTAGGCGCCGCACAGCACCTTCATCAAGCTGGACTTGCCGGCGCCGTTCTCACCGAGCAGCATGTGGACCTCGCCGGGCCACACCGCGAACGACACGTCGTCCAGCGCCTTGACGCCGGGAAACTCCTTGCTGATGCCGCGCAGCTCGAACAGCGGTGCGGCGGGCCGCACGGCCGGCGCCGCGGCGCCCTGAATGGCCTCAGTCATGACCGCACCTCCTTGACCGGCGTGAAAATCTTGCCCGGGTTCATCAGCCCGGCCGGATCGAGCGCCGCCTTCAGGCTGCGCATGACGTCGACCGCGTCGCCGTGCTCGTCTTCCAGGAAGCCGATCTTGCCAACGCCGATGCCGTGCTCGCCGGTACACGTGCCCTCCATGGCGATGGCGCGCGCGACCATGCGGCCGTGCACCGCCTTGGCGCGGCTGACCTCGTCGGCGTTGTCGGGATCGATCAGGATCAGCATGTGGAAATTGCCGTCGCCGACATGGCCGACGATCGGCCCGACGAGGCCGCTGGCGTCGACGTCCCTGCGCGTCTCGACCAGGCACTCGGCAAGGCGGGAGATCGGCACGCAGACGTCGGTGATCATGGCCCGCGCCCCCGGCTTGAGACTCATGCCGGCATACAGCGTGTTGTCGCGGGCGTGCCACAAGCGCGAGCGCTCCTCGGCGGCCCGCGCCCACTGGAAGCCGAGGCCGCCGTGATCGGCGGCGATCGCTTCGGCAAACTCGGCCTGCTCGCCGACACCGGCGTCGGTGCCATGGAACTCGAAGAACAGCGTCGGCGCCTCGCGGTAGCCGAGCTTGGCGTAGCCGTTGATGCCGCGCATCATGACATCGTCGAGCAGCTCGACACGCGCCACCGGAATGCCGCACTGGATGATGCCGATGGCGGTTTCGACCGCATCATGCAGGGTGGGAAAGCTGCACACCGCCGACGAGATCGCCTGCGGCCAGGGATGCAGCTTCAGCGTGACCTCGGTGATGACGCCAAGCGTGCCCTCGGCGCCGACGAACAGCCGCGTCAGGTCATAGCCGGCCGAGGATTTGCGGGCGCGGCCGCCGGTGCGGATGATCCGCCCGTCCGCCAGCACCACCTCGAGCGCCATGACATTGTCCTTCATGGTGCCATAGCGCACCGCCATGGTGCCGGAGGCGCGGGTCGAGGACATGCCACCGATCGAGGCGTCGGCGCCGGGATCGATCGGGAAGAACAGGCCGGTGTCACGCAGCTGGGCATTGAGCTGCTTGCGGGTGATGCCGGGCTGCACCACCACGTCCATGTCCTTGTCGTGAACCCTGAGGACGCGGTTCATGCGCGTGAAGTCGAAGCACAGACCACCGGCAATCGCGGCCGCGTTGCCTTCGAGCGAGGTGCCGGCGCCGAACGGCACGATCGGCATGCCGACGGCAGCGCACAGCCGCACGATCTCGGCAACCTCCTGGGTGGTCTCCGGGAACACCACGACATCCGGCGGTCGGCTGGCATGATAGGCCTCGCTGCGGCCATGCTGCTCCAGCACACCGCGCGCGGTCGTCGCCCGCGGCCCGACCATCTGCGTCAGGCTGTCGAGCAGGCTCGTGGTATCGAGCGGCAGTCCCATGTCTCCCTCCCCGTGCGCAGCGGCGGACTCTTGTGTGGTCCGTTGGTCCGCGAGGCCGTCAGCGCGACGCGCCCGGCTTCAATCCGAAGTCGTAGTTGAGATGGTAGAACGGCGCGTCCATCCGCCGGCCGCCGGGCGCCGTGCCCGGCTCGCGATGGACGAACTCGCGGATCAGGCTGTCCTTGACGCCGAACACCACGTCGGAATCGAGGTATTGGTCGCCAGCGACAAAGACATGGGTCACGAGCTGCTCGTGCCCGGGTGCCGAGATCATGAAGTGCACATGCGCCGGCCGCCACGGGTGACGCCCCTGCGCCTCCAGCATCTGCCCGACCGGGCCGTCATGGGGGATCGGATAGGCCGCCGGCTTGATCGACCAGAAATGGAAGCGTCCCTGATCGTCGGCATGGAAGCGTGCACGCATCGCGAGGTCGCCGATCTTCTCGAGCTGCTGCACATCATAATAGCCGTCGTCGTCGGAATGCCAGACGTCGATGGTCGCTCCCGCAAGCGGCGTGCCGTCCGGCGACGACACCGAGCCGGTGACCAGCAGCGGCTCGCCATCCATGCCACCGGAGATGTCCTCGCCGAGCGCCTTGTCCGGCGCCGCCTGCACATAGAACGGGCCGAGCACCGTGGTTTCGGTCGCGCCCTCCGGCACCGGGTGGTTGATGGCATCGACCAGCATCGACACGCCCAATGCGTCCGACAGCAGGATGAATTCCTGGCGCTTGTCGTCACACATGTGACCGGTGCGGGTCAGGAAATCGATGCCCTGCTCCCACTCCTTCCGGGTCGGGCGCACTTCGCGCACGAAGGCGTGGAGATGGCGCACCAGCGCCTCACTGATCTGCTTGACGCGAGGCTCGCACGTATCGCTGTTCCGCGCGATCACGGCGTCGGTGATGGTGTGTTCGTTGAAGTTGCGCATGGCGGCTCCGGCAACGGTCGGACGATCAGAGCTTGGGTTCGTCGAGGCCCGACAGGCGCTCGACATGGCGGACGGTGGCGATGAAGTCGGTCTCGCCGTCGCCCTGGGCGACCAGTGAGCCGTAGGTTTCGCGCACCTGGGCGGCGAGCTGCAGCGGCACGCCGACGGTGTGGCCGGCGGACAGGATCAGGTCGAGGTCCTTGGCCATCTGCCGGCACGAGAAGGTCGAGAGGAAGTCGCGGCTGCGCAGCGGCGCAGTCTTGTACTTGACCATCGGCGAAGCGATCGCGCTGTCGTCGAGCACCTGCAGGATGTCCTGCCAGGCGATGCCGCCCTTGCGCGCCAGCGCCAGGCTCTCCGCCATCATGCCGGCCGACACCGCGATCATCAGGTTGACCGCGAGCTTGGCGAAGCGGGCTTCTTCGGCGTTGCCGAGATAGGTCTGCGCCCGCGTGACGGTCGCGAGCAGCGGCCGGACGGTCTCGAACACGGACTTGGGTCCGGAGACGAAGCAGGTCAGCGCGCCAGTGTGGGCGATGCTGGCGTTGCCGGACACCGGCACGCGCAGATAGGCGATGCCCCGCGCCTGCGCCGCCACGGCGACCTCGGCGGAAATCTCGGCGCTCACCGTGCTGGTCTCGATCAGCGCTGCGCCTGCCTTCATCACCTGCAGCAGGCCGCCATCGGCAAGCACGGTGGCGCGCAGCGCTGCGTCGTCCGGCAGCGAGGTGAAGACGATTCCGCGCCCGGACGCAGCCTCGGCCGCGGACGCCGCAGGCTGGATGCCCTGTGCCTGCCCGGCGTCGAGGCGATCGCGGCTCGGATCGTAGCCAGTCACCGGATGGCCGGCGGCCACGAGGCGCGCCGCCATCGGCAATCCCATCTTGCCGACGCCGATCCAGGCGATGGAGGTGTTGGTTGTCGTCATGGCTCAGTTCGCCCGCTGTTGAGTTTCGATTCCGCGCACCAGGCGCTCGCCCGACTGCGCCAGTAGCGTCTTGAGTGCGTCGAGGCCGGCAACCAGCAGCCGTCCCCCACGCTTCTTCCAGGTCCCGTCGATCATTACCGCCTCGATGTTGGCGAGGCTCGTCTGCATCACGACGGTGGCCACCGGGTCGTGCACCGGGAACAGGTTGAGGGCGTCGGCATCGATCACCACTAGGTCGGCGCGCTTGCCTGGCGCGAGCGAGCCGATCTCGCCATCGCGGCCGAGCATGCGCGCGCCCTCCACGGTCATCCAGCGCAGTGCCTCGCGCGCGGGAATCGTGGTCTCGTCCGGGATCGCACCCCTGCTCTGGCGTGCCTGCGCGTTGTCGAGCGCCCGCTGGGTGGAGAGCGCCACCCGCGCGGCGCCGATGAGGTCGCCGGCCAGCACCGATTCCAGATCGATGCCGATCGATGGCCGCGCGCCGAGCTTCAAGAGCCGGCCAGTGATCGGGAAGCCGTGGCCCTGGATCATCTCGTTCTCGGGCGTCACCGAGAACGACGCGCCGAGGTCGACAAAGCGGCGCAGCAGGTCGTCCGAGAGATCGTTGCCGTGGACGATGTTGACGCCGGGGCCGACCAGCCCTTCGGCGATCAGCGTCTCCCAACCGCCCGGCGTCTTCGCCGGTCCACCACCCTGATGCATCGAGGCGATCAGGCCGAGCTCGCGCGCCATGCGGAAGTCGTGCCGAGCGACATCGAGCGTTGAATAGTGCGGACCGAGGATCGCAAGCCCGAGGCTGACAAGGCCGTCACGCGCGCCCAGCGGCCCGGCGAGCAGCCGCTCGACCTCCGCGCGCGGATGCGGCACTTCGGAGAAATGCGGCTCACCCGGCTTCGGCTCGGGCTTCGGCGAGCCATGGAAGAAGGCGGCGCGGATGCCGCTCGCCAGCAGCGCACGCACCGCGGCGTCCGTGTGAGCAGGCGTCGGATTGTTGTGGCACCAGTCGACCAGGGTCGTGGTGCCCATGTTGATCTGGTTGATCGCGCCAACCAGGGTTGCAATGTGGATGTCATCCGGCGTGAACAGCGTGGCGAGGCCGGCATGCATGCGGCGGAAATACGCCAGCAGCGTCCAGTTGGCGGCATAGCCGCGCAGCGCCGTCTGCCAGGTGTGCATGTGGGCGTTGACGAGGCCGGGAATGACGATGCGGCCGCGGCCGTCCACCACCTCCGCATCCGTCGCGTCGATGCCCGGACGGATGTCGGCGATGCGACCGCCGTCGATCAGGATGTCGGCGCCGGCGAGGTCGCCGAGCCGCTCGTCCATGGTGATGACGGTGGCGGCCTTGATCAGGGTGCGCGTCATGGCCGCCTCACGCCAGCGGAACGGTGCGAGGGGCCTCGCCGGCCCACGCCCGCGCAATCAGGTCGCGGATCGCGCCGCGCTCCAGCGGGCGCGGATTCCAGTAGGCATTGGTCACCGCGAGGTCGGCGGCCTTGTCAATCCCCGCCTTCGGCATGCCGATGTCGCGCAGCGCAAGCTTGGCCTGCAGGCTGCGCGCGAGGTCGTAGAGGCCTTGCGCGGCATCCGCCGCGCCGAGCGCCCGGGCAATGCGCTCAGCAACATCCGGAACGGCCGGCGCGTTGTAGGCCATGGCATGCGCCAGCACGATGGTGTGGGTCTCGGCATGCGGCAGGTCGAACGTGCCGCCGAGGGTGTGGCAGAGCTTGTGATGCAACGCCATGCCGACGGCGCCGAGGCACGTCCCGGCCAGCCAGGCGCCGTAGAGCGCGTCCGAGCGCGCCTCGCGGTCGCCGGGCGTCGCCATGATCCGCGGCAACGCGCGGCCGAGCACGCGGATGCTCTCCTCGGCCATCAGCGAGATGATCGGGTTGCGGTCGCGCGCATAGAGCGCTTCGACCGAATGGGCGATCGCATTCATGCCGGAGGTGGCGGTCATCGCCGGGGGCAGCGACAAGGTCAGGTCGACGTCGTAGACCACCGTTTCCGGCAAAATCTTCGGGCTGGACTGCGTCGTCTTGAGGCCGTCGCGGGTCTCGCCGAGGATCGGCGTCATCTCCGAGCCGGCATAGCTCGTCGGCACCACGACCTGCGGCAGGTCGGTGCGCAGCGCGATCGCCTTGCCAAGGCCTGTGGTCGAGCCGCCGCCGACCGCGACGACGCCGTCGGCATTCAGCGCGCGGACCTGCGCCATTGCCTGCTCGGTGACGTCCACCGGGGTGTGCATGGTCGCCCCCGCGAACAGCCCGGCGGCGCGCGCACCGAGCAGCGCGACAATGTCCCGACCCTGTTGTTCCTGGGGCGGCGTAGTCAGCACCAGCGCGCGCGAGATCGACAAGCGATCGAGCTCGGCCGGCAATTGCGCCAGCGTTCCCGAGCCGAACAGCACCCGCATGGGTGCTGATTGATAGACGAACCTGTCCATCGCCCAATCCTTCGCACGCGCCACGTTATGCGCGCCACCAACGCGGCGGCACGCGGTTTTTCTCGCGCGTGTTCGCAGCCTCGCATGGCCTGAACACGTTTCCCGAGCGTACGGGTATGGCCCATGCACACGTTTGTCAACGGGGTTTTCGGCGTGTTTTCGCCGGAACCCGTTCGCGCATGCACAAGTCCCGGATATTGCTCGCGTCTCGACCGGCTTGGCAGATCATCGCGGCGAGGCGGCGCCGACCGGCATCAACCGGAGCGAGCACGGCGTGCCTTCGGCCGCGAGTTGGGGTACAACGGGGCTCAGACTCATGAGCTCCTGAATGCCGCGCAAGCCACCGTCAAAACCTTCCGAGCGCACCGGCCGCGCCACCATCATCGATGTGGCCAAGCGCGCCGGCGTGCATTGGTCCACGGTGTCGCGCGCGCTCAATCCCGAAAAGCGCCACCTGATCTCGCCGGAGATGATCGAGCGCGTCGAGGCCTGCGTGAAGGAGCTGGGCTACCGCTCCAACGTGCTGGCATCAGGACTGCGGACGCAGCGCTCACGTACGATCGGCGTGATCGTGTCCAACCTCGGCGACCCGATCCACCCGCCGATCGTGCGTGCCATCGAAGACCGTTTCGCCGCGATCGGCTATGTCACGCTGGTCGGCAACACCGACAACGTACCAGGACGGCAAGCCGCCGTGATCGAGCGTTTCATCCGGCAAGGCGTCGAAGGGCTGGCGGTCGCGACCTTCGCCCGCTGTGATCCGGCGGTCGACGCCTGCATCGAGGCCAATGTCCCCACGGTCGCCATCTTCCGCGATCCGGAATCGGACCTGATCCCGAGCGTCCGGGTCGACGACGACAGGGCGATGGAGCTTGCCGTCGAGCATCTCGTGGCGCAAGGCCACCGCCGCATCGCCCATATCGCCGGCCCGCAGAACGTCTCCACCGGCTACGGCCGGCATCGCGGCTTCCGCCGCGCCTGCCGTGCCCATGCCCGCGACGGCGTCGTGCCTGCGATCGTGTTCGGCGCCGAGTTCACCGTGGAGGACGGCGAAACCGCCTGCGCCGAGCTGCTGCGCGCGCACCCGGACATCACGGCCATTGCGGCCGCCAACGACATGCTCGCGATCGGCGCGCTGCGCCACCTGCAGGCGCGCGGCATCCGCTGCCCCGAGGACATCTCGATCGTCGGCATGAACAACATGCAGTTCATGGACGCGATCGCGCCGGCGCTGACCACGATCCACACGCCGACCGCAGAGCTGGGCGCCGAGGCCGCCACGCTGCTGATCGCCATGATCAACGACACGCCGGTCAAGACCACCCGCGTGGTGCTGCAGCCGAAGCTGGTCGTGCGCAGTTCAGTGGCCCAGATCCGCGGCGCGGTCCGCCGCGACGCGAATCTGGCGACCTCGTAAGGCTGCGCCCTGAGCCGGTCTCAGATCAGCCCGTACTCCTCGAGCAGCCGCCCGACGATGGTCTTTTCGACATAGCGTTTGGCAAACGCCGGAATGGACAGCTTCTTGCGGTCGCGCAGGAAGACGGTGGACTTGATCAGCTCGCGGACGTCATAGACCGAGCCGAACACCTCCGGGACGCCGCGCTCGACGCCGAGCAGCTGGTACACCGCCTCCATGCCGGTGCGCACCGAGTATTCCGTCGTGAAGATGCAGTCGCGGGTCGATTCGGCGAACTGGCCGATGAAGGCGAAATTCGCGGCGCCGTCCGGCACGACCTTGGGACGATCGCTGCCGTTGCGCGGCAGGAAGAACGCGGTGATGAACGGCATCGTGCAGGGCCGCGTGATCGCTCCGGTGGCGGCGAGCTCGCCGATCTCGTCGCGCGGCACGCCGAGGTGATAGAGCCACTCCTGCGTGATCTCCTCGCCCGTGCACGCGCGCATCGGCTTCTTCACATAGTCGCCCGGGCAATCGGTGAACAGGCTGTAGAACCACACCACCGTCTGGTGGTCCGGCTGCTGCTTGAAGTGCGGCTGGCGGTTGACCGTCCAACTCAACAGCCAGGACGAATCGCGCGCGGTGACGATGCCACCGGTGACGACCTTGCCGCTGCGCGTCGGCCGCTTGGCGATCTTCTCGATGTAGGCGGGAATGCGCGGATCGAGCGTGGTGATCGACGCCGACGCCCATTGCGACTCCTCCACATGGCTGCAGAACTTGTCGGGATTGCCGAACGATGCATCCTGGGCCGCGATGTTGCGCCACAGATGCCAGCTGCCGCCGTCGCGCACAACGGCATCGAACCTCGCCGGCGTGCGATGGTCGCCCCACTCCGAGTTCTCGACCAGCGAGCCGTTGGTGATGAAGACGAGGTCGTTCTCGGTGAGATCGACGCCGCCGGTCCGTCCGTCCTGGATCCAGTCGATGCGGCGCGCGACCTTGCGCCCGGGCGCCAGATCGAAGCGGACGTTCATGACCTGCGTGCCGAGCTGGACCTTGACGCCCTGCTTGCGCAGCCAGGTGACCAGCGGCAGCACCAGCGACTCGTACTGGTTGTACCTGGTGAACTTCAGCGCACTGAAATCCGGCAGGCCGTCGATGTGGTGGATGAAGCGCTGGACATAGAGCTTCATCTCGAGTGCACTGTGCCACTCCTCGAACGCGAACATCGTGCGCCAGTAGAGCCAGAAGTTCGAGGCGAGGAACTCCTCGCCAAACACTTCGTTGATGCGCTTGTCGTAGAGCTGCTCCGGCAGCGCGAGCACGAGCTGCACCAGCTCCTTGCGCGCCTTGCGCGACAGCGTGAAGTCCATGCCGGTGCCGGCGTCCTGCCCGCACGCGATCGTCGCACGCTGCAGCGAAAAGTTGGGATCGTCCTTGTTCAGCCAGTAGAATTCGTCGAGCACCGAAGCGCCTTCGACCTCCAGCGAGGGAATCGAGCGGTAGAGGTCCCACAGGCACTCGAAGTGATCCTCCATCTCGCGGCCGCCGCGGATCAGCCAACCGGTTTCCGCGTCACCCGCGCCGTCGAGCGCGCCACCGTCGATCTGCGAGCCCTCAAGGATGGTGATGCGGTCGCCCGCCATCTGGCCGTCGCGGATCAGGAATGCCGCCGCCGCAAGCGAGGCGAGCCCGCTGCCGACGAGATAGGCCGACTTCTGGTCGACGCCCGCCGGCTTGCGCGGGCGCGCGAACGCCTCATAGTTTCCCTTACTGTAGTACACCTGCACCTCCTGATTGTCGCGACCGCACGTCCCACGACATTTCAGCACTCACCCACCGATACCGGCGTTGATTGTTCTGTTGACTCGCTCGGCAGTCAAAAGGAAAGCCCCGCCGGATGAGCGCGGCTGGCGAGGCGGGATGACAGTCCGCCTTTCCTCTCGCCCGATGCCGCAGCCAAGACCTTGATTCAGCTCAATGCCGGTGGACGGCGATGGCCGATCGACCGGCCGGTGTCATCCAGGGGTGTGACAATCATCACACATCGCCGGAAATCATCAAAACGCCTCTGGTTCCTCCTCTGCCGCGGTACTATTCTCCGCTCCGGAGGGGCCGACCGCATACGATGGTCAGAGCAGTGAGCGAGCGAAGGGCATTCCGGCACCGGGCCATTGCCTGGGTGACAGCCTATGCGCTCGTGCTGCAAGCCGTGCTCGCCCCCATCGTCGCGCTGGCGGCGGCCGCGCCGGACGCCCGCGGCAGCGCCGCGTTCGAAATCTGCCTCGATCATGCCCTCGCAGCGACCGACTTCGATCAGGTACCCGGGCTGCCGCAGCAGCACGACGAGGCCTGCAAGCACTGCATCGCCTGCGGGCTGGATGCCAGCTTGCCGCCCGACCATGTCATCACGCGGACCGTCGCCGAGGCCGTCAGCGACGTCGGCTGGCTGGCGGTCGCACAGCCCGATCCCGACGGCCCGCTGCTGTCCGGGCGAAGTGCGCGCGGCCCCCCCGCTGGGCGCATGATGTTGCCGTGAGCCGACCGGCGTCGACGCCAGTCGCTGCGCCACGCATCCATCGGCAAGGCTTTTTTGCCGCAACAGCTCTCATAATGGAATATCTCCATGTCCCATCCTGTCCAGCGCGTGGCGCCGTCCGGGCCCGCAATGGCGATTGCGGCCGTCCTTGCGATCGCGGCCGCGGGCTCAATTGCGAGCCCAGGCGCAGCGCACGAAATCGTCGGCAACCGCTTCTTTCCCGCAACGCTCGGCATCGACGATCCCGGCGTCAACGATGAACTGTCGGTCCCGACCATCGCGGCGTACAACACCGGCGACGATCCCTCGCTCAAGCAGCGCGACTTCTCCGGCGAGTTCTCCAAACGCATCACCGAAGCGTTCGGGATCTCGGTCGGCACCACATGGACCCATCTCGGCATGCCCGGCGGACCGGCGACGAGCGGCTTCCAGAACCTCGACACCACGTTCAAGTACCGCCTCCTGCGCGATCCGGTGCATGAGTTTGTGATGTCGGTCGGGCTCGGCGTCGAATGGGGCGGCACCGGCGCCGCTGGCGTCGGCGCCGAGCGCTTCAACACCTACACACCGACGTTCTACTTCGGCAAAGGTTTTGGCGACCTGCCGGACACGCTGCCATGGCTGCGGCCGATCGCCGTGACCGGCCAGGTCGGCTACGCGATCCCGGCGCGCCGCTCGACCACCACGTTCGGGATCGATCCGGACTCCGGCGATCTCACCGTCGACACCGAAGTCCACCCCGATGTGCTGCGATGGGGCGGCACCATTCAATACAGCCTGCCCTATCTGAAATCGGCGGTGATCGATCTCGGCATGCCGGATGTCATCAACCGGCTGGTCCCGATTGTCGAGGCCACCCTCAACACGCCGGTGGCCCACACCTTGACGTCGGGCACGCTGACCACCGGCACGATCAATCCGGGCGCGCTGTGGATCGGCAACGGCTTTCAGGTCGGCGTCGAGGCGCTGATCCCGATCAACCGCCAGAGCGGCACCGGGGTCGGCGTCATCGGCCAGCTCCACTTCTATCTCGACGATCTCGCGCCCAATGGAATCGGCCGCCCGATCTTCGCCAGCGCCATCCCGACGCGGTCTTCAGGATACCGGCCATGAAACATCTCATCAAACATCTGACGACGATTGCCCTGTTCGCCCTGCTGCTGGCCGTTGCGCCGCGGCTCGCCGACGCTCACGCCATGCTCGATCGCGCCGAGCCGCGGGTCGGCAACACGGTGGCGAGCCCGCCGCACGCGGTGACGCTGTGGTTCACGCAGAAGCTCGAGACCGCGTTCAGCACGGTCAGCGTCACCGGCCCGAACGGCGAGCGCGTCGATGCCGGCAAGCCGCAGATCAGCGGCAACCAGATGTCGGTGGCGCTGAAAGCATCTGGCAAGGGAGTCTACCGCGTGACCTGGCGCGTGCTGTCGGTCGACAGCCACACCACCGAGGGCAATTTCACCTTCACGGTCGGCCCCTGATATGGACTGGACCGCCGATGGCGCGACGACCCTGCTGGTGATCGTCCGCGCCATCCATTTCGCCGCAACCGCGATCACGGCCGGAACGCTGCTGGCCGGCATCGTGGTTGCGGAACCGGCGCTGCGGCGCTCTGGTGCGGCGGCGCGCGCCGTTGCGTCGCAGAACCTGCGCGTGGCCTGGACGGGCCTCGCGGTCGCCATCCTGTCCGGTATCGGCTGGGTGGCGCTCCAGGCCCATGCGATGAGCGGCCTGCCATGGACCGAAGCCCTGGCACCGGGCAACCTGCAGACCGTGTTGACCGAGACTCGCTTTGGCCTTGCGACCGTAACGCGCTACGTGCTGGCGATCCTTGTCGGCTGCGGCCTGGTCCGTGGCCGCAACTACGGCCCGCGCTGGCCGGCCGCGGCCCTGGCGCTCGGCCTGCTGGCGACGCTGGCATGGACCGGGCATGCCGGCGCGGAGGCCGCCTCGACGGCAGAGCTGCACGTCGCCGCCGACGCCCTCCACCTCCTCGCGGCCGGCGCGTGGATCGGCGGCCTCGTGCCGCTGGTGATGACGCTGCGCGCCAGCCACGACGTCGCCGCGGAGACCGGCGCGGAGATCGCCTGCGATGCCGCCACGCGGTTTTCAACACTCGGCGTCATCAGCGTGGCAACGCTGATCGTCACCGGTCTCGTCAATGCCTGGATCCTCGTCGGCGTGCCCCGCGGACTCGTCGCGACAGAGTATGGCCGCCTGCTGCTGGTCAAGCTCGCCCTGTTCGCGGTCATGCTGTTGCTTGCGGCCGTCAACCGGCAGGTGCTGCGGCCGAAACTCGCGGCGACAGCCGCGGACGGGCCGCGGCGCGCGGCGTTCCGCCTGCTCACGCTCAACAGCGTCGTCGAGATCGCGTTCGGGCTCGCCATCTTCACGGTGGTCGGCGCGCTCGGCATCACGCATCCCGCGGTCCATTTCGCCCCGGAGCTGCTCGGCGGGCCGGATTAGATCGACGGTCGTCGACCGATCGCGCCTGATCCAGGAAAGCGCTACGACACGTCGAACGCCGCCGCAAGGCGCGTCAGGCAGTCGGCCAGCTGCGCGATCTCCGTGGGGCTGAGCACGGTTTCGATGGTGTGATTGATGCGCTCGAACGGCTGCTGGATGCGCTTGAGCGCCGCGCGGCCGTCGTCGCTCGGCCGCAGCCGCCAGGCACGGGCGTCGTCCGCGTCGCGCATGCGCTCGAGCAGGCCCATGTCGATGAGACGGCGCACCATGGCGGTCATCGCCGATTCATTGAGGCCGAGCTGGCGCGCGACGTCGCGCTGGGTGACCGCCTTGTCGGTCGCGATCAGGAGCAGCACGGCGGCTTGCGCCGTGGTGATGTCGGCCGCAGCCATGGTGGCCCGGTCGGCCGACTTCTGCAGCCGGTGCGCGGCAAGCTGGAGGCGATGGTAGAGCCTGGTCTTCGAAGCGGACATGCCCCCTCAATATCCTGCTTGCGGATTCGCAGCCATGATGCATATACTTCATTAGTGAAGTAATTGGAGGTTGGCATGGGTGCGATCGACGTCTGGGCCCAGATCACGACGGAGCGGATGGGCAACCGGCCCTGGCTGAAGACGCTGATGCGCTGGACCGGGCGCGCGGACAACTTCGGCGGCTCCAGCGTCGAGGCCACGCTGCAGGCCATGGACGCCGCCGGTGTGGACATCACGCTGCTGTCGGCCTGGTACGGCCCCGAGGGCGACCTCATCAGCAACGAAGAAGTGGCGCAGCAGATCGCCGCGGCGCCGTCGCGCTTTCGTGGTCTTGCCAGCGTCGACATCACCCGGCCGATGGAGGCGGTACGCGAGATCCGCCGCGTCGTCGACCGCAAGACCTTCGTTGGGGTGCGGGTCGTGCCCTGGCTATGGGACCTGCCGCCGAACGACCGGCGCTACTACCCGATCTATGCGGCGTGCGTCGATGCGGGCGTGCCGTTCTGCACCCAGATCGGCCACACCGGCCCGCTCAAGCGCTCGGAGACGGGACGGCTCATCCCCTATCTCGAAGATGTGCTGCTCGACTTCCCCGAGCTCGTGGTGGTCGGCGGCCATGTCGGCTTCCCCTGGCTCGACGAACTCGTGACCATGACCGTCAAGTTCCCCAACTTCCACGTCGACACGTCGGCCTATGCGCTGCATCGCCTGCCGCCGGCGTTCGTGGAGTGGATGAAGGGCGTCGGCAAGCGCCGCGTGATGTTCGGCACCAACTGGCCGATGCTGTCGCCCGCCACATGCCTCGAGGGCTTGAGCAGCCTGGGATTGTCGCCGGAGCAATCCCTGGCGTTTCTCTCCGGCAATGCCCGGCGGGTGTTCGGACTGTGAGCCGCCGCGCGGGACGCCGGGCGGCTTGTCAGGACAGGACGATCAACAAAGCCGGATCGATGATCAGGTGACACCCCGCGTGTGCCGCCAGCGCCGTCAGCCAGCCGTGGCGCCAGTAGAGCCATCCCCAGACGCCCCCTGGAAGAAAGAAGCGCAAGGTGCCATAGACCGGAGCGGCCACGAGACCATCCGCGACATTGCAGACCTGGACGAATGCAATGACGCCGATGAAAAACCAATCCGGCGGCCGGCGCCCGAGAGCCAGCCGGGCGACGCCGATCAGGAGCGTCATGAGCCCCAGCCGCCATTTGACTTCCTCGAATGCCGACGCAAGGATCCTGAAGCCGATCCGGGGCATCAGGGCGCTGGTGTATTGCGCCACATAGTCCGCCGTCAGATGGCTGCGAAAGGCGACGTCCGCAGCGATGACGATCGCGGACACGCCGACGGCGGCGATCGCCGCCGCCGCAGCGGCCGCCGTCCAACGGACGGCCGCCGGCATCAACTGAAGATCGGCGAACACCGACGTCCGCGCCGAGATCACGCTACACCTCTCTCAAGGTCTTTCGCTCAGCCACGAGCGCGCTACGCCTGATCGCCGCAACGCGACAGAGCGATGGTCCGTGCGGCGCGGCTCGACGTCGCGGCAAGGCCGCGGGCGTCAGCGCATATGACCAAGCGAGATGCCGAGCTTCTGCGCCTTCTGCCGCAACGACCCTTCCGTGCGCTTCATGAGCTTGGCGATCCTCACCACCGGCGTCTTCGCCCGGGAATGAGACTTCAACTCCTTGATATCCGCCTTGGAGTAGAGACGCCGCTCCCGCTTCCTGGCTGCGACCTTCTTCTTGACTGCTCGTGCCATGACTTGGACTTGCTCCCGTTTCCATACTGATATTGACGGCATTCGAAGGCAATCGTGCGGCAGACGGCAAGATCACCATCATGATATGATGATATCATCCTAAAGGAAGACTGCGACTTCAGTTTCGTGACGGCAGAAGCGCTCGGAGAACTGCAGCTCTCGATGACGACGCCTGCTCCCTGATATCGTCTTGCGACTATCGTCTTGCGTCGCGCCTGCCCGCGACCGTCCATTGGACGTTCGTCAATCGTGATGGTTCGTCCATCCGGCGGCTCAAGCTCGGTGAGTGACGGTCGCTTGCGATCCCGACACGGATACGCCGACGAGCTGACCAGCATCGCCTGACAACACCCCGGGCTTCTGACCGTGTTTTGAGGATATCCCTCGGCTTGGAACCGCGGCGGGTCGCCTGCTGCGGCAGGCCATCACGGCGGTCGGCCCCAAGTCCGCCCGCTCGCCCGCAACGGGCATTTACAACCATTTACATGATCGCCTGATTTTTCTTTGCGCTCGACATCCATCGGACGATATGTCGGAAAAGCATAGAAATAAACGCATCGCGTCGGAAATAAAAATAAAAGATTACAGGCACTTATCCTGACTCGGGAGTTAAGAGTGGGGCCGATTTGCTTCGTCGTCAGTAACCAGGAATTTCTTTTCAGGCATTTTCAACCCGCTCTCTCAGCGGCAAAGATGACCGGTCGAGACGTGATCGCCTTTGCCCCCGGACAAAATGAGGGGCAGGAAACGTGGATCGATGGCGTCAAGGTCGTCTCGAGCCCGACCCGCCGCAAGCACAATTCGCTACAAGCGATCATTGGCGAGGCCATCTGGTTCGCGCGCGCGTTCCATCGCGTGCGGCCGGCCATCGTCGTCTGCTACTCGCTGCGCATGTGCTTTGTCGTCGCGCTGCTTCAGTTCCTGTTCTCGTCGATCAGATTCGTTTTTGTCGTGACCGGGGTCGGCTTTCTCGGCATCTCCGCGGCATTGAAAGCCAAAGCGGCGCGCTGGATCATCTTTCGAACGCTGAAGTACACATCACTCAAGCACACGCATTTCATTTTCGAAAACCGATCCGATCCCGTCTCGACCGGAATATCGCTGCGCGATCATCGTCTATCCATCCTGATGGGCGCAGGCATCGATCCCCGCGAATTCGTGTCCGCCGAACTTCCCGAGGCTCCCCCGTTTCGCTTTGCGACGGTCTCACGGCTGGTCTGGTCCAAGGGAATTGATCTCGCAGCCCAGGCGATTTCATCACTCGCACAGCAAGGTTACCCGGTCGAGCTGCACATCTATGGCGCTCCGGATCCATCGAACCCGCGCCCCGTAGATCCCGAGACATTGCAAGGAATTCCGGGCGTTCGGTATCACGGCTTCAGCGACCAGGTCGCGACAATCTGGAGCAGTTGTCATGCTGCGATCTTCACAAGCCGGGGTGGCGAAGGTCTGCCGCGCGCCCTGCTGGAAGCATCCGCGTGCGGCCGCCCATCGGTCGTTACGGCCGTTCCAGGATGTCAGGATTTCATCAGGGATGGCGTCGAAGGCTATATCGTGCCCCTGGGCTCCGAGCACGCCCTGAGAGAGGCGATCATCAAGCTGATTGCCACGCCAGAACAGCTTTCGATGATGGGGCAAAGGGCGCGCAGACGTACACTCGACACCAGCACCAACGAGATCATTCAGACAGAGTATGAAAGGATCTTCGGCTCGTTCCTGCAACAGCGCCTTGCCTCGACAGCCCCCGTCAGGAGCAGGCACGCAAGAGCAGCCCACCAGTCTCGCCTCGGTTATCGGGACGTGATGATCAACGACACCGAACGATAGCCGCCTTGTCGCAAGCACCCCCCGCAGATCAGAGCGGGAGGCAAGGGGAACGAGAGATGATACTGGTCACAGGCGGCACGGGCTATGTCGGGTCCCATATCTGCGTCGCGCTCCTTGACGCCGGGTTCGATGTCGTCGCCGTCGACAACCTCTGCAACAGCAGAAAGGCCGCCCTCGACCGGGTCCAATCGCTATGTGGCAGGCCGCCGCACTTCCGGCAGCTCGATGTGCGAGACGAGGACGCGGTCCACGATGTCCTGCGGACCCACAATGTGCAGGCCGTCATGCATCTGGCCGGCCTGAAGGCGATCGCAGGCTCCTGCCAGAATCCCCTGAGCTACTATAGCAACAACGTCCTCGGGACGATGCACCTCGTATCGGCCATGAAAAGAGCCGGTGTGAAGACGCTTCTTTTCAGTTCATCTGCCACTGTCTATGGCACGCCCCAATTCCTGCCGCTCGACGAGGCTCACCCACTCACCCCGATCAATCCATATGGCCGGACCAAATATGCCGCCGAAGAGTTGCTGCGCGACCTTCACAGGTCCGACGCGGCTTGGAAAATCGGGATCCTCAGATACTTCAATCCCGTCGGTGCTCACGACAGCGGCCTCATCGGGGAGGATCCATTGGGCACACCGGATAACCTGCTGCCGTTTGCGGCCCAAGTTGCCCTGGGACGACGCGACAAGCTGGTCATTTGGGGGAACGACTATGAGACATGCGATGGCACCGGCGTTCGCGACTACGTTCATGTCATGGATGTGGCATCCGGGCATTTGAAAGCCCTCAACCACCTGCGCTCGGGCGAATTGCTGACCGCCAATCTGGGCACCGGTATGGGCGCAAGCGTTCTGGAGGTCATCCGCGCGTTCGAGACGGTGAGCGGCAGACGGCTACCTTACGTCTTCGGAAACCGGCGAGCCGGAGACGTCGCGGCCTCCTATGCCGATCCGACGCGTGCAGGCGAACGCCTGGGATGGAAAGCGACGAGGTCTCTGCTGGAGATGTGCGCTGACCATTGGCGATGGCAATTGCAGAACCCGAATGGCTATCGCGCGACGTGATGAGGAGGCAGGGCGGAGGCGCCGCGACACCGTCGACCTTGCGAAAGCTCGTCAACCGGCCTGAAGAGCAAGATCAACACAACGATCGACAAAGCCGGCCATCGAACGGTCACCCTTCAGCGCCGCGATGTTGCGGCAGACGATGCGGTAGAGCGCAGGGTCGAGCGCAAGCCGCCTCGCCGCCTCGGCGAGTGCTGCGGCATCGACGCGGGCCGCGAGCACGCCGGTGACCCCATCCTGGACCTGCTCGATGATGCCGCCCACCGGCGTCGCAATCACCGGCAGGCCGGCGCCGAACGCGGCAGCAGCCACACCCGACTGGCTAGCCTCCGTGTGAGACAGCACGACCGCATGGAAGCGTGACAGGCGCTCCGCGATTTCGGCTTCAGTCAGCCAGCGGTTGACGACTTCCGCCCCCATCGCCTCGAGCCTCGCAGCGCTTGCGCCGAGTTTGCCTTCTCCGAAGACGCCGACCTCGACGGCAAGGCCGTCCGCCCGCAGCATCTCGACCATGTCAAGGAAGAGCGGCAACCCCTTGTAGCGCATGATGCGGCCGAAGAAGGCGAGCCGCAGTTGCGCGCCCGGCCGCGGCGGCTCCAGCGTGCGCCTGCCGCCAAAATCGAGATCGGGGTGGAAAAGCGTGGCGATCCTGCCATGCGGCCCCTGCTCTGCGGCCGCGATCCGCCCGGCGACCGCGGAGCTGAGCGTCAGGATCAGATCGGCCTGGCGGAGCGTCCGCCTTGTCAGCCTCTCGATCGAGCTCGAGCGATGGTCGCCGGGATGGGAGATGGCATCGTGAACGATGGTGGCATAGCGCACATCGGCGGCCTTGAACGCCGGGGCAACGAACGACGACCAGACATGCGGCATCAGTTCAATGACCGCCGCCGGCCGATGCTCCGCGATATGCCGCTGGAGTTGTCTGCGGATGATTGGAATCCGCCATCCCTGCGACAGGGCGCCGATATTGCTGGAGAACGTATCGACCGGGACCACGGCCTCCCCAAGCTCGGCGAAGGCGGCAAAGCTCTCGTTCTGACGGGACACCGAGACGCTTGCCGCAAGGCCCGGCTTGGCGAGAGCTGCCTTTGCAACGTCAAGCGCGAAGCGCGACAGCCCGCGTCGTCCCCAATACGTGAACAGCACCCGAGGCTGCGGCTGATGCTTCTCTCTACGCATCGGCTCCGCTGCCTTGCAGACCAAGGTGCCGACGCACGGCGTCGGCATAGCCGTATGCGCTCCAGGAGCGCGCGGCATCGCGGGCTCCGGCTTCGCCCAGACGCCGGGCCAGCTCGGGATCACGACGCAGACGCCGCAGGGCGTCGGCCGCAGCGTCGACATCGGCCTCTGCCCACATCATGTCGGGATGGTGATATGTGCCCTGCGGGTCCTCCGCCGGCACGAGCCGGCAGGGAATCGGCAGGGCATTCCCCACATTGAGGAAATCCACATTGCCGGACCAGTCGGTCGCGACCACCGGCACGCGGCGCAGCATGGCTTCGGCAAGCGTGAGGCCAAACCCCTCGGAACGGTGCAGCGATATCACCGCATCGCTATCATCGTAGAGCGCCGCGATCTCATCGGCCGTCATCGCCCGGTCGACGACGGCGATATTGCGCGCCGCACCGATCGCATCCGTGATCGAACGGATGCCGTCGGGGAATTCGCGGCCATTCACCGTCTTGACGATGAGGCGGCAGGACGGATCGTCACCGAACGCCCTGCGGAAGGCGCGGATCGATGCCAGCGGGTTCTTGCGCGCGAAGCTCGACGCCATGTTGAAGACAAGGAGCACCGTGAAGGGGCGATCGGGCCGCGGAAGACGCAGCGCCGCCGACGCCCCCTGTACAGCAACCGGATGCGGGATCACGCGGACCGGCCGGCCGCCGGCCATCGGCCTCACGGCATCGGCGGTGAAGGCGCTTGGCACCCAGATCTCATGCACGAAAGGAATGCCGTGGCGCCAATCGGACGGAACGTTCGGCAACTCCCAGGCCCAATAGCCGATGATGTACTTGTCGCGAATGCGCCGCCGTCCGAGACGCGAAAGTGCGAAAGGCACAAGTGGCGCGTTGACGTGCAAGATCAACGTGCCCGGCCCTTCGACGTCACGGCCATCGGCAAAGCGAAAGTCCGGGCAATCGATCGGCTGCATCAGCTCCGCAGTGATGTCGAGACCGCAGGTCTGCATCGCGGAGGCTTTCAGCGCGTGGTAGCAAAGCCGAGCCGACTCTCCGAGGCCGGACGCGGTCCGCAGCGCCCCGACGACCAGAAATGGCGGCGCCGGCTTCGCCTGTGCCGACGGGCGCGGTGCAGTCAGAGCGGTGACGTGAAACAGTGCCTCGCGGCGCCAGGCACGCGGCAGATGTTGCCAGACGCAGCGGTGCAGCGAATGTCGCACGACATCCGGGATCATCGGTCAAACAGCCGATCGCCTGGACCAGGCCTTCGCGCCCGCTCAGCGGACCTCACCTGGATCGCCGCGCCGTTTCGGGCCATTCCAGCCGGACCGCCGCTCCATCGCGTCATCGTTTCAGGATGACGTCGCAATGAGCGGCGCTCTCGAGATCCTCGAGCGAAGATTCCACCAGCGACGAATCGTGCGTGATGCGCCAGATGGTGAAGCCGAGCGCGTTGATATCGCGGCAGAACGCGCCGACGCTGCCATAGGATTGGGCGAGAATGGAGGCCGAGAACTCCATCATGATCTGAAGATGCCGGTTCTCCGAGAGCAGCCGCGTCGCCCCCTTGAGGATAAAGGGCTCCGCCCCCTCGGCATCGATCTTGATGAAATCGACACGCGATCCCGGCGGCAGGAAATCATCGAGACTGACGGCATCGACCTGCAGCGTCTTCAAGGTGTCCTTGAACGAGGTGGCCGCTTCCGGGGTCGCGAACAGCGAGCTCGACCCCTTGAAATGCTCGTAAACCTGAAATTCGAGCTGCTTGCTTTCGCTGTAGACGGCCTTGGCCTCCACCTGGGCGCGATCGAGAAAGCCGTTCACCACGAGGTTGCGATGGACGATGTCAGCCATCGACGGATTGGCTTCGAACGACGTGAGGCGGCCGGTCGGCCCGATCAGCTCCGCAGCGATGAGCGAATACCAGCCGATATTGGCTCCGACATCGAGGACACGCATGCCCGGCCGGATCGCCTGACGGAACACATTGGTAATCCACTGCTCCCAATAGCCGTCGATCAGGATGTGCGGCGCCAGCGAAATATCCCGCGTGTCGACGTATATCTTGTGGCCGAAGATCGTCTTGGTGAGGGCCAGGTTGTTGCCGAGATACACCGCCATGCGGCCGCCGGACGCGGGCGCGCCGACCTCGACATGGCGCACCAGCGCGGCCAACTTCTGTTTGAACGCCACAAAATGCGGTGAGCTGGTCAGGGAGCGCATCGGCCTCGTCTCCGAAAATACGACAAACACCTCGTTGGCGAACGAGGGGTGGAGCGACTTCGTCACGCCCTCAATCCAATCCAGCCCAAGCTCCTCCAGTTGGCCCTTGTGGAGAACGACCACTTTCGGAGATGGGCTTTCTTGCCGCCGGCCATAGCTCGTGCAGGGGACCAGTTGCTCGAAACCGCCGGGCGCGACGATCTCGTCGGCGCCGGCGCCGCAGCTCTTCACGAATGCGGCGGTGTCCATCCAGTACGTGTCATTCATCGGTGCGATCCGTCGACGGAGTTGGATTGTCCTGATGGAAGAGGGATCTTCGCGACAGACTCATTTTGCAGCCGCGCTTCCCCGACAGGCAAATGCACGCCGACGCGTGCATAGGCCGCCGCGAGACGTTTCCTGTAGACCTCTTCCGTAAATTTTTGAACTTGCTCGTGTCCGCACGCGACAAGTCCATGGCGCAGATCGGCATCAAAGGCCAGCTCGCGGATGCCGCGCGCCATATCGGCGACATCCAGCGGATCGACGAGCACCGCGGCCTGCCCTGCGACCTCGGGAAGAGAGCTGGTGTTGGACGTCAGGACCGGCACCCCCAGCTGCATGGCCTCGAGCACCGGCAGGCCGAACCCTTCGCAGACCGACGGGAACGTCAGGAAGCGCGCGCACCGAAGCAGGGCGGAGACATGGGCCCGTGGCAAGTATCCGAGCCGCCGGATCAGCTTGCTACCGCTGCTGCGGTTGATGATTCCCATAAGCCTGAGATCATTATCGTACATCCAGCCGAGCGGACCGGCCAGAACGAGCGGAATCCCGGGATTGGCGAGGATGAATGCCTCGATCAGCCGTTTCAGATTCTTCTTCGGCTCGATGGCGCCAACGAACAGGGCATACTGCCCCGCCTTGAGCCCGTACGTCGCCTCGACCAGCCGTTCGGCGTCCTCGCGCTTCATGGCGGGCAGCGGCGGCGTCGGCTGGTAGGTGACCGCAACGCGCTCCGCTGGCACGTTCAGCAGGTCGACGATGGCCTGTTTTGAAGCCTCCGACACCGTGACGATGAGATCAGCCTCGCGCGCGATGGCCGCGTGCAGATGAACTGACCGGCCGCCCCGATCGAGCACGAAATGCGGATACTGCAAGGGAATGAGATCGTGGATGGTGTAGATGTTCGGGCATCCCCTCGCTTTCACGGCAAGCGGGCTCGTCCAGTGCGCAAGCGCCGCCGGACGGTCGAGACGGACTTCCGTGAGCCGCCCCCTGACATGAAAGGAATAGCCGGCCCGCTCATACAGCCGGTTTGCATTGTAGACGACATCCGCCTTGGGCAGTGGCGGATCCAGGCTCGCGAGCATCACTCCCGCCTGCGAGATCTCGCGGGCACGCACGGCGCCACCAAAAGGAGCGTGCGCATGAAGGACCCGAGACGCTGCATTGAGCAGCTTGTGGATGGCATTGTCACCGGCAGGATTGCCGAACAGCTGAGTGGTCAGCGCCAGCGGCGCGTCATTCTTCTGGGCAATGATCTGCCGGCCATACAAGACCGCAACGGAGGCCCGCAGGACGCGCAACGTGTTGGCGAGGGTCCGCGCGTACGAGGCGATACCCGTCCCGTTCGCGTTGAAAAAATGTGCTCCGTCGACCAGAAACGAAGGTTCAGCGCTCACTCCAGACCCTCTTCGCGGTTGATTGAGCGCCCAGCAATTCAAAGGTCGCCAACTTTTCCTCGCCCGCGCGATGCCAAATGTGTCTGCTTTGAAATAAAGCTCGGTGTACTTCCAGCGCGAAGCTCAACCTGTCATGTAAATGCTTGTAAAGACGACCTGCCCGGACGCACATTGGACTGCCCTGGCGCAACCGCGCGACGGGCCGTCGGGCCTCCCATCAGGTAGGATCAGGTCTCGATGGCGTCCGGCGAACCATGCGGCGGCCGGTGATGTTGGCCGAGGAGGAGCCCCACGATGACAATCATCATTACGGCCTTCGAACGGTCCCCCGACGGCGGCAGAGGACTGGCGCGCGACGCGCGCGTTCGCTGGGCGCTGGAAGAAGTCGGGCAGCCCTACGAGGTTCGTCCCGTGTCATTCGCTGCGATGAAGGTGCCCGCGCATCGCGCGCTTCAACCGTTTGGTCAGATTCCGACCTATGAGGAAGGCGACCTCATCCTGTTCGAGACAGGTGCGATCGTGCTGCATCTCGCCGAACGCTGCTCCGGCCTGTTGCCCGACGACGCCCATGCGCGGGCGCGTGCGATCACCTGGATGTTCGCCGCGCTCAATACGGTGGAGCCTCCGATCCTCGAACGCGAGACAGCACGGCTGCTGGAGCGCGACGCGACCTGGTATGAGCAGCGTCTGCCTCTGGTCGAGAGCCGCGTCCGCCACCGGCTGGAGCAACTGTCCGACCGCCTGTCCGATGCCGACTGGCTCGATGGCGTATTCAGCGCGGGCGACCTGATGATGGTGTCAGTGCTGCTGCGGCTGAAATCGTCGGGTATGCTGGACGACTAT
The DNA here is from genome assembly GCA_040756765.1 of Pseudomonadota bacterium. Lineage (GTDB taxonomy): Bacteria > Pseudomonadota > Alphaproteobacteria > Rhizobiales > Xanthobacteraceae > Bradyrhizobium_A. The sequence goes on along the minus strand of JBFLYG010000010.1, from coordinate 17,094 downwards.
CCGAACCTCGCCGCCTACCTCGCCCGCGGCGAAGCGCGCCCGGCCTATCAGCGCGCCTTCGCCGCGCAGCTGGCGGCTTTCGCGGCGGATCAGAAAACCGGCTGAACCTCATCCTCGGCGCTGCGGCTACGGATATCCGTCTCGATGGCGTGGAGCTGGACGATGTGCTTGAGCGCCTCGCTTGCGATGGCGCCGGGCCGGGGATAGATGCGCGTCTCAAACCAGGATTTCGGTTCGGCGCTTAGCCACAGCTTTCGATATCAGCCGCTTGCGCCGTAACGGCCAATCGATGATGGTTGGTACGGTCGCAAGAAGTCTGGATCACGCGACGAACACAGCGCCCCGGGGCAACCGCGGGGCGCTTTGTCGTTCAAGAGGCATCTCGGCGACAGGCTTATTTCCGCCCGCACACGATCGCCAATGCGTGGTTTCGCACGAGCAAGTGCGAGACGGCATTCGTCGTGCCCTTGCCTGAACAACTGACGTCTCCGCGTCCCCGCCCCCCCGAAGTCCGTGCCCACCACGCAAGCGTCTCGTCCATCGATGCGACTTTTCGTCCACAACCGCAAGGAAAAGGAGAGTTCGATGCTGAAACGAAAACTGCTCGTTGCATTGAATATCTATGTGGTCTCGACCGCGTTTGCTTTGGCCGCACCGCCAAGCGCCAGCGTCACAGACTACGGCGCCGTTGGCGACGGCGTCACGAACGACACCGCGGCGTTCAATCAATGCCTGTCCAGCAACACGATTTGCTGGGTCAATCCCGCCAAGATCTATGCGGTCGGCGATGTCCAGATCAACAACGGCAACAGGCTGATCGGACTGGCCAGCATCGAATACGGCACCAGCACGGCTGCAACCGCAAGTGCCAGGCCCGTCCTGACCGGGGTCGCCGGCGCAACCAACGTTCTGAACGTGTCCGCCGTCACCAAGGGAGCTGCGATCGACGGAATCTTCATCGACTGCAAGAGCACCAGCATCACCGGCATTTCCGGCGGCAGCTTTCAGCTCATCGTCAACGACGCGACCATCATCGGCTGCGCGACCGGAATCGGAGGAAGCGCCTATACGGGCGGAATCCACATCATGAACACGACGTTCGGGAGCAATACGACGGGACTCGCCAACGTGGTCGACTCATTCGTCATGAATGCCGATTTCGCCAACAATGCCGGCAACGGCATTTATCTCGGTGCCGGCTCCAACGCCAATACGATTGTCAATTGCCGGTTCGAATGGAATCAAGGTTTCGGAATTCTGAGTTACGGTGGAACCGAAGCCAACAGCATTTCCAACAGCCTGTTCGATCGAAACTACTCCGCCGGCCTGGGACTCATCGGCGTCACCGGAATAACGGTCTCGAACTCTGTCTTCTACAGGAACGGCCGCAACAACATCGCAGCCGACCAGAACGCACAGATCTATTTCAGCGGATCGAGGAATATCAGCATCAGCGGCGGCCTGAGCAAGGTCGGACGAGACGACGGCGGTACCGGCACCTATACCCCGGCCTATATCTTTTCCTATGATGCCGGTTCGCCCAGCAGCAATATTACGATCTCCGGTTTCGCGACATCCGGGCTGTTCAATGCAACGACCAACCCAACGGGATCGTACACGACAGCGCCGGTCGAAGGCACTGAACCGGCTGTCGGCTACAGCGTGCTGGGGGTCAACGACATCGCGGCAACCCTGCCGGCGATGGCCGGGATCACCGCGTTTGCCGGCGGCGGCCAAGCCAATGCCACGCAGCTGTCAGCCTCGGTCAACACCGTGTCCACGGCGAGCCCGGCGAATGCGTCGGTCAAGCTGACACCCTGCATCGCAGGCCGGCAGCAGACAGTTGCCAATCTCGGCGCCAATTCCATTCAGGTCTTCGGCGCCAGTCCCAACACCATCAACGGTGTTGCGACCGGAACAGGCGTGTCTCAGGCCGCCGGCAAGATCGCGACCTACGTCTGCACCGGATCCGGCAACTGGACGCGCCTGCTCAGCAATTGACGGATCACGCCTGCGGTTCAGCTCCCCGCATGCCAGTCACCAGGCGACGTCAAAAGCCTGCGGCTGGCATGCGGCGATCTGCGGTGCCGACCCGCCGGCCAATGACGGCCGTCATGGCGTCACCGTCCGCGCGCGACCAGGCCGCGCGATATCAAACCCGACACGTTCTTTTGCGGCCGCCAAATCAAGGCTTGATCGGTTCAAGTATTTTGAGGTCGGCTGGCTGAATCAGGAGCGTGCCAAGCCGATCCGCAACCGCCTTGAAATAGGACTTCTCAAAATGAGCGTTCAGATCTCCGCGGGAGCGCCAGACTTCATAAAAGACAAACACGCTCGGATCATCAGCGGGCTGGTTGATTTCATAATGTATGCAGCCGTCCTCCTGACGCGAGTCCTGCGCCACGGATAGAAGAGCTTTCTTTGTATCGCCTTCCAGGCCCGGCTTGGCTTTCAGAACCGCAACGACCCGGACGCCGGTGTCATTTGCGGGAGCCTGATAGATCGCCCGCGCTTTTTGCACTCCCGTGAGATTGATCGACATCAAAACGGCAAAAGCAATGCCGCGCCGGAGGAGCTTCTTCACAGTCATCTGTTTATCTCCGCGATTGGGATCAAGACATTCATGCGTCCTGCCAGCGCGAATTATGAAATCCGAACCGCCAAGTGACTATTGCAACGAGAAACATCGATCTCATGATCGAGAATCAATAATCGGAACGCCGGGTGAACCATCACCTCTTGCGAGCCTTGGCCTTCCAGAATTTGACCTGAGCGCTTTCGTGAACCTGCGTCACGGATGCAATGTCTCAGCATCGAGAGATCAGCGAAACTGCTTCGTCTAACCTCAGCCTGTTCAAGACACATGAGGTAAATGATGAAAGCTATTCAATTTCGCGCCTTTGGCGGCCCCGAACAACTATCTCTTGTCGATATCGATGCGCCCCGGCCCCAGCCGGGACAAATCGCCATTGACGTGCACGCTGCTGGTGTAAATTTTGCCGAGATCATGCATCGCAAAGGCACACTCGGTGGCGATCCGATTGCTGTTCCGGGACTTGAAGTGGCAGGCGTCGTCACCGAGCTTGGTGCGAATGTCGGAAAGTTTGCGCTGGGAGAGCAGGTCGCAGCTTTTTCCTGGTCTCCGGGACGGTCATTGAACGGTTATGCGGAGCGCGTCGTGGTCGATGCAAGGCTCGCCATATCATTGCGCCGCGCGGAGAGGGTCTTGTCGTTCGAGGAAGGCGCAGGCTTTCCCTGCGCGGCCGTGACTGCCTACCAGCTTCTTGCCGACGTTGCGCGAATCCGACGCGGCGACACAGTCCTTATTCATGCTGCAGCCGGCGGCGTTGGAACACTCGCCGCACAGTATGCGAAGGCCCTGGGTGCCGCCAAGGTCATCGGCGTCGTTGGATCTGACGCCAAGCGCGAAGCAGCCTTAAACGCTGGCTACGACGCCGTCCTGCTTCACAAAGAGTTCGACAAAGCCATTGGTGATCAAACCAACGGAGAGGGCGTCGATATCGTCCTTGAAAGCCTCGGCGGAGAAACGCTCATTCGCTCCCTAGGCGTTCTCAAGCCCATGGGGCGCGTGGCTTATTTCGGCAATGCATCCGCGTCTGAAGCAGCGAAGCTCTCGGCATTCGACCTTTGGTTTGGTGCGAAGGGCGTACTTGGCTACACAATCAGCGGCCTTGCGGCTGCGCATCCGGATCGCTGGTATCAGGCAGCCGAGGCTGCCATCCGTCTCGTGGAGTCTGGCGCTGTCCACCTGCAACCGTCCAGAGTCCTGCCACTCTCCGAAGCGCGACAGGCCCATGAGCTCATCGAAGCCCGCCAAGCGACCGGCAAACTCATCCTGTCCGTATCGCGCTAGAACCGGCCTGGGGAGACTGGCTCATTGTATCGAGCCAGCCTCCCCCTCCGATGCATTCATCACGGGCCATTGGTGTCGCTTTTTCGGGCGAAGAAACAGATGATCTTGCTGCCAGAAACGGCCACCTCCTCTGGAAGCGAATTTCACGGGAGCTGGCGATCCCACAGCGGCGGATCACTAAAGGTCGATGCGAGCAGATCAATCACCGCCCGCACCTTCCGGGACAATTGCCGATTGGAGGCATAAACCGCAAAGATAGCGGTCGGTTCAAACTCGAACTCCGGGAGTACGCGCACAAGAGATCCAGACCTTAGCGCTTCGTGAGCGGAGAAGGTCGCTCCCAGTGCAATTCCATGCCCATTTCTTGCGGCTTCTAATAATGCCTCGACATTGTTGGATGTAATGGGTCCCTGAACAGCAACGCTCACGGAACCATTTGGCCCAGAAAGTCGCCAGTCATGGGGACGAGGGATTCCTGTATAGACCAGGCAATCGTGGCTTGTAAGATCGGAAAGCTGTTGCGGCCGACCTTTGCGCGCGAGATAATCCGGACTTGCAACAATCAAGCGCCTGTTTGTGCAAAGTCTGCGCGCTATCAAGCGCGAGTCCGCAAGCCCGCCAATCCTGATAGAGAGATCGACACTCGCATCCACGACATCGACAAATCGATCGGTGAGCGTGAGTTCAACCGCGATTTCTGGAAAACGTCGTCGCAGCTCACCCAGAAATGGCACAACATGAAGCCTGCCGAAAACGACTGGCGCATTGAGCCGCAGTAACCCGCGCGGCTGTTGGGTCATACTGGACATTTCCGATTCGATTTCGGACATATCCGCGAGCAAGCGTAAAGCCCGGCGATGGAAGAGAGACCCAGCTTCCGTCAGCGACAACCTACGTGTGGTGCGCTGTAGTAGCCGCGTACCCAGGCGATCTTCCAAACGTGAAACGATCCGGCTGACACCCGACGGAGTCAACTCAAACTCCTCCGCGGCACGCGCGAAGCTAGAATGCTTGATTACACTGACAAATATGGCGAGTTCTAGCGTTTCAATCGCCATGAAAACAGTCCAAGTCCGAGCAAAACATCGAAGTCCGCGCCCGAATCAGGAGCAGTGCAAAGCGCCTTGACAATGACAGCGGCTGCTCGCTGCTGGAACATGTCATTGGTGAATGTTCTTGTAAACGGCGTCGCGCACGTCCGTTGGAAGCTTGCCCGCCATTCCTTCAAAGGCGGTGTTGGTCATGACAACCACGGTCAGCTTTTTTACGGGATCGACAAACCAGCTATGACCATACACGCCACCCCATGCCCACGTGCCAGGAGACTGCGGTGTCTTTGCCAACGCCGGATCACGCAGCACAGCACCTCCGAAACCAAAGCCCCAACCTGGCCCATACAAGTTGATCGGGAAGTCTGCCGTCTGATTCGCCATCATCGATCGCGCGGTCGCTTGCCGCAGGACAGGCGATCCGCCCTGCCTCACATTATCGAGAAACCGCGCCACATCACGCGCTGTACCAACCATGCCGGCGCCGCCCGAAGGGTAAAAATCCTTTCCAAGTGCGCGGCCGGGTGAGAAGCGAATACCCGCCATTTCGGCGAAAGGAACGACTTCAGGATCCTTCATCACGCTGGGCCCGGACTTGCCATCAACATAAGCCGTCGCGAGCCGGGCTCTGGATCTGACACTGAAACCCGCATCCTTCATCTGAAGTGGCTCCGTCACCAGTTTGCGCACCACCTCCGGGAGAGGCCTGCGCGCAGCTGAGGAAATGACGTTGCCCAGCACATCGATGGCGACCGAGTAGCCCCAGCCTTTTCCTGGTTCATAGGCCAGGCCGGCGGCCGAGACGCGGCGCGTCTCCTCCTCGAGGCTCAGACGGGATTCATCCATCCCGTCGGAGACGCCCAACCGGTGATAAGGACCATTCGGGTTCTCCAGAAATCCATAGCTGAGGCCGGCCGTGTGATTCAGGAGTTCACGGACGGTTATGACTGGGGTCTCGCCATTCGGCAGAGCGGGACGAAAGTCAGGCAACCAGTCGCTCACCGGTTGATCGAGTCCTAACCTGCCCTGATCCACGAGCGCCAGGGCCGCGGCAACGACGATCGGTTTAGAAACGGAAGCCAGACGGAATATCGTGTCTTCCTGCATTTTTGTTTTCGATTCACGATCGGCGTAACCCGCGGCACGGCGATAAACAAACTTTCCGTCGTGCATAACCATAACAACCGCGCCAACGAGACGCTGCTCGACAATCGCTTTATCGATTGCATCATCCAAATCGCTTCGCAGCTTTGAACCAGTTGGCTCCGCCAACGCAGCCGTCATGCAGAAAAGGCCGGCAAAAATTCCATTTATATACTTGAGCATGCTGCAAACTCTGATCGGTTTCCTCCGTGTCAGACTACCGTCATTCGTTCTTTTGTATTAATCGGCATCTCGGCACATAACTCGTGACGCCGAATCAACAATAACTGCCAGTGCATACAAAATGCCGGTGTCAGCCGTCGCAGCCCCATGATCTTGACCACCATGGGCGGCCCTGGACGTCTGACGGCTTTCGCACGTCTTGGGCGAGCGCGTGCCACAAGGCCGGCATCCCGGGCCTGACCTTTCACGATTTGAGGGGGGTCCGCAGTTGTCCGGCTGGCGCTGACCGAGGCCGCGGTGCCGTAGATCGCGACCCTTACCAGCCACGGCCTCAAAGACGAGGAGGCGATCCTCGACAAACACTACCTCGGGCGTGATGTGCGACTCGCTGAGAACGCGATGCGAAAGCTCGAAGAGATGGAATCCCGGGAGACGGAAGTCGCACGAAGTCGTTTAAATGACTTCTAAATGGGTCGCACTGCTCTGCGTCTGATTTCGGGATTTTCCGGTCAAGCATCTGAAGATGCTTGGTGGGCGCACTAGGGCTCGAACCTAGGACCCGCTGATTAAGAGTCAGCTGCTCTACCAACTGAGCTATGCGCCCGGAACCCGTTCCGGAAAGTCGTCGCGGGAGGCCGTCGTTTAGCAAAGCGACTCCCCTCTGTCCAGCAATGTGACGGAAGTTTTTTGCATCCGGACGGGAGATTTTCACAGGCTTCGCAGGCCATCGGAGCGCCGTGCCCGACGATTGCGCGCCAGGTCTCGGAGCCGCGCTGCCGCCGCGTCAAATTTCCGAATGAATTCAAATAAATAAGAGAAAAATCCCGAAGGAGGACAGCTCCGCCTTCGGGATCTGGTTCAGTTAACCTTCGCGCGCCAGCTGCGCGACGAAAAAAGCTCAGAGGCGATCGGAGCCGCCGTCGCGGTCCATGCCGCGGCCGCGGTCATGGTCGCCGCCGCGCTCGCCGTCATGGTCACGCCAGCCGCCGAAGCGGTGGTGGCCGCCGAAACCGCGGGTGAGGAACGACAGGCGCCGCTTCTGGCCGTCGTCGAGGGTCTTGTAGAGCGGCTCGGACGCGTCGGCGATGCGCTTGAGGCCGGCGGCGGTGGCCGCCATGCGGTCGGCGCGGTCGCGCAGCCGCACGATCGGATCGTCCTGCTGGGTCTTGTCGGCCGAGGCATTGGCGCGGTCGATGCGCTGCTTGGCGAAGTCGCGCACCGCGGTCTCGATCGCCGGCCAGTTCTTCTCCTGCTCCGGCGTCAGCTTCAGCCCGGCCTTCACCGCAGCGATACGGGCGTCGACGAAGGCGAGGCGGTCCTCCGGGCTCATGCGGGACATGCCGGGGCGCCAGCCGCCACCCCGCCAGTCGCGGTGCTGGGCGTAGACCGCGGACGTGCCGAGGAGCGCGAGCGCAGCGACGCCGGCGACAACAAACTTCTTCATGGGAACCTCCAGATGGCTGTGCGCCGCCTCATCGCCGGCCGCACGCGGATCAATCGCCCCATGGGAAAATGGCCGCCCGGGGGCGGCCAATCAACTTAAGGTTTGGACAGGAAGATGGCTGGCGGTTCATCGGTGCGGCGGCGCCGTGGCAGCCCCGCCCGGCCTGGAGCGCCCCGTGGGGCGCCCCGGAGGCCGCGCTACATCATGCCGAGCAGATGCGGCAGCCACAGCGAGATCTCCGGCACGTAGGTGATGAGCCCGAGGAACACCAGCATCGCCACCAGCCAGGGCAGCACGGCGACGGTGATCTCGCTGATCCCCATCTTGGCGATGCTGCTGGCGATGTAGAGGTTGAGGCCGACCGGCGGATGGCACAGGCCGACCTCGGTGTTGACGATCATCAGGATGCCGAGATGCACCGGGTTGACCCCGATCTTGGTCGCCAGCGGATAGAGGATCGGCGCCATGATCAGGAGGATCGACGACGGGTCCATGACGTTGCCGGCGATCAGCAGCACGACGTTGACCACCAGCAGGAACATCCACAGGCTGAATTTCTGCTGCACGATCCACGCCGCCATCTCCTGCGGGATCTGCTCGTGGGTCATCAGGAACGAGAACAGCACCGCATTGGTGATGATGTAGAGCAGCATCGAGCTCATGCTCGCCGCCTGCAGCAGCACCTTGGGCACGTCGGCGAGGCGCAGCTCCTTGTAGACGAACACCGTGATGAAGAAGGCGTAGACCGCGGCGACCGCGGCGGCTTCCGTCGGCGTGAAGATGCCGCCATAGATGCCGCCGAGCACCATGACGATCAGCAAGAGGCCCCACAGGCTCTCGCGGAACGCGACCCAGCGCTGGCCGAAGGTCGCGCGCGGCATGCGCGGGTAATCGTTGCGCCAGGCGATGTACCAGGTCACGGCCGCGAGCATGCAGGCGAGCAGGATGCCCGGCACGATGCCGGCGATGAACAGCGCGCCGATCGAGGTGTTGGTCGAGACGCCGTATAGCACGAGGATGATCGACGGCGGCACCAGGATGCCGAGTGCGCCGGAGGTCGAGATGACACCGACGCCGAAGCGGCTGGGATAGCCGTGGTCGACCATCGCGGGCATCATGATCGAGCCGATCGCCACCACGGTCGCTACGCTGGAGCCGGAGATCGCCGCGAACATGGCGCAGGCGGCGACGCCGGCAAGGCCGAGACCGCCGGGCAGATGTCCCACCAGCGAAGTGGTGAAGGTGATCATCCGCCGCGCGACGCCGCCGCGGGTCAGGAAGGTGCCGGCGAGGATGAAGAACGGGATCGCCATGATGCCGAAATTGTCGAGGCCGGAAAACAGCTTCAGCCCGACGCTCTCGATCGGCACCTCGGTCATGGTGAACAGGAAGGTGAGCACGGAGAGGCCGAGCGCGATCGACACCGGCATGCCGGTGAGCATCAGCGCGAACAGCAGCCCGAAGATGATCAATGCAGTCATCAGGCTTCTCCCACGCTGATCGGCGCCTTCGGCGAGGTCTCAATACCATCGACCATGGTGGCGTCGTGGTGCGGCAGCTCGCCGGTGCGCCAGTAGGCGAAGGCGACCTGCAGGAAGCGGAAGCACATCAGGTAGGATCCCAGCGGAATGCAGGCATAGACCAGCCAGCTCGGCAGCTCGAGGTCGGGCGACACCTGGTCGGTGCTCATCAGTTCGATCACGAACTTGCCGCCCATGGTGCCGACGATGGCGGTGAACAACGCGCCGCCAAGCAGCCCGAAGGTGACGACGCCCTTGCGCCACTGGTCATTGAGGCGCTTGACCAGCACGTCGACGCCGACATGGATGCCCGTGCGCACGCCATAGGCGGCGCCGAACTTGGCCATCCAGATGAACATGTAGATGCACAGCTCCTGCGCCCAGGAGATGTGGATGTTGATGAGGTAGGGATAGAGCAGCGGAATGCCGGTGCCGAAGCGGTGCAGCACGGCAACGAAGATCAGCAGCGTCGCCGCACCCATCAGCGTGGCGATCAGGATCTCCTCGAGGCGGTCGAGGATGCGCAGCAGGATGTTCAAGATTGTCCCCCAGCGGCTTCGCCGTCACGCCTTGTTCGCGCTCACGGCCGCTCGCCGCATCATCGAAGATTGTTTCGCGATGTCATGCCGGGCACGAGACCGTGCCCGGCAGCAGGCCCGGAAAGGGGCGCCTTGCATCAGTTGGTGGCGCCGGATTCCTTGCGGAATTCGTCGATCAGCGACTTGCTGATGCGCGAGGCGACGTCGTTATAGACCGGCTCCATCGCCTTGCGCATCGCCGCGTCCTGCTCCGGCGTCAGCTTGATCAGCTCGGTCTTGCCGGACTTGCGCATCTCCTCGAGCGCATCGTTGTTCTCTTGCGCCGAGCGGCCGTTGCCGTAGATGGTCGCTTCCTTCATCGCCTTGTCGAGCTGGCCGCGAATGTCGGCCGGCAGGCCTTCCCAGAACTTCTTGTTCACCACCACCACGTAGCCGATGTAGCCGTGGTTGGTCAGCGTGGTGTACTTCTGCACCTCGTGCATCTTCTGGGTCAGCATGTTGGAGGGCGTGTTCTCCTGGCCGTCGACGACGCCGGTCTGCAGCGCCTGGTAGACATCGGAGAACGCCATCACCTGCGGCACCGCGCCGAGCGCGCGGAACTGGGCTTCCAGCACCTTGGACGACTGGATGCGGAACTTGAGGCCCCTGTAGTCCGCCGGCGCCAGCAGCTTCTTGTTGGCGCTCATCTGCTTGAAGCCATTGTCCCAGTAGGCGAGGCCGATCATGCCCTTCGGCTCGAGCAGCTTCAAAAGCCTGGCGCCGAGCGGGCCATCGGTGACCTTCCGCAGCGTGGCGAGGTCCGGCAGGATGTAGGGCAGATCGAACACCTCGAACTCCTTGATGCCGATCGGGCCGAACTTGGAGTTCGACGGCGCCAGCATCTGCACGGCGCCGAGCTGCAGCGCCTCGAGCTCTTCCTTGTCCTTGTAGAGCTGGGAGTTGGGGTAGACCTCCACCTTGACCTTGCCGTCGGTGTACTTCTCGGCCAGTTCCTTGAACTTCTCGGCGGCGAGCCCCTTCGGCGTGTCCGGCGCAACCACATGGCTGAACTTGATGACAATGGGCTGCTGCGCCGCGGCCGGCCCGACCAGCGCGGCGATGGCGACCGACACGGCCGCGAGCACGATGTGTCGCATTTTCTTCTTCCTCCCACAGGCTTGTCGCCAGGCGACGAACGCCGCCGGCAAATCGGTGGCACACCATCGCAAGCCGTGGCCCAAAACACCATTGCCCGTTCGCAGGGGGCGCATGATTTGTGCGGCGCTCTTGCTGCGATGCAAAATGCCCGTGGGATGGATCAGGCCACATCGAGCGGCCGCCCCCGCACATTGGGGCCGAAGCCGGCGATGGTGATCACCACCACGACCATCGCCGCGGTGATCAGCCCGAACACGCCGCTGACGCCGACCTCGCGCAGCGTGTAGGCGACGATGAAGCCCGAAAAGGTCGCGCTGAGACGGCTCATCGAATAGACGAGGCCGGCGGCCCGGGCGCGGATGCGCGTGGGGAACACCTCCGTCTGGTAGGCGTGGTAGGCGTAGGACATGGTCATGTTGGCCGCGGTGATGATCACGCCGCAGCCGATCAGCAGCGCCGGGGCGGCAAGCTGGGCGAAGGCGAGGCCGAAGATGCCGATCACCACCGCCGCGGCGCTGATGATCCACTTGCGCTCGAAGCGGTCGGCGAAGCTCGCCGCGAGCAGCGGCGCCAGCGGATAGGCCACCGCGATGATGAAGGCATACTGCAGGCTCTTGGTGACGGTGATGCCCTTCTCCACCAGCAGCGTCGGCACCCAGTTGGCAAAGCCGTAGACGCCGAACGCCTGGCACAGGTTGAAGACCATGAACAGGACGACCAGCGGCAGATGTGGCGGTCGCAGCAGCTCGCCATACCCTGTCCGTGGCCCGACGACAGCTCCTGCCGCCTCCACCGCCTGGCCCGCTCGCGCCGGAACCGATGGCGCTGGGGCGCCGGCCGCGGCCTCGATCCGCTGCAGGATCGCCATCGCCTCGCTGGTGCGGCCATGGCGTGCGAGCCACAGCGGGCTTTCCGGCACGAACAGCCGCAGCACCCAGATCACCATGCTACCGGCGGCGCCGATCAGCACCACCCAGCGCCAGCCGTCGACCTCGAGCGGCGCCAGCGGCACCAGCCACCACGACAGCAGCGCCACGATCGGTACGGCTGAGAGCATCACCGCCTGGTTGACCGCGAAGGCGCGGCCGCGCATCCGGCTTGGCACCAGCTCGGTGATGTAGGCGTCGATGGTGATGATCTCGACGCCGAGGCCGATACCGGCGAGGAAGCGCCACAGCAACACGCCCTGCGCGGTCGACTGGCAGGCCATCACCACGGAGGCCAGGCTGTAGGCGAGCAGCGCATAGGTGAAGATGAAGCGGCGGCCGAAGCGGTCGGCCAGGAAGCCGAGAAAGAAAGTGCCGACGAACAGGCCGGCGAAGGTCGCGGCGATGAAGGCGCCGATGCCGGAGAAGCCGAAGAACGCCTGGGTGGTGGTGGTGAGCAGCCCGCTGCGGGTCAACCCCGGCGCGATGTAGCCGGTGAAGAACAGATCATAGATCTCGAACCAGCCGCCGAGCGACAGCAGGATCACCAGGCGCCAGAGATAGCCGGACGTCGGCAGCCGCTCCAGCCGCTCGGCGATGGCATCCGCCCGCCCGGCCTGCGGCGACGGCGCACTGGCAACATCGATGGCGGCAGCGCTCATGCGGTCCTCCCGGCGACGGTGTGTCGCGTTTCCCCGGCTGCCGGCCCGTCTGTCGCGGACCGTCCGCAGCGTTCCGCCATGTTGCCGCGGACGCACGTAAAATCCAGACGAACATATCGATGGGAACGTTCGAGAACTTCGAAGGCGGCCGTCCCCTGCCGCACCGGCGGCAGGCCGGCCGCGACCGATTCGCAGGTCGCGCCATGGGCCTGTCGCGATGGCATGGTTTCGCACCGGCAGCCGGTTCCTGCCACACAAATAGGCCGGAATCTGACAGTCATCTCGGCAGGATGGCAGGCTTGCCGTTCCGGCCGCACACTGCTCTTGCTGACCAGCGACCGGTTGTGACATGCCTTGACAGGACGAGCACTCCGATCGGCACTCGAGGATTTTGTGGTCAAGGCTGCGGACATGATGATCGCCCGGCGCGCGGACACCCAGGCGCGCGCCGACGTGGCGACGTGGAAGATGATGGCCAAGCTGAACGGCGCGGACGCGCTGCCGGCGGAGGCGCAAGCCTACCTCGCGCGCTACCGGGCCCTGCTGCAGACCGCCTCGGAGGCGGACGCGACCGACGCGACCATCGCCAAGGTCTACCAGGACTACTATGCCGCGATGGGCGGCAGCGGCACCGCGCCGGTGCTGCCGAGCCCGTCGGTCTCCCCGGCCAGCAACAACGTCACCCCGTTCCAGCGGCCGAAGCCGCAGGCCGCGCCGCGCGTCGGGGGCACTCAAGGAGCCGGCCCGCGATCCGGCAATGGCGCGACGGGCAGACCGCGGGTTCCCGCGTTCCTGATCTTCGTGCTGCTGGTGCTGATCGTCGCCGCTGCCAAGTATCTCCTGAACTAGTATCTCCTGAGCCTCTGACGCCCGGCGGTGCTGCCGGCCTCAGAGCAGCTTCGCCTCCCAGGCGCCGCGGCGGACCTGCTCGGCGATAAGGCGCAACATCAGCCGCTTCATCTCCTCCATCACATAGGTCGCGGGCCGGTTGCGCAGGCGGCAGATGTAGAGCGTGCGCGTCAGCTTCGGCCGCACCACCTCGCGCGCCACCAGGGTTCCCGCCTTGAGCTGTTCGCGCACGAACAGTTTCGTCGCGAGCGCACAGCCGAGCCCGGCGAGCAGCGCGCCGGTGATCGCCGACAGCGAGTTGAGATGCAGCACCGCGCTCGCCTCCAGCCGCTTCAGCGGCACCGGATCGTCGAGCAGCGCCCGCGACGACGATCCCTGGCCGAGCAGGATGTGCGGCAGCCGCGCCATCTCGTCGAAGGTGATCGGCGCCTTGCTGCAGCCGATCACCTTCGGCGTGCCGACGCAGACCATCCGCTCCTCCAGCACCGGCTCGGCGACGAGGTCCTTGTCCGCCGACGGATTGTAGAGCAGCGCGAGATCGACGTGCGACGCCATCAGGTGCATCAGCGTCGCGCCCGACAGCCCCTCGGTCAGCGACAGCTTGAGGTCCGGATGCTTCGCTAGCACCGTCTGCATCAGCGGCACGCCGATCGTCTTGACGCCGGAGTTCGCCATGCCGACGGAGATCTCGCCGGACATCACGTCGGCGCCCTGGCGCACCTCGCGTTCGGCATCCGACATCGCGCGCAGGATGAAGCGGGCATGCTCATAGAGCCGCTCGCCCGCCGCCGTCGGCTCCATGCCGCGCGGCTTGCGCTCGAACAGAGGGGTGGCGAACTCCGCCTCGAGGTTGGCGATGTGATGGCTGATCGCCGACTGCGCCACGTTGGTCTGGTCGGCGGCGCGGGACAGGTTGCGCTGCTCGTAGACGGCGACGAAGTAGCGAAGCTGGCGCGAATCCATCGGCGGCCTCATGTCGGCAGCGGAGACGGCCGCCGCTGCGTTCTAGGAGATCGAAGAGAGCAATCGACAGATTATATTTTTCAGAAGGGAGACGGAAGCCTAGCCTGATCGGGCATCGCTTCAGCCGATCGCGAGGAACGCCCATGACAGACGCCGAATTGCCGCTCGCCGGGGTGCGGGTGGTGGAAATGACCCATATGGTGATGGGCCCGACCTGCGGCATGATCCTGGCGCAGCTCGGCGCCGAGGTGATCAAGGTCGAACCGCCGGCCGGCGACAAGACCCGTAACCTTGGTGGCATGGGTCACGCTTTCTTCCCGCTGTTCAACCGCGGCAAGCGCAGCATCGTGCTCGACTTCAGCGCCGACGCCGACCGCGAGACGCTGCACCGCCTGCTCAACACCGCCGACGTGTTCCTGGAAAATTTCCGCGACGGCCAGCTCGACCGCCAGGGCATCGGCCTGGCGGCGCTGCGCCGCCGCCATCCCCACCTGATCATCGCCGGCCACAAGGGCTTCCTCTCCGGCCCCTACGAGCACCGCCCCGCCCTCGACGAGGTCGTGCAGATGATGACCGGCCTTGCCGCCATGACCGGCACCAGGGAGAAGCCGCAACGGGTCGGCTCCTCCGCCAACGACATCATGGGTGGCATGTTCGGCGCCATCGCCATCCTCGCTGCGCTCTACCAGCGCAATGGCAGCCGCGCCGGCACCGACATCCGTGTCGGCCTGTTCGAGAACTGCCTGTTTCTGGTGGCGCAGCACATGGTGCAATACGAGATGACCGGCGATAAGCCGCTGTCGATGCCCGAGCGCGAGCATGCCTGGCCGGTCTACGACATCTTCGACACCGCCGACGGCGAGCGCCTGTTCATCGGCGTCGTCACCGAGGGCCACTGGCAGAGCTTTTGCCGTACCTTCAACCTGCAGGACCTCACTGAGGATCCCTCGCTCGCCACCACCACCGACCGCATCCTCGCCCGCGGCCGCATCCTGCCGCGCGTCGCGGACGAGCTGCGGCGCTGGACCATGGCGGACGCCATGGCGACGCTCGACCGCCTGAACATCTGCTTCTCGCCGATCAACCGCCCCGAGGACATGTTCAGCGATCCGCATGTGCTCCGGCCCGGCGGCCTCGTCAGCGCCACCCTGCCCGACGGCGCCGCGGTACGTGTGCCGGCGCTGCCACTGGAATGGAACGGCCGCAGCATCGGCGAAGGCCTGCACGTGCCCGCGCTCGGCGCCGACACCACGGCGATCCGCGTCGAGCTCGAGGCCCCCGCCCCGGCCGGCGGGAGGCCTGCATGACCGCTTCCGACGCCGTCTATCCGCGACAGACCGTGACGCTGCGCGAGGTCGGCCTGCGCGACGGCCTGCAGCTGGTGAGAACGCTCCCGTCCACAGCCGCCAAGCAGCGCTGGCTGCGCGAGGAATACGCCGCCGGCGTGCGGCACTTCGAGGTCGGCTCGTTCCTGCCGGCGGCGCGGTTTCCGCAGTTCGCCGACGTACGGGAGATAGCCGCAACCGCCGCCGCCCTGCCCGGCGCCCATGGCATTGCGCTGGCGTTGAACGAGCGCGGCGCCGAGGAGGCGCTCGCCGCCGGCGTCCCCGAGATTGCCGCGGTGGTGTCCGCCACCGAGGCGCACAGCGAAGCCAACGCCCGCCGTTCGCGCGACGACGCCATCGCGCTGATCGCGCGGCTGTGCCGGCAGCGTGATGAAAGTCCCCACAAGCCGCTGGTCCATGCCGGGATTTCGATGGCGCTGGGCTGCTCGATCACCGGCGCGGTCGATCCCGACGAGGTGCTGCGGCTCGTCGAGCGCTGCCTCGCCGCCGGAGTGGATGCGATCGGCATTGCCGACACCGTGGGCTATGCCGGACCCAGGCAGGTCGGCGCGCTGACCGCGCGCGCAGTCAAGCTCGCCGGCGACCGGCCGGTCTGCGTCCACCTCCACGACACCCGCGGCATGGGCATCGCCAACGCCGCCGCCGCCGTCGACGCCGGCGCGCGCATTCTCGACGGTTCGCTCGGCGGCCTCGGCGGCTGCCCCTTCGCCCCCGGCGCGACCGGCAACGTGGTGTTCGAGGATCTCGTCTTCCTGTGCGAGAGCATGGGATTTGCGACCGGCATCGACATCGACAAGCTCATCGCCGTGCGCAGTATCCTGCAGGCTTCGATGCCGGGCGAGCCGCTCTATGGCGGCCTCGCACGGGCGAGACTGCCGAAGGGATTTGTGGCGAGAGATTGAGTGATCAAGTCACATCCATCGCCCCGATCACACGACGTGCATACATCCCTCATGGTGAGGAGCGGCCCGCAGGGCCGCGTCTCGAACCATGCGGCCCAGGCGGACGAGCAAACGTGGCCCGGCCCGGGCCTCATCCTTCGAGACGCCCGCTCCGCGGGCTCCTCAGGACGAGGGAAGACGACGAAGCCGCAGCGCTGCTCCAAAGGAGACGTCATGCCCGCGCTTGTCGCGGGCATCCACGTCTTAAAGATGCCTCGCCAACGAAAACATGGATGGCCGTGGCTGCCATATCGGACACGATACGGCTCCACATTCTCGGCGTCATCACCGGGCCGGCGCCAACGGGTCCGCGCGGAGCGCGGCCCGATGACAGGCTCCGCGCCGTGACCCGGTGATCCAGCTTCAACGGACTCTCGCCGTGCGGCGAGCAAGCTGGATTGCCGGATCAAGACCCTATGCAGGTGTGAGTGGCGGCCTGATGCGTTAAGCAGAAGGGGTCTCACCACCACGATCTGCAAGGAGGGATCGATGACGTGCAATCAACTTTCCCATCACAC
>JBFLYG010000001.1:0-147734 GCA_040756765.1 Pseudomonadota bacterium | reverse complement strand
ACGAATGTTAGAACCATAGGGACACTAGCAAATATAAGATTCTAGTGTGGTTTTGGATCTGACATTCGCTTGGAGGACCAGCGGCAAATGCTGAAGCGAATGTCAGATCCACCACACTAGATCGCGGCAAGGTTCATGCAATCTTGCGCTGCGAGGGTCCGCCGTCCGCTCAACCGAGCCGCGACTGCCATGTTTCCGTGGACGGAGCTCAAGAACCCATGAAGCGCTTGCTTGCAGGTGGATTGGCCCTGATGGCTGTGGCCATGCCCGGAGCCTCCGCGTCCGGCCCCTCGCTGCCATCGGACGAGATCGTCCGTCGCATTCTGGTCGAGCGCATCGACACCCAGAAGCAGGGCGTCGGCATCGTCGTCGGCCTCGTCGATGCCCAGGGCCGCCGCATCGTAGCGCACGGCAGCTTCAGCACGACCGATCCGCGGCCGGTGGACGGCGACACCGTGTTCGAGATCGGCTCGATCACCAAGGTGTTCACCAGCCTGCTGCTCGCCGACATGGCGCGGCGCGGCGAGGTCACGCTCGGTGATCCCGTGGCGAAATATCTCCCCGCAGGCGTCAGCGTGCCGCAGCGCGATGGCCGCGCCATCGCGCTGGTGGACCTTGCCACCCACACCTCCGCGCTGCCGCGGCTGCCGGAGAATTTCGCGCCCGCCAATCCGGCCAACCCCTATGCCGACTACACCGTGGCGCAGCTCTACCAGTTCCTGTCGCATTACAAGCTGCCGCGCGACATCGGAACGCAGTTCGAATACTCCAACCTCGGCTACGGCCTGCTCGGCCATGCGCTGGCACGGCGCCAGGGCACCGACTACAAGACGCTGGTGCGCGAGCGCATTCTCGCTCCCCTCGGCATGAACGACACCGGCATCACCCTGTCGGCTGCGCTCAACGCCCGCCTCGCGCCGGGCCATGACGGCGTGCTGAAGGCTGCCCCCAACTGGGACCTGCCGGCACTCGCCGGCGCCGGCGCGCTGCGCTCCACCGCCAACGACATGATGACATTCCTGGAGATGGCACTCGGCGTGAAAGACACGCCGCTGTCGCCGGCGCTCGCCACCGCGCTGCGGACCCGCCGACTGAACGGCACGCCCGGCGGCGAGGTGGCGCTCGGCTGGGCGATCACCCCGGGGCATGACGAGGAGATCGTCTGGCACAATGGCGGCACCGGCGGCTACAAAGCCTTCATCGGCTTCCTGCCGAGGTCGAAGGTCGGTGTGGTGGTGCTGTCGAACGCATCCACAAGCCTCGGCGTCGACGACATCGGCATGCACCTGCTCGACCCGCAGATCCCGCTCGCGCCACCGCCGGCCAGGCACAACGTCGCCACGGTCAATCCGAAAATCTTCGACGGTTATGCCGGGCGCTACCAGCTGGCGCCGAAATTCATCCTGACCGTCACGCGCGAGGGCGACAGCCTGTTCGCCCAGGCCACCGGCCAGACCAGGATCCAGCTGTTCCCGGAAACCCCCACGCACTTCTTCTGCGAAGAGGTCGACGCCCAGATCGCGTTCGAGACCGATGCCAGGGGACGGGCGACCAAGATGACGTTGCACCAGAACGGCCGCGAGATGCCGGCGCCGCGCCTGCCGGATTGAGGCGCGGCGCCTTTGTTACTGACACATAGCGCGATCACGACGGTCCACTGATCAGCTCCTCATGGTGAGGAGCGGCCATCGGCCGCGTCTCGAACCATGAGGTCCCAGCTGCATCGGCCTCATCCTTCGAGACGCCTGCTGCGCAGGCTCCTCAGGATGAGGGGAAAAGCTCACAGCCCGCAGCCCGGGTGAGCGAAGCGACACCCGGGACTCACGCGACGGCTAACATCGTCGACAAAAGGTGACCACGCCTCACGCGGATCTGACGAAGGCGTCGATCAGCGCGGTCGCGGCCTGCGGCGCCGACTGCGCTGGACCCGCCGGCGTCTGCTGCCCGGTGGTGTAGATGCCCTCGATCAGCAGCAGCAGGCCGTCGCCGAGCACATCGGGCTTGCTCGCGCCCATCGCCGCGGCGAGTTCGCGCAGACGCTTGCGGAAGGCGCGCTTGTTGGCGTCGGCCACCTGCCGCGCCGGATGCTCGCGCCCGGGATATTCGACCGTGGCGTTGCTGAGGCCGCAGCCGCGATAGCCATCCGTCGCCGCGCGCTTCGACAGCCACCGGATATAGGCCAGCACATGCTCGCGCGGATCGCTGTAGCTCTTGCCGCCCGGATTCTCGAAACTCACCCAGAAGTTCTGATCGTAGTCGCGCAGGTATGCGGCCGCGAGCTCGTCCTTGGATGGAAAGCTGCGGTAGAGGCTCGGCTTGGTAACCCCGGCCCTCTGCACGATCTCATCCACCCCGACGGCGCGAATGCCCTCGCGGTAGAACAGCTCGCACGCCGAAGCGCGGATGCGGTCGGCGGCCTTCGGCACCGCCTCGTTGCCCTTGCTCATGCGATCATGGCCCTTGACAATGTTACTGACCGGTACGTATCTTCCGCTCATCGCAATACGTACCGGTAAGTAACATGCAGATCCCCCCCACTTCAAGCCCTCCGCCCTCCCGACGTCCGTTCGGCCAGCGCTACGCCTTCGTGGTGGTGGCGGTGATCTTCCTTGCGCTGCTCGGCGCCGCCGGCCTGCGCTCCACCCCGGGCGTCTTGATGTTGCCGCTGCAGAAGTCGTTCGGCTGGAGCGTCGACGTCATCTCGATCTCGGCCGCCGTCGGCATCCTGCTCTATGGCCTCGCCGGCCCGTTCGCGGCGGCGGTGATGCAGAGCATCGGCATCCGCCGCACCGTGCTCGCCGCGTTGGCGCTGATGGCCGCCTCCACCGGCGCGAGCTATTTCATGACCGCGCCCTGGCAGCTGTTCCTGACCTGGGGCGTGCTGTCCGGACTCGGCTCCGGCGCGGTCACCAACGTGCTGGGCGCGACCATCGTCAATCGCTGGTTCGTCACCAACCGCGGGCTGGTGATGGGCCTTCTGACCGCGAGCACCGCCACAGGCACGCTGATCTTCATGCCGCTGCTCGCCACCATCACCGAACGCGGCGGCTGGCAGCCGGTCGTGCTCGTCGTTGCGGCCTGCTGCGCGGCGCTGATCCCGCTGGTCTACTTCCTGGTGCCGGAGCGGCCGGCCTCGATCGGCCTGCGCGCCTATGGCAGCACGCACGACGACGTGCCCGCGCCACCGCCGGCGCAGAACCCGTTCAAGACCGCGATCGACAACCTCGTGCGCGCCGCGAAGACCCGCACCTTCTGGTTCCTGTTCGGGACGTTCTTCATCTGCGGCTTCACCACCAACGGCCTCGTCGGCACCCACCTGATCGCGTTCTGCGGCGACTACGGCATCGCCGAAGTGCAGGCGGCGAGCCTGCTTGCGCTGATGGGCGTGTTCGACCTGTTCGGCACCACGCTGTCGGGCTGGCTGACCGACCGCTTCGATCCGCGCAAGCTGCTGTTCTTCTACTACGGGCTGCGCGGCCTGTCGCTGATCTACCTGCCCTACTCCAACTTCTCGCTGACCAGCCTGACGGTGTTCGCGGTGTTCTACGGCCTCGACTGGATCGCCACCGTGCCGCCGACGGTGCGGATCGCCAACGACGCGTTCGGCGACCGCAACGCGCCGATGATCTTCGGCTGGGTGGTCGCCGGCCATCAGCTCGGCGCGGCATCGGCAACCTTCTTCGCCGGCGTGATGCGCTCGGCCCAGGGCAGCTACCTCGAGGCCTTCGTCATCGCCGGCTTCACCGGGATCGTCGCGGCGCTGCTGTCGCTGATGATCGGACGCAAGCGCAGCGAGCCGAGCTTCGCGCTGACGTAAGACAGCTGCCTATCCGCTGGATCGATCACCCGCGCCACGTCCGCCCTCCGGACGTGGCGCTTTTTCTTTTGGCCTATCCGTTGCCTGCGGGCAGCAGCCCCAGGCGCTTGGCGACGATGCGGTCGATCAACCGCTTGGGCAGGATCTTGGCCAGCAGCAGTTGCAGCGGCTCGGGCGAGACGGCGTAGCGCACCCGCGGCCGCGGTGCGGTCAGCACATGGTGCACCAGCGCGCCGATCTGCTCCGGTGGCAGGCCGGTCTTCGCCAGCGTCAGCATGAAGGCGCGCAGGCGCTCCAGCGCCGGCAGGAATGGCGACTGGCTGAAGCGGGAGATGTCGATGTCTTCCGCCTTGTCCCAGATCGGCGTCTTCACCGCGCCGGGGCCGATCAGGATGACGTCGATGCCGAACAGCATGAATTCGCGGCGCAGGCTCTCCGACAGGCCTTCGATCGCGAACTTGGAGGTGCTGTAGGGCGACAGCAGCGGATTGCCGTTCTGCCCCGCCACCGAGCCGACCATGACGATCCGCCCCGGTGCGCCTTTCAGGGTGCGGTCGGCGCCGAGCAACGGCGCAAACGCCTTGGTGGCGATCACCGGCCCCATGACGTTGACGTCCATCTGCCGGCGAAACTCGTCGACCGAAAGATCGAGCAGCGGTCCGGAGACTGCAATTCCAGCGTTGTTGACGAGCCCGGCCAGCGTCTCGCCGTTCAGCGCCGTGCGTACCGTCTCCGCCGCCACACGCACCGCCGCCTCATCGGTGACATCGAACACCAGCGGCACGACATTTGCGCCGAGCTGCTGGCGCAGCCGCTCGGCGTCGGCGGCCTTGCGCACGCTGCCGAACACGCGGAAGCCGTGATCGACGAGAACTTTCGCAGTCGCGAAGCCGATGCCGGTGGACGTTCCAGTGATGACGACGGATCGCATGACACTCCCCCTGCCTGTTGAACCCGCGATGACGGCCGCGGGCCCTGCCTCGCGCCACACTCGAACTGAACGATGATGATTGCGCCGTCATGACGAGATGCGCGGCTTGCAGTCTAGCGAACCGGCCCGTACGTTGGAACATCTCGCAGGGAACGGCGTTCGCGGTCGACGGCGTTGTCGCGCCGGCTCCGCCGCCCAACCTCATCAAACCTGACAGCGGAATCTGCAATGTTCCAGACACTTTCACGACTGGGCATGATGACGGCCATCGTCGGCGCGATCGCCACGACACCGGTCGCCGGCGGCGAACAGCAGGCGCAGCCTGCCGCCGAGGCCAAGGCCGCCCCGGCGCTGGTTGCGATCCCCAGCCATCACGACACCGACATCAAGGTCTACCGGGCCGGCGCGATCGCCACCGGCCGCGAGGCGCTCGCACAGATGCCGCGCGCGGATCTGGTTCTGTGGCTGGCGGGCAACCAGTTCTTCGCTATGGACGCGGTCATCGCCGCATTCCAGAAGCAGAACCCGACCACCAGCGTCGCTCTGCTGACGCTGCCGCCCGGCCTGCTGATGCAGGCGATCAAGGCCGGCGGCGTGACCTATGACGGCGAGACGGTGCGCGGCCGCCCCGACATCTATGCATCGGTCAATCTTGGCCATCTCCGGGAGCTCAAGCGCGCCGGGCTGATGAGCCAGTCTCTCGTCTACATGCACAATGAACTGCAGATCATGGTGGCGCGCGGCAACCCGAAGAAAGTGGCTGGGATCGACGACCTCGTCCGCGCCGACGTGCGGACATCCCTGCCCAACCCTGTCAACGAAGGCATCATGCAGTTCTACCTGCGCAAGGTGCTGGAGCGGCACGGCCTGTGGCAGGCGATTTCCGCCAGGCAGGACTGCATCGCCTGCCAGACCACGGCCAACAACTGGTTCACCGCGGTGCATCACCGCGAGACGCCCCTGCGCATCGTGGCCGGGCAGTCCGACGCCGGCGTGGTGTGGCGCACCGAGGTGCTGGAGGCGCAGCGGAGCGGCGCCGCCATCGAGGCCATCGCGCTCCCCCCACAGGACAGCCTGCGGGACGAAGTCTCCTACGCCATCGGCCGCATCGACGACACACCGCATGCCGCGGCGGCAAGCGCCTGGCTCGGCTTTATCGGATCGGACACCGGGCAGGACATTTACCGGAGCTATGGCTTCGTCGGCGCCAGCGCGTCGGATCTCACGCCGAAACCGATCGACTGAGCCGCGCGGAAAACCCCTGCTACCACTTCCGTGCGACTGCCGCTGAGCCACGTTTCGCTCTATGATCCGGCATGGACGACGACACCGCAGCCCGCGTCTACAGCGATCCGCTGGCGCGCTGGTTCGTGACCGAAGCCTACCGGATCACCGACACCGCCGCGCTGATCGGCGCGACCGGCGAGCACATTGTCGATGCCGGCATCCCGCTGTGGCGGCTGGCGTATTTCCAGATGACCTTGCATCCGGAGATTGCCGGCAAGGCCTACACCTGGCGGCGCGGCGGTCGCCCCGAGGTGGGTGAAGCCCCGCACGGGTTGCGGCAGGAAGCCCGGTTCCTCGACAGCCCGCTGCGGCTGGTGTTCGAGCAGCGCAAGACCGTCCGGGTCAGGCTCGAGACCACTGAGCCGGCCGCGCCGGTGCTGCGCGAACTCAAGGGCGACGGCGGCACCGACTATGTGGCCCTGCCGCTGATTTTCTCCACCGGCCGGGTCGATGCCTTGAGCGTGATGTCCGATGCGCCGGGTGGTTTCTCGCACCAAGATCTCGACCGGATGTACCTGCTGCAGTTCGCCTTCACCCGGATCGTCGAAATCCATTCGCTGCGCGACACCGCCGTGTATCTGCTGGATGCCTATGTCGGTCATGAGGCCGGCCAGCGCATTCTCGCCGGCGAGATCCAGCGCGGTGGCGGCAAGGCCATCGAGGCGGTGATCTGGTATTGCGACCTGCGCGGCTTTACCCGCCTGTCGGACCGCATGCCGCGGGACGTCGTGATCGCCCTGCTCAACGATTATTTCGGCGCAGCTGGCGCCGCGGTGACCGAGGCGGGCGGCGAGATCCTCAAGTTCATGGGCGACGCCATGCTGGCGATCTTTCCGGTGACGAGCGGGACAACACGACCGGAGGCGGTGAGGCAGGCCGTACGCGCCGCGACAGTGGCGGGTGACGCCGTGGCCGCACTCAACGAACGGCGCGCCGCCGCCGGCGATCCGACGATCCGCTTCGGGCTCGCGCTGCATCTCGGCGAAGTGCTGTTCGGCAATATCGGCGCCAGCGCCCGGCTCGACTTCACCGTGATCGGCCCCGCGGTCAACCATGCCGCGCGGCTCGAAAAACTCTGCGGTGCGCTCGATTGTCCGGTGGTGATGTCGGAGGCGGTCGCCGCCCACTTGCCGCGCGATCAGGTGGTGCCGCTCGGCGCCCATCCGCTGAAGGACATCGCTGAACCGCAGGCGGTGTACGGCCTGCGATGCGTCCATCCCTGAAGCAGCACTGCCGCGATCAGCGCACCAGCAACACCGAGGCCGGCGGGCGGCGGCTTTCCCAGCCTTCGCGCTCCAGCACCGGCACGTCGTCACAGTGCTGCGGGTAGCCGAGACAGAAGTAACCGATGAAGATCCATTCCGGCGGCACGGCGAGCGTTGCGGCAACCGCCGCCGGATCGAGGATCGACACCCAGCCAAGCCCGATGCCTTCGGCGCGCGCGGCGAGCCACATGGTGTGCACGGCCATCACGGCTGAGTAGTCAATGGTCGCCGGCATGGTGAGGCGGCCAAGGCCATGGCCTTGTGCGGTGGAGCGATCGGCGAACACCGCGAACTGGCAGGGCGCGTCGTCGAGGCCGGCGAGCTTCAGCCGTGCATAGAGCGCCGCGCGATCGCCGGACTGGCACTGCAGCGCCGCGGCATTGCAGACCTCGAAGTTCCGGCGGATCGCCTGCCGCCGTGCCGGGTCGTCCACCTGCACGAAACGCCACGGCTGGCTGAGCCCGACCGACGGCGCAAGACACGCCAGGCCGATCAGGCGCGCGAGCGTGCCTTCGGGGAGCGCATCACGGCGGAAATGGCGGACATCGCGCCGCCATATCAGCAGTTCCAGCAGGTGCTTGCGGAACGGCGCATCGAAGGCCGGCGCAGCAGGCGAGGACGTTTCCATCCCCTAGATGTATGGCAATTTCGCCGATTCCGCATCAGCGTTATGGTCCTGCGCGGTGACCGCGCTGCGTTCCCCCTGCCGACGATGGAACTCGCCGGACAGTTGCACCCGAATGTTCGCACCGCACCACGGCTACTGCCGCGCCAGGTCGTCGACGAAGAGGCGCAGGAAGATCGCCCGCCGCCCCGTCTCCTGGTTGAGGCAATTGGCGCTCATCGGCTTGGCCATCGTGCCCTGGAAGAAATCGTAATAGAAGTCGCAGGTCTTCTTGCGACTCTCGATCCAGGCACGCTGCATGTCGCGCAGCTTGACCTGCTGGTCCGGCTCGAGGCCCTTGAGCAGCGCCTGGTAGGCGTTGTTCAGCAAGTGATCCCACTGCGCCTGCTCGCCATCGAGACAGGCGATGACCGCCGCGTCCGGCCGCGCGCCCTCGTCGGGCCCGATGCAGGCGTCCGCGACCTTGCCGATGCAGCGCTCCAGCGCCTTGAGGCCGTGACCGGCAGACGACAGGCACGCCTCGACAGATTCCTTGGCGGCAGATCCCTTGGCGCGATCCGGCTCAGCCGCTGACACGATCGGGCCGAACGCCAGCGTCAGCACGGCGACAATCACAGCAGCGATCGACCATCTCGCAGTCATGGATGCAGCACCTCTCGCGCGCGATTGTCTTGCGCGTCTGAGAGTTTGGTCGCCTGGGACAATATGCGGGTTCAAGCGACGCTCCCCCTCATGGTGAGGAGCGGCCACTTGGCCGCGTCTCGAACCATGAGGCCACAGGACGATCGCATCGGCCTCATCCTTCGAGACGCCTGCTACGCAGGCTCCTCAGGATGAGGGGAAGACTCACAGTAGCGCAAGGCGCTGAATGGAGTGCTTGTTCCCAAAACGACAATGGCCGGAGCAAAGCCCCGGCCATTGCGTAGCGAGATCGCGTGAGGCGTCTCGCGAAATCGGAAGACGCTTAGTTCTTCGACTTGTCGACCAGCGCGCCCTTCTTGATCCAGGGCATCATGTCGCGGAGCTTGGCGCCGACTTCCTCGATCTGGTGCTGGGCGAGCTTGGCGCGGGTCGCCTTGAACGAGGTCTGGTTGACCTTGTTCTCGAGCATCCAGTTGCGGGTGAAGATGCCGTTCTGGATGTCGGCGAGGACGCGCTTCATCTCCGCCTTGGTCTCCGGCGTCACGATGCGCGGACCGGTAACGTACTCGCCGTACTCGGCGGTGTTGGAGATCGAGTAGTTCATGTTGGCGATGCCGCCTTCATAGATCAGGTCGACGATCAGCTTCACTTCGTGCAGGCACTCGAAGTACGCCATCTCCGGCGCGTAGCCGGCTTCCACCAGCGTCTCGAAGCCGCCCTTGATCAGCTCGACGAGGCCGCCGCAGAGCACGACCTGCTCGCCGAACAGGTCGGTCTCGCACTCTTCGCGGAACGAGGTCTCGATGATGCCGGCGCGGCCGCCGCCGATGGCGGAGGCGTAGGACAGGCCGAGGTCATGGGCGTTGCCCGACGCGTCCTTGTGGATCGCGATCAGGCAGGGCACGCCGCCGCCGCGCTGATACTCGGAGCGCACGGTGTGGCCAGGGCCCTTCGGCGCGACCATCAGCACGTCGAGGTCGGCGCGCGGCTCGATGAGGTTGAAGTGCACATTGAGGCCGTGGGCGAACAGCAGCGCGGCGCCGTTCTTCATGTTGTCGTGCAGGTGGTCGCGGTAGATGTCGGCCTGCAGCTCGTCCGGGGTGAGCATCATGATGACGTCGGCCCACTTCGCGGCCTCCGCGACCTCGAGCACCTTGAAGCCGGCGGCCTCGGCCTTCTTGGCCGACGCCGAACCCTTGCGCAGCGCGATCGCGACGTCCTTGACGCCGGAGTCCTTGAGGTTGAGCGCGTGGGCGTGGCCCTGGCTGCCATAGCCGACGACAGCGACCTTCTTGCCCTTGATCAGATTGATGTCCGCGTCGCGGTCGTAATACACACGCATGTGTCGCTATCCTTTATTGGCGGGCACGATTGCCCATTCAGCTCAGATCTTGGTTGGTCAGGGCCTCGTCCGATGACCAGGCCCGGTCGAATTGCCGCCGTTGTGTAGGGCGGCGGGCCGGTCCAGACAAGCCCGAAAGCCCCTCCAGACCGGTAGTTTCTGCATGACTAGAGGTCGCATCATGCCTCCGTCAGCACGGGATAGAGCGAGGCGAGCAGCAAGAGCGCCATCGCGAGATTGAAAACACGCACCGCGCGGGGCGAGCTGACGATCGGCTTCAGCCAGGTGCCAAACAGCGCCCAGGCGGCCGACGAGCTGAACCCCAGCACCAGCAGCAGGCCGGCCAGGATCAGGATGTTCCAGGGATAGCTCGCAACTGCAGCATAGGCGGTGATGGTGCCGACGGCGATGACCCAGCCCTTGACGTTAATCCACTGGAACAGCGCCGCGCCGACAAACGATAGCGGCCGCCCTTCAGCCGGCCGGTCGGTATCCGCCGGCCCCGACAGCGCGATCGCCACCGCGAGATACACCAGATAGGCGCAGCCGGCGTATTTCAGCACGGTCTGCAGCATCGGCCAGGCCTCGAACACCGCGCCGAGCCCGAAGCCGATCACGCCGACCAGGAAGGCGAAACCGATGGCAACCCCTGCGACGTGGGGCAGCGTGCGCCGGAAGCCGAAGTTCAGCCCCGACGTCATCAGCATCACATTGTTCGGCCCCGGCGTGTACAGCGCCACCACGGCGAACACGATAAAGGCGACCAGGAGGTGTTGCGACATCACGCCCGTTCCATCGCTGCGGCGACGCGTCCTTACATGCTCTCCGGGCCGCGCACGATGGCGACAACGCCGGTGCGCGCCACCTCGACGAGGCCGAGCGGCTTCATCAGGTCGATGAACTGATCGATCTTGGCGGTCGAGCCGGTGATCTCGAACACGAAGCTCTCGGTCGAGGCATCGATGACGCGGGCGCGGAACGCTTCCGCGAGCCGCAGCGATTCCACCCGATGCTCGCCGGTGCCGCGCACCTTGACCATGGCGAGCTCGCGCTCGATGGCGTTGCCGGCGAGCGTCATGTCGACGACGCTGTAAACCGGGATCATGCGGTCGAGCTGGTGCTTGATCTGCTGGATCACCTGCGGCGTGCCGGTGGTGACGATGGTGATGCGCGAGACGTGCTTCTGGTGCTCGGTCTCCGACACCGTGAGGCTCTCGATATTGTAGCCGCGGCCGGAGAACAGGCCGATGACGCGCGCGAGCACGCCGGGCTCGTTGGCGACGAGCACCGACAGGGTGTGGGTCTCGTTGGGGTCCTTGCGGTCCTCGAGGAAGTAGGCGGAAGCAGGCTGGGTCATGGCGGTGCTCTTAAAAGGTCAACAACTGCAATCGGGATCGATCGCCGCGCTCCACTTTCTGCGTCATTGCCGGGCTTGCCCCGGCAATCCAGCTTCCTTCAACGCGGCTCGGCCGTTGAAGCTGGATACGCGGGTCAAGCCCGCGTATGACGCTGAGTGTGTGGTCAGGCGTCGGCATACTATCGGCTCACACCAGCGCCTTGCCGCCGGCGAACGCTTTCGCAGTGGCCTCGTCGTTGGCCTCCGCAGGCAGCAGCATCTCGTTGTGCGCCTTGCCCGACGGAATCATCGGGAAGCAGTTCTCCAGCGCCGCGACGCGGCAGTCGAACAGCACCGGGCGCTTGACGCGGATCATCTCCTCGATGGCGCCGTCGAGATCGCGCGGCTTGCTGACCTGCATGCCGACGCAGCCGAATGCGTCCGCGAGCTTGACGAAGTCCGGCAGCGCCTCCGAGTAGGAGTGCGACAGGCGATTGCCATGCAGCAGCTGCTGCCACTGCCGCACCATGCCCATGTACTGGTTGTTGAGGATGAAGATCTTGATCGGCAGTTCGTACTGCACCGCCGAGGACATCTCCTGCATGGTCATCTGCACCGAGGCGTCGCCGGCGATGTCGATCACCAGGCTGTCGCGGTGCGCGACCTGCACGCCGAGAGCCGCCGGCAGGCCGTAGCCCATGGTGCCGAGGCCGCCAGAAGTCATCCAGCGGTGCGGCTCCTCGAAGCCGAAGAACTGCGCCGCCCACATCTGGTGCTGGCCGACCTCGGTGGTGATGTAAGTGTCGCGGCCACGCGTCAGCTCGAACAGGCGCTGGATCGCGTATTGCGGCAGGATCACCTCGTCGTTCTTCTTGTAGGCGAGCGAGTTGCGGGCACGCCAGGCGGCGATCTGCTGCCACCACGGCTTGATGTCCGGCGCCTTGGCCTCGGCCTTGAACACCTGCAAGAGGTCGCCGAGCACATTGGCGACGTCGCCGATGATCGGCACGTCGACACGGATGTTCTTGTTGATCGACGACGGGTCGATGTCGATGTGGATCTTCTTGGAGCCCGGCGAGAACGCATCGGTGCGGCCGGTGATGCGGTCGTCGAAGCGCGCGCCGATGCACAGCATGACGTCGCAGTCATGCATCGTCATGTTGGCCTCGAACGTGCCGTGCATGCCGAGCATGCCCAGCCAGTTCTTGCCGGACGCGGGATATGCGCCGAGACCCATCAGCGTCGAGGTGATGGGGAAGCCGGTGACGGCGACGAGCTCGCGCAGCAGCCTGGAGGCCTCGGGGCCGGAATTGATCACGCCGCCGCCCGAGTAGATCACCGGACGCTTGGCGCCCGCGAGCAGCGACACCGCCTTGCGGATCTGCTCGGCGTCGCCCTTCACCCGCGGATTGTAGGACACGTGGACATCGGACTTGCGCGGCGGCGTGTAGGTGCCGACCGCGAACTGCACGTCCTTCGGCACGTCCACCACCACCGGGCCCGGACGGCCGGTGGTCGCGACATAAAACGCCTCGTGCAGCACGCGCGGCAGGTCCTCGATCCGGCGCACCAGCCAGTTGTGCTTGGTGCAGGGCCGGGTGATGCCGACGGTGTCGCACTCCTGGAAGGCGTCGTTGCCGATCAAGTGGGTCGGCACCTGGCCGGTGATGCACACCAGCGGGATCGAATCCATCAGCGCGTCGGTCAGCGGGGTGACCATGTTGGTCGCGCCCGGCCCCGAGGTCACCAGCGCCACGCCCGGCTTGCCGGTGGAGCGGGCGTAGCCTTCCGCCGCATGGCCGGCGCCCTGCTCGTGGCGCACCAGGATGTGCTCGACCTGGTTCTGCTGGAAGATCTCGTCATAGATCGGAAGGACCGCGCCGCCGGGATAGCCGAAGATGTGCTCGACACCATGATCGATCAGCGCGCGGACGATCATCGCCGCGCCGGTCATCTGGTTGGGATCGTTGCTCGTGCTGTCGCTCATGGTTCACTCCGGATCCGCTTGCCGCGTAGTCGGGGAGCTCAGGCCCCCGGAAGATCGTTCGAGGTAATAAAAAAGGGCCTCGGAGGGCCCTTCACACCGCCAGGATTTCAGATGGCCTCAGCCACCCCCGGCGGTGTGTCGAAGGACGATAAGTACGACAATGCTGGTAATAATATTGCGCATTTCTCGCCCAGAATTCCTGAAGGTTGCGCGCCTTATAGCCCCCGTCCGGCCAAAGTCAAGCCAAAGGAGCCTTTTGGGAGCCATTTCCGGCGCGGTTCCGAGCCTAACGCGGTTCATTTCGCAGGGCGAGAGGCAAAGTTGGCGGCGAGCCATGCGCGGCCGGCGGACGGGCGGCACCCCAGAACCTCCGGCGGGACAACCGCGACTGATAGGGTATCGATGTCCAGAGCATGAAAGGCAGACCATGCCGCACTGGTTTCTTCCCCTGCTGGCGCTGATCGCGCTCGGCGCATTCCTCTATTTCGGTTTCTGGCGCGGCCTGGGCGATCGGCCAAACCCGGACGGCAGCGCGGGAAGCTCTGGTGACATGACCGGCGGCGCGGGCGGTGTCGGCGACATCACCGGCGGCAGCCATGACAGCGGCGCTGCTGGTCATCACTGAGCGGCGGAGATCCAAGCCATCGGCGCAGCGCTCAGTCGTCGTCGACGAGCTGAATATCCCGCTCGCTCAGCGCCGCAAGCACCTGCCCGATCTGCTCTGCCGTTAACGTCGCGGGCGACAGGAGCGCGTTCAGTTCGCTGAAGCTGAGGCTTCCCCGCTTTGACGCCAGAATCCTGGCATCCCGGATCACCCGTCTCACCACGTCATCCATGTCGCTCTCCCGACTGCTCCCCTACCCTTGGAGAGATCGTCGTAGGAGCACCTGCAGCCTTCCGCGCCTCCGCTAGCCCAGCCCCCGCAGCGCGAAGGCCTCGGCAAGCCAGGCGCGTGCCTCGTGCGGAGCGATCCACTGGAACTCGGGCATCTGGTGACGGAACCAGGTGAACTGGCGCTTGGCGTAGTGGCGCGTGTCGGTCTGACCGATCGTGATCGCTTCGTCGCGATTGATCTCGCCGGCGAGATGGCGCATCAGCGCCGGCACACCGTGCGCCTTCATGGCGGGCAGCAGCGGATCGAGCCCGCGGGCGGCGAGACGGCCGACCTCGTCCAGTGCGCCCTGCTCGAGCATGACCGTGAAGCGGGCATTGATGCGGTCGTAGAGTTCGGCGCGGTCCGGCGCCAGGAACAGCGCCAGCGTCTGGTCCGGCGGCAGCAGCGGCGGCAGCCCCTCGCGGTGCCAGTCGGACAGGGAGCGGCCGGTGGCCTCCACCACCTCCAGCGCCCGGGCGACGCGAACGCGGTCGCGCGGCTTCAGCTTCAGCGCCATCAGCGGATCGCGCAGCGCCAGTTCCCGATGCAGCGCCTCGGGCCCGCCCTGCTCGAGGCGCACCCGCACCTCGTCGCGCACCTTCTGCGGGATCGGCGGCACGGCGGACAGCCCGCGCGTCAGCGCCTTGAAATAGAGCCCGGTACCGCCGATGAAGATCGGCACCCGCCCGGCCTCCCGGGCCTCATAGAGCGCGCCGACCGCATCGTTCACCCACATCCCGGCGGAACAGTTCACGCCGGCGTCGGCATAACCATACAGCCGGTGCGGCGCGCGGGCCTCGTCGTCCGCGGTCGGACGGGCGGTCAGCACCCGCAAGTCCCGATAGACCTGCATGGAATCGGTATTGATCACGGTCCCGTCGACGGCGCAGGCGAGGTCGAGTGCCAGCGCCGACTTGCCGCTGGCTGTCGGTCCTGCGATAAGCACGGCCCGGAACGGACGGTGTCTGTTCACGCGCTGCCCCTGTGGTTCACGCCCCGGTTTTCCCCAAGCCCAAGGTCTGCAATGTCGCTCGTCGCCACGCTGATTTCCAACCCCAACGATCCCGCGCTCGACAGCACGGCGATCGACGCAGCGTGCGCCATTCTGCCCGCCGACGCCAGACCGACTTGGCTGCACGACGAGGTCGCCGCCGATATTACCTTCAGCAGTGACGAAGATCCCCGCGCCATTGCAGAGCGGCTGCGGCAGGCCCGCGGCGACCTGCCGATCGATGTTGTGGTGCAACCGGTCGCCACCCGACGCAAGAAGCTTTTTCTTGCCGACATGGATTCCACCATGATCGGGCAGGAATGCATCGACGAGCTCGCCGACTTCGCCGGGCTCAAAGCTCACGTCGCCGGGATTACCGAGCGGGCGATGCGCGGCGAGATCGCGTTCGAGCCGGCGCTGCGCGAGCGCGTCGCCCTGCTCAAGGGCCTGCCGACATCCGTGGTCGACGAGGTACTGGCCAAGCACATCACGCTGACGCCGGGCGGCGTGGAGCTGGTGCGCACCATGCGCGCCCACGGCGCCTACACCTGTCTCGTCTCCGGCGGCTTCACCGTGTTCACCAGCCGCATCGCGGCGATGGTCGGCTTCCAGGAGAACCGCGCCAATACCCTGATCGCCGAGGGCGATCGTTTCGCCGGCACGGTGGCCGAGCCGATCCTCGGACGCGAGGCCAAGCTCGCGACGCTGCTCGAGCTGCGGGAAACCCTCGATCTCGACGCCGTCGACACGCTGGTGGTCGGCGACGGCGCCAATGACCTGGCGATGATCGAGGCCGCCGGCCTCGGCGTCGCCTATCACGCCAAGCCCAAGGTCGCGGCCGCCGCCGGCGCGCGGATCGACCATGGCGACCTCACCGCGCTGCTCTACGCCCAGGGCTTCAAGCGCACCGAGTTTGTGGCCGCTTAAGCGCCCCTCACGACGGCAGGTTCTCCATCACCGTCGCGACAATGGTGGCGCGCAGCGCGGCCTGCGTCGGCGCCAGCGTGCGCCCGCCGTCATGCAGGCACACCGGCAGTGCCGCCTCCGCGATCGCCGGCAGACGATCCGCGACCGCGCGCAACGTCGCGGGCAACCCGACCGTGGTGCGCAGCGTGACACCGAGACCGGCGGCGACCGCCGCCCACAACCCGTGCAGGCTCGGACTGGTGAACGCGATGCGCCAGGGCACGCCCGCGGCATCGAGCGCATCCAGCGCGCGCTGGCGGAAGAAGCACGGCGGCTCATACATCGCCAGCGGCACGGGCTCGCCCGGCGACCAGGCCGGCTGCGCCGACGCGGCACTGATCCACACCAGCGGCAGCTGAGCCAGCATCACGGCATCGCTGCGCGTGCCGCTGCCGATTGCCAGCACGAGATCGAGCTCGCCCTTGTCGAGGCGCTCCAGCAGCTTGCGATTGCGATCCACCACCGCGTCGATCCGCACCGCCGGGTGGCTGCGCTTGAAGCGCCCCAGCGCCATCGGCAGCCACGTTTCAGCGAAGTCGGCCGGCAGGCCGAGCCGCACCTGCCCTTCGACCGCGCGGCCGCGCAGCGCCGCGACCGCTTCGTCGTTGAGGTCGAGGATGCGGCGCGCATAGGCCAGCACCACCTCGCCCGCGTCGGTCAGGACGAGCTGGCGCCCCTGCTTGTGGAACAGCGGCTCGCCGACCTGCTCCTCGAGCTTGCGGATCTGCTGGCTGACCGCCGACTGCGAACGGCCGATGCGATCCGCCGCGCGGTTGAAGCTGCCGAGCTGCTGGGCGGTCACCAGCGTGCGCAGCACGTCCATGTCGAGATTGATGCGGCTCATCATTCAGTTTTTCGAAATTAATGGATTAGAAATATCGCATTTTCTTATGTGTTCACAGGCCTATCGTGCGGCGGCCAAGCTTCCCTGGAGCACCTGCCTCATGAAGACCATCACCGCCCTGACCGCCAGCATCGGCATCCTCGGCCTGCTGACGGCCGGCCTCGCCGCCCCCCATGCCGCCCCGACGGCCTTCCCCCTCGCAGGGACGTGGTCGCTGGTGGCGGCGGATGTGATCCACCCCGACGGAACGCGAGGGCGGGACTACGGCGCGGCGCCGAAGGGCCTGCTGCTGGTCGACGCCGCGGGACACTATTCCCTGCAGATCTTCAAGTCCGAGCGGCCGCGCTTCGCCGCCGGCGACAAGGCGGCCGGCACCGATGCCGAGTACAAGCAGGCCGTTCTCGGCGCCAGCACCCATTACGGCACGATGGCGCTCGATCCGGCCACGGGCACGCTGACGTTCCGGATCGAGGCGTCGTCCTATCCCAACTGGGAAGGCGCCACGCAAACGCGCCGCTACGAACTGAAGGGGGCGGAGCTCAGCTACAGCGTGTCGCCGCGGCCGAACGGCGACACCCCGATCTCGGTCTGGCGGCGGCTCGACTAACCGCGCAACCACCGGAGAGCGAGCCGATGCGCATCGTCGACATCCATGAACGCGGGATCGCCGTGTCGCGTTACGCCGATCCCACGATTCCGTCCGGCGGGCTCACCACCAGCCTCGTGGCCGTGGTCACCGACGTGATGCGCGCAGGCAGGCCCGTGGTCGGGTACGGCTTCTCCTCGGTCGGCCGCTACGCCCAGAGCGGCCTGATCCGCGAGCGCTTCGCACCTCGCCTGCTCGCGGCCGCAGCCGGCACGCTGTGCGACGACGCCGGCGCCAACCTCGACCCGTTCCGCGCCTGGCGCATCATGATGGCCGGCGAGAAGCCGGGCGGCCATGGCGAGCGCTGTGTCGCGGTCGGCACCCTCGACATGGCGATCTGGGACGCAGCCGCCAAGATCGCCGGCGAGCCGCTGTACCGCTTCCTGGCGAAGCGTATCGGCCGGGAGCACGCGCTGCCGTCGCGGGTGCGCGCCTATGCAGGCGGCGGCTACCAGTATCCGCAACACGATCTTGCGCGGCTGTCGGACGAGATGCGCCGGTTTGTCGATCTCGGCTTCATCCACGCCAAGATCAAGATCGGCGTCGCGCCGCTCGACCAGGACCTGCGGCGGATCGAGACCGCCGCCGCGGCGCTGTCCGCCCCGTCACGGCTCGCCGTCGATGCCATGAACAGCTACGACCGCGACCGCGGGCTCGCGGCGGCGCATGCCTTCGCACCGCTCGGCCTGTGGTGGTTCGAGGACATCTGCGATCCCATCGACTTCGCCACGCAGGCGGAGGTGGCCACGGCCTATCCAGGCCCGATCGCCGCCGGCGAAGCGCTGTTCTCGCTCGCCGAGGCGAAACTCCTCGGCCGCCATGGCGGACTGCGGCGCGAACACGACATCCTGCTGTTCGATCCCGTGCACTGCTATGGCCTGTCGGGCTATCTGCCGATCGTCGACCATCTCACCGCGGCCGGTTGGCCCCGCACGGCGTTCTGGCCCCATGGCGGCCAGCTGTTCGGCCTGCATGTCGTCGCCGCGCTCGGGCTCGGCGGCGCGGAAATCAACCCGCTGGCGTTCGCGCCGTTCGACGGCGTCGCCCGCGGCATGACGGTGGTCGATGGCCATGCCGACCTTCCGCAAGCCCCGGGGATCGGCTTCGAGCTGCACGACAGGACACGGCAGGCGTTTCGCACCGTGTACGACAACCAGGGCTGACGACCCGCGAACGGTCGCTACAAACGCAAATGGCCGGGACGAGCCCGGCCATCGCGATGATCGTGGTGAGGTGCCTTACTGCAGGCTGAGCGCCACGAAGCGCAGCTCGCCTTCGGCGTTGGAGACCAGCAGCAGCACGGACTTCTTGCCGTCCTTCTTGAGCTGGTCGACCCGCTTCTTGACGTCGGCGCCGTTGGTCACCGCCTCCTGCGCCACCTCGACGATGACGTCGCCGGCGCCGAGCCGCTTGTCAGCGGCGTCGGAGGCGTTGTCAACGCCGGTGATGATAACGCCCTTGACGCTGTCCTTGATCTTGAACTTGGTGCGCAGATCCTTGGTCAGCGCCGCGAGGTCGAGGCCGAGCGCCTTTTGCGTCACCGTCTTGTCGGTGTCGGGCGAGCTCGACTTCGCCGACGCCGGCGTCGGCTTCTCGTCGTCCGGCAGGCGGCCGAGGGTGACCTGCTTGGTCTCTTCCTTGCCCTTGCGGATTACGATGACGTCGACCGTCTTGCCGACCGCGGTGTCCGCCACCGCGCGCGGCAGGTCCTTCATCTCCTTGATGTCCTTGCCGTCGAACTTGACGATGACGTCGCCCGGCTCGATGCCGGCCGGCTTCGCCGGGCCCTTGTCCTCGACGCCGGCGATCAGCGCGCCGCGCGCCGGTTTGATGTTGAGGCTGTCGGCGATTTCATCGGTGACCTGCTGGATGCGCACGCCGAGCCAGCCGCGGCGGGTCTCGCCGAACTGGCGCAGCTGCTCGACCACGCCGGCGACGGTCTTCGACGGCACGGCGAAGCCGATGCCGATCGAGCCGCCCGACGGCGAGATGATGGCGGTGTTGACGCCGATCACCTCGCCATCGAGGTTGAACAGCGGGCCGCCCGAGTTGCCGCGGTTGATGGCGGCGTCGGTCTGGATGTAGTTGTCGTAGGGCCCGGAATTGATGTCGCGGTTGCGCGCCGAGACGATGCCGGCGGTGACCGTGCCGCCGAGCGAGAACGGGTTGCCAATCGCGATCACCCACTCGCCGAGCCGCAGCTTGTCGGAATCGCCGAACTTGACGGCGATCAGCTGCTTGTCGGGCGTGAACTTGAGCACCGCGAGATCGGTCTTCTTGTCGCGGCCCATCACCTGGGCACGATACTTGGTGCCGTCGTTGAGGATGACGTTGATCTCGTCGGCATCGGCGATGACGTGGTTGTTGGTGACCACGACGCCCGACGGGTCGATGATGAAGCCGGACCCCAGCGAGTTGACCTTGCGCGGCTGGACGCCCTTGCTGCCGTTGCGGCGGTTCTTGAGGAAGTCGTCGAAGAACTCCTCGAACGGCGATCCCGGCGGCAGCTGCATGTTCGGCACGTTGTCGCCGCCCCGTGCCTCCACGGTCTGCGAGGTCGAGATATTGACGACCGCGTCGATCACCTTCTCAGCGACGTCGGCGATGCCGTCCGGTCCGCGCGCCGCAGCGGGCGAGGCCGCCAGCAGGCCCGCGACGGCGGCCCCGGCGGCTGCACGAACGAGCGGACGAAGCAGCCGGGAACGCGACGGCAGGCAGCGGCGCAATGCTGCGATGGCATTGGTCATAGGGTGGTCGTCTCCTGAAACAAAAGGGATCGCCAAGTTTGGGCCAGAGTGCGCCGGAACGAGGGGCCGGCGCAAGCGGTTCGAAGGCTGATCAAAGCGCCGATTGCGGCGAAATACGGGCCTGCACCACGGCCGGTTGCAGGCGACATTGACGGCGTCCTGATCGCATCATCGTGACCACGGGGCGGCCCGCCGCCGCAGCAGCGATCTCAGTAGCGGCGAATCAGCCAGATCAGGATCAGGCCAAGTACAGCCGACGCCAGGCCGACCGCGCGCAGGATGTTGTCCGGGGTGACGATCGCGCTCTTCATCGCCTCGCGCATCCAGTTTGGCAGGGCCAAAAACAGCAGGCCCTCGACGACGAGCAGAATGCCGACGCCGATCAGCAAGTCGGAAAACGCAATCGACCTCAGCACACCCAGCCTCCCCGGCGACGTTCGCGTGGCGCGATCTCAAAAACCCCGTCGTGTCCCGTCGCGCGCGGCCTACGCCCCATCGCCGCAGACAGACCCCGCGGGCCTCCGCGAGGCGGTCCGCCCGTGCTGTTTAATGCATGATCCGCGGGCGTGGAAAGCGGTTTTCCGAAGGGCTGGTTTGACACCTGAGGGCCGGGCTGTATTCAACTGGGCCCCAAATGGAACAGGCGCCGGGATCACCGGCGCCTGTGTTCGTCACTGGTTGGCGGGGGCCGCTGTGCCCGCCCGCGGACCGGGCCCCGCCACCGCCGGCTTGCCGGCAGGATTGCTGAAGTAGCGGAAGAAGTCCGAATCGGGCCGCAGCACGAAGCGCGTGTCATTGGCCTTCAGGCCCGCCTCATACGCCGACATCGAACGATAGAAGGCGAAGAAGTCCGGATCCTTGCCATAGGCTTCCGCGAAGATGCGGTTGCGCTCGCCGTCGCCCTCGCCGCGGATCTGCTCGGCCTGCGAGTTGGCGTCGGCGATGATGATGGTCGCCTGACGGTCGGCGCTGGACTTGATCTCCTGGGCCTTCTGGCCGCCCTGGGCGCGGAACTCGGCGGCCTCGCGCTGGCGCTCGGTCTGCATCCGCTGGTAGACCGCCTGGCTGTTCTGCTCGGGCAGGTCGGCGCGGCGAATACGGACGTCGACCACCGCGATGCCGTAGGCGTTGGCCTCGCGGTCGAGTTGCTCGCGAATCCGTGTCATCAGCAGGTCGCGCTCGTCGCGGACCACCTGGATGAACGTGACCTCGCCGAGCACGCGGCGCATGGCCGAGTTCAACAGCGTGGTGAGCTGCAGGTTTGCGGCCTGGATGGTGCCGACGCGCTGATAGAACAGCAGCGCGTCCTTGATGCGGTAGCGTGCGAAGGCGTCGACCACCAGACGCTTCTGGTCGGACGCGATCACCTCCTGCGAGGGGTTCTCGAGGTCGAGAATGCGCTTGTCGATCTCGATCACATTCTCGATGAACGGCGCCTTGACGTGCAGGCCCGGCTCGGTGACGACCTTCACGGGCTTGCCGAACTGCACCACCAGCGCCTGCTGGGTCTGGCGCACGGTGAACAGTGCGCTATAGCCCACCACCACGAGGACGATCAGCAGCAGCAGCGCCACGATTCCTGAAACGCCGGACTTCATCGCGTGCTCCCACCCTGCTGTTGGGGGGCGGCCGCTTGCGGCCGCCGCATCAGTTCGGTCAGCGGCAGATAGGGCACGAAGCCCTGGCCCTGCCCCGACGAGCCGGGATCAATCACGACCTTGTCGGCCGAGCCGAGCACCCGCTCCATGGTTTCCAGATAGATGCGCTGCCGCGTCACGTCCGGCGCCTTCTTGTATTCGTCATACACTTTCAGGAAGCGCGCGGTCTGGCCCTTGGCCTCCGCCACCGCCTGCTCCTTATAGCCCTGCGCCGCCTGCAGGATCTGCGCGGCACGGCCGCGGGCGTCCGGCACCACGCGGTTGGCATAGGTCTGCGCCTCGTTCTGCAGCTGCTCGAGGTTGGCGCGGGCCGCCTGCACGTCGCGGAAGGCGTCGATGACCTGCGCCGGCGGGTCGACCTTCTGCATCTGCACCTGCTGGATCAGCACGCCGGAATTGTAGCTGTCGAGCGTCTTCTGCATCAGGTCCTGCACCGCGTTCTCGGTCGCGGTGCGCGCGCCGGTCAGGATCGGCTGGATGTTGGTGCGGCCGATCACCTCGCGCATCGCGCTTTCGGCCACCGCCTTCACGGTGCCCTCGGGGTTCTGGATATTGAAGAGGTAGTCGCCGACACCGTCGTTCTTGATGCGCCACAGCACGGTGAAGTCGACGTCGACGATGTTCTCGTCGCCGGTCAGCATCAGGCTTTCTTCCGGCACGTCGCGGAAGCTGCCGCCACGACGGGACTCGTCATAGCGCATGCCGATGCTCAGCGTGGAGACACGCAGCGCCTTGGGCAGCAGCACGGTCTCGACCGGATACGGCAGGTGATAGTGCAGGCCGGGGTCGACGGTGCGCACATGCTTGCCGAAGCGCAGCACGACGCCGAGCTCTTCCGACTGCACGCGGAAGAAGCCGGACAACGCCCAGATCGCCACCGCTGCTGCGAGCAGCAGCACGATGCCCATGGCGCTGAAATGGCCGCCCGGCAGGATCGACTGCAGCCGGTCCTGGCCGCGCCGCAGAAGGTCTTCCAGATCCGGCGGCTTGGGTCCCGACGATTGCGGTCCGGAGCCCCACGGCCCTTTCGGACCCGAGCCCCACGGGCCGCCACCTTGATTCTTCCACGGCATCAGTTGTCTCCTTGACGCGGACCGACGGCGTCGGACGCAATCCGGACGGCTTTATAGGGGACGGCCTCGCCCCTTACAACGCGGCGCCTGCTCTGCCAGCAGGTAGGAGTAGCCCGGTTTTTGTCAATGCAAACATCGGGAAACGGGGTTAACCCCGGGTCCGGCGTATATATGTCGCATAAGTGAAATCGGCGCTGTCGTCGGCGCCGGCGGCGTTGCGGGCGCGCGCGATGGCCTCCCAGCGCGCAGAATCCGGCGCCCGCAGCATCTCAAGAAACGCATCGCCTTCGGGCTCAGCATGGATATGCGTGATCTCCAGCCGATCGGCGCGGTCGAGCCACTGCGCAAAGATGTCCGCACCGCCGACCACCATGATTTCGGTGGCAAAACGACGCAGCGCATCGCCGCGCGCGACATCGAGCGCTGCGTCAAGCGACCGCGCGACAACAACACCCGGCGCCTGGAACCCGGCGTCGCGCGTCACCACGATATTGGTGCGCCCCGGCAGCGGCCGGCCGATCGACAGAAACGTCTTGCGCCCCATGATCACCGGCTTGCCGAGGGTCAGCGCCTTGAAGCGCTTGAGGTCGGACTTGAGCCGCCAGGGCATCGCATTGTCGCGGCCGATGACGCCGTTGTCGGCGACCGCGACCACGAACACCATCTGCAGCGGCACGGCGGGAGCCGCCGCGCTCACACTGCGACCTCGGCCTTGATGTGCGGGTGCGGATCGTAGCCCGACAGCGTGAAGTCCTCGTAGCGGAACGAGAAGATATCCTTCACGTCGGGATTGATCGCCATGGTCGGCAGCGCCCGCGGCGCGCGCGTCAGTTGCAGCCGCGCCTGCTCCAGATGATTGGAGTAGAGGTGCGCGTCGCCGAGCGTGTGCACGAACTCGCCGGGCTTCAGGCCGGTGACCTGCGCGATCATCATGGTGAGCAGCGCATAGGACGCGATGTTGAAGGGCACGCCGAGGAAGACGTCCGCCGAGCGCTGGTAGAGCTGGCACGA
Organism: Pseudomonadota bacterium; assembly: GCA_040756765.1. Classification (GTDB taxonomy): domain Bacteria; phylum Pseudomonadota; class Alphaproteobacteria; order Rhizobiales; family Xanthobacteraceae; genus Bradyrhizobium_A. The sequence continues at coordinate 123,692 of JBFLYG010000001.1, read as the reverse complement.
CAGCCGGCCCTTGGCGACATAGAACTGGAACAGGCAGTGGCACGGCGGCAGCGCCATCTTGTCGACATCGGCCGGATTCCAGGCGGTGACGATCAGCCGCCGCGAGTCCGGGCTCTTGCGGATCATCGCGACGAGGTTGCTGATCTGGTCGATGACGCGGCCGTCAGGCGCCTGCCAGGAGCGCCACTGCCGGCCATAGACCGGCCCGAGGTCGCCGTTCTCGTCCGCCCACTCGTCCCAGATGGTGACCTTGTGGTCGTGCAGATACTTGATGTTGGTATCGCCGGCCAGGAACCAGAGCAGCTCGTGCACGATCGCCTTGAGCGGCAGCTTCTTGGTGGTGAGCATCGGGAAGCCGCGCGCAAGATCGAAGCGCATCTGATGGCCGAACACCGACAGCGTCCCGGTGCCGGTGCGGTCGGTCTTCTCCGCGCCGTCGGCCAGAATCCGTTCGAGCAGGTCGTGGTATTGATGCATCTGGGTTTTTCGGGTTCGGGAACCGGGCGGCGCGGCGACTCAGCGTCCCCGCCGGGTTGATCATACACCCCGCCCCTGCCCCGGAACATGGCGGCCGGCGGCGCAAACGACAAGGGCGGCGCCCCCGGCGCCGCCCCGTTGTCACCAGGCCTTTTTGGCCTGTGGATCAGTTCTGCGCCGCCTTGAGCACGGCGCTCCACTTGGCGACCTCGCTCCTGACCAGGTTGCCCAGCGCCTCCCGGGTGCGCCCCTCGGGCTTGGGGATGTCGCTGCCGAGGTCGAGCAGGCGTTTGCGCACGTTGTCGTCGTCGAGCGCCTTGGCCGCCGCGGCGTTCAGCTTGGCGAGGATCGGCTCCGGCGTGCCCTTGGGGGCGAACATCGCGTTCCAGGCCGACGCCTGGTAGGCGGGCAGCCCGGCCTCGGCGGTGGTCGGCAGTTCCGGCAGCGACGGGTTGCGCTCGGGGGTCGCCACCGCATAGGCGCGGATGGTGCCGCCCTTGACCTGCGGCACGGCGTTGACGACCTGGTCGCACATGTAGTCGACCTGCTGCGCCACCAGCGCGTTCATGGCCGGTCCCGTGCCGTTGAACGGCACGCCGGTCGGCTTGATGCCGAGGATCGAGTTGAACAGCTCGCACGACACATGGGACACCGAGCCGACCCCGGCGTGGGCCATGTTGATCTTGTCGGTGTTGGCCTTCAGATACGTCACGAGGCCCGTCAGGTCGTTGGCCGGAAAATCCTTGCGCGCCAGCACCAGGATCGGCGTGCCCGCGAGCAGCGCGATCGGCTCGAAGTCCTTCTCCGGATTATAGGCGAGCTTGGGATAGAGCGGCACAGCGGCGGCATGGGTGCCCATGTGGCCGGTGATCAGGGTGTAGCCGTCAGCTTGCGCGCGCGCCGCCCGCGTCGCACCGGTGGTGCCGCCGGCGCCGACCACGTTCTCGATGACGATCGGCTGCCCCAGCGTCTGCGCCATGTGGCTCGCCACGATCCGCGCCACCACATCGGTCGGCCCGCCGGCGGCGAACGGCACGATCATGGTGATCTGGCGGGTCGGATAGTCCTGCGCGAAGGCGGAGCCGGCAAACGCGGCAACGAAGGCGAGCGCGCCGAGCGGCCGCGCCAGAAAACTGCGAAATGACATGATGAAAAAGCCCCTCCCGAAAATTGTCGTTGTGCTGGCCTAGCAGAGTTGCCGCAGGCGCGTAACCAGCCAAACCGCCGCAGCCGCGACGGCCGCCGGTCCGCATGCATCTCGGCCGGCGGACATGGCGCGGCCTGCCGCGAGCGATGCAGGCGCTTGCCGCCCTAGTTTTCGGATTCGACGAACACTTCCTCGCGCTTGCGGCGCAGCGCGGGGAGCACCGCGATCACCAGCAGGAAGGCGGCGACCGCCATCAGCACCGCCGACAGCGGCCGGGTGAAGAACACGGTGGCATCGCCGCGCGAGATCAGCATGGCGCGCCGCAGGTTCTCCTCCATCAGCGGCCCGAGCACCATGCCGAGCAGCAGCGGCGCCGGCTCGAAGTCGTGCTTCACCAGCCAGTAGCCGACGAGGCCGAACGCGCCGGCCATGATCACGTCCATCGGCGCGTTGCTGATGGAGTAGATGCCGATGGCGCAGAAGATCACGATCGAGGGAAACATCAGGCGGTAGGGCACGCGCAGCAGCCGCACCCAGATGCCGACCAGCGGCAGGTTGATGACCAGCAGCATCAGGTTGCCGACCCACATCGAGGCGATCATGCCCCACACCAGCTCGGGCTGCTTCTGCATCACCTGCGGCCCCGGCACGATGCCGTGGATGGTCATGGCGCCGACCATCAGCGCCATCACCGCGTTCGGCGGGATGCCGAGGGTGAGCAGCGGAATGAACGAGGTCTGCGCTGCGGCATTGTTGGCGCTCTCCGGCGCGGCAACGCCTTCGATCGCGCCGCGGCCGAAGCGCGACGGGTTCTTGGCGATCTTCTTCTCGAAGGTGTAGGCGGCGAACGAGGCGATCACCGCACCGCCGCCGGGCAGGATGCCGAGGATCGATCCCAGCACGGTGCCGCGCAGGATCGCCGGCGTCGAATCCACCAGGTCCTTCCTGGTCGGCATCAGGCCGGTGACATGCTCCTGCACCAGGCTGCGGTCTTCCTCCGCGCCATGGTCGAGGTTGCGGATGATCTCGGCGAAGCCGAACACGCCCATCGCCACGGTGGCGAAGCCGAGGCCGTCGGCGAGCTCGGGGACGTTGAAAGCCATGCGCGACACGCCGGTCTCGATATCCGAGCCGACCATCGACAGCAGCAGGCCGAGCACGATGACCGCGATCGCCTTCAGCACCGAGCCCTTGGCCAGCACCACCGCGAACACGAGGCCGAGCACCATCAGCGAGAAGTATTCGGCCGGCCCGAACTGCAGCGCGAGCTTGGTCAGCGGCGCGCCGAGCACCGCGATCAGCACCGTGGCGATGCAGCCGGCGGCGAACGAGCCGATGGCAGCGATGGCGAGCGCCGGGCCGGCACGGCCCTGCTTCGCCATCTGGAAGCCGTCGAGGGTGGTGACCACTGAAGTGGCCTCGCCCGGAATGTTGACCAGGATCGAGGTGGTCGAGCCGCCGTACTGCGCGCCGTAATAGATGCCGGCGAGCATGATCAGCGCGCCGACCGGCGGCAGGCCGAAGGTGATCGGCAGCAGCATCGCCACGGTGGCGATGGTGCCGATGCCCGGCAGCACCCCGACCAGCGTGCCGACGAGGGCGCCGATCAGGCACAGCAGGATGTTGACGGGGATCGGGATCGACAGCCCGCCGAGCCAGGGCGGCGCCCACTGCACGAACTGGAAGACGACCTGAAAGCCGAGCCCGAGATTGGCGAAAATGTCCCCCATCACGCCCTCACCTCACTGCACGAACCGCGGCCACAGCTGGAACGGCAGCCCCAGCACGTAAGGAAACAGGAAGGCGCAGAACAGCGTCAGCGCGACGCCGACGACGACCGCCTCGAGCCAGCGGGTTTCCGGCGAGCCCATCGCCGCGACCAGGAAGGCGATGACACCGGATACGATCAGGCCGAGCGGGCGGATCGCCACCGCGAACAGCAGGATCGACACCGTGACGAAGAACGGCCCGCGCCAGGAGAACCGCGCCAGCGGCGCGCCCTCGCCCAGCCGGCCGCGACCGCAAGGCCGAGCGCGGCAAGCAGGGCGGCGAACAGCCGCGGCGCCGTGCCGGGGCCGAACGAGAAGCCGCGCATGCCGTTGAGATCACTCGCGGCCCAGAACGCGAACAGCGCCACCGCGATCAGCGCAAGCCCGCCATAGTAGTCCTGCGCGCCCTTCAGACGCACGAACAGGGTGAAGATCGCGGCCAGCACCAGCGGCAGGGCATAGACCGTCATCAGCGTCCGGTCGGCGAACACGGCGGCGACGACGTCGAACGCAGGACCGCTGGCGAACGAACCGAACAGCGCCTCGCTGCCGGGCACAAGCGCAACCAGCGCACGGACGCCCCAGAACAGCAGCGCCAGCAGTTGCGGCGCCAAGGCGAGCACGACGAGGGCGATGGAGCCGACCGGATTGTGCAGCCCTGCCCGATGCGCCGTCGCATCCGGGCCGGCCGCGCGGCCTGAAGCCTTATCCATGAACGTCCCCTTCCCCGTCACGAACTGGCTGTTCGCAGTATTTTATTGTGTCGTCCTGCAAACCATTGCGAAGGGGCTTTGTCAATTTGGCAAAGGGCAGCACGCGGCCGTGCGACGCAAGGTCGCCGCGCCGCCGCTCGCCGTCGCCTGGCCTGTGAAGCGCATGACCTGTGAAGAGCACGGCGCCGCGCGGCCGCGGGCGGACCTTCCCTTTGCATGACGCGTCTTTGATCCCTATATTGGGGGTGCCGGTTCGCCGGCTATGGAAATAAATGGCCGTCGCAATAAACCATTCGGACCCGGGGGCAGCACCCGGCGCCTCCACCCAAGCCCGCTGCGCAAGGCGCGGGTTTCGGCGGGGGCGAAACAGGATCGACGAGGGCGTAAAGGGCGTGTTTTTTCCCGGGATTGTTCCGCCGTTATCGGGCTATGCAATAGTTGCCAACGACAACTTTGCTCCGGTTGCTCAGGCTGCGTAACGCAGTTTGAAAGACCACTTTAAAGTCCTAGTGGGTTAAGCTCCGCTAGGCGGGGTTCGGAGGCACCTGGCAACAGAAGCCTCCACTTCATTTTTCGCGCCCGCTGGCGTGAAGCGGCCAATCCGCCCTCACAAGGCGCATACGGGGCGGGGCTATCCCCAAACCGGTCTGTTCCGGCCCTGTCGGCTGCTGACCTCGGCGTCGCGGCGGAGTAGCATGGAACAAAATGCGAGTCGGACGCCTTGTCACGGTCCCGCTCGCGGAGTGTTGTGTTCGCAGCCGTCACCGGCTGCCGCTATTATTGGACCGACCGATGCCGACCGATCTCATCCGCTATGACGTTCTCGCGCGTGACGCGCTCCGCGGTGTGCTGCGCCGCGTGCTGGCGGATGCCGCCGCCCATGGCCTGCCCGGCGACCATCACTTCTACATCACCTTCCTCACCAAGGCCGACGGAGTGAAGCTGTCGCCGCGACTGATCGCGCAGTACCCCGACGAGATGACCATCATCCTGCAGCATCAGTTCTGGGACCTCACCGTCACGGAGGACAAGTTCGAGGTCGGGCTGTCGTTCGGCGGCACCCCGGAGCGGCTGTCGATCCCGTTCAGCGCCATCAAGAGCTTCTTCGATCCGTCGGTGCAGTTCGGCCTGCAGTTCGAACCGTCCGAGGCGGAACCGGCCGCCGACGTGCCGGCGGCGCCGGTCGCGAGCGCGCCGGAGGTCAAGGAAGAACCGACGGACGAGCCGACAAAGCCCACCGAGGGCGCCGAGGTGGTGCGCCTGGACCGCTTCCGCAAGAAGTAGCTCCCCGCTGACGGCCGCGTCTTCCAGCCATTTTGATCAATTCTGGCCGCGGCGACTTTCGCCCGGCGGTGCGCGCCACTAGGTAGGACCGGTGGCGGGGCGCTTCCTTGCGCCCCGCGTCCCGCGACCGACGGAAGGCCCCATGGCGAACGCATCGAACGACAAGACGGCAACCCGCACCGAAACCGATACCTTCGGCCCGATCGAGGTCGCCGCCGACCGCTACTGGGGCGCCCAGACCGAGCGCTCGCGCAACAATTTCCGCATCGGCGGCGAGCGCATGCCGCAACCGATCATTCGCGCCCTCGGCGTCGTCAAGCAGGCCGCCGCCGAGAGCAACCGCGAGCTCGGCCTGCTCGACGACAAGCTCGCGTCCGCCATCGTCAGCGCCGCCCGCGAGGTCATCGACGGCAGCCTCGACGATCACTTCCCCCTGGTGGTGTGGCAGACCGGCTCGGGCACCCAGACCAACATGAACGTCAACGAGGTGATCTCCAACCGCGCCAACGAGCAGCTCGGCGGCGCCCGCGGCACCAAGAAGCCGGTGCACCCCAACGATCACGTCAACATGAGCCAGTCGTCGAACGACAGCTTTCCGACCGCCATGCACATCGCCGCGGCCGAGCGCATCACGGCCGACCTGTTGCCGGCGCTGGAGCACCTGCACGCCGCGCTCGCGGCGAAGCAGAAGGAGTTCGCCGGCATCGTCAAGATCGGCCGCACCCATACCCAGGATGCGACCCCGCTGACGCTCGGCCAGGAGTTTTCCGGCTACGCCGCCCAGGTCGCAAGCGGCATCGCCCGCATCCGCGGTGCCGCCGGGGAGCTGTACGCGCTGGCGCAGGGCGGCACCGCGGTCGGCACCGGCCTCAACGCCAAGCCGGGCTTTGCCGAAACGTTCGCCAGGCACGCCGCGGCGATCACCGGCCTGCCCTTCGTCACCGCGCCGAACAAGTTCGAGGCGCTGGCCTCCAACGACGCCTATGTGGCGGTGCACGGCGCGATCAACGCCGCGGCCACCGGCCTGTTCAAGATCGCCAACGACATCCGCCTGCTCGGCTCCGGCCCCCGTTCCGGGCTCGGCGAGCTGATCCTGCCGGAGAACGAGCCGGGCTCCTCGATCATGCCGGGGAAGGTCAACCCGACCCAGTGCGAGGCGCTGACCATGGTCTGCTGCCAGGTGTTCGGCAATCAAACCACCATCACGGTCGCCGGCAGCCAGGGCCATTTCGAGCTCAACGTCTACAAGCCGGTGCTGGCCCATTGCATGCTGCAATCAATCGGGCTGCTCGGTGACGCGGCCCGTTCCTTCACTGACCACTGTGTCAGCGGGATCAAGGCCGACGAGAAGCGGATTCACGAGCTGATGCAACGCTCGCTGATGCTGGTCACGGCGCTCGCGCCCAAGATCGGCTACGATAATGCCGCAAAGGTTGCAAAGACTGCCCACGCCAACGGCACCACCCTGCGTGAGGAGGCGGTACGGCTCGGATTTGTTACCGCCGCGGAGTTCGACCAGTTGGTGCAGCCGGACAAAATGACGCAGCCCGGTTGATCTGGACACACTAAATGTTGATACGACATAGCGGTAGCAGCATGGTGTGGTGGTCGCGGCCCCAGACGAAAGTCTGGCCCTCACCCAGTTGCGAATTGCCACGTAAGAGGCAGACTTATACACGTTAAACGTGTATCGAACGGGAATCGGGCGGTGCGGCGGTGGAAGGCCCTCGGGTGTGCCGGGGGCAAGGCGCTCGGACCGACCCTAGAGGAGTGACCGTGGGCGAAGTCGTCAACCTCAATCGCGTCAGAAAACGAACCGCGCGGGCGCAGGCCGAGAAAGAAGCCGAAGCCAACCGCGCGAAGTTCGGACGCACCAGGACCGAGCGGACCATCGAGGACGCCAGGGCACGTCGGCAGGAGGTCCTGCTCGACCAGCACCATCTCGACAAGGGGGATGCGTCATGAAATCCCCCGTCGTCAAACGCTCGATCGTCGTCGCCGGCCACAAGACCAGTGTCAGCCTGGAAGAGGCCTTCTGGAACGGCATGAAGGAGATCTCCAGCGAGCGTGACCTCACGTTGTCGGAGCTCGTCGGCGAAATCGACGGCCACCGCCAGCAGGGCAACCTGTCGTCGGCCATTCGGCTGTTCGTGCTGGACTACTTCCGCCAGCGCGCCAACGGTAACGGTCACGTGAAGTTGAACGATCACGTGAAATCGGGTGACGGGGCGGACAAGGCTGCGCAGATCCCCCATCAGGAAAATACCTGACGATCTCCCCCGAATTCGTGAACCCGGCTAGGTTGTTTACCGAATATCAACGGTAGACGAAGTGGGTTACCTTTTACCCGCATCACATCTGCTAAGCTTGAAAATGCGTGATGTGACGGGGCCGAGACAGGCGCCGGCTGCGCCTCTCTCATCCTCCATTCTGACCGCGCAAAGGTTCGCGTCCGGCGAAGATTCGTCGTGCGCAAGCGATGACGCTTGGCCGCGGAATTGGCCGCGCGAACCGGCTCGGTAACCGATTTGGCGACGAATTGGAGAAGGAGCTGGGCATGGAAACCGAAAGACACGCCGTCGACACCGTGGCGATGCCGATCGACAAGGAGTTCGCGGTCGTCAAGCGCTCGGTCGTGGTTGATGGTCACAAGACCAGCGTCAGCCTCGAGGACGCGTTCTGGCGCAGCCTGAAGGACATCGCCGCACGGCGCGGCATGACGCTGTCGACCCAGATCGCGGTGATCGACCAGCATCGCAAGACCAACAACCTGTCGTCGGCTATTCGGCTGTTCGTGCTCGAGCATTTCCGTGCCCGCGCGCTGAGCGCGGTATTCATCGGCGAGCGCCAGAGCATGACGCGCAGCCATCTGGAGCCGCACGCCTAGAGCGTTTTCGAGCGAAGTGGGCAGCGCAAGAGCGCGTTCGTGATTCCATCAAAAGCGAACGCGCTTTAGCGCGCCGAACGCGAAGCTCCTGTGATTTCTGATTTCGCGGCGGGCAAGAGCTAACCTCGCGCAGCGCGGGGGAGCTTCTTCCCCTCACGACGGATGATAGTCAGCCGCGCTGGTTTCGTCCACGGGCTTGATGCTCATGGCATTGAACAGCGGCGTCAGCACGACCACGATCACAAGGTTCAGGATCACCGTGTAGAGCGCGGTGTAGCCGGGAAACGTGTAGCCGGCGAATGCCAGCGCATAGGTCGGGGTGAAGTTGACGGCCGCCGCCATCGCCGTGCCCGCGATCGTTCCCGCCGCCCAGCCGAGCAGCAGCGCCCAGTCGTTGAACCAGCGCGTGTAGGCGCCGAGCAGCACCGCCGGCAACGTCTGGATGATCCAGATGCCGCCGAGCAGCTGCAGCTGGATCGCGTATTGCGTCGGCACGAACAGGATGAATACCAGCGCGCCGAACTTGACGATCAGCGACACCCACTTCGCGATCTGCGCCTCCTGCTTGTCGGTGGGATTTCTGTTGATGAATTCGCGATGGATGTTGCGGGTGTAGAGGTTGGCGGCGGCGATCGACATGATCGCGGCCGGCACCAGCGCGCCGATGCCGATGGCGGCGAACGCGATCCCGACGAACCAGGACGGGAAGCTTGCCAGCATCAGCGCCGGCACCGCGAAATTGTTGCCGAACTCCTTGAAGCCCGCGGCGTATTCCGGCTTGGTGGCGACACCGGCGGCGATGGCGAAGAAGCCGAACAGCGCCAGCAGCCCGAGCATCAGCGAATAGGCGGGCAGCATCGCCGCATTGCGGCGGATGGCATGGCCGCTGCTCGCGCTGAGGATGCCGGTCATCGAATGCGGATAGAGAAACAGCGCCAGCGCCGAGCCGAGCGCCAGCGTGGCATAGGCGCTGTAGGCGCCGGTGGTGTTCGCGCCCGGCACGGCCAGCAGGGTTTTCGCCGGTGGCACCTGCGCAAACACCTTGGCGAAGCCCCCGAGCTCGATCGGGATGACAATGACGGCGGCAAACGCGGTGATGTAGATGAGGATATCCTTGACGATCGCGATCGACGCCGGCGCGCGCAGGCCGCTGGAATAGGTGAAGGCCGCAAGGATGACGAAGGCGATGATCAGCGGCAGATCGGCCGCGAGCCCCGATCCGGACACCCCGAGTGCGCCGACCACCACCTGGATGCCGACCAGCTGCAGCGCGATATAGGGCATGGTGGCGACGATGCCGGTGACCGTCACCGCGAGCGCGAGCCAGCGATTGCCGAACCGGCCGCGCACGAAATCCGCCGCGGTGATGTAGCCATGCTTGTTGCACACGTACCAGAGCCGCGGAAAGGCGAGGAACAGGATCGGATAGACGACGATGGTGTAGGGCACCGCGAAGAACGCGAGCGCGCCCGCGCCGAAGGCGAGCGCCGGCACCGCGATGAAGGTGTAGGCGGTATAGAGATCGCCGCCGACCAGGAACCAGGTGATGATGGTGCCGAAGCGGCGGCCGCCAAGGCCCCATTCATGCAATTGGTCGAGATCGCCCTTGCGCCAGTTGGCGGCGGCGAAGCCGAGCCAGGTGATAAATCCGAACAGCGCGACGAAGACGACGAGGGCAACCCAATTGACCTCTTGCATGCGCGTCCTCCGTAAGAAGTCCGCACCTGGCTAGCAAGCTTACACCACACTAGCGCGGCGCAGCGCGATCGGTCGCGAAATAGACGACCGCCGTCAGTACGGCGCCGATCAGCACCCACAGCAGCTGATACCAGTAGAAGAAGGGCAGCCCGATCCACGCGGGCTCAGCCTTGTTGAAAAACGGCGGCCACAGCACCGCGACGAACTGGATGACGAACAGGAGATACCACCAGCTCCACCCGCTGTGCCTGGGCGTCCCGTTCATGGCGCTCCTCCAGCCGATTGCGGTTGTTTTGGAGCATGGTGCGCCCGAGCCGGTGCCATTGGCAATGGATTTCACAACCGCGCGAGCGCACGATTTCGCGATGCGCGACAGCGACGGCGCACCGCACGCGACATCCCCAAGGACTCAGGCGGCCGCCTTCACGGGGCGCAGATGCACGGTAAACTGCGCACCACCGGTCGGCCGATTACCGACCGTGATCGTGCCGCCATACTGCTCGACGACGCGCCGCACAATCGAGAGCCCAAGGCCCGCACCACCGGGGCGACGGCGATCACTGCGCCAGAAGCGCTCGAAGATCAGGTCGCGCTGCTCGGCCGGAATGCCCGGCCCTTCGTCCAGCACGCTCACGGTGCCGTCCGCCTCCATCACCACCTCGACCGACGTCCCGGCCGGGGTGTGATGCACCGCATTCTCCACCAGGTTGCGGATCGCCCGCCGTAGCATTTCCGCATTGCCGTGCACCGGGAGCGGCTCGGCGGCTCCCTTCAGGCCGATGCTCTTGTGCCGGGTGACGGCGAGCGGGGCGATGAATTCCACGACCTCGGCGCACACGGCGGAGAGATCCGCGGTCTCCGCCGGATCGACCACCAGGGTGTTCAGCTCGGCGATGTCGAGCAACTGCCCGACGATCCGGCCCATGCCGTCGATGTCGCGATTGAGATCGGCCGCCACGCCCCGATCGGCGATGGTGTCGATGCGGGTACGCAGGATGGCGAGCGGAGTGCGCAGCTCGTGGGCAGCGTCGGCGGTAAACTCGCGCTGCGCTCGGAAACCAGCGGCGAGGCGATCGAGCGCCTGGTTGACGGCGGCGACCAGCGGCACAATCTCGCTGGGAATCCGCTCGACCGACAGGCGGACATCGGTCCGCGCGGGACCGATCTGCCGCGCGTCCTCGGAGGCCTGCAGCAGCGGCCGCATCGCGCGGCGGAAGATCACGATGTCGATCGCGAGCAGCAGCAACAGGATCGGCAGCGTGATCCAGCCGACATGGCGGAAGAAGTTTGCCACGATGTCGTCGGTGATCACATCGCGATGGGCGAGGTCCTCCGCGACCTGGATCCAGACCGACCGCCCGCCGACGTCACGCAGCACGCTGGCGCCCGACACCACGCTGCCGTTGCGCCGCTTCACCTGATAGCTCAGGCGCTGCGTCACCAGCGGCACCGGAAACAGCGGCGCGCCATGGCTGCGCGAGGAGAACAGCAGCTCGCCTGAGGGATCGATCACGTCGTAGAAGTAGCGGCCATAGGCCTCCGAATAGAGGTCGCGCAGGGCCTGCGGCAGATCGAGCGCGAGCTTGCCGGCGCCGTTGACGGTGATTTGCCGCGCGATGACCTCGGCCTGGTCGCGCATCGCGGCGCGGTGCAGGTTGCTGATCTCCGAATTCAGCAGCCAGAACAGTACCAGCGGCATCACCACCGCCGTCAGCATCACCGCGACGACGTGCAGCAGCACGATGCGCGAGACGATCGACGGGAAGCGCAACATGCTACTTGTCCTCGGACAGCATGTAGCCGACACCGCGGATGGTGTGGATCTGCAGCGTCGCGCCGCTTTCCGCCAATTGCTTGCGCAGCCGCGAGACATAGACCTCGACAGCGTTCGAAGCGACCTCGCCGGCGAGCCCGAAGATGTGATCTTCCACGGTCTTCTTCGGCACCACCCGGCCCTGGCGGCGCAGCAGGATTTCCAGCACCGAGGTTTCGCGCGCGAAGAACACGAACGGCTTGCCGTCGATGAACACCTGCCGGCTCTCGGTGTCGTAGACGAGATTGCCGAGATGCAGCGAACTGCCGAGCAACTGGCCTGGCCGACGCAGGATCGCCTCCAGCCGCGCCACCAGCTCTTCCAGTGCGAACGGCTTCACCAGATAGTCGTCGGCGCCGCTGCGCAGCCCGGTGACACGATCCTGCAGGCCGTCGCGGGCGGTCAGCACCAACACCGGCAGCGGGTCCTTGCGGTGACGGATCTCGCGCAGGATGGCGAGGCCGTCACCATCGGGCAAACCGAGATCGAGCACCAGCGCCGCAAAGTGGGTGGTCGCCAGCGCCGCGCGGGCCTCCGCAGCGCTGTTGAGCACGTCGACCGCAAAGCCCGCACTGGAGAGCCCTTTCGCCACCAGCCGCGCCAGCTCGACATTGTCCTCGACGATCAGCAGTCTCATGATCGGTTCGCGCCATTGCTCCTCGCGCTGTGGTAAGGCCGCAGCGCGACTTTGGCCAATGTATTTTTCCTGGGGCTGGCCAATCAGGCCGGAGAAGGCATGCCCGCCGTCTCCACCGCGACGGTTCTGAGATCGGCCGCAAGCTGATCGACGCGCTGGGGATCCGCATCCCAGGCGAACATGAAGCGCGCCCCGCCGCCGATGAAGGTATAGAAGCGCCAGCCCCTGTGGCGCAGTGCCGCAAGCGCGGGCTCGGCGAGGCGCACGAACACCGCATTGGCCTCGACCGGGAACATGATCTCGAGCCCCGGCGCGCCGCTGATCGCGCCCGCGAGTCGTTGCGCGCAGGCGTTGCCATGCGCTGCGTTGCCGAGCCAGGCGCCATTGCCCAGCATGCCGACCCAGGGCGCCGCCAGGAACCGCATCTTGGAGGCGAGCTGGCCGGCCTGCTTGCAGCGATAGTCGAAGTCCTCGGCGAGCTTGCGATCGAAGAACAGGATGGCTTCACCGGCGGCCATGCCGTTCTTGGTACCGCCGAAGCAGAGCACGTCGACGCCGGCCCGCCAGGTCAGCTCCGCCGGGCTGCAGCCGAGATGGGCGCAGGCATGGGCAAAACGGGCACCGTCCATGTGCAGGTGCAGGCCGAGCTCGCGGCACACCGCCGCGATGGCCCGCACCTCGTCGAGGCTGTAGACCTGCCCGGTCTCGGTCGGCTGGGTGATGGTGACGACACGCGGCTTGGGGAAGTGGATGTCGCGCCGGTTGGTGGCGAGCGCGCGGATCGCCTGTGGCGTCAGCTTGCCATCGATGGCGGGCGCCACCAGCAACTTCGAGCCGTTGGAGAAGAACTCCGGCGCGCCGCACTCGTCGGTTTCGACATGAGCCGCCTCCGAACAGATTACGCTGTGATAGGACTGGCACAACGCCGCCAGCGCCAGCGAGTTCGCCGCCGTGCCGTTGAAAGCGAAGAACACTTCGCACGGCGTCTCGAACAGCGCGCGAAAGGCGTCTGCGGCCTTTTCCGTCCAGACATCCTCGCCATAGGCCGGCGCATGCCCGCTGTTGGCCTCGGCCATCGCCTGCCATGCCGCGGGACAGATGCCGGAATAATTGTCGCTCGCAAACTGCTGGGGTTCGCTCATGCACGCCGCCTTTCTTCATCACGGTCCATCGACCGGGCGGAGCAGACGCAGTGATGTGGCGAGGGCCCGTTTGGTTGCCGGATCGGCCGCATCTCCCCGAAACCGGGGACCGCCACCTTGCTCGGGAGCAGGTTGGCGTTGAGCGTCAGCTCAACTCGTGATGGTGAGCAAGCCCATAGACGGGAAATACGGCACTGGCAAGGGCCGCGGGCCGATCCACCACACGAGGCGGCCCGCGATGGAGCCTCAGTTCCCTGCCTCTTTGCCCGCCCGCGATCAGCCGTCGATCGGCGTGGTGCGCGAACGGCGGCCCTCGATCGGATAGGCGGGATCGTTGTAGCCGGGCGTCGAGGGATGGCCGCTGACCACGAGGCTGTCGACCAGGGCTTCGTCCTCCGCGGTGAAGCGGTAATCGAGCGCCCCGACATAGTCGTCCCACTGCGCCTCGGTGCGCGGTCCGGCGATGACCGCGTCGATCAGGCGGTTGTTGAGCACCCAGGCGACCGCGAACTGGCCCGCGGTGATGCCGCGCGCCTCGGCGTGGGCACGCAGCGTCTGTGCCAGTTGCAGCGACTCGGGCCGCCACTCGGTCTGCATGATCCGGCTGTCGTTGCGGCCGGCACGGGTGCCCTGCTGCGGCCGCTCGCCGGGAGCGTATTTGCCGGTCAGCACGCCGCGCGCCAGCGGGCTGTAGGGCACGACGCCGAGGCCGTAGAAATCGCAGGCCGGCAGCTGCTCGACCTCCGGCATCCGGTTCATGGCGTTGTAGTAGGGCTGGCTGACCACCGGACGGTCGATGCCGAAGCGGTCGCAGATGTTGCAGATCTCTGCGATGCGCCAGGCGCGATAGTTCGACACCCCGAAATAGCGCACCTTGCCCTGGCGGATCAGGTCGCCCATCGCCCGCACCGTCTCGTCGAGCGGCGTGCCATGGTCTTCCTTGTGCAGGTAGTAGATGTCGAGATAGTCGGTGCCGAGCCGCGTGAGGCTCTCCTCCGCCGCCTGCAGCAGCCATTTGCGCGACAGCCCGCGGCGGTTGACGCCCTCGCCGATCGGGTTGGCCGCCTTGGTCGCCAGCACCCAGTCGTGGCGCTGCTTGCCAATCGCCCGGCCGACGATGCTCTCCGACTTGCCCTGCGAGTAGGCGTCCGCGGTGTCGATGAAGTTGATGCCGGCGTCCTTCGCCTTGGCGATGATGGTCGCGGACGTCACCTCGTCAGTGGCGTCGCCGAACATCATGGTGCCGAGGCACAGGGGCGACACTTTCAGGCCGCTGCGGCCGAGATTGCGGTGCTTCATGACGCTTCCCATCTGTCGTGGTGTTTGCTGTGATACGAACTCACCCTCGTGTTGTCCACGAGGTGCCGCATCCTCTCACTGAGATCGAACGGCGACCACTGCCGCTTGCGCATACGCCGCGCGCCGGTATGGTCGCGCCCGCCTCTTGACGATCCCCTTCCCCAATCTCCCCTGTCGTGGAGTTCGATATGCCTGATCTTTCTGCCTTCCCGATCACCAGGCGCTGGCCGGCGCAGCATCCGGACCGCCTCCAGCTCTACTCATTGCCGACCCCGAACGGGGTCAAGGTCTCGATCATGCTGGAGGAGATCGGGCTGGCTTACGAGCCGCACACCATCGACATCGGCAAGAACGAGACCTGGACGCCGGAATTCCTGTCGCTGAACCCGAACGGCAAGATCCCCGCGATCATCGATCCCAACGGGCCCGGCGGCAAGCCGCTCGGCTTGTTCGAGTCCGGCGCGATCCTGATCTATCTCGGCGAGAAGACCGGGAAGCTGCTGCCAGCTGATCCAGCACAGCGCTACGAAGTGCTGCAATGGGTGTTCTTCCAGATGGCCGGGATCGGCCCGATGTTCGGCCAGGTCGGCTTCTTCCACAAGTTCGCCGGCAAGGACATCGCCGACAAGCGCCCGCTGGAGCGCTATGTCGCCGAGTCCAGGCGCCTGCTCGGCGTGATCGAGACGCGGCTCGAGGGCCGCACCTGGATCATGGGCGACGACTACACGGTCGCCGACATCTCCATGCTCGGCTGGGTGCGCAACCTCGTCGGCTTCTATGGCGCCGGCGAGCTCGTGGATTTCAAGAGCTTCAAGCGTGTGCCGGCCTGGCTCGAGCGCGGCCTCGCACGGCCTGCCGTGCAGCGCGGCTTGGAGATTCCAAAGCGCCCGTAAAAAGCACAGCCGGTCCACGTACCCCATAAAAAAAAGCCCGGCGATGCCGGGCTTTTTCGTCAGCGAAGCGGCGCGTGATCAGCCACCCCAGTTGAAGCGGTAGTTGACGCCCGCCTTCACCGTATGAGTGTCGCGCGTGTAGCCGACCGTGGTGCCCGACAGCGTGTCGGTCACGTTGGTCTTGCCGAAATTGTAGTACTGGTACTCGACCTTGCCCGACCAGTTCGGCGTGAACATGTATTCGAGACCCGTGCCGACCGTGTAGCCGACGGTGTTCTTGCTCACGGTGAAGGGACGCGCGGTGCCAAGCAGCGTGTCGGTGTCCCACACGCCGTTGCCGTCGCGGAAGGCGACACCGCCCTTGGCGTAGAACAGCGCCGGGCCCCAGGCATAGCCGAGGCGGCCGGTCACCGAGCCGAGATTGCTGGCGCGGTCGGAAATGGTGAAGCCACCCGGCACGAACGCCGCGGACGAGGTGGTGCGATCAGTCCAGGAGTACTGGCCCTCGATGCCGATCACCCAATTGGTGGCGAACTGATAGTCGGCGCCGGCCTGCAGGCCGCCGAGGAAGCGACCACTGCTGTTGCCGAACCCCGAGTTGCCGTCGAACGCACCGCCGAGGTGGCCGCCGATATAGAAGCCGGTCCAGTTGTAGATCTGGGGCGGGACGTAGGCCGGCGGCGGCGCCTTGGTGTAGACGCGTGCCGGCATATCGGCCGCAAAGGCAGAAGAGGCGAATGCGACCGCGCCGAGGCCTGCAAGGACAAGCTTTTTCATGACGAATCCCCGTTCGCGAGTGTGACCGGGGCGACAACGCCCCAGCTGGTTCCGCGTTCCGGGGGGCTTTTTCATTCCTGCCGGCTGTGACAAAGCCGCAACATTCGTGAAACGATATGTCGCGAGGCTTTGGTTCCCCATGCCACCTCACGTTTTCGCGATCGGACGCACGCGAGTTCCAACTCCGGTTCAACTCGCCAGATAGTCGCGGATCAGCGCGCGGGCGCGGTGCAGCCGGGCCTTCACCGCCTCGCGGCTCGCCGACACCGCGACCGCGATTTCGTCGATGGTGCACTCCTCGACATCGCGCAGTAGCACGATGCGGCGGTAATGCTCGGGCAGCGCCTCGATGGCGCGGGCGAGATCGACGCGCAGCTCGCCGTCGGAGACGGCTGCCAGCCGCTCCGCCACCTGCGCCTCCTCGATCGGCACGGCCTGCCCGGTCACGGCACGGGCGAGCCGCCAGCAGGTACGCCGCACGATCGCCGCCAACCAGCCGGAAAACGCGCCGATCGCGCGCAACGTCGCGATCCGGCGATAGAGCAGGATCAGCACCTCCTGCACCGCCTCCTCGACGTCGCTCGCCGTGCGGCAGTTGTATTGCGCATAGCGGCGGATATCCGGCTGCGCCTGCGCCAGCAGGCGCGCGATCGCATCGCCGTCGCCCTCGCGGGCGGCGGCGATCAGTTCGGCCCGCGCTGTCACGGCTGTGCCTTACGTCCCACCATGGCGCATAATGGGCAGTAACCGACGAACGCCGTCAACAGCGCCACGGTGCCAGCAGCGAGCAGCGCCCAGCCGAGCGCCCCGCCCCACGCCGCCAGCAGCGCGTACAGGATCAGCGCGAGGCCCATTGCGGCGCGCGACCAGCGCTCCCAGCCCGGCAGGTTCTTCATGTAGATCATGGTCCATCCCTCATCTGTTGGTACCGGCCAACAGAGGCGGCCAGGTGGGCAAGCGGTTCGCGCTGATGTGAAAAAATTTTCGCGGCCCCCGCGCACCGGTTTGCGGACGCGCCGCCTCTCTGGTGCGGTCACAACCCAAGGAGCCCCCATGGATCATCACATCCCGACCGATGCCACTCACGATCTCGAGCTCGCCCCGCGCCTGCTGGCGCTGGCCGGCCCGGAGGGCCGCGGCTTCATGGCGTTCAACGGCGCCACAGAGCGCACCGACGGCGCCATCCCGCGCAAGTACCGCGAGCTGATCGCGCTCGGCGTCGCACTCACCACGCAATGCATGACCTGCATCGAGGTTCACACCCGCCACGCGCGCGCCCACGGCGTGACGGCGGAAGAGCTGGCGGAGGCGGCCTTCGTCGCCGCGGCGGTGCGCGCCGGCGGCTCGCTCGCCCACGCGCTGACGGCGCTGCGCCGCTTCGACGCGGCGGCGCCCGGAGACTGAGTCCGGGCGCGTCGCGACCGCGGCTCTCAGCCGTGCGCGATCGCCTTGGCGATCATGCAATGGATGCCCTTGGAGCCGTTGACCGTCTGGGTCACCCGCAGGTCGGCAGCGAGGCTGCACAGCGTGTAGGCGTCCTCGCGCGACAGCCCGCGCACCTCGCCGAGCAGCACGATCATGTCGCGCAGCGCCCGCACCACGCACTGGTCGAGGTCCGGGTCCATCGCCATGGTGATGTAGTGGGTCGGCGTCTCGGCGCGCGGATAGGTGAAGCGCAGGTCCTTGCGCAGGGTGAAGGCGAAGCGCCCCTGCAGCGCCGTCTCGATGGCGGTGATGCAGACCTCGCCGTCGCCCTGCACGCCATGGCCGTCGCCGCACGAGAACAGCGCGCCGGGCACGAACACCGGCAGATAGAGCTTGGCGCCGGCAACCAGCTCCTTGTTGTCGAGATTGCCGCCCATGGCGCGCGGCACCAGCGACGTGATGCGGCCCCAACCGGGCGGCGGCGCGACGCCCATCACGCCGAAGAACGGCGACAGCGGCAGGTCGAGCCCCCACGGCAGGCGGCCGACCATCCGCTCCTGGTCGAGCGGGATGTTGAGCAGCCGCGTCGCATGGAAATCATCGGGCAGCGTGCCGCCGAGCGGCCTGATCAGGTTCCAGCCCCAGTCCTGGCTCAGCTGGATGTCGAGAATCTCGACCTCCAGCACGTCGCCGACCTCGGCGCCCTCGACCGCGATCGGGCCGGTGAGAATGTGTCCGGGCAGCATGCGCTCGCTGCGGGCGTGAATCTCCAGCAGCTCCGGCGGAATGTGGAAGCGGGTCCGGTCCGGCAGCATCTCGGGGCCGCCGCTGAGGGTGTCGACCGTGACCTCGTCGCCACTTCTCACCGTGAGCACGGGCTTGAGCGTGGCGTCGAAGAAGCCCCAGTGACAGGTCTCGGGGCTGGCGCGGAGATGATGATGAGCCATGGGGGATGCCGTGATGCGATGAGGACGTGGCGAAGCTCGCCGGTGCCCGTCCATTGAAGCATCATGGCCGTGTCCGGTCGAGCCGGCCGGCCCGCCCTGCTGCCAGGGCCTGCGCGATCGCGAACGTTATACCGCGGACGTGATGTCGCAAGCCGATCCCCGCGGGAGGATAGCGCCCTCTTGCGCAGTCGACTTGCCGCCGGGCGTCATGGCCTCGGAAGAAAGCATCGAATCGACTGCACTGCGCCCGGCGTTAAAGATATTTGGCGACCAGCTTGAATTCCTTGAGGGTGGCGCGCGCCGCCGGGCCCGCGTCCTTCAGCGGCCGTTCCAGGCACTGGGTGATGTGCTCGTGGATCAGCGCCTTCTTGGCGTTCTCGATCGCGCCTTCGACCGCCTGCAGCTGCTGAGCGATCTGCAGGCACGGCTTGCCCTCCTCGATCATGCGGATGATGGTCTGCAGGTGGCCGTCGGCGCGCTTGAGACGCTTGACGATGGCGGGGTGGTGATTGTCGGGCATCGGTTCTCCTATCCTGCCGGCAGGATATCACCGATCCTCCCCAGAGGATATGCGCTATCCTCCCCCCAGGATGTTGATTAGCGCTTGACAGGCTCCGGAACCGGGCGTACTGGCGAATTGTTTCGGGACGTGATGTCCCGAACGGAAGCTGCGCACCGCTCCTCGCGGGACCGATGCACAGCTCCCGATCAAGCACCCAACGAAGGACTCTGTACGACCTTGGGCAGTAGCAACTCCGGCAGTAGCGACGGCGTCATAGGCCGCTTCGCCCTGCCACAGGACGACAACTCCGATCGCGCCGGCCTTGGCCGCGTGAGCTTCGGCGGTCACCAGCGCTGACCGCCCTGTCTCACCGACCTGCCGCACGATGCGGATGTGGAGGTGAGCGATGTTCGAAAAACTCGCACAATTCCGGCCGTTTGGACCTCGCCGCCTTGCGTGCGTGACCGCGGCCATCCGGACCACCGTTTCCAATGACAATCAGCCGGGTTTTCGCCGCCCGGCCGGCCAGCACCGGATTCCAAAACCGGTGCTGGTCTGTCATTGGATCCTGACGGACGGCGGACGTCTGGCCTGCCGCTGGGAGGCCGACGACAGCACCGCGCCGCGCGACGGACAGTCCCGCGCGGCAGCGCCCTTCCCCCATCAATCGCCGCGGCGCGCCGCGGGATGAGCGCAGGAGATCCGCATGGACGAGGGACCTAGACGTCCCGTCGCCCGCCGATCCGGCGCGGCGGCGGGAATCCCTTCGGGACAATTCACCCTTCAGCAGATGGCCGTGACGCGATCCGGCCGAGGCAGCATGGGCGCCTGACGCTCCCGCTCGCCTTGGTGCCGGTTGCAGCGGCACGGGCGAACACGGGAGATCGCCATGACCGGCATCGACACCGCGAACCGGCAGACGCCACGCACGGCAGCGTCGACGGACCCCATCGCGGGCGCGCTCGCGCCCGTTCTCAGCAGCGCCATCGCCGTCATCCGCGAGAGCAGCGGCCTCGTCCGCCATCTCGCCGGCTTCGGCATCGCGCTGATCGCGACACCAACGCCCCCTTCAAAACCCGCCCCAGGCCGGCCGCGCGCGGCCGTGCCCGCACGCGACAACGTCATCCCCTTCCCGACCGCGGCCGCAGCGCGCTCGCGGTCCACACGTATCGGAATGAAGTCATGACCACCATCCAGGACGCCAACCTGCACCTGGCGCGCACCGCCGTGCTCGACGACGCTCATGTCGGCGACATCCATGGCGCGCTCGGCACCATCCGGCAGGACGACCATGGCCCGCGCAGCGGCCTGTGGGCGCGCTGCAAGACCCTCTTTGCGATCATCGGCCCCGGCCTGATCGTGATGGTCGGCGACAACGACGCCGGCGCCTTCGGCACCTACACCCAGGCCGGCCAGAACTACGGCACCACGCTGTTGTGGACGCTGCTGCTGCTGATCCCGGTGCTCTACGTCAACCAGGAGATGGTGGTGCGGCTCGGCGCGGTCACCGGCGTCGGACATGCCCGGCTGATCTTCGAGCGCTTCGGCAAATTCTGGGGCGCGTTCAGCGTCATCGACCTGTTCCTGCTCAACGCGCTGACGCTGGTCACCGAATTCATCGGCGTCAGCCTCGCGCTCAGCTATCTCGGCCTGCCGCAGGCCTGGGGCGTGCCGGTCTCGGCGCTGATCGTGATGATGGCGGTCTCGACCGGCAATTTCCGCCGCTTCGAGCGCTTCGCCATCGTCCTGGTGGTCGGCAGCCTGCTGCTGGTGCCGGTGGCACTGATGGTGCATCCGCCTGTCGAGCTGATCGCGCGGGACTTCTTCGTGCCGAAGATGCCGGCCGACAGCAAGCTCAGCGAGGTGATGCTGCTGATCATCGCCATCGTCGGCACCACGGTGGCGCCGTGGCAGCTGTTCTTCCAGCAGAGCTACATCGTCGACAAGCGCATCACGCCGCGCTTCATCCGCTACGAGCGCTGGGATCTGTGCCTCGGCATCGTGCTGGTCATCCTCGGCGCGGTGGCGATGATAAGCTTCTGCGCCGCGACGTTCGCCGGCCGGCCCGAGTTCGGCAACTACACCGACGCGCTCGGCACCGCCAAGGGATTGGAAGCCTATGCCGGCCGGCTGCCCGCGATCCTGTTCGCGCTTGCCCTGCTCGACGCCAGCATCATCGGCGCCGCGGCGGTCTCGCTGTCGACCGCCTACGCGATCGGCGACGTGTTCTCGCTGAAGCACTCGCTGCACCGCAAGCCGAAGGAGGCCAAGGGGTTCTACGGCGTCTATTTCGGCCTGATCGCCATCGCCGCCGTGCTGGTGCTGACGCCGGGAACACCGCTCGGCCTCCTGACCAACGCGGTTCAGACCCTTGCCGGCGTGCTGCTGCCGAGCGCGACCGTGTTCCTGCTGCTGCTGTGCAACGACAAGGCCGTGCTCGGTCCGTGGGTGAACTCCAGGGCGCTGAACCTGTTCACCGGCGCCGTGGTCGCCGGCCTCGTCATGCTCTCCATCATTCTCACCGCCTCCGTGCTGTTCCCGGAGATGGACGAGCGCTGGATCGTCGGCATTCTCGTCGGCGGCAGCGTCCTGGCCCTCGTGGTCACGGCGCTGACCAAGCTCTACGGCCTCAGCGTGCACAAGCCCCGCTTCGCAGTGACGGCGCGCCAGCCCGATCCCGCGAGCTGGCGCATGCCACCGCTCGACGAACTGCCGCCGGCCCGGCTCAGCCCGCTCAGCCGGATCTGGATGATCGTGCTGCGCGGCTATCTCGTCATTGCCGGCGGTCTGGTGCTGGTGCGCATCGTCCAGCTCGCGACGTCGGGCTCATGACGACGGCCCCGGGAAGCCTCAGCCGATGGAGCGCGCGGCTCGCGCTGCAGCTCGCCAGCCTGACCTTGCGCACCGCCATCGCCTATCGCTTCCCGCCGCTGCTGCTCCGTGCCGCGCTCGCCACCGCGAGCCAGCTGGAGCGGCTGGGCGCGGCGCTCCTCCTCGGACCGCGCCGGAGCTTCTGCGACAGGGAGTGAGCCGCCGGCTGACGCCGCGTCTCGCCTCCACTCCCCCATTCATCGACCCAGCCGCTGCGGCCCTGGCCGCGGCCCGACTTCTCCTCGCGTCTCAGCACGCGATCTGCCCGGACTTCGATCGAGGACACCATGAAACGGATTCACCTGGCCGTCGGCGGCCTCCACGCCATTATCGCGACCAACGCGCTCGCGGCCGATCTCCCCGCACGCACGCTGCCGCTCAAAGCGCCCACAGCAACCCTGTACAACTGGACCGGCTTCTATGTCGGCGGCCATGTCGGCTACGGCACCGGCAGCCTCGGACCGGACACCCAGGCGATCCCCGCCCAGGCGGTGTTCGTCGAGCCGACGGTCACCGGACTGATCAGCGGCGTCCAGGCCGGCTACAACCTCCAGCTCCGCAACAACTGGGTGCTGGGCGCTGAGGCCGAGCTCACCTTCGCCAGCCCGATCGACCAGTCGCGCCTCGCGCCGGCTCCTTACAACACCACACTGGACTTCACCGGAACGGCGCGGGCGCGCCTCGGCTACGCGTTCGGTCCGGTGCTGCCCTACGTCACCGGCGGTCTTGCGTTCGGACAGAGCCGGCTGCGCATCAACGCCGACGACGGCAGCATGCTGTCCTCCCATCATCTGATGCAGATCGGCTGGACCGCCGGCGCGGGCATCGAGATGGCGGTCGCAGGTCCCTGGAGCGCGCGCATCGCCTATGACTACATCGATCTCGGCCGCACAACCTACCAGCTCGACGGCCTGGAGCTGCCGGATGTTCATGTCGATCCGCGCGTCCACAGCATCAAGGTCGGGCTGAACTACCGCCTGTGGGACACGCCGACCGGGTCGGCGTTCGCGCTGCCCGCCGGGCTGACCGACACGGCGCCGTCGCCGAACTGGAACGTGCACGGCCAGACCACCTTCATCGCCCAGGGTTATCCGTCGATCCGCTCGCCCTACGAGGGCGCGAACAGCCTGCCGCGCGGCGGGCAGACGCGTGAGACCTGGACCGCGGACGCCTTTCTCGGCTGGCGGCTGTGGGACGGCGGCGAACTCTACTTCAATCCGGAGCTGGCTCAGGGCTTCGGCCTCGACGGCACGCTCGGCCTCAGTGGTTTCCCGAACGGCGAAGCGCAGAAGGGTGGTGCGACCTTTCCCAAGTTCCGCCCGCAGCGCTACATCTTCCGCCAGACCTTCGGGCTCGGCGGCGAGCAGGAGGAGGTCGCCGACGGCCCGATGCAGCTCGGCGGCAAGCGCGACATCGACCGCGTGACGCTGACCATCGGCCGCTTCGCGGTCGGCGACTATTTCGACGGCAACGCCTACGCCAAAGACCCGCGCGCCGACTTCATGAACTGGGCGATCTGGTCGTCCGGCGCCTATGACTTCCCGGCCGACCTGCCCGGCTTCACCCGCGGTGCGGTGGTCGAACTGAACCGCAAGGACTGGGCGGTGCGCGCCGGCTTCTTCCAGGTGCCGGAGGCCCCCAACAGCGACGTGCTCGCCTACAAGGGCGGCGCCGGCGGCGTGGTGGAACTGGAGGAGCGCCACACCCTGCTCGGCGCACCCGGCAAGCTGCGTTTCGGCCTGTTCGGCAACCGCGGCGTCACCGGCAACTACCGCGATGCGCTCGGCATCGCCGCCACCGACCCGACGCTCGACATCAACGGCGTGATGGCGAGCATCCGCCAGAACCGGCTCAAATACGGCTTCTATGCCAACCTCGAGCAGGCGGTGACCGACGATGTCGGCGTGTTCGCCCGTCTGAGCTGGAACGATGGCCGCAGCGAGATCCTGTCGTTCACCGACATCGACCAGAGCCTGTCCGGCGGCGTCTCGATCAAGGGTCGCGCCTGGGGCCGCCCCGACGACACCATCGGCATCGGCGGCGCGCTCAATGGGCTGTCGTCGGCCCATCGCGACTTCCTCGCGGCCGGCGGCACCGGCCTCTTGATCGGCGACGGCCGGCTCAACTACAGCGCGGAGAAGATCCTCGAGGCCTACTATGCCTATCGGATCAACACCTGGAGCACGGTGACGCTGGACTACCAGTTCGTCGCCAGCCCCGCCTACAACGCCGACCGCGGCCCGGTCTCGATCATGGCCGTGCGCGCGCACGCGGAGTTCTAAAGTCGGAGAGCATCCACCTCAGTGTTTGTCGTCGCCAGGCAGCGCGGTCCGTCTTTAACGGATCGTGCTGCCTGGCTACGACAAAGAAGAACGGAAGGCGTGGTCTCAACCGCAACTCGTTGCGCTTTAGGCCAAGCCTAATGCGGCCGGCACGCCTGCACCGCCTCTTCCACGCTGTGGAACAGGCGGTCGGGCCCGAGCAGCTGGTCGACGCCGAACCGCGCCAGCGCCGCCTGGGCGCGCTCCGATTCCAGCCGCGCGATGGCGAAGATCACGCCCAATCCCTGAATAGATTTCACATCACGGCGGTCATGATCAGCTGGCTTGCGGTCACTAAGATAGCTCCGAAACAAACGATGAGATATCGCCAGCCTCTTCGTCAATCCATTCAATCATCTTGTGGGCAAGGGTCTCTGGCTCTGAAAAAAATGGGCTAAGCGGCCTAAAAGAGATAATCGTTGACCAGTCATCGAACTCGACATAAGTCCACGGCTTTTCAGGCTTGTCTTTCGCGGCTCTAAGCGCCTGCATGCTTCGCCGATTTTCAGCAAGAAGACAGAGAAAGATCGAGTCGTGATTGGGTGTATCCTCTCCTCGGAAGGTGAGCTTCGGATCAAGTGCAATCCCATAGCCGAAGTACACATCCCTTAAGGTGCTATGATTTATTACCTTATACCCCCAGATCACCCTATCTTTCGTTCGAAATTCCAGCGCTTGCTCATAGATTGATTCGTTTGGATTGAAGGCACCGCCGAGCGTCTTGAGGTGTTCATAGATGGTCGCAAACGTGTACTCCATGCGGGATCCCGCTTTCAGATAGATGATCGCCGCCGCCAGCTCGTCGCGCCCCGCAAATTCGCCGCTCATGCCGTTCTCCTCTAGAAATGCAAAAAGTTCCCGCGAAAGTGTCCTAACATCTATAGGAAGCTCGCTGTCGCGGCTCATAGTCGCCAGTTGGGCAGCAATAGAACTCCAGCTCACCACATGAGGGACAGCTCCTCCGCTTCCAACTCCATGTTCGCTAAACCCTAATGGAGCCGGAGTAGAATGCGTGAGCAGGCAAATGATTGGAAATTCCTCGTTTTTTCTTTTTATCCATCTTCCATAGATGGCTAATTGGTGTGATTTCTCGTTCTCTCCAGCACCAACAGGCGCAGACACCTTGTTCTCGATCGCGACCAGAGGGGTCACCCCATCGAACAGCACCATGTCAATTCGACCAATATCGATGTGATGCTGGGTATGCATTCTAAGCGCTCCGCTTTCAGACGCTCCCCAGCGATCCTGCAGGATTTGCGGAACGAAATGACTTTTGGCGAAATCGTTCTTTCGCTTCAGATCGAGCCTATTAAAAATGTCCGCGAGACACTCGGTCAGGTAGTCTTCGAGCGGCGTGCGGAGCTCAGTAGCTCGATAACGAAATAGCCGTCTATACAACGAGGACATGTAACAAAAATCCCATGAGAATAGCTTGATCGCTGGAGCGATCCACATTGACGTTCAAAAAGTGTCTCTTGGTATTAGGATGACAAACGAGAAAAAGTGCAGGAATGACACATATCGTGGCTCAGGAAGGAGCCTAAGTAAAGTAGCAGCCCTCTTCTCCGCAAATTCGGCGAAGCCGCATGAGATATACGCCCTAATGCGGCCGGCACGCCTGCACCGCCTCTTCCACGCTGTGGAACAGGCGGTCGGGCCCGAGCAGTTGGTCGACGCCGAACCGCGCCAGCGCCGCCTGGGCGCGCTCCGATTCCAGCCGCGCGATGGCGAAGATCACGCCCTCCTCGTGGCAGGCGCGGATGAGATCCTTGAGCACCTGTGCGGCGGTGAAGTCGATCTCGACGACGCCGGTGGCCTCCAGCACCACGAGGTGCACCTGCGCGGCGGCCTGGCGTAGCGCGACGACGTCGCGCCGGAAATGCTCGGCGTTGAGGAATGACAGCGGCGCCTGGAAGCCCATCACCAGCACCCCCGGCTCGCTCTCGCCAGGCATGTGCGGGCTGCGCGGCCACCAGATCGAGGTGCCGGGGACGCGCTCGAAGACATGCGCCCGCGCCCGCGTGGTGCTCCAGATGCCGTGCAGCAGCGACAGCGCGATGCCGACGCCGACGCCCTGCTCGATCGGGAACAGGATGATGGCGGCGGCGGTCGCGGCGATCAGCAGGAATTCTCCGAGCGACTGGCGATAGACCGTCACGATCTGCTGCACGCGGATGATGCGCAGCGCCACGAACAGCAGCACGCCGCCGAGCGCCGCGTTCGGCACATGGCGCAGCAGCGCCGCGCCGAACGCCAGCAACGCCAGCACGATGGCCGCGGCCGTGAGGCCGGCGAGCTGTGAACGGCCGCCCGTCTCCGACACGATCGCGGTGCGCGGCGGGCTGGCGTTGACCGGAAACGCGCCGATCAGCCCGGCGAGCAGGCTGCCGGCGCCGACGCCGATGAAATCGCGATCGACATCGGGCGGCGTGTCGGGGTCCGATGGAAACGAGCGCGTGGTCGCGGCGGTCTGCACCATCACCACCATGGCGATAATCAGCGCCAGCGGCACCAGGTGCACCCACTGCATGATGCCGACATCAGGCAGCGTCAATCGCGGCAGCGCACCGTGCAGCTCGCCGAGCACGGCGACGCCGCGCGCCTCCAGCCCCATCAGCACCACCGCGGCGCTGGCGGCGACCAGCCCGATCAGGGCGCCGGGGATCTTGGCGTCGATCTTTTCCGAAACGGTGATGACCGCGAGCACGCCGAGGCCGATCAGGACGGTAAACGGATTGGCTTGGCCGAGCTGCGCCAGCAGCGTCCACAGCCGCGCCAGCATCGGCCCCTCCGGGCCCGGCAGCCCGAGCACGGCCGGCAACTGCGAGATCAGGATGTGGATGGAGATGCCGAGCAGGAAGCCGACGGTGACCGGCACCGACAGCAGGTCGGCGATCCAGCCGAGGCGGAAGATGCCGCCGCCGACCAAGAGCACGCCCACCATCAGCGACAGCGCCACCGCGAGCGCCGCATAGTCCGGTGAGCCGGCGGTGGCGAGCAGCGCGAGCCCGCCAGCGAAAATCGGCGTGATGGTGGAATCCGCGCCGCTCGACAGGAAGCGGTTGCCGCCGAACACGGCGAAGGCGACCGCGCCGGCGAGAAACGCGAAGAAGCCGATCTGCGGCGCGAAGCCGCCGAGCCGGGCGGTCGCCATCTGCTCGGGGATGGCGATGGCGGCAAGCGTCAGACCCGCGACCAGGTCGCGCGACAGCAAGGCGACGCCATAGCCCTGCAGCGAACGAAACACCGGCCAGGCCGCCTTGCTGATCACGCCGTTGCGCGCCGACGTCTCCGCCATCATTCCTCCCCTGCCTGATCTCGCCAGGCTCACTCCGACTCGTCAGACGGAAGGGTAGCCTAATCCGAGGCCGGCAGGGCCGGATAGCCCTGCCGGGCCGGCGCGGCAGGCCGCGGCCAGGGGACGGGAGGTTCGCATGCAGCCCAGCGCGCCACCACGCGCCGGCGGCGCCGGAAGCATCAGTTGAACAGCATCAGCCGCGCGAGCTGGGTGCGGCTCGAGACGCCGAATTTCTGGTAGATGCTCTGCACATGCGTGCGCACGGTCGGCAGCGAGATGCAGAGCTCGTCGGCGATGGTGCGATCGGTGCAACCGCGCACGATCGCCGCCGCGATCTCCTTCTGGCGCGCCGTCAGCGCCACCGACTGGCCGCAGCGCTCGACCCGGGCGGAGACGTCGATCTGTCCGTTGGGCAGCTCGGCGAGACGGCGCTGCAGCAGCGCCTGGGTGAAGGCGACGCCGATCGCATCGAGAATCTCGACGTCCCGCTTGGAAAAATCCGCCTTGTGGCGGTCACGCCAGATGCGCAGGTCGCCGATGTTGTGGCCTCCCGCATAGGCGTAGAAGTTGATGCCATAGTGCAGGCCATCGCGCGTCAGGAAGTCGTTGAAGAACTCGGTCCGCTCGAACCGCGCGCGATCGATGACCTCCGATACGCAGGTCGCAGTGCGGCGGCGCTGCAGCGCCGGCGTGATCGGATCGCGAAACTGGAAATAGCGCTCGTAATTGCCGAGATTGGCGTCGTCCATGTTGATGGACACGCGATCGGCGAAGCAGCGATGCTCGGGATCCCAGACATAGGACGCAATGTATTGCGCATCCATCAGTTCGAGCAGCAGCTCCCCGATCACCCGCCGCAGCTCGGCCGAGCCGTGATCGGCCGTCAGCTCCCGCATGATCCGGAAGACGATCGCCGTTTCCTTGTGCGACAGATTCATGGCTCGCAGACGGGACTTGCCCGCCCCCCGGGGACACGCGCCGCGTGTGCAAAACCTTAGGGCCGGGGCCTGCGCCGTTCAACGGAAAAAACAACTTTTGCGTTCAACGCTCGATATTGACAACCCCAAATTTCAACAACCACAACAGACTCAACGCCACCTTCTCCCGGCGGAGATGTCCGAACGCCGCCTCGAGCTGGGCCACCGTGGCGCTGCCGGCGCGTTCGACGCTGGCGATCAGCGCCGCCATGTCGGCCGGCGCGAGCAGCAGAGGCAGCAACATCGTGTGGGACGGGTGGACGCGGAGATCGGCAAGCCGCGCGGCCGTCACCGCATCGACGCAGCGCACCACCGATGTGGGCGCGAGCTGCGCGGTCGCGAAGTGACCGAACGCCCGGAACGGATCGGTGAGGCCGAACTGCGTGAGCGGCGGCCGGCCACTGGCGCTGCGCGCCGACCGCTGGCGGATGGCCGCCAGTTCGTCCCACAGCGCCTGATACTGCGCGAGGATCGTCGTCCAGTCGTAGCTGCTGATCACCCGCACCTGGCCCGCGCGGCCGAGGCGTCGCCGCAGATCGGCGCTCTCCGCGAGCGCCGTGATCCGGCGTGCGGCTTCGCCGATGTCCACCGCCACCACCTGGCTCAGCGCCGCGATCGAATCGTCGAAGCTCTCGACGCCGAAGGCGGCGCGCCGCTGCACCATGTCGCTCTCGCGCGCGGACGGCATGCGGGTCGGCACCACATAGCCGGTTTCGCCGTCGACCACGCTCTCCCTCAGGCCGCTCCAGTCGCTGACCACGCAGGGCAGCCCGGCGGCCATCGCCTCCAGCATGGTCATGCCGAAGGTCTCCTGCAGATTGTCGGGTAGCGAGACGAAGAAGTCCGCCGCCGCCCAGCTCGCCTCCGATGACGCCGGATCCCGGCCGTCGATCCACGAGATAGGCACGTCGCCGCAATAGGCCCGCGCCAGATCACGAAACTCCATCTCGACCAGCGGATTGACGAACTGTCCGGTCATCAGCAGGCGGAGATCGGCGCCGCGCGCGGCCGCCGCCGCCGCGCGAAACGCCATGAACAGCGGCGTTGGATGCGCCTTGGTGAGGAAATTGAAGCGCCCGAAATAGAGGCCGACCACGGCACTGTCGGGAATGCCGAGCTGGCGCCGCAGCACCTGCCCCGCGGCGGCGCGGGCGCCCGTTCGCTCGAACCGCGCCGCATCCACCCCGAGCGGAATGACCGGCAGCTGTGCCGGCATGGTGCTGCGCGCGCCGGTGCGTTCCTCCAGGTAGTCGGCGAAATCGTCGAGGATCGCCCGAACCGCGCGGTGCGCCGCCTCCGACGTGCAGACCAGCGCGTCCCACGGCTGCAGCGGCGCCACCAGCAGGTCCTGCAGCCCCGCCACCACGCCGCTCTCCGACAGGGTGTGCGTGACGCCGCACAGGCTGTAGGCGTCGTCGCGCAGCGAGCGCCGCATCCACGCCTGCCGGCCGAGCACGGGGTCGGGCCAGTACAGCGTGCCGAGGCGCGCGATCGCGTCGATATCGTTGACGCCGATGTGGTAGGCGGCGCCGGGATCGCCGCCGAACTCGGCGATCTGCTCGCAGAACGCGGCGAAGTCGTCAGGCGTCGCAGCAACACAGCGATAGCCCTCGGCGCGCCTTGCGATGGCAAATGCCTTGAGAAACTCGCGCCCCGCCGACTGCCGCCCGACGATGCCATGGGTGGTCCGCCCATAGGCATCGGGCACATAGGAGATGCCGCAATGGGACACGCGACTCAGCATGCGGCAACCGCCTGCAGTCGCCGCGCCAGCACCTGCTCGATGCGGTCGCAGGCCTTGAGCGCCGCAGCGGTCCAACTGAAGCGCTGCCGGATCGCCGTGGCCTGGCGCAGCGCGCGCACGCGCAGCACGTCGCGCTGCCGGACCATCGTCCGCATCACCTCTGCGAGGCCGTCGATATCAGGATCGGCCCATTCGCCATAGTCGCCGTCGCCGCGGACAAAATACGGCAGCGCCTCCGGCGCCACCGGCACCAGGCGGAACGGGATCGGCACGCTGTTGTGCGCATCGGCGAACGCGGTATGGCCGGAGAAATGCGTCAGTGCCGTCGGCACCCCGCTCGCCAGCGCCTCCAGCGCCGGCAACCCCCACCCCTCCGCGCGCGACGGCATCACGAAGGCGTCGCAGCTGCGATACAGCGCCGCGATGTCGCGGCGGTTCGGCAGCGGTTGCACCGGCACCACCCATCGCCGCCGCCGCAGCGCCAGGTTCTCGACAAAGCGAACGATGTCGAATCCGGGCATCAGCCGGTTGTGGCAGGCGAGCAGCAGATACACCGGCTCGTCTTCGTCGAAGGCGCGGTCGAACGCATGCAGCAGCTCGACCGTCCCCTTGCGCGGCTCGGCCTTGCCGATATGCAGGAAGCGGAAGCCGCCGAGCTCCGCAAACAGCGGCAGGCCATCGCCATGGGGCTGAAACAGCAGATCGTCGACTCCTTCCGGCACCACATGAACGCGCGCCGGATCGACACCGTTGTCGCGCAGCACGCCGGCGCCCCAGTCCGTCGGCGTCCAGACCTCGTCGGCCATCGCCAGCGGGATCATCCAGTCGTCGGGCAGGCGGGTGGATTCCCACACGGTGAAGCTGATCTTGCGAGCCGGGCTGCCGCCGAACAGCGCGACACCCGGCCCGCCGCCGACAATGATCACCACGTCGTCCCGGCCGGGCCAGTCGCGCTGGTCCGGAAAGCGACCATCCAGCCGCGGTGTCATGTCGAGGCCCCGCACCGGGCGCGACGACACCCGCTGCAAAGCGGCGAGAAAATCCGCCGCCTGAACGCCGAAGCCGGTCGCGGGCTGGCCGAGCATGCCCGCGACGAAAATGGTCGCGCTCATGTGTAGTAGGCGTAACGCGGCGGCGCGACCGCGGTGATCGGGTTGTTGTTGGAGACTGTGAAGGTGCCGCCCAGCGACTTGATCACCCCTGCGGCGCAGTTGAGACCCGATTGCAGCGCGCCATCGGCCCAGCCGCCGGTCCACGACGTGCAATCGCCGGCCACATACACCAGGTTGTCGATGGCGGAGCCGGCCTTGCCGAAATCGCGGTAGATCGTGTCGATGTAGGTGTCCTGACCCGGCTGCGCGAGCGTGAAGGCACCGAAGTAGTCCTTGGTCGACTGCCAGACGATGCTGCGCATGTCGCGCTCGAGGCTGCCCGTATACGGCACCAGCTGGTCGGCATAATCGGAAAACGCCGTGCCCGCGGTGATGGTGCGGATTTCGCCCTTCAGCGTCTCCAGCAGCTCGGCCGGACTCAAGGCCTGGGTCTTGGTGGAATCGTCTTCCCAGGTGTAGGTGACGAGGACCACGCCGCTCTGCGGATCGCCATAGTCGAGCGTATAGAGCTGCGGCAGCTTGGTGTCGGACAGGATGTTGCGCGGGAAGCGCGTGTTGCTCCAGAATTTCTTGGTGCGCAGGAACAGCTTGGTCGACGACGTGACGTGGACGCGGTTGATCGCCTCACCGACATTGGGATAGGTCGTCTGCTGGTTCGGCGGCAGTTGCGTCTGCGCATCGCTCAGCGACAGGTTCATCTCCATCGCCCGCGTCGTGGTCGCGACGATCACCCGGTTGAAGCTCTGCTTGCTGCCGTTGGCGAGCGTCAGCGTCACCGTGTTCGGCTGTTGCTCAACCTTGACATGGGCGACGCGGGTGTTCGGCATGTAGCTGCCGCCGGCGGTCGTGAAGCGGCTGATGAAGGCCTGACAGAGCTGCGAAATGCCGCCGGGCACGAAGCGCTGGTCGGTTTCCAGTGCATTGGTCAGGAGGCGGTAGATGTAGTTGAAGCCGATGCCGTAGAGCGGCCCGAAGCCGCCTGAGCCGATGCCGAGCGTGCCGAAACGGGTGAAATCCTCCGCGGTCCAGACCGCGCCGGCCGGCACCTGCCATTTGTGCTGCGGGCCGAAGATCTTGGCGAGGCCGGTGTAGAAGCTGTCGCTGCCGAATTCATTGAGATAGTGCTGCCAGGCATTGGTCACCTGGGCGAGCGCGGTGCCGTTGGTGGGCGAGACCTGCAGCGTGGTGTTGAAGGACACCGACGACCAGAACGATACGCCGTTCGGCACCGTGATGCCGTTGTTGACCAGCGCCACCCAGCCGTTCCAGACCCGCGCGAAGCCGTTCGGCGGCACCGCCGGGTTGGTCCACATCTGCCCCTGCCCCTTGTAGTACACCCAGGTCGGCTGCTTGCCGGGATCAGGAAAGTTCGCCGTGGTCTGGATGTTGAAGGCATTGAGGTAATAGAACAGCGCCTCCTCGCTCGGTGGAAAGCGCATCGCGCCCATCTCCGCGATGTCCACCGTCGCCACGCCGTTGGAATCCCGAAAGCGCGAGCTGTAGAGCCGGCCGCCCGGCGGCCGCTTGTCGGCGACCTCCTCCACGGTCTCGGCATCGAACAGAGTGACCTTGGCGCCGCATTTCTGCAGCTCGAACGCCGCGACACAGCCAGCTGCGCCGCCGCCGACAATGCCGACGGTCTGGCCGTTCAGCTTGCCGACCGCTGCGCTGATGCCTCCGGACTGATTGAGCCAGTCCGAATACAGGAAGTTGGGCGTATCCACGAAGGCCTGGGGCGGCGCCACCTGGGCCGGAAAAGGACGCAAATTGGGAATGAATGTCGCCATGCCATCGCTCCTGAAAGCATCAAGGCTTCGAAAAAGCTCGGTCGTCGCCGCGTCGTGGTCATGAACCGACGTCATGAACCGACGTCATGAACCGACGTCATGAGCCAACGTCATGAGCCAACGTCATCAACTGACGTCATCAACCGGCATCATGAGCCGACGCATCGGCGTCAAAACATCAGTCTGGCAAAAACGGTCCGCCGCACCATCGTTACTAATGATGATTTTGGCCGATGCACTGTCCGCCGTCGGGCTCGACATGCGGATGTCGCCGTGCACGACATGACGGCACGGCACAGGAAACGGTCTGTAACGGCAGAGACGCGGATATAAGTCCGGACGGCAGCCCGGTCTGCGGGCCGCAGATCCGCGGCGCATCGAGACGAGCGCTCAGTTCTGGACCGGCGGCGCGAGTTGCAGCGGCGGACGCGGCGCCGGCTTGGAGTGGCGCGCCGCGCCGGGGGCGGGGCGAATCTCGATCGGCGGCGGCAGCGGCTGTACGTCCGGCGCCGGCGGGACGGCGGCGGCTTGCGGCGGCGCTGCACGCGGCGTGACGACAGGCGCCGATGTCGCGGGGCGCACCTTCGGCTCCTGGCGCCGCGGATCGCGGCCCGGCACCGGCACAGCCGTCGTCGGCAGTGCGCCGGGGACCGGCTCGACCGCCGGCGGCTGTGCCGTCGCGGGCGGCACCGCAGGCTGCGGCGCCGATGGCGGTTGCGGCTTCGGCGGTTGCGCCGGCAACGGTTCGCCGCGCTCGATCGCATCGAGCCGGCGCGTCTCGCGATCGATCGCCCGCACCGCGAGCCAGGACGACAGCGAGGTCACATCGACCGTCCAGTTCAAGCGGTCGGGCGCGCCATGGGCGAACAGCTGGATTTCCGGCCGGCTGGTCTCGGTGCCGATGCCGGTCGAGGTCAGGCTGGCGCGCAGGTCCGCCTGATCGGCGGTGAGGTCGTAGCCGCCGGACACGATGGCGCGGGCGCCATCGGCGTCGAGCGTGGTCGCGGTCACGCGCAGGCTGCCATCACGGATGGTGAAAGGAATCTGCAGCGTGGCGACCTGCAGCGGCTCGCCGCGAAGCGCGCCGGCGACCACGTCGCGCAGCGCCCGATCATTGCCCGTCTGGCCGGCATCGCTTGCCGCGATCGCCGCATCGAACGCCTTCGGATCGAGCCCGCCGATGCGGGCGTTGTTGATCGCAAGCGCGCCGTTGCCGGACAGCGCGCCGACCAGCGCGCCGGCGCTGCGGCCGCGGGCCGCGAGCGCAAGCTGCAGCGACGTGCGGCCGGCCGGCAGCGCGAGGCCGCGATAGCTGAGCGCAGCACCATCGACATCGGCGAGCTGGACATGGGCATCGAGCGCAAGGCCGTCGCGGCCGTTGCTCGCCGTGAGATCCGCGGTCGCAGTGCCGCCACCGATCGTGCCCTTGAGATTGTCGATCACGAGCGAAACGCCGTTGCCCTTCAGCACGCCGTTGACCGGCTTCAGCTCGACACCGCCCGGCAGCGTGCCGCGCGGCGCCTGGAAGCTGAGCTCGCCGCGCGCCCCTGCAAACGGACCGCGCCCGAGCGGCTCGTCGGTCGCGCGGCCGGTGGCGCCGATCGCAAGGCCGAGCAGTGCACCGAGGTCGAGCGTGTCGATGCCGAGCTCGCCGGCGAACGCCGGCTGGTCACCACGGGTCAGCGACAACCGGCCGCGCACCCGCGCGCCGGCCACCGTGCTGTCGATGTCCTCGAAGCTGAGCTGCGCCCCCGCGACCGCAAGCCGCGACGACAGCGCAGCGATTGCCGGCGCGCGCCCGGCCGGCAGATCGAGCAGCGGCGACAGGTCGAGCCTGCGCGCGCCGAGGGTCATCGCCGCCTTGGGCTCGTCCGCCCACGGCTCACAGCTTCCTTGCGCGTCGGCATCGAGATCGGTGCCGACGAGCTTCGCCTTGAAGCGCAGCGGCGCCTTGAAGGCGCCGGTCGCCGTCGCCTCGACCTGCGCGGCGCCCTCACCGGCGGCGATCGTCCGCTCGAGACCGAGCAGGGTCAGCAGCGCGCGCCCCTGCTCCGCGGTGAGCTTGCCGTCGATGCTCACGTCGTTGCGCGCCAGTGCTTCGGTGTCGAGACGGTTGAGTGCCGCGATCGCCGGCGCCGCCGAGGCGCGCACCGTGCCCTTGAGCTGCGGCGCATCGAGATCGAAGCTCGCCAGCACGTTTGCGACGCCGGCATCACCACGACCGGCGTTCGCGCGATCGGCCTTGTCCATCCGGTCGAGCGTCAGCGCGACCTTGAGCTTGGCGCCGCTCTTTTGATCAGCCCTCGGATCGGCTTTGGCCTCGCCTTTGGCGTTTGTCTTGGTGTCGCTCTTGATGTCGCTTCTGGCGTCGGCCGGCGTGGCCGGCAGCGCCGCAAGGCGCGCCGCCAGGGCCGCGGGCAGCACCGGCGACAGGAAGCTGGACAGCGCCTCCAGCGACGCCGCCCGCGCCTTCAGGCCGAGCTTGCCGGTGGTCGCAGTGCGATCGAACGCACCGCTGCCCTCCACCGTGACGCCACCGGCGCCGCCGAGCTTGAGGCTGGTCAGCGTCAGCGCGGTGGGGCCATAGCCGAGCTCGAGCTGCAGCGGGCTGATCTCCTGCCCGCCGGCCCGGCCGCGCCCGATGTCGAGCGACAGCTGCGCCTCGTCGGGCCAGTCGGCCTGCGGGCCGGCAAAAGCGCGGGCGAAGCCGGCGATGATATCGAGATCGGCCTGCGCCGCCTTCAACGCGGCCTCGAGCTTGATTCCGCCCGTGCCCTTACCCGCCGCACCGCCCGACAGCGCGAGCCGGCCCTCGACCGCGGCGCCTTCGACATCCGCAGTCGCGCGCTCGAGCGCGATGCGGTCCGCCCCGACATTGAGATTGCCGGACAGGCGCAGCGGCCCCTGCAGCCTTGGCGACGCATCGCCGCGGCCGCGCAGCCAGGTGGCGAGACCCTCCGGATCGGATGCGTCGACCTTGAGATCACCCTTGAACTCGCCGCCCGGCGCAAGCCGCCCGGCCAGCGCGATCTGCGTGCCGCCGGGCGCGCGCGCCTCAAACCGGTCGACGATCCAGCCGTCGGGATCGCCATGGAATTCCGCCGCGGCCCCCTGCACCGGGCGGCCGCCGAGCATGACGGTCTCAGCCTCAACCTCCAGCCGCGCCGCAAAGGGTGGCGAAGGAATCGCCGTGACCAGGCTGCGCAGGCCGGGGATCAGCCGTGTCGGCTCCGTGCCCGCGCTCTCCTTCGCCAACAGGCGGTCGGCGTCGAGCTGTCGCGCCGCCAGCGCCGCGCGCAGCGCCGGCGCCGCGCCGAAGCGGATGTCGGCGGAGCCGGCGAGCTTCAGCGCGATCTCGTCCGATCCGTACACCACTTCGACCTGCTCGAACTTCGCCGCCGCCGGATCGGCCTTGACCTTGGCGGTCAGCTTCCAGGGCGTCTGCAAGCGGTTGCCCCCGCCGTCCGCGCGCAAGGCGATGGCGCGTGACAGCATCAGCGCACCATCGAAGTGCGGCACCTCACGCACCGCGGTGACGACGCCATCGACATCGATGCCGAACGGCCGCTCGGCAGGATCGATGGTGAGGCGAACGCGGGTACCGCCGCCATCGGCGCTGCGGCCGGTGACCAGACGGAACGGATAGCGCACGCCGCGGTAGCTGAAATTGCCGTCGCCGCGCGCCGCTCCCGCGAGTGCGCGGACATCGCCGCTGAACGCGATGTCGTCGAGCACGACGGTGGCGCCGCTCGCCGCGTCATGCAGCGCAGTACGGCCGGTCAGGTTGAGCCGGTCGATCGCCACAGCCGCCAGGCTGGCGCCGCCGCCGCCCAGCGGCGAGACCAATTGGCCGCGCGGATCGAGCCCGAGCGCAAGATCAAGGCCATTGACGGTCAGGTCGGTCGCGCGCCATTCGCCGCGCAGCAGCGAACCGAGGCTGAATTCGACGTCGAGCTTGTCGGCCCGCAAGCGGCTCGCCTCGGTCGTGGCCCCGACCGCCACGCCGCGCAGCCGCAGCGTCGGCGTCGGCAACAGGCGCGCATCGAGCTGGCCGCCGACCCGCACCGGCGCACCGATGATCCGGCTCGCCTCGGTCTCGAACTGCGGCCGGAACTGGTTCCAGTCGATGAAGTACGGACCGACCAGGGCGGCCAGCAGCGCGAGGATGAAGGCGATCGCCAGTCCGAGCAGCGTCGTCTGCACGATGGTCTCTCGTTAAGCGGCCACAGCGGGCCGCGAATCGACGGCAATGGTGTTCATTAGACAGCGTTCATTAGCAGGTCTTCGGCGCGGGACGATGCTCATATATTAGAGGGAACTGTGGCGAAGTCACAGCCGCCTTCACACCATCCGGCCGTGGGCAGCATGGCAGGCGCCCATGACAGGAGCCATGACGGACGTCATGGACGAAAGCCGCCCGAAAACGCGACCGGCCGCCCTGCGGCGGCCGGTCCGAAGCATCCGGGTGTGACAGACGGCCTCAGGCCGCCGGGATGATCTTGCCGGGGTTGAGGATGTTCAGCGGGTCGAGCGCATGCTTCAGCGCCCGCATCGTGTCCAGCGCCTCGGGGCCGAGCTCGCCGAGCAGATACTTCTGCTTGCCCTGGCCGATGCCGTGTTCGCCGGTGCAGGTGCCGCCCATGCCTTGCGCCCGCTCCACCAGGCGATGCAGGAACTCGTCCGCCTTCGCCATCTCCTCAGCGTTCTCGGTGTCGGCGAGCAGCGAGCAGTGGAAGTTGCCGTCGCCGACATGGCCGACGATCGGCGACAGCAGGCCGAGACGCTTGAGGTCCTCCTCGGTCTCGACCACGCAGTCGGCGAGGCGCGAGATCGGCACGCAGACGTCGGTCGCCACCACGCCGGCGCCCGGCCGCAGGCCGCGCACCGCCCAGTAGGAATCGTGCCGCGCCTGCCACAGCCGCGTGCGGTCCTCGGGCTTGGTGGTCCACTCAAAGCCGCCGCCGCCGCACTCCCCTGCGATCTCAGCGAAGGCCTGCGACTGCGCCGCGACCTCGGCCTCGCTGCCGTGGAATTCGAGCAGCAGCAGCGGTGTCTCCGGCAGGCTCAGCTTGGAATAGGCGTTGCACGCCTTGACCTGTTCGGCATTGAGCAGCTCGATGCGTGCCACTGGAATGCCGGTCTGGATGGCGAGGATGGTTGCCTGGCAGGCGCCCGCCACCGTCGCGAACGAGCACGCCGCCGCGGCGATGGTCTCGGGGATGCCGCGCAGCTTGATGGTCAGCTCGGAGATGATGCCGAGCGTGCCCTCCGCGCCGATGAACAGGTGCGTCAAATCGTAGCCGGCCGACGATTTCTTGGCGCGGGTGCCGGTGGTGATCACCTCGCCGTCGCCGCGCACCACCTTCAGCGCCAGCACGTTTTCGCGGATGGTGCCGTAGCGCACGGCGTTGGTGCCCGACGCCCGCGTCGAGGCCATGCCGCCGAGGGACGCGTCGGCGCCGGGATCGATCGGGAAGAACAGGCCCTGGTCGCGGACATACTCGTTGAGCATCTTGCGGGTGACGCCGGGCTGGATCACGCAGTCGAGATCCTCGGCGTGCACCGCCAGCACCTTGTTCATATCGCGCAGGTCGATGCAGATGCCGCCGGCCGGGGCGTTGACCTGGCCCTCGAGCGAGGTGCCGGTGCCGAACGGGATCACCGGCACGCCGTTGGCGGCGCAGATCCGCACCACGTCCTGGATGTCGGCGGTCTCCTGCGCCATCACCACCGCGTCCGGCGGCTGGTTGGTCAGCCAGGTGGTGGTATGGCCGTGCTGCTCGCGCACCGCCTGCGAGGTCACCAGCCGGTTACCGAACCGCGCCGCCAGCGCCTCCAGTGCGCTTGCGAGCTTCTGCGGCTCCGGCCGCGGCAGGCTGTTGACGGTCGTCAGTCCCACGTTCGTCCTCCCGAGAGCGCGATCCGGCCAACAGGCCCAACGCACCGATCATCCTGAAAGTTGCTGTGCACGCGACGAAGGCGGGGCCGAGCCCTGCGTTGCTCCGCGCGATTGCCGGCGACCGTGGCAAAGGATGTATACTGGGTCAAGCACGAAGCGGGCCCACATGACGGGACAAGGCCCCTCACAGCCCATCACGACCGGGAACAGCATGACAGATACGCACGATCCGATGCACGGCCTCCATCTCGAACCCGCGCCCTATGTCTGCCGGCAGATGCGGGTCGAGCCGCAGTGGATCGACCACAACAACCATCTCAACATGGCCTACTACAACGTGCTGTTCGACCGCTCGGTCGACGAGTTCTTCGACATGATCGGGATCGGCCACGACTACCACAAGACCCGCAATCTCTCGACCATGACCGCCGAGTGCCACGTGCGCTACCTCCGCGAGATCCACGAGGGTGATCCGGTGCGGGCCCATGTGCTGCTGATCGCCGCCGACGACAAGCGGCTGCACGTGTTCGAAGAACTGCGGCACGCCACCGAAGGCTGGCTGTCGGCGACCTCCGACAACCTGCTGCTGCACATCGACATGAACGTGCGCCGCGTCGCGCCCTTCCCGCCCGACATCGCCGCGCGGCTGCAGGCGCTGGTCAAGGCGCAGTCCGGCGCGCCGCGGCCCGAAGGCATCGGCCGCGGCATCGCCATGCCGGTGAAGAAGGCCGTGCAGGCCTGAGCCGCACCGGACGCTGCGCCGCGTCAGCCGTGCGCCGTGTCCGCTTCGGTGGTCATGAACACACGCTCCGGCGTGCGCTCGTAGGCCCGCAAGCCCTCGCGCTGGTAAAATGCGATGGCCGGATTGGTGACGAGCACGCTGAGCCGCAGTGGCAGGGCTCGCGCCCCCGCCTCGGCGATCGCGCACTGCAGCACGATCGCGCCGATGCCGCGGCGCTGATGGTCGGGATGGATGTACAGCTTCGCCACCCAGAGATGATCGCCGCGCGCCTCGGTGGCGAGGCAGCCGGCGTCGCGACCGTCCTCGCGCACGATCCAATGTCCGGCAAGCGGCGATGTTGCGTCGAAGCTCGGCGTATAGCGGCCCCATAGCGCCATGGCATAACCGCGCATGCAGAGGTCCTCGAGCCGGATCAGGAAACCGCGGTCGGAATCGGCGGCCTCCCTCAAATCGACGGGCATGTTGCGGTTTTCTCATGGCGACGCACAGCCGCATCGCCTCCCGGGGCAGACTGCCATGGCGCGGCCACACAACCCAGCCATTTGTGATCACGATGGCGCAACCGCTTCGTTTGCCCTTCAGGCCAGTACGAGCGTGAGCCGCGGCCAGCGCGTGAACCAGTCCTTGGTCCGCAGCCGTGCCTCGAACGCCGCACGCCGCGCGGCGAAGGCGGGTGTCGGCCGCACGATCAGGTGCAGCAGATCGCCGACGCCGTGCGGCGCCAGCAGCTCGACGCGGCCGTCTGCGACGCGCGCGGCAACGGCGGTCGCCGTCTCCGGCCAACGGGCAACTGCGGCTGCCGTATCGGCATAGGGGCTTTCGCCGTTGCGCTCATGCATGCGCGCCTGGTTGCGCACCGACCAAGGCACGCCCGGACAGCACCGGGCGAGCTCGACCTCGATTGCCTGTTCATGCACGCGGCGCAGATCGGCGCGATCGAAGAACACGACATCGACATCGTTCAACCGCGCGCAATCGGGGGAACGGCCGTGCAGCGCATCCCACACCGCGTTACGCACGAAACCGGCGCCGATCCAGCCAT
The DNA here is from genome assembly GCA_040756765.1 of Pseudomonadota bacterium. Classification (GTDB taxonomy): domain Bacteria; phylum Pseudomonadota; class Alphaproteobacteria; order Rhizobiales; family Xanthobacteraceae; genus Bradyrhizobium_A. Next base: position 82,489 of record JBFLYG010000001.1, on the reverse strand, counting down.
CCGGCAGATCCAGCCGCGCGACCGCGCCCAGCAGAACCATCATCCGTGGCTCGCGCGTGATCAGCGCGGCAATATCGTCGGTGAACCGCATGACGCCGCACGTCCTCCACAACTCGAGGTAGCACTCGCGCACCTGCACAGCCGTAACGCCCAGGTACCCTCTCGTTTCGATTTGCAAAATACGGCAGCGTCGGGCTAGCGTGGCGCGTTTTCAAACGTCGTTTTTTTATTTCTTTGAGCAGAGGATATTGCCATGACCGAGGTCATTGCCACGTCTGCGCGTTCGGATTTCCGCCACGATCTCTACAACAGCACCCCTGATGTCCAGAACGCCGACGCGGACATCCGGCGCGACGGCTCGCTGGAGCGGGCGCTCACAGTGCTGGCGCCGATCTTCCAAGCCTTCGACGTCGCCGAATTCTGCGGCATCAACCTCCTGCACAAGCACTGGACCGTCGAGGAATCGGAGATCCCGCTACAATCCAGGCAGCCCTATGCCAGCGGTCATGAGCTGGTGACCACACCATCGCTGGCCGGCACGACCGCGATGCCGTCGTCATGGGTGCTGCTGGTCGAGGGCACGCGAGCGGACTTCGTGCCGTTCGAGTTCTCGACGGACGCCGAGGTGCTTCGTCATGCCGAGCATCTCATGCGGTTGCCGGCCTTCTTCGCCACGGTCGGCGATGCGCTGCTGGCGCACGATCTGTTCCGCCATTTCGGCGTCTGCATCGTGCCGCGCGAACCCTTGTCCGACGATCCGGACGCGAGCCTCGTCGAGGTCTCGTCGCCACGCGCGCGCGCCTCGCTGATCCGAGCGGCGAGCTTGAACCCAGGCCAGCCCTACATCCAGACGGCCTGGATATTCGCGATCGACGACAAGAAACAGCCACCGAAACCGGTCTGCCGGCCAGGTGTGCACTGCGAGGTGGAGGAAGTGCCGGTCGGACCGCCCTATCACTACAAGAGCAAGGATCACGATCCGGATTGACGAAGACTGATACGCAACGGCCGGCGGTTGCTCACGCATCCGCCGGCCGTTGCAGGAATGACGACAGCAGGGATCAGTCCTTGATGACGCGCACGGCGCCCTGCGCAGCGCTGGTCGCCAGCGCGGCATAGGCCTTGAGTGCGGTCGAGACCTTGCGGCTGCGCTTGCCCGGCTTCCAGGCGTTGGCGCCCTTGGCCTCCATCGCCGCACGGCGACGGGCGAGCTCGGCATCGTCAACCGCGAGATGGATCTTGCGGTTGGGGATATCGATCTCGATGCGGTCGCCGTCCTGGACGAGGCCAATCAGGCCGCCTTCGGCGGCTTCCGGCGAGACGTGGCCGATCGACAGGCCCGAGGTGCCGCCAGAGAAGCGGCCGTCGGTGATCAGCGCGCAGGCCTTGCCGAGCCCCTTCGACTTCAGGTAGCTCGTCGGATACAGCATCTCCTGCATGCCCGGGCCGCCGCGCGGGCCTTCATAGATGATGACGACGACGTCGCCGGCCTTGATCTTGTTGGTGAGGATCGCCTCGACCGCGGCGTCCTGGCTCTCGACCACGCGCGCGTGGCCCGAGAATTTCAGGATGCTGTCGTCGACGCCCGCGGTCTTCACGATGCAGCCGTCGAGCGCGATGTTGCCGGTGAGCACGGCGAGGCCGCCGTCCTGGGAGAAGGCGTGTGCGGCGTCGCGGATGCAGCCCGTGGCGCGGTCGGTATCGAGCTCCTCGAAACGGCGCTCCTGGCTGAACGCCACCTGGGTCGGCACGCCGCCGGGAGCTGCGCGGTACAACGTCTTCACGCTCTCGCTCGAGGTGCGCGTGACGTCGTAGCGGTCGAGCGCGTCCTTGAGGGACGGCGCATGCACGGTCGGCAAAGAGGTGTCGATCAGGCCGGCGCGGTCGAGCTCGCCGAGGATGCCGAACACGCCGCCGGCGCGGTGCACGTCTTCCATGTGAACGTCGGCGACCGCGGGCGCGACCTTGCACAGCACCGGCACGCGGCGCGACAGGCGGTCGATGTCGGCCATGGTGAAGCCGATCTCGCCTTCATACGACGCGGCGAGCAGATGCAGCACGGTGTTGGTCGAGCCGCCCATGGCGATGTCGAGCGTCATGGCGTTCTCGAACGCCTTGAAGTTGGCGACGTTGCGCGGCAGCACGCGGGTGTCGTCCTGCTCGTAGTAGCGGCGGGCGAGATCGACGATGAGATGGCCGGCCTCGACGAACAGGCCCTTGCGATCAGCATGGGTGGCGAGGATCGAGCCGTTGCCCGGCAGCGACAGGCCCAGCGCCTCGGTCAGGCAGTTCATGGAGTTGGCGGTGAACATGCCCGAGCACGAGCCGCAGGTCGGGCACGCCGACCGCTCGATGACCTCGACATCGGCGTCGCTCACCTTGTCGTCGGCGGCGGCGACCATGGCGTCGATCAGGTCGACCGAGCGGATCTTGCCCTTGAGGTCGACCTTGCCCGACTCCATCGGGCCGCCGGACACGAACACGACGGGGATGTTGATGCGCATCGCCGCCATCAGCATGCCGGGGGTGATCTTGTCGCAGTTCGAGATGCAGACCATGGCATCGGCGCAGTGGGCGTTGACCATGTACTCGACGCTATCGGCGATCAGCTCGCGCGACGGCAGGCTGTAGAGCATGCCGTCATGGCCCATGGCGATGCCGTCGTCGACCGCGATGGTGTTGAACTCCTTGGCGACACCGCCGGCCTTCTCGATCTCGCGGGCGACCAGCTGGCCGAGATCCTTGAGGTGGACGTGGCCGGGTACGAACTGGGTGAACGAGTTCACCACCGCAATGATCGGCTTGCCGAAGTCCTCGTTCTTCATCCCGGTGGCGCGCCAGAGACCGCGGGCGCCGGCCATGTTGCGGCCGTGGGTGGTGGTGCGGGAACGATAGGTCGGCATGGGTGTCCTCTGGGTTCGCCCGGGTTTGGTCCCAGGCTGCCTGATAGTGTGGCGAAACCAATAGCTTACGGATGCTCCGTTGGCAAAACGCCAATCGCGGACCGAAAGGCCCGCGCGCGGAACGTATCGGATTTACCGCGAAGCGCGACGGGGCGCGACCGTCAATTTCGCCGTTCAGCCTTGCCGCGCGATGGGACCGCGAAACGATCGCGTCGCGCGATCAGACCCGCGAGGGCCAATCCGGCCAGAGCGGCCCCGACCCAAAATGTGGCGGCTGGGCCGACGATGTCCCACAGCGCCCCTGCGACCACGCTCGCCACCAGCATGGCGCCGCCGCCGAGCAGGTTGAAGAAGCCGTAGGCTGTGCCGCGCAGTTCCGCCGGCGCCGTATCCGCCACCAGCGCCGCCAACAGGCCCTGCGTCAGGCCCATGTGGACACCCCACAGTATAACGCCGACCGCAATCCCGAGGATGCCGTGCGCGCCAGCCAGCACCGCATCGGCCGCGATCAGCACAATGAGGCCGGCTGCGAGAATAGTCGTCCGGTCGATCCGGTCGGACAGCAGGCCGGCCGGGTAGGCGCACAGTGCATAGACCGCATTCATCGCCACCAGCACCAGCGGCGTCAGCATCACCGGCAGGCCGAGGCCTTGCGCCCGCAGGATAAGAAACGCTTCGCTGAAACGCGCCAGCATGAGGGCCGCGGCAAACGCGACCACCCACCAATACGCGGCGCCGAGGTGCCGGATCTCCGCAAGACTGATGGGGTTGCGCACCTTGCGCACGCCAACCGGACGCGGCGGTTCCTTCACGGCGAAGACGATCAGCGCCACCGCGAGGAAGGCCGGCACCACTGCCACCCAGAAAACGCCTCGGAAATTGTCCGACAGCCACCACATCAGCGCGATCGCCAGCAGCGGTCCGACGAACGCGCCGATCGTATCGAGTGTCTGGCGCAGGCCGAATCCCGCACCGCGCAACTCGGCGGGCGTGATGTCCGCGACCAGCGCATCCCGGGGAGCGCCCCTGATGCCTTTTCCGAGACGATCGATAAAGCGCGCCGCAACCAGCCAATCGACCGACGGAGCGAGCGGAAAGACCGGCTTGGTGATTGCCGCGAGGCCATAGCCGGCCACCGCGAGCAGCTTGCGCCGGCCCAGCCAATCCGACAGCGCCCCGGAGAAGATGCGGGTGATCGAGGCCGTGGCTTCCGCGATGCCCTCGATGAGCCCCACGGTCGTCATCGACGTGCCGAGCACGGTCACCAGATAGACCGGCAGCAGCGCATGGATCATCTCCGAGGAGATATCCATCAGCATCGAGACGAAGCCGAGGGCCCAGACGCCGCGGGGAATGGCCCGAAGAACATCGGATGTCTTGCTGGTGGTCTGCATGCCTTGCCTTGGCCTACCGGATCGAACCGCGCACTTCATAGCCCGGAACGGGGCCTGGCACTCGTCGATCCTGCGCCACGGTCTGCCCGAACAACGCCATCTCACGCGTCCGGGTGGCTGAGCACGATCGAGACGTTCTGGCCGCCGAAGCCGAAGGCGTTGGACAGCGCATGCGCGACGCGCGCGTCGCGGGCGACGTTCGGCACCACGTCGAGCGGGATCTCCGGGTCCGGATCGCGATAGTTGATGGTCGGCGGCAGCCGCTGATGCTGCAGCGTCAGCAGTGTGATCACCGCCTCAATGGCGCCGGCGGCGGACAGCGTATGTCCGATCATCGACTTGCTGGACGACACCGCGATGTCACGGCCGCCCATCAGCGCGGCAATGCCGAGATACTCGGTACGGTCGTTCTCCGGGGTGCCGGTGCCGTGGGCATTGATGTAGCCGATCGCATCCGGCGCGAGGCCGGCGTCGCGCAGCGCACGGCCCATGCAGGCGGCGACCGGCCCGCCGTCGGGGCTCGGGCGGGTGCGGTGGAAACGGTCGACGGTCTCGCCGACGCCGCTGACGACGCCGAGGACCGGCGCGCCGCGCGCCCGCGCGCTATCGAGGCATTCCAGCACCAGCGCGGCGGCGCCTTCGCCCATCACGAAGCCGTCGCGGCTGCGCGCGAACGGCCGCGAGACCGTTTCCGGCACGTCGTCACGCATCGACAGCGCGGTCAGCAGCGAAAAGCGGATCATCGTCTCGGGATTGACCGAGCTGTCGGTGCCGACGCACAGCGCCGCATCGGCGTCGCCGCGCCGGATCGCCTCGACGCCGAGCTGGATGGCGGTGGCGCCCGAGGCGCAGGCGGTGTTGAGCGACACCGGCGCACCGCGCGTGCCATAGGCCGCCTGCAGCCGCGTCGCCACCGCACCGTGCTCGCACTGTTCATCGAGGTCCGAGAACGCCCCCGCGGCGGCGGCGCGCAGCAGGTCATCATAGACGAGCTGCCCGCCGCGCCCGGAGGCCTGCGCGAGGCGGATCCACTGCGACCAGTCGAGCTCGAGCGGCGGCACCGCGAGATAGAGCGGTCCCGGGAAACGGCCGCGCGGGCCGATCGCGGCCTCGGCGAGTGCCTCCTCGATCGCAAGCGTCGCAAAGGCGTGGCACAGGTTGGTGGCGGTGGGCGGATCCGCGGTCACTGCATTCACGCTGGCGGCGATGCCGACTTTGAGCCCGGCGGTCGAAAAGCGCCGGATCCGGCTGACGCCGGAGCGGCCATTCACCAGCGCTTGCCAGTTGCCGGCCTTGCCGACGCCGAGCGAGGTGACGAGGCCGGCGCCGGTGACGACCACCGTGCGCGATTGCAGCATCACGCGGTCGCGCACCACTCCGTTCATGGCCGCCTCCGCTGCGCTCATGGCACCGCCTCCAGCAGCGCCATGCCCTCTCCATATTTGCGGCCGACGCCGGTGACCACGATCTGCTCGATCGCACGCTCCGGCGCGACGTCATGCTCCAGCGGCCCGCTGGCCGGCGAGAGCGCGCGCTGGCGCAGCAGCAGCGCGGCGATGGCAACGTTGAGGGGAAACTGCGCCTGGATGCCGTGGCCGACATGCGTTCCTGTCGCACGCACCGGCAGGCCGGCCTGCTGCAGCAGCCAGCGCCGTTCGAGGCTTGTTGCCGGCTCCGCACCGGTGGCGCCCGACAGGATCGCGGCACGGTCACGGTCGAGCCGCGGCGCGAGCTGCGTCCACAATGCATCGAGGCTTTCGGCCCGTGCCGTGGCCTCGCGCGGCGCCGCCTCCGACAGCACCGCGGTCAGCCGCGCCAGCGGCGCCACGCCACGCGCCATCGCGTGATCGGCGCTCTCCAGCACCACGAACGCGCCGAGCGAGCCGAGTGTGACGCCGCCGCCATGAGCCTCGCGGGCGAACACCGCCGGCGCATCCGCGGTCAGCGCCTGGCCCGCGGCGACCAGGAACAGCAGCAGGTCGCGGCGCTCGCCATTGCAGGCGCCGCCGACGAGCGCGAGATCGCTCTGGCCGCCGGCGACGCGCCGCAAGCCGAGCCGCACCGCGTCGACGCCGGCGGATTCCTCGCCGAGCACCGTGCGGGCCGAGCCGCCGACGCCGTGCACCATGGCGATGTTGCCCGCGAGCAGGTTGGGCAGTTGACCCAGGAAGAACGTTGGACGCAGCCCGTTCATCAGCGTGTCATTGAGGAATGCCGCGGGATCTGCCGCGCCGGGCAGGCCCGCCAGCACCGCGGTATCGACCACGGTGTCACGCTCGCCGCCGGTGGTGGTGGCGATGATGTCGAGCGTTGCAAGGAGGTCCTGCCGGCCCTTGAGACCGGCGGAAGCCAGTGCAAGGCCGGCGGCATAGGTGCCGAGCCGTTGGCATTGCGCCATCTGGCGCTGGTCGGCCTTCTTCGGAATCTGCGGCTCGAACGCGAATGGCGGAAAACGGTAGCGCGCGAAAGGCGCCGGATCGCTGCGGTCGAGCCGCGGCGGCCGGCGGCCGAGATCGACGGCGTGGGGCGCCTCCCCCTCGCCGAGACACGACACCAGCCCCACGCCGGTGATCCAGACCGGACGATCTGTCGCGTTCACCTCGACATCACCTCTCCACGCGCGGCCCCGCCGCATCGGCGCGGCACCGCCGCCATCTCACGCGGGCTCGCTGTCGCACCCATTCCTGTCGACAACCTGGCGTGAGGGGCGGATCACCCGTGTCGCGAGGCCGACCGCCTCCAGCGCCCGGATGGTGTACCAGGTGACGTCGATTTCACTGGCGCGATGGCCATGCCGTGCCGCGCGCGGATCGGCGTGATGGTTGTTGTGCCAGCCTTCGCCGTTGCTGATCAGGCCGACGACGACATTGTTGCGGCTGCAATCGGCCGTGGCATAGCTGCGGTAGCCCCACAGGTGCGCCACCGAGTTCACCGACCAGGTGATGTGCCAGACCAGCACGGTGCGCACGAACACGCCCCAGACCAGCCAGCTCGCGCCGAGCCAGGCGGCATCCGGCAGCGACCTTCCGCTCGCAACGCCACCCAGCAGGCCGGCCCCGAAGAACACCACCCAGGAGGCGGCGACCACCCACAGCCAGCGGCTGCGCCGCTCCAGCGCAACGTAAAATCTGTCGCGCAAGATGTCCTTGGCGTAACGGTCGAAAATACCGAGACGGTCGAGATCGCGGTTCACCACACAGACCCACTCCATGTGGGCCCACAGAAAGCTCACCAGCGGGCTGTGCGGATCGGCCTGTTCGTCGGAGTGCTCGTGATGGCGGCGGTGCACCGCGACCCAGCGCGCCGGGGTGTCCTGGAAGCAGCAGACGCCGAGAATGGCGAAGCCGTGCTCGAGCCATTTCGGGCAGACCAGTCCGCGATGGGTCAGCAGGCGGTGATAGCAGAGGTTGATGCCGAGGGTGCCGAACACATAGGTGCCGAGCGCGGCGAGGGCGACGCCGCTCCAGCTGAACACCGCCGGCCACAGCGCCAGCAGCGCCACGGCATGATAGACGGCCACCGCGGCGACATTCATCCGGTTGAAGCGGATCGGGAGCGCCCCTTCGGGATGGGACAGCGCAGACGCCCGCACCATGGCCGCGGGCATCGGTTTGGCAATCGCGTCGGAGACCAGCCGGGCACCCGTCACCTGCACCCCCACTCACAAAATCACTTTTGCCCACCACCGGGCTGCAATGTTGCCGACTGTAGGGGGCGCCAGACACAGTCAGCAATTGATGCACCGCACTTACCACCGAGACAGACATGCGGCGTTTTGACGCATATAATTATAACGATTTGAAATTTCGTAGAAATTTCAATGCCAGAGAGGCCATGCCCCCGGCTTCACCGCGCCGATGGCGTCCTTCGGTCGGAGCCGCCTCGACCACGCACCTCGCTCACGGCCGCAGCAGGCTGACAACCGCCGCCGTGACCGCGATCAGGCTCAGCGCAAGCATCGCCACACCGAACAGCTGCTGCCGCCGGGCCGTGCGCTGGTCATGGAACGCGAGCCAATCGCGCACGAAGCCGGCCGGAATGCCGAAGATGACGGCCGGCTCCTCGGCGTGATGGGTTTCGTGTTCGACATACATGGCCCGCACGTTGGCGAGGCCGAGGTGTTCCAGCTCGCAATGCCAGGTCCAGGCCCGGCCGCCGCTGGTCCAGCGGTTCTCGAAGGGAAGCCGGTGCGACGTCATCGCTGACCTCCGTCGCCCCCCCAATCCCCTGCATATAGGCAGGCGGACGCCGCTGCGCGAGACCGCACCGCGGATGACGCCGGAACAGCATCGCAAGGCCGTGTCGGAAGCGGGGAAAACGGCCTTATTGCGGGCGCAGAAACTGTCCTAAGCCGTTGATGAAGCCTATATGAAGGGCTTGCCGCAGGCGCTGTACCGCCCCGTGCCGCGGTGCCATCCTGGTTCCAAGACGATTCGCATGACCGATCCGATCAAGCTGAGCCCCTTCGACGTGCCCGCGCACCAGCCCGCCCCCGGCGGCATCGCGGCGCGCGCCCGCGCAGCCGCGGCGCCTGCGTACCTCGCCGTGCTCAATCCGGAGCAGCGCGCGGCGGTCGAGACGCTGGACGGCCCGGTGCTGGTGCTGGCCGGCGCGGGCACCGGCAAGACGCGCGTCCTGACCTCGCGGATCGCCCACATCCTCACCCTCGGCCGCGCCCGCCCCGGCGAGATCCTCTCGGTCACCTTCACCAACAAGGCGGCGCGCGAGATGAAGCACCGCCTCGGCCAGATGCTGGGCCAGGCGGTCGAGGGCATGCCGTGGCTCGGCACCTTCCACTCCATCGGCGGCCGCATCCTGCGCTACCATGCCGAGCTCGTCGGCCTGAAATCCAATTTCACCGTGCTCGACGTCGACGACCAGATCCGCCTGCTCAAGCAGTTGCTGCAGGCCGAGGGCATCGACGAGAAGCGCTGGCCGGCGCGCATGCTGGCCGGCCTGATCGACGGCTGGAAGAACCGCGGCCTGACACCGTCGCAGGTGCCATCCGGCGAGGGCGCGGTGTTCGCCAACGGCAAGGGCGGCAAGCTCTACGCTACCTATCAGGAACGGCTGAAGGTGCTGAACGCCGCCGACTTCGGCGACCTGCTGCTGGAGAACATCCGCCTGTTCCGCGAGCACCCGGACGTGCTCAGGCAGTACCAGGCCCGCTTCAAGTTCATCCTGGTCGACGAGTACCAGGACACCAACGTCGCCCAGTACCTGTGGCTGCGGCTTTTGTCCCAGGGCGCCGCGGCGGCACCGCTGCCCGGCCGCGTGCTGCGCGATGCCGCGCGCGGCGAGCCGGCCGGCGCCGAGCAACTGGCTGCGCCGGAGGCGGCGCCGAAGAACATCTGCTGCGTCGGCGACGACGACCAGTCGATCTATGGCTGGCGTGGCGCCGAGGTCGACAACATCCTGCGTTTCGATCACGATTTCCCCGGCGCGACCGTCATCCGCCTCGAGCGCAACTACCGCTCGACCGGCCACATCCTCGCCGCCGCCTCGCATCTCATCGCCCACAACGAGAGCCGCCTCGGCAAGACGCTGCGCACCGAGGACGAGGACGGCGAGAAGGTCACCGTCACCGGGGCCTGGGATTCCGAGGAGGAAGCCCGCGCCATCGGTGAGGAGATCGAGGACCTGCAGCGCCAGCACCACAAGCTCAACGAGATCGCCATCCTGGTGCGCGCCTCGTTCCAGATGCGCGAGTTCGAAGACCGCTTCGTCACCCTCGGCCTGCCCTATCGCGTCATCGGCGGCCCGCGCTTCTACGAGCGCGCCGAGATCCGCGATGCCCTCGCCTATCTGCGCGTCATCAACTCGCCGGCCGACGACCTCGCCTTCGAGCGCATTGTCAATGTGCCCAAGCGCGGCATCGGCGACGCCACCGTACAGCTGCTGCACGACCACGCCCGCAAGCGCCGCATCCCGCTGATGGAAGCGGCGCGGATGGTGACCGAGACCGACGAGTTGAAGCCGAAAGCGCGCAGCTCGCTGCGCGATGTCGTCGCGAGCTTCGACCGCTGGCGCGCCCAGAGCGAGGTGACACGGCACACCGAACTCGCCGAGATCGTGCTCGAGGAGAGCGGCTACACCGACATGTGGCAGAAGGACCGCTCCGCCGACGCCGCCGGTCGCCTGGAAAACCTCAAGGAGCTGGTGCGCTCCATGGAGGAGTTCGAGAACCTGCAGGGCTTCCTCGAACACATCGCCCTCGTCATGGACCGCGACGGCGGCCCCGAGGAGGACGCGGTGTCGGTGATGACGCTGCATTCGGCCAAGGGCCTGGAATTCGACACCGTGTTCCTGCCGGGCTGGGAGGAAGGGCTGTTTCCGCATCAGCGCGCGCTCGACGAGCAGGGCCGCGCCGGCCTCGAGGAAGAGCGCCGCCTCGCCCATGTCGGCATCACCCGCGCCCGCCGACGGGCCAAAATCTATTTCGCCACCAACCGCCGCATCCATGGCTCGTGGTCGACCACCGTGCCCTCGCGCTTCCTCGACGAACTGCCCGCGCGCAACGTCGAGATCACCGAGAGCAAGGGTGGCAGCGGCTGGGGCGGCGCCGGCGGCTATGGCGCCTCACGCTTCGACAACCTCGAGGCGTTCAGCTCGACCTATTCGACGCCAGGCTGGCAGCGCGCGCAGCAGCGCAAGGGCGGCAGTGGCGGCGGCGGTACCGGCGGCGGCCGGAGCGGCGGCTTCCGCGAGGGTGGCAGCGGCTTTGCGCCCGGCGGCGACCAGTTCGGCAGCTGGCGCAACAAGCGCGGCGGCATGACCATCGAGGGCGAGCTGGTGGCCAAGTCGACCGGCACGGCTTCAGAGTTCTCCGCTGGCGACCGCGTCTTCCACCAGAAGTTCGGCTACGGCCAGGTGACCCAGGTCGACGGCAACAAGCTCACCATCTCCTTCGACAAGGCCGGCGAGAAGCGCGTGGTCGACAGCTTCGTGCAGCGGGCGTGACGCACCGCCGGAGGGAGCCGGGCCAGAGCATTGCCGCGTAAGCCGGCGCAGCAATCTGGCGCGCCTTCAGCTCGCTTTCTGCTTTGAGACCGCAGCCGTCCTCGGGCGCTTCGCAGGATGTGAGTGGTCGCGCGCAGCGATGCGCCTGCCGTTCTTCGCGCCGACCTTTTTCACTTCTGTCTTCTTCACGTCCACCTTCTGAGCAGCCGATGCCACTTGCCGGGTCGCGGGATGGTGCTTGGCATATTCCTCGCCGTCGAGCGGAGCGACATGCGGCGGGTCTCGGCCGAGATATGGGCGCCCGATGCCGAACTCCTTGCCGTGCGCATCAACCCACGTCCAAAGCTTTGTCGAGGACGCAAAGCGCTGATCGCGCGTCCCGCCCTCGACACTCACCACATCGGCTGCGAGCCCATGCCCATAGCCACCGCGCAAGCTGCCGCCATGATACGATCTGTTGTTCGCCGCCTTGAGGCCGCTGGCGATCGACTGGCGGTAGTCGTCACGGAATCCGCTGGTGATGCCGGGCGACAGGCCCGCCGCTTCCGCCGCATGAAGCAGATGAAACAATTTCAGCTTGAAGCTGCGGTCCATGCCGCCGATCACATAGTCGACCATCGCCATGCCGACATGTTCCGCCGCCTTGGGATCCTTCCAGGCGAAATCCTGATCGACGAGCCTGGTGAACGCGCGGGACACAGTCACCATCTTGCGCTTCCGCCTGACGGTGACGTCCCGCCATTCCAGCACCTTGATGGCGTCTTCCTTGGGCGTGCGCTGATAGAGCGCCCACAGATAGCGATCGATGCAGACGTCCACGACCAGGCACTCGTCGACAATCTCGATGGACGTCGTGGCCCTGTCGGGAGCGACGGGTTCGAGGTCTGACGGATTGGCGCTGGCGACCTGCATGGACGCGGCGCCAACCGCCTGCACATCCGGCGCCTGGGCCGGGACTGCTTCGACAACCGCCTGCGGAACGGCCGGCGCGTCGGCAGCCTCTCCTGCTGCCGAAAGCCCGGTCATCGCCACACCGGATGTCTCATGAGATGCCACTTGAGATGCCACTTGGGCCTGCGCACCGGACGGACTGAGATCGTCGGAGGCCCTCGCGGTCAGCTGCGGCGGCGAGGTAACATCCGGTGGTGCGGAGGACGCGGCCGTGCCGACCTCCACCGGCGGCACGATGCCGATGGCCCGTCGTCCTCCTGATACCACCACCAGCAGGCCGACGATCGCGGCCACGACCACCACGGACCGCAACGTGGGCGCCGGCACGATCGGGGATTGCCGCGGGTTCATCATTCCAGCCTCGTCGGAACCGGACTGTACATCATGCGGACCCAATGATTTTCTGGCAAGGGTATGGCCACGCAATGGCGTGATCCGGCAGGCAGCGGCTTTTGCCGGGGGGTGTTGCCCTTGCGCAACGGAGAAATGACGGGCCACGTGCATTCACCGTCTGGCTCGGATCCATTCCGACGGCAAGCATGCTTGTTCCCGGCGATTCTGCTATGTGAGGGCGGTGACGGCAGCGGCGGGCCCGCGCTGCAACGGGGAATGGAATGGTGAATCGATTGACGCCGGCGAAATCCACCACTGCTGCGCGCCGCACAGGACTTTCGGCCGTTGTGATGATCGCGGCAATGACCGCGCTGATGGCGCCGATCACCGCCGCTGCGGCCAAGCAGGCACGCCGTGCACAACCCGCCGAGACCGTGGCGCAGCGCGAGGCGGGCGAGCCGATCATGGCGATCGTGTCGATCAAGAGCCAGCAGGTCACGTTCTATGACGCCGAGGGCTGGATCCTGCGCGCGCCGGTGTCGACCGGCGTCAAGGACCGCGAGACGCCGGCCGGCGTCTTCGCCATCGTCGAGAAGGACAAGGATCACCACTCGACCATGTATGACGATGCCTGGATGCCGAACATGCAGCGCATCACCTGGAACGGCCTCGCGCTGCATGGCGGGCCGCTGCCCGGCTATGCCGCCTCGCACGGCTGCGTACGGATGCCCTACGGCTTCGCCGAGAAGCTGTTCGACAAGACGCGGATCGGGATGCGGGTGATCATCTCGCCGAACGACGCGGCCCCGATCGACTTTACGCACCCGGCGCTGTCGCTGTTCGTCCCGAGCGCCGAGATCGTCGCAGCGGCACCGGCCAAGGCCGAGACGCTGTCGCGCGAGGCCGCGGACGCCGCCACGGCGGCCGACGATAGCAAGAAGGCCGCGGCCGCGGCGGCCCGCGAGTCGGCGCCGCTCGCAGCATCCCTGCGCAAGCTGGAGCGGGCCAAGACCCGGGCCGACGCCGAGCTCGCCGCCGCCGACAAGGCGGTCGCCACCGCGAAGACCGACCAGATCCGGGCGAAGGCCGAGGACCGTCAGCAGAAGGCCGCCGCCAAGGCGACCGAGCTCGGGGCCACGTTCGACGCCGCGAAGACGGACGCCTCGTCCAAGCTCGACGCAGCCAGCGCCGCCAAGGAAGCCGCCAAGACGGCTCAGACCCGGAAGGCCGAGACCGCCAAGGCGGCGCTCGACGCCAAGCTCGCGGTCGAGCCGTTCTCGATCTACATCAGCCGCGCGACGCGCACGCTGTACGTTCGCCGCAACACCCACAAGCCGGCGCCGGACGGCGGCGGCGAGGTGTTCGATGCGACCATCGAAATCCCCGTCACAATCCGCGATCCCGACAAGCCGCTCGGCACCCATGTGTTCACGGCGGTGGCGCGCAACGACGCCGGCCTGCGCTGGACCGCCGTCACGATCGAGAACGGCGACGAGGCCAAGAGTGCGCTCGACCGCATCACCATCCCCAAGGAAATCCTCGATCGCATCGCGCCGACCGCGGTGCCGCGCTCCTCGATCGTCGTGTCCGACGAGCCGCTGAGCGAGGAGACCAACTATCGCACCGAGTTTGTTGCAGTGCTGAGCGACCAGCCCCAGGGCGGCTTCATCACGCGCAAGCCGAGCGAGGTTCTGATGGCCGACGATGACGGCTGGGGCAGCAACATCCGACAGGACGACGACGGCATCGGTTTCTTTTTCCAGCGCAATCCGAATTCCCAACCGGGCTATGCGCGCCGGGGCGGCGGCCAGTTCTTTGCGCCGATCCAGCAAAGCTGGTGACAACATGCGGCGCGCCGGGCGCCCGTCCAGCGCTCCGCTGCGGGCGCGCGCCGAAGTCCAGCGATCGATTGTCAGATTTCGGCTCGTCGGGCCGTAACGGACCGCGGCCCTCTATGACGGCGCATCGAGCGGCGCCGACGACAGCCACAGCTGCGGATAGACCGCGACCGCGGTGCCGTCAGGCGCCCGATCGCGCGTCAGCCAGACGGAGCGCACCGACCAGGCCGCGGCGCGGCTCGGCACCTTGAGCGAACTGCCTGCGTCCGACGCGCCCGCACAGGGGATGAACCAGGCGCCGCCATGGACCTTCGCCGCAAATCCCTGCGCCGTGCGCGTCACGCGCAGCGCCAGCCCCACAGACTCGGACGGGCGCCAGGGAAAGATCATGCGCCCGCCCGGCCGCAACGCCTCGAGCCAGGACGGCGGCGGTGCGACCACACCGGCATTGACATAGATCAGGTCGGACGGCGGCAGCGGCAGCACGGTGGCATCGCCCGCCCTCACGGACACGCCATCGAACGGCTGCAGGTTCGCCTTCGCTGCGGCAGCCAGCCGCTCGTCGAACTCGAACGCCGTCACCTGGCCGCCCGGCAGCACCAGCATCGCCAGCAGCGCGGTGTAGTAACCGGTGCCCGCTCCGATGTGGCAGACCGTCTCGCCTGGCTGTGGGGTCGCCGCGCCGAGCCAGCCCGCATGCAGAAACGGCTCGCCGTTGTTGATGCCCTTCGGACGATCGAGCACCACCAGCACATTTTGATAGAGATGGATCGGATCGGCGCTCGGCGTCTCCACGACCGCGCCGCCCTGCACCATGATCTGCCACGGCCCAGGCCCGACGAACGCCTCCCGCGGCACGCTCTCGAACACCCGCGCGAGCCGCGGATCGACCGAACCGCTGGTCGCCGCCATCAGCGCAGCGTAGAACGCCCGCGCTTCCTCGAGACGCCGGTCGCGACGGGACATCACCTCTCCTGCCTTATCGTCTCATCGGCTCGGTTGTCTCATGCCGCCGCGCAACGGCGATCCGCGCGAGCAAACGAAATCCGCCGCGCAAGGCGCGGCGGATTAATCATCGCGCCGGCATGCGACGCGATCAATCATGATGGTGATGGCGGTGGCGACGATGGTAGGAGCGGTGCGCCCGGCGATCGGGGACCCCGAGCACCCCCTTGACGCCGCCGACCACCCCACCGACGCCGGCGCCCACCGCACCGCCGACCACGCCGCCGACCGGCCCGGCTGCGCGGTTGCCCCGCCGCGCGCCTTCCTCCGCACCGCCGACGATGCCCTGCGCATGGGCAAGATGCGGAATGGCAAGCAGCGCCAGCGCCGACAGCGCCGCGAGCAGATGCAGCCTGAGCGGCGACGGCCGGACGGTAGCGATGGCAGTCGTGTGCGGCACGGTCATTGTCTTCATTCCCTGGCTCCTCGAACAATGGAATGCCGCGTTAACGCCACAGGGAACCAAAAGTTGCGCCATGATCTGACGAAAGCGTGATGCTATCTGTAAAGCCACGATCCACCATGACCTTCGGGCGAGAAAGCGCATCAATTGGTGATGAATAACCGTTAACGGCGATGAACGGGAATGCCGCTGGAACCAAATTGCGGTTTCGTGCTTTAATGACGACGGACGGTGGAGGGCGAACATGCCCGTGAAGGGGCGTCTCGAGCGCCCGTGAAGGGACCAGAGGGCAGTTGCCTGACAGGTCGAGCGCTTGAGGCCGTGAGCCTGGAGACCAATCCGTATGAGTACGCATCACCCAGTATCCCGCCGCATGCCCGTCCTTCGTCATCTCCTCTCCATCGCCATCGTCGGATCAGCGCTCGCCACCGCGAGCACCGCGGCCAACGCCGCCGTGGCGATCACCATCGACAAGGACAACCAGCAGATGACCGTCGCGGTCGACGGCGTCGAGCGTTACACATGGCCGGTGTCCAGCGGCGTGCCGAGCCACGAGACGCCGAACGGCACCTTCCGCGCCTTCCGCATGGAGGAAGATCACTACTCCAAGGAGTGGGACGATGCGCCGATGCCGCACTCGATCTTCTTCACCAAGGTCGGCCATGCCATCCATGGCACCGACTCGGTGCGCCGGCTCGGCTCGCCGGCCTCGCACGGCTGCGTACGGCTGTCGCGCGAGAACGCCGCGACCCTCTATGCCCTGGTCGAAAAGGAAGGCGTTCTGAAAACCACCGTGACCCTCACCGGCTCGGCACGGACGGCGATTGCTCGCGGCCGCAACGGCGAAACCACCACCGCGTCGCGCCGCGCCCCCGGCGAGCCGGTGCAGATCGCGCCGCGCACGGCGCGCGCTCCCGAAGACCTCGACCGCACGCAGGAGGTCTATGTCGATCAATATGGCCGGCCGGTGAACACCAACCGCGGCTATGCCACCGATGACTATGGCCGCCGCGTCTACCAGCAGCGCCAGCAGTACCAGCGCGATTATCAGCAGGCCGATGCTTACGGCCAGCAGTACTACTACAGCCGCCCGGCCCAGCCGCGTTCGCAGTTCTTCTACTACAACTACAACCAGTACTGAGCGCTGCCAGTCCCCGGGCGCCTGCGCCGCACCGGTGACGGCAGGATGACACTTTGCTCGGAATCGCCCGTTTTCCCACCCGGCTGATGCATTCCGGCATGGCTGATCGGCGCACCCCATACCAGTGGTCATATTGACGGCCTCGCCGGAAGTATGGCTTTGGGGTCCTGTCAGAGCCTCCACGCGCCATCATGCTGTTCGTCACCAGAGAATTCTTCCTCGGCTTCCTTCCGATCGTCCTGGCGGCGTTCCACATCTCGCTGGCCGCAGGGTGGCGGCGCCTGCTGGTGCCGATCCTGTTCGTCGCCTCGGTGGTGTTCTATGCCTGGGGCAATCCGGTGGAAACGCCGATCCTGGCCGTCTCGATCCTCGTCAATTACCTCGGCGGACGCGCGCTGGCCGTGTCCGGGCTGAGCCCCGTCCGCCGCAAGACGGTGTTCATCGCCGCGCTCGTCTTCGATCTCGGCATGCTCGGCTTCTTCAAGTACACCAACTTCGTGCTCGACAATCTCGGCTGGCTGTTCGACCTGCCGCCGCGGCACATCGACATCGCCCTGCCGATCGGGATCTCCTTCTACACCTTCACCCAGATCGCGTTCCTTGCCGACATCTATGCCAAGGGCGAGCGCCAGCGCGACATCGCCAGCTACGGGCTGTTCGTCACCTACTTTCCGCACCTCGTCGCCGGGCCGATCATCCACTGGCGCGAGGTGATGCCGCAGTTCCAGTCGCTTCGCCGCAAGGACGGCTTTGCGTTCGGCTCGGCGGCCTATGGTCAGTTCCTGGTGGAGGGGGTCTGCCTGTTCTCGATCGGCCTCATCAAGAAGCTGCTGATCGCCGACCAGCTCAACGTCTTCGTCAATCTCGGCTACAAGACCATCGCGACCGCACCGCTCGGCTTCGCCGATGCCTGGCTGCTCAGCATCGCCTACACCTTCCAGCTCTACTTCGACTTCTCGGGCTATGCCGACATGGCGGTCGGCCTGTCGCTGCTGTTCGGCGTGCGTATTCCCTACAACTTCAACTCGCCGTACATCGCCGTCTCGATCCAGGATTTCTGGCGGCGCTGGCACATGACGCTGTCGCGCTGGCTGCGCGACTATCTCTACATCCCGCTCGGCGGCAACCGCGGCGGGCCCGGCATGGTCTACCGCAACCTGTTCCTGACCTTCCTGCTCGGCGGTCTCTGGCACGGCGCCGACTGGACCTTCATCGCCTGGGGCGCGCTGCATGGCGCCGCCTGCTGCGTGCACCGGCTGTGGACCACGGCGGGCTTTCGCCTGCCGCGGCTCGCCGCCCTCGTCGTCACCTTCCTGTTCGTGAACCTCACCTGGGTCTACTTCCGCGCGCCCGACATCGCCACAGCGCATGCGGTGCTGAAAGCGATGGCGAGCCCGCAGCTCGCGCCGCCGACCGTGCTGTTCGCCGTGCCGCCGCTGCTCGTCGTCAGCGCCGCCCTCGTCTGGCTCTGCCCCAACAGCCAGGCGATCGCCTCGCTGCAGTGGCGCGGCCGCGCCGCGCTGTCGGGGCTGCTTGCCGGCGCCGCGGTGGTCGTGGCGATGATCGCGACCAACACCTCGATCCCATCCCCGTTCATCTATTACAATTTCTGACGTGAAGACGCTCACCACATTCCTGCTGTTCGCGATCGGAGGAGCCGCCCTCACCTCGCTGGCGAGCTTCGTCTCCTATGATGCGCTGACCAGCCACACCCGCAAGGTGCCGTTCTCCTATCCGCAGCTGCTGCTGGAGCGCGTCGAGGGCCCGCGCATCGTCATCGACGCCGGCTCGAGCTCGATGTTCGGCGTCGAGCCGGCCCTCATCGAAAAAGCCTTCAGTCTTCCGGTGATCGACGTCGCCGACAACGGCAGCATCCCGCTCGACATGAAGATCTACCGGATGCTGAAATACGCCCGCCGGGGCGACGTCCTGATCGTGCCGCTGGAATGGGTGTACTACACCCGCGACATCGTTCCGCTCGACTTCATCGACAAGACGCCGAACGAGTACGCCGCCTATTATGCCAGCCAGCCGGCGCTGCAGCGCCTGATCTTCTCGGTGCAGCACGTGTCGCTGCACAACCTGTCCGACGCAGCACGGCTCTATATGCGCGCCAATCTGTTGCGGTCGAACGACCGCCAGATCCGTGACGAGCATGCCAAGTGGCCGTACGGCGACCGCAAGGACGACCATCGCCGCCGCTCGTCGGTGGAAAACATCTCCTGCGCCGACTATATCGCCGCCGCCGGCACCATGCCGCCGGTGGTGGAGTGGGCGGCGGCGCAGCTCGCCGAGCTGCAGGCGACACGTGGGGTGCACGTCTACCTGACCTGGCCGGCGGTGGCCGGCACCGACTGCTACAAGCTGACCGACGGCAAGCTGCCGATCGCCGAGGAGGCGCGGGCGATCTTCACGCGCCACGGCATCGCCGTGGTCGGCGATGTCGCCGACTCGTACTTTCCCCCCGAGCACATGCTCGACACTTATTATCACGTCGACAGCAGCGCGGCGCGTGTGCGCACGCAGCGCCTGATCGGCCACCTGCAGGACGCCGGCCTCAAGGCTGCCGAAGGCCCTTTCCGCTCGACCGTGACGCTCGCCGACGAGGCCTTGCGCAGCCTCGAGGCGGCCATGGACCCGCGAGACGTCGCGCCTTGAGCGCCGACGCCGCGGCGGCGCGGATCAGTTCCCGCCCGACAGGCGCTTGACCAGACGATAGAGATAGTCGTCCCCGGTGAAGAACGATTTCACCAAAACCCGCTCGTCCCGGCCATGGGCGCGGACATCGTTGATGTCCCCCGCAAGGCCGGAGTGGCCGTAGGTCGGGATTCCGGCGTTGCGCAGATAGCTGCCGTCGGTGGCGCCGGAGCTCATCACCGGCAGCACCACGGCGCCGGGCCAGAACTCCTCCGACAGCTTGTCGATCGCCGCCATGATGTCCTTGTTGAGGGGCGACGGTGCACTGAGCACCGGCTGGCCAATCTGCGTCACCGCGATCTGGTCGTCGGCGAGCACGCGCACCAGCGCTGCCTTCACCTCGTCCACCGGCTCGCCAGGCAGGATGCGGCAGTTCACCTCAGCGCGGGCGAGCTGCGGCAGCGCGTTCACCGCATGGCCGCCCTCGAGCAGGGTGGCCACGCAGGTGGTGCGCAGCTGGGCGTTATAGACCGGGTTGGCCGAGAGCCGCGCCACCGCGGCAGGATCGGGATGCTCGGCCAGCAGCGCGCGCATGTCGGCTGCAACGGCATCGCTCTCGAACTGCGCCGCACGCTCGAAATAGGCGCGCGTGGTTTCGTTGAGATGCATCGGGAAATCGAACCCCGCGAGCCGCGACAGTCCTCCAGCCAGATGATAGATCGCGTTGTCCTTGCTCGGCACCGAGCTGTGCCCGCCCTTGTTCTTGACCTCGAGCTGATAGCTCAGCGACACCTTCTCGCTGGTCTGGATGCTGTTGCGGATCGCCTTGCCGTCCTTGAGGCCGACGCCGCCGCCCTCGTTGAGCGCGAATTCGGCGTCGATCAGGTCGCGATGGTTCTTCAGCAGCCACTGAATGCCGAGGCCGTCGGCGTCGAGAATCTCCTCGTCGGTCTCCAGCGCCACGATGATGTCGCGGTCGGGCTTGTAGCCCTCCTGCTTGTAGCGGATCAGGTTGGTGACGAAGACCGCCGCCATGAACTTGTCGTCGCCGCTGCCCCGCGCGTAGTAGTAGCCGTCCTGCTCGGTCAGCTTGAAGGGGTCGACCGACCAGTCCTCACGGCGCGCAGGTACCACATCGATATGTGCGACCAGCAGGATCGGCTTGCGGGCGCCGCTGCCGCGCAGGCGGGCGACCAGGTTGCCCTTGCGCGGCGCCGGATGGAAAACATGCACATCCTCCTCGCCGAAGCCGGCGGCGCGCAGGCGCGCGCCCATCGCTTCCGCTGCACGGCCGGTGTCGCCGGTCGCGGTGGTGGTGTCGATCTCCAGCAGTTCCTTGTAGATATCGAAGGCGAGCTGCTGCGGGGCCGTCAACGCGTCGGCATGGGATGGCCGCGGCACGGCGGCGACGGCCCCGAGCAGGGCAAGTCCCAGGCAGGCGGACAGCAGGCGGGTGCGGATCATCGGCATCTCCTTAGCGTCTGACTGAAAAAGCAACCATCGACCTTAGTGTTTGTCGTCGCCGGGCAGCGCGATCCGTCTTCAACGGATCGCTAGGACTAAGGTCTCCCGGCGACCCCGACAAGGAAGGCACTGCGTCCCTAAGCGGGGTGCATAGCAACTCGGCTATGCCGAGTTGCGTCCTAAAAGGGCGCAAGTCGGATAAATCCGACTTGCGGGACGAGCCCGGCCACGACAGGGACAGGCGGAAAGCGCCGTCTTCATGATGGCTTGACGCCTTTTCCAATTCGACACTTAGGACCAGGCGTTGGCATGCAGCGCGCTCATCACATCGCTTCACTTCACTCAGTGTTTCACTCGGCGTCTCACTTGCCGTCCTTCACGGCAACGACCTCGATCTCGACCAGGAAGCCGGGATTGGCGAGCGCCGCCACGCCGACCACCGAGCGCGCCGGCAGGTTGGGCTGGCTGCCGCCGAAGAACTTGGTGTAGCCCTCCATGAAGGCTTTGAAGTCCATCGGCGCCCTGGCGTCGTGCACCAGGAACACCTGCATCTTCACCACGTCGCCCATGCCGAGGCCAAGGCCTTCGAGAATGCCCTTGATCCGGTTCAGCACGCCGACCGTCTGGGTCTGGGTGTCGCCATAGGCCTGGGGCGTCGCCGGATCGGCGTCCTTGTTGATCACCGGCGGCACCTGGCCGCTGATGTAATAGGTCCTGGCGCCGCTGGGCACCTCGACCGCCTGCGCGATCGGAAAGGTGGAGTTGGGAATGGGATGGCGCACCACCTCGGCATGCGCAGCGCCGAGCCAGACGCTGGCGAGAAGCGCGCCGGCCGCGAACCGAAAAATCTGTGTCATCGCTCTTGTTCCGGTCATGATTGCCGAAAATCCTTTCATTTCGCTGCGGGCCGCGCGGCGCGCACGTCATCGACCGTCACCGCGTCCGGATAGCTGTTGCCGAAGTGGCTGCGCACGAAGTTGATGACGTCAGCCACCTGGGTGTCGCTCATCATTGCACCGACCGGCGGCATCGCCTTCGATCCATTGATCACGACGTAGAGCACATAGGCTGCGGTCTGCAGGTTGGTGTCACCGGCGAGCGGGGGATAACTGCCGGCGCCGGCCGCGCCCTTGCCATCCGCCATATGGCACCCCTGGCAGATGTTGGCGTAGAGCGCGCCGCCGCCGGTTTCCGCGAAGGTAGCGGCAGGGCTCAGCATCGGCACGGCCTCCTGCGCGGACGCGGCGACGGAGCCGACGGTAACGCCAAGAACGAAGCACGCACCGCCGAGAGCACTGCGTCGCCGTCTCATGATCGGGATGCGCCCTGCCACCATCGGCTCCCTCAGGTCCTCACCACACGGTCGTGCAGCCGGGCGATGGCGTCGAGCGCCGACAGGATGGCGCCTTCCTGCCAGGCCGGAATGTAGGAGGCATGCTCACCGGCGAGCAGGATGCGGCCGTCGATCGCACAGAGATTGTCGTAATGCTGCTGCCGCGCCGTGTCGCTCCAGTCGCCGGCGCAGCCGAGCGTGAACGGCATCCGGTGCCAGGCCACCGCGACGCCGGTCTCGAACTCGGCGGCGTATTGCGGATGGATCTGGGCGCCGAAGGCGACCGCGCGGGCGATCCGTTCCGCCGGCGCCATCGCGGTGAACTCATACGCGTTCGGCCCGTTGAACAGGTAGGCGCCGAGCAGCACGCCGCGTCCGCCGGCATTGAACCCGGTGCTGGGATAGGAAATCTGCTTGATCGGCAGATCGGTGTAGCTGATGCCGCCATAGATCGCCTCGTCCTCCTCCCAGAACCGCCGCTTGAACTGCAGGCCGATCTTCACCGAGGACACGTAGGGCACCGCACCGATCGCGGCCTTCATGCGCGGGCCGACATCGATCGGAATCTGGCTGAGAATGGAGAGCGGAATGGTGCACAGGCACCAGTCGGCCGTGGCCTGCTGCTCGGCCCCGCCTTGGCCGTCGACGAAGGTCACCGTCACGCCGCGATCGCTCTGCTGGATGCGGGTGACCTTGGCATCGTAGCGGATGAGGTCACCGACCTCGCGGGCGAACGCCTTGCCGATCATGTCCATGCCGCCGACCGGCTGGAACATGGTGGTCTGGAATTCGTGCAGCGCGAAGTTCTGCAGGTAGCGCCACAGCCGCGAGGTCAGGATGTCCGCCAGCGCGATCGGCGCGCCGGGCTCGGGTGCGGCGCCGAGGCCGCCGCCCGGCCCGACGGCATAACCGCGGACCTCCGCCGAGACCACGCCCTTGCTATAGGCATCGCTCTGATCCAGGGCGCCCCAGGACCGCAGCGCCTGCAGCAGGCGTTCCTTGTCCTCCGCCGAGACCGCTTCCGCCAGCCGGTCCTGCTTTGTCGCCTTGGCGAGCAGTTCCGCGATATGGCCTTGAAAATCCGCCTTGATCTCCCGGATGCGCTGCGGCCGGCCATCGAACGCCCGCGCGGAATGCAGCAAGGCGTTGTGATTGAGCTGGACGAACGGTTCCAGCGCCACACCGAGCCGCCGGCAATAATCCAGGACGCCACGATGATGATAGGGAATCCGCCAGGGGCCCGGATTGAGATAGAGACCCGGCGCGAAGTCGCAGGTCTGTCGCGCCCCGCCGAGTTCGGTGAAGCTGTCGCCGCCCCGCAAGGTCCAGTTGCGGCCACCGGCCCGGCGGTTGAATTCGAGGATCTGGACTTGATAGCCGGCATTGCGCAGCTCGAGCGCCGCCGTCATGCCTGCAAGCCCGGCGCCGAGGATCAGGACGGAGGCCCCCTTGGGGTCCCCTGCCAGCCGGATCGGCCCCTTGTAGCCTGAATCCGACGCGAAGCCGAGGCTGGTCATCGCGTGATACATCGCCGCGCTGCCGGCGACGGCGCCGACCATCGACAACAGATCGCGCCGGCTCATGCCCGGGGATGGCGCGCCGTCACCCTGCATCGTCTTCGAACTCA
This sequence comes from Pseudomonadota bacterium, assembly GCA_040756765.1. GTDB lineage: Bacteria > Pseudomonadota > Alphaproteobacteria > Rhizobiales > Xanthobacteraceae > Bradyrhizobium_A. Next base: position 58,500 of record JBFLYG010000001.1, on the reverse strand, counting down.
CATCACCGGTGGGGCCGAATACAACCCAAAGCAGAGCGGACCCGCCCGGCCCTGTCAAGCAACCGGAACCCGCCGCCAGCGCGGGTGCTGCCATGCATTCATTTCAGGCGCGCGCCATGCCATTCCGGCACCAATTCACAGAAACTTTTTCGAATCATGACGGGTTGATGAATCGCCCTCCGATGGCCATAAGCGCTTCTCCGGACGCCTCAGGATGCCCCTTGGAAACCCCGGGCGCCCGGCCCACTATCGGAATGACAGGTGCGCGCTTGGCCAATACCATCTTCAAACGGATCGCAGACGAACTCAGCATTCGCGAGCAGCAGGTGGAGGCCACGGTCGGCCTGCTCGACGGCGGCGCCACCGTTCCGTTCGTCGCCCGTTACCGCAAGGAAATCACCGGCGGTCTCGACGACGCGCAGCTGCGCACGCTGGAAGAGCGGCTCGGCTACCTGCGCGAGCTCGAGGACCGCCGCGCTGTGATCCTCAATTCGATCCGCGACCAGGGCAAGCTCGACGCCGCCCTCGAGGCGCAGATCATGGCCGCCGACAGCAAGGGCCGCCTTGAGGACATCTACCTGCCGTTCAAGCCCAAGCGCCGCACCAAGGCCGAGATCGCCAAGGAAGCCGGCCTCGAGCCGCTCGCCAATCAGCTGCTGACCCAGCCGGAGGGCAACCCGCAGGATGCGGCCGCCGCGTACATCGATCCGGACAAGCAGGTCGCCGATGCGGCCGCGGCGCTCGACGGTGCCCGCGCCATCCTGGTCGAGCGCTTTGCCGAAGACGCCGACCTGATCGGCGCGCTGCGCGAGCAGATGTGGTCGAACGGCATCTTCGCGTCCAAGCTGCGCGACGGCAAGAAGGAGGCCGGCGCCAAGTTCAGCGACTACTTCGAGTTCAGCGAGCCGCTGCACAAGCTGCCGTCGCACCGCATCCTGGCGCTGTTCCGCGGCGAGAAGGAAGAGATCCTCGACCTGCAGATCGATCCGGAAGCGCCGTCGCCGACGCCGACCACCGTGTCGTCCTATGAGCTGCGGATCGCGCAGCGCTTCGGCATCGCCGACCGCGGCCGCCCCGGCGACAAGTGGCTGAGCGAGACCGTGCGCTGGGCCTGGCGCACCAAGATCCAGATCCACCTCAACGTCGACCTGCGCATGCGGCTGTGGACCGCGGCCGAGCAGGAAGCGGTGCGGGTGTTCGCCTCCAACCTGCGCGACCTGCTGCTCGCCGCGCCCGCCGGCACCCGCGCCACCATGGGCCTCGACCCGGGCTATCGCACCGGCGTCAAGGTCGCCGTGGTCGACGCCACCGGCAAGGTCGTCGACACCACCGCGATCTTCCCGCACGAGCCGCAGCGCCGCTGGGACGAGGCGCTGGCGATCCTCGCCAACCTTTGCCGCAAGCACAAGGTCGAGTTGATCGCGATCGGCAACGGCACCGCGTCGCGCGAGACCGACAAGCTCGCCACCGAGCTGGTGCGCAACATGGCCGAGCTGAAGATGACCAAGATCGTGGTGTCGGAAGCGGGCGCGTCGGTCTACTCCGCCTCCGCCTTCGCTTCGCAGGAGCTGCCCGAACTCGACGTCACGCTGCGCGGTGCGGTGTCGATCGCCCGCCGCCTGCAGGACCCGCTCGCCGAGCTCGTCAAGATCGATCCGAAGTCGATCGGCGTCGGCCAGTACCAGCATGACCTTTCCGAATCCAAGCTGTCGCGCTCGCTCGACGCCGTGGTGGAAGACTGCGTGAACGCGGTCGGCGTCGACGCCAACACCGCCTCCGCGCCGCTGCTGGCGCGGGTGTCGGGCATCGGCACGGGCCTTGCCCAGAGCATCGTCGACCACCGCAACGCCAAGGGCCCGTTCGCTTCGCGCAAGGACCTCAAGGACGTGCCGCGCCTCGGGCCGAAGGCGTTCGAGCAGTGCGCCGGCTTCCTGCGCATCCCGAACGGCGATGATCCGCTCGATGCCTCGGGCGTGCATCCGGAATCCTATCCGGTCGTGCGCCGCATCCTCGAGGCCACCAAGAGCGACATCAAGGCGGTGATCGGCAACGCCACCGTGCTGCGCACGCTGAAACCCCAGGCGTTCGCCGACGAGACCTTCGGCCTGCCGACCGTCACCGACATCCTGCGCGAGCTCGAGAAGCCTGGCCGCGACCCGCGCCCGGTGTTCAAGGCTGCCGCCTTCGCCGACGGCGTCGAGACGCTCAACGACCTCAAGCCGGGCATGATCCTGGAGGGCTCGGTGACCAACGTCGCCGCGTTCGGCGCGTTCGTCGACATCGGCGTCCACCAGGACGGCCTCGTCCACATCTCGGCGATGTCGCGCACCTTCATCAAGGACCCGCGCGAGGTGGTGAAGCCCGGCGACATCGTCAAGGTCAAGGTGCTGGAGGTCGACGTGCCGCGCAAGCGCATCTCGCTGACGCTGCGCCTCGACGACGAGCTCGGCGCCAAGACCGAGCGCGGCGGCGCCCCCATGTCGCGCGGCCAGGCCAAGCACATGACCTCGCAGGCGCCGCGCAAGGGTGGCAAGCCGGACACCGGCGGAGCGCTGGCCGACGCCCTGCGCGCGGCCATGAGCAAAACGCAGCCGCCGCGCTGAGGCGCTGCCTCGACTGAAATGCAAAAGGCCCGGATGCCGACCGCATCCGGGCCTTTTAACGTTTTCAGTCAGACGCAAACACGTTCATTCCATCATACTCCATCACCTCATGGTGAGGAGCGCGGCGAGGCCGCGCGTCTCGAACCATGAGGCCAATGAGCTGCAATGTGCGGGCCTCATCCTTCGAGACGCCCGCGAGGCGGGCTCCTCAGGATGAGGAGTTGAGCGACTCGCCGACAGCTTCGATCAGTCGCCGCCCGTCTCCCGCCGCCGCTCGCCGGCATATTTCACCAGCGCGCCGAAGCGGTAGAGGCCGTGCACGAACTTCGAATAAGGCATGGTGACGAAGAAGCCGAACACGAAGCCGAGGTGCAGCGCGAGCAGCGTGCCCATCGCCGGGGTTGCGCGCAGCACGAGCAGCAGCAGCCCGGTGAGGCCGGTGAGGAACAGCATGGCGATGAAGCCGGTGTCCATGCCGCGCCGGCTGGCGTCAACCATCACCGGATCGCGTTTCTGCTTGGCGAGCCACAGTCCGGCCGGCCCGATCACGAGGCCGAGCCCGCCGAGCGTGCCGAGCACGACCGGAAGATCGTAGACCGCATAGGGCGCGTGCCAGCCGAAGGCATAGGCATAGATAGTGGCAACGCTGGTCGAGGCGAAGCACAGGGCGAAGCCGTAGAACGTCAGGTGATGGAACAGCCGGCGGTTGTCGGTCGGCTTGTCGTCGGCGTTCATGCAGCCGACGCCGCCGCCGTCGAGATAGCGCAGTTGTGCCGCATCCCTGACCGCCTGCCAGAACGCCGGCACGCTGCCATCGCCACGGCCGGCGATGTCGGCCCAGAACCGCCGGAAGCCCATCACCAGCGCCACGATGGCATAGACGAATGCCGCGCCGAACACGGCGACCATCGCTTCATGGGGCATGATGCGGTAGAACGCGCCGGAACCGACGTGGCTGCCGAACATCACCTGCGGATCGTTGAAGGCCATCATCGCCGCAAAGAACACGCCGATACTCAGGGCCACGACGAGACTGATGGCGACACCATTGCGGCGGAACACGCCGGCGAGAAACGACGGCCAGGCGTAGGCGGCATAGGAATCGTTGCGCACGGCAGCAAGCGTCTGCGGCACATTGACGGCGAACTCGTGCGGCGGCGAGAACTGGCAGTCGTAATAGCAGGCGCCGCAGCTGTGGCAGAGGTTGGCGAGATAGTTGAGATCGCCCGCCGCGAACTCCCGCCGCAGCTCCATCGCCGGAAACACCGCACACAGCCCCTCACAATAGCGGCAGGAGTTGCAAACGGTCATCAGCCGCTCGGCTTCGGCCTGGTTCGCGGTGAGAAGGGAGGCCCCAAGGGGAGCCTCGTGACCCGGGCGGGAGGTGATGTCGAGCATGTCGCGTCTCAATTCCGAACCGTTTTCGCCGCCGTGTGCCCGGCGATCCGGCCGAACACGCTGCCGATGGTCATGCCTATGCCAGCGGCATAGCCGCGGCCGAGCACATTGCCGGCCATGATCTCACCGGCGGCGAACATGTTGGCGGCAGGCTTGCCGTCCTGCATCAGCATGCGCGCCTCGCGGTTCACCCGCGTGCCGAGATAGGTGAAGGTGATGCCGGGCCGCACCGGATAGGCATAGAACGGTGCGGTGTCGATCGGCCGCGCCCAGTGCGATTTCGGCGGACTCAAGCCCTCCGTGCGGCAGTCGTCGAGCACGGTATGATCAAACGTGCCAGGCACGACCGCAGCATTGAAGCCATTGATCGTCGCCTCCATCCGCTGCGGATCGAGGCCGAGCTTGCCGGCGAGCTCGGCAATGGTCGGCGCCGTGATCGGCGGATAGAGCGAGGGCATGAACGAGGTCAGCGACTTGGCGTCGAACACGATGTAGGCGATCTGGTCCGGCTGGCCGGCGACGAGGCGCCCCCAGATGGCGTAGCGCTTGGGCCAGAAGTCCTCACCCTCGTCGTAGAACCGTTCGGCGGCGTTGTTGAGCACGACGCCGAACACCACGCAGTCGAGGCGGGTGATGATGCCGCCGTCGAAGCGCGGCGCGCGGGCATCGATCGCCACCGCATGGCACTGGGTGGGGTCACCGACCGCCTGCACGCCGCTGTCGAGCAGCATGCGCAGCACCGTGCCGCGGTTATAGGGCGTGCCGCGGATCAAGAAGTTATCGGCGATGTCGCCCCAATACTGCTTGAGCATCGCGATGTTGGCCTCGAAGCCGCCGGCGGCGGCGACCAGCGCGCCCGCCCGGACCTGCGCAACGCGGCCGTCGCAGCGCACATCCGCGGCCAGGAACATGCCGTCGGCGATGTCGAGCCCGACGACCTCCGCGTCATAGGCGACCTCGACGCCGAGCGCCTCCGCCGTGCGGTACAGCGCGTTGAGCATCGAGCGGCCACCGCCGAGGAAGAACGAATTGGTGCGGCCGAGGCTGAGCGTGCCGCCGAGCGAGGGCTGGAAGCGCACGCCCTGCTGCTCGATCCAGCCCAGCATCTCCTTGGACTGGGCGATCATGAAGCGCGCCAGCTCCTCGTCGGTGTGGCCTTGCGTGACGCGTTTGAGGTCGTCCCAGAACTCGTCCTCGGTATAAGGGCCAGTGAGATGCTGCGTGGCCGTATCATGGGCACAGCGCATATTGCGGGTGTGGCGGGTGTTACCGCCACGGTAAAATTTTGGCGCCGCCTCCAGCACCAGCACGGAGGCACCGAGCCGCCGCGCACTGATCGCCGCGCACAGCGCCGCATTGCCGCCGCCGATCACCAGCACATCGAAGCGACGCGACAGGTCCGGCAGCGCTGCCGCGGCTGCGCTTGCTCCCGCTGTCGCCGCCCCCGCCTTCATCGCTCCCTCCGTCGCGCCGACCGCACCGCCGTTTCCGCCGGCGCCGTGAATGGCGGCCAGGCGCCGCCGAGTGCGCGGGTCAGCTTCGCCGCGGCGGCGCCGAGCGCCCGCCGCAGGGCGTCGATCTCGTCGTCGCCGAAACGCTCGCGCGGCCCCGACAGCGACAGCGCGCCGAGCAACCGGCTGTCCGGACCGAACACCGGCGCTGCGACCGCGGCGCAGCTCGGATCGCGCTCACCCAGCGACAGCGCCCAGCCTTCGCTGCGAATGGCGTCATAGCGCGCGCCGCGCTCGCCGTTGAAGGCGAGGATCACCTGCCCGGCCGCGCCGGCGCGCAGCGGATAGGCCGATCCGGCCTCGATGCGGTCGAGGGTCGAATGGTTGGAGTTGACGCGGAGCAGGCACAGACGGCTGTCGTGATCCTGCCGGACGTGGAAGGACGGGCTCTCCGTGCCCTGCGCCACCAGTTGCTGCAGCACCGGCAGCACATGATGCTGCAGCGTGTTCTTGCGCTCGAACGCCGCGCCGAGCCGGAACGCGGCCGGGCCGAGATCATAGTGGCCATCACCCAGACGAGTGACGTAGCCGTTGTCTTCCAGCGTCACCAGCAGGCGCAGGATCGTGCTCTTGTAGAGGCCGGTCTCGCGCGACAGCTCGGCAAGGCTGATCGGCGCGGCGGCGGCCTCGACGGCCGCGACGATCGCCAGCGCGCGCTCGACCGCGGCGACGCCGCCGCCGTCCTTGTCCTTCTCCTTGGCCTTGCCCGATCCCGCTGCAGGGCTCACACCGGCGCCCTCCTGTTGTCGTCGGCGGCCTTCTCCGGCTGCGCCGCGATCACCCGCGCCACCACCGGCCAGTACAGGTCGCCGAAGCCGCCCTCGGCCGCGCGGGCCAGCAGGCCGTCGGCGGTCTCGGCGCCCGCGAGCGTGAGGCCGACCGACTTCGCCAAATCCAGCGCATAACCGAGATCCTTGCGGGCATACTGCGTCGAGAACGCCCGCTCCGGGAAGGTGTCGACCAGCATCGCCTTCATGCCGTGGTTGCGCAGCGCAAAGCTGTCAGCCGATCCCTTCATCAGCGTCTCGAACAACACCTTGCCGTCGAGGCCGGCGCGGCGCGCGGTGGCCAGCGCCTCGCCGAGCGCCACCACCGTTTCCACCAGCACCATGTTGTTCAGGATCTTGACAATCTGGCCGGCGCCGACCGGGCCGCAATGGGTGATGTCGGTGGCGAGCGTCGCCAGCATCGGCCGGATCGCCTCATAGGTGGCCTCATCTGCGCCGACCATGATGCTGAGCGTGCCCTCCTCCGCGGCCTGGCGGGTGCGCGCGATCGGGGCGTCGGCATAGCGCGCGCCTTTTTCGGCAAAGCGGCGGGCGAGATCGCGGGTGAGATCGACCTGCGAGGTGCCGAGATCGACGATGGTGTGGCGGGCTTCGGCGCGCGCCAGCAAACCATCGGGACCGCTGCACACCGCTTCCACATGCGCGCCGCTCGGCAGCGCGAGGAAGATGGTGTCGCAAGCGCTTGCGATATCGGCGAGGCTCGCCGCGCGCTCGACGCCAAAGATCGCGAGCCGCTGCAGCGGCGCGGCATCGCGATCGAAGCCCATGACCCGGACGTTACCCTTGCGGGCCAGGTTCCGGCACATCGGCTCGCCCATGACCCCGAGCCCGACGAAACCGACACGCCGCATGGCAGTTGTCGCACTCATGCTGCACCTCCGGCCGCCGCGAGGCCCCAATAGATGCTCTTGCTCTGCTGATACAGACGCATGCCCTGGATTCCCTTCTCGCGGCCAAGGCCGCTGTGCTTGAAGCCGCCGAACGGCGCCGCGATGCTGAGCTGCTTGTAGGTGTTGATCCAGACCGTGCCGGCCTGGACCGTGCGCGCCACTCGCCACGCCTTGCGGTAATCGCCCGTCCAGACGCCGCAGGCAAGCCCGTAGACGCTATCGTTGGCCTGGGCGATCACATCATCTTCGTCGTCGAACGGCAGCACGCACAGCACCGGGCCGAAGATCTCCTGCCGGCACACGGTCGCGGCATTGCTCAGGCCCGCGATGATGGTCGGCAGATAAAACGCCCCGGCCGCAAGCTCGTCACCGTCCGGCCGGCGGCCGCCGGTGACGATGGTGCCGCCCTCGTCGCGCGCCGCCTGCACGAAGCGCTCGACCCGCTCGCGATGCGGAAACGACGCCAGCGGCCCCATGGTGGTGCCGGCCAGCGCCGGCAGGCCGACACACAAGGCCTCCGCTCGCGCACGCAGCTTGTCCAGGAACTGGTCATAAACCGCGCGCTGCACGAACAGCCGCGAGCCGGCGACGCAGGACTGACCCGAACCCTCGAAGATGCCCCCGGCAACGCCTTCCGCCGCGGCATCGAGGTCGGCGTCTGCGAACACGATGTTCGGCGACTTGCCGCCGAGTTCCAGCGCCGACGGGATCAGGCGGTCGGCGCACAGCCGCGCGATCGCCCGCCCCGTCTCCGTGCCGCCGGTGAACGACACCATGCCGACGGACGGATGCGTCACCAGCGCAGCGCCGGTGTCGGCGCCGGTGCCGGTCAAAACATTGAGCAGCCCCGGCGGCAGCCCGGCCGCGATGGCGATGGCGGCAATCTCGAGCGCCGCGGTCGGCGTCACCTCGGAGGGTTTGAGGATCACCGCGTTGCCGGCCGCCAGCGCAGGCGCCACCTTCTGCGCCTCCATGGTGAGCGGCGAGTTCCAGGGCGTGATCGCGGCAACCACCCCGATCGGCTCATGCACGGTCATCGACAGGTAGTCGCCGCGCGGTGGCGTCAACTCCGATTCCGTGGTCTCGCACACCGCCGCGTAGTAGCGGTAGGTGGCAATCGCACTCGCCACCTGCGCCCGGCATTCGGCGATCACCTTGCCATTCTCGCGCATCTGGATCGTTGCCAAGTCCTCGGCCCGCGCCGCCATGCCGTCGGCGATGCGCGCGAGAATCCGCGCCCGCTCGTGCGGACGCATCGCCCGCCACGACCGCTGGCCCGCCGCCTCCACCGCGACGCGGACCGCGGCATCGACGTCGGCCGCACTCGCGGACGTGAACGCACCATTGCTGCGCCCAGTCGCGGGGTCGATCGAGTCGAATAGCGGACCGGTGCCGATGACGGGCTGGCCGCCGACGAAATTGGGACGCGGATTCATGACAACTCCTGATGCTGCGACGGCAGGCCCGGTCAGCGCTTGACCTGCGGGCACTCGCTCTCGCTCAGCGGGCGGAACGCCTGCTCGCCGGAGACCGAGGTGAGGATCTTGTAGTAGTCGTACTTGTACTGCGACTCCTGCGGCTTTTTGACCTGCACCAGATACATGCGGTGCAGCACACGGCCGTCGGCGCGGATCTCGACGTCCTTGTTGTACATGTCGTTGACCTTCAACTCGTGCATCTTGGCGGCAACCGCTGCGGTGTCGGTGGTGCCCGCGGCCTTCACCGCGGCGAGGTAGTGATGCACGCCGCTGTAAACACCGGCCTGCACCATGCTGGGCACGCGGCCGTCCATCTTGGCGAAATAGCGCTTGCTCCAGGCCCGCGTCTGGTCGTCGAGATCCCAGTAGAACGAGGACGCGACCTGCAACCCCTGCGTCGCCTTGAGACCGAGCGCATTGACGTCGGTGATGAACACCAGCAAGCCGGCGAGGCTCTGGCCGCTCTCGACGATGCCGAACTCGCTGGCCTGCTTGATCGCGGTCTGCACATCGGCGCCGGAGGTCGCGAGGCCGACGACCTTGGCCTTGGAGTTTTGCGCCTGCAGCAGGAACGAAGCGAAATCAGCGGTACCGAGCGGATGCGCCGCCGAGCCTAGCACCTTGCCGCCGGCCGCCTCGATGAAACGCGTGGCGTCGCGCTGCAGCGCGTGGCCGAACGCATAGTCCGCGGTGATGAAGTACCAGCTGTTGCCGCCGGCCTTGGTGACGGCCTCACTGGTCATCTTCGACAGCGCGTAGGTGTCGTAGGTGAAATGGAAGCTGACCGGCGAGCAGGCCTTGCCGGTGAAGTCGGACGAGCCCGGACCGCTGACGATGAAGATCTTGTTGCGCTGCTTGGCGACTTCGAGGATGGCGAAGCCCGCCGACGATGCCGCGCCGTCGGCGATGACGTCGACGCCCTCGTTCTCGATCCACTTGCGCGCCGTCGCCGCGGCGATATCCGGCTTGTTCTGGTGATCGGCGCTGATGACCTCGATCTTCTTGCCGAGGATCTCGTTGCCGAAATCCTCCGCCGCGAGCCGCGCGGCGGCGACCGAGCCGCGGCCGCCATTGTCGGCGAACACGCCGGACTGGTCATTGAGCACGCCGATCTTGATGGTATCGCCGGCGGCGAACGCCGCGCCGGACCAGCCGCATGCGGCGGCGAGCGCCGCCGTGGCGGCCCATCGCCGCATGGTCTTGGTGTTGGTCACTTGGGTTTCCCTCTGTTGTCAGGCTGTTTGTCGTTGGGCGATCTCCGCCAGCACCGGTGCGATGTAGCGGCGGAACTGGGCGGGGTTCTCGCTCATGGGAAAGTGCCCGAGCTTCTCCATGATGGTCACCTGCGCGCCGGGGATGCTCGCCGCGGTGCGCAGCGTATCCTCGGGCGTGCAGGAGAAATCGTATTCGCCGGTCAGCAGATAGAGCGGGCAGCGCGCGGCATCGATGCCACCGAGGCGGCCGCGCAGGTCGCCGTCGACCCGGTAGAAATACAGGTCGCCCTTGAACACCCCGGGCCCGCCCTGCTTGTAGGCCCACAGGGTTTCGCGGCGCGACGCCTGCGGGCTCTGCGGCGCGACGAGGCCGGACACCAGCGCGGCGCAGACCTCGCCGCCGTGGACGTCGGGCCGGTTCAGCCAGTCGGTGTCGTACCAGGGCTGCTGGAAGTCGGCGGCCTCGAGCCCGATCAGCGCGCGAAACTCGTCGCCGTGATCGCTGGCGAGGTTGAGCACGATGCGGCCGCCGATCGAGCAGCCCATCACCACCGGCCGGTCGAGATCAAGCGCGCGGCAGAATGCGCGGATGGTCTGTGTGTAGCGCGCCGTGGTCAGGCGATATTCGTCGCCGTCGAAGGCATCCGGCGGATTGGACTTGCCATGCCACGGCAGGTCGAAGGCGATGATGCGATAGGTCCGGGTGAACTCCGGATCGGTCAGCAGATGCCGCCACTGCCGGCCGTCGGAGCCCGCGGTGTGCAGGCAGACCAGCGGAATGCCGGTGCCGTTCTCTTCGAAATAGATCCGGTGCGCGACCCCGTCGATGTCGATGTGGACGTAGCGGCCGACGATCGGCTCGATCATCGCGGTCATGACACGCCTCCCGCCGGCAGCGTGCGCGGCAACGCCAGCAGGTCCTTGAAGTACTGCAGGTGGCAGAGGAACGGGTGAAGATCGCCGGCGAGCGTCGCTTCGCCACGCTTGGTCAGCGCCAGCAGGTCGTGCCAACCGGGCTTCGGCTCGGCCTGCCAATACGCATGCCAGGCCGCCGCCGTCGCGGTGTAGCCGAAGCGCCAGGACGGCATCGGCTTTGTTGGCACCGTCATCTCCATGATCCGCCCGCGGCGAATGGCGACCATGAACGACCGCTCGACCGGCCCCAGCCAGCAATCGACATCGAGCAGCCGTGCGCGCTCGATCAGGCGCGGGCTCGCCTCCAGCAACGCCGGAAGCGTTTCGAAGCTGCGCACCACCTGCGGGTCTGCCGCGCGGGCATTTTGATGCATCGTGTCCGCCCTCTTCTCGATCGTTCTGTTAGACGGAACGATCGTTCTTTTTTATTCTTACGACGCCACCGCGCCGCGCGCAAGCCCCGCGCCGATCCGCCGCACGGCACGTCGCACCGTCATTTTCATTCGAGGTTGCCTTCATGAACGCGGACTAATATAGTCCGCGTTATGGCGCACATCGGATCGAGCGTTGAATACGGCCTGCACTGCCTGTTGTGGCTGGTCGAGCCGTCGGTGACCTCGCCCAGCAGCCGCGATCTCGCGGAATTCCAGGGCGTGTCGCCGTCGTTCATGGCGAAGATCCTGCCCAAGCTCGAGAAGGCCGGATTCGTCGCCGCTTCCGAAGGCATCCGCGGCGGCTATCGGCTGGCACGGTCACCGGACAAGATCACAGTGCTCGACATTGTCGACGCCCTCGAGGGGCGCAAACCGCTGTTCGACTGTCAGGAGATCCGCAGTCGCTGCGCGCTCTACGGCGGCAAGCCGCCGGCACGCTCGCTCACCGGCGTGTGCGGCATCCATGCGGTGATGCTGCGCGCCGAGCAGAGCATGCGTGACGAGCTCGCCCGCACCACGCTCGCCGACATCGCAAGCGGCGTGCAACGCAAGATGCCGGCGGGCTTCTCCGCTGAGGTGCAGACCTGGTTCAACGAACGGGCCGCCGCGCGCACCGAAGCGCGCGGCACGCAGGACGCCTCCGAACGCAAGGCCGAACGACAAGGCCGCCGGCGCTAGCCGCCGGGGCGACAGTGATCCCCCTCATCAACTGCAAGGCATCGACAAGGCACTGACATGTCCCATCGCATCTTCCTCGCCGGCGCCGCCGGCGTCATCGGCCGCCGCCTGACCCCGCTGCTGCGCAGTGCCGGTCACACCGTGATCGGCACCACGCGCACGGCGCAGGGCGCGGAGACGCTGCGCGCGCTCGGCGCCGAACCGGCAATCGTCGACGTGTTCGACGCCGACGCGCTGACGCATGCCGTGGTCGCGGCACGGCCCGACATCGTGATGCACCAGCTCACGGATCTCGCCATGCTGCACGACCCGGCGACCCGCGACGAGGCGCTGGCGCGCAACGCCCGCATCCGCCGCGAAGGCACGCGCAACCTCGTTCAGGCGGCACGCGCCGCCGGTGCGCGCCGCTTGATTGCGCAGAGCATCGCCTGGATCTACGCGGCCGGCCCGCTGCCCCACACCGAGCGCGATCCGCTCGACAGCCGCGGTAACGGCCCGACCGTCGGCGCGGTGGCCGCACTGGAGCAACAGGTGCTGGAGGCGGCACCGATCGAAGGCGTGGTGCTGCGCTATGGCCTGTTCTATGGTCCCGGCAGCAATGACGGACCGGTCCATCCGGTGGCTGTGCATGTCGATGCTGCGGCCCATGCTGCGCTGCTTGCCCTCGATCATGGCGCCGGCATCTACAACATTGCCGATGCCAACGATCAGGTGACGAGCGACAGGGCCCGCGCCGAGCTCGGCTGGCGCGCAGATTTTCGTCTGCTGTCATGATGCATGCACCACCGGCGGCTGCGATCACAGATCGCAGCGCTCACGTCATGGCCGCCGCGCGATATTGATTGCGGACAGGCGCCATGACCGGCCTACAATGCGGCATCGTCCTGATGCCGCATGACTGTTGTGTGCCCATGACCGCAATACCGCAAACATCCGCCGAGCCTGCGCGTGCCAGCAACCGCCATCGCATTGTCATTATCGGCGCGGGCTTTGGTGGCCTCGAGCTGGTGCATCGCCTGAACGGCGTCCCCGCCGACGTCACGCTGATCGACCGCCGCAACCATCACCTGTTCCAGCCGCTGCTCTACCAGGTGGCGACGGCCTCACTCGCCACCTCCGAGATCGCCTGGCCGATCCGTTTCTTGTTACGCCGCCGCCACGAGGTGACGACGCTGCTCGGCACCGTCACCGGCGTCGACACGGCGGCACGCACTGTCCAGCTCGACGACGGCAGCACGCTGCCCTACGACACGCTGGTGCTGGCCACCGGCGCGCGCCATGCCTATTTTGGTCACGACGAGTGGGAGCCGTTCGCCCCCGGGCTCAAGACGCTGGAGGACGCCACCACCGTCCGCCGCCGTATCCTGGTGGCGTTCGAGCGCGCCGAGCGCGAGAGCGATCCGGCACGGCGTGCCGCGTACCTCACCTTCGTCATTGTCGGCGCAGGACCCACCGGCGTCGAGCTCGCCGGCACCATCGCGGAGCTGGCGCGCATCACGATGCCGCCGGACTTCCGCAACATCGACACCCGCAAGACCCGGGTGCTGCTGATCGAGGCTGGGCCGCGCGTGCTCGCGGGATTTCCCGAGGACCTCTCGGCCTACGCCCAGCGCTCGCTGGAGAGCCTCGGCGTCGAGGTGGTGCTGGGCCAGGCGGTGTCGGAGTGTTCAGCCGAGGGCGTCGTCTATGGCAGCACAAAGCTCGCCGCCAGCACCATCATCTGGGCCGCGGGCGTGCGCGCCTCGCCGGCGGCGGAATGGCTCGGCGCGCCGGCGGACCGCGCTGGCCGCCTGCAGGTGCGCCCCGACCTCACGGTGCCCGATCATCCCGAGATCTTCGCGGTCGGCGACACCGTGACCATCGACGGGCCCGACGGCCGGCCCGTGCCCGGCATCGCGCCGGCGGCGAAGCAGCAGGGCCATCACGTGGCGCGGACGATCGCCGCGCGGCTGCGCGGCGACACGTCCACATCGGCGTTTCGCTACAAGCACGCCGGCAGCCTCGCCCAGATCGGCAAGAGCCTTGCGGTGATCGACTTCGGCCGCGTCAAGCTGCGCGGCGCGATCGCGTGGTGGATCTGGGGCCTCGCCCACATCTACTTCCTGATCGGCGTGCACAACCGCCTCGCGGTCGCTATGAACTGGCTGTGGATCCACACCCGCGACCAGCGCGGCGCCCGGCTAATCACGCAAGGGCGCGACACAAGGTCGGGGTGAACGGCGCGCAGCCGCTCCCCCGCTCCTCATCCTGAGGAGCCCGCGCAGCGGGCGTCTCGAAGGATGAGGCCACGAGCTGTCCGATCACCGATAACGACCACGCAATGACCGCCTCGGCCTCATGGTTCGAGACGCGGCCTGCGGCCGCTCCTCACCATGAGGGGATGGTGGGGATAGTCGAGCGGCGATAGATCCCAGATCACCTCACCCCGTCATCCTGAGGTGCGAGCGAAGCGAGCCTCGAAGGATGAACGGCCCCTGAGCCACCGCTCGGGCCGTCGCCCTTCGAGGGCCGCGCGATGCGCGGCCACCTCAGGGTGACGGATCACTTGATCAAACGTGCTATCGTCAATGTTCAACCATCTACGCCGCCCCACCCTCACCACGTATCGACGCACGGCCGCTTGCGGCCGTCGCGGTGGGGCGGGCGGGGGGCGGAGCGCAAGCCGCGGATGATCCAGGCGCGGGTATCGATGGGATCGATGACCTGGTCGATTTCCAGCACGGACGCGATGTTGATGGCCTTGCCGGTCTCGTAAAACTTCGCGACCATGTTGCGGAAGAACTTGTCGCGTTCCACCGGATCGGCGATCGCCTCCATCTCCTTGCGGTAGCCGAGCCGTACCGCGCCCTCGAACCCCATGCCGCCGAACTCGCCGGTCGGCCAGGAGATGGTGAAGGTCTGGGCGTGGAAGCCGCCGCCGGCCATCGCCTGGGCGCCGAGGCCGTAGCCCTTGCGCAGCACCACGGTGAAGTAGGGCACGGTGATGCTCGCCGCGGTCACGAACATGCGCGAGACATGGCGCACCAACGCGGTCTTCTCCGCTTCCGGGCCGACCATGAAGCCCGGCGTGTCGCACAGCGACAAGACCGGGATGTCGAAGGCGTCGCACAGCTGCACGAAGCGCGCCGCCTTGTCGCCGGCATCCGCATCGATCGCGCCGCCGAGGTGCTTCGGGTTGTTCGCGAGCAGGCCGAACGGCTGGCCCTCGATGCGCACGAACGCAGTGACGATGCCGATGCCGAACTCCGGCCGCAGCTCCAGCACCGAGCCTTCGTCCGCCACCGTGTCGATCACCGTGCGGATGTCATAGACCCGCAGCCGGTTCTCCGGGATCGCCCGACGCAACAGCCGCTGGTCTGGCGCCGTCCATTCGGTGATCGGCCCCTGGAAGTACGACAGATACTTCTTCGCCGCTGCGATCGCCTCGCCTTCATCCTCGACCAGCACATCGATGACGCCGTTCGGCACCTGGAAGTCGACCGGGCCAACCTCCTCGGGCTTATACACGCCGAGACCACCGCCCTCGATCATCGCCGGACCGCCCATGCCGAGCGTCGTATCCTTGGTGGCGATGATAACGTCGCAGCAGCCGAGCAGTGCGGCGTTGCCGGCGAAGCAGCGCCCCGAGACAACGCCGACCAGCGGCACGAGGCCGCTCAGCTTGGCGAACTGACCGAACGTCGGGACATCAAGGCCAGTGACGCCAAGGCGCTCGGTATCGCCGGGGCGGCCGCCGCCGCCTTCGGCGAGCAGCACCACCGGCGTGCGCAGCTCCTCGGCGAGCTTGAACATGCGGTCCTGCTTCTTGTGATTGCGCTGGCCTTGCGTGCCGGCGAGCACGGTGTAGTCGTAGGCCACCACCATGCAGCGCGCGCGATCGGCGTCGAAGTGACGGCCGTTGACGGTCGCGAGCCCTGAGACGACGCCGTCCGCCGGCGTGTTGCGGATGAGATCGTCATGGGTGCGGCGGGCGCGCTGGGCGGCCAGCGCCAGCGAGCCGTATTCGATGAAGCTGTCCTCGTCGACGAGAGCCTCGATATTCTCCCGCGTCGTGCGCTGGTTGGTCTTGCGGCGGCGCGTCACCGCATCCGGGCGGTTCTCGTCCAGCGTAAACGCCTGGCGCGCCAGCATCTCGGCGAGATCGGATCGGATGGCATCGAGATCGGCGACATCATCATTCGCCTCCACCTCGCCGTCGATCTCGACGGGCTCGATGAACACGATCGGGTCGTCCTTGGCGAGGGTGTCGCCAACCTTGGCCGCGACCAGGCGCACCAGGCCGCCCTGCTCGGCCGCGACCAGATGCTCCATCTTCATGGCTTCGAGGACGGCGATCTGCTGTCCCGGCCGCACGATGTCGCCATCCGCGACCGAAATGGCGACGACAGTACCCTGCAACGGCGCGGGGATGCCGACCGAGCCGGCCGGCGCCGCGACCTTGGCTGCGCCCGCTTGCGCAGCCTGCGCGGCTTCGCTGGTGCCGGCGAAGAAGCGATGCGGATGCGCCGTCGCGGCCGCTTCCACCAGTTCCGCCGCATGGCTCTCGACGAAGCGGGTGTTGACGCGGTTGGCGATGAACGCCTTGTTGGACAGCAGCGCCTGCAGGAACGGCAGGTTGGTGGCGACGCCTTCGATCCGTGCCTCGCAGGCGGCGCGATAGGCCCGCGCGGCTGCTGCGGCGAAATCCGGCGCGGTCGAATGCACGATCAGCTTCGCCAGCAGCGAGTCGAACGAGGTGCCGGTGCGATAGCCGGTGTAGCCGAAGCTGTCGACACGCACGCCCGGGCCGGACGGCAGGTCGAACGCGGTCAGCGTGCCGCTCGCCGGCTGGGTGTTGCCGTCGCGGTCCATGGTCTCCATGTTGACACGAAGCTGGATGGCGTAGCCGCGCGGCGACTGGATGGCCTGCGGATCCAGGCCGAGCGCCGCCAGCGTGGCGCCGGAGGCAATGCGGAGCTGAGTGGCGACAAGATCGACGCCGGTCACCTCCTCGGTCACGGTGTGCTCGACCTGCAGGCGCGGATTGGCCTCGATGAAGGCGAAGAACGCGCCCTCCTCGGGATCACCAGCATCGACCAGGAATTCGAAGGTGCCGAGATTGTCATAAGACGCGGCGGCTGCGAGCTTGAGCGCCGCGCCGGTGATGCGCGCGCGCTGCGCCGGCGACAATGACGGGCTCGGCGCGATCTCGATCAGCTTCTGGTTGCGGCGCTGGATGGTGCATTCGCGCTCCCACAGATGGCAGACCGCGCCGCTGCGATCGCCGACCACCTGCACCTCGATATGGCGGGCGTCCTCCACCAGCCGCTCGACATAGACGGCGTCGTCGCCGAACGCCGCCTTGGCCTCCGAACGGCAACGCGCATAGGCCTCCGCCACGTCTGAAGCCTGGCGCACCGCGCGCATGCCGCGGCCGCCGCCGCCGGACACCGCCTTGATCATCATGGCGCCGCCGCCGAGGCTGTCGAAGAACGCCACCGCCTCGTCGAGGGTGGTCGGCCCGGTCGTGCCCTCGATCACCGGCACGCCGGTCTTGATGGCGAGCTTGCGTGCCGCAACCTTGTCGCCGAACAGCTCGAGCGCCGCCGGCGTCGGGCCGACGAAGGTGATGCCGGCTTCAGCCGCGCGCCGCGCGAAGGTCGCATTCTCGCTGAGAAAGCCATAACCGGGATGAACCGCGTCACAGCCGCTCTCGCGGGCAATCGCGATCATGCGGTCGATGTCGAGGTAGGCGGCCGCGCCGGCGCGGCCCAGCGGCTGCGCCTCGTCGGCCTTACGCACATGCAGCGACAGCGCATCGTCGGCGGAATAGACCGCGACGGTGGCGATGCCGAGATCGGCCGCCGCGCGGGCGATGCGGATGGCAATCTCGCCGCGGTTGGCGATGAGGAGTTTCTTGAACATACGTTCACGCATTGAGCAACTGACCCAATTCCTGTTTCTTGACCTTGCCGGTTGCCGTCATCGGCAGCGACGCGACGATACGCACTTCCGGCACCTTGAACACTGCCATGCGCGCGCGGCACCAATCCTCGATGGACTTGGCGGTGACGTCCGGTCCGGCCTCGGATTTCAACAGCACGAAAGCGACCGGCACCTGGCCACGCTCCTCGTCCGGCCGCGGCACCACACCGGCACCGCCGATGGCCGGATGCTGGCCGAGCAGCGCTTCCACCTCACCGGGGAAGACGCTCATGCCCTTGACCTTGATCATCTCCTTGCGGCGGCCGAGATAATGCAGATAGCCGTCCTCGTCGATGACACCGATATCGCCGGAATGCAGCCAGCCGTTGCGCAACGTTTCGGCGGTCGCTTCCGGCTTGTTCCAGTAGCCCTTCAGCAGTGACGGCGTGCGGCAGCAGATCTCGCCCTCGGCTCCGAGCGGCAGGATCGCCCCGGTGTCGAAATCGCAGATCTTGAATTCGGTACCGGGCACCGGCAGGCCGACAAAGGTCGGCCGCGATTTCAAGTCGAAGTCGTCGTCCTGCATGCCGGTGGTGAAGCTGTCGGAGGTGTGGGTCTCGGTCATGCCCCAAGCGGATTCGGCGAGGATGGTGCCGACCTTCTCCTGCCAGCGGCGGCGGTAGTCGATGTTGAGCTTCTTGACGAACGATACCACCCGCACATTGGTGAGCGAGCTCAGGTCGAACGCGCCGAAGCGCGGATCGTCCATCAGCTCGAGGGCGCCGTCGACCGGCATCGCCGTGCTCGTCACCTTGTAGCGGTCGATCGCCGTCAGCACGGCGAGCGGATCCCACCGCGTCAGCAGCACCAGCGTGGTGCCGCTGAACACCGGGAAAATCAGGCACATGTTCTCGCCGGCAATCCAGAATTCCGGGAAGAAGCTGAGCGCGATCGAGGTTTCGAGCGGCGGCGCCAGCGAGGTGTTGGCCGCGACCGTGTAGAGCATGTCGCGCTGGGTGTGGATGCAGCCCTTGGGCATGCCCGTGGTGCCGCCGGTGTAGTTGAGGGCGGCGACGTCATCCAGCGAAGCGCCCTCCGGGAACGACGGCGCAGCGATGGTCGCGAGCACCGGCATCATGTCGATGGCGTCGGGACACGCGATCTTCGCCGCCAGCGTCGCTGACGGCGCCGGGATCTCGGGCTTGGGCGGCATCACGTCGGCGAAGCTCGTGACGATCAGGCGCCGCAGCTGCGTCTCGGGCAGCACCTCGCGCACCACCGGCATCAACTGGTCGAGCGCGACAATCGTCTCCGAGCCGCAGTCCTTGACCTGGTAGCCGAGCTCGAATGCCTTCGACAGCGGGCTGACCGGGCAGTGCACCGCGCCGAGCTTGAGGATGCCGAAGAAGGCGATGTGGAACTGGGGACAGTTCGGCATGAACACCGAGACACGGTCGCCCTTGCCCACGCCCTGCTGCGCCAGCAGCGTGGCGAACAGGTCACTCTGGCGGTCGAGTTCGGCATAGGTCATGACCGCGCCATAGAAGATCACCGCCGGCTTGTCCGGGCGCAGCCGCGCCCAGGTCCGCAGGTACTCGGTCAGCGGCTTCTCGCCATGCGGATAGGCGATCTCGCGGGCGAGATCCTTCGGCCACGCCTTGGCGTAGAGATCGCGCAGGTTGGCCAGGTACGTTTCTTCTTCGATCGGTTGTTGCTGGGACATGCTGGACCCGTCAGGCTGGAGACAACGACAAGGGCGGAATGACGTCGGCGTGGTGGCAGGCGACGAGCTGGCCCGCGGCCAGCGACCGGCCGACCGGAGCCTCGGTGGCGCAGATGTCGGTGGCGTAGGGACAGCGCGGATGGAATTTGCACCCCGGCGGCGGCGCGACGGCACTGCCGATCTCACCGCGGATCACACCGACCGGCGCATGGTGATCCGGATCCGGCCGCGGCACCGAGGCCAGCAGCGCCCGGGTGTAGGGGTGGGACGGCTGCCCGAAGACCATGGGCGTCGGCCCGAGCTCCGCCATGCTGCCGAGATACATCACGCCGACATGGGACGAGAAATGCTCGACCAGCGCGAGGTCGTGAGCGACGACGAGATAGGTCAGGCCGAACTCGTCCTGGATGTCGGCGAGCAGGTTGAGGATCTGCGCCCGGATCGAGACGTCGAGCGCCGAGATCGGCTCGTCCAGCACCATGAACGACGGCTTGAGCGCCAGGGCCCGGGCGATGGCGATGCGCTGGCGCTGGCCACCGGAGAACTCGTGGGGATAAAGATCGGCGGCGGTTGCGGGTAAGCCGACGACGTCGAGCAGCTCCGCGACACGCTGGCGGCGGCTGGCGCGATCGCCGATGCCGTGGGCCATCAGCGGCTCGGCGATGATGGTGCGCACCCGCAGCCGCGGGTTGAGCGAGGCGTAAGGGTCCTGGAACACGGCCTGGGCCTCGCGGCGGTAGGCGCGCAGCTGCGCCGGTGACGCCGATCCCAGCGCGACGCCATCGAACAGGATGTCGCCGGAGGTCGGCTGCTCGAGGCCGAGCACCAGCTTGGTCAGCGTGGTCTTGCCGCAACCGGATTCACCGACCAGCGCAAAGGTCTCCCCGCGCCCGATGCGGAAGCTGATGTCCTCCACCGCACGCACGACCCCGCCTCCCCGGACCGCAAAGCGCTTGGTGAGGTTGCGCACCTCGAGCAACGGCGTGCCCGCGCCCATGTCGTCAGGGCTCCTCATGGCCGCGGCTCCACCAGCCAGCACGCCGCCTTGTGGCCGCGCCCCACCTCAAATGACGGCGGATCGTCGTCACAGCGCTTCATCCGTTGCGGGCAGCGCGCAGCAAACCGGCATCCCCTGGGCGGGTCGATCAGGCTCGGCGGCTGGCCGGGGATCGCTTCGAGCCGGCGCCGGCGCTGGCCGAGACGCGGGATCGAGTTGAGCAGGCCCCGCGTATAGGGATGCGCCGGGTTGTGGAAGATGTCGCCGACATTACCACTCTCCACCACCCGCCCGGCATACATCACCGCGATGCGGTGGCAGATGCCGGCGGCAACGCCGAGGTCGTGGGTGATGAGGATGATGCCGACCCCGCTCTCGCGTTGCAGCTCGCGGAACAGCTCCATCATCTGCACCTGGATGGTGACATCGAGGGCGCTGGTCGGCTCGTCGGCGATCAGGAGGCGCGGCGCGCAGGCGATCGCCATCGCGGTGACCACGCGCTGGCGCATGCCGCCGGAGAACTGGTGCGGATAATCGTCGAGGCGCTTGGCGGGTGAAGGAATGCGCACCCGCCCCAACACCGCCTCTACTGCCTTGCGGACGGCGCTGCGGCCCTCGACGACATGGTGATAGCGGAACGGCGCGCCGACCTGATCGCCGATGGTGAACACAGGGTTGAGCGAGGTCAGCGGGTCCTGCGACACCATGGAGATGCGCCGGCCGCGCCAGTCGCGCGCCATCTCGGCGTCGCTGAGCTTGACGATGTCGGTGCCGTCGAGCTCGATCGAGCCGGAGACGATGCGGCCGCCGGGCTTGGGCAGCAACCGCAGCATCGACAGGCTGGTCATGGTCTTGCCCGAGCCGGACTCGCCGACGACGCCGAGCGTCTCGCCTTCCGCCACCTCGAGGTCGACGCCATCGACCGCGCGGACGACGCCGCGACGCAGATGCAGGTAGGTCCTGAGGTTCGAGACCTTGAGCAGCGGCGGCTTGCGCACCTCGTCAACAGCGGCCATCGTCATGTCAAAGCTGCCTGCGTTTGGGGTCGAAGGTGTCACGCAACCAGTCGCCGATCAGGTTGGCGGACAGGCAGGTCAGCATGATCGCAACGCCCGGCAGCGTGATCGCCCACCAGGCGTTCTCGATGTAGCTGCGGGCATCGGCCAGCATCAGGCCCCAGGAGACGTCGGGGCTCTGGATGCCGAGGCCAAGGAAGCTGAGCGAGGCCTCGAAGATGATGACCTGCCCGACCTGCAGCGTCGCCAGCACCAGCAGCGTGTTCAGCACGTTGGGCAGCAGGTGGCGCCTGAAGATGGTCGGCGTCGAGCAGCCCGCAACCTTGGCGAGCGCGACATAGTCACGCTCCTTCAGCGACAGGATCTCGCCGCGGATGATGCGGGCATACCACGTCCAGTAGGTGATCGAGATCACCACGATCACCGTGGTCAGGCTCGGCGACAGCACGGTGGCGATCACCAGCGCCAGCGCCAGCGACGGGATCGACATCTGAATATCGACGAGGCGCATGATGGCGGTGTCGACCCAGCGGCCGAAATAGCCGGCGATCATACCGATCAGCGCGCCGATACCGCCGGAGATCACGATGGCGTAAACAGCCACCGTCAGCGAGATCCGCGCGCCGGCGATGATCCGGCTGAAAATGTCGCGGCCGAGGTTGTCGGTGCCGAGCAGATGGTCGAGCGAACCGCCCTCCTGCCACACCGGCGGATGAAAGGCCGCGCCGAGGTCGAGGCCGTTGGGATCGTACGGCGCCAGGGCCTCGCCGCCGATCGCCGCGATCACCACCAGCGCGAAGATCGCGAGCGAGACGTAGGGCACGCCGGCACCGAAAAGGCGGCGCAGCCAGCGCGGCCGCAGCGGCACCGCGAAATCGCCAGAGGAAGCCTGCAGATCAACCATCGTGCCGAATCCTCGGGTCGATCAGGCCGTAGCTGAGGTCGACCAGCAGGTTGGAAGCGACGAACAGGATCGAGGTGAAGAGCACGCCGGCCTGCACCACCGGAAAGTCACGGGCAAACACCGCCTCGACCACCGTACGGCCGAGCCCAGGCCAGGCGAAAATCACCTCAACCACGAAGGCGCCGCCGAGCATCGAGGCGAAGTAGACGCCGAGCACGGTGACGAGTGGGACCGCGGCGTTGCGGAAGGCGTACTTCCACACCAGCAGCCGCTCCGGCGCGCCAAGCGCGCGCCCCATGCGGATGTAGTCGCTGTCGAGCACGTCGAGCATCGCCGAGCGCACGATGCGGGTCTGCGCCGCGACCGGATACCAGCCGAGCGCGATCGCCGGCAGGACAAGGTGAGCGAGACCACCCGCGCCGAACGCCGGCAACCAGTTGAGCTTCACCGCGAACACCAGGATCAGCAGCAGGCCGACCCAGAATCCCGGCATCGCCTGCCCCAGCATGGCAAAACCCTTGCCGAGACGGTCGATCCAACCGCCGCGATGCACCGCCGAGAGCACACCGAGCGGCACCGCGAGCACGACCGAGAAGATCAGCGCCGAGATCGCGAGTTCGATGGTCGCCGGCAGGCGCTCGAGCACCAGTGTCAGCGCCGGCATCTGCCAGCGGTAGGAATTGCCGAAATCGCCGGTCAGCGCCTTGCCGGCGAAGATCAGGTACTGCATCCAGATCGGCTTATCGAGGCCCATCGCCTCGCGGGTCTGGTCGATCAGCGCCTGCGGCGCGTCCACCGGCAGCAGCAGCACGATCGGATCCCCCGTCATGCGGGAGATCACGAAGATCAGGATCGAGGCGCCGATGATGCTGACGATGCCGTGCATCAGCCGGCGCAGGGCGTAGACGAGCATGGCCGCGCTCCGCAGGTCCGCTTACGGCTTGAGGCTGATCTCCTGGAAACCGCGCCACGCACCCGGATACGGCCACGGCTTGAACTCGACCTTGTCGCGCCAGGCGAGGGTGATCACCGGGCGATAGGTGGTAAGGCCGCCGAGCACGTTGTCATGCTTGTAGCGGGCGATCTTGCGGATCAGCGCCTCACGCTTGGCGGGGTCCATGGTGGCCTTCAGCTCCTCCACCATGGCGTCGGCCTGCTTGTCGTCGGTGTAGGAATAGCTGCCCCAGCCCTTGCCCGCGACGAAGCTGTGGAGATGGCCGCCCCACGGCGTCGCCGGATCGCCCGGCAGGCCCTGGCTCCACATCCAGCTGAGCACGCCGTCCATTTCCGGCGGACCGTTGCGGCCGCGACGGCCGAGATTGATCCACGCGCCGTATTCGAGGCCCTGCACCTTGCAGCGGATGCCGACGGTGCCGAGATAGGCGAAGACCGCCTCACCCATTTCCTTGACGTTGGGCTCGCGCGGCGTCGTCAGGTTGTAGCAGGGCGTCTCGAAGCCGTTGGGATAGCCGGCCTCGGTCAGCAGCCGCTTGGCCTCCTTGGGATTGTAGGCCCAGGGTTTGAGGTCCGGATCATAGCCGGTGCTGCCCTTGCCGATCTCGGCATAGCGCTCGCCCTGCCCGAACAGCACGCTCTTGATGATCGCGTCCATGTCGACCGCCTGCGCGACCGCCTGGCGCACCTTCAGCTTGTTGAACGGCGAGTCCGGCTTGTAGGTCGGGAAATCGATGTAGAGGTTGTTGCCGGAAATCGCGGTGAAGGTCCTCACCCCCGGCATCTTCTTGAACTCGGCGACCATCGCCGGCGGCACATTGTCGATCCAGTCGACCGCACCGGACTTGAACGCGGCGACGCGCGTCAGGTCCTCCGGGATGATCTTGATGGTCAGATTCTTGACCTTGGGGCGCGCACCCTTGTTCCAGTAGCCGTCGAACGCCTCGAGCTTGAGCTCCTCCTTGACCGAGCGCGACACGAACTTCCACGGACCGGTGCCGACCGGCGCCTTGGCGAAGCCGTCGTCGCCGACCTGCTCGAAGTACTTCTTCGGGATCGCCCACAGTTCCAGCGCGTCGGCGATGTAGTTGCCGTCCGGCTCCTTGAAATGAATGCGGAAATGCAAGTCGTCGACGATCTCGAAGCGCTCGACATTGGCCTGCAGATGCGACCAGCGCGAAATCTTGGGATCGCGCAGGCGCTGGAACGAGAACTCGAAGTCCGCCGAGGTCAGCGGATCGCCATTCTGGAACTTGACGCCCGGACGCAGCTTGACGTCGATGACCGGCTTGCCGTCCTGCTGCTGCAGTTCCCACGACTGCGCCAGCCAGTTCACCATCTTCTGGTCCGGGTCGTAGCGGACCAGTTGCTCGAATATCTGCGAGATGAAGTAGTGGTCGACGCCGGCGGAGTATTTCGTCGGATCGAGCGTCGTGCCCTCGGCGCCGAACGCCACCGTCAGGCTCCCCGTCGCCTGTGCCGACGCCAGCGTGGGGGTCAGCGCCACTGCCAGCGCAAACACGATACTCCTCGCCTTCATGCCGTCCTCCCGTGGACCGGATGCCGCGCATCCTTCGTTGGCCGCTTGCGCGGCTACGTCTGCGATCGCCTGCGTGACGCGTTTGTCCGCGCCTTCCGCACGCGACCGGTGCTGCCGCGCCTCACTTTGTTCCGCGAGCGCACGGCATGCCTGCTCGTGCCCCAAGCGGACCACGCGACCGCCGGATTGTCAATTGTCAACAATTGGACAAGTGCGCGATAATGCGCCTAGTATTTCCGCGTTCTGGAATAGTTGGGGCAACGACAGCACATGACCAACATCGAGGCCGGCCCACGACCCACGACGTCGCGACGACGCGGCGAGCGCACGCGCACCATTCCCGAGCAGATCGCCGACCATGTCAGCACCGCGATCATCAATGGCGAATATCGCGGCGGCGAGCGCATCCGCGAGCAGGAACTCGCAACGCTCTACGGCGTCAGCCGCGGCCCGGTGCGCGAGGCAATCCGTGCGCTGGAGCAGCGCGGCCTCGTCAATTTCTTTCCGCGCCGCGGCGCCTATGCGATCGACGTCACGCTCGATACCATCATCGAGATTTTCAACGTCCGCGCCGCGCTGATGGGCCTCGCCGCGCGCGATCTCGCGCGGCGCAAACACCGCGGCGTCGTCGCCGACCTCGATGTCGCCATCGCCGATCTGCGCCAATTGTCGAAGGCGCGCGGCACGCCGCCGGAGCGCTTCGCCCGCGCGGTGGCGCGCTGCGGCGGCCTGATCGCGGCGCGCTGCGGCAACCAGTATCTGTCGCGGCTGCTGGGCCAGCAGCTCAACCGCACGCTGTGGGGCCTGATCTGGCGCGAGCGTCCCCTCGACTTCTTCACGCCGCGCCGCCAGCTCGCCGCACTGAAGGAATGGGAGGCCGTCTCCGCGGCACTGGCCACCGGCCGCGACGCCGAGGCCGAGCGCGCGATGCGCATCATCTTCTTCAACGCCCGCGACGCCGCGATCACCACGTTGGAGAAGGCCCGCGGCGAGAAGGTCAGCCGCGCGCATCTGATCAAGGATTAGCGATCAACCGCGATCCGCTACTTCTTCAGCTCGGCGTAGAGGTGCATGACGCGCGCCGGCAGCACCTCTACGCGCGGCACGCGCAGCGCCCGGCGCTCGCCGAAGATGCGGTCGAGCTGGCGGAACGGGCCACGGCCCATGCCGAACGCGAAGGTGTCGATGCCGCGCCGGCGCAACTGCTGCACCACCCGGCGCGCGTCCTCCGCCAGGTACGCCGGATCCGGTACATCGATGTCGGACGGCTCGCCGTCGGTCAGCACCAGCAGCACGCGGCGGAAGGCGCGGCGCTGCGCCAGCGCCTGCCCGGCGTGGCGCAGCGCCGGGCCGAGCCGCGTCGAATGGCTGCTGGCAAGGCCCGCGAGCCGCGCGCGGGCGAGTGCATCCATCGGCTCGTCGAAGCCCTTGATGCGGAGATAGCGCACGCGCTCGCGGCCGTCGGAGTTGAAGCCGTGCACGGCGATGGCGTCGCCGGCCTCGGCAACCGCCGCAGCCATGATGGCCGCCGCCTCGCGCTCCACCGCCAGGATCGAGCGTCCCTGGCGGTCGCGATCCGCCGTTGACTGCGACAGGTCAAGCAGCAGCAACACGGCGAGATCGCGCGGTCCCGGCATGTCGCGCTGGTAGGCGCGCGGCTCCGGCCACAGCCCGGCGCGGCGATCGATCGCTTGGGCGATGCAGGCGTCGATGTCGAGGGTGTCGCCCTCGCGCTGGGCGCGCAGGCGGATACGGCGGCCGATCGAGGCGTCGCGCGTCAGCGCGGCGATACGCTGCATGGCCTGCGCATCCGTGGTCGACAGGTGCGCCGCCTGCGTCTGACCGACCGGCGCCGCCTCGGCTTCCAGCACCGTGGTCCAGTCCGGCCGCTCAATGCCGGCGGCATAGTCCCACTCCGGGTAGGTCGCCGCGGGAAGCCCGTCGAGCAGCGCGACCTGCGCGGCGCGGGCGTGGCGGGTCTCGTCCGGCGGCGCGGCGTCGTCCTGCGACGTGCCGTCGTCGTGCTCCTGCCGCTCGATGCGTACGGAATCGACCGTGAGCTCGATCTCCTCCGTCGGCGCGTCGGGCTGGTCGCCGAAATCCCACAGCGCGAGGTTGTCGTCGCGGTAGACCGGCTCGACCACATAGGTGCGGGCGTTGAACTGCAGCCGCATCTGGCCGATGTCGTTGCCGAGCAGGCCGCCGATCTCGCGGCTGATCGCAGGGTCCGACCAGCGCGGCGCGGCTCCTGCGAACAGCGCACGGCCCTTGGCGACCCAGCCGCTGTCGTCGGCATAGTCCGGATCGAGCAGCGCGCGCGACAGCCGCATCATCAAGCCCGCGGCTGTCATGGTGTCGGTCGGCTGGGCGCTGTGGAACGGTAGCCACAACCGCCGCAGGCCCGGCATGGCGCGTAGCGCCAGCGTCTCGACCCGCGCGTCCTCGATCAGCGACACCAGCGCGATCTGCAGCGGTTTGAGCTGGCCGACCGGAAAGCGCACCGACGAATGCACAAAATGCGCACCAGCATGGGCGGCCGCCGCGCGATACAGCGCATCCGCCCGCGCCTCGCTGTATCCCGGAAAGCTCTCCGGCAGGCCGATCAGGCCGGCGACCAGCGAGGCGCGGCGCGGCACCGGCAGCGCCTCGGTCGCGGTGAGCTTGCGAAAGCGCGGCTTCCAGTCCCACAACGCATGCATGTTGGCCACGAGCCGACGCTCGAGCCGGGTGAGATCACCGGTCGAGCGCCCCAGCGCGAGCAGACGTGCCGACAGCGGATCGTCGAGCCCGAAATAAGCGCGGCGGCGCGCGGCGCTGGTCGAGGCCGAGCGCAGCCCGCCGGAAATCCAGGCGGCGAAATCCGCGGCGCTTGCCTGGGTCAGCAGCCGTTCCAGCCGTCCAAGCACCAGCGTCACCACATCCGGCGCGGCCTCAGCCAATTCCTGCAGCGCATCCAGCGCCACCATGAGATCGGCCGGGATCGCCAGCCGGTGCAGCACCTTCGGTAGTTCGAGCAGCAGCGCCAGCGCGCTGCGGCTGCCAGCCTCGCGCCCGACCAGCCGCACCGCGCGCCCGACCGCGAGCAGATCCGCCATCGCCCGCGTCGCCGGCCATTGCTCGGACACCCGCAGATAGGTGCGCACGACGAGGTCACCGAGGTTGGCGTCCATCAGGCCGAGCAGCACCTCGTCCCACGGCGCCAGGTGATCGGCGAGGTCCGCGCGGCGCTGCAGCGCCACCTTCGCCGCATGGAACGCGGTGCTGAGATCATCATGCCCACGCAGCACCGTCGCAAGACGACGGCTAAAGCGAAAGCTGTCCAGCGAACTGATCGTGGCGCTCGACATGGCGGCTCCGCTACGGTGAGACCACGGCAATGGATGATGATCGGCGGACTGCCTCGCATACGCCAAAGGACGAGGCAGCCGCGAAGGCTCGGATCTCGCACATGCCAAGCACACGTCGCCGGCCAGAAGAAACAGCGTCATCACCGGGCCGGCGCGCTAGTGCCGCGCCCCGGTGATCCAGCTTCACTGCGTCCCCCCAGGACGACCGCAAGCTGGATGCGCGGGTCAAGCCCGCGCATGACACTGAATATGACGTTCCCTGGTCCATTCCATCACGCCCGATTGGATCACCGCGCGTCTGCTGCATTCATACCTCGATGCTCCTGAGGCCATACTCTCACCGCATCGCTACACACACGCCGCGATGGTGTCGCGCAGCGCATTGCGGATGTCGGCGTCGTCGGTTAGTGGCACGACAATGGTGGTCTCGCAGGCATCATCGAGGTCGATGCCGCAGCCGATCAGGCGGCCGGCGTTGATCAGCATGCGCGTCGAGGCGCCCTCGTCGAGGCCCTGGCCCTTGAGGTTGCGGCTGTGGCCGGCGATGCCGACCAGGAGATTGGCGAGACCCGGGTCGATGCCCGACTCGCGCGCCACAATCTCGGTCTCGACCGGACGCTCGGGATAGCCGAAGTCGAGCGCGGCGAAGCGCTGCTTGGTGGATTCCTTGAGGTCCTTGATCGCGCTCTGGTAGCCGGGATTGTAGGAGATCACGAGCTGGAAGTCGGAATGGGCGCGAATCAGCTCGCCGCGCTTCTCCAACGGCAGCACGCGGCGGTCGTCGGTGAGCGGATGGATCACCACAGTGGTGTCCTGGCGCGCCTCGACGATTTCGTCGAGATAGCAGATCGCGCCATAGCGCACCGCCGTCGTCAGCGGCCCGTCGTTCCAGATCGTGCCCTGCGGGTCGAGCAGCCAGCGGCCGACGAGATCGGCCGCCGTCATGTCCTCATGGCAGGCGACCGTGATCAGCGGCCGCCCCAGCCGCCAGGCCATGTACTCGATGAACCGTGTCTTGCCGCACCCCGTCGGCCCCTTCAGCATCACCGGCATGCGGCTGGCATACGCCGCGCCGAAGAGAGCCACCTCGTCCCCGACGGGCCGATAATAGGGCTCGTCGGCAATGCGGTACTGATCGAGCAGCAACGGGGCACTGGGCAATCTCACGTCCTCCTTGCGCGTGTCGGCGGCTGGTCGTTAGGGATCGCCGTCACGACGCCAGCAGTTCCTTCAGCTTGGCGTCGATGAAGGCGACGTCGACCGGGTTGGTGCCCGGACCGCCGGCGAAGTGGCCCCACACCGAGGGCACCGGCACGAACTTGGCATTCGGCATGTGTGCCACCTCGAACTCGCTGTCCTCCGGCGGGAAGTAGAGATCGGTCTGTCCCGGCATCACATAGGTCCTGGCCTTGATGGCCCCGAGCGCCGCCTTGAAATCGCCCTTGTAGATCTCGTTGTCGCTGATGTCGCCGTTCTGCCAGGTCCACAGCATGGTCAGCAGGTTGTTGGCATCCTTGGGCAGGAAGAAGCCCTCCCAGAACGCCACCAGGAAATCCTCGAGCGACGAATACCCCAGCGTCTTGATGTCGAGCTGCTGGCGGTAGAACGCCTGGGAGAAGCCCCAGCCGGCGTAGACGCGGGCGGCGGCGCGCAGGCCCCGCGCCGGCTTATCGGTGTACCAGCCCTCCTTCCAGGCGGCATCGGCGGTGAGCGCCGCCTTGACGCCTTCGAGGAACACGAAGTTGTGGCGCGAGCACTTCGCCGAGCCGCAGAACGGCGCCAGCAGGTCCATCATGTCCGGATAAAGCGCGCCCCAGTGGAAGGTCTGCAACGCGCCCATCGACCAGCCGACCACCAGGCGGATGTGCTTGATGCCGAACTTTTCGGTGATCAGGCGATGCTGCGCCCGGACGTTGTCATAGGCCGTTACCTGGGGAAAGCGCGGGCCGTTGTAGGGCTCGGGCGTATTGCTCGGCGACGACGACAGGCCGTTGCCGAGCATGTTCGGAATGATGATGAAGTACTTCGCCGGATCGAGCGCCATGCCCGGCCCGACCAGCCACTCGTTGTCGTAATGCTGGCCGGAGTACCAGGTCGGATAGACGATGACATTGTCCTTGGCCGCATTGAGCTGGCCGAAGGTCTTGTAGGCGAGCTTGCAGTCGCGAATGGTCGCGCCCCGCTGCAAGGTGACATTGCCCAGATCATGGATTTCGTAATCGACGCTCATCGGTTGACCCTTCTTGTTTCTTGATTGTCGGCCAGCGCTCAGGCGGCGCTGGCCGCCTTCTCGACCGCGGTGCCGGTCCGCGCGATCACGGCATATGCGATACCGGCCACCAGCGCGGCCGAGATCGCAGTGGACAGCCCCGGCATCAGGTTCTCGACCGCAAACGCGCACAACGACCCGATGCCCCAGGCAATGAACGGTTTGGCGCGCCAGTCCGCCTCCGCCTGCGCGCCGCTGCGCAGCAGATACTGATCGACCAGGATGATCGCGCCGATCGGCGGCACCAGGATGCCGAGCAGCGACAGCCACTGAATGAAGAACGCCCAGACGTTGCCGGCGGCGACGACGATGCCAATGCCGCCGAGGATGACGGCCATCACCCGCATGTTGGTCCCGAGAATGCGCGACCAGCCGGTGGCGGCGTTGTACAGGCAGTGCGAGCACACCGAGCCGAGGTTGGCATAGAGGAAGATGAAGGCGAGAATGCTGAGCCAGGTCAACTGCTTGCCGTTCATGTAGCCGAACATGTTGTCGACGCCGAACGGATTGGCGTTGGGCACGGCCAGCGCCGCGGTCATGACACCGCCGACCAGCATCGCCACGAGGTTGGCGAACGGGAACGCGCTGAATGTCGCCGCCAGCGACGCCCGCGGGTTCGGCGCCCAGCGGTTGAAGTCCGCCGTTACCGTGCCCGCATCGATGAACAGCGCCAGCACCACGGTGAGGCCGACGCCCATCGACATCGAGGCAACACCGTTGTTGCCGGCATAATTGAAGATCGCCGAGGCCGTGGTGGTCGACGCCGCGTCGGCCGCGACCCACAGGCCGAGAATGACGAACAACGGCACCGAGGCGAGCCCGATCCAGTGCAGCCCCTTCACGCCGACGAAGGTGATGCCGATGTAAAGCACGCCGGCGACAACGGTCATGGCAACGTAATTGAGGCCGTAGGTCGAGGAGATCAGCGCGCCGGTGATGCCGGTCTGCACCGCATACCAGCCGAGCAGCAGGGTCGACAGCAGGCCGGAGGCCAGCACATAGCCCTTCTTGCCGAACACGATGCTGGCGATCAGCGCGAAGTTCATGCCGCGGCGGGTGCCGATCAGGCCGAGCGCGCCGACATACGCGAACATGATGAGGTTGCCGATGATCATGGCGGCGAGCGCCGCCTTGAAGCCCATGCCCAGCACCAAAAGCGACCCCGTCATGGCGCCGGTGATGATCATGGGAAAGCCGATCCAGACCATGGTGACGGAGAACGCGCTGCGGCGCGCGCTCAATGGCACCGGTTCGTGCTCGTATTCATGGCCAAGCAATTCATCGATCTGCCCTTCGGCCTGGTGCACGATCCCCGTGTTCGCCTCACTGCTCATATCGCCCCTCCGATATCGTATCCTGTGAGATGTGAAATTCTTCGCCGCGCTCCGCCGCGCCGGCGCTGTGGTCGCGCCGGCGCGGCGGCAACACCCGCATCAGCGATGCGCAGCACGCTGGTTGGGAATGCCCTCGATCGGACACTCCTCGGTGCCGACCGTCGGCCGCGTCATGGCCTCAACCTGGGCGCGGGTGCCTTCGGGATCGGTGATCCAGTTCTTGTAGAAGGTGTACGGACACACCGCGTGGCCGCGGCTGTCGTCGCCGGAGTTGATCAAGCCGGTGTAGCCGCGGTGCATCAGCTTGAAGAGATGGTTCTGCGACTGCATGTTGCGGCGCGCGTCGCGGATCAGCGACACCGACAGCTGGGCATACTGAATGCCATTTTCCTCGGTGCCGCACTCGCCGAGCGTGCGGCCGTCGAAGCCGATGATCGAGGAATGGCCGAAGTAGGAGTAGACGCCGTCGAAACCCGAGGCGTTGGCCACCGCGACGTAGCAGTTGTTGGCCCAGGCCATCGACTTGGAGATCAGGATCTGCTGCTCCTTGGCCGGATACATGTAGCCCTGACAGCGGATGATCAGCTCGGCGCCGCGCATGGCGCAGTCGCGCCAGATCTCGGGATAGTTGCCGTCGTCGCAGATGATCAGGCTGATCTTGAGCCCCTTCGGCCCGTCCGAGACGTAGGTGCAGTCGCCGGGATACCAGCCCTCGATCGGCACCCATGGCATGATCTTGCGATACTTCTGAACGATCTCGCCCTTGTCGTTCATCAGGATCAGGGTGTTGTAGGGCGCCTTGTTGGGATGTTCCTCATGGCGCTCACCGGTCAGCGAGAATACGCCCCACACCTTGGCCTTGCGGCAGGCGTCGGCGAAGATCTGGGTCTCCTCGCCGGGCACGCTGGAGGCGGTCTCGTACATCTCCTTGGAGTCGTACATGATGCCGTGGGTGGAATATTCCGGGAAGATCACCAGATCCATGCCCGGCAGACCGAGCTTCATGCCCTCGATCATCTTGGCGATGTTGCGCGCGTTGTCGAGAACCTCGGCCTTGGTGTGCAGCCGCGGCATCTTGTAGTTGACGACGGCGACGCCCACCGTGTCCTTGCTGCTCGAAATGTCACCATGCAACATGTGTTCGACTCCCTTTCAAGTGAACGACGTGAAATTCAGTTAGACCGCCATGTGACGTTGGATGAGATCGTCCGTCAGTTCGGAGATCGCGCCCTTGGCGACGACGCGCCCCTTCTCGAGCAACGCGAAGCGGTGCGACGCGCGGCGCGCGAACGCGACATTCTGCTCGACCAGAACCACCGTGATGCCGTGCTCGCGGTTGAGGCGGGTGATCACCTCCTCGATCTGCTCGACGATGTTGGGCTGGATGCCTTCGGTCGGCTCGTCCAGCAGGATGACCTTGGGCTGGGCGAGCAGCGCGCGGGCGATGGCCAGCTGCTGTTGCTGGCCACCCGACAGGTTGCCGCCGTAGCGGTTGAGGAAATCCTTGAGCACCGGGAACAGGTCGATCACCCACTCCTCGATGCCGCCCGGCACCTTGGCCGCGAAGGTGCCGAGCATCAGGTTCTCCCGCACCGTGAAGCGCGGCAGGATGCCCCGGCCCTGCGGCACATACGCAATGCCGGCCTTGGCGCGCTGATAGGTGCGCAGGCCCGAGATGTCGGAGCCGTCGAGCGCAAGACGCCCGGTGACGCGATCCATCAGGCCGAGGATGCTGCGCATCAAGGTCGTCTTGCCGACGCCGTTGCGTCCCAGCACCGAAAGGAATTCGCCGGCGCCCACTGTCAGGCTGATGCCCTGCAGCGCCCGGCTGTTGCCGTAGAACGCATCGACATCCGCGAGCTCAAGCATTGGTGATGCCTCCCGATCCCAAATAGGCGCGGCGCACGTCGGGATGTGCCTCGACCTCCGCGGCGGTGCCTTCCGCCAGCAGCTGGCCCATGTGCATCACCGAGATGATGTCACCGATCGCCTTGACGAAGCCCATGTCATGCTCGACCACGACCAGCGTGTGCCGGCCCTTCAGCCGCGCGAACAGCTCGGCGGTCTTGCGCGTCTCCTGCGCCGTCATGCCGGCGGTCGGCTCGTCCATCAGGATCAGCTCGGCGTCCTGGGCGACCAGCATGCCAATCTCCAGCCACTGGGTCTGGCCGTGCGACAGATAGGACGCCGGTTGCTCGAGCTGGTCGGTGAGGCCGATCAGCTCAGCAAGGCGTTCGACCTCCGCCTGGCCGGCGCGGCGCAGATCCCAGCGCAGGTTGGCGAGCACGCCGGGTCGGCGCGCCCGCGCCACCTCGAGGTTCTCGCTCACCGTCAGTTCGCGGAACACGCTCGGCACCTGGAACTTGCGGCCGACGCCGGCGCGGGCAATCTGGTGCTCCTCCAGCGCGTTGAGGGCGGTGCCGTCGAACATCACACTGCCCGAGGTCGGCTTGACCTTGCCGCAGATGATGTCGAGCGCCGTGGTCTTGCCGGCGCCGTTGGGGCCGATCAGGCAGCGTAATTCGCCCTTGCGGACGTTCATGGTGAGCTGATTGAGCGCCTTGAAGCCGTTGAACGACACGCAGACGTCGCGCAGTTCGAGATGGGTGGTCATGCGTTGCCCTCCGTGGTCTGGCCAACGCCTTCGCCAACACCGTTCGCCGTGTGGCGGCGCTGGGCGAGCCAGCGCCAGGCGCCCTGCGCGAAGCCGGCAAGGCCCTTCGGGAGAAACAGGACGACGAGAACGAACAGCGCGCCCATCACCAGCGTCCAGGTTTCGAGGAAGGCGGCGGATTCCGACAGCGCGCCCTGCATGCCGGCGACCAGCACCGCGCCGAGGAAGGCGCCGACGAGACTCTGGCGGCCACCGACCGCGCACCACACCACCACCGACAGCGACAGCTGCACGCCGAGGAAGGTCGGCGAGGCAAACTCCATCACCACCGTGTAGAGCATGCCGGCGAGGCCCGCGATCGCTGCGGACAGCGCGAACACGAAGATCTGGTAGCCGGCGACGTCGTAGCCGAAGTAGCGCACCCGGCTCTCATGATCGCGGATTGCCTGCACGATGAGACCGGCTTTGGTGCGGGTGAAGGCAAAGGCGGCGAACAGACTGAGCGCCACGCAGCACGCCACCAGATAGTAGGTGGCGCGGCCATAGGCGTCGAACGCTACCCCTAGGATCTCGAGCTGGGCGAGGTCGGTGATGCCGTTGAAGCCGCCGGTGTAGCTCTGCTGGTCGATGATCACGAGATTGAGCACCACCATGGTGGCGAGCGTGATGATCGAGACATAGACGCCGGTGACGCGGCTGCGGAAGATGAACCAGCCGAGCGCGGCGGCGACCAGCGCCGGAACGATGATGCCGGCGGCGAGCGCGAAGGATAGCGACTTGAATGGCACCCAGAACCACGGCAGCGACGGCACGTTGTTCCACACCATGAAGTCGGGAAGGCCGCTCGAGCCGGTGTGCACGGGGATGGTCTTGAGCTTCAGCGCCATCGCCATGGCGTAGGAGCCGATGCCGAAGCTCATCGCCTGTCCGAGGTTGAGGATGCCGCCATAGCCCCACGACAGCGCCAGAGACACGGTGAGGATGCCGAGCACGAGATAGCGGGCGATCTTGTTGAGCAGGAAGTCGTTGTTGAGGATCAGCGGCAGGGCGAACACCAGCGCGCAGACGATGAGCAGCGGCGCGATCTGCGTGCCGAGACGCTGCAGTCCGTTGGGGGAGGAGCTCTTCGGTGACATGGACAGCGATCTGGCCTCAGGCGCGCACGCGCGTGGTGAACAGCCCCTCAGGGCGGAAGCGAATGAGAACGACGATGGCGAGCAGCACGATCGCCTTGGCCACGGTGTCGTTCTGGAGGAAGGCGATGCCGCCGGACAGCTCACCCAGAATGAAGGCGCTGAACACCGTCCCCGCGAGGCTCTGCACGCCGCCGAGCACCACCACCATGAAGGCGTCGACGACGTAGCCGGTGCCCATGTCCGGAGACACGCTCTTGAGCGGCGACACCAGTGCGCCCGCAAGGCCAGCGAGGCCCGCGCCATAGGCGAATGTCAGCGCATAGACCCGCTTGGCGTTGATGCCGAAGGAGGCGGCGACCGAGCGGTCCTGCATGATCGCCCGCAGCTTCATGCCGACCGTAGTGCGATTCATCAGCGCCCAGGTGGCGGCGAACAGCAGCAGGGATGCAAAGAACAGGAACACGCGATAGGACGATACCGCGAGGCCGAAGATCTCCATGCTGTCGGCCATCGACGGTGGCAGTTGCACGTAGCGCAGCTCGCTGCCGACCAGCAGCCGCACGCCTTGCTGCAGCATGATGCCGACGCCCCAGGTGGCGAGAATGGTATCGAGTGGCCGGTTGTTGAGCAGACTGAGCACATAGCGCTCGATGACCCAGCCGATCACCGCCACCACGATGAAGATCGGAACGAGGCTCGCGAGCAGGCCGAGCCCGCAATAGGTCTGGAACAGCCAGGCGGTGTAGGCGCCGAGCATCACGAACTCGCCATGCGCGAGGTTGATGATGCCCATCGAGCCGTAGATGATCGACAGTCCCATCGCCACAAGCAGCAGGATCGATCCGATGCTGAGGCCCGTGATGATCTGTTCGAAGAATTGGTCCACGCGCGTCTCTCCGTGAAGTCGGCCGCCGGCAGGGAGATGCCGGCGGCCGTCGTCGCCCCCTGCCGTCAGCTCTTCTCGACGAGCCCTTTTTCTGTGCAGACCTGCCCGGGATAGGCGGCATACGGCACCGGCTTCAGCCATTCCTTGGCTTCGACGAGAATCTCGAACTGGCCGTTGGACTTGGCCTGCGCGATCTTCGGCCACAGCCAGGTGTGCAGGTTCTCGCCCTCGATGCGCACCTTGCCCTGCGGCGCGATGGTTTCGGCGCCCTTGACGGCGTCACGGATGTTCGGCGGCGTGATGTCGCTCGGCGCCAGCTTCTCCACCGCCTGCTTGAACAGGTAGGTCTGGAAGTAACAGGCCTCGGAGACGAAGTGCGTGACCTTGTCGGCGCCCCAGCGCTTCTGGTAGGCGGCGACGAACTTCTCGTTCTCCGGCGACTTGTGGACCTGGAAATAGGGCGCCGAGGTGAAGTGGCCGGCGGCCGCCTCGCCGCCCATCGCCGCCACCTCGTTCTCGGAGGTGGTGAGGCTGGCCATCGGCATCTTCTCGGGATCAAGACCCGCGGCGCGATACTGACGGTGCAGCGCAACCACCGAATCGCCGACCACGGTGGAGAAGATCACGTTCGGCTGGGTCGAGCGGATCTTGTTGATCACCGACGAGAATTCGGAATGGCCGAGCGGCACGTACTCTTCCGCGACGACCTCGCCGCCGTACTTCTCCAGGAGCTTCTTGCAGTAGTTGTTCTCTTCCTTCGGATAGATGTAGTTCGAACCGATCAGGTAGAACTTCTTGCCGAACTTCTTGATCAGCCAGGGCACGAACTCGTCCTGCTGCTGGTTCGGCACCGCGCCGGTGTAGATCACGTTCTTGGAGCACTCGCGGCCCTCATAGAGGGTCGGATACCAGTAGAGATTGTTCTGGCGCTCGAACACCGGCAGCACGGCTTTGCGGCTCGCTGAGGTATAGGAGCCGAACACGCTGACACACTTGTCGCCGACGACGAGCTTGCGCGCCTTCTCGGAGAAGGTCGCCGGATCCGACGCGGGATCCTCGACGATCGGAACGATCTTGGCGCCCTTGATGCCGCCGGCCGCGTTGATCTCCTCGATCGCCAGCAGCGTCGCCTTGTTCAGCGATTCCTCGATGATCGCGGTGGTGCCGGTGAGCGAAAACAGCACGCCGACCTTGATTTCCCCACCGGCGGCGCGGGCGAGATCGGCGTTCTTGATCCAGATGTGCGGCAGGCCTGTTCCCGCGAACACGCCCAGCGCTGCCGCATTCTTCATCAAACTCCGTCGCGTAATACTCATGTATTTGCTCCTGGAATGAAAAACAAAAAAGCCCTCCCGATGCGCGCTGACGCGAGCATTGGGAGGGCTTTGTTGCCGGT
This sequence comes from Pseudomonadota bacterium, assembly GCA_040756765.1. GTDB lineage: Bacteria > Pseudomonadota > Alphaproteobacteria > Rhizobiales > Xanthobacteraceae > Bradyrhizobium_A. Next base: position 20,571 of record JBFLYG010000001.1, on the reverse strand, counting down.
TGTGCAGTTGGCGGCAGTGTCGCCGCCGGTCCCCGCTATTGGGGATCAGTGTTGCGGATCGTAGCCAAGCAATTCGAAGGAGTCAACGATCGCAGCTGCGACCGCGCTCGACGACACGCGGCGATCCATCGCTTGCCGGCGAATGAAGCTGTAGGCCTCGGTCTCCGGCATCTGCCGCGTCGCCATCAGGATGGCTTTGGCACGCTCGACCGTGCGCATCGAGCGCAGGTTCTCGTCGAGCTTCTCGATCTTGCTGCGCAGCCGCCGCTCATAGCCGAACTGGCTACGCGCCAGCACGAGGCTCGACAACACCGCATTGGCGGTGAAGGGCCGCGACAACACCGCGTTCGGCGTGGCATGGGACAGCGCTTCTGCCTGAATCGCCTCGATCTGCGGCACGATGACCACCAGCGCCGAGCGGGCGTCGCCAGGAATCCATGGCAGCCGACGCGCGAGATCCGTGCAGTACTCGCAGTAGACGACGTCGGCATCGCCGGGCACGCTCTCAGGCATCGGCCAGACCTGGCGCACCCGCATGCGGAAGCGCTGCAGCTCGCGCAGCAGCAGGCTGGTCTGGTCATCGACCGGCGCAACGACGACGGCGCTGAGATCGGCGAGCTCCTGCACCATTGACTTGCGGCCGCCCATGTCCCGGTTGCCGACCGGCTTTCGCATGGTCTCGTTCATTGGGCGTGTCCTGTCTGCGCGGTGGCGCGTCCATAGCCGATCAGGAACGGATCGGCGTGGACCGCTTCTTTTGATTGATTGATGACGTCGAACTGGCCGTTGCGGTTGGCGCGGCCGATCCGGGTCCACAGATCGGTGTGGCCGGACATCGGATTGACCGTGACCGCGCCTTGCGGTGCATCATAACTGGTGCCAAACACCATGGCGCGCAGCACCTCAGTGTCCAGCGAATTGGCCTGCTCCAGCGCCCGCGCGAACAGCTGGACCTGGAAATAGGACGCCTCGGCGCACATGTTGGTCGACACATCGTCGCCGAAACGCTTTTTGAACAGCCGCACGAAGGTGCTGTTGGCACTTCCTTCGATGCCCTGGAAGTAGGACGCGGCGGTGATATGTCCCTCGCCGACGTCGAAGCCCATCGCCGCGATCTCGGCCTCGGTCGTGGTCAGGCTGGCGATCGGCATCCGCTTGGGATCGAGCCCGACATTGGCATAGGCCTGGTAGAGATAGACCGTCCCCTCCCCGACCACGGTCGAGAAGATGACGTCGGGCTGGATGCGGCGAATGTCCTGAATGATCGGCAGAAAATCCTGCCAGCGGGCATGGACGCTGACATAGCGTTCGCCGACCACCGAGCCGCCATTGGCCTTGAGCAGCTCGCGCATCACGCGGTTGGATTCGCGGGGATAGATGTAGTCGGAGCCGACGAAATAGAAGCGGCTGCCGTAATTGTCCATCAGGTGGCGGCACAGCGCGAGGCTGTTCTGGTTGGGCGAGGCGCCGGTGTAGATGACGTTCGGCGAGGCCTCGAATCCCTCATAGAGCGTCGGGTACCACAACAGGCCGTTGAGCCGTTCCACCACCGGCAGCACCGCCTTGCGGCTCGACGACGTGTAGCAGCCGAAGATGGTCGAGACTTCATCCTCGATCATCAGCCGCTTGGCATAGTGGCCATACGCCAGCGAGTCCGAGCCGGGATCGTAGGCGACCGGCACCAGCTCGCGGCCACACACGCCGCCGGCGCTGTTGATCTCCTCGACGGCCAAGAGCGTGCCCTGATACTGGGTTTCCTCGATCACCGACATGAAACCCGTACGCGAAAACAGAACGCCGATCCGCCAGGGAGCGGACGTTTCCTGAGAGAGGTTGGCCATGGACAGACCCTCGATCTCAACGAGTGACGGGAACGATGATGACTCTTGGATGACTCTTGGACGCGCGTTTCCAGAAAAAGATTGCACGCGATCTGGATGGAAACAAGCACAGCTTTTCATCTGTGCTTCACACAATGGCACAACGTCAGCTTGCCGGCGTGATCAAAACATGGGCCGCGGTTGCATGAAATGTTGCAGCCGCCGCGATCGCGCAGGGGATCGCGCGTTGATCCGTCGCGGTTTGCGCCGTCTGCGCGGCGCAACATCGCCTCCAGGTGCGGCCACTTCACTCTGACTTAATAATATGTGCGCGCTGGAACAAAATCGGGCCGATGCCCGGCACATCGACGCGAGAATGATGGCCGTTGCCAGCCGCGTCAGCGCGCTACGCGATCCTGATAATTGGCGAGACCGAGCAATGCCGGCGTCTCGTCCAGGATCAGGACAGTGGGGATCCGGCGCAGATAGGACAGAAAGCGCCCCTTGTCCTCGAAGCGGGCGCGGAAGGGCGAGGCGGCGAACGCATCGCCGAAACGCTGCAGGATGCCGCCCGCGAGATAGATGCCGCCGGTGGCGCCGATGGTGACGGCGAGGTTGCCTGCCACAGTGCCGAGCATGGCGCAGAACAGCCGGAAGGTCTCGACACAGGTCGGGTCCGTGCCGTTGATGGCGTGGTCGGTGACATCAGCCGGCGAGAACGGCTGCGCTGGGCGCCCGGCGATGGCAGAGAGCGTCTCGTAGAGGATGACGAGCCCCGGCCCTGACAGCACCCGTTCGGCGGAGACGTGCGGCCAGCGGCGGCGCAACATGACGATGACAGCGTCTTCCTCCGCGGTGACCGCCGGCAGCGTCACATGGCCGCCCTCGCCCGGCAGCAACGTCCAGCCGCCGCGATCGGGCACCAGCGTGCCGACACCAAGGCCGGTGCCCGGCCCGATGGCGCCGATCGGTCCCTGCGCGTCCGCCATCACCGGGCCGATCGGCCGGCACACCTCGCGAGGCAAATACGGAATCGCCAGCGCCACCGCGGCAAAGTCGTTGATCACGTGGAGGGCCGACAACTTCAGTGCATCCCTCAGCGCACGGGTCGAGAACGACCAGCTCTGGTTGGTGAGCTGGATCTCGTCGCCGAGGATCGGCCCGGCAATGGCCAGCACACCGGCCGCCGGCTGCATGTCCGCAGGCAGCTTCGACAGATAGTGGCTCAACGCGTCCTGCAGGGTCGGATAATCCCGCACCGCCACATGGGACAGCGCGCGATAGGCGCCGTTCTCGGCGATCGCAAAGCGCGCATTGGTGCCGCCGATGTCGGCGATGACCCGTCGGCTGGTCATCGCCGCGCTCCCGCGGACCAGGACCTTTCCGATCCGGAGGCACGACGGCGACAGCAATGGGAGCAGGATGAAAAGGACATCATCGGGGTCAATCAGGCTGGCGGGACGGTCGACGCACCGCGTGCGTCTCGCACTGTCAGCCCGCTGTCAACGGGCTGTGGCGCAGGACGACGGGAAGAGGCGCCGCTGTTCTCGACAACGCCTTGTTCGGTCAGGGGTTCCTGTCCTGCCGCCCACGGCCTTGCCTATTCTGTCCCAGAGCCTAGCTTGACGTTGGAACCCACGGAGAGCCCATGACCACTGCCCCTTCATCTTCACCCGGCCAACGGCTGACCGTGCGGGCATTGCTGGTCGGCGACCGCCTGAACGCGTCCGGGTTCGAAGCGCGCGACATGATCTCGACCACGCCGGTTGCCGTCCGCGTCAACAATGGCATGGCCGTGCTGTTCCGCTACGGCGTGGTCGTGCTGATCGGGCTGACGCCGGACGAGCAGGCCGGTTTCCTCTCAGCGCTCAAGCCGCGCATCATCAGCGAATTCGTGCGTTACGAGGAGGAGGCCACCGAGGTCGAGATCGGCGTCGATGCAGGCGACGTGGTGCCGCCGGGCGGGCCGATCCGGATCGCCTCGCTGTCGAACGACCGCCTGCTGCTGGTCGCCGATGCGCTTGCCAAGAGCACGGTGCTCGCCCATGACGAGCGCCGTGTCGCCGCGGTGTTCGACGTCATCGAGCCGTTCGCCCGCGAGCTCGCCGAACGCGGCCGCACTCCGCACGACCGCACCGCCATGCTCAAGCTGATCGGCAACGCGCTTCTGGTGCAGCAGCGCGTGTCTGGTCGCGTCGCCGTGACCGAGAAGCCTGACGCGCTGTGGGACAAGCCGGAGCTCGAGCGGCTCTACACCCGCCTCGAGGACGAGTACGAGCTGCAGGAGCGCGTCGAGGCGCTCGACCGCAAGCTCACCGTGATCGCCGAGACCGCGCAGGCGCTGACCGACATGATCGATACCCGCCGCACGCTGCGCCTCGAATGGGCGATCGTCGGCCTGATCAGCTTCGAGATCGTGCTGTCGCTGTACCAGCTGTTCATCGGCCGCGGCCACTAGGGCCGCGCCTGGATTGGGCCGCTAGGGCGTGCGAGCGGCCGGCTTCTGACCGAGCCGGACTGCCTCGTTGTGGTCGGCCGCCGCGCGTCCGGTATCGCCCTTGGCCTTGTAGGCGATGGCGCGGTTGTCGTAGGCGATCGCATAGGCCGGATCGAGCGCGATCGCCTGACTGTAGTCGGCGATGGCATGGTCGTCGTCGCCCTTGGCGTGGTACGCCGCGCCGCGGCCGTTGTAGGCCAGGGCATATTTCGGGTCGAGCGTGATCGCCTGATCGTAATCGACGAGGGCGCGGTCGCTGTTGCCCTTCGCCAGGTAAGCGTTGCCGCGGCCATTGTAGGCGCTCGTGTACCTGGGATCGAGTGCGATCGCCCGGTCGTAATCGGCAATGGCGTGATCGTTGTCGCCCTTGGCCTTGTAGGCGTTGCCGCGGTTGTTGTAGGCGAACGCGTACTTCGGATCGATCGCGATCACCTGATCGTAATCGGCAATCGCACGGTCGTTGTCGCCCCTCGCCTTGTAGATGTTGCCGCGGCCGTTATAGGCGTCGACGAACCGCGGATCGGCCGCGATCGCCTGGCTATAGTCTGCGATGGCGCGATCGCTGTCGCCCTTGGCGAGATAGACGTTGCCGCGGTTGTTGTAGGCCAGGGCGAATTTCGGGTTGACGGCGATCGCCTGATCGTAGTCGGCAATGGCGCGGTCGCGGTCGCCCTTGGCCTTGTAGGCATTGCCGCGATTGTTGTAGGCGAGCGCGTATTTCGGGTCGAGCGCGATCGCCTGATCGTAATCGGCGATGGCGCGGTCGTACTCGCCGACCGCCTGGCGCACGTTGCCACGGTTGTTGTAGCCCAGGGCGAATTTCGCATCGAGCGTGATCGCCCGATCATAGTCCGCGATGGCGTTGCCGTTATCGCCCTTGTTCTGGTAGGCGAGGCCACGGTCATACAGCGCGGCCACGGCGGCGGAGCCGGTAAAGCGTCCGGACTCGATGGCCTTGGTGCAACCGGCGATCTGCTCGTCCCAGGGAATGTCGGCATTCCCCGTGCATTTCCAGTCCTTCAGGGTTTCCGCCCGCACCGGGAGCACCATCGCGGCCGACAGCAGCGTCGCCGCCACGGCCAGCGCCTCGCGCGCGCATCGCACAAATCGTGTCATGAGCAGTTCTCGCCCCTGCAAGCGAGGGCCCAGCAATGCCAGAGAAGCTGGACCGGCGTCCAGCGACCTGCCTCGTTCCCCCGAACAACGCTCACCGTAGGGACATCCCGCCAGGAATACCATCGGGATTTTGTTTAGATTCGTATCTGCAACACGACGCCGGCGTGACGGACCGGGCGCGGGCCTCCCCACATTACCGCAACGCAAAACGGCGCCGTCGGTCCGACGGCGCCGCGCATTGCTCAGGGGATTGTCGGAGATCAGACGTCGAAGAACACCGTCTCGTTGTCGCCCTGCAGAGTGACGTCGAAGGTGTAGACCACCTGGCCGTCGCGGACGCTGCGCCTGGCGATCAGCGTCTCCCAGCGTGCCGGATTGTCGATCAGGTTGAGCACGGGATCGGCGGCATTGGCCGCGACTTCGTCGGAGAAGTACAGGCGAGTGCACAGGCCGATATTGATGCCGCGCGCCACGATCCAGACATTGATGTGCGGCGCCTGGGTCGCACCGCCGGCGCCCTTCACCGCACCCGGCTTGATGGTGTCGAAGGTGTAGAGACCGCTCTCGAAGTGCGAGCCCGCGCGACCCCAGCCGCGGAAGCCGGACTCCAGCGGCTCGAGCTGACCGTCGGCCGGATGGTTGTAGCGGCCGCTCGCATCCGCCTGCCAGATCTCCAGCAGCACGTCGCGCAGCGGTGCGCCGGCACCATCGATCACCCGCCCCTCGATGCGGATGCGTTCGCCCGGGGTATCGGGACCTGCGAGCACGCTGCTGAAATTCTTCTCGAAGATGTCAAAGCCGGCCATGTCCGGGATCAACCCGATATGGACATAGGGCCCGGCGGTCTGCGACGCGGTTTCCTTCAGGTAAGGCAAGGCCTGCACCATGGTTCAGTTTCCTTCCCTGCGGTTTTCGAAGAACGTCGAGCGCTGGCCGCGCAGCACGATGTCGAAGCGATAGGCCAGAAGATCGAGCGGCGCGCTGGCATTGAGGTCGAGCGGCGCGACCAGGCGATCGAGCGCGTCCTTGTCCGGCACCGCCTGCAGGATCGGGCAGGTGCGGATCAAGGGATCGCCCTCAAAGTACATCTGGGTGATCAGCCGCTGGGCGAAGCCCGAGCCGAAGATCGAGAAGTGGATGTGCGCCGGCCGCCAGCTGTTGATGTAGTTGCGCCAGGGATAGGGGCCCGGCTTGATGGTGCGGAAATAATAGTAGCCGCTGTCGTCGGTCAGCGCGCGGCCGCAGCCGCCGAAGTTCGGGTCGACCGGCGCGAGATACGTGTCCTTCTTGTGGCGGTAGCGGCCGCCGGCGTTGGCCTGCCAGAACTCCACCAGCGTACCGGGCACGCCGCGGCCGGTCTCATCCATGACGCGGCCGTGCACCACGATGCGCTCGCCGATCGGGTCACCGGTCTTGGCGTAGTTGCGGATCAGGTCGTTGTCGAGCGGACCGAGGTCGTTGTGGCCGAACACCGGGCCGGTGCGCTCGGAGAGGCCGGCATCGAACGACAGCAGGGCATGGCGCGGCGAGCGCAGCACCGACGACTTGTAGCCGGGCGCATAAGCCGGCGGATGGAGCGAGCGGTCGCGTTCGAAGAAGCCGCCGTCGCCGAGCCGCGGCGCCGGCCGGTTGCTGCTGCGATCCTGCTGATCGACGCGCAGGTTCTGGATGGTCATGCCGTGAGATCCTCCCGTGACAAGGCCGCGACCGCACACCGGCGCCCGCGGATTTGCCGGAGATGATCGACGACCCTATTCTCAAAATAAATAGATCGATTATCATATATCTCATGAGCAAAATCGATCATTTGGCGCTCGACGGCCATGCCCTGACATTGTTCCTGGCCGTGCTGGAGGAAGGGTCGGTCACCGCGGCCGCCACCCGGCTCGGGCTGACCCAGTCGGCGGTGAGCCACAGCCTGCAGAAGCTGCGGCGCATCGTCGGCGACCCGCTGTTCGCCAAGTCCGGCCGCGGCATCGTCGCCACCGCCCATGCCCATGCGCTGGCGGCGCAGGCGCGCACCCTGCTCGACGAGATGCGCCAGTTTGCCGGCGCGGCCACTTTCCGTCCGGCGAGCGCGCAGCTCGCCCTGACCATCGCCGCCAATGACTTTCAGCGCGACCTGCTGCTGCCGGACTTCTTCCAGCGCGTCGAGGCCGCGGTCGCAAACTTCAGCCTGCGGGTGATCCCGTCGCAATCACCATCGGCGGCGATGCTGCGCGAAAGCCGGTGCGATCTCCTGATCACGCCGCTGCCGCCATCCGGCATCGACATCGTGCAGAAACGCCTGCTGCAGGACCACTATGTCTGCTATTACGACGCCCGCGTGCGGCAGCCCCCGGCGTCGCGCGCGGCCTATCTCGCGGCGCGGCACATCACCGTGGTCTACACCGACAACGAGCGGCTCGACTTCGACCGACGCCTCGCCGGCAATGGCATCCGGCGCGACATCGCCATCTCCGTACCGAGCTTCTCGGGCGTGCCGGCGTTCCTGCGCGGCTCGGACATGCTGGCCAGCATGCCAAGCCTGCTCGCTGGACAGTTGATGCGCGACTTCGCCCGGAGCGACATCCCGTTGACGGCCAAGGCCCGCACCCTTGCGGAGCTGCCGATGTACATGGTCTGGCACCAGCGCTTCCAGAAGGATCCCGCGCACAGCTGGCTGCGCGCGCAGCTGGAAGACACGGCAGTGCGCGCGCTCGCTGGTGAACCGTCGCGCATCAGACGGCGCTAGGACCGCCTCACGCCTCGGCGCGCGCCGCGGCAGCGGCGAGATCGGCAGACGCGGCCGCCAGCTTGTCCAGCGCCGTGTCGAGCACGGCCGCCTCCTGCGGCGTCAACCCGCTGAGCAGCGCCTCCTCCCGCGCCAGCGCCAGCGGCACGACGCGGTTGTAGAGCGCGCGGCCGGTCGGCGTGAGCCGCGCGATCCGCTCCCGGCCATCGTCCGGATCACGAAACCGCCGCACGATGCCGCGCGCCTCGAGGCGCTGCATCGCCCGGCTGACCTGCATCTTGTCGAGCGTGGTCTGCCGCAGCACCTCGCGGGTCGCGATCTCCTCGCGGGTGCCGAGCACCGCGAGCAGCCGCCACTCCGGCCGCGTCAGCTCGAACCGCACCGCATAGACCTCGGCGACCGCAAGCGACACCAGCTCGGCGAGCCGCGCCAGCCGATAAGGAAAGTAGCGCTGCAGGTCGAGCACCGGCATGGCGTCACCCTCTCGATCCGCGTCTGCTCGCTGCCGGCTGCGTGTCATATTTGTGCTCTCCTGGTGTCCCGGTTCTCGCGGCGAGGCCGAAGCGAATGTCAGATCCACCACACTGGTCCAATTATTGCCGCCACCGGAGCCCGCCGCCACGCCCGGCGGTTTGATCCAGATCAAGGCCGCCAAATAGTAACATCCGTTACGATCTGTCGACAACACGGAGTTTTCCCCATGCAGATCGAGAAAATCCATCACGTCGCCTACCGCTGCGTCGACGCCAAGGCGACCGCCGACTTCTACAAGACGGTTCTGAACATGGACCTGCTCGGCGCCATCGCCGAAGACAAGGTGCCTTCGACCAAGGCGCCCGATCCCTACATGCACATCTTCCTCGACGCCGGGAACGGCAACATCCTGGCGTTCTTCGAGCTGCCGAAGTCGCCGCCGATGGGCCGCGATCCCAACACGCCGGACTGGACCCAGCACATCGCCTTCCAGGTCGCCGACTTGAAAACGCTCGACGAGGCCAAGGCGCGCGCCGAGGCGGCCGGGCTCGACGTCGTTGGCATCACCGATCACACCATCTTCAAGTCGATCTATTTCCGCGATCCCAGCGGCCACCGCATCGAGGTTGCGGCCTGGACCGCGACGCCCGAGCAGCTCGGCCGCATGAAATCGGTCGCCCGCGACATGGTGGAGGAGTGGTCGAAGACCAAGACGCCGCCGCGCCACACCGCCTGGCTGCACGAGAAGGAATTCGCCGCCGCCGACTAGCCGCACCATAGCCGCCTTGCGCCATGACGCAGGGCGGCCCGCCGCCGAAGCAACAATCCATCAAGGGAAACGCCCATGGGACAGATCGCCCTCGCCGCCAAGGTTTCGCACGTGCCCTCGCTGCTGCTGTCCGAGCAAAGCGGCAGTCCGCTGAAGGAGGCGCGCAAGGAGGCAGTCGAGTCGCTGCGCGAGATCGGCCGCCGTGCGCGCCAGCGCGGCGTTTCGACCTTCGTGGTGTTCGACACCCACTGGCTGTCGAACTTCGGCTACCACATCAACGCCAATCCACACCACCGCGGCACCTACACCAGCCACGAGGCGCCGCACATGATTCAGGACCTGCGCTACGACCTGCCGGGCAACCCGGCGCTCGCCGACGCCATCGCCGCCAGCGCCCGCCGCGGCGACCTCAACGTGCTCGCCCACCAGGTGCCGACGCTCGGGCTCGAATACGGCACCATCGTGCCGATGCACTATATGAACGACGGCTGGGCCAAGGTGGTGTCGGTCGCCTCGCCGCTGTTCACCTCGGTCGAGGAGAGCCGCCGCCTCGGCGAGGCCGTACGCCGCGCCGTCGAACAGTCGGAAGAGCGCGTGGCCGTTCTCGCCAGCGGCTCGCTGTCACACCGGCTGTGGCCGAACCGCAATCTCGGCCCCGAGGCCTGGACCAGCATCGCCAGCGAGTTCAACCGCCAGGTCGATCTGCACGTGCTGGAGCTGTGGCGCCAGCGCCGCTACCGCGAATTCGTCGCCATGCTTCCGGACTATGCAGTCAAATGCAACGGCGAAGGCGGCATGGCCGACACCATCATGCTGTTTGCCGCACTCGGATGGGACACCTTCGATGGCGAGGCCGAGCAGATGTGCGACTATTTCGCCGCCAGCGGCAGCGGCCAGGTCAACGTCGAATTCCATCTCGACGCCTGAGCCAGCGCTCGCGGGTCCGGCTGATCAGCCGGCCCGCCCCGCCAGCTGCGTTGCGGCAGGGGCCGCGACGCGGGCCGGCCGCGCGCTGTCGTCCGCCGCGAGGGCGTCGACCTCGCGCCCGGCCAGCACGGCAGTCATGCGCTCGCGGTCGATGGCGTTCTCCCAGCGCGCCACCGTCATGCAGGCCACCGCATTACCGATCATGTTGGTGATGGCGCGCGCCTCCGACATGAAGCGGTCGATGCCGAGCAGCAGCGCGAGACCCGCGACCGGCAAGGTGTGCGTCGACGACAGCGTCGCGGCCAGCGTGACGAAACCGGCGCCGGTCACCGCGGCCGCCCCCTTCGACGTCAGGAGCAGCACCGCCAGCAGCGCCAGTTGCTGCTCCAGCGGCAGCGGGATGTTCATCGCCTGGGCGATGAACAGCGCCGCCATGGTCAGGTAGATGGCGATACCGTCGAGGTTGAACGAATAGCCCGTCGGCACCACGAGGCCGACCACGGACTTCGAAACGCCGAGATTTTCAAGCTTGGCCATCAGGCCCGGCAGCGCGCTCTCCGACGTCGATGTCCCCAGCACCAGCACGATCTCCCGCCGGATGTACACGAGCAGCCGCCACAGGCTGAAGCCGCTGAGGCGGGCGATGGCGCCGAGCACCCCGAAGATGAACAGCGCACAGGTCGCATAGAAGCACAGCATCAAGAGGCCGAGCTGCTGCAGCGAGCCGATACCGTACTTGCCGACGGTGAAGGCCATGGCGCCGAACGCGCCGAGCGGCGCGAAATACATGATGACCTCGATGACCCCGAACAGTGCCTCGGCGACCTCGTCGAGCAGACGCACGATCGTGCCGTCGCAGCGCCCGGTGCGTACCAGCACGAGGCCGAACATGACCGAGACCAGCAGCACCTGCAGCACATCGCCGCTGGTCAGCGCGCTGATGAAAGTCTCCGGCACCATCTTCATGACGAAGTCGACGAAGTGCAGCTTCTCGCCGCTGCCGACATAGCTCGACACCAGCGCCGCGTTCAGCGACTGAGGATCGACATTGAGGCCGTCGCCGGGCCGCACGATATTGCCGACCACCAATCCGACCAGCAGTGCCAGCGTCGACACCACCTCGAAATAGATCAGCGCCTTGAGGCCGATACGGCCGACGTCGCGCATGCTGCCCATCTTGGCGATGCCGGTGACCACCGTGACGAACACGATCGGCGCGATCATCATCCGGATCAGCTTGATGAAGACGTCGCCGAGCGGCTTCAGCACCACGCCGATGTCGGGGAAGAAGCGGCCGACCAGGACGCCGATGACGATCGCGAGCAGCACCTGACCATAGAGACGTTTGTAGAATGGCGTGTGTGACTGGCGGGGTGCGGCGTCGAGGGTCACGGTCGTCGTCATCAGGTCCTCCCGGAACGGCGTCTGTCTCCGCAGGCGCGAGGGCGCACCGTAGGGGCGCGTATTTCCCGCCGCCAATGCGTGTTTTGGATCGTTTGATGCCGGAAATGGATGAGGCCCCCTCGCCGGCTTGATATAAGAAGGCGTCATCAACGGGCGTGGACCGAAGGCCCAGGCCGCTTCACCATGCCGATGGCGAAGCGGATGCGGTCGCCGGCTAGCCCCATGCAGCAACGGTTTCGCCATGACCATGCCTGTCACCGAACTCGGCCCTTCGCCCTTTCTTGACGGCTTCGGCCTGCTCGACATTGCGATCGCGCCGCAGCTGACCATCCGCGCTGCGGTCGGCGGTGACGGCCCACCGCTGCTGCTGCTCCATGGCCATCCGCAAACCCATGTGACCTGGCGCAAGATCGCCCCGCATCTTGCGCGCCGCCATCGCGTGATCGCTGCCGACCTGCGCGGCTATGGCGACAGCAGCAAGCCGGACGGCGGGCCGGATCACATCAACTACAGCAAGCGCGAGATGGCGCGCGACCAGGTCGCGTTGATGACTGCGCTCGGCCACGACCGGTTTGCCGTCGTTGGGCATGACCGCGGCGCGCGGGTCGCGCACCGGATGGCGCTCGACCATCCCGACGCCGTCGAACGGCTGGTGCTGATCGACATCGCGCCGACGAAGACCATGTATGAGCGTACCGACAAGGCGTTCGCCACCCGCTATTTCTGGTGGTTCTTCCTGATCCAGCCGGCGCCGCTGCCGGAGCGCCTGATCGCCGCCGATCCCGAATTCTTCCTGCGCCATCATATCGCCGGCCAGCTCAAGACCGAGGGAGCGACGGAGCCCGCGGCCTTCGACGAGTACCTGCGCTGCTACCGTGACCCGGCGACGCGCCACGCCATCTGCGAGGACTATCGCGCCGCGGCGACGATCGATCTCGTCCATGACGCGGATGACGCCGATCGCAAGGTCATTGCGCCGCTGCTCGCGCTCTGGGGGGCCAAAGGCACCGTCGGCCAGCTCTACGACGTGCTGGCGACCTGGCGGGAGAAAGCCACCGACGTCAGCGGCCGCGCCCTGGCCTGCGGCCACTCCCCCCAGGAAGAAATGCCGGCCGAGACGCTGGCCGAGCTGGATGGCTTTCTGTCGCGGTGAGCGCGGACGCCAGCGTCACGCGGTCGCGCGCGCGAGGCGGTCGGACAGCATCCATTCCACCTCGGACGCCGGCCGCGGCGGGCTGAACAGATAGCCCTGCACCTCGGTGCAGCCCTCCGCGCGCAGCAGGTCGAGCTGGCTGCGGGTTTCCACGCCCTCGGCGGTGGTGGTGATGCCGAGGCTGCGGCCCAGCCCGGTGACCGCGCGCACAATCGCCATCGCGTCCTCGCGCTCGTCGAGATCCTGCACGAAGGAGCGATCGATCTTGATCTTGTCGAACGGAAAGCGGCGCAGGTAGCTGAGGCAGGAATAGCCGGTGCCGAAATCATCGATCGAGATTCGCACCCCGAGACCACGCAGCCGCCGCAGGGTCGCGAACGTCGTTTCGCTGTCGTTCAGCAACAGGGATTCCGTGATTTCGAGCTCGAGCCGCTCGGCCGGCAGACCCGCCCCCTCCAGCGCCGCGATCACCGTCTCGACCAGATCGGTGTTCGTGAACTGGACCGGCGACAGGTTCACGGCCACGCACACCTGCTGCGACCAGCTCACGGCATCGCGGCAGGCCCGGCGCAGCACGAGTGCGCCGATCGCCCGGATGAGGCCGGTCTCCTCGGCCACCGGAATGAATTGTCCGGGCGGGATCAGGCCACGGATCGGATGGATCCAGCGCACCAGCGCCTCGAAGCCGACGATCTGGCCGGTCTCGAAGCCGACGATCGGCTGATAATAGACCTCGAACTCGTCCCGCGTCAGCGCGGTCTTCAGCTCCATTTCGAGCAGCCGCCGCGCCTGCGCCCGCGCATCCATACCGGGCTCGAAGAAGGCGAAGGTGCCGCGGCCGTCCTCCTTGGCCCGGTACAGCGCGAGGTCGGCGTTGCGCAACAGCTGCTCGGGATCGTCGCCATCTGTCGGGGCGATCGTAATGCCGATGCTGATCCCGATCGTCAGATGATGGCCGCTGATCTCGAACGGGGCAGCGATTGCATCGATGATCTGCCGTGCCAGCGCGGCGGCCTCTCCGGCCATCGGGCCATGGCCGGCGAGCACGATCGCGAACTCGTCGCCGCCAAGCCGCGCCACCAATGCGGACGCGCCGGCACAGGCAGCGAGGCGCGCCCCCACCTGCCGCAGCAGATCATCACCGATGTGATGACCCAGCGTATCGTTGGTTCCCTTGAAGCGGTCGAGGTCGAGGCAGAGGATCGCGACGTCGCTGCCGCGGCCGAGCCCGGCCACCGCCTGTTCCAGCGCCTCGCGATACCGCAGCCGGTTGGCGAGGCCGGTCAGGGCGTCATGATGCGCCATGAAGGCGAGCTGCGCCTGAGCCTTGCGGGCCTCGGTGATGTCCTCGAGGGTCGCAACCCAGCCGCCGCCATCCATCGGCTGCTCGATGACGCGGACCACGCGACCGCTCGCATGCTCCATGATCTTGACGCTCGACATGCCGGCGCGCATGTCGGCCATGATGCGGGTGAAGAATTCCTCGGGATCGCCGGCGAAGTCACCGGTCGCCTGGCGCAACCTGAACAATTCGAGCAGCAGCCGTCCCTTCAGCGGCAGGCCAGGCAAGCCCGTCAGCCGGGCATAGCGCTCATTGTAGAGCGACACTCGCCCGTCGGCGTCCAGCATGCACAGGCCCTGCGACATGTTTTGCAGCGCGGTGTGCAGCAGCACCTCCTGGCGACGCAGCATCGCCTTGGAACGACCATCGCTGATCAGCGCGACGAGGCAGAGCGCCGCCATCACGGCGGTCGCGATCGCAATCGACAGCGAGGTGCCGAACAGCGGCGATGCCGTGCCGGCGATGGCCGGATCCGCAGTGAACACGATCCCGTGCATCACCGTGACATTGTGGGCGACCACGGCGGCTGTGAGGAACGCAACGGCGGCGGCGGAGCGGAACAGATCTCGGCCGCGCGCGGCGAAGGTCAGCGCGATGCAGCCGAGCCCGCTGGCGAGCATCAGTGCCAGCACCCCGAGTGACGGGGACGACGCCAGATGCCCCGGCAACTCGAGCGCCGACAGCCCGGTGTGGTGCATCACCGCGATGCCACCGCCAAAAATGAGACCGCCGATGACCACCGTGACCTGCGCCTCGCTGCGCAGGACGAGACCTAGCCCCAGCCCCACCGCGGCAACGGCCAGCGTCAGGGACATCGCCACGAAAGACGCATCAGAGCCGGCGATCACACCGGGCAGGTAAGCCGGCATCATGATCGCGTGGGCGATCCAGAACCCGCAGCCTCCGACCATAGCGGCCGAGCCGAGCCAGACCGTCTGCAGGGTCGCCGCCGATGCCTGCGCCCGGCGAAACAGCGTCACCGTCACAGCGCTCGCCAGCACGCAAACGGTGATCGCGAGCCCGAGCAGGGCTCCAGAATGGTCTGGCGCGACGGACGCGAATGCTCGGAACATGGGACCCATCGATAGGGCTGGCCAAAAGCACCCGAAGGCCCGGTGCTGAGCGGCGATTAGGTCATCGCAGCACTTAAAGATTTACTTAAAATCCAGCCTCCCGGTTTGGGCGGGGCCGGCGCCACCGAAGGCAGCTTCGGCCCGCAGCCTCTGGCGCATGCGCAGCCCGCGGGTTGCCGGTATTCCGTCGCGATCACAAGCGCTTGCCGCAGTTGCGCTGGAGGTCGCACGCGGGTCCGCTGACGGCTCGCGGCCAGCCGGCGAGCGCATCCGGCGGGGCGCGCCGGATCAAGCTTTCGTTCGCTCCCGGCCGATTGGCGCCGGCCGCGCGCTGCCGGAACGCGTCACGACTGCCTCAAATTTACGCAGGATTAGCTTTGTTTCGGTATCAGGTTGCCACATGGAGCAGGCCAAGCACATTCCGGCCGCGCAGTGGCCCGCGTGGCTCGGCGCCGCCGCGCTTCTGACCGCGAGTCTGGTCGCCATGGCGGCGCTGACGCTGCGCGCGCCTTCCGGCCTGGATACGGTCGCGGTCGCGTTCCCGCCGTGGTGGAGTGCCCAGCAGACCTTCGCCGCCGCGGCGGCGGCCGACGCGGCCGTCGTGCGGACCACAGCCTTCACATCCCTGATCGTCGTCCGCCCGGACGGCCACGACGGCCTGCAGCGGCTGCACGCCGCCGGCGCCTGGCTCACCCTCAACCCGCAGGCCATCGCTGCCTGCCTTCGCACACCCTCAACGGACAGATCATGATGACCGACCACGAGGATCTCGAAACGTTGCGTGAAACGGCCAGCAAGGCGTTGATCGCGCTGCTGTGGCTGCACCTGCCGCTGTCGGTCGCGATCGGGATGGCGCGCGGCGACGGCTGGCTGCTGCCGGCGCTGTTCATCGCGGTCTGCGCCGCGGCCCCCACGCTGTCATGGCGGGCGGTCGGCAACGGACTGTCGACCCGCCTCACCGTGGCGGTGGCGTTGATGGCCGACGTTTCGGTGTTCACTTATCAGCTCGCAGGGCATCCCTGGCAGCTCGACCTGCACATGTATTTCTTCGCAGCGCTGGCCTGCCTCGTGGCGTATTGCGATGCCCGGCCGATCGTGGCCGGCACGATCGCGGTGGCGTTGCATCATCTGCTGCTCAACTTCCTGCTGCCCGCCGCGATCTATCCGGGCGGCAGCGATCTCGGGCGCGTCGTGCTGCACGCGGTCGTCCTTCTGATGGAGGCCGGCGTCCTGATCTGGCTCGCGGTCACGCTGGCGCAGCTGTTCCGGACCGCGGCGCAACGTGCAGAAGAGGCCCGCGCCGCGCAGAGCGCCGAAGCCCAGGCCCAGGCCGAGCGAGCCTCCGCCGAACAGCGGGCGGCGCGCGAGCGCGATGCGACACGCCATACCCTGGCCTCGGAATTCGAGCGCAAGGTCGGCGGCATCGTCGCGGCGGTCGCCGCAGCCGCCGACGAGATGCAGGGCATGTCCGCCGCGATGAACGGCAGCAACGAGGACACCGCCCGCCAGACCGCGGCGGCAGCCGCCGCGGCCGCCCAGGCTTCGCAGGGCGTCGACACCGTCGCCGGAGCCGCCGAGCAACTCGCCTCCTCGATCGGCGACATCGGGCAGCAGGTCGCCCGCTCCGCCAACATGACCGAGAAAGCCGCGAGCGAGGCGCGCCGCACCAATCAGGTGGTCGACAGCCTTGCGGCGGGCACGCGCAAGATCGGCGAAGTGGTGGTGCTGATCCAGAACATCGCCAGCCAGACCAACCTGCTCGCGCTCAACGCCACCATCGAGGCCGCCCGCGCCGGCGAACAGGGCAAGGGCTTTGCCGTGGTGGCCAACGAGGTGAAGGCGCTCGCCAACCAGACCGCCAAGGCCACCGAAGAGGTTGCGCTGCAGATTCAGGGCATCCAGACCGCAACGGGGGAAGCGGTGAGCGCGATCCAGGCGATCGTCACCACCGTCGCCGAGATCAACGACATCTCGCGCACCATCGCGCTGGCCGTCGAGCAGCAGGGCACCGCGACCAGAGACATCGCCGCCAACGTCCAGCAAGCGGCGATCGGCACGAGCGACGTCAACGCGAATGTCGACAGCCTGAACCAGGCGTCGGGCGAGGCCAGCCGCGTCGCTGCGCGCCTGCTGCAGGCGTCGAACGGGTTGTCGTCGCACTCCGAGCAGTTGCAGGGCGAGGTCGAGCGCTTCCTGTCGTCGCTGCAGGCGGCCTGACGGCCGCCACTAGTGTCCTGCAGCCCGCGGCGGCAGCCAGCGGGCGAGCAGCACCTCGACGATCTCGACCACCGCATAGACACCGAGGCCGAGGAACGACAGCGCGAACAGCGCAGCGAACGCCAGCGGGGTGTTGAGCTGCGAGGTGGCGCTGAGCAACAGGAAGCCGAGACCACGGCTCGATCCCATGAACTCGCCGATCACCGCGCCGATCACCGCAAGCGTGATCGCCACCTTGGCGCCGGTCAGCACGAACGGCAGCGCCGCCGGAAACTGCACCTTGTAGAAGATCTGCCAGGGTGAGGCCTTGAGGCTGCGCGCGAGCTGGACGAGGTCACGCGGCGTCGCGCGCAGGCCCGCGGCGGTGTCGATGATGATGGGGAAAAACGCCACCAGCCAAACGATCGCGAGCTTGGATTCGAGGCCCGTGCCGAGCCACACCAGCACGATCGGCGCCAGCGCCACCTTCGGCACCGACTGCAGCGCCACCAGCAGTGGATAGAACATCAGGTTGAGCGGGCGGGAGTTGGCGATGGCCACCGCCATCGGCAGACCGACCGCCAGCGCCAGCGCGAAGCCGAGCACGGTCTCGGTCAGCGTCACCCAGCCCTCGCGTAGCAGCAGGCCGAAGCTGTCGGCGAATGCGATCGCCACGCTGTCCGGCGACGGCAGCACGGCTTCGGGAATGCGGAACAGCTGGCAGGCGATGGCCCAGAGCGCGACGATGAGGACGACGCCGGCAAGCGGATAGCCGACCTGGGAGGACATGGCGCGGCTCATGATCACAACTCCTTCGAAGGCTCGGCCAAGAGGCCCAGCGCCTCGCTGGCGCGGCGCTCGGCCGCGGTGAATTCGGGCGTGAAGCGGCTCGCCTGGCTGCGCGGGCCCGGGAGATGGATGTTGAACTCGGTGCTGACCCGTGCCGGCCGCCGCGTGAACACGACCACCTTGTCGGCGAGGTAGATCGCCTCCGAGATCGAGTGGGTGACGAACAGCACCGAGGCACCGGTCTCGTCCTTCACCTTGAGCAGCAGGTCGTTCATGTCGAGGCGCGTGAATTCATCGAGCGCACCGAACGGCTCGTCCATCAGCAGCAGCTTCGGCTTGTGGATCAGCGCACGGCACAGCGAGACACGCTGCTGCATGCCGCCGGACAGCTCGTGCGGCCGCGACTGGGCGAAAGTTCTAAGACCGGTCAGCTCCAGCAGATGCTCGGCCCGCCGTTTCGCCTCGGCGTCGCGGCGGCCGAGGATCTCCATCGGAAACAGCACGTTCTCGATCACCGAGCGCCACGGCATCAGGCTGGGCTGCTGAAAGACGAAACCATAGTCGGAATAGGGACCGTTGACCTCGCGGCCCGCGACCTTCACCGAGCCGGAGGTCTTCGGCACCAGGCCGGCGACGATGGTCAAGAGCGTGGTCTTGCCGCAGCCGCTCGGCCCGAGCAGCGCGACGAAAGCACCTTCCTCGAAGGTCAGATTGGCCTCGTCGAGCGCGACGACTTCCTTCGGCCCGCTGCCGAACACCTTGCGGACGTTGGCTATCTCGACGAACCCCATCCCGTTCCCTTCCTGCGGCGCCACCTTTGATCCGCCCGGTTCGGCTTCCGGCGGAGGCGCCGACGAACAGCATGATCAGCTTGTATGTCTACTGAAATATCTTATGATGTCTCTGTGGTCAACGGGAACCGGCCGCTGGAAGCACGGACCCAGCAACGCCGCAGATAATCGATCGGAGGACCTTGAAATGCTGAAGAAACTGGCTGGCGTCGCCGCCACGCTGTCGTGCCTCGCCGCCACGCCGTTCACCGGCCAAGCGGCCGCCGAGACCAACGTCAAGTTCATGCTCGATTTCATCAGCCTCGGCCGCCATACGCCGTGGTACGTCGCGCTCGAGAAGGGCTACTTCAAGGAGGAAGGCCTCAACGTCGAGATCATGCCGTCGAAAGGCACCGCGGATGCGATCCGCGGCGTCGTCACAGGCATTGCGCAGATGGGTCTGATCGACGTGCCGAGCCTGGTGGCGGCCGGCAAGGCCGGCAGTGACGTCAAGATCGTCGCCGGCGCCTATGTGGAAGCGCCCTATTGCGTCTACACGCTCAACCCCGGCGCCAACATCACCAAGCCGGCCCAGCTCGAAGGCCTGAAATTCGGTTCGAGCTCGGCGTCGTTCATTCCCCAGATCTGGCGCGCCTTCATGCACATGAACAAGCTCGACGGCAGCAAGCTCGAGATCGTCAATGTCGATGCCGCCGCGCGCATCCCGATGCTGGCGGCCGGGCAGGTCGACGGCGTCGACCAGTTCCTGATGGCGGCGCCAGCGATCCGCCGCGCCGCGCCGAGCAAGCAGCCGGTCTGCCTGTTCGCCGCCGACTACGGCCTCGACCTCTACTCCAACTCGATCGGCGTCAAGAAGAGCTTCCTCGATGACAATCCGGAAGCGGTGCGCGGCTTCGTGCGCGCGGCACTGCGCGGCTGGCAATACACCCTCGCCCACCGCGACGAGGCCGCCGCCATCATGGTCAAGAACGTCCCGGCCCTCGATCGCGGCATCGTGCGCGAGGAAATCGACCTGCTGGAGCGCATCGCCGTCAACGCCGACGTCAAGGCCAACGGCTATGGCCACATCCTCCCCGAAAAGATGGCCAAGACCTTCGACTTCATCAACGCCAACGTCCAGGTCAATGGCGGCAAGCTGGAGGCCAGCCAGACCTTCGTGCCGGGATTCCTGCCGAAGACCCCGATCCTGCCCGAGCAGAAGTGACGGCGTCACTTCACTACAAACAAAAATCCCCGGAGCGGCGCTCCGGGGATTTTTTGTTGGCACAGTGCTGCACCTATCTCGGCGTCATCACCGGGCCGGCGCGTAGCGCCAAGACCCGGTGATCCAGCTTAAGAATACTCTCGTCGTGCAGCGCACAAGCTGGATTGCCGGATCAAGACCCTATGCAGGTGTGAGTGGCGGCCTGATGCGTTAAGCAGAAGGGGTCTCACCACCACGATCTGCAAGGAGGGATCGATGACGTGCAATCAACTTTCCCATCAC